>NZ_JAUSYN010000002.1:2605677-3833854 GCF_030816915.1 Streptomyces sp. B3I8 | reverse complement strand
GGCACACCGCCCACGCAGTCCTACTCCTCGCCGTACAAGATGGAGTACCCGAGCCCGATCTCCGTGTGCGACGGCAAGAAGTGGGTCAACTCCGACGGCACCGAGCTGACCAACGAGAACGAGTCGGAGCACGGCCCGTACGGCATGAAGGAAGCGACCGCCAAGTCGGTCAACACCTACTACGTGCAGCTGATCTCCGACATCGGCATCTGCCCGGTCATCGACATGGCCAAGAAGATGGGTGTGCACCGCGCCGACGGCAACAAGATCACCCAGGCGCCGTCGATCGCCCTGGGCACGCAGGAGATGTCGCCGCTGACGATGGCGAGCGCGTACGCCACCTTCGCCTCCCGGGGCACGTACTGCACGCCCGTCGCGATCGAGGCCATCACCCAGAAGGTCGGCGACAGCAAGAAGTCGCTCCCGGTGCCGAGGACGAAGTGCTCGCGCGCGATGTCGGAGAAGACCGCGGACACCGTGAACACGCTCCTCAAGGGCGTGGTCGAGGACGGCACCGGTACGCAGGCAGGCCTCGGTGACCGCCCCAGCGCGGGCAAGACCGGTACGACGGACTTCCGCTACGCGGCCTGGTTCGTCGGCTACACGCCCAACATGGCGGGCGCGGTGTGGGTCGGCGACCCGGCGCACAAGCGGCGGATGGTCGACATCTCGATCGGCGGCCAGTGGCACGCGAAGGTGTTCGGTGGCGAGGTGCCCGGTCCGATCTGGCGCGACATGATGTCCGGCGCGCTGGCGGGCAAGGAGGCGCCCGACTTCCACCTGGTGAACATCCCCGACGACAAGCGCAAGGGCAACGACGGCAACGGGGACAAGAACGGCAAGGGCCGCGGCCGGGGCGACGGCGGCAACGGGGACAACGACCCCCTGGGCGGTCTGCTCGGCGGCTTCACCAACGGTGGGTTCACCAACGGGGGCGGAGCGAACGGCGGCAACGGCAACGGAGGCCCGGCGGGCGGCGCGACCGCCGGCACGAACGCGGGCACGACCAGCCCGAACCCCGATCCGACGTTCTCCATCCCGAGCGGCTTCTTCCAGGGCCAGGACGGCGGCGGGAACGGCAACGTACGGGGGAACGGCAACGGGGGACAGACCGGGTAGCGCCGGCGCCGCCGACGGGGTTCGGCGCGGTGCCTACTGACTCGTACAGACGAGTGCCCCCAGTACCGACGGGTGCCCTCCTCGACTCTCTCTGAA
Source organism: Streptomyces sp. B3I8 (assembly GCF_030816915.1). Lineage (NCBI taxonomy): Bacteria > Bacillati > Actinomycetota > Actinomycetes > Kitasatosporales > Streptomycetaceae > Streptomyces > Streptomyces sp. B3I8. The sequence continues at coordinate 3,832,639 of NZ_JAUSYN010000002.1, read as the reverse complement.
GTCGAGGAGGGCACCCCTTGCTACGGATCAACCCGCGGCGAGGACCTGCTTGACGAGCGCGGCGACCCGCCCGCCCTCCGCCTGACCGGCCACCTCGGGGTTCACGATCTTCATGACCTGGCCCATGGCCCGCGGCCCCTCGGCCCCGGCCGCCCTTGCCTTCTCGACGGCCTGGACGACGATCTCCCGCAGCTCCTCGTCGGTCAGCTGCTTGGGCAGGTAGACGGCGAGCACCTCGCCCTCGGCCCGCTCCCGCTCGGCCTGCTCCGCACGCCCGCCCTGTGCGAACGCCTCGGCGGCCTCCCGGCGCTTCTTCGCCTCACGGGTGATCACCTTGGTGATCTCGTCGTCGGAGAGCTCGCGCTTCACCGTGCCGGCGACCTCCTCCTTGGTGATGGCGGTGAGGGTCAGCCGGAGCGTGGAGGAGCGGAGCTCGTCTCGCTCCTTGATCGCGGCGTTGAGGTCTGCCTGCAGCTTCGACTTGAGCGTGGTCATGACTCGATTGTCGCAGGTACGAGGAGCAACCCGCCCGTGATTTCCGGGGCGCCCCGCGTCTCCTGCGCGCTTCCCGCGGAACCGGAGTTGTCCACAGGCCGCGCGGACCATACACCGCCGTCTGACACGATGGACTCATGCGCGCGCGATACGGAGTACCCCTGGGAATCACGGCGGTTGCCGCCGCCGGACTGCTCTACTCGGCCGGGTTCGAGGCCCGCTCCTTCCGTCTGCGACGGGTCACGGTGCCCGTCCTCCCGGCCGGGATGCGCCCGCTGCGCCTCCTGCAGGTCTCCGACATCCACATGGTGAGCGGACAGCGCAAGAAGCAGCGCTGGCTGCGTTCGCTGGCGGGCCTGCGCCCCGACTTCGTGATCAACACGGGTGACAACCTCTCGGACCCGGAGGGCGTCCCCGAGGTACTCGACGCCCTGGGCCCGCTGATGGAGTTCCCCGGGGCCTACGTCTTCGGCTCGAACGACTACTACGGCCCCGTGCCGCGCAACCCCGCCCGCTACCTGGGCGAGAAGATCAGCGGACAGCACGGCCTGAACGGCAACGCACCGGCCAAGCGTGTGATCCACAACCCGTGGGAGGACCTCCGCGACGGCTTCGACGCGGCAGGCTGGCTGAACCTGACGAACACGCGCGACACGCTGAAGCTGGAGGGCGGGCTGTCGCTGGAGCTGACGGGCCTGGACGACCCGCACATCAAGCGGGACCGCTACGCGCAGGTGTCCGGCGGTCCGTCGGACGACGCCGACTTCTCCATGGCCGTGGTGCACGCCCCGTACCTGCGGGTACTGGACGCCTTCACGGCGGACGCCTACCCGCTGATCCTGGCCGGCCACACGCACGGCGGGCAGTTGTGCATCCCCTTCTACGGCGCCCTGGTCACCAACTGCGACCTGGACACCGACCGCGTCAAGGGCCTGTCGACGCACACCGCCGAGGGCAACACCTCGTACCTGCACGTCTCGGCGGGCTGCGGCGCCAACCGCTACACCCCGTTCCGCTTCGCCTGCCCCCCGGAGGCAACCCTGCTGACCCTGGCCCCGAAGCAGTAGGACCCGAAGCAGCAGGAAAGAGGGGCGCCGCCCCAGCCCCTCTTTCCTCCACTCACTCTGCACTCGAAACCCGAACAGACCACCCGGATCGCCCCACACCACCCCCCTCCCTAGCGTGAGGGCATGTTCACCCCCCTGCCCCGGGACATACCGGGACTTCCGGCGCTACCGGGCGTGCCCGGCCCCCTGTCGGCCGCCGTCCCGGCCGCCGCGGTGATGACGCCCGTACGCCGCCCCGTGACGGCCGTCTTCCGCCTCCTGATCGCCGCCGCGGCGGCGGCCGGAGTGACGATCGCCCTACTCCACGGCAGCCCGGCCCGGGCCCTGACCTACTTCACGATCCAGAGCGGCGCACTGGCAGCCGTCGTCTTCGCCCTGGCCGCCCAGCGCGCATGGACAGCCCGCCGCTCCCTCCCGCCCGCCCTGACCGGCGCCACCCTGCTGTACACGGCGACAGCGGCTCTGACCTACCACCTGCTCCTGGCGAACGCGTCCCCACCGTTCGCGCTCACGGACACCCCGGCCGACGCGACCGGCTGGCCGGCCGTGGCCGGCCGGCTCCTGCACACGGCGGTCCCGCTCGCGGCCGCGCTGGACTGGCTGTTCCTCACCCCACCGCACCGACTGCGCCCCCGGCACGCCACGGCCTGGCTGCTCTACCCGCTGGCGTACCTGGCCCTGATCCTCACCCGAGGCGCCCTCCTCGCCCCCGGCACCCCAGGCCGCTACGTCCACCCCTTCCTCGACGTGGCATCCCACGGCTACCAGCACGTCCTGACCAACGCCCTCCTCCTGTGCCTGGCCGTCTACGCCCTGGCGATCCTCCTGGTCACCCTGGACCACATCCGCCCGGCCCCCCTGCGCCGCCGCAAAACCGGATTTCGTCTCCGGGCACCGGTGGGCTAAAGTAAACGTCGTCGCCGCGACAGCAGCGACATCGGGGTGTAGCGCAGCTTGGCAGCGCGCTTCGTTCGGGACGAAGAGGTCGTGGGTTCAAATCCCGCCACCCCGACAGCCAAAACAGCAGGTGAGGGCCCTACCGTTCGCGGTAGGGCCCTCACCTGTTTCCGGCTGCGTGTCTATCTGCGTGACTACCGCTTTCCGCGTGTCTACAGCCGCCGTTCCTCCGCACCGAAGATGCCGTCCATGACCACGGCGCCGGTCTGGATCACGGGCCGGATCTGCTTCCGGTAGACCTCTTCCGTCACGGCCGTCCCGGAGTGCCCGACGAGTCGGGAGATCACTTCCAGCGGGACCCCCCGGTCGGACAGCAGGGACACGAAGCTGTGCCGGAGCTCCCTGGGCGTCCACTCGTCGGCGTCGATCCCGTCGACTTCCTTGAGCGCTTGGCGGAAGGCGCGCCGAACGTTCGCGGCGTCGAGCGGTTTGCCGACGGCCGAGGAGAAGACCAGCCCGTGTTCCTCCCACTTCTCGTCAGCGGCGAGCCGGTCCCATCCCTGGTCCTCGAACTGCTGCCAGAGCGCTTCCACGCAGCGCGCCGGCAGCGCGAGCGTGCGCCGGGACTTCCGGGTCTTGGTGTCCCCGCCCCGCCGGACCGAGCGCCACACCGCGATATGCGGAGGTTGCGGCGGGTCGGCGTCCGGCTTGCCCTTGAGGAAGACGTGATCCCAGGTGAGCGCCCGCAACTCCTCGGTACGGGCACCGGTCAGCAGCGCGAGGACGATGTACGCGTACATCGAGGTGCCCTCGGCGCCCTTGAGCACGGCCTCAGCCTGAGCGAAGGTGAGCGCCTTCGAGGGGCGCCCGGCCTGCCCCTGGGGCACCGAGCAGAGTTCGACGACGTTGCGCTTCACCTTGTCCCGAGCCATGGCCCGCTTGACCGCACGGTTGAGGCACGAGTGGATCGCTTGAAGGGTGCGCGTGCTGAGCGCCTTCGCTTTGGCTGCCAGCCAGCGGTCGACGTCTTCCGCGCTCAGGTCACGAAGTTTGCGCGCGCCGAGGGACGGGATGATGTGTGTGTTGCTCAGGATCGCGCACGTCTTCGCCGTGCTGGGGTCGATGCCCACCAGGCCGTACGCGAGCCAGTCCGTCACGGCATCCTTGACCGTGTAGTTGGTGGGCGCGATCGCAAGACCGTCCTCGTGGTCCCGCAGCACCTCCTTGAGCTTGTTCTTGGCCTCGGTCTTGGTCTTGCCACTCCCCCGCTTCACGATCCGCTTGCCACTCGGGTCGAAGCCCAGGTTCGCCGTGGCGATCCACCGTTGCCGCTTCTCGTCCCAGTGCAGGCCGCCGTCACCACGGCTCCGACGCTTGGTCATCAGGCCGCACGCTCCATCTGTCCCGCGATGAAGTCGCCCAGGGCGGAGGCGGGGATGCGCCGGCACCGGCCGATGGTGACCGAGGGCAGGCGACGGGACCGGATCAGGTCGTACACCGTGGACCGGCCGAGACGGAGACGGGCCATTACCTCGGCGACGGTGAGCAGTTCGTCATCACGCACGGTCGGGGTCTCCTTCTACGTCGTGGGAAGCGGAGCGTGAGGACGCGAAGAGGGCTTCCGCGTCCGTGAGGCCAGTCCCGGCGAAGCGCCAGTGCGAGAGGACGAGCACGGTGTCCGGGTCGGGGAGCGGGTGGCCCGCTTCGGCGGCGCGTTCGCGGGTGAGGGCTTCGTTGTGGTCGGCGCGTTCCTGGCGGAGGGCGCCAAGGGTGACGGAGTAGGCACGCGACTTTGTGGAGAAGTGGCCGCGGAAGCCGAGCATGTGGGCCCACTTGCGCAGGCGGAGGTCTTCGAGTTCGGGGAGTGCGCCGAGGTGCCAGCAGGTGAGGATCATCTGCCGGGCGTGGTCGGTGACGCCTGAGCCGATCAGGTCCGTGATCGGGTTGCGGACGGGGCGGTCGAGGGTGCCGGCGGTTTCGGCGCCCTTGGTGGCGTACTTGGCGATGTAGGCGGCAACGGCCCGGCTGGAGAGCTCCGAGGTTCCGGCGAAGTCGGCGGAGCGGATCGGGCGGACGTCGAGCTGTGTACCGAAGCGGAAGGCGTACGCGTGGCCGTCCAGGACGGGCCCGGGTGTCTCGGCGAGGCGGGCCGCCGTGCGGATGGCGTCGGTGAGGAGTTCGGTCGTGGCCCAGGTGGGTGGGGTGTCCTCGGCGCCGTCGGGGCCGTCGAGGCGGATCACGGCGTGGAAGTGGACGGCGCCTCGCCGCTGATACTCGGCGACCTTGGCATAGGAGACCTTGAGGCAGTCGCGCAGCGCGGAGCGGGTGAGGCCCGCGCGGGAGGCGAGCTGTTGGCGCAGGTAGGTGGTGAACCGGGCCCAGAGGGCACCGGCGTGTGCGTTCCACAGGACGGCCGCGCGGTAGTCGTAGCGGTCCGGGTCGAGTGGGGTGCCGAGTGTGGGGTCGTCTTCGGGGTGGGTGCGTCCGCAGCGGCAGCGGCCGCCGGCGGGACGGTTGTGGACGGGGCCGAAGGAGGGGGCGGTGAAGGTGGCGAAGACGCGGGGGTGTTGGGCGACGGTGGGGCCGATGCCCTTGCCGCCGCTCAGTCCGGCGGTGACGAGGTGGAAGGTGTCTTTGCGGTAGATCTCGGCGCAGGCGGCGCACCGGGTGGCGCGGCGGTTGTTGCAGCGGATGAGGAGCTGTCCGGCGGGAAGGTCGCGGTCGACGACTTCCCGGACGATCTCGCCGGTTGCGGCATGGACGTCGAGGCGGTGGCCCTCCATCCGTACGGGCCGCTCGCAGCCGCCCAGGCGCTGGATCTGCCGGGCGTAGGAGCTGAGGTCACCGTGCCGGGCAAGGGCCGTTAGGTTGCGGATGGCTCCGAGGGGAGCCGGGGCGTGCATGTGCGGGTTCCTCCTTGCGGGGCGGCGGGTGTTCGCGGCGTCCGCCCGGCCTGCCTGCCTCTCTGCTCGACTTGTCGAGGGGGCTAGACAGTATGGGTAGGCGAGGCCGGGCGGAGCCGAGGAGTCAGCGGCGGGTGAGCAGGGAGCGGACGACGACGGCGCAGACGGCGACGGAAGCGGCGGTGATGGCGACGGCCAGGAGCATGGAGACCAGGACGGCGCCGACGACCAGGACCACGGCGGTGCCGCCGCCGACGAGGGCGAGGGCGCTGCCGGGGGTGCGCTGCACAGCCGGGCGGGACGAAACCGGGGCGATAGGCGCCGGCGGTGCGACCGGCGAGGCGGCCGGGGTGATGGTGGTCGGTTCGACGACGACGGCGGGCGGGGTGACCAGGCCGGTGGGCTGGGGCATGGTCGGGATCTTGGGCCGGAACATGGGCGGATCTCCTTCCTGGGCGGGTTACTTGACGAAGTTGTCGATGACGGGGGCGAGCAGGCTGTCGGCGAGGAGGTAGCCGCCGAGGAGGAGGGCGGCGATGAGCCACCAGGGCGGGCGGATGAGCTTGACGCCGAGGACTCCGATGCAGAGCAGGGCGAGCCAGAGCGGGACGTTCATGCGGTGGGTCTCCTGTCAGGCGGAGCAGCGGTGGGTACGGGCGGCGAGTTCGGCGGCGGCGCGGCTGTCGTACTCGGCGGAGAAGTCGCAGCGGGGCGCGGTGCAGGCGGCGAGGTGGCGGTGCTTGCCGCGGTCGAGGTAGGTGGCGACGTTCACGGGGCCGATACGGCGGACGTTGCGGAAGCGGCGGTGCATGGCAGTGCTCCTCTCAGAGGTGGGCGGCGACGGAGGCCGTCATGGACGGGGGCAGGCCCAGCCGGGCGCGTACGGCGTCGGGGTCGGCGGGGCGACCGGTGGCGGAGTGGTGTTCGTCGGCCAGGGCCCGAACGCGGTCGACGAGGGCGGGCGGAAGGGTGACGGCGGGAGCGGGCGCCGGGACTGGGGTCGAGGTTGCGGCCGGTTCGGTGGCTGTCTCGGGAGCGGGGTCGGGGTCGGGGTCGGTGGACGGTGCCGGGAGCGCGTCCCGGTCGGTCGTGTCGACGGCGGCCGGGGCGGGAGGCCGTTCCTCGTACGCGTCGGTCGACGGGGCCGAGGAGTCAGGGACGGCCAGCGCTTCCGTGCTGGCGTGCGGGGTGTGGGCGAGGAGCGTGCCGCCGAAGAAGGCGACGGCGGGCCAGCCCGCGACGACGACGCGGAGCGAGGCGGGGACGTGGTCGAGGTCGAGGAGTCCGGCGGTGGCGACGTTGGCGCCGAGCGATGCGGCCAGGGCCACTAGGAACCACAGGCGCGGTCCCCCGGCCGCCTGCCCCGCCCGCTGTGCTTGCCGCATCCGGCGCCAGGCGGCGACCAGCAGCAGGTCGACGCTGACCGGGTAGGCCCACGCCTTCCACCCGCCCTGTCCGGCCGCCGAGGCGAGGTCGTGCAGGTGGGAGAAGGACAGGGCGCCGGCGATGACGGCCTGAACGATCACGGCATCCACGCGGACCAGGTGGGCACGCATCGGCTCCGGTTCCTTCCTGTTTCAGGCATGGGAGGGGTAGGGACATGGCGCGAGGCGGTCACGCCGACCGTGGAGAAGAGGGGTGCGGCTACTCGGTCACCGGGCGAGCGGTGGGCACGGCAGCGGTCGAGGAGGACGGCCCAGCCGCTTCGACGGCGACGGCGGGCCGGAAGGCGTCGAGCCGGGGCAGATCCGGCACCAGGGCGGCGGTGTCCCGGCAGACGGCCGCCGCGTCGTCGAGGGTGAGGTGCGGTGAGCGGACACGGGACCAGCCGCCGGAGGAGTCCCCGACGACGGCGACGCCGGGACGCTCGGCCGGGATGGCGGTCGCGGCCAGCGCGGCCTCAGGGGAGATGTCGGCCAGCGCCATGTTCGCCGACGCTTCGTCGTTGACGCGGTGGCAGATGCGGCCCGAGAGCTGAGCGCGCAGCATTGTGGCGCCCTTGCCCAGTTCGGCGCCGAAGCGCTGTCCGCACACCTCCAGGAAGATGCCGGCCGCGCGGCCGAGCTGGGCGAGGCGGATGAGCTTGGTGACCATCGCGTCCCGCCGCTTCTCGTCGTCCTTGCTCGCGGCCAGGAAGAGTTCGGCGACCTCGTCGACGACGACCACGACCGGCACCGGCCGCGCCGCTTCCGGCAGCCCCCACACGTCCGAGGTGAGCACGGCGTCCGGACCGGCCCCGCTCCGCAGGCCGATGAGCCGGAACCGTGCCTCCATCTCCTCCAGCAGCACGTCGAGGAGTTCGTTCGCCCGGTCCGGGGTGTCGGCGAGCGCGGACAACCGGGGCGCGAACGGCGCCAGTTCGACGCCCCATTTGCAGTCGATGCCGACCAGGACGACCGATTGACGGGCCAGGCCGCACAGCAGGTTGCGCAGGTAGACGGACTTGCCGGACTGCGTGGCGCCGAGGATCAGTTCGTGCGGCACGGTGCGGAAGTCCCGCACGTGCCATACGCCGTCCTCCCGCAGCGCCAGCGGCAGGCACAGCGTGCCGTCCCCCAGCCGGTGCCGGGCGGGCCGCACCTCGGCGAGCACGTCCCAGCCGACGAGCCGCAGTTCCAGCCGTCCCGGTTTCGTGGGACGGACGTGCACGGCGTGGGCGCCCCAGGCGTGCCGCAGCCGGTCGGCCGAGGCGGCGAAGTCCTCGGGAGCCTGCCCGGCCGCCATCCGCAGCCGCATCACGAGCCCGGATCCGGTCGGCCGGGGGAAGGAGTGGCGAGGCGGTACGGGTGCCGCCTGCCGCCCGATCATCCGGGCGGTGGCCCGGCGGACGGCCGAGGCCGGGACCGTCAGGCCGCAGGCGTCCATCGTCGCCCGGTAGGAGACGAGGACCCGCAGCGCGACGGCCGGATACCCGACCAGCCACCAGAACACCACCGGCATACGACGGCGCACCACCAGCAGCACGGCCAGGACCAGCAGCACCGGGAGCAGAACCCGGACGGTGTCGGCCATGGCGATCAACCCTGCACCGACGCCGGGGCGTTGACCATGACCGCGTCCGCCCGGTAGGCGATGCCGTGCCGGGCCCGCCCGCCGAACTCGCTCTCCCACGGCCGGGCCACCAGACCCGACAGGACGACCGGCGCACCCATCACCAGGCCCTCACCGATGCCCGGCTCAGGAACGGTCACCTTGATCATGTCCGAACCGCCGGCCGCGATGAACACCAGCTCCAGCACCATCAGCCGCTGATTGGTCACCGGGTCCACGGCAACCTCACCGGTCTGCCGGTCCCGCACCTTCACCTCAGGCAGCTTCGTCACGAGGAGCGTCGCGGCCGAGGTGTCCACGGGGATCACACGCATTGTCTGTACCTCACTGAGTCGGCGAATCTGCGTACCCCCCTAGACAGCGCAAGGAGGGGCCCGCCCTAACTGTCTAGGGGGGTCGACATTCAAGGTAACCGACGACCCATCAACTGTCTAGGGGGGTATACGGACGCGTGTCAGATCGCGCGCCCGCACGCGCTACGACAGCACCCAGTGAAGGACCGTCGCGTCGTCGCGCGCCTTCCCTCGCGGCCAGCGCCGTCCGTCAGGGTCGCCGGCCTCAGCCTCACGCACGCGCCGGATCAGCTCATCCGGCCCGGAGGAGCTGAGGAGCGCCAACGTCTCTTCCCAGTCGGAGAGTTCGAAGCGGTCGACAAGCCGCGTAGCCCCGTCGCTCAGCAACGTCGCGGACGCCAGCGATCCCAGCGGAACCGTCCCCGTCACTGCGTGTTCTACCACCCCTGGATCAGGACCGGCGATCCAGAAGCCATCCGGCCGATTCCGGAGCCCGGTCAGCGCATCGCGGTACTCGGCGAGCGCGGCGGCATGCTCGGGCGAGCCGGTAGGCAGCTCGTCGACCGGCCCGCGCAGCCGCTTGCCGACCTCGTCCAGGCGCCGGTCGGTGACCACGGTCGTACCGCCGTCCCGGTCGGCCAGGAGCAGGGAGGAGTCACCGAGGACGAGGTACTCCAGAGCTCCCGCGCCGACACGTGCGGCGACGACCGTACTGGTGGGACTGGCCCGGTACGCCAGATCGCACGTGCCCTCATGCAAGGACCGGACGAGGCCGATGGAGTCGGCCAGACACTCGGCGAGCGGCCGGACGGGGTACGCGGTGATGCTGCGCAGCAGCAAGGCCCCGAGCGTCGAGGAGAACCAGGCGACGCCGTGCGTGCATCCGGTCTCCGCCCCGCCGACGCCGGCCCCGTCGAGGAGGACGGCGACACCGGGAGCGGCGGCGGCGAAGTCCTCGTTCTCCCTGTCGGGGCCGGCGGGCAGTGTGGCGAGGGCAGTCCTCACGAGGACGCCTCTTCGTCGTGCCGGTAGAGCGGGCAGAGAAGTTCGACGGACTGCGGTTCGCTGGTCTCCGGGTCGTACTCGACGCCCACCAGCGTGGAGAACCGGCGGTCCCCCACCTGTCCCCACAGCGCGTTGAGGTCGTTGGCGAGCAGCTGCACGACACCGAGGGAGCCTTGCGTGTGAATGCCGGCGATGGCGAGCAGCGAGCCGCCACCGTCCGGGCGCGACAGCCGGCCGAGGTATCCGACGTCGTACGGCCGGGCCGGATCACTGTCCTGTCCCGAACGATGCACGGCGCCGGTCCGGCGGTCCACCACTGTCCAGGGCCCGTCTTCCGCGCGCTCCCAGCGCAGCACCGGATCTTGCGCGTAGGTGTCCCACATCTCCTGAGACATGCGCGGGCCGCAGACGACGACCAGGCCCTCACGATTGAGGTCGATCTCACCTGTAACCGGCACATGTTCCGAGGTGACGCCGAGGCCATACGAGCGCGCCAGGTCCTCCAGCCGCTTGCCGGAACTGACGTCGTCCACGGCGACGACCGTCCGCCCGCGTTCGTCGTCACGCCGCAGCGGAGTGGCAACGGTGACAGCGCCCCGGCCGAGGAAAGCCCCTTCCGGCGCCGGGCCGGTATGGCGGATCTGGTGAATGCGCCCGCGGCTCAGGCCGGCCTTCTCGGCGATCTGCGCGTACGACAGCCCTTGCGCGTGCAGGTCCTGCACCACACGCCGACGGAGGCGGGCCAGCTCTGTCACCTCCTGCTGTGCGTCGGCCAGCCGGGTCGTGACCTCACGCAGGAGCAGGTACGGATCATCAATCGCCATGATCCGTTGCAGCTCGTCCGACATGAGCACACCTCCTAGGAATACCCAGGAGTCTAGGGCCCTAGACGGAATGGGCGGGAGACGCCGACCCGTACGAACGTCGACCACGAAGAACCGGGACCGCCGCCGGGGCACACCCCGAGGACTCACCCGCCACCGCCCACAGCCCAGCCCCGGACTATCACCGGGCGGCGCGCGCTCACGCGCCCTCCCGCGCCAACTCGGCCCAGACCGAACGGCCGTCGGGCCAGTCCTTGACTCCCCAGTCCTTCGCACAGGCGGCGATGAGCAGCAGCCCGCGCCCGCCCTCCTCCTGATTGGTGACGTCGCACAGATGCGGCACACAGGGGCCGCCCTGGTCGACCACCTCAAGGCGGATCAGGTCGTGACCGAAGCCGACGATCACGAGGAACCAGCCGCCGGCCGAACCGCTCAGCGAGTGCCGCACGGCATTGGTCGCCAGCTCACTCACGATCAGGACGGCATCGTCGACGGGGCCCCGTTCGGCGAGCAGGGAGGCCACGAAGTGACGGGCGTGGGTCACCTCCTCGGCGAGACCAGGGAAGGCACGGCACCACTTGGAGAGCATGGGAGAACACCTCAGTTCGTCTAGGGGGCTAGACAGCGTGACGGCAGAGTATTCCCACGCCCGCTCACCGGACTAGGCATCCCGAGGAATTATTCCTCTATGGGGTGACGGTGTCTCCCAGCTCCCGGAACTCCGTCATCATCCGCAACAGCAGCTCTCGCACCTCGCCACCGAAGACCGCCGCCCCCTCGAACCGAGCGAACGACTCCTCGTACGCGGCCACCTCAGCGGAGTCCACCGACACCCGCTCACGGTCGAACGCCTCCACCACGACCGCCCGCCGGTCGCACAGCCTGAACCCATGCCGGGGCAACACCGGCACCGGCCGACGCCAGGGCACAACCCCGAGCCGGACTGTACTCAGACTCTCAACGGCCAGCAGCCGGTCGAGTTGGGCGAGCATCAACGCAGGCGTCCCCGGCCACGTCCGCAACACCGCTTCCGTCAGCACGAACACCGATTCCCGCCCCGGCTCATACAGCACGCTCTGCCGCTCGAAAGTCACGGCCAGCAACAGCACGCCCGACCGCCTCAGGCGTCGAGCCCGGCACACCCTCGAAGACGTGACGGGCGTACTCCGCGCTCTGGAGCATGGCGGGCAGGATGACGCACTGAAACGACCGCACCAGCCGAGCGGACCGAACCTCTTCGTCAACGGCCGCACCGACGGGGGCCCCGTTGTCTGCCGGTTGGCCAGAGTCCGCAGCAGTGGCCACAGCGGCCAGGAGGTCACGCACCTCACGAGCCGTCGACTCATCAAGGCCGAGGGCACCCAAAAGCCGGTCGAGCACATCGAGACTCGGAACCATGCGCCCCGTCTCGACCTTGGACACGGTCGGCTGCCCCACACCAGCACGCTGCGCCAGGGCAGCACCCGTCAGGCCGGCCTCTGCCCGCAGCATCCGAAGACGCCCGCCAAGCGCCCGCATCAGCTCCCGCCGCTCACTCCCCATGCTCAGGGTTCTACACCACCAGGCAGCAGACACCAGGAGCCTAAGCCACGTCGACGGCCGTCAAGCATCTACCGGGACCGGACACACCAACAACCCGTGCCTGATTCAAACTTTCTCTACTGGTTCAAGGCGGCTCGCTCCGCTCCCCGCGCGCGGCCCGGCCCCCGGCCGGGCCTGCGCTCCTGCCTTCGTCCCGCTCCAGCCCGGCCGGCGGCCGGGCCGCGCACCCGGCGTTCAGCCGTCCGGTGTCAGAGATTGGAGCACACCATAGCCAAAGCGCTTGCCTCCTTCCTTACAGGAGACCAAAATATGGCGTCTTGGTGTTGACTGCGTGTTTCACGGACATAGCCATTGGGACTTCGGCAGTCAAAGCGATCAGGTGGTGGATGCATGAGCACGTCCGGGGGAAGCGCCAGCACCGGAGGAAGCGCCAGCACCGGAGGAAGCGCCAGCACCGGAGGAACCACCGGGGGAAGCGCCAGCACCGGAGGAACCACCTCAGCGGAAAGAACGCGAAACTTTTTAGCCGAAGCTCTAGACCCCGAGGCTGCACAGAACGGGCAAAGCCTTCGGCGCATTTCTGCCAAAAAAGCGCTCGCCATATTGGCCGTTTTCCTCGTGGGAATCCTTACGACCTACGCGTACACCCACATCCTGGCCGACGATGCCGCAGAAGTTGCCGATAAAGCGGCAGATAATGTAGAAAAATCTAAACCTGCACTCGACGCACACCTCTCCTATATTCCTCCCGCCGAGCAAGCGGCTGGGGAGGTCGACTATTGGGAATTCGATCGGGTCCTGACCCAGGCGGAAGTCGATGTGATCAATAAGTCGAACGTCAGCGACAAAAAACTCAGGAAAAAGCTCTCCGATTTGGGCGGGCAGCGGGTTCTGGGGCGGCGCGGAGATCCAGAGAATGCACCCCTCCCCTATCTTTCCATGCAGCTCGAGCTCTCCTCTCAGCGCGGTGGCGTAATCACGATTAAACGCATCTATGCGAAAACGATAAAATGCACTGAATCTACAGCCCAATCGGCACTCGTTCCTGCACCGTCCGGGGGTGTCTCTAACAGGGATGGACTGGTATTCGATTTCACCCAGGCTGAAAACCCGGGAGACACAGTCGACGCTACGGATGATGCCTCAGGAAAGCCCTACCTGACAGTTAAGGGGGTAGCGCTGCAAAATAACCTAGAACCTGCATTCATGAATATCTCTGTCGCCTCGGACCGCGGGTGCGAATGGTCCCTTCATTTGAAATACTACGTTCCAGCAGATAATGAGACAAAAGACATTTCCGTCAAGGTTAATAAAGGGAATCCCGCATTTAAGTTCACGCCCTTCGGTGGCGCCTCTCAGCTAATCGCCAGAGACGGCTATGGGAGGTATTCCATTATCCCATAATTGATTGTCAGTAGCGCTCATTTTCGATCTGTTGAATCGAACCCACATGCTTCAGCGGTCGCGCCTGTGGGCACCGTCAGCGCGAGTGGGCAGTCGTGATTGTTCCAGCCGACGGTATTGACTACGTGGTGGAAGCCGGTGAGTGTGCAATGAGACATACGCGCGCCTGATCGCTGGCACTCCCGGCGTCGTAGCTAAGCGTTGTCCCGTAATTGATCACGGTCGTGCTTGCTGACCTGCCTGCTCGGTTCAGCCGGTGATGGTGACGTTGTGGAGGCGGGCGATGCCGAGCATGGCGTGGTGAACGCCGTTGCCCTTCAAGCGGCAGTCGCGGAGGATCTTCCAGCTCTTCATCCGGGCGAAGGCGTGCTCGCCGCGGGCCCTGACCTTGCGGTGAGAGGCGTTGTGTTCCTCTTTCCAACTTGGTAGTTCGGCCCGACCGGGGTCACGGCGGTGAGGGATGATCAGGCCAGTGCCCCGGTAGCCACCGTCAGCGATCACAGTGGTCCGGCCGATGGCGTCCTTCGCTCCGGACAGCTCCCATGCCTTGCAGTCGTTGCGGTTCCCCGGGACCGGTCGGCCGACGGCGACGACCAGACGGGTGTCGGCATCGATGACGACTTGGTGGTTGGTGGAGTACCTGTAGTTCTTCGACTGCTCGGCGATCGTGTGGTCCCGGGTGGGGATTAGGGTGCCGTCGACGATCAGCACCGTGTCTTTCCGGAACCTCGTGCGAGGCCGCAGGGCGAGCAATGGCCCGATGTGGGCGATGATCCGGTCCGCGGCGGACTTGGAGACCCCGAACAATGGGGCCAGCTGCCGCAGGGTGAGGTTCGTCCGCCAGTACGCGGCCACCAGCAGAAATCTGTCTTCCAGCGGTAGGCCCCAGGGCCGGCCTCTGCTCACCGGGTCGGCGCCCTCCCGCCGCAACGCAGTCACAAGTTTCGTGAACTGTCGTGGGCTCAGCCCGGTGAACGGGGCTATCCAGGAGGGTTCCGACGCCGTGATCACACCAGCCACGGCGAGATCGTCTCACCTTGATCATGCTTCGGGGCCCGCAGCCTCTGGCGGGACAGTATCTCGATCGCCCGGACGGCTTCCCCGTGAGATCCTCCGCCCGTGGCTACGGAGACCGAGGTGGGGGAGCTGTTGCACCAGCGCGGCTGGCGAACGGCGTTCACGGTCACTGAAAGGGTAAACGCGTGGGCCGCCCTGGTGAGCGCCATCGAGCGCGGCTACGGCGACGACATCTACGAGTACACCAACGACCTCTACTGCCGGAACTGGCTGCACGAGGCATGGATCCTGCTGGACGAACACATCGTCCAGCTCTGGACCCCGCGGATCAAAGCTCTGGACGACCGGTACAGGGCCGCGACCGTCGACGACGACGGCCAAGCACTCGACCAGTTCCACAGGCTGCCCGGCCCCGACCTGTGGTGGTGGCGCCGACACCCGCGCAGCCTCACCGGAGACCTCGGGCGTTCCCTTCGCTCGGCCGGCGCCATCGGCACCGACCCTGACGCAGCATGACCCTCAGCCTCATGGGCTTACGGGACAACCTTTAGCTGTCGTCGACTGAGCTTCGTGACACTGCCGGAAATCAGTTACTGGCCCGCGAAATTCCGGAGCGGCTCCAACCCGGCTTAACCACAGATATTGCTCCTAAATCGCCTGAGCTTCCCAAGCTGAGGTGGCTCAGGCACCGTCGTCATGTGCCGACCGCCGTTCCCTCCTCTGGTCGACGATCTAGGGCAGCGTGGCTGAGGCCGGTGGGGGTGCAGCGAGGCACACGCGCACCTGCACGGTCGGCTGATCCGCCATCGTGGCTGACTGTCGTTGGCTGAGGCTCGGACAATCCTCGGCCCAGCTCCGCCAAGGAGACGATCGAGGCGAAAGTACCGTGCTATTCGCATGCCAGCTCCTCCGGGGAATCACGGGGGGGCAGCGGGAACTCGCGCCGGGTGCGACCAGGAGTCCAGCACCATCCCGCCGCAGGTCAGCGGAGCTACAGCCGTCAAGAGCCCCGAGCTTCCCAAGCTGAGGGCGCAACGCGCTAGGCGATGGTAGTGACCTCCCTCGGCGAGGGACTCATGTCAGCCTGTCGTGGCAGTGCTTGGCAGCCTCCTCAGCGAAGGCGCAGAGCTTGCCAATGAACTCTTGGTAGCTGTCGGCGACCTCGCCGTCCTTGCTCGGCGGCCCGTCGATCCACTGCTGCCAGAGTCCGTCAGGCGCGAGGAACCGGGCCGCGTAGTCAGCACCGAGCTTGGCGTCGAGCAACAGGAGCGCGCCGAGGACGGCTGTCTGGTCGTAGTAGAGGTCGGGGCGCCGCAGGTAGCGGTCGAGGTAAGCGACCAGCAAGTCGGCGTCGGTCCGGGTGCCGAAGCTGGCCAGAGCGACGCAGTACGCCTGCCCCGCGTAGGGCCCTTCACTAGCGAGCATGAGTTCGCCGAGACGATCCCGGAACTCGGATCTGCCGGCCACGGCGACGAGCCAGGCTGCCGTCTTACGCTCGCGCCACCCTCCGTCGAGCAGCGTGTCCAGTTCACGAGGACTGATCTCACCGGCAGCCTGGCCCAGCTTGCGGAGGAACTTGGTTCGGTTGCGTCCGCTCATCCCGAGAAGGCTGCCGCCAAGTTTGAGGTACCGCCGGTCGGGCGTGACGTAGCGGCGGATCAGCTTGAGCGGCTCTTCCTCATCGTGAGCGCGGCGCATAGCAGCATCCTCGTATGGACGAAGCCGACAGACCAGCAAATTGGCAGGTCGGCCGTCTCAGCCCTGCGTGGCCGTCCGTCTCAGTTTCCTTCTCATTCAACCCCGTTCACGGCCGTTCAGGCGGGACCAGGAGCCGGGTGCAGCCCACGAGCGGGCCGCCCGTGAACCCAGGTGAACACCCCCGAACGACGCCCGCCACCCCACCACCACAGTTGGAAAGCGTGCACCGTGATCCCGGTGTCAGAGCCTGGGCTTACGGTCCAGGCATGGCAACCAGACCATCAGCACGTTGGCGGGCCCGCGTGGAGAGCGAGGCAACCGAACTCGCCGCTGGCACACGGGCCCCGAGCGATGCCTTCCTGTCGGACCTCTTCCCTGAGTCACTGCTGGCGGCGACTGACGGGGCACTGCAGGCGTTCGAGTCGGAGGTGGACCCGCTCCGGAACCAGGACGACGAGCAGGTCTTCGAGGTGATCAAGCGTGTCGTGCTGGCCCTGAATGAGATCAACGAGGACCACGACGGCGCCGGCTTCGAGACCGAAGAGCGCGAGGAGTTGTGCCTCTACATCGATCAGGTCTTGACGGGGCACGGCATCGATGTCCCTGCTCTGGCAGCGAGGCGAGGCATCAGCCGCACCGAGATCACAGATGACTGGCGGGACTGGTAGCCGCTGCTGTACAGCAACGGAATACAGCAACCCCAGCAACCGACGGCGAACGACTCCGGCCCTCAAGGGCCTCCCCGCAGCCTGTATGACCTCCAATGACCGATCTCTCCAGAGCTACGGATCAGAAGGTCATGCTCTCAGCGTCAGTGACGCCGAGGGCAGCGCCGATTTGACACCGAAGTCGGGCCAGCGGCCCACCCAAGGCGGCGAGACGTGATCAGCTTGACGCGTGGAGTCCATCATCGCCAGCGCCATAGCCGTTCTTGGAACCCTGCTCGGGTCGGGGATCACTCTGGCGTTTCAGCAGCGCACCACCGACAGGAGCCATCAGTTCACCCGCCGCGAGAAGCTTCGGCAGGAGCGACTCGATGCCTACTCCGCCTATGCCGGCGCGTTGGTCAACTATCGCCGCTGCCTGGTCCATCTGTGGTTCTGTGAGCATGAGCAGCCACCACCGGAGGACCCCGACGCGGTGCGCATCCGCGCCTACGACTTGCGCTCCAGCGCTCAAGAGGCCCTCTTCCGGGTGCAGATGCTGACGGATGACGATCGGTTGAGTCGGACCGCGGAAGACGTGCTTGCGGACATCACGGACCTGCCCAAGGCGGATGCCAGGGCTGAGCTGGACGAGCTGAGAGCACGCACCCGTGACAACATCAGCCGACTCGTCGGCTCAGCGAAGCAGCACCTTTGAGGTACGTGCACAGGCCCCTGGGCTGATTCCGAGCGCCGACGGACCGCACCACAACCGCACCAGATCGAGCGGGGAACAGCGAGGAACCACGGTGACTGGGGCAACACCCGTCGAGGCCCCGAGCGAACCGTTCATCCAGGTCAGCGCGGAAACCGGCCAAAGGCTCGCAGCTTCCCAAGTTGATGGCTCAGGCATCGTCGTAGCGGCCCGGCCGTCGTAGTCCGCTCTGGTCGACGGCATTGGCAGCGTGGCTGAGGCCGGTGGGGTGCAGCGAGGCACACGCGCGCCTGCTCGGTCGACGCACCCGCCGCCGTGGCTGGCTTTCGTCGGCTGAGGTTCAGACGATCCCATCGAAAGCGCCAGTCCTCAGGCGAGCGCAGCGAAGCTGGGCCGTCTCTGGGCCGTCCGAGGGCGCTCGACAGCGACCGGCAACGACCAACGACGACCATCACGTAGGCAGGGACACCGCTTCTCACCAGCAAAAACCCAGCTCACCAAGATCCCCGACAACACCCAGGGCAAGAAGACACCGATGAGCGAGGGCCTTGACCACATGTGGCCGTTGGTCACGGACGGCTGTCCAGCGGCACAGCATGCGCATCATGAAGTATGGGAATCGATCTGGAGTTGCACTCATCACGGCCGGCTCGTAACTGGCGCAAGTCCCGCGCGACACTTCTGCGGAGCTCCCAAGGGCACGGCGACGCGCTGGCCGATGCGCTCGGCTCGCTGCAGCTCCTTGGAGTACCGGGGAGGCTCACTGCCGTAGATCCGTACGGAGACACGGTGATGAACGAACAAGAGGCCGCAGCCGCTCTCCAGGAGATCCGCGGCCTGACGCAGCGATGCGGTGATGAACGTCAGCTCGCCGCACTGGGCGACCTCGCAACGATGCTGGAAGAGTGCGCGGCTACCCCAGGCAGTTACCTGTGGTTCGCGGGCGACTGAAGCTCGTGCCACGTCCGCTGCGTGAGTGTCTAACTGCGTGACAACGCCCACGAACAGCGGCGGACAACAGCGGACGTCTGTGGACCGTCAGCGCTGCTGAGAGGCCCACCAGGCCAAGGTCAGAAGCTCACCCAAGTTGCTTCGGGACGAAGAGGTCCGTGCCCCAATCGCGCCCGATCGTCGGGGTAACACAGAGAACTACGGTGGCTAGTGGACACCGCACAGCACCACTTCCCCTGGCTATCTGACCTGATCAGGGGCCGTTGCGATCAGGGCGGGCCATATTGAGACTTCACCGACTTGTCTGCGGCTCTGCAACGCGGCGATGTCATCCGTCGAAGCGAGACCACTCGACTGTGGCATCAGCCAGCAGGGCCAGAGCGCTGCGGTGAGTGGCGCCGGCCCACGCCTCGAACTTGTTATCGCCTGCTTCGCAGACGTGCATGACGAGGCCCGGCGCCACATAGAAACGAGTGGGACCCCAAGGCCAGAAGGGGCGCAGCGGAACCGGATCCAGCCGCTTGGTGAGCTGGTCAACCTGTTGTGCCGTGAGTTCAAGGCTGCGAGGCAGCGCCAAGTAGTCCGCGCCCATGGCGGCCTCGAAGAGTGAGAACTGAAGGAGGAAGCCACTGAGCGGCTCCTGTTCGGCGATCGGCCTTTCACTGTCGTCGCAGAACCAAACGGTCGGATCGGTCTCCCCACCGCCGAGCGTCCACAAGAGTGACCAGACGAATCCTCCTTGGTTCTCGACACCGAAAACCATCATTTCCCCACGGTCGTCGGTGCGCAGGGCTGACTCGGGGTAGATCCTGTTCTGCACTCCAAGAGCCGCCGGCCGCTGCACAGCCAGCCGGTAGAGCTGTCTCAAACCATCGGGTATGGGTGCCGACGGCAGTCTGGTGGACGGCGTGTCCGCAGTGTCGGTGACCGGGTACCAGCCTGTGACGAACTGCTCCAGCGCCACCGCGCGGTCGCCAATCACGTGCCGGAGCCAGTCCAGCCCCGGGAGATTCACCGCAGGCAGCGGCGGACGAACCCGGTCAAGCAGGTTCCGGCTCAGGGGCACTTCGAGCCGCACCACGCAGCGGGTGAGTTCGTACTCGGTGCAGCCTGGCCGCCGGGCTGTCCCAACCTGGACAGTACGACCGGCACCGAGGTACAGCAGGCCGTCCTCGACACGGACCATGAGGTGCACGGGCAACCCCTCGTCGACCGCGCCCCATTTCCATGTCCGCCCCGCGAGTCGTTCCGTGACCGGTGCCGGAGCCGGGCCGAACAGACGGACCTCATCCGCGTTCCACACCCCGCTCCTGTTGGGGCCTCTGTCACCCGCCCCGGTGACGATCACGGTTCCCGCCGGACCGATCACGACCGTCGCGCCACCGAACGTGAACCGCTCGGCATCGTCGGCACCACCGACCAGCGCAAACGCCTGCGCCGGGTCAGTCAGCACCCCCACCGGCACCGCAGGAATCTGATCAACCATCCCGATATCTTCCCTTGCCGCCACAGCTGCCAACGGCCAGCCCCAGCAACCGCCACAAGACGACTGGCAGGCACGCCAAAACTTCGAGGCGATCGGCGCGTGCAACGAGTTAGCTCCGCCGTGCCACAAGCGCACCAGACGGGGCGGGGAACGCGGGGCCGTGACAGCGCCGGTGCCCGCCGAGGCCCCCGAAGCAGCCGTACATGCGGCTCAGGGATTGAATCGGCACTGTTTCCCTCAGCTTCCCAAGCTGAGGGCGCACCGTCGGCCTTGACCTCATCGGCCCGGCCTGAGCGGCTGAGTACATGGCCACGGACACCAGCGAGTACGAGAGGTCGATGCCGATCGTGGCAGCCCACATGGCGAAGATCGAGCGGGCGGTCGACCGGACCCGAGCCTCACACGCCGGGCAGCCCTATGCGGCAGTCCATCAGGCGCTTGTCGAAGCGCTGCAAGACGAGGACGCTCAGCATGTCGTCCCGCAGGTGATCGAGGAGTTGGCGCGACAGATCTCTGAAACCCCGGCGAGCCCCCGTCCTGACATCCACGCCTGACATCAACGGCGGCAGACAGCAGGAACCCTGGGCAACCCGCGGCGGCCGCACGCCCCGAGCGTCTGAGTCCCTGAGGCCACGTGGACCGAACTCCTAAAGTGGATGTCGCTTCCCCACCCGGCCCAGCTCGAACGGGCTGGCCCCGCCACAACGGGCCGGCACGAGGGGAAGTCGCCGCCGACCGACGCGTGTCATGCCGACCCTAGGCATGTTGACGGGAGCCGAAGGCCCGACGCTGTTGCGGTACAGCAGCGAAGTACAGCAACCAACGTGACCTCAGCTGGCTGCCAACAACCGTCGATGGCCAACTGACCAGCCCGCCAGACTTCAATGACCTCCCAGCCGAGAGTCGGGACGAAGAGGTCGTGGGTTCAAATCCCGCCACCCCGACAGAGAGACACCGGATCGCCCGGGCTACTCACGTGAGTAGCCCGGGCGATCGGCTATGTGTGTGTCTATTTGTGTGACTACCGGTTCCCGCGTGTCGCGGCGTGCTGGGCCCGGTGACGGCGTGGGGCATGCGAGGTTCACGCCGACGTTCAAGCGGCCCCGGCGGTCCCTGCGACAGCCGCGATCCTAAGCAGCCGCTCCAGCTTCTTCCGCCCGCGTCCGATCAAGCCGAAGGCATCCACCGGGTCCACGTCCGGGGGCAGCGGCGTATCGGTGAGGACATCCGTGAGGGTGTACCGGCCGAGCAGCCATCGCTGTAGTGCGCGCCAGCACCTTTCCGACGGCCCGCGGTACCAGCGACTTGGCGATCCCGGGCAACGCGGCAGCCGGATCCCGCACGGCTCCCACCGCTGACTGCGCGGTGTCCGCGGCCTGTGCGGGTTCCGCCGCTGCGGCGAACTCCTCGCAGGGATTCGGCACCAGGTCCACCACCTTCTCCGCGACCCGGTCGGCGATCCTGCCTTCCGCATCGGCCGCAAGCGTCGGCGCGGACAGCTTCACGTGTTCGGCGACCACGGACCGGAGGAACTCACCCACCATGTCGGCGAAGAACACCTGGTAGAGGTCGCACAGGAGGTCCCAGGCGAAACCGCCGCCCCAGGCACCCGCGCCCATGGCGTCGTCCAGCTCGGGATGCCTGTCCCGGACGTCACGTACCGCCGCGGCCACTGCTCTGCGCACCGCGGCGTCGGCGAGCGTGCCGCCGTTTCCTCCGACCTCCGGTACGAGACGCGCGACGAGCGCATCCGCCGACTCCGCGCCCTCGGTGGCCAGGGTGCTCAAGGTTCCGGCGAGCCGCTCACCGGCCGCACAGGCCGTGTCGTACAACCCGAAAGCCGATCGGTCGGCACGAAGCGTCTCATGCAGGGCAGACAAATGGTCCGCGGCGATCTCCTCCAAGCGCCGATCCGCGTTGTGCGAATCCTTTCGCCAGCGCGCCAGTCGCCTCGCGGCGGAGCTCCAGTGAGCGCCGTTCGGCCCCTTCCACCGCGTGGACGTCCCCACAGCACCCCCCAGCCCGACGGTGTCCCGCCCCGGTCCTCCAGCCATGGCATCAGACCGGACAAGTCACAGGGAGGGCGCGACTCGGCCAGGACGGCTCGGACCGGTCGGGTGGCCGGTCGACCAGTTGGCCGGACGGCTGCTTCGGGGCGGTTCGGGCCGTGGCACGTGCGCTGAACCGTACGGCGCCGCGCGTGCGGCCATGGACGATCGAGTGCCGCAGGCCGAAGCCGGCCGGGACGAGGGCGGGCGACAACCGATCCGTTCCCGCAGCTCCTCTCCCGGACGCCGGCGCGCCGCTCAGCCATTGGGGCCTGCTGTGTCGCGGTCCGTTTGCCGTAGTCCCGCCGTCCTGCTCGGTACCAGGACGGCGAGGGTGCGGCGTGCTTCCCGGCGTAGTGTGCGGCGGCCGGAGAAGGTGGCGGTCAGTGCGAGGACGGAGACCGTGCTGCCGTAGAACATGGCGACAATCGTGGAGAGGAGCCCGACCGTCATCGGGCACGCACCTTTCTTCCCCCGCTCGGCCCGTCCGGTTCGCAGTCCGGTGGATACGGGCGTTGATGCGTTCATATCCACGATACGTGGGGCGTCAAGACCGCTTGTGCGCACGCCCCTTGAGCTTTCCTCAAGCCTCGAAGCTGTCCCGGGCGTGTTCGATGTGGGTGAGGTGCTGGTGGGTCCAGCCGCAGAGGGCGTCGACCGCGACGCGCAGGCCACGGCCCGGCTCGGTGAGGGTGTATTCGACGCGTGGGGGCACGGTGGGGTACACCCTGCGGTCGACCAGACCGTTGCGCTCCAGCATGCGCAGGTTCTGGGTGAGCATCTTGTGGCTGATGCCCTCCACCTCGTTCCGCAGTTCGCTGAAGCGCAGGGTGCGCTCGTCGAGTGCCTCGATGATCAGGAGCGCCCACTTGTTGGCGACGTCCGAGAAGATCTCCCGGGCCAGGGAGTCCGCGCGTCGCAGGTCGGCGTCCTCGGGCAGGCCTTTGAGCAGTTGCTTGGTCACCATTGGGTTCCCCAGTCACAAAAAAGTGCGTTCTTCCAGGTCAGCGCTCACTCTCCTACAGTTCCCGAGTAACTACAAGAGAGTGGGTCGTGAGCGGCCCACTGGCGACTCAATGGAGGACGAGCACTGTGGCCGACAACCATGTCTTCACCTATGACATCCCCGCCGAGAGCGACTTCGGCTACGCGCAGGCGATCAGGTCCGGTGAGCTGATCCACGTCTCCGGGCAGGTCGCGTTCGACGAGGCGGGCGAGTTCCTCCACGCGGGCGACTTCGCCGGACAGCTCGAACAGACCTACGCCAACATGGACAAGGTCCTCGGCCACTACGGCGCCACCCGCAACCAGGTCGTCTCGCAGACCGTGTACATGGTGGGTCTGCGGCAGCACGCCGCCGCGGTGTCGGAGGGCAATCTGAGGTACTTCGGCGACCACCGCCCGGCCAGCACGGTTCTCGGGGTATCCGAGCTGGCCGTGCCCGGTCAGGTGGTGGAGATCAGTGCCGTCGTCGACATGCGGTTGCCCGCGTGAAGTCTCCAGGAACTGGGCCGGGGGCGGCGCATGTAGGTTTCGCCCATGTCTGACGGCCGGCGCACCGATCGGATCGGGGCGGCGCTGCGGGGCGAGAATCCGACCGTGCTGCGACGGCCGGCGTCGGGGTTCGAGGTGATCGGGGACGTGCAGTTCCTGCCGGGCTACTCGGTCCTGCTCGTGGACGAGCCGGGTGTGCGGCGGCTGTCGGACCTGCCGAGGGCGAAGCGGCTGTCGTTCCTGTCGGACATGGACAGGCTGGGCGAGGCGGTCGAGCGTGCCTGTCGGCGGTTGGACCCGGCTTTCCGCCGGGTGAACCTGGAGATCCTCGGGAACACGGACCCGTTCCTGCACGCGCACATCCGGCCACGGTTCGCATAGGAACCGGCCGGTGTGAGGGACAAGCCGGTGTGGCTCCGTCCGCGCGGACGGTGGAGCGACGAGCGGTTCGCCCTCGGGCCGCACCACGACGTGCTGCGGGAGGCGATCGGCAGCGAACCAGACCGGCTCCGGTCGGGCACCTGACCGGTCAGGTGCCCGACCGGTCAGGTGCCCGACCGGTCCTCCGCCGCGCGGGCGAGCACAGCGGTGCCGTGCACCGGCCGCCCGCCGGCCTCGCACATGTCATCGCACCTGACCGGATCCGAGTTCGACGAACCGCCGCAGTTCCTCCCGTACCCGCGCGCCCCGTGCGCGCAGGTCCTCCTCGGTGACGGCGTGGTGGAGTTCCGCCGTCCTGCCCACCAGAACCTCTGCCGCCTCGACCAGTCGTGAGTCGTCGGAGAGGAAGCCGATGCGATACAGCGCGTACCACGCTTCGCCCCGGAGCCGGTAGCTCTCCGTCCGCGCTTCCTGGAGTGCGGACTCCGGCCGTTGCTGGTTCGCGCGGTCCCACCGTACGAATTCCGCCCGTCGGTACTCCATGATGACTCTGGCGAAGTCGCCGTACGCGGCGAGCCGCTGCTCCCGAAGGCGTTCGGCACGTGCGTAGGCCTCGGTGCGGACCGTGGAGCGGCTCTGGAGCATGTGGTTGACCACGGATCCCGCCAGTGTTCCCAGGATGGCGATGGCCGCGGCTATCAAGGACTCCATTTCCCGAGTCAAGCACGGGTGATCCGCAGACGGACGATTACCGCGTCAACCACACGTATACGCAATTCTACTGACAGTGCGTCAGCGCGCGCGTATCGTGGGAAATCGGGGCCGACCGCCATCTCGGGCCCCACTCCGTCGTTCGGCGGGTGTGGTTCTGTAACCGGGGGGCTCGTTGCAGATCGTCGGTCATCATGCGCACCTTTCCAGCGGTGACATCCGCCGCCTCATCGGATGTGTCAGCGCGCTGTCGGGCCCGGCTCCCGGGAGTGAACCGGTGGCACGCCTGCTTCCCGGTGGTTACACCGGGTCCCTCGTGGCGCTGGTGTGGACCGAGCACCTCGACCCACTCGTCCTGAAGGCCGGGCCGCAGGAGCACATGCTCGCCGAGCGCGAGAACCGGGCGGAGTACACCGGCGGCGACCCCTGGCTGACCGAGCGCGGCCTCGACGAGACGTTCGGACCGGTGGAGGTGGAGGTCGAGGCGCGGTCGGAACTGTGGTCCGTGGTGGTGTACCCGTACATAGGCGGGAAGACGTTCGCGGAGATCGGCAATTTCGGTGACTTCGCCGAGCTCATCAGGACGTACCTGTGGAGCCCGAACCGGGACGAGTCCCCGTCCGAGTCGACGTTGCGCGAATGTCTGCGCATCGTCGCCCTGAACCTGGCGGCGAGTACGACTGTCCGCCCGTCGGCGGCCGCTCAGCCCCTGCTGAGGTACCTGCCTCCTCTCCGCTGGGACATGGGCATACTCGCCGCTCTCAACACGGCGCGCTCCTTCTGCCCCGACCTGCCGGAACTCGCCGGATTCCGCGAGTGGTGGGAGGAGAGCATCGCCTCCATCCGGGTCGCTCCCGTGCACGACGACCGACTGCTGCACGGGGACGTGAGGTTCGCCAACGTCCTGGTGGACTCCGTCCACTCCGAAGTGCACTTCATCGACTACGGCAACGGGCGTCGCGGCCATGTGTTCGAGGATTTCGCACGGTTCGAGATCGATCTGCTCTTCCGTACCACCTCGAGGGTCGACGGGGACCAGGCCCTGGACCACACGCAGCTGCTCGACGCGACCGCGCACCTGCTGCGGGACGAGGTCAGCCTGGGTGAAGGCGCGACGACCGAGAACAACCGTCAGATCAAGTGCATCACCCAGTGGCGGCGGATGATGTACCAGTCCCTGCCCCAGATGGCACGGCCCGGGGCCACGATGATGTACCGCTGGTTCCTTCTGCGGGAGTGTCTCAAGCGCACACGATGGACCGCCGGCGCCGCCATGGGGCACGACGAACCGGACGCCGCGTCCCTGATGTATCTCATCTGCGCGCTTCGCCGACGTCTGTCCGGGGACGGGGAGACTCACCCGCGCATCTCGACGGCGCCGCAGGTGCTCGCCTCCGCGCTGCGGTGCCGGGCTGCCTTCGTACCGACCCGCGGATCGGAGCGTGTGGTGAACCAACTGCGCAACGCCTCGAAGAAGGCCGCGCTGGTGGACGCGGCCACCCGCATCTCGACCGTTCGGCTGCTCGCCGAGACCGGGCAGTCCTACCTGTCACCGCGGGGCCAGTTCACCGGGGAGATCCGGGATCTCCTCGCCGCGGGGGGCAGCTTGCAGGTCGCCGTGTGCAGCCCGTACATGCCGGAGTATCTCGGTCTCTCCATGTCCTACATGGAGCACGACGACGGCCCCTACGTACCCGATCCCACCCTGCTCAGGAAGACCGAGGAGAGTCTGGACGGCTTCACTCTCCTGCGCCGGGAGTTCGGTTCGCTGATCGAGCTGCGACTGTGCCGGTTCGCGGTGGGCGCCACCGTGCTGATCACGGAGGAGACATCGTTCTACGAGCCCTACTTCAGAACACCGCGCATCAAGCGCCAGAAGCTGCTCTTCGACTCGTTCGAGTTGCAGTTCGACGTCTCCGGGCTCCACAGCAGAAGCCTGATCGAGGAGACGTTCGCCTTCCACTGGAGGCACTCGGACTCGGTGGAGGACACCAGGGCGAAGACGGAACGGTACGAGACGCTTCGCGGCGCGTTCCTGAAACTGTGGCCGTGACTCCGGCCGCCGCGCGCCTCCAGGGCTCCGTGCCGCCGCTCATCGCCGAGCACGACACCTGGATCACCCTCGATCCCGTGGTCGGCTGCCCCGCGGACTGCGCCTACTGCTACCTCGGCGTCCTCGGCCTGCGCGCCACCAAGCCTGTCGCCCGGGTCTCCCCGCGGGACCTGGCCGACGAGGTCGATCGGTATCTGAACGGCCGGCGTGCCGAGGTGATGGATCCGCTGGACGATCCCACCCCGCTGTGTCTCGGGAACCACACCGACATGATGATGAGCCCGGAGAACCGCCGGGCGACGATCGAGGTTCTCCGGGAACTGTCGCGGCGCATCCCGCCCCGCACCATGGTGCTCATCACCAAGGCGGTGCTGCGAGAGGACACGATCGCCGAGATCGACGCCATCGGCTGGCCCGTGGTGTGGTTCTTCAGCCAGTCGCTCGCCCGCACCGCGGGGATCCCGCTGGAAGCGGGCCGAACCGCACGGCTGGAGGAGACCCTGGCCAACGCCCGGCTGGTGAGCGCGTCGAGGAACCAGCACGCCGTCCACTTCTGGCGGCCGTTCGTGCGTGAACTCCTGCCCGATCCGGCGTCTTTGGAGACGGTCGTCGAGTCCCTCCACGCGTCGGGCATGCGTTGTTCGGTCCTGAACGGCCTGAGACTCGGACCGGGAGTGCCACAGGACGATGCGCGGCTGCGGACGCATCTGGCTGAGACCATGCGAGCCGGAGAGGGCGCGACGGAGGTCTTCGACCGCGAGCGCTGGGGCCAGGCGGTCCGCGCGGGGCGACGGACGGAGTACCCGCTGTACCGGCACAGTTCCTGCGCCCTTGCCCTCGTCCGCTCGGCCCGGGAGCAGTTGGGGACGTGGAACCCCACAGTCTTCGCCGACCGGTGCACCCCGTGTTCGTGTCCGGCGTGGCAGCGTCGGCTGTGCGCGCCGGACGCGCCGGTGGCGGGCGACGGCCTCCTGGGCGGTCCCGCCGCACTGCGGGCGAGGATCGCGCGCTTCCTGGGGATCGGTGAGGACCATGTGCTGGTCGACGAGGCGAGGAAACATATCCATGTCGATGCCGCGGTTCCGGAATTCGACTACAACACGCTATTGCACGCCCTACGCGGCACATTCGTCGTCGCCGCTCGCTCGATCGTATGGCAGCGGGCTTGGGAGAGCGGATGGCCCACCGCGGCGGGGCGACACGCACAGGACGGTTCGGGAACCCCCATCGAAAGTATGGTGCCCAAATGAACAAACTCATCGCGAAAGCACTCCCGTCGCTGTGGAGCGGGATGGACACACGCGTCGGACGACTCAGCCGCATCACCGGTTTCGTCACCGTGTACGGGGAGGAGGACGACCCACGGCTCTCGGTTTTCGCCCGCTTGTGGCATGTCGAACGCGTGGCGCTGGCGGCGCGGTTGATGTGTGACCTCACTGGCGCGGAAGACCTCGGCCGGGTACAGAGGCTGGTCTGGCTGCACGACCTGAACAGATGGCCCTTCGCCCACAACGCCGAACGCGGCAACTTCGACCAGGCCGCCAATGTCGCCGACTACTTCGCCGACGACCGCGGGGTCGACCAGCGCGACCTGCGCGACCTGCGCGGCATCCACGAGAAGGCCGCGTCGGCCCTTTCGCGCGAGGGCGGGACCGTCCTCATGGCCGATGCCCTCACCGGCGCGATCGAGGACATCCTCTTCGCGGTGACAGGGCTCAATCTGCATCCCCGGGTCATTCCCCGGGAGGTGGAGGAGCGGCTGGGATTCTCCCTCCGCGAGAAACGATGGTACGACCTGTGCGAGCGGACGGCCGGGAGGTTCCACGGTTCCGGAAAACCGCAGGTCGACGAGTACCGAGAGGATTTCCACACCCTGTTCGACGCGCTGCTGCGCGACTTCCTCGACCGCCGTGCCGCGAGTGGTCCGACATTGGACGGTGCCGGACTTCTGGGCATTACCAGGTTTATCAGGGACCGTTTCATCGCACCGGTCGTTTTCCCGCTGAACAATGAGAAGGTATGCCATTCCTCCTGGATCAGGGGTCAGGTCGTGCCCTGGTACCTCAAGAATGTGGAGAACGCTCGGCAGCGGCTGCTGGAGATCGACGAGTACCAGTTCGTGTCGGACGTCCTGGCACGTGATGCGCCTTTCCCCGCCTCGCGGTTCGTGGCGGACCTCGGATACGTGTCCCGGGAGACACCCGAGTCGGCGTTCGTCCACTGAAGGCGGGGGGCCGCGGGCCGGTCGGTTCTCAGGGGAAGCGGACGGTGACCACGAGGCCGCCCTCGGGGCCGGGGCGGGCGGTGAGGGTGGCGTGGTGGGCCTCGGCTATGGAGTGGGCGATGGAGAGGCCGAGGCCGTGGCCGGTGGTGGCGGTGCGGGACGGGCCGAGGCGTTGGAAGGGTTCGAACAGGTCGGGGATCCGCTCGGGGGGTATGTCGGGGCCCGTGTTGGTGACGGTCACGGTGCGGGTACCCAGGCGGACGCGGACGTGGCCGCCGGGGTGGTTGTACTGGACGGCGTTGTGGACCAGGTTCGTCAGCAGGTGGCTGAGCAGGACGGGGTCGCCGTGGACGAGCGGTGGGGTGTCGGCGGCGCCCTCCGGTGTGACGTCCAGGTCGAGGCGTAGGCCGCGTCGGGTGGCCTGCGCGGCGAGTCGCGTGGTGACGCGGCGGGCGGTGGCCGCGAGGTCCACGCGTGCGGTGCGGGTGAGGCCGCGGTCGCTGCGCGCCAGCAGGAGGAGTGCGTCGATGAGCTGTTCGGCCTCCCGGTTGGCGTCGAGAAGGTCCTCGCGGACCTCGGCGAGACCGTCCGGCAGCGGGTCGGCGAGGCCGACCTGGAGGCTGGTGCGCTGAACCGCCAGGGGCGTCTTCAGTTCGTGGGAGGCGTTGGCGACGAAGCGGCGCCGGCTCTCGAAGGACTTCTCCAGGCGGTCGAGCATGGTGTCGAAGGTGTCGGCGAGCAGGTGGAGTTCGTCGGGGGGACCGTCGAGCGCGAGGCGTTGGTGCAGGTTCTGTTCGCTGATCCGGCGGGCGGCCTCGGTCATGGAGACGACAGGGCGCAGTGCCCGTCCGGCGAGCCACCAGCCGAGCAGTCCGGCGAGTACGGCCATCACCAGGAGGCCGACGGCCGACCAGAGCACCATCTGGCGCAGCGCGGTCTCCTGGACGGCGCGTACGCTCTGGTCGATCTTCCAGACCTCGGCGACGTCGTACGGCCGTGGGACGACGCCGACCGGCCGTGTGGCGACGCCGACCGGGCGCGGAGTGACGGGGTTCGATCGCGGGGTGGTGGGGTTCGGCCGCGGGGTGGTGGGGTTCGGCCGGGCGGCGTCGGGAGGGACGGGTACGGAGGTGAAGGGGCTGCGGGGGTCGGTGGGGCCGTGGTCGGACCGGGCGATCGCCATTCCCTGTACCTGCTGGTCCGTTCCGTGGCGGGCGAGCAGCACCACGAAGGTGAGCAGGGCGATGCCGGCGGCCAGGAAGAGCGTGCAGATGGCGGCGGCCAGGCGGGTACGGAACGGCAGTCGGCGCAGCGTGGCGCGCGGGCTCAGCAGCGCGGCGCGGGCGTGCGGCAGCGCGGCACGCGGATTCAGTCGCACAGCCGGTACCCCTCTCCCTTGTCGGCGACGATGAGGCCGGGGTCGCCGAGTTTCCCGCGCAGCCGGCTGACGGTCGCGCGGACCGCACTGGTGCGGGGGTCGAGGTTCTCGTCCCAGACGGTGCGGACCAGCTCGTCGTGGTGCACGGGCGTCCCGTCGGCGGCGAGCAGCAGGTGCAGGACCGCGAACTCCTTCGGGGTCAGGTCCAGCGCTCTGCCGTCCACGGACGCCTCGTGCCGTGTCGCGTCCAGGATGAGGGGGCCTCGGCGCAGCAGGACCAGTGGCGGTTTGGGTGCGCGGCGGCTCAACGCGCGTACGCGGGCCACGAGTTCGTCGAAGTCGAAGGGTTTCGCCAGGTAGTCGTCCGCGCCGAGGGCGTCGAGGCCGTAGACCTTGTCGGTGAGCTCGCCGGCCGCGGTCACCATCAGGATGCGCGGCGCGTCGTCGAGGTCGCGCAGCCGTCTGCACACCTCGTCGCCGCTCATCACCGGGAGGTCGCGGTCGAGGACGATCACGTCGTAGGCGGTGTGCAGGCACATCCGCTCGGCCTCGTCGCCGGTCCGGGCGATGTCGACGGCCATCGCCCGGCGGCGCAGCCCGGTGGCGACGGTTCGGGCGAGCACGCGATGGTCCTCGGCTACCAGCACTCTCATGCGGTCATCAGACCAGCAGCGTGTTCGCATCCGGATAAGGAGACGCGGCGGGGTGGCCCGGCCTGTCCTTATGCCGCCGCAACACGCTTATCGGGGTGCAAACAGCGGGCTGCTTCGGTCGTGGTCGTGGACATGAACTTCGTCAAACGCGCCGGGCTGAGCCTGGGGGGCAGGAGATCGAGGACGGCCGCCCTGCTGGGGGTCTTCGTCGTGATCTGCACCCTGCTCCTCGGCGGCTTCCTGTTGCAGGGCGCCTCCGCCCGGCAGCAGGCCGACGCACAGCGGGCCGTGGGCGTCGACGTGACCGTCGGCAAAAAGGGGCTCACCGCGGACCTCGCGGACCGGCTCGACGTCCCGGGCCTGGTGCACCGCTACACGTCGGAGCTTCCCGCACGGGCCGTACCGCGTGGGTTCGCACCGCTGACGTCGAGGGCGCCGAAGCCCGGCGGCACCCGTGACTCACGGCGCGACGGTGAGTCCGACACCCGTGGCGCCGGGGACGCCGGCGGGCAGCGAGAGGGCGGCTCACTGGCCGTGCACGGGGTGCGTGACTTGGGTCTGCTGCTGCCGTTCTCGTACGGCTCGACGAGGATCACCTCCGGGCGTGGCATCACCCCCGACGACGCGGACGTCGCGGTGATCGAGCGGCGCCTGGCCGGGCGGAACCACCTCGCGGTGGGCGACACCGTCCGGATGCGGTCGGCGGACGGAACGCGCACGGCGACGTTGCGGATCGTCGGCGTCTTCCGGGATCCGGCGGACGACCCGGCGCGCCGGGTGCCGCCGCAGGAGTTGCCCGGCAATCTGCTGTACGTGCCGATGGCCACGGCGCGCAGGCTCGGTACCGGCACGGCGACGGTCGACCGGGCCGTCTACCGGATCGGCTCACCGGACCGGGCCGAGCGACTGCACGCCGAGGCCGAGTGCGTCCTCGGCACGGGCGGCTTCGACTTCACGGTCAACGACAAGGCGTACCGGGACCAGGTCCGCCCGATCCAGCGGGTCGGCGCGTTCGCGCGGCTGATCGTCCAAGTGATCGCCCTGGCCGGGGCGTTGATCCTGAGCCTGCTCGTGACGCTGCAGATCCGCGAGCGGCGCGGTGAGCTCGGCGTGCTGCTGTCGTTGGGCGAGAAGAAGTGGAAGCTCGTCGGCCAGCACGCCGTGGAGGTCGCGGCGGTGGCGCTGCCCGCCGTCGCGCTCGCCACGCTGGCCGGCGTGTTCGCCGGACAGCGCGCGGCCGACACCTTCCTCGACCACCGCGACGACACCCACAGCACCGGCGAAGGCACCGACAGCGGGCCCGTCGCCGCCCCGCCGACGGTGCGGGTCGGGCCGGCCGACGTCGGCAAGGTCGCCGGCATCGGGCTGGGGATCTCCCTCGTCGCCACCGTCGTCCCGGGCATCGGGATCCTCCGGCTGCACCCCCGCTCCCTCCTCGTCGACAGCGACTAGCGCGACCCGAGAAGACCACCGCACAAACCACCGCACACCGTTTCACCCATCCGCCGACACGGACTCGGAGAGCCGGCACCCACCATGAACTTCGTCAAGCGCGCAGGGCTCAGCCTGTGGGCCCGCAGGGGCCGTACCCTGCTCACCCTCGCGGCCTTCCTCGTCATCTCCGTGATGGTGCTGGCCGGCATTCTGATCGACGACGCGACGGCCCGGGCCGAGCAGTCGGCCAGGCGCTCCGTCGGCGCCGAGGTACAACTCGACGTCGATCTGGGCTCGTTGGCCGGCCCCTCGGGCGGGCTCCAGGCGCCGCGCATCGACGCCACGACCGTCGACGCCCTCGGCGCACTCCCCCAGGTGCGGAAGTACACGTACTCGACATGGGACCGCGCCCTCCTCAAGGGCCGGTACGAGCTGGTCGGGGGCGGCGCCAAGGACCCCATGGGTCCCGGCGGCACCGCGAGCGTGGGCGTGCTGGACTCCTCGCTGCTGCCCGACTTCCGCAGCGGCAGGTTCACCCTGCTGTCCGGCCGGCACCTCACGGCCGCCGACAAGAACGCCAAGCGCGTCCTGATCGAGGAGCGGCTGGCGAGGAAGAACGGTCTCGAGGTCGGCGACCGGTTGCCGCTGACCGGGAACGACGAGAGGACCACGGCCGACTTCACCGTGGCCGGCGTCTACCGCGACCCCCGGCCCAGCACCGAACCCGAACCCGAGTACGGCGTCAGCCCGGCCGACATGCTGTACGCAACGGTGGGCGGCATCTCCGCCCTCGACCCCGAGGGGCAGAAGGAGAGCGGGCACCCGCAGGTGGGCAAGGCGACCTTCCTCCTCCGCGACGCCGACGACGAGGCCGCGTTCGAGGCCCGGGCGAAGCGGCTCGCGGGCGCGCGACTCGACGGCTTCACCCTGGACGTCAACGACAAGGCCGTCCGGCAGATGACGGGCCCGCTGAACAGCATCCGCTCCACGGCCACCGTGGCCATGTGGCTGATGGGCCTGGCCGGCGCGGCCGTCCTGGTCCTCCTGGTCAACCTCGCCGTCAAGCAGCGTCGCACGGAGTACGGGGTGCTGCTCGCGATGGGCGAACGCAAGGGCAGGCTGATCGCCCAGCAGGCGCTGGAGATCGTCCTGGTCGCCGCCGTCGCCCTCGGTGTGAGTGCGCTGTGCGCCCCGACGCTGACCCAGAGCGCCGGTCAGTCGCTGCTCGGCAGGGAGGCCACGGCGGCCCGGCACAAGCTCGACTCCTGGCAGCCCCCGCGCCCCGGCAGCACCGGACTCGGCGAGGGCATCGACCCGGACGACAGGCCCGTCGAGAACGCCGACCCCATCGGCAGGATCACCGTACGGCTGGATGCCGCCGACCTCACCACCGTGGGCGTCCTCGGCCTCGGCATCGGCCTGCTCGCCACCGCGCTCCCGGCCTCCGCCGTGCTGCGCCTCAGCCCCCGCTCCATTCTCACGAAGGGCCAGTGACCCCGCCATGACCAGCGCCACCGCCACCGCGTCCGCCGCTGCCACCGCCGCCCCGCCCCTCCTGCGCCTGGCCGACGTCAGCCACACCTACTCCGGGGGGCGCCGCAGGACCACGGTCCTCAAGGGCATCGATCACGTCTTCGAGCGCGGCACGTTCTACACCGTCCTGGGCCCCTCCGGCAGCGGAAAGACGACGCTGCTCGGCCTGGTCGGCGGTCTGGACACCCCGACCAGGGGCACCGTCAGTTTCGAGGGGCGGGACCTCACCGAACTGGGCCTCGCCCGCTACCGCAACAAGCACGCGGCGACGATCTTCCAGCAGTTCAACCTGCTCACCTACATGACCGCCCTGCAGAACGTCACCGCCGCCATGGAGATCACCGGCGCCGCTCCCCCGACGGGCAGCCGCCGGGCCCACGCACTGCGGCTCCTGGACTCGATCGGCCTCGACAGGACGACGGCCACCCGCAATGTGCGGCGGCTCTCCGGCGGTCAGCAGCAGCGGGTCGCCATCGCCCGCGCCCTCGCCTGCGACGTCGACATCCTGCTCGCCGACGAGCCCACCGGAAACCTCGACGAGGACACCGCACAGGGCATCGTCGACATCTTCCGCGACCTCGCGCACGAGCAGGGCAAGTGCGTGGTCGTCGTCACCCACTCCGCGCGGCTGGCCGCGAGGTCCGACCGTGTCCTCACCCTGCGCCGGGGGCGGCTCACGGAGCGGGTCGACACGAAGGCCCCGGTGGGCGACCGGCCCACCGGGACCTCAGGAACCGACTGACCCACCAGGGCCTCGGGCACCGACCGGCTCACCGGGGCCTCGGGCACCGGCCGCCCCCTCAGGAATCGACCGACGCCTGGATCTTCCGGGCGAGGGTGATGAACGTTTCGATCTCCTCGGGGGTCAGGCTTTTCGCCGACGCCTCCTCCAGCGTGCGCCACATTCCCGTGATCGGGGCCTCCAGGGCGCGGCCCTCCGGCGTGAGGTGGACGATCATGACGCGGCGGTCGTGGTCGGCGGGGCGGCGGGTGAGGAGGCCCGCCTCCTGCATGCGGCGCAGGGACTTGGAGACGGTGGAGTGGTCCAGGCCGACGGCTTCGAGGAGTTCGGACTGGGTCTGGCCGTCCCGGTCGAAGAGCTGCATGAGCAGCAGCTCCTGGCCGGGGTGCAGGTTCATCCCCCGGAGCAGGGCGGCCGCCCTGCTCCGATGGGTCCGGCCGAGCTCGAACACCGCGTAGCTCAGCCGGCCCTGACGGACCGCGCCCGGGCCCTCCCGGTCGAGTGCCTCCCGGGTGGACTGTGCGGGGTCGGTCATCGCTGCTCCTCAAGCCGACGGGGTGGAAGGGACGGGGAGAGTGGAGAGAGTGGGGTAGTCGGTGTACCCCGCCGCGTCGCCGCCGTAGAACGTCGCCGGGTCGGGGGTGTTCAGCGGCGCTCCGGAGCGTACTCGTTCGGGCAGGTCGGGGTTGGCGAGGGCCAGGGCGCCCACCGTCACCACGTCCGCGCGGCCGGCGGCGATGTCCGCGGCGCGGGCCGGCAGGTCGGCGCCCGCGCGGTTGAGGAGCAGGGCGGTCGGCCACACCTCCCGCAGGCGGTCGAGCAGTTCCTCGTCACCGCCGTGGATCAGGTGCAGGTACGCCAGGTTCAGCGGGGCCAGGGCGCGGACCAGGGCCGGGTACAGCTCGGCGGTGTCCGCCTCGGTGATGTCGTTGTACGGGTTGCCCGGCGAGAGCCGGATGCCGGTGCGGTCGGGGCCGATCTCCTCGGCCACCGCCGTGGCGACCTCGACCGCGAAGCGGATGCGGCCCTCGACGGAGCCGCCGTAGCGGTCCGTGCGGTGGTTGGTGTTGGTCGCCAGGAACTGCTGGATCAGGTAGCCGTTGGCGCCGTGGATCTCCACGGCGTCGGCACCGGCGGCCACCGCGTTGGCCGCGGCCCGCCGGAAGTCGTCGACCGTGGCGGCCACTTCGTCGGCCGTCAGTTCCCTCGGCTCGGGCATCTCCTGCGGGCCGGTGGCCGTGAACATCACGCCGGCCGGGCGGACCGCGGACGGTGCCACCGGCTGCCGGCCGTGCGGGGTGTTGTCGGGGTG
Organism: Streptomyces sp. B3I8; assembly: GCF_030816915.1. NCBI lineage: Bacteria > Bacillati > Actinomycetota > Actinomycetes > Kitasatosporales > Streptomycetaceae > Streptomyces > Streptomyces sp. B3I8. The sequence continues at coordinate 3,796,684 of NZ_JAUSYN010000002.1, read as the reverse complement.
CGCGATGCGTCCGGTGTGCATGAGCTGGACGACGAGCCGTCCGTCCGCCGCGTGGACGGCGTCGGCGACCTTGCGCCAGCCCGCGACCTGCTCCTCGGTGTGCAGCCCGGGGGTCAGCAGGTAGCCCTGCCCGTCGGCGGAGGGCTGCGTGCCCTCCGTGATGACGAGGGCGTGCGAGGCCCGCTGGGCGTAGTACTCCGCGTTGAGCTCGGTCGGGACGCCCTCGGGGGTGGAGCGGTCGCGGGTCATCGGGGCCATTGCCAGCCGGTGCGGCAGGTTCATGGCACCGACGGTGGCCGGGGACCACAGGGCGTGCAGGGAAGCGTCGGACATGGGGGACCTCTCCTTGTCGAAAATTCTGTACGAACCGGGCGAAAGGGATCAGGCGACGGTGAGGACGACCTTGCCGCGGCCGTGGCCGGCGTCGATGACACGGTGCGCCTCGGCGGCCTGAGCGAGCGGGAGGCTGGTGCCGACCGTCGTGACCAGCGTGCCGTCGGCCGCCTGCCGGGCCAGTTCCGCGAGCCGCGCGGCCGAGCGGCGCTGCGGGCCGGACTCGAAGTGGACGCCCAGCGAAGCCGCGCGGAAGTCGGCGGTCGTGACGACGCGCTCCGTGCCGCCGAGCAGGGTGATGGAGTCCTCCAGCGCGCCCTTGCCCGCGAGGTCGAACACGGCGTCCACACCCTCGGGCGCCAGTGCGCGCACGCGCTCCAGCAGCCCCTCGCCGTACGTCGTCGCCGTGGCGCCCAGGCCGGTCAGGTACTCCTGGTTGGCCGGTCCCGCCGTGCCGACGACACGGGCGCCGCGGGCGGTGGCGAGCTGCACGGCCAGCGTGCCCATCGCGCCCGCCGCACCGTGCATCAGTACGGTCTCGCCCTCCTTGACGCCCAGCACGTCCAGCACCCGCTCGGCGCCGTCGCTCGCGACCGGCAGGGTGACCGCGTGCTCCCAGTCGAGGCCGGCCGGCTTCGGTGCGAGGTGGTCGGGGGTGGCCAGGGCGTACTCGGCGTAGGAGCCGGTGTCGGACCAGCCCAGCACCTCGTCGCCGACCGCCAGGCCCTCGACGCCCTCGCCGAGCGCGTCGACCACTCCGGCGATCTCGCCGCCGGGGATCGCCGGGAGGGTCGTCGGGAAGACGGCCTCCATGCCGCCGGAGCGGATCTTGCCGTCCACCGGGTTGACGCCGATCGCCCGGATCCGCACGCGGACCTGGCCGGCGCCCGGCTCGGGGGTCTCCACCTCCGTCCGGTGCAGGACCTCGGTGCCGCCGAACTCGTCGAAAACGATGGCCTTCATGTCAGTGTCCTCGCTCATGCCGATGGTGCTCCCGTGCCGGCCACCCATTTATGTGGCCGACCACTTAAAAGTAGCACCGATTATGTGGCTGGCCAAGTATTAATTTGCGGTGCGCCCCGGCGAGGGGTGCGCGTACGCTCCACCGTTCATGGGCCACGTCGAAGCAGCGCACCTCGAGTACTACCTCCCCGACGGTCGCATCCTGTTCGGAGACGTCTCGTTCAAGGTCGCCGAGGGTTCCGTCGTCGCCCTGGTCGGGGCGAACGGCGCCGGGAAGACGACGTTGCAGCGGCTGATCGCCGGGGAGCTGACGCCGCACGGCGGCACGGTCACCGTCAGCGGCGGGCTCGGCGTGATGCCGCAGTTCATCGGCTCCGTCACGGACGACAGGTCCGTACGGGACCTGCTGCTCGCCGTCTCCCAGGAGCGCGTACGCAGGGCCGCGGCCGCCGTCGACGCGGCCGAGCTGCGGCTCATGGAGCAGGACGACGAGGCCGCGCAGCTCGCGTACGCGCAGGCGCTGAGCGACTGGGGCGAGGCGGGCGGTTACGAGGCGGAGAACCTGTGGGACAGGTGCACCACCGCCGCGCTCGGAGTCCCCTACGAACGCGCCCGCTGGCGCGAGGTACGCACGCTGTCGGGCGGCGAACAGAAACGGCTGTGCCTGGAGGTGCTGCTGCGCGGTCCCGACCAGGTGCTCCTGCTCGACGAGCCCGACAACTACCTGGACGTGCCGGGCAAGCGGTGGCTGGAGGAGAAGCTGCGCGAGACCGCCAAGACCGTGCTGTTCGTCAGCCACGACCGCGAACTGCTGGCCCGCGCGGCGGAGCGGATCGTCAGCGTGGAGCCGGCGCCGGGCGGCAGCGACGTCTGGGTGCACGGCGGGGGCTTCGCAACGTACCACGAGGCACGCGAGCGGCGGTTCGAACGGTTCGACGAACTGCGCAGGCGCTGGGACGAGAAGCACGCGCAGCTCCGGCAACTGGTGCTGGACCTAAGGCAGTACGCCGCCCGCAGCGACGGCATGGCCTCCCGCTACCAGGCGGCCCAGACCCGGCTGCGCAAGTTCGAGGAGGCCGGACCGCCGCCGCAGCCGCCACGACCGCAGAAGATCACCATGCGACTGGGCGGCGGTCGTACGGGGGTGCGCGCGATCACCTGCCGCGGGCTCCTCCTCACCGGCCTGATGAAACCCTTCGACCTGGAGGTCTTCTACGGCGAACGGGTCGCCGTCCTCGGCTCAAACGGCTCCGGGAAGTCGCACTTCCTGCGGCTGCTGGCGGGGGAGCGCGTCGAACACTCCGGGGAGTGGACGCTGGGCGCGCGCGTCGCGCCCGGACACTTCGCGCAGACGCACGCCCACCCGGAGCTCGTCGGCCGCACGCTGCTCGACATCCTGTGGAAGGAACACGCGCTCGACCGGGGCAGAGCGGCGTCCGCGCTGCGGCGGTACGAGCTGACCGCGCAGGCCGAGCAGCCGTTCGACCGGCTGTCCGGCGGCCAGCAGGCTCGTTTCCAGATCCTGCTGCTCGAACTGCGCGGCACCACCGCCCTGTTCCTCGACGAGCCCACGGACAACCTCGACCTGGAGAGCGCGGAGGCGTTGCAGGCGGGGCTCAGCGCGTACGAGGGCACGGTGCTCGCGGTCACCCACGACCGCTGGTTCGCCAAGAGCTTCGACCGCTACCTGCTGTTCGGCGCGGACGGCCACGTACGCGAGACGCGGGAACCGGTGTGGGACGAGGGGCGGGTGGCCCGGCGCCGGTAGGCGTCGGGTCCGTCCGCCACGGGGACCGCCGGGACCTCCGCCCAGACGGTCTTCCCGACGGGCTCGCGCGGCGCGGACCCCCACCGGGTCGCCAGCACGTCCACGAGGAGCAGGCCCCGCCCCGACTCGTCCTCGGGGCCCGCCGCGGGCGGGACGGCCGGAGGCCGGTGCGCGGAGTCCGCGTCCGCGACCTCGACGCGGACCAGCCCGGCCGCTTCGTCCATCGCCAGCCGCAGGCCGAAGTCCCGGCCCGGGACCCGCCCGTGCCGTACGGCATTGGCCGCGAGCTCCCCCACCACCAGCGCGACGGCGCACGACGCGTCCGACGCCGACGGGTGGCCCCGCTCCTCCATCCACCGCACCGCCCGACGCCTGGCGAGCCGCGCGCCCCGGGGCGTGGCCGCGTACCGCTCCGCGAGTACGGGCACGTCGGCGAACTGTTCGGCGGGCACGGGAAGTCCGGTGCCCGTGCGCGGTTCCTCGTCCGGCGTCGTCACTTCTGTCAGCACGGTCCGTCCGCTCCGTTCCTGATGGTGCGGCGTCATGGCCGCACGCGTCCTCACGTTCCGTACACAAGAGTGGACGCACAGTCCTACCCTCAGGAAGGTGACAGAGCCTTACCTTTCGGTTCGTAAAGGCTCGCAAGGGACGGAAGTGACGTCTTGGCCAACGGAATTGACCCCAGTGCGTCGATGGCGGCGATGTTCGGCTCCCGGGTGCGCAGACTGCGCCTCGCGGCCGGGCTGACCCAGGCCGAGCTGGGCAGCATGGTGCACGTGGTCGCCACCCGGATCACCCAGATCGAGCGCGCGTCCGGCGCGAAACCCACGCGGGACCTCGCCCGCGCCCTCGACTCCGCCCTCGGCGCGGACGAGTTGTTGGTCGACCTGTGGCCCTACGTCCACCGGGAGGCGTTCCCGGACTGGTCACGGGCGTTCATGGCGCACGCGGAGCGGGCGGTGTCGATCCAGGAGTACGCGGCCTCCGTGATGCCGGGCCTTGTGCAGACCGAGGAGTACGCCCGTGCCGTGCTCCGAGTGGGGCTGACGCTGCACGGCCCGGAGCAGTTGGAGGAGAGACTCACCGCCCGCATGGGGCGGCAGGAACGCCTGGTCGGCAATGACCGTCCGGAGCTGTGGGTGGTACTGGACGAAGCGGTGCTACGGCGCCCGGTGGGTGGACGTGCGGTGATGTGCGCGCAGTTGGAGGCACTTCTCGCGGCTGCGTCGGAGCGCCGGCTCACCGTGCAGGTGCTGCCCTTCAACCAGGGCGAGCACGACATGATGGGCGGCTCGCTGACGCTCCTCACGATGCCGGACGGCTCCCGCGTCGCCTACACCGAGGGAGCGCACCACGGCCGATTCGTCGAAGAACCGACCGACGTCACCGAGTTGGCACTGACTTACGATCGGCTGCGGGCGGCAGCGCTGCCGCCCCTCATGTCGCTCGACATGATCCGATCCGTGAGGGAGGACCACCATCATGGAGCGAAAGTCCCGCCCCGATCTGTGCGCCGCCGCCTGGCGCAGGAGCAGTTACAGCAACCAGGAGGGTGGCAACTGCGTGGAGGTGGCGGACGGATTCCCCCGCGTCGTTCCCGTGCGTGACAGCAAGGTTCCGGGTGGGCCCGTGCTCGTCTTCGGGGCGGGCGCCTGGAGCGCGTTCATAGGTGCGGCCAGGGGCTGACCGGGTCCCGGTCGGCGTCCGTGGGGCGGGGTCACCGGGTCCTTGTGCGCGAGGGCCCGGTGGGCCGCTGACCTCCTGTAAGAACCAGGAACAGAACTCCCCGCCCGCCCACCCTCCCGGCCTCGCCGGGCACTGTCACTCGTCCGGGTGACCGGCTTGCAGCGGCGGGAATCGGGCGGTTACGTTCGCCGCGACAACCGCACACATACGGCGGCCCTCGCCGGGACTGGCATCCCACATGCGAGGGCCTGACCGATCAGGAAGGAACCACTTCCCGATGGCTGTACCCGAGTCTAACGCGCTGCCGCGCGCCCAGGCCGGAGCTCCGACCTCCGGTGTGATCCACGTCCGTACCCGGCTCACCGCCGACTTCACCGTCCTGTCCAACGCCCTCGTGCAGCGGCGTGGCAGCGCCGTCACCGTCGGGGTCGCGGCGTACATCTCCTCCCTGCCCGACGGGCACCCCGTCACCATCGCCGCGCTGTGCGCACACTTCGACGAGGGCGAGATCCTGATCTCCCGGGCGCTGCGGGAGCTCGAAGCCGCCGGGTTCCTGGAGCGGCGGCGGGAGCGGGTGCCTGGGGGACAGATCCGTACGCGGACCTACTTCTACGACGTTCCCGGGGGTGCCGGGCCGCCCGATCCAAAGGGCCCGCCGAAGCCGCTCCGGGGCCGGGCGCGACGCGGGGCGCCCGCCGCACCGGAAGCTCCCACGCCCCGACTCCCCTCGGTCCAGCCCCCGCCCCCCGCCGTCTCCCCCCTCGCCGACGCCGATCCCCGTGCCGTCGACGTGCTGGTGCGGCTGCGCCGGGTCGACCCCCGGCTCGTGCTCTCCGAGCGGGAGGCCGCCCGGCTCGCCCCGGCGGTCGGTGCGTGGCTGGCGGCGGGCCTCAGTCCCGTACGGATCACCGATCTGCTCACCACCCGGCTCCCCGACGCCTTCCTCGGCCGCCCGGCCGGCATCCTCGCCTACCGTCTCCGCGACACCCCGCTCCCCGCGCCCCCGCCCGTCCCCCGCACCGAGGCCGCCCCCTCCCTCACCGTTCACCCCCTCCAGAACTGCGACGACTGCGACCGCGCGTTCCGCAGCCCCCACAAGGGGTGCTGCCCCGGCTGCGACAAGAAGCAGGCGTTGCGTGCGGCCTGTACCGGCTGGGCGTCGCCGTCTGGTTCCGGTGCCGGGGGCGGTGTCAGGTCCGGGGCCGCTGCTCGTCGCGGTTGACGACCGTGCCGGGGATGGTGCGGGGAGCGCCCTCCGGGTCCTCGTCGCGCAGGGCCTTCGACTCGGTCTGGAAGATCCGCGTCGCCTTCCCGGCCGAACGCGTCAGCTCCGGGAGCTTCTTGAAGGCGACGACGGCGATCACCACCAGGAGGATCACGACCAGCTCGCTCAGGCCGAACATCGTGGCTCCCGTTCCGTCGCGCCCTCGACCGGCCGCCTCCGGCCGGTCCCGTCGAAGTGTCGCCGACGCACGCGCCGACGGCAAGGGCGGACCGGCCGGCCCCCGCCCCTGGAACCGGGCGCCCGACTGAGGCAGTCTTTCCCCTCGTGGCGAGCGGCGACGGAACGTACGGGAGGGGTCCCACCGGACCGACGGGATCAACGGGACCGACGGGGCGGCCGACCGGTTCGATCGACGGCGGCGCGCACATGGTGGTGTGCGGGGACGACGGGCTGGCGCACCGGCTCGCCGCCGAACTCCGCGACGTCTACGGGGAACGGGTCACCCTCGTCGTCCCGCCCGCCCGGCGCCTGGCCCGCCAGCCGGTGGTGGGGCGCCAGCGCGGGTCGGCCCTGCTCGACCGGGTGTCCGCGGCCGTGACCCGGGCGGCGGGGAACGGGGGCGGCGGGGCCGGTGCCGGGGGTGACGGCGGCCGGGGCGGGCGCGGGGGCCGGGCGTTCCCCGGACCGGAACCGGGCGGGTCCGTACGGCTGGTGGAGGCGTCCGAGGCCGTCGAGGCCGTGCTCGCCGACGCGGACGTGCAGCGGGCCGCCGCGCTCGCCCTCGTCTACGACGACGACGAGACCAACATCCGCGCCGCGCTCACCGCCCGGCGCCTCAACCCCCGGCTGCGGCTCGTGCTCCGCCTCTACAACCGCCGCCTCGGGCAGCACATCGAGGCGCTGCTCGACCAGGCGGCGGCGCTCGCGATCATCGGCGCGGACGGGTCCGTCGGCGCGGACGACAACCTCGACGCCTCCACGACCGTCCTGTCCGACGCCGACACCGCCGCGCCCGCGCTGGCCGCGACCGCCGTCACCGGCACCACCAAGGTCGTCCAGACGGACGGGCTGATGCTGCGCGCGGTGGAGCGGCAGCCGCCCGCGCCCGGGCAGGTCGCCGACCCCGGGCTGTGCACGCTGGCGCTGCTCTCCGCCACGGCCAACGACCCGGCGGGCGCCGACGGTTCCGAGGAGAGCGGGGAGCACGGGCCCCGGCTGCTGCCCGACGAGGCGGCCGTCGCGGCGGCCACCGGGCGCGGCACCGTCGTCCTGGAGACCGTGTCGTACACCGGGCCCCGGCAGCCCGCCGGGCGCAGCATGGTGCCGTTCGCGCTGCTGCTGTCGCGGCGGCTGCGGTGGTCGTTCGCGGGGCTGGTGGCGTGTGTCGTCGCGCTGGCGGTGGCACAGCTCGCCGTGACCGACACCGGTCCGCTGCGGGCCACCTATCTGACGCTGCTCGACCTGTTCGCCATCAACGACCCGGCGGTGGGCCAGCCCGCCGGGCGGCAGATCCTGCAACTGCTGTCGGGGCTGGTCGGGCTGCTGCTCCTGCCGGTGCTGCTGGCAGCGGTGCTGGAGGCGCTCGGCACGTTCCGCACCAACTCCGGACTGCGCAAGCCGCCGCGCGGGCTGTCCGGGCACGTGGTGCTGCTCGGCGTCGGCAAGATCGGCACGCGGGTGCTGGTGCGGCTGCGGGAGCTGCGCATCCCGGTGGTGTGCGTCGAGGGCGACCCCGAGGCGCGGGGGCTCGCGGTGGCGCGGAGGCTGCGGGTTCCGGTGGTGCTGGGGGACGTCACGCACGAGGGGGTCCTGGAGGCGGCCAAGATCCACCGGGCGCGCACGCTGCTCGCGCTGACCAGCGCGGACACCACGAATCTGGAGGCCGCGCTGTACGCACGGTCCGTGCGGCCGGATCTGCGGGTGGTGCTGCGGCTGTACGACGACGACTTCGCGACGGCGGTGTACCGGACGCTGCGGGCCGCGCATCCGCAGGCGCTCACGCGGAGCCGCAGTGTGTCGCACCTGGCGGCGCCGACGTTCGCGGCGGCGATGCTGGGGCGGCAGATCCTCGGGGCGATTCCGGTGGAGCGGCGGGTGCTGCTGTTCGCGGCGGTGGAGGTGGCGGGGCATCCTCAGTTGGAGGGGCGGACGGTGGGGGAGGCGTTCGCGGCGGGGAAGTGGCGGGTGCTGGGCCGTGACGTGGCCTCCGGCGGTCCGTCGGCGGCGGCGATGTGGGGGCTGCCGTCCTCCCATGTGCTGAGGGCGGGGGACCGGGTGGTGCTGGCGGCGACGCGGAGGGGGCTGGCGGAGCTGCTGGGGAGGGGGCCCGCGGGGACTTCGTCCCCCTGACCCCGGGCCGGGTGCCGCGCGGGGTGGGGGTGGTGGTTCCCCGCCGGTGCGCGTAGGGGTTTTTCCCGTCCCCGCCGCCCCTGCCCTTCCCTTCCCGTCCCGTCCCTCAGGGGGCGCTGCCCCTTCGGGCAGTGTTGTCGTGTCCGTGCCGCGGAGCCGCAGATCAATGCGGTCCCGCGGCCCTCACGGGGCCGGGGCGCGGCAAGATGTACCCATGAGTGAGAGTGACGGCATGGTCGCGTGGGAAATGCGGTTCCGGGCGGCGCGGGTCTCGCTGCCCGACTGGGCGGAGGACGCACCGGACCGCGCGCTGTTCGTGTCGAACGCGACCGGCACGTACGAGCTGTACGCCTGGGACCGGGCCACAGGTGAGCAGCGGCAGGTGACCGACCGGCCGAACGGCACCACGGACGGTGTGCTGTCGCCCGACGGCGAGTGGATCTGGTGGTTCGACGACACGGACGGGGACGAGTTCGGCATCTGGCGGCGCCAGCCCTTCGGCGGCCGTACGTCGGGGTCCGTCGACGAGCCGGCCGCGCCCGGTCTCGCGCCGTCCTACCCCGCCGGGCTCGCGCTCGGGCGGGACGGGCGGACCGCCGTCGTCGGGCGGTCCACCGACGAGGAGGGCACCACGCTGCACCTCGTCCGCACCGGCGAGGACCCCGTCGAGATCTACCGGCACCGCGAGTCCGCCGGCGTCGGCGACCTCTCGCACGACGGGTCGCTGCTCGCGATCGAGCACACCGAGCACGGCGACGCCATGCACTCGTCGCTGCGCGTGCTGCGCCCCGACGGCACCGCCGTCGCCGAACTCGACGACACCGAGGGCGGCACCGTCGAACTGGGCCTGGAGGTCCTCGGCTTCGCGCCCGTCGACGGCGACACCCGGCTGCTCATCGGGCACCAGCGCCAGGGCCGCTGGGAGCCGCTGGTGTGGGACGTGGCCACCGGCGAGCAGACCGACCTCGCGCTGGAACTGCCCGGTGACGTGGCCGCCGAGTGGTATCCGGACGGCTCCGCGCTGCTCGTCTCGCACAGCTTCGAGGCCCGCAGCGAACTGTTCCGCTACGACTTCGCGGGCCGCGCCCTGACCGAGCTGTCCACCCCGCCGGGCACCGTCTCCGGCGCCACCGCACGGCCCGACGGCAGCGTCGAGTACCTGTGGTCGTCGGCCGCCGAGCCGCCGGCCGTACGGTCCACGACGGGCCGCGCGGTGCTCGACCCGCCGGGGATGAGGGCACCCGCCTCCGTGCCGGTGGAGGACGTGTGGGTGGAGGGGCCCGGCGGCCGCGTCCACGCGCTCGTGCAGAAGCCGGCCGGGGCGAGCGGGCCGCTGCCCACCGTCTTCGACATCCACGGCGGCCCCACCTGGCACGACAGCGACGCCTTCGCGGCGGCGCCCGCCGCCTGGGTCGACCACGGGTACGCGGTCGTCCGCATCAACTACCGCGGCTCCACCGGGTACGGCCGCGAGTGGACCGACGCGCTCAAGCACCGGGTCGGCCTGATCGAGCTGGAGGACATCTCGGCGGTCCGCGAGTGGGCCGTCTCCTCCGGCCTCGCGGACCCCGAGCGGCTGGTGCTGACCGGCGGCTCCTGGGGCGGCTACCTCACCCTGCTCGGCCTCGGCGTCCAGCCGGAGCTGTGGACGGTGGGCATCGCGGCGGTGCCGGTCGCGGACTACGTCACGGCGTACCACGACGAGATGGAGGCGCTGAAGGCGATGGACCGCACGCTCCTCGGCGGCACGCCGGAGGAGGTACCGGAGCGCTTCGAGGCGTCGTCGCCGCTGACGTACGTGGACGCGGTGAAGGTGCCGGTGTACATCTCGGCGGGCGTCAACGACCCGCGCTGCCCGATCCGCCAGATCGAGAATTACGTCGACCGGCTGGCCGCACGCGGCGCGGTGCACGAGGTGTACCGGTACGACGCGGGACACGGGTCCCTCGTCGTGGACGAGCGGATCAAGCAGGTGCGGCTGGAGCTGGAGTTCGCGGCCCGGCATGTGGGGGGTGCCCGGTGAGGAGCGCCCCGTGAGGGACGCCCCCAACGCGCGGCGCGTCGCTTCGCGAGAGGCCCCACCGGCCGTCACCCGCCGGACGACCCGCCACCCCCCGGGCTCTCACGCGAAGCCTCGCGCTGCGCGCAGCGCGAGGCAAGGGGGCGGGGGCACCCCCGCGTGCCCCCGCCCCCCGTCCCCGCCGTACCGTTGACGGTGTGTACCGGTTCCTCCTGACCCCCCGCTGGTGGGCGATCAACGTACTCGCCCTCCTCGCCGTCCCCGTCTGCGTCTTCATGGGCTCCTGGCAGCTCAGCCGCTTCGAGGACCGGGTGCAGGACCACCGCACCGCCACGGAGCAGGCCACCGCCGCCAAGAAGGAGGCCGCGCGCCCGCTCGCGTCGCTGCTCCCGGTGGACAAGGCCACCTCCGGCAAGCGCGCCACCGCGACCGGGCACTACGGCAAGCAGCTCCTCGTCCCGGACCGCGAGCTGGACGACCGCGACGGCTACTACGTGCTGACGATGCTCCGCACCGACGGCGGCAAGGCGCTCCCCGTCGTACGGGGCTGGCTGCCCGGCACCGCCTCCGCGACGGCGAAGGCACCGGCCGCGCCCACCGGCGAGGTCACCGTCACCGGCGCGCTCCAGGCCTCCGAGACGCCCGGCGACAACGGCGCGAGCGCGGCGGGCGGCCTGCCCGCCGGGCAGGTCGGCGCGATCAGCGCGGCGTCCCTGGTCAACCTGGTGCCGTACGACGTGTACGACGCCTGGGTCACCCTGGACCGGGCCGACTCCGGGATGACTGCTGTGCCCGCGAGCGCACCCGACGACTCGGGCCTCGATCTGCGGGCCTTCCAGAACCTCGGCTACACCGGCGAGTGGTTCGTCTTCGCGGGCTTCGTCGTCTTCATGTGGTTCCGGCTGCTGCGCCGCGAGGCGGAGTTCCAGCGCGACGCGGCGCTGGGCATCCTGCCGGACGACGGCCCTGGCGGCGGCCCACACGGCGGCTCCGACGGCGGCGGCGGAGGCGAGCCGGAGGACGCGGACGGAGGCGAGCCGGAGGGTGCCGGTGGGGCCGGGCCGGGGCCCGGGGCTCAGGACCCCGCCAGCACTCCCGTCCGGTAGATCGTTCCCGCGCAGGCGTTCGGGACCGTCGCGGTCACCGTCGGCGAGCCCGCCGCCGCCGTGTGGGAGACCACCACGCTGCCGTCGGCCACCCCGTCCTCCCGCAGGAGCTGCGAGGAGAGCGTGCTGCTGCCGCTCGTGGACGACGCCCCCTCGGAGGCACCCGCGGTGCCGTCCGACGCACTCGGGTCGGGCGAGGGACCGGTGCCGGTACCGCCGTCGCCGTCGCCCTGGGTGGGGCACGTCTCCGACGGCACCCAGGCGAACTTCACCTGGTAGGCCATGCCGGGCTTGAGGATCAGCGAGGCCAGTTCCTGGGACGGGTCGGGCAGTGCGGTGGCGGCGTCGCCCGTGACATGGCTGACGACGGTGACGCGCGCCGGGTCCGCCGCGCCCTGAGGGGTCGCGCCGACCGTGCCCGGACCCGAGACCGTGCAGGTGGTGCCGGAGATGTTGGCGACGCGGAACGTGCCGTAGACCACGCCGGCGGCATCGGCCGGGTTGACGCTGGAGGTGGCCCCGCCGAGCTGGGCCGCCGTGCAGTCGGCGAGGCTCGAGCCGGGGGTGGTGGAGCCGCTGCCGGTGGTGCCGCGGCCCTTGCCGGTGCCCTTGCCCTGCTTGCCGTGGTGACCGGAGTCGCCCTTCTCCTTGACGGAGTCGGAGGCGCCGCCGGAGCCGCCCGAGCCGCTGCCCTCGCCCTTGTCCTCGCCCATGCCGCCGTGGGCCTGGGAGGCCTGGCCCGCGATGGAGGGGTCGGCGGGGGAACCGGTCGCCCGGGAGACGTGCACCAGGGCGGGAACGGCGGTACAGGCGAAGAGCGCGGCGGCCGCCATGCCGACCAGGGCCTGCCGCTTGCGGGCCCGCCGGGCGGGCACCGCGCGGCGCAGGTGTTCCAGGGTGCCGTCGCGGGGCGCGATGTCCCCGACGGCGGAGTGCAGCACGCGGCGCAACGCCAGCTCGTCGGACGCGAGCCCGAGCTCGTCGTCGTGCGTGTCGCCGTCCGCGCCCGTACCGGTGCCCTCATCGGTGTTCCTACCGGTGCCGGTGCGGGCGTCCGTGCCGTCGTCGGCGTGGGTCGAGCCGGCGGTGGGTCCGCCGAATCCACCGAGCGCCGCCAGCAGCCGGTCCCGGCCCGCGGCCGTCCCGCCGAAGGCCCCGGAACCGTCCCGGCGCCCGGCAGGACCGCCGTGACCGTCACCGCCGCTGTCGCTTTCGCCGTCGCTCGCGGAGCCGTGCGCCGCGTCGACGGCGTCGGTCCCGGAAGCGGGCGTGGTCCGGTCGGCCGGTTCGTCGCCGGGGGCGGCCGGCCGGCCGTGGTCCTCGGGGCGGTGCTTCACAGTGGGGTTTCCAGCCTGCTGTCCGTCGTCTGGCCTGCTGCCGTACTCGGTCATGCCGGCGCCTCCATGGCGATGCGCAGCGCCGCGATGCCGCGGGAGCCGTACGCCTTCACCGAGCCGAGCGACAGGCCCAGCGTCGCCGCGACCTGCGCCTCCGTCATGTCCGCGAAGTAGCGCAGCACCAGCACCTCGCGCTGGCGGCGCTGCAGGCCCTTCATCGCCTTGATCAGCGAGTCCCGCTCCAGCTGGTCGTAGGCGCCCTCCTCGGCGCTCGCCATGTCCGGCATCGGCTTCGACAGCAGCTTCAGGCCGAGGATGCGGCGGCGCAGGGCGGAGCGGGAGAGGTTCACCACCGTCTGGCGCAGGTAGGCGAGCGTCTTCTCCGGGTCGCGCACGCGCTTGCGGGCCGAGTGGACGCGGATGAACGCCTCCTGGACGACGTCCTCGCAGGAGGCGGTGTCGTCGAGGAGGAGCGCCGCGAGGCCCAGCAGGGAGCGGTAGTGCGCCCGGTAGGTCTCCGTGAGGTGGTCGACCGTGGTACCGGTCGCCACGGCCTCCTCTGTTCCCTCACGCTGGCTCGGTATGCGGGTGGGCCGCGCTGCGGGCATCGGCGCGATCACCGGCATGCCGCCGGGCGCGCCGGACACGCGGGACCGGCGGGGCGGACGCAGGGTCGTGCCCCTCGTCTGTACCGCCGCGGTGAATTCGAGTACCTCTGCTGCCACGCCTGTTGGACACACCGAGGGCCGTCAGGGTTGTACGCGGGTTCGTGTGTGCCGCGTCGCACGCCCGGAAACGGTGCGTGTGCGGGCGCCCCGTACGTCCGACGTGCTTCCCCCGGCGCGGCGGACAGTACGTCCCGTGCCCTCATGCCTACCAGCTCTTCCCCTGTGCTGTGCCCTGCTGCGCTACCCGCCCCCCCTGTAGGGCGAACGCAATGACGCTCCCCGCCGTCCGTGCGGTTGCGACGAGCGGAAAGGGAAATCCTCGTATCCCGGACGGGTCCGGTACAAGTGGTCCGGACCAGGTGGCCCGACCGGGCCACAGGACGCGTACAGATCCTACAAATACTTCTCGGATTGGCCAGCGTATAAGGGCGCCCCGAGGACCGAACGGGCAGGTCGGATGCCCTCACCGACACGCGCGGGGTCGCGTCCGCCGCCGGTCTACACCCGCCCCGCCGCGACGAGTTCGGCGATCTGCACCGCGTTGAGGGCGCCGCCCTTGCGGAGGTTGTCGGCGCACACGAAGAAGTCGAGCGCCGTGGGGTCGTCCAGCGCCCGGCGCACCCGGCCCACCCACGCGGGGTCCGTGCCCACCACGTCGGCCGGGGTCGGGAACTCCCCGGCGCCCGGGTCGTCGCACAGGACGACGCCGGGAGCCGTGGCCAGGATCTCCCGGGCCTTGTCGACCGTGACCTCGTTCTCGAAGCCGGCGTGAACGGTGAGGGAGTGCGCGGTGACGACGGGGACGCGGACGCAGGTGACCGCGATCGGCAGCTGCGGCAGGCCGAGCACCTTGCGGGTCTCCTCCCGCAGCCCGGCCTCCTCCGAGGACCAGCCGTCCTCCAGGAACGTCCCGGCCCACGGCACGACGTTGAGCGCGACCGGCTCCGGGAACGGGCCGGTGCCCTCCCCCACCGCCCGGCGCACGTCCCCCGGGTTGGTGCCCAGCTCCGTACCGGCGACGAGGGCGAGCTGCTCGCGCAGCGTCCCGACGCCCGCGCGGCCGGCGCCGCTCACCGCCTGGTACGAGGAGACGACCAGCTCGCGCAGGCCGAACTCGGCGTGCAGCGCGCCCATCGCCACGATCATCGTGAGCGTGGTGCAGCCGGGGCTGGCGAGGATGCCGCGCGGGCGCACGCGCGCGGTGTGCGCGTTGACCTCGGGGACGACCAGCGGCACGTCGGGGTCCGCGCGGAAGGCGGCGGAGTTGTCGACGACGACGGCGCCCCGCTCGGCGGCGACGGGGGCCCACTCGCGGGCGACGTCCTCGGGCACGCAGAACAGCGCGATGTCGACGCCGGTCAGGGCGGCCCCGTCGAGCACCGCCACCTCGGTCTCCTCGCCGCGGACGGCCAGCTTGCGGCCGGCCGAGCGGGGGGAGGCGAGCAGGCGGATCTCGCCCCAGATGTCGGCACGCTGGGAGAGGATGCGGAGCATGACACCGCCGACGGCGCCGGTGGCGCCGACGACGGCCAGCACGGGCCTGTGCACGCCGGTCTTCTCCGCGCCCGGCTTCCGCGCACCCGCCCCCACGGCCCCGGTGCCGTGCCTCGGAGGGTCGGCTGGGGCGCGTGGGGGGTCGGGGGTCATCGCCCCGTGCCTCCGTAGACGACCGCCTCGTCGCTGTCGGAGTCGAGGCCGAACGCGGTGTGCACCGCGCGCACGGCCTCCGGGACGTCGTCCTTGCGCGTGACGACCGAGATGCGGATCTCGGAGGTCGAGATCAGCTCGATGTTCACGCCCGCGTCGCTCAGCGCCTCGAAGAACCCGGCGGTGACCCCGGGGTTGGTCTTCATGCCCGCGCCGACCAGGGAGATCTTGCCGATCTGGTCGTCGTAGCGCAGCGAGTCGAAGCCGATGGCGTCGCGCGCCTTCTCCAGCGCGTCGATCGCCTTGCGGCCCTCGGCCTTGGGCAGGGTGAAGGAGATGTCCGTCAGCCCCGTCGACGCGGCGGAGACGTTCTGCACCACCATGTCGATGTTGATCTCCGCGTCCGCGATGGCGCGGAAGATCGCGGCGGCCTCGCCCGGCTTGTCCGGCACGCCGACGACGGTGATCTTGGCCTCCGAGGTGTCGTGCGCGACCCCGGAGATGATGGCCTGCTCCACCTTTGGTTCCCCTTGCGATGCGTGCTGTGCCGACTGCGCCGGCTTGATCGGCTCGCTACTCACCCAGGTGCCCTGCAGTCCGCTGAAGGACGAGCGGACGTGGATCGGGATGTTGTAGCGGCGGGCGTACTCCACACAGCGGTGGAGCAGCACCTTGGACCCGGAGGCGGCCAGCTCCAGCATGTCCTCGAAGGAGATCCAGTCGATCTTCCGGGCCTTCTTGACCACGCGCGGGTCGGCGGTGAACACGCCGTCCACGTCGGTGTAGATCTCGCACACCTCCGCGTCCAGCGCCGCCGCCAGCGCGACGGCCGTCGTGTCGGAGCCGCCGCGGCCGAGCGTGGTGATGTCCTTGCCCACCTGGCTGACACCCTGGAAACCGGCGACGATGCAGATGTTGCCCTCGTCGAGCGCGGTGCGGATGCGGCCGGGCGTGACGTCGATGATCCGCGCCTTGTTGTGGACCGAGTCGGTGATGACACCGGCCTGGCTGCCGGTGAAGCTCTGCGCCTCGTGGCCCAGGTTTTTGATCGCCATGGCCAGCAGCGCCATGGAGATCCGCTCTCCCGCGGTCAGCAGCATGTCGAGCTCGCGCCCGGCAGGGATCGGCGACACCTGCTCGGCGAGATCGATCAGCTCATCCGTCGTGTCGCCCATCGCGGAGACCACGACAACCACCTGGTTGCCGTTCTTCTTGGCTTCCACGATCCGCTTGGCGACGCGCTTGATGCCCTCGGCATCGGCTACGGAGGAGCCTCCGTACTTCTGCACGACAAGGCCCACGTGCGCTCCTCGCTCAGTCCGTCATTTTCCACAGTCCGCACACATTTGTGTGCGCTGCGGCCGACTCAGTCTATCGAGCGTCCGAAAAACCCCTCCGGGTTCCCGCATGGTGAGACTCCCCGGCGCCCGTGCAGGAGGGCTCTTTCCCAACCGGGGCCCGGTCACTCGGAAAGTGCCCCGTGTCACAGTCACAGTCACACTCGCGACCACAGCCGCAGCCGCCGGCACACGTCCACTCAGCTGACGAGATCCTTGAGCGGCCCGGTGTCGAGCGTGATCCCCACGGGGTCGGGCAGAGCGACGGCAGCGCCGAAGGGCAGCGTCTCCTGGTGTCGATACCGTCCGCCCTCCGGCTGGTTGAACACGACGACCGAGCAGTCGTCCCGGTCGATGAGCAGGTACACGGGGATTCCGGCGGCGGCGTGACCGTCGGGCTTCTCGACGCGGTCGCGCCGGTGGGTGTCGGAGTCGTGCGACGTGACCTCCACGGCCATGAGCACGCCCTCGGACTCGGACCAGTCGCCGTGCCCCGCCGGGAAACCGAACGGCGCGAGAACCCCGTCCGGACGCGCTCGCCCCTTGCGGTAGCCCTCCACCTTCATCCCCCGGTCACCGTAGAGCCACAGCTCGGGACGATGCTGCATGCAGAGCCTCTGCAGCCAGGCCACGATCTGGTCGTGGTCGCCATCGGTCACCGGCTTGACCTGGACCTTTCCCTTGATGAACTCCAGCCGCACGGTCTCCGGTGCACGGCGTTCCAGTTCCTCGAACTCCTCGACGGACATCTGCGGCCGGTATTCGGTCTCGGGGGTCATGGCGTCGCCTCCTCGACACCATGGTGCCCCGACCGGCGCCTTCCGCACGCGTGTGGTGCCCGCCTTCCCGCCCCCGGCCGTCACGGGTTCCAGCGC
Organism: Streptomyces sp. B3I8; assembly: GCF_030816915.1. NCBI lineage: Bacteria > Bacillati > Actinomycetota > Actinomycetes > Kitasatosporales > Streptomycetaceae > Streptomyces > Streptomyces sp. B3I8. The sequence goes on along the minus strand of NZ_JAUSYN010000002.1, from coordinate 3,779,370 downwards.
CTGGGCGGGAGGCCGTTCGCGATGCGGTCGCGGTTGTCGCGGTAGTGGTAGTGGACGCGGTCCTCGATGGGTACGGGGCGGAAGGTGTCGGGCACGGGGCCGCCCGTCCTCCGCTCCAGCTTCTTCCGCAGGAAGTACGCCGACGCGGTGCCCAGGTGGGCGAGCTCCTCGAAGCCCTTGACGATGTCCTCGTCGGACATCGCGTCGGCCTCCACCTCCCTGCGGCAGTCCTCGCAGATGCCCCGGTCGATCGTCACCGTGCGTTCGTCCTGGTCGCACGTGGCACAGGCCATGATCACCCGGGTCACCTTCGCGCGCGGTTCCCTCTTCTGCGGCGGCATCTTCGTCTCCAGTCGTCGTCGGGCGAATCCGCCCGGGTTGCTGACAGCGGGCGGGAGCCCTTCGGTCAGGGCTCGGGTGACGTCCTTGGGGCTCGCCCCGCGGGACAGCCACTGCTCGACCAGGGGCGCGAGGGAACGGCAGTCGCCTTCGGTGAGTGCCATACGGGCGTCGGCGGCACACACCCCGACGAGGACGCGGTACCCGGCACTCACCGGCTCCGCTTCCGGCTCGGGCACGGGCTCGGGTTCGGGTTCGTCCGGTCCGGCGGCAGACAACTCCGCGGCGACCGCGGGCTCGTCGATGACCGCGGACTCGTCGACGAACACAGGCTCCTCGGCGACCGCCTGCTCCTCGACCCGGGCGAGACCCGGCTCGTGGTCTGGGGTCACGTCCTTGCCGTGCCGCTCCCGTGCGAACCGCGCCCACCACTCGGCCGACCTGCGGGTACGCGACCAGTACGTGCGCGTGACCCACCGCATCGAGCCGCCCTCGGCGGTGATGTGTTCCTTGATCCAACGCAGATGGCCGGCCTCGGTGATCCGGGTCAGCGAGGTGCGCATCGCCCCCTGGCCGTACCGAGGATGCTCCGCCCCCAGCACCTTGTAGCTCATCGAACGGCCGGTGTCGAGGTGGTCGAGGAAGACGGCGATCTCGGCGTCACGCGGGAGCAGATGTGCGAAGTCGGCGTCCGCGTGCGGGTCTTCCTCACCCGCGGGGCGCTTTCCGTAACCCGAATTGGCCATCGGGTGGGACGGGGAGGGGAGGGCGGGACTAAGGTCGGCGTAGGCCACCATCGAAGGGTCTCGATTCGATGCGTAGGTCAGGCCCCGGATTGGTGTTCACAGCACCGCCGGGGCCGACTCATTTCGGTCGGTTGTCGCGAACCTAGAGCCGCCTCACGCACCGAAGCAAGCCGATCACGAAACGTCACTCTTACGAGGTACGCCGCCTCAAGTCACGTTCAGGCTTGGTCGGTTGGTATTTCAAACCAGACCAGAAAACCCAGAAAAACCCATGGGAAGAGCTCGAAGCCCGGAGCGTGGAGCGCGAGGCTCAAGCTCCGGGCCGACCTGCGGCGATGAACACCGACCGGGCGGCCGCCTGACCGCTCCGGGTCGGCGAGCCCGCTGAGCTGCCGACGCCGACCGCGCCCCACGTGGACGCGGCGGCGCTGCACCGGGCGGTGGTCCGGCCGTGCCGGTGAGCGGCGACCGGGTTACACGACCGGGCGGACGCCCAGCGGGGTGGCGATTTCCTCGACCATGACCTTGCCCGCCTCGAACTCCAGGGTCTCGTCGCCCATGGCCTGGTCGGTGTCCAGGCCGTCCAGCTCGTCCAGCGGCTGGTTGAGCCGGACGTGCGCGACCAGGGACTGCAGGGCGCGCAGGGTCGCCGAGGCCGTGGAGCCCCAGTTGGAGAAGTAGGAGAACTGCCACCACCACAGCGCCTCGGTGCTGCGGCCCGCACGGTAGTGGGCCATGCCGTGGCGCAGGTCGGCGATGACGTCGGCGAGGTCGTCGGAGATGCGGGCCGGGACCGGGGCCTTGCGGGGCTCGTAGGGGTCGAAGACCTCCGAGTAGACGTCCACCGGGTCCAGCATCCTGGCCAGGCGCTCGCGCAGGTCGTCGACGTCCGGTTCGGGGCCCGGGTCGGGCTCGTAGCGCTCCTCGGGGAGGAAGTCCGCGTGCGCGCCGAGCCGGCCGCCGGCCAGCAGGAGCTGGGAGACCTCCAGGAGGAGGAACGGCACGGCCGAGTCCGGCTCGTCGCCCCGGGCGACCTCGGTGACGGCGACCAGGAAGCTCTCGATCTGGTCGGCGACCTGGACCGCGAAGTCGTCCGGGTTCTGGGTCTTGGAGTGCAGCGTGGCGTCAGACATCTAGGAGTCGTCTCCCCTCGAAGGCGCGGCCGAGGGTGACCTCGTCCGCGTATTCCAGGTCGCCACCCACCGGGAGGCCGCTGGCCAGGCGGGTGACCTTGAGGCCCATGGGTTTGATCATCCGGGCGAGATACGTGGCGGTGGCCTCGCCCTCCAGATTGGGGTCCGTGGCGAGGATCAGCTCGCTGATCTCGCCGTCCGCCAGCCGGGCCAGCAGCTCCCGGATCCGCAGGTCGTCCGGGCCGACGCCCTCGATGGGGCTGATGGCGCCGCCCAGCACGTGGTACCGGCCGCGGAACTCGCGGGTGCGCTCGATGGCGACCACGTCCTTCGGCTCCTCCACCACGCAGATGACGGCCGGGTCGCGGCGGACGTCACGGCAGATACCGCACTTCTCCTCCTGCGCGACGTTCCCGCACACGGCGCAGAAGCGGACCTTGTCCTTCACTTCGAGCAGCGCGTGCGCGAGGCGGCGTACGTCGGTCGGCTCCGCCTGGAGGATGTGGAAGGCGATCCGCTGCGCGCTCTTGGGACCGACGCCGGGCAGCCGCCCCAGCTCGTCGATGAGGTCCTGGACCACGCCTTCGTACAACGGATGTGCCTTTCCATGTGAGCCCGGTACGAACGGTGCCGGGCTCGGTTCCTTGGTACGTACGGTAGTTGGCCGCCGTGCCTCTTAGTAGGGAGTCAGACGGGGCATAAGAGCGGCGTCAGAACGGCAGGCCGGGGATGCCGCCGCCGCCCAGGCCCTGGGCCAGCGGGCCGAGCTTCTGCTGCTGGAGGGTCTGCGCGTTCTCGTTGGCCGCCTGGACGGCCGCGACGACCAGGTCGGCCAGGGTCTCGGTGTCCTCCGGGTCCACCGCCTTCGGGTCGATCTTCAGCGCCCGCAGTTCGCCGGCACCGGTCACGGTCGCCTTCACCAGACCGCCGCCCGACTGCCCGTCGACCTCCGTGCGCGCCAGTTCCTCCTGGGCCTGGGCGAGGTCCTGCTGCATCTTCTGGGCCTGCTGCAGCAACTGCTGCATGTTGGGCTGGCCACCACCGGGGATCACGATCAGCTCCTGTTGTGTACGGCACGTGTACGCATGCGCGCGGCTCGTGGCCGCGTGCACGCGGCCCGTTTTCCGCTCGGCACGAGCCTACGTGCTCCCCGCCCCCCGCGCCCTGCCACTCTTTCGAGTGAAAAGAACAGGCGCCCTGAATCTGGCCAAGCACCCCTTCCTGGCGGATAAGCGGCGAAACCCTCTCTCCGGCACCCATGGGGCGGTAGGAAGGGGCGGTGCGCGCGGTGCGTCCGTCGCGCATCCGTCGTACGTGGGCCGTCCGTCGGTTGTCCAGGAGGGAGTGCCGGGTGAGTCAGCCGGGAACGCAGCCGGAGGGTCCGCACCGCAGCGGTCGGGACGAGGGGGCCGTACGGCCCTGGCCGGTCGATCTCGCCGGGCGGCCGTTCCCGCAGGGGGACTGGGGCGAACCGGCGGAACGGCTGCACGAGCTGTACGTGTGGGTGGAGCGCGGGGCCCTGGACACCGTCTCGTGGTACCTCGCGGACCGGATCGGCAAGCGGCGCGGGGCGCGGCTGCTGCGGGGCGGGGCGGCGGCGGGGGGCGTGTGCGGGGCGGCGCTGCCGCTGCTCGACGTCACCGGGGTCGCCGACGGGATGGTGCCGTGGGCGTATCTCGCGCTGCTGCTGGGCGCGGCGTGCGTGGCCGGGGACCGGTTCTTCGGCGTGACCTCCGGGTGGATGCGGGACGTGGCGACGGCGCAGGCGGTGCAGCGGCGGTTGCAGGCGTTGCAGTTCGACTGGGCGGCGGAGAGTGTGCGGGAGGTGCTCGGGCCGGCGGAGGGGACGGCGGCGGAGGCGGCGGAGCGGTGTCTGGGGGTGCTGCGGGGGTTCGCGGAGGATGTGGGGGAGCTGGTGCGGGGGGAGACGGCGGGGTGGATGGTGGAGTTCCGGGGGGTGGGGGTCGCCGCGCGGGGGGATGGGGGCGGGGGGTCGGCCCGGGTGGACGCGGCGCCGGGGACGGGCGTCCGGGCGCCGTTGCCTCCGGCTCGGGCCCATATGCCGCGGCAACGTCCGCCGGAGCCGCGTGGGTAGTCGTTCCTGGTTTTTCTCGCCCCCGCCGCCCCTGCCCTTCCCGTCCCGGGGCTCCGCCCCCGGACCCCCGGAAAGATCGCGCGGTTCCCCGCGCCCCTGAGGGGGGCGAGGGGCTGTGTCGATGTGCGGCTTAGCCGCGTGGGCGCGAGCAACCCCCCGCTCACCCGCACCCGCACCCGCCCACGAGGTCACCCCTTCCGCGCGTACGTCAGCGCGTTGCCGTCCGTCGTCGTGCGGCGGAGGCGGCCGTCCGGGAGGAGGGCCAGCTCCGTCGCGGCCCCCGGCGTGCACGACGCCGCCGGTCTCCCGACCGTCACCGTCGACGGCCCGATCGACACCGGCCCACCCGCCACCGGCTTCGCCGCCAGCTTCGCCGTGAACACACAGTGGTACCGCCCGGTCCCCGCCGGCCCCTCCGCCGTCAGCGTCAGCACCCGCTCCCCCACGTGTCCCTGCCGCACGACCAGCCGCCGCGTACTGTGCCCGTTCGCGTTGTCGATGCGCGCCGTCCACGTCCCGACGTAGCCGCGCGGGACCGCTCCGCCCTGCGGGGAGTTCGACCCGGTCGTGGGGGACGCCGACGCCGTACCCCCGTGGAGGCCCCGGCCGCCGCTGTCGCTCCCGCCCCGCATCACCGCCAGCACCGCCCCGCCGGCTCCCAGCGCGACGACCACCGCCACGGCGACCAGCGCGACCGTCGCCCGCCGACTGCTCCGCGGCGCCGGCGGAACGGGCGCGGGCACCGGCCGGCCCCCGTACGGGGACGGCACCGGCCCGCTCCCGTACGGCGACGGCGGTGGCCCGAACGCCGGGTACGCCCCCGCGGGCGTACCCCCGGCCCCGGGCCCAGCCCCGGGCCCTGTCCCGGCGGGCCCGCCCACCACCTGCGTGGGCGTCCGCCCCACCTCCCCCGCACCCGTGTCCACCGGCCCCGGGCTCTCCACCTCCAGCAACCGCACCGCATGCCGCCCGAGCTGCGCCACCAGCGCCCCCGGCAGCCACGGCTCCCGCGTCCGCCCGCCGGTCAGCGTGTCCTCGGCCCCCGTGCGGGCCAGCACCTCCGCCGGCGAGGGCCGCCGCGCCGGGTCCTTGTGCAGGCAGTCCCGCACCAGCCCGGCCAGCCCCTGAGGCACCTTCGTCAGGTCCGGCTCCTCCTGCGCGATGCGGAACATCAGCGCGTGCGCCCCGCTGTCCGCCGCGCCGAACGGGAGTGCGCCGGTGGCCGCGTACGCGAGCAGCGTGCCGAGGCAGAAGACGTCGCAGGCCGGGGTGATCCGGTCCCCGCGCACCTGTTCGGGCGCCATGAACCCGGGCGAGCCGACCAGCGCGCCCGCCCGCGTGAGGCCCTCGTCGCCCGCCGTCTCCAGTGCCCGCGCGATGCCGAAGTCGATGACGCGCGGCCCGTCGATCGTGACCAGCACGTTGGACGGCTTGAGGTCGCGGTGGACGAGGCCCGCCGCGTGGATGTCCCGCAGGGCGCCCGCGAGCCCGGCCGCGAGGTAGCGCACCGAGCTCTCCGGCAGGGGCCCGTGGTCGCGGCCCACCACGCTCTCCAGGGACGGCCCGGCGACGTACCCGGTGGCCACCCACGGGACCTCGGCCTCGGTGTCCGCGTCGAGGACCGGCGCGGTCCAGTCCCCGCCGACCCGGCGGGCCGCCCCGACCTCCTGGCGGAACCGCGCCCGGAACTCCTCCCGCTCCGCCAGGTCCCGCCGCACGAGTTTCACGGCGACCGTGCGGCCCCGGTCGGACCGGGCCAGGTACACCTGCCCCATGCCCCCGGCGCCGAGCCGCGCCAGCAGCCGATAGCCCCCGATGACCTGTGGATCGTCCGCCCCGAGCTGCTCCACCGCCGCACCGTCCTCCCCTCGGCGCCACCGCGCGCGCCCGTGCCCCGAACCCGGCCCGAGAATAGTGCCGGCGCGGTTCACGACCCTCCCGGCCCCGGCTCCGGTTCCCGCCCGCACCCGACCGTGACCGGCTCGGCACACTGTCACGCACCGCGTCCCGCACCCCCACGCACCGGAACCCGCACCCGGACCCCTCACCCCGCGTCCCACACCCCCGCACCCCGCGGCGGGACCGCGCTCGCCCCACGCCCGCCCCGCGGGCGCCGCCGCACCCGCCCCCTCCGGCCACCCGTCCGGCGTAAGGTGACGTGCTCGGAGAAAGGTGCGTGCCTCGCGCGTACGTACGTTTCGCGGACGCACGTCCCCCGCGCGCACTCCGCGCGCGTACCCTCACGCGGATGGGAGCGAGGCCAGCATGCCCGGCATCGGCGGCAACGGCGCCGTAACCCGCAGCACCCTCCGGCAGCAGCTCGCGGACGCCCTCCGCGACGAGGTGCTGGCCGGCCGGCTCCAGCCGGGGCAGGAGTTCACGGTCAAGGAGATCGCCGAGCAGTACGGCGTCTCGGCCACCCCCGTCCGCGAGGCGCTGGTCGACCTGTCCGCGCAGGGGCTGCTGGACGCGGCGCAGCACCGCGGCTTCGCGGTGCGCGCGTACTCCCCGGCGGACCACCGGAGCATGCTCCAGGCCCGCGCCCTGGTCACCGACGGCATCTTCCGCCGGCTCACGGCCACCGGCTTCGACCCGGACGCCGACCCCCGCACGGCCGGCACGCTCGCCGGGGTGCGGCGGCGCGGTGAGGAGGCCCGGCGCGCGGCCGCGGCGGGCGACCTCGGCGTGCTCGTCGGCTACGACGTCCGCTTCTGGCGCGAGCTCGGCGAGCTGTACGGCAACGTCCACCTCACCGACTTCCTGCACCGGCTGCGCGTGCAGACCTGGGCGTGCACGGTGCAGTTGCTGCGCCGGGCGGGCGCCACCGGCGGACCGGGCGCCACCGGCGGACCGCCGGACCCCGGCCGCCCTCCGGGGGCGCCCGTGCCGCACGGGCTGTTCTGGACCGGTTACACCGACCTCGTCGACGCGCTCGCCCGGCGCGACCCGGCCGGCGCGCACTCCGTCGTCACCGCGTACGACACGCATTCCCTGGCCCTGCTGGAACGGCTGGCGGCCGTCGGATGAGCCGGACCGCCGCCCAGGACGTCATAGAGGACATGTCGGCCACCTCCATCGACCTGACGGTCGTCGTGCCCGCGTACAACGAGGAAGAGCGCCTGGCGCCCACGTTGGACGCGATCGTCACGTATCTGAGCAGGACCGCCGGCGCCGGGAACGGCGCGGACCCCCACGCGTGGGAGATCGTCGTCGTGGACGACGGCTCCACCGACGCGACCGGCGAGGTCGTGGCCGGGGCCGCCGCCCGCGAACCGCGCATACGCCTGGTGAGCAGCCCCGGCAACCGGGGCAAGGGCAACGCGCTGCGGCTCGGCGTGCTCGCCTCCCGGGGCCGCCGGGTGCTGGTCACCGACGCCGACCTGGCCGCGCCCATCGAGGAGCTGGACCGGCTGGACAAGGCGCTCACCGACGGCCACGCGGCCGCCATCGGCTCCCGCGCCACCGCCGGCGCCACGATCGAACGGCACCAGCACCGGATACGGGAACTGCTCGGCCGGGCCGGGAACGTGCTGATACGCCAGGTCGCCGTCCCCGGCATCCGGGACACCCAGTGCGGCTTCAAGCTGTTCGACGGCGACCGGGCGCGCGAGGCGTTCGCCGCCTCCCGGCTCGACGGCTGGGGCATCGACGTGGAGATCCTCCAGCACTTCCGCCGCTCCGGCTGGCCGGTCGCCGAGGTTCCGGTGCGCTGGTCGCACCAGCCCGGCTCGAAGGTGCGCCCGCTGGACTACGGGCGCATGCTCGCCGAACTCGCGGTCCTCAGGGTGCGCGCGACGCGCCCGGCCGACCTGCTGGTGCCGGTGCTGTTCCTGCTGCTGTCCTTCGCGCTGTACTCCGGCCGCTGGGCCGACCCCGGCCACCGCTATCTGCCCGACTCCCTCCAGGACCAGAACCAGTGGGAGTGGTTCTTCGCGGTCACCGCCGACAACGTCAGTCACTTGCGCAACCCCCTCTTCACCACCCTCCAGGGCTTCCCGGACGGCGTGAACCTCATGGCCAACACGGTCATGCTGGGGCTGAGCGTGCCGTTCGCCCCGCTCACTCTGTGGCTGGGGCCCGCGGTGTCGCTGGCGCTGGTGATGACACTGGGTCTCGCGGCGACGGCCACCGCCTGGTACCGGCTGATCGTGAAGCGGGTCGTACGGCACCGGGGCGCGGCCTTCGCCGGGGCGGCGCTCGCCACGTTCGCGCCGCCGATGGTCAGCCACGCCAACGCGCACCCCAACTTCGTCGTGCTGTTCATGATCCCGCTGATGATCGACCGGGCGCTGCGGCTGTGCGTGGGGACCCGAGTGGGGCACGACGGGATCGTGCTCGGCGTGATGACGGCATACCAGATCTACCTGGGCGAGGAGCCGCTGCTGCTCACCTCGCTGGGTCTTGTGCTGTTCGCGGGCACGTACGCCGCCCTGCGCCCGGACGTGGCACGGGCGGCGTGGCGGCCGCTGGCGAAGGGGCTCGGCATCGCGGTGGCTGTCTGTCTGCCGCTGGTGTCGTTCGCGCTGTACTGGCAGTTCTTCGGGCCGCAGAGCTACAAGAGCGTGCTGCACGGCGACAACGCGGGCAACAGCCCGCTCGCCCTGCTCGCCTTCGCCGAGCGCTCGCTGGCGGGCGACGCGGACCACGCCAACGCGCTGTCGCTGAACCCGACCGAGCAGAACGCCTTCTACGGCTGGCCACTGGCGCTGCTCGCGCTCGGCATCGTCGTACGGCTGTGGGACAGGGCGCTGGTCAAGGCGCTGGCGGTGACGGCGGCGGGGGCGGCGCTGCTGTCGCTCGGGCCCGAGGTGCGCGTCCCGCTGACGGACACCACCCTGCCGGGGCCGTGGAAGCTGCTCGCGCACCGGCCGCTGTTCGAGTCGGTGATCGAGGGGCGCGTGGCGATGGTGTGCGCGCCGGCGCTCGGCATGCTGCTCGCGCTGGCACTGGAGCGCCTGGTGCCGGAACGCCTGGCGCCGGAACCGGTGGCCGGGACGTCCATCCGCGTCCTCACGGGCGCCCGGCTCGTCGGCCTGGCGGCCGTCGTCGCCGCACTGCTGCCGATCGTCCCGGCACCGCTGAGGACGGTCCCGCGCGAGAAGGTCCCGGCGTTCATCGCGGACGGCACCTACAAGTCGTACGTCCGCGAGGGCGAGAGCCTGGTGCCGGTGCCGCTGCCCGACCCGGGGTACGCGGAGGCGCTGCACTGGCAGACCGCCGCCCACCTCGGCTTCAAGCTGCCGGGCGGCTACTTCAACGGCCCCTGGGGCCCCGACCGCATCGGCATCTACGGCGCCGTCCCGCGCGCCACCTCCAACCTCTTCAGCGACGTCCGCAACAGCGGCACCGCGCCCGACCTGGAGATCCGGAGCTGGCGGCAGCAGGCGCGGGCCGACTTCGCGTACTGGAAGGCGGGCGTGCTGGTGCTGGCCCCCCAGGCAGGCGACGAGGCGCTGCGCAAGACCGTGCAGGACCTGACCGGCGACCCCGGTACGTGGGTGGGCGGGGTGTGGGTGTGGGACCTGGACGGGAAGGGCACCATAACGACCCGGCCGGGCGGCGACGCCCGACCCTGACCGCACACCCTTCGTTAGGCTTTGCCAGGGCTCCCGCATCCTTGCCGAACCCCTGCCGAAGGCCCTCCGAAGGACCGTCCCCCCTTTGATCACGAGGAGTTCCCCGTTGGCCTGTGACCTCTGGCTGGTCCCGCTCGTCGACGTGCTGTGCCACACCCCGGACAACCCCTTCGCCGAGGAACTCGCGCTCTACGACAAGGCGCTCGCCGAGGCCGGAATGGGCCCGGTGCCGGTGTACCAGTACATGCCGGGGCTGTCCGGGGACGTCGCCCCGGTCGCGGGCTTCGACTACGACGCCCTGCACTTCCTGCGCCGGGCGTACCTGCTCCAGGTGTGCGGGCTCGCGGTGACACCGGTGGACGAACTGGGCGGCGACTACGAGCAGTTGCTGGAGATGTTCGAGACGAACGCCCAGCGCTCGCACCTGGTCTGGCACTACGACCACGCGGGGGCGTACGTCCCCGTGGACTTCCCCGTCCCGCTGTCCAACGACGAACTCCTCGCAGGCGGCGGCCCCTTGGGCTCCTCGCTCACCCTGCTGCGCGAACTGGAGGCGGTGGCCCCGGCGATCGGCATCGACCCGGCCAACCCCCCGGCCGCGCCCCAGCCCCCGCCGGGCCCCACGGACCTGGAGGAGCCGGCCCCCGCGCCCCCCTACGACCCCAGCCCCTTCGCCCGCGAACGCCACGTCTGGCTCGGCCTCCACGCGGCGGCGACCCGGAGCCTGGCCCAGGGCTCGATGATCGTCTTCAGCTGAGACGGTGATTTGTCACTCGACGTGTTTGTCCAGTTACTCTCCCGGTCGGCTGATAGGCGCAGGGGGAAGGAGGCATCATGACGGTGATGGCTGAGCGACCGATGACAATGACCGGCACCGATCCCCACAGCTTCGAGGGCATGCTGCACACCCTCGACGACCTGAACGTGCCGGTCGGCTTCAAGGCCGAGATCGTCAGGGGGAACATCGTCTTCTGGGGCCCGTACGCGAAGGGCTACGAGTGCCGCCTCACCAAGCCGTTCGGCGAGAAGCTCCCCCTCCCCGAGCCGTTCGACTGCGTCCTCGACACGACCGGCTTCCACGCCCCGCAGGAGCCCGAGCAGGGCTGACGGGTTGTGCACCCGGCGACGGCTCGGCCGCTGAACGCGGGAGCCGGTGACCGACAACCACTGCTGTCGGTCACCGGCTCCCGCGGGAAAGCGCGGTGGACGGCTCAGATGAACGAGTTGACCTGGATCGTCTCCGTGCGGCCCGGGCCGACGCCGATGGCGGAGATCGGGGCGCCGGACATCTCCTCCAGGGCCTTCACGTAGTCCTGCGCGTTCTTCGGGAGGTCGGCGAAGGTCTTGGCCTTGGTGATGTCCTCGGACCAGCCGGGGAGCGTCTCGTAGATCGGCTTCGCGTGGTGGAAGTCGGTCTGCGAGTACGGGAGTTCCTCGACGCGCCTGCCGTCGATCTCGTAGGCCACGCAGACCGGGATGCGCTCCCAGCCGGTGAGGACGTCGAGCTTGGTGAGGAAGAAGTCGGTCAGGCCGTTGACGCGGGTCGCGTAGCGGGCGATGACCGCGTCGAACCAGCCGCAGCGGCGGTCGCGGCCCGTGGTGACGCCCCGCTCGCCGCCGATGCGGCGCAGTGCCTCGCCGTCCTCGTCGAACAGTTCGGTCGGGAAGGGGCCGGAGCCGACGCGGGTGGTGTACGCCTTGAGGATGCCGATGACCCGGGTGATCTTCGTGGGGCCGACGCCGGTGCCGGTGCAGGCGCCGCCCGCGGTCGGGTTGGACGAGGTCACGAAGGGGTACGTGCCGTGGTCGATGTCGAGCAGCGTGCCCTGGCCACCCTCGAAGAGGACGACCTTGCCCTCGTCGAGCGCGTCGTTCAGCACCAGGGTGGTGTCGGAGACGTACGGCTTGAGGCGGTCCGCGTGGGTGAGCAGTTCCGTGACGGCCTGGTCGACGGCGATCGCGCGGCGGTTGTAGAGCTTGGTGAGGATCTGGTTCTTGACGTCGAGCGCCGCCTCGACCTTCTGGGTCAGGATCGACTCGTCGTACAGGTCCTGCACCCGGATGCCGACGCGGTTGATCTTGTCGGCGTAGGTGGGGCCGATGCCGCGGCCGGTGGTGCCGATCTTGCGCTTGCCGAGGAACCGCTCCGTCACCTTGTCGACGGTCACGTTGTACGGCGTGATGAGGTGCGCATTACCGCTGATCAGGAGCTTGGACGTGTCGACGCCTCGCTCGTTCAGCCCGTTCAGCTCGGAGAACAGGACCGACGGGTCGATGACGACGCCGTTGCCGATGACCGGAGTGCACTCCGGGGTGAGGATTCCGGAAGGGAGGAGGTGGAGCGCGTACTTCTGGTCGCCCACGACGACCGTGTGGCCGGCGTTGTTGCCGCCCTGGTAACGCACCACATAGTCCACGGAGCCACCGAGCAGGTCGGTCGCCTTTCCCTTGCCTTCGTCACCCCACTGAGCACCGAGCAGCACAAGTGCGGGCACGCGCGTACACCCCTTCCGGGCGGGGCATGTCCAAGGTCGGGGGCGTGCACGGCACCACCATGTGCCGCGCACCCCGGCGACCTTGTGTGGCCGCGCACCGTCGGACCCGGATGCCCCGGTATAGACGAAGCCCCTGGCGCAATAGCGCAAGGGGCTCTTGCACAAAGATGCTACCCGAGGAAGCGAGGCATGGCCGAGGTGGCGACTACCGCGATGACTTCCGCGTCCCCTTCCGCGACGTCCGAACAGCTCCTGGTGGTCGTGGACGCGGCCGCCCGGCGCACCGACGGGGAGTCCGTACGGATCGCGAAGGACGTGCTCAGCGCGGGGGCGGCCACCAAGGTGTGCCTGCCGGACGGGCCCGAGGAGTTCGCCCGGGCGCTGCTGCGGCGGGGCGCGCGCCGGCCGGTGGTGGTGGGCGACGACCGGGCGCTGCTGCGGACGGTGGCCCTGCTGCACCGGCGGCGGGAGCTGGCCGGGTGCGCGCTGTCCATGGTGCCGGTGGGCGGCCCGGTCGCGCTGGCGCGGTCCCTGGGGCTGCCGGGGAGCGCGGTGGCGGCGGCGCGGGCGGTGCTGGACGGGCGCGAGCGGCGGCTCGACCTGTTGGTGGACGACAGCGACGGGGTGGTGCTGGGGGGTGTGCGCATCCCGTCCGGGGCCGGGACCGGAGCCGGGGGCTTCCCCGGGGACGGCGGGCCGGAGGACGGATGGGGGTTCGGGGCGGAGGCGGCGGGAGGCGCGGGGAGAGGCGCGGCGGGGGGCCGGCCGCGGCCCTGGCTGCGGACCTGCCGCTCCCTGGTGCGCACGCTCGCGGCCCGGCCGGCCCGGTCCGGCGGCGGGGACCCGCAGCGGCTGCGGGTGGAGGTCGACGGCGAGACGGTGGTGGACCTGGACCAGCCGCTGGAGTCGGTGTCGGTGAGACCCGGCGGCGCGGGGGGTCTCGTCACCGTGGAGCTGCGGCCGGTGTCCCCGGGCGCGGCGGTGGAGACGCTGCGGGCGACGGGGCGCCGGGTCACGGTGTCCGGCGCGGACTTCCACTACCGCGCCGACGACACGGTGCTCTGCGGCCCGGTACGGACCCGCACGTGGGAGGCACGGGAGGGCGCGTGGGGGCTGACGTTGCCGTCGGTGTCGCCTCGGGGCGGGTGACGGGCCGGTGCGCCGCCGGCTTCAGGCGACCTCCACGTGCAGGGCCCGCAGGCCGCGCATCACGAAGTTGGGCCTGCGCTCCGGTTCCGTCGTCGGCCGCAGGGTGGGGGCCCGGGTCAGGAGGGCCGTCATGGAGGCCGCCAGTTCCAGGCGGGCCAGGGGCGCGCCGATGCAGTAGTGGAGGCCGGCGCTGAAGGAGATGTGCGGGTTGTCGCGGCGGGCGAGGTCCAAGGTCTGCGGGGTTTCGAACACCTCGGGGTCGTGGTTGGCCGAGCCGAACAGCAGTGCGAGTTCCGCGCCCCGGGGGATCACCGTGCCGTCGATCTCGATGTCGTCCAGCACCCAGCGTTCGAAGAGCTGGAGCGGGGTGTCGTAGCGCAGCAGCTCCTCGACGGCGGACGGGATCAGGGAGTGGTCCGCGCGCAGGGCGGCGAGCTGTTCGGGGTGACGGAACAGGGCCCACCAGCCGTTGGTGGTGGCGTTGACGGTCGCCTCGTGGCCCGCGTTCAGCAGCAGGACGGCGGTGGAGATCATCTCCTGCTCGGTGAGGCGGTCGTCCTCGTCGTGGGCCGCGATCAGGCCCGAGATCAGGTCGTCGCCGGGGTGCTTCCGACGGGCCGCGATCAGGTCACGCAGGTAGTCGGAGAACTCCACCGACGCCCGTACCGCCCGCTCGGCCGTCTCCCGCGAGGGGTTCAGCTCGTACATCCCGCAGATGTCGGCCGACCAGGGCCGCAGCGGGGCGCGTTCGGACTCCGGGATGCCGAGCATCTCGGCGATCACCGCGACCGGGAGCGGTTCGGCCAGGTCCGTCAGCAGGTCGCCGCCGCCGGCCGCCACCAGGCGGGACACCAGCTCGTCCGCGAGACCGTGCACGTACGGCCGCAGCCGCTCCACCGTGCGCGGGGTGAACGCCTTCGACACCAGCCGCCGGATGCGGGTGTGGTCCGGCGGCTCCAGATCGAGCATGCCGTGGTCGTTGAGGGTGTGGAACGGCTCGTGCTCCGGCGGGGGCGGGGTGCGGCCGAACTCCTCGTGCGAGAAGCGGTGCCGGTAGCTCCGGCCGAGCCGGCGGTCCCGCAGCAGCGCCGCGACGTCCGTGTGGTGCGGCACCAGCCACTGGTCGGTCGGCGCGTAGTACAGCACCCGGCCCCAGGCGCGCAGCTCGGCGAAGGCGGGGTACGGGTCGGCCACGAACCCCGGGTCCCAGGGGTCGAACGCCAGGTCGGACACAACAGCAGCCATGCGGGGACGCTAACCGAGCGGGGCCCGGCCGGCCAGGGGCGGGCCCGTGGGAGTCCGCGGGGTGGCGTCAGCCAGGGGCGGGCCCGTGGGAGTCCGCGGGGTGGCGTCAGCCAGGGGCGGGCCCGTGGGAGTCCGCGGGGTGGCGTCAGCCGGGGGTGACCAGGCGGGCCTCGTAGGCGAAGACCGCCGCCTGGGTGCGGTCGCGCAGGCCCAGCTTCACCAGGACCCGGCTGACGTGCGTCTTGATCGTCGACTCGGCGACCACCAGCCGCCCGGCGATCTCCGCGTTGGACAGCCCCTGCGCGATCAGGACCAGCACCTCCGTCTCCCGTTCGGTCAGCTCCCCGTACGCGCCCGGGGTCGTCGCCGGCGTTCTCGGGGCGTCGGCCAGCCGGGAGAACTCCGTGATCAGCCGCCGGGTCACCGAGGGCGCGAGCAGCGCCTCCCCGGCGGCCACCACCCGCACCCCGTCGGCGAGCTGCCGCGCCGAGGCGTCCTTGAGCAGGAACCCGGACGCCCCCGCCCGCAGCGCCTGGTACACGTACTCGTCGAGGTCGAACGTGGTCAGCACCAGCACCTTCGTCCGCCCGTCGGCCGCGACGACCTCCCGGGTCGCCTCGATACCGTTCAGTTCCGGCATGCGGATGTCCATGAGGACCACGTCCGGGGCCAGCTCCCGGACCCTTTCCACCGCCTCCCGCCCGTTGACCGCCTCGCCGACGACCTCCATGTCCGGCATCGCGTTGAGCAGGACCGAGAAGCCCTCGCGCACCATCATCTGGTCGTCCGCGATCACGATCCGGATCGCGGGACGGTCGCCCGCACCGCCCGCGGTGCCCGCCCTCACGCCTCGCCCCCGGTGCCGCCGGCGGGCGCGGTGGCGACCGGCAGGAACACCGTCACCTCGTACCCTCCGTCCTCGGTCGGGCCGGCCGTCATCCCACCGTCCAGCATGGTGACCCGCTCGCGCATCCCCGTGAGGCCGTGCCCGGCGCCGGGCGAGGGCTTGACCAGGGAGAGCTGCGGCGGCGGATCGTTGACGACGCGCAGTCCGAGCCCGCCGAGGACGTACCCGATCTCGACCCGGGCGCCCGCCCCCGGCGCGTGCCGCAGGCTGTTGCTCAGCGCCTCCTGCACGATCCGGTACGCCGACAGCTCCACACCCTGCGGCAGCTCCCGCACCGCGCCCGTCACCACCTTGTCCACCGGCAGCCCCGCCCCCCGCACATTGGCGAGCAGGGCGTCCAGGTCGGCCAGGGTGGGCTGCGGGGCGTCCGGGACCTCGTAGTCCTCCGCGCGGACGACGCCGAGGACGCGCCGCAGCTCGGTCAGTGCCGCCACCGCGTTCTCCCGGATGGTGACGAAGGCCTTCTCCAGCTCGGGCGGCGGGTTCTCGACCCGGTACGGGGCGGCCTCCGCCTGGATGGCGACCACCGACATGTGATGGGCCACCACGTCGTGCAGCTCCCGGGCGATGGTGGTGCGCTCCTCCAGCAGGGTGCGCCGGGAGCGTTCCTGCGCGGTCTGCGTCTGCTCCGCCGTGACCTGGCGCTCGGCGGTGCGGCGTATGTGCCAGACGGTCACCGCGAGCAGGAGGACGGCCGAAGTGGTCAGCATCTGCGCGGTGTTGGCGGGCTGGTAGTGGTTCCCGGTGAAGAACGGACCGGTGGACAGGCTGTACACCGCGGTCAGCAGCCACATCCACCACGCCGTACGGGGCCGGGTGCGGATCGCGACGACCACGAGCACCGTCAGATGGGACACGAACACACCGACGGGCCAGGGCCAGTCGCTCCAGGCGTCGTCCAGCAGTTCGGTGGCGACCGGGGCCACCGCGAGGGACAGCCAGAAGGCGCCCACCGGCCGGGCCAGCGTCAGCAGCACCGGCGCCAGCACCAGAAGTCCGGCCAGCACGGCCACCGCGCCCCTGTCCCGCGTCGCCCAGAGGACGAGCATCGCCACGGTGCCGGCCGCCGCCACCAGGGCGTGCGGCGTCCGGGCCGCGTACTCCCGGACCCTGCGGGGCAGCCCGCGGATCAGCGGGCCGTCGGCACGCATCGGCGGCAACGGGCGGTAGGCGAGGGCGTCGAGGAACAGGTCCTGCCGCAGGCCCTTCAATACGTCGGCGGCCAGGCGGAGTTCCGGGGTGCGCGCCGTCATCCCGCTCCGCGGTGGAATCACTTGCGTCTGCGTCGTCTCGGTCACAGGGACGACGGTAGGCGGCGGGCGGGGGACCGTCGTCCTCACCGGGAGGGGTCTCCGGGCCTCCCTCTCAAGTACTACCGCTGCCGCCGCGGGGACGCCGGGCCGCGTTCACCACGCCAGTTGGGCGATCTCCTCCGCCACCACCGCGCACGCGTCCGCCGCCGGGTCGATCAGGGGGAAGTGGCCGACGTCCTCCAGCAGCGTCAGGCCCACCACCTCGCCCGCCTTGGCCGCCGCGTCCGCGTACGACTCCGCCACCGCCTGCGGGACCACCACGTCCGTACGGCCCTGCACCAGCGTGGTCGCGATGCCGGTGGGCAGCAGGAGCGACGGGTCCGCGTACGCCCTGCGCAGCGCGAAGTGCTCGTCGCCGCCGAGCAGTTGGCGAGGGGCGCCCTCGCACACCGACAGCTTCTCGGCGACCTCGAAGTCCGCCACCGGAGCGAGGGCGACCACGCCGCGCAGCGGGGCCGGCCGGTCGGTGCGCCAGGCCGCGCCGGCGGGCAGGAGGTGCCGGGCCGCGGCCCACAGGGCGAGGTGACCGCCGGCCGAGTGGCCGGTCAGGACCGTACGGCGCGTGTCCGCCTGCGGGAGGACCTCGCCCGCCAGCGCGGGCAGCGCGTCCAGCGCGGCCGCCACGTCGTCGAACGTCTCCGGCCACCGCCCGGCGACCGGCGTCGCCCCCGCGTCTCCAGGGGCCGGGGCCGGCTGGTCCGTCGCCCCCCGCCGGTACTCGACGTTCGCCACCGCGAAGCCGCGGCGGGCCAGGAAGGCCGCGAACGGGGTGACGTGCCGGCGGTCGTACCGGGACCGCCAGGCCCCGCCGTGCAGCACCACCACGAGCGGGGCCGTTCCCGCCGTCCCGGCGGTACCCGCCGCCTCCGCCCCGGACGGGGCGGTTCCGGCCGCGCCGCGCGGGGCGTAGAAGTCGATCACCTGGTCGGGGTGATCGCCGTACGCGGCCGTGGCGTCCGGTGCGACGGGCGGGTGGGAGAAGGCCGACGCCTCTTCGGCGGCGTCGCGGGCAGCGGCGGCGGCCTGGTCCGGCATGGTCCAACCTCTCAGCGGCAGTGTGGAATTGGGCTCACGTCGGCCGGTGGTGTCCCGGCCGTTGGCCGGGACGGTATCAGCCCCGTGACGTGCGGCCGCACCCGGATGTCACGCTCGGTGAGAGGCGGACGGACGCACCACTCCTCCGTCCGCGTGCCCCTCCGCGTCCCCGTCCGCGTCGCCCTCCACGTCCCTGCCCGCGTCCCCCTCCGCGTCCACGTCCGCCACCACCTCCGCCAGCACCCGCGCCGCCCGCTCCACGTCGGCGAAACCGAGGTACAGCGGGGTGAACCCGAAACGCAGTACGTCCGGGGCGCGGAAGTCACCGACCACGCCGCGCCCGATCAGCCGCCGCATCACCTCCTCCGCGTCCGGGCAGCGCAGCGCCACCTGGCTGCCGCGCTCCGCGTGCGCGGCCGGGGTCACGGACGCCACCCGCCCCGCCGGCAGATACGCCTCGACGCAGCTCAGGAAGAAGTCCGTCAGCGCCAGCGACTTGGCACGCACCGCCTCGATCCTCACCCCCTCCCACACGTCCAGCGCCGCCTCCAGGGCGAGCATGGACAGGATGTCGGGGGTGCCGACCCGGCCGCGCAGGGCGCCGGGCGCCGGTTCGTACTCCGGGCGCATCCCGAACGGCCTGGCGTGCGAGTTCCAGCCGGGCAGGGGCGAGTCGAAGCGGTCCTGGAGCTCCCGGCGCACGTACAGGAACGCCGGTGCGCCCGGACCGCCGTTGAGGAACTTGTACGTGCAGCCGACCGCCAGGTCCACGCCGTGCGCGTCGAGACCGACCGGCAGCGCGCCCGCGCTGTGGCACAGGTCCCAGACGGCGACCGCGCCCGCCGCGTGCACGGCGGCGGTCAGCGCCGGCAGGTCGTGCAGCCGGCCGGTGCGGTAGTCGACGTGGTTCAGCAGCACCGCGGCCGTACGGCCGCCGCGGTCGCGCAGGACGGCGGGAACGTCGTCGGGAGCGACCGGGCGGAGGACGCAGCCGGTCAGCCGGGCGGCGGAGGCGGCGATGTAGCCGTCGGAAGGGAAGGTGGTGGCGTCCACCAGGATCTCGTCCCGGACCGGGCCCCCGTCGTCCCCGGCGTCGCCGCCCCGCGCCAGCCGCACCGCGCCCACCAGCGCCTTGAACACGTTGACGCTGGTCGAGTCGCCCACCACGATCTGCCCGGGGTCCGCGCCGACCAGCGGGGCGATCCGGTCGCCGACCCGTTCCGGCGCCGTCCACCAGCCGCTCTCCTCCCAGGAGCGGATCCGCAGCGCGCCCCACTCCCGGCGTACGACGTCCTCGACGCGCTCGGCGACACCGACGGGCAGCGCGCCGAGCGAGTTGCCGTCGAGATAGACGGCGGCGCCCAGGGGGCCGCCGGGGTCGTCGAGGACGAACCTGGCGCGCGTGCCGGCCAGGTCGTCGTCGGCGTCCAGCTTCCGCGCGCGTACGACCAACTCGGACTCGGACTCGGTTCCGGTCCCGCTCCCGATCCCGGTCGGCGACTCAGACATGGGACCTCGCCGTCCACAGCTCGGGGAAGACGTTCTTCCGCGCGCGCTTCTCCAGCCAGGCGACTCCCGCCGAGCCCCCCGTCCCGGCCTTCGCGCCCATGGCACGCCGGGTGGCGACGAGGTGGTCGTTGCGCCAGCGCCACACCAGCTCGGCGACGTCGGTCAGCACCTCGCCCAGCCGGGCGAGCTCGTCCTCGGGATCGCCCGCGTAGACGGCCGTCCAGGCCCGCTCGACCTCCGGGAACGGCTCGTAACGTCGGGACACGTCACGGCGCAGCACGGACTCCGGGACGGCGTGACCCCGGCGGGCCAGCAGCCGCAGCACCTCGTCGTAGAGGCTCGGCTCCTGCAGCGCCTTCTCCAGCTCGGCGTGGACACGGGGCGCGCCGCGGTGCGGGACCAGCATGGACGCGGACTTGTCGCCGAGCAGGAACTCCATGCGCCGGTACATCGCCGACTGGAAGCCGGAACCCTCGCCGAGGGCGGAGCGGTACGAGTTGAACTGCGCGGGGGTGAGGTGCGCGAGCGGGGTCCAGGACGCGTTGAGCGCCTCCAGCTCCCGTATCGAACGCTTGAGCGCGGCGATCGCGGTGGGGACGTCGTCCGCGGTGCGCAGGGCGTGCGCGGCGGTCTCCCACTCGTGGACGATCACGGTGAACCACAGCTCCATGACCTGGGTCGTGACCAGGAAGACCATCTCTCCGGGATCGTCGGAGAGGGGATGCTGGAGGTGGGTGAGCACGTCGGCCCGTACGTAGTCCTCGTAGGGGGTCGTGCCTTCGAAGTCGAGATGCGGGGTCTCGGGCTCGTGGGGCTCGTGAGCCGTTTGGGACATCGCTGTCTCCTGCAGTACTCCGGGTAGCGGTCCGCCCCTGCCGATGCCGGCACGGGGGCCCCGGTCCCCAACGGCATCCTCCGCAATCGTCCGGAAGCTCGCAAGGTCCGCCCGCGCGGGTGCGGGGGCGGACCCTTCGTGCGAGGCGTGCGGGTGCCGCGCCCCGGATCAGCCGAGCGTCTGCGCCGCCGTCTCCGAGGAGTCCTTCAGGAACTGGCTGCACCGCTCGTACTCCTCCCGCTCGCCGATCGACTCGGCGGCGCGGGCGAGGGCGTGCAGGGCGCGCAGGAAGCCGCGGTTCGGCTCGTGCTCCCAGGGCACCGGGCCGTGCCCCTTCCAGCCGCTGCGGCGCAGGGCGTCGAGGCCGCGGTGGTAGCCCGTACGGGCGTACGCGTACGACTCGACGACGCTGCCGCGCTCGAAGGCCTCGTCGGCGAGGCGGGCCCAGGCGAGGGAGGACATGGGGTATTTGGCGGCGACGTCGGCGGGGGCCGTACCGGCGGCGAGCAGCTCGCGGGGCTCCGGGTCGTCGGGGAGGTGGGTCGGGGGCGGACCCCCGAGGAGGTTCTCGTGAATGGACATGCCTCACAGTCTGCGGGACGGGGCCGTCGGGGGGTGAGCGGGGAGGGGTGGCCGCGGGGCCCGGGGTACCCCCTTGCCCGCGGGCTCATGGCTCGGGGTGGCGGTGTCCGACGGCGCGTGCGGGGTGTTCCGTGATCCCCACGCGGTTCCCCGCACCCCTTCGGGGACGCGTTCGGAGCCGCCGGGTCACGCGGTCCCGCGCCCCGCGGGGGGCACCGGGGGTTCCAGGGGAGGCGTGGTCACGTTGCCGTGGCGGTGGCATTCGGGATGGGCGCAGCCGGGGGCCGGGCGGCGGACCGTCGCCCAGGCCAGCAGTGCGCCCGCCAGCAGGACGGCGGCGCAGATCGGCATGGCGCGGCGGAACGCCGCGTCGAAGGCGCCGGCCGAGCGGTACGCCTCGTCGTCCATGCCGGTCAGCAGCGGCAGCGCGGCCACCGCCACCAGGCCGGCCGCGCGGGCCGCCGCGTTGTTGATGCCGCTCGCCAGGCCGGCCCGGCCGGAGTCCACCGAGGCCAGGACCGTCGCGGTCAGGGGCGCCACCAGGGTGACCATGCCCGCGCCCATCACCAGCAGCGCCGGCAGCACGTCGGTGAGGTACCCCGCGTCCTCGCCCACCCGCAGCATCAGCAGCATCGCGGCCGCGCACAGCAGCGGACCGACGGTGAGCGGGAGCCTCGGGCCGATCCGCTCCGCCAGCGCGCCCGAACGCGCCGAGAACAGCAGCATCAGGGCGGTCGTGGGCAGCATCGCCGTGCCGGCCTCGAGCGGTGAGTAGCCGGACACCACCTGGAGCTGGAGCGCGGTCAGGAAGAAGAAGCCGCCGAACGCCGCGTACACGCACAGTGTCACCAGGTTGACGGCGGTGAACTGGCGCGAGGCGAAGATCGACGGCGGCATCATCGGGTCCGCGGCGCGTCGTTCGACGTACACGAAGGCGATGCCCGCCGCCATGCCCGCGAGCGCGGTGAGCGCGACGGCGAGCGAGCCCTGCCGGGCCTCGACGAGGGCGTACGTCACCAGGGCGAGCGAGAGGGCGCCGAGCGCGGCGCCGGTCAGGTCGAAGCGGCCGTGGACGCGCTCGTCGGACGACTCCGGGACGTGGCGGAGGGCGACGGGGACGCAGATCAGGGCGAGGGGGATGTTGAGCAGGAACACCCAGCGCCAGCCGGGCCCCTCCACCAGCCAGCCGCCGAGGAACGGGCCGACGGCGGCGCCGATGCCGCCGAAGCCGGACCAGATGCCGACCGCCCGCGCGCGGTCGTCCGGGTGGAAGGAGGCCTGGATGAGGGCGAGGGAGCCGGGGGTGAGGAGGGCGCCGCCGATGCCCTGCAGGGCGCGGGCGGCGACGAGGACGCCGGGGGTGGGGGCGAGGCCGCAGGCGAGGGAGGCGACGGCGAACCAGGTCACGCCGAGGACGAAGACGCGACGGCGGCCGTAGCGGTCGCCGAGGGAACCGCCGAGGAGGATCAGGGCGGCGAGGGTGAGGAGGTAGGCGTTGACGGTCCACTGGAGGGCGGTGAGAGGGGCGTCGAGGTCGCGGCCGATGCGAGGCAGGGCGACGTTGACGACCGTGCTGTCCAGCAGGGCCATGCTGGAACCGAGCACCGTGGTCAGGAGGATCCAGCGGGCGGTGGCGGTGGGGAGGTGCGTGCCGGGGGGTGCGGCCATGGGGGGATCATCCCGCAGGGGCGGGGGCTCCACCAGGGGGCTCCGGTCCGGTCCGGAACACCGCACCGGCGTCGGCGCGCGCCGGGACGCGGTGATCGGAGGTGGATCCCATTGCGTACCGGGCCCCGGCTGGGACACCAAGTGCCCGTGCGGGCAAGGTTCACACTCCTCGAGGTCGGCATGCCGAGGGCCCCGGACGGTGTCCGGGGCCCTCGGCATGCCGTGCGTACCGGTGCGCGATGACCGGTGCCCGAGCGGGCCTACCAGCGATACCAGCGGCCCTTGCGGCCGCCACTGTCCGCCATGCGGACGACGAAGCCCAGCAGCCAGACCACCAGCACGATCACGGCGATCCACCACAGGGCCTTCAGCGCGAAGCCCGCGCCGAAGAGGATCAGAGCCAGCAGAAGAACCAGAAGCAGGGGAACCATGGTTATCGACCTCCGTCGCTCCTCGTGCCCCTCAACAGCGGGAACACACAGTCGAAATCACGGGTTTCTTCACGCGACCCGCGGGCATTCGACACAGGTTCGGCCGCCCGGCCCCGGGCGGGCTGTGGAACGGCACCGCCCCGCGTCCCTGACGGGGCGCGGGGCGGGCGGCAGGACGAGAAGAGTTACTTGATCTTCGTGCCCGTGGAGCGGAGGTGGCCGCAGGCCGTGAGGACCCGCTCGGCCATGCCGGCCTCGGCGAGCTTGCCCCAGGTGCGGGGGTCGTAGGTCTTCTTGGAGCCGACCTCGCCGTCGACCTTGAGGACGCCGTCGTAGTTCCGGAACGCGTGGTCGACGACGGGACGCGTGAACGCGTACTGCGTGTCCGTGTCGATGTTCATCTTGACCACGCCGTTCTCCAGCGCCGTGCGGATCTCCTCCTCCGTGGAGCCGGAGCCGCCGTGGAAGACGAAGTCGAAGGGCTGGCTGCCGGCCGGGCGGCCGTACTTCGCGGCCACGCCCTCGTTCAGGTCCTTCAGCAGCTCCGGGCGGAGCACGACGTTGCCCGGCTTGTACACGCCGTGCACGTTGCCGAACGACGCGGCCAGCAGGTAGCGGCCCTTCTCGCCCAGGCCGAGGGCCTCGGCGGTGCGGGTCACGTCGTCGACCGTCGTGTAGAGGGAGTCGTTGATCTCGTGCGAGACGCCGTCCTCCTCGCCGCCGGTCGGGGTGATCTCGACCTCGAGGATGATCTTCGCGGCGGCGGCGCGGCCCAGCAGCTCCTGCGCGATGGCGAGGTTGTCGGCCAGCGTCTCGGCCGAGCCGTCCCACATGTGGGACTGGAACAGCGGGTTGCGGCCGGCCTTGACCCGCTCCTCCGACACCGCGAGCAGCGGCCGCACGTACCCGTCGAGCTTGTCCTTCGGGCAGTGGTCGGTGTGCAGCGCGATGTTCACGTCGTACTTCTCGGCGACGATGTGCGCGAACTCGGCCAGGGCGACCGCGCCGGTCACCATGTCCTTGTTGTGCTGGCCGCCGAGGAACTCCGCGCCGCCCGTGGAGATCTGGACGATGCCGTCGCTCTCCGCCTCCGCGAAGCCGCGCAGCGCCGCGTGCAGGGTCTGGGACGAGGTCACGTTGATGGCCGGGTAGGCGAACTTGCCTGCCTTCGCCCGGTCGAGCATCTCGTTGTAGACCTCGGGGGTTGCGATGGGCATCTGTCCGCTCCTTGTGATGTACGGGTGCGTTCTACGTACTCAGGTCCCTGACCTAGGGGGTGACGTCATCGTCGGCCCCATCCTTCCAGACTCGGCCCGCCGTGTCGGACACCCTGTCCAGCAGGTGGATGCGCCGGGCCGGGCGGGGACCGGCCGGACGGTCGGGCCGGTCCCGGCCGGAGGGTCTCCCGGGGCCGGTCGGGGTCAGTCCAGGCCCAGTTCGTCCTTGCCGTACGCGAACAGGTACGGCACCCCGGCGCCCTCGCGGATCTTCTCGTCGGCGCCCGTCGCGCGGTCGACGATGGTGGCGACAGCGACGACCTCGGCGCCGGCCTCCCGCACCGCCTCCACGGCGGTGAGCGGCGAACCGCCCGTGGTGGAGGTGTCCTCGACGACGAGGACCCGGCGGCCCCTGATGTCCGGCCCCTCGACGCGGCGCTGCATGCCGTGCGCCTTGGCGGCCTTGCGCACGACGAACGCGTCCAGGCGCCGGCCGCGCGCGGCGGCGGCGTGCAGCATCGCGCCGGCGACCGGGTCGGCGCCCATGGTCAGACCGCCGACCGCGTCGAACTCCAGATCCGCCGTCAGGTCGAGCAGCACCTGCCCGACCAGCGGCGCGGCCTCGCCGTCGAGGGTGACGCGGCGCAGGTCCACGTAGTAGTCCGCCTCCAGCCCCGAGGAGAGGGTCACCCTGCCGTGCACCACGGCCTTGTCCTTGATCTGCCGCAGCAGCGCGCCGCGCACGTCGTCCGTCGTCATGGCGCTCAGCTTATGCGGGACGCCAGGTCCAGGTGGTGGCGGCTTCCAGCGGCTCGATGGGGGTGACCAGGCGCGGGAGCGTGTTGAGGCCGTCGGGCGGGCCGGTCTGCGGCTCCACGCACACCGCCTCCTCCTGCTCGTCGTAGACGACGACCCACCGCTCGCGCGACGCCACCGTCAGCGCGAGCCTCCCCGGCCAGGTCAGGGTGACGTCGACACCGTCGGGCATGCCGAAGCAGTCGTCCCAGGGGCCGGGGCGGGGCTCGACGCGGTTGCCGGTGGGCAGGTGGTCGTCGCCGCGTTCCTCCTGCCAGGCGGGGGTGAAGTCGAGGCGGACGTCGCTGCCGTCGAGGGTGCGGTGGAACCAGGGGTGCCAGCCGATCTGGGCCGGGAAGGACGAGTCGTACGTCTCCACGGCCATGGCGAGGGTCAGCGACTCCTCGGTGAGGGTGACGACCTGGGTGACCCGGCCGGAGTACGGCCACGGGTCGGTGAGGTCGTACGTGAGGACGGCCTCGGCGGGGGTGACGCGGGCGGTGGTCCACGGGGCGTTGCGGGCGGTGCCGTGGATGGCGTGGGGCGGGGAGTTGAGGGGGAGTTGGTGGACGGTGGCGCCGTCGCGGAACCGGCCGTCCCTGGTGCGGCCGCACCAGGGGACCATGGGGAAGCAGCCGTAGCGGTCGCCCTGGCGGAGGAGTTCCGTGCCGGCGATGCGGAGGCTGGTGAGGCGGCCGCCGTTGGCCGGGTGGAGGGTGGCCTCCGCGGTGCCCGCGGTCAGCGTGATCGGTTCGTTGCTCACGGGGATGACCCTAGCGGGGGCTGGGGGCGGTCGTTCTTTCCCGCCCCCAGCCCCCTGCTCTCCCCGTCCCCGGGGGCTCCGCGCCCATGACAGGGGTGCGGGGAACCGCGCGGAACGGGACGAAACCCAGTGCCGGGTCCGCGGGGCGGAGCCCTTCGCAGGGACGGGAAGGGTGGGAGCGGCGGGGGCGATGAAATCCGCCTCGCCGTCAGCGCCGTCTGCGCAGGACGCGGGTCATGACGATCGCCGAGGCGAGGACGACCGCCGCCGCGGGGGCGGCCCACCGCAGCACCTCCGCGGACCCCACCGCCTCCGGCGCCGGCACCGGCGCGTACCGCCCACGCGGCGGGGCATGGTCGACCTCCTCCGCGCTCCGCCCGATCATCGTCCGCCGCGCATGCGCCGCCTCGGCCGGCGGCTCGGCCACCGCATCCTCCGGGGCGGGCACGGGCACGGGCGCGGGCGCGGGCCGAGGCGGAGCCTGAGGTTTCGTGGGCCCGGCCGCGGTGTCCGCCGCGGTCCCCCCCGCGTTCTCCGCGAAGCGGGTCAGCAGGCGGGTGCCCGCCGACGCCACCGTCTCCGCGGGCAGTTCGGCGATCCGGCCGGTCGCCGCCGCCGTCCCGGTGAACGCCAGCGTCGTGCCGCCCTTGGCCGGCCGCAGCCGTACCGTCAGGGCGATCCGTACCGTGCCACCGCCGCGGACCTCCGTCGCGTCGCCCTCGATCACGTATGAGCCGTCGTCCCGCCGGACGACCGCGAACGCACCGCGGTAGGTGATGCTGTGTCCCCCGACGCGCACCTTCAGGCGCCCGGCGCCGGGCTCCGCCCCCGCGTCCTGCTGGAACCCCGGCACGGCCCCGGCCGTCCGTTCGGGGTCCGCGAACACCTCGCCGAATCGCTCGGCCGGTACCGGAACGAACACCTCATGCTCCATGCCGGCCGAGCCTACCCACCGCGGCCGGAACGGAACCCGTCGATGCGGCGATTCGCCGGGGCGGGTCAGCCCCCGTAGCGCGGGTGCACCAGTGTCGACGGCTGCAGCCCGGTCACCCGGGTGCGGGCCGCCGCCCGGCGGTCGATCGCCAGGCCCTCCCGGGTGAGCGAGCGCGGCCGCGGTGCCGCCGGGTCGAGCCGCAGCGCCGGGCGAGTGCGCCCGGCCAGGACGAAGCCCCAGTCGGTGTCCCCCGGGGCCGCCCGGTCGGGGCCGCCGGCGGAGCAGGCGCCGCGCCCCTCGACTCGGTACGCCACCGTGCGCAGCCCGGCCGACCGGATCGTCGTGTCCACGGTCCAGAACACCCGGCGGCGGGTGGCCACCGGGCCCGCGTGCACGACGAGCCGGCCGCCGTCCGCGAGGGCGCGGCGGGCCAGGCCGTAGAAATCCTGCGAGTACAGCTTGGTGCTGTCGCTGATGCCGGGGTCGGGGAGGTCCGCGACCACCACGTCGTACGAGCGCGCGGGGATCGCCCGCAGCCGGCGGAACGCGTCGTCCGTGATGACGTGGACGCGGGGGTCGTCGTAGGCGTGCGCGTTGAGGCGGGAGAGGGCGAGGTCCCGGCGGGCCAGGCGGACCACCTCCGGGTCGAGCTCGACGATGTCGACCCGCCGTACACCCGGGTGGCGCAGCACCTCGCGGGCGGCCAGTCCGTCGCCGCCGCCGAGGACGAGGACGCGCGCGTGGGGGCCGTTCATGGCGGGGTGCACCAGGGCCTCGTGGTACCGGTGCTCGTCACGGCCGCTCACCCGGAGCCGGCCGTCGAGGAACAGGTCGAGAGGGCGGCCGTGCTCGCCGCCGGTGAGGACGACCTCCTGGACGCCGGTCCGCAGCGCCACCCGTACGTCCGTGCCGAACACCTCCTGCCGGGCGGCCCGTTCGAAGTCGCCGGCGAGCAGCGCGGCGAGCGCGAGCACGGCGAGCACGGCGATGTCGACGGAGAGGAGGACGCGGCGGGTGCGCCTCGGCAGGTCCCGGCGGAACAGGCCGAGGACGAGGGCGGCGCCGGCCACGGCGTTGACCGCGCCGGTGAGCAGGGCGCCCCCCAGCTGGCCGAGCCGCGGCAGCAGGAGGAAGGGGAAGGCGAGGCCGCCGACGAGGGCGCCCACGTAGTCGGCGGCGAAGAGGTCGGCGACCGCGCCGCCCGCCTCCTGGCGGCGGACGCGCTGGATCAGCTCCATGAGGAGGGGGACCTCGGCGCCGATGAGCAGGCCGATGGCCAGGGACAACGCGACGAGCAGGCAACGGGGGCCGGCCGCCGGGACACCGGCCCAGTCGCCGCCGGACCAGGCGAAGACGGCGTAGAGCGCCATCGCGCTGAGGCCGCCGACGAGGGCGAGGGCGGCCTCCACGGCGCCGAAGCCGACGGCCGCGCGGCAGCGCAGCCTTTTCGCGGCGAGCGAGCCGATGCCCATCGCGAACACCATGACCGAGAGGACGACGGAGGCCTGGGTGACGGAGTCGCCGATCAGGTACGAGGCGAGGGCGACGAGTTCGAGTTCGTACACCAGTCCGCAGGCCGCGCAGATGAACACGCCGGTCAGGACGAGGAAGCGTCCCGTGCCGGGACGTACGGGCAGCGGCGCCCGGCCCGGCTCGCCCCGGCGGGGCGGGGCGCCGGGGGGTGCGGGGGCATACGGGTCGATCACTGACGGAACGCTACCGGGGCGCCGACGCCGGGCCTTGTCACTCACGCGCATGAAGCGGTGGTGAAGTGGTGCGCGGGGAGCGCCCCTTCGAGGGCCCCGCCCCGGCACATGTCGCCCGCGCCGGGCCCGCGCGCCGGTTCAGACGCCCGTGGCCTGGAGGCGGGGGGCGCGGTGGTCCACGGGGAGTCCCGGATGCCACTCGTCCGTCGAGGCACGGGCGGCACGGGTGACCCTGCCCACCCGCGTGCGGGTGGCGACGAGCTGGCCGTCCTGCGGGTACGCGTGCCAGGTGCGCCAGTGGATCTGGCCCTCGTACCGCTGGGCCAGCAACGCCGTGAACGCGTGCGGACTGCCGGGGAAGACGCCGGCCAGGCCGTGCGGATGGTCGGCGACCAGGGCCAGCAGCTCCTGGGCGCGCCCCGCGAACGAGTCCGGGGAGAGCACCTCCACACGGGCCGCGAACTCGTACTCCCAGTCGTCGACCCGTTTCGCCACACCGAGCGGCAGCGGCGTGCTGCTGCCCTGGATGCAGGCGACCGTCTCCGAGCAGTCGCCCTCGGGAGCCTCCAGGAGTACCTGGTGGGAGGCGCCGAGGAGGCGCAACTGCACTGTGGTGTCCGCCAGTTCGAGGTCGAGGGTGGCGAGCGCGGGCAGCGGCCCGCTGTCCAGGGTCCAGGCGAGGTCGGCCGCGCGCGTGTCGGTGTAGGAGGTGTTCAGGGTCGTGAGCATGGATCGGCTCCGCTAGCACGCAAAAGGGGAGGGGCCGGCACACACCTCGGTGGCGCCGGGGAGACCGGCCGACTCGGCCGGCCGGACAGGACATCCGAAACAACCCGGTCCGGAGGAGGTCCGCCCGCGGGATGGCCCGCAGGCGTACTGGGGCTGTTTCGTGATCTAGAGGGAATCATGAACTCTGGGGCCGCCACAGCGTTTTTACCCAACTTCGTGGGGTTTCCATCCCCCCGAGGGCTGCACAGCTCAACTGTTCACGTACGACGCGCGCCCCCGTGCGCCCCTCCCCCTGGCCGGCCGGGCCGCCTCAGCCCCCTCCGCCGCAGCCGCCCCCGCACGACGAACCGCAGGAGGAGCCGCCGCCGCAGGAGTGGCCTCCCCCGCACGAGTGACCTCCGTGACCACCGCTGTGACCACCACCGCTGTGACCGCCCGAGGACGAGTCACCGCTCGAGTCGCCGGCCCACCAGCTGCCGCCGCCCCCGCCTGCCGCGTACCGGGCGGTGCGGGACCGCTTCCCCTTCGCCGCGCCCTCCCGACGCCTCGCGGCGACGAAGACCCAGGCGAACAGAAGTGCCATTACCGCAAGGATGATGCCGAATGCCATGGCGCCACCCTCCCTTCGAATCCCCCATCGGCCCCCGGCAGATCCCCGATCGGTCCGGAGGCCGTCCGATGCCGGGCCGGCCTCGTCGGCGCCCCGGCGTTGTGTGCCCGGGAGATGCCCTCACGCCGCGCGGCCCAAAGCGAAGTTGAGCAACTTCTGAGGGACCGCGGCCCTCAGACGACGTCGAACTCGTTGCCCTCGGGATCCCGCAGGGCGACGGCGTAGAACCCCGTGTCCGGCTCGTCGTTGACCCGCAGCACGCTGGCACCCGCCGCGACCAGCCGTTCCACCGTGCTCCCGACCCGTCGCGCGCGGACGTCCAGGGGGACGTCGCGGCCCCCGCCGACCCTGAGGTCGAAGTGCCACCGGTTCTTGGCGACCTTGGGCTCCGGCACCTGCTGGAACCACACCCTCGGTCCACGCCCCGAGGGATCCACGATCGACTCCGGGATGTCCCCGGCGCCGGGCGGCAGCTCCTCCTCGGGCACCCCCGTCGCCGCCCAGTAGGCACGCCACGTGGCGTGCCCGGCCGGCGGGGGTTCCGGCACGTAACCCAGGGCTTCGGCCCAGGCGGCCACCATCCGCCGCGGATCGGAGCAGTCGATCGTCAGCTGCACCGTCATGTCCGGCACTGTCGCCCCCGTCGTCGTCCCCGTCGTCGTCCCCGTCGTCGTCCCCGTCGTCGTCCCCGTCGTCGTCCCCGTCGTCGGAGCATCCCAGAGGGGTCTGACAGCCGGTCCGCCGTCACACGGGCCGCAGGCCCCCACCGGCGGGCCCCGGGCGCGGGCGGAGTTGAGGAACCCCTCGGGCCGGGCGCAGGATGGCGGCCATGACCTCCCCCGCGCGTCCCCTCCTCAACCGGCGGCTCACCGAGTTCGGCACGACCGTCTTCGCCGAGATGTCGGCACTGGCGCTGAGCACCGGCTCCCTCAACCTCGGCCAGGGCTTCCCCGACACCGACGGGCCCGAGGAGATCCGCGAGGCGGCCGTGCGGGCGCTGCGCGACGGGCGCGGGAACCAGTACCCGCCCGGCCCCGGCGTCCCCGAGCTGCGCGCGGCGATCGCCGCCCACCAGCAGCGGCGGTACGCACTGACGTACGACCCGGACACGGAGGTGCTGGTCACCGCCGGTGCCACCGAGGCGATCGCGGCCGCGCTGCTGGCGCTCGTCGAGCCGGGGGACGAGGTGATCGCCCTGGAGCCGTACTACGACTCCTACGCGGCCTGCGTCGCCATGGCGGGCGGCAAGCGCGTGCCGGTGACGCTGCGGCCGCACGAGGGGCCGGACGGTCCCGTCTTCCGCCTCGACCTCGACGAGCTGCGCGACGCGGTGACCGACCGCACCCGGCTGCTGCTGATCAACACCCCGCACAACCCGACCGGGACCGTGCTGAACCGGGCGGAACTGACCGCGATCGCCGAACTGGCGGTCGAGCGGGATCTCCTCGTGGTCACGGACGAGGTGTACGAGCACCTCGTGTTCGACGGTGCCGAGCACCTGCCGCTCGCGGGATTCCCCGGGATGCGGGAGCGCACGGTCAGCATCGGCAGCGCCGGCAAGAGTTTCTCGTACACCGGCTGGAAGGTCGGCTGGGTGACGGGCACGGCCGCGCTGGTCACCGCGGTGCGGTCGGCGAAGCAGTTCCTGACGTACGTGGCCTCGGGACCGTTCCAGTACGCCGTCGCGGAGGGGCTGGCGCTGCCGGAGTCCTTCTTCGCGGGGCTGCGTGAGGACCTCGGACGGAAGCGGGACCTGCTGTCGGACGGACTGCGGGCGGCGGGCTTCTCCGTGTTCCGCCCGGCCGGGACGTACTTCGTGACGGCCGACGTCCGCCCGCTGGGGGAGAGCGACGGGGTCGCCTTCTGCCGGGCACTGCCGGAGCGGGCCGGCGTCGTCGCGATCCCCAACGCGGTGTTCTACGACCACCGGGAGCAGGGCGCGCCGTTCGTCCGCTTCGCGTTCTGCAAGCGGGTGGAGGTGCTGGAGGAGGCCGTGCGGAGGCTGAAGGTGCTGCGCGGAACCGCCGCCTGACCCGCCCGCACGGCCGGGTTGCCGGGTTGCCGCACGGACTCCGGGTGCGCGCCTCCTTGGGCCGCGTGAGGGACAAAGCGCAGAAATCAGAAGAAATCGTCGCATGGTTCCCGTGTGACCGAGTTCCGCACTCTCGCGCCTCCCGAAGTCCCCGGTGTCTCCGGCTCCGGTGCCTTTGACGTCGCCGATGTCACCGATCCCTCCGGTGCGGGCGGTGCGCTCCGGCTGCCGGGCGGCCGGAGGCGGCCCGGCGGGAGGCTCCGCCGGCCACGGGCGGGGAACCGCCTCACCGGGGCGCCCGCCGCGCTCGCCCTGTTCGTCGCCGTACGGCTGACCGGGGCGCTCCTCGTCCTGGAGACCGCGCGGGGCGCCGGACACGCGCATCCGCTGGCCCTGCTCGGCCGCTCGTGGGACTCGCTCTGGTACTTCGGGATCGCCGCCCACGGCTACGGCCACATCCGCGCCGATCACCACCACGGCGACCTCTTCGTCCGCAGCGACCTGGCCTTCTTCCCGCTCTACCCGGGCCTGGTACGGGCCGTGACCACCGTGCTCCCGGTCGGCTGGGGCACGGCCGGGCTGCTGGTGTCATGGGCCTCGGCGGTGGTGGCCGCGTACGGGATCCACCTCGCCGGACGGCGGCTGTACGGGGGCGCCGTCGCCACCGTCCTCGTGCTGCTGTGGGCGGTGCTGCCGCACTCGGTGGTGCTGTCGATGGCGTACACCGAGCCGCTCCTCACGGCACTGGCCGCCTGGTCGCTGTACGCGGTGCTGAGCGGGCGTTGGGTGGCGGCGGGCGTGCTCGCGGCGGGCGCGGGGCTGGCGCGGCCGAACGGCTTCGCGGTGGCGGCGGCGGTGATCGCGGCGGCCGGCGCGGAGATCTGGCGACGCCGTCCGCACGGGCCCGGGGGCGGGAACAGGCCCGGAACCGGTCCGGAGGCCGCCACCTCCGTCCACAGGCTGTGGACGGGCGCGGCGCTCGCCCCGCTCGGCTGGTGCGGATACGTGCTGTGGGTGGGGGTCCGTGAGGGCGATCCGCTCGGCGGCTACTTCCGCGTGCAGGAGCAGTGGGGCTCGCGCTTCGACCTGGGGCGCGGCTCGCTGGAGTTCGTACGGCACTTCATGGTGCACGCGACCCGCTCCGTGCACCCGCTGACCGTGGTGATCGTCGTCCTGGCGCTGCTGCTGTTCGCGCTGCTGCTGGCGGACCGGGCGCCGCTGCCGCTCGTCGTCTACTGCGGGGTGCTGCTGCTGGTGGCGGTCGGCGGCTCCGGCTACTTCGCCTCCAAGCCGCGCTTCCTGCTGCCCGCGTTCCCGCTGCTGATCCCGCCCGCGCGGGCACTGGTGCGCACGGCGAGAGCCCGGCCGTGGCACGCCGTCCTGGTGGTCGGCGCCCTGACCGGGCTCTCATTGGCCTACGGGGCGTACCTGGTGGTGTTCGCCCGTGCCGCGCTGTGAGCCGCGCCCGGGGTCATCCCGGGGAGCGCGGCCCGGCGCACGGCCGCCGGATCACTCGTCGGTGTCCTCGTCCTCGTCGGCGTCGTCCGCCTGCCCGGCGCCGTCGACCTGCTGTTCGAGGCCGAGCTGCTCGGCGAGCCACCGGTCGAACTCGATGGCGGCGCGCACCCAGCTCACCGTCGAGGAGACGAAGAACTCGAGGTTGATGCCCGTGCCGATCAGCATCTGCGCCTCACCGATGAGACGGACGGTGCCGTCGTCATGGGTGTGGCTGTAGACCTTGGGCCACAGGGTGCGCCGGTTCCAGTCGTCGATGGCCTCCAGCAGGGCGGGCTTCTCGTCGATCTTGTGCGGCCGGTCGTAGAACGTACGGACCGAGTAGACCGCCTGGTCGTCCTCGCCGCGGAACATGAAGTACGTACGGAACTGCTCCCACGGCGCGACGAGGTCTCCCTCTTCGTCGACGAGGTGCTTGAGCTCCATCTGGTCCAGGAGCTGCTTCACGAGGTCCTGATCCGGGACGACGGGGCCGGCCGGCGGCCCGGGCTCGGGCTCCTGGCCCCCGAAGTTCGGAATCGAGGACGGGTCGATGCTCACCGTGTTTTTCCCTTCGTACGGATGCCGCCATCCTCCCTCATGCGGGGAGGGGGGTGGCAACCCCGGGCGGGACATGTCCACCCCTGTCCGCCCCCGGCGCAATGGCCTCATTGGGCCCAATGGCCGCAATGGACACCACCTGGGGCGGACCGCGGGGGTGCCCCTGCGGGCCGCCCGCAGGGGCACCCCCGCGCGCTACAGCGTCTTGCCCGACGCCGGGCCCACGATGAGGCCCTCGCCGGCGCGGTCGACGCGCACGGTGTCGCCGTCCTTGATCTCGCCGGCCAGGATCTCCCGGGCCAGCCGGTCGCCGATGGACGTCTGGACCAGGCGGCGCAGCGGCCGGGCGCCGTACGCCGGGTCCATGCCCTCCACCGCGAGCCAGGCCAGCGCCTCGTCGGTGACCTCCAGGGTGAGCCGGCGCTCGGCGAGCCGGGCGGCCAGGCGGTCGGTCTGGAGCCGGGCGATGCGGCTCAGCTCGTCCCTGGACAGCGCGGAGAACACCACCAGGTCGTCGAGCCGGTTGAGGAACTCCGGCTTGAAGGAGGCCCGCACCACCTCCAGGACCTGTTCCTTCTTCTCCACCTCGCTGGTCAGCGGGTCCACCAGGAACTGGCTGCCCAGGTTGGAGGTGAGGACCAGGATGGTGTTGCGGAAGTCGACCGTGCGGCCCTGGCCGTCGGTGAGGCGGCCGTCGTCCAGCACCTGGAGCAGGATGTCGAAGACCTCCGGGTGCGCCTTCTCCACCTCGTCGAGCAGCACCACGCTGTACGGGCGGCGGCGCACCGCCTCGGTGAGCTGGCCGCCCTCCTCGTAGCCGACGTAGCCGGGGGGCGCGCCGACCAGCCGGGCCACGCTGTGCTTCTCGCCGTACTCCGACATGTCGACGCGGACCATGGCCCGCTCGTCGTCGAAGAGGAAGTCGGCGAGCGCCTTGGCGAGTTCGGTCTTGCCGACGCCGGTGGGGCCGAGGAAGAGGAACGAGCCGGTCGGGCGGTCCGGGTCGGAGATGCCGGCGCGGCTGCGGCGCACGGCGTCCGAGACGGCCCGTACGGCCTCGCCCTGGCCGATGAGCCGCCTGCCGATCTCCTCCTCCATGCGCAGCAGCTTCTGCGTCTCCCCCTCCATCAGGCGCCCGGCGGGGATGCCGGTCCAGGAGGCGACGACGTCGGCGATGTCGTCGGAGCCGACCTCCTCCTTGACCATGGTGTCCTGGGCGACCTCCTCCTCGGCCTCGGAGGCGGCCTCCAGGTCGCGCTCCAGGTCGGGGATCTCGCCGTAGAGCAGCTTGGAGGCGGTGTCGAAGTCGCCGTCGCGCTGGGCGCGTTCGGCCTGGCCGCGCAGGTCGTCGAGCTTCTCCTTCAGCTCGCCGACGCGGTTGAGGGACTGCTTCTCCTTCTCCCAGCGGGCGTTGAGACCGCGCAGCTCCTCCTCCTTGTCGGCGAGGTCGCGGCGCAGCCGCTCCAGGCGGTCGCGGGAGGCGACGTCGGTCTCCTTGTCCAGCGCCAGCTCCTCCATGCGCAGCCGGTCGACGGCGCGCTGGAGTTCGTCGATCTCGACGGGCGAGGAGTCGATCTCCATGCGCAGCCGGGAGGCGGCCTCGTCGACGAGGTCGATCGCCTTGTCGGGCAGGAAGCGGGAGGTGATGTACCGGTCGGAGAGGGTCGCGGCGGCCACCAGTGCCGCGTCCGCGATCTGCACCTTGTGGTGGGCCTCGTAGCGGCCCTTGAGCCCGCGCAGGATGGCGATGGAGTCCTCGACGGAGGGCTCGGCGACCAGCACCTGCTGGAACCGGCGCTCCAGGGCGGGGTCCTTCTCGATCCGCTCGCGGTACTCGTCCAGCGTGGTGGCGCCCACCATGCGCAGTTCGCCGCGGGCCAGCATCGGCTTGAGCATGTTGCCGGCGTCCATCGCGGAGTCGCCGCCGGCGCCCGCGCCGACGACGGTGTGCAGCTCGTCGATGAAGGTGACGACCTGCCCGTCGGAGTCCTTGATCTCGGCGAGGACCGTCTTGAGGCGCTCCTCGAACTCGCCGCGGTACTTGGCGCCCGCGACCATCGCGCCGAGGTCGAGGGCGACCAGCCGCTTGTCCTTCAGCGACTCGGGCACGTCGCCCTTGACGATGCGCTGGGCGAGGCCCTCGACGACGGCGGTCTTGCCGACGCCGGGCTCGCCGATCAGCACGGGGTTGTTCTTGGTGCGGCGGGAGAGCACCTGCACCACGCGGCGGATCTCCTGGTCCCGGCCGATCACCGGGTCCAGGCGGCCCTCGCGGGCGGCGGCGGTCAGGTCCGTGCCGAACTTCTCCAGGGCCTTGTACTGGCCCTCCGGGTCGGGCGTGGTCACCCGGCGTCCTCCTCTGGCCTTCTGGAAGGCCTCCAGCAGCTTCTTGGCGGTGGCGCCCTGCCCGGAGAGCACCTCGGCGGCCCGGCCGCCCTTGGCGGCGGTGCCGATGAGCAGGTGCTCGGTGGACAGGTACTCGTCACCGAGGTCCTTGGCGCGGGCCTGTGCGTCGGCGATGACGGCGAGCAGCTCGCGATTGGGCTGCGGCGGCGCGACGGTGGAGCCGGTGACGCTGGGCAGTGCGGCCAGGGCGCGCTCGGTGCCGGTGCGTACGGCGGCCTGGTCCGCGCCGGTGGCGGCCAGCAGGTCGATGACGTTCTCGTTCTCCTGCCCCTCGAGCAGCGCGAGCAGCAGGTGGGCGGGGGTGAGGTCCGGGTGACCCTCCGACACGGCCCGGTTGCCGGCCGCGTTGATCGCGTCCCGGCTCCTGTTGGTCAGCTCGGCGTCCACGGTCGCGTATCCCTCCTCGAACTCGGTCCTCTGACTAGAGCAACGTCGACAAAGTTGAGTCTACTCCGCTCATGGTGCGGGATGTGAGACGCACGGGTGCGAGAGGTGGGCCACACGGGCGCGGGGGCCGGGACACACGGCTCGCCGGCGCCCCCGGTGAACGGGGACGCCGGCGAACCGCGCAAGGATTCGGCCATCTGTGGGCGATTCGGAGGAAACCCATACCAGGAGAGTTCCCCGCAAACTGCAGCGGCGTCACCGTGTTCAGGTCACGGTGACGCCGCTGCGGGGGGAAGCGCCTGAGCGATCTTTTACGACGGGGGAATCGCGTCAGGCACTGCGGGGGGTGGCCGAAATGGTCCTCAGATCGGGTACCTCGTGGGGGGAGTCGGGAGTGTCGGGGCCGTCCAGCCGGTGGTCGCGCTGGTCGAGGTTGACGAAGATCATGCCGTAGCGGATGGCGCACCGGACCGGCTGCGGCGCCCCCCGAGGCCGTCGCAGACAGCGGTACGCCCGTACGTCCTCGTCCTCGTCACGGGTGACGACGACGGGCTCTCCGAACACGGTCACCATCAACGAGTCACCGGGGTGGGGGATCGCGGTGACGAGGTCGATGAAGTGCCAGCCGGAGCGGTAGGCGGTGGCCATTTCGCGCCGGAAGGACCGGTCGTCGGGCGGAGTGGTCATGCTTCCGCTTCCGTCGGCGCCGACCGGCCGGCATCACCGGGGGAGGCGACCGGCGCTCCCCAGCCGACGTCACCCGGGACGGCCGTGGAGCCCCAGCCGACATCACCGGAGTCCGAGGCCCGCACGACGCCCCAGCCCACGTCACCAGAGGTGCCGGCGGGGGCGACACCCCAGCCGACGTCACCGGGATCGGCGGAGGCCGTCACCCTTCCCCAGCCGACGTCGCCGAGGCCGGCGGACTGCACCGTCGTGGTCGACGCCGAACGGGCAGAGGTGCCCCAGCCGACGTCGAGAGGACCGGCAGCCGCACCACCGGCCAGCGCGACGGCGACGGCGGTAGTGGCAAGCACCGAGCGAAGCATTTTCTTCTTCATGGTCGGCTTCGTCCTCACTTGATGGCTTCCTCTCCCCCCGTCTGAGGAAGACGATGGCTCATTCAGGCACGTCAATGCCACAGACGGGATGCATCATGTTCCTGCACGTTCAGGACCCTGGGGGGTGGAGATTTGCCGACAAAGCGCACAAAACCGACACATCCTCACGGCGTGACAGAACTCTGCCCTGAGGGTTCCCGTCTCTACGCCACCGCACTGAGCTCCGGGCGCATCTCCCGGGCGGAGGTGGAGCCCGCTCCCTGCCTGCTCGAATTCGCGCTCCTCCACCCTGATCCGGACGACGCCGACTGGCTCCGTCCGGTTCCCCCCTCGATCGCGCTCGCCCAGCAGATCCAGCCGCTGGAACGCGAGATCCAGGACCGCCGTCGGCTCACCCTCGACCTCGCGGACGCCTTCCAGCCCTTTCTCGCGCTCAGCGCGCAGAAACCCGCCACCACGCACGCCATCACGGTGCTGGAGGGACCGGCCCGCATCGCCGCCGCGCTGGACGTGGCCGTGGCCGAGGCACGCACCGAGGTGCTCACCGTGCAGCCGGGCGGCAGCCGTCCGGAACACATCCTGAGCCAGGCGCTGGAACGCAGCAAGCCGCTGATAGAGCGCGGCCTGTCGATGCGCACCCTGTACCAGCACACCGTCCGGCACAGTCAGAGCACCTTCGCCTACGTGGACCAGATGGCGGGCGCGAAGATCGAGATACGGACGCTTGAACAGCTCATCGAGCGGCTGATCATCTGCGACGACACCGTCGCCTTCATCCCCGCCCAGGACGACAACCAGGTCGCCCTGGAACTGCGTCACCCCGGGCTCGTGCAGTACCTCATCAAGGTCTTCGAGCACCTGTGGCAGCGGGCGACGCCGCTGATGGACGAGGTGCCCTACGAGTCGACGCCCGAGGGCATCACGGGGGTGCAGCGGTCGATAGCGAAGCTGCTGATCGAGGGGCACGTCGACGAGGCGATCGCGCGCCGCCTGGGCATGAACGTGCGCACCTGCCGCGCGCACATCGCCAAGCTCGCGGCGGCACTGGGCAGCGGCAGCCGGGCCCAGCTGGGCTATCTGATCGCCCAGTCGGGAATCTTGGAGCGCGACCACTGAGGCGCCCGGGGCGGGGCGTACGCCCCGCAGCGCGCCACACGCCCGCCAGTGCGCCGTACACGGGTCCATCGCGCCGTACGCGTCGCGTGGCCGGAGCGCCGTACGCCCGGCTAACGCGCCGTACGCGCGTCTGCCGCCCTGGCGGGGACCGGGAGGAGCCCCGGGGCGCCCTGAGGGCTGTCCAGGCCCGCCTGGGCGATCCGCACGCCCAACTGCGTCCTGCTCGCCGCCCCCAGCGTCTCCGAGAGCCGCGCGATGTGCGCCCGGCAGGTGCGCACGCTGATCCCCAGCCGCTCCGCGACCGCCGCGTCCTGGTGCCCCTCCGCGAGCAGCGCGGCGATGGACCGTTCGCGGTGGGTGATGCCGTCGATGCCGGTCTTCGGCAGCGGCGAGGTGAGCGGGATCGCGAGGCGCCACAGCCGTTCGAAGACGGTGACCAGGTACTCGACGAGCGCGGGGTGGCGCAGTTCGAGCGCCACCGTCCGGTCGGCGTTGGCCGGGATGAAGGCGACCGTGCGGTCGAACAGGATCAGCCGTTCGGTGACCTCGTCGAGCGTACGGGCCTCGGCCGCCTCGCCCACGAGCTCCAGGTAGGTGTGCAACCCCTGCCCGTGCCGGGCGACATGGGTGTACAGGTCCCGCATCCGCACCCCGCGCCGGCGCATCTCCAGCCCCCGGTGCAGTCCTTCGGCCAGTTCGTCCTCGCGCCGGATGCCACCCGGCTGCACCGTGAGCACCTCGGAGACGCACGCCGCGGTCGCCTCGTCCACCGCGGCCCGGATCCGCGGCAGTCCGTCCAGCACCCGGATCGCGGACCGTTCGGCCGGCGGCTGTTCGCGCCCGCCGAGCCCGGCGTACCACTCCACGGCGGCCACCGCCGCGCCCACCCGGGTGCGGCTGGCGCTCACCTCGGCGTGCAGCCCGCGCAGCAGCCGGGTCATGACCTCCTGCGGCGGGGTCGGCACCAGCCAGTCCATGTCGTCCGGATCGGGGTGCAGCAGCGCCAGTTCGACCAGACAGGGCACCGGGTCCGCGTCCGTGCGGGGGATCCGGCCCCGGCGCACGGCCCGGGAGTACACGCGGTGGCCGGCCTCGCACAGGTGGTCAGCACCGTGCGGATGCGTGTCCGTCCCGTGCCCGGCCATCTCCCACCCCTGGCTCCCGCCCTCGACTTCCCGCGCCGTTCCCGGGCTTGTGCAGCGCCCTCGGGTTCCCGCGCAGCGCAACTATGCGCGGACCTGCCCGCCTCCGCAACACGGTCCCTTCACCGACCTGCCCCCGACCGTTCCCGAACAGGCCGGTTTTCCCCTTCCCTCTCACGGCCCGGAGAGTGAAGGGGAAACGGAGGGGCGGGGAGGGGCAGGGAGGGACGGGACGGGGGGGAACGGGACAAGCGTGGAGGAACGTGGCTGAACATGGAGGAACATGGAGGGACAGCTCCGGACAACGCGGAAGCCCGGCGGTCGATGACCGCCGGGCTTCTTGACGAGCCGTCGCGAGGACGGCGCGCAGGTCCGGGACCTAAGGGCTGGCGTTCGGATCAGCTCGCAGACGCGAGGCCGGCGCCGTCGGCCCCCTGCGACCTGCATGCAAACGACAGAATCTAGTTCAGACCGATGTGACCGCACGCCGTCGCGTACTTGGGCGTGCACAGGTCCTTGACCGTGTAGATGCTGTCCTTCAGCACCGTCTCCTCGATGTTGTCCTTGGTCAGGGCGACCACCTGGACCAGCATCGCCGGGATCTTCTTGTCCGTCGGGCTGTCGACCGTGTCGCGGGTCAGCGCGTCGAACTCGATGGAGCGGCCCTGCACCCGCGCCACCGCCATCTCGGCGGCGTTGGTGGCCTCCTCCGGGTACGGCTTGTAGACGCTCATGTACTGCTGGCCCGCGATGATCCGCTGCACGGCCGCCAGATCGGCGTCCTGCCCGGTCACCGGCGGGATCTTGTCGGCGCCGGCCTCCTTCAGCGCGTCGATGACCGCGCCGGCCATGCCGTCGTTGGCGGAGTACACCGCGGCGATGTTGCTCAGGCCGACCTCGGATATCGCCTGCGCCATGTTCCGCTTGGCGTTCTCCGGCTTCCAGTCGACGGTGTCGTAGGACTTGACGATGTTGACCTTGTCCGCGAGCTCGCTGAGCGCGCCCTTCTTGAACTGGCCCGCGTTCGGGTCGGTCTTCGAGCCGTTCATCATGACGATCTTGCTCGTCGCCGCCTTGGTGCCGAGCGCCTCGACGACGGCCCGGCCCTGGACCTGGCCGACCAGTTCGTTGTCGAAGGAGATGTACGCGTCGATCGGACCCTGCGCCAGCCGGTCGTAGGCGATCACGGGGATGCCGGCGTCCTTGGCCTTGCGCACGGTGGGCGCGATCGACTTGGCGTCCACGGCGTCGAGCAGGATGACGTCGACCTTGTCGTCGATCAGCCCCTCCATCTGCGCGCTCTGCCGCTCGGCGTTCTGCCCGGCGTTGGCGTAGACGACCTTGCCCTGGTGCTTGGTCAGGACGCCGACCTGGTCCTTGATGATCGGGTAGTCGAACTTCTCGTAACGCTGGTTCTCCTTCTCCGGGAGAAGCAGGCCCACCGTGATGTCGTTGCCCTTTTTCGGCGTCGCGGAGGCGCTGTCACTGCCCACGCCGTCGATCACACCGCAGGCACTCAGGGACAGGACGGCGGTCGCGGCGGGCAGCACCAGGAACATGCGACGGGCGGCGGTCTTGCGGGCGTTACGAGTGTTCACATCAGGTGCCTTCCGGACAGGGGGCGCGAGTGAGTCATGTGGCTGAAAGCCAACGCGGAGGCGGTACCCACCGTCAAGGAGTACCGGTTAACGACATTGCAACAGCCACCCTGTGAGAGATCGGTGAATGATCAAGGAGCAACCGTGCTTTTGTCCTGCGCGTTGTTCATGCAATCACACCAATGGCCGCGAGTGTCGAGCAGGCACACAACAACACAGAAACAACGGGGAATCGGGGCAAGCCGCCGGACGAAGCACCCCGGACACGCGAAGAGCCGGGAGACCCTGCGGTCTCCCGGCTCTCCCGCCGGACCGGCCCCCCTTCGGGGACCGCGCCTTCGTCAGTCCGTGGGCTGCGGAGGCTGGCGCTTGGGGCGCCACACCACCAGCGCGCTGGTCTGCTGCACCTCCTGGTACGGAACCAGGTCGCGTCGGTACGAGGCGTGCACCGCCGCCTCGCGCTGCCGCATGGTGGCCGCCGCGCCCTCCACCGCCGACTGGAGCTCGGCCACGCGCTGCTGGAGCGCGGCGACCTGGTTCTCCAGTTCGATGATCCGCTTGATACCGGCCAGGTTGATGCCCTCGTCCTGCGACAACTGCTGCACCTGGCGGAGCAGTTCGATGTCGCGGGCCGAGTAGCGGCGGCCGCGCCCGGCGGTGCGGTCGGGCGAGACCAGGCCCAGCCGGTCGTACTGACGCAAGGTCTGCGGGTGCAGCCCGGAGAGCTGTGCGGCCACCGAGATGACGTACACCGGGGTTTCTTCCGTCAGTTCGTACGGATTGCGACGACGGCCGGATGTGTCCATGGCGTCCTCATGCTCCCTTCGCGGACTCGAACAGCTCCGCCCGCGGGTCCTCCCCCGCGGTCGCCTCGCGATACGCCTCCAGCGCGTCACGAGCCTTCCCCGACACGTCCTTGGGCACACTCACCTCGACGGTGACCAACAGGTCCCCGCGCGTGCCGTCCTTGCGGAGCGCGCCCTTGCCGCGGGCGCGCATCGTGCGCCCGTTGGGCGTGCCCGGGGGCAGCTTGAGGGTGACCGGCGGGCCGCCCAGCGTGGGCACCCGCACCTCGCCGCCGAGGGCCGCCTCCGCGAAGGTGACGGGGACCGTGACGGTGAGGTTGTCGTCCTTACGGCCGAACACCGGGTGCTCCCCGACATGCACGACGACGTACAGGTCGCCCGCCGGGCCGCCGCGCTCGCCGGGGGCGCCCTTGCCGCGCAGCCGGATCCGCTGCCCGTCGCTGACGCCCGCCGGGATGCGCACCTGCATGGTCCGCGAGGACTTCGCGCGCCCCGAACCCTTGCAGATCTCGCAGGGGTCCTCGGCGATCAGACCGCGGCCCTTGCAGTCCGGGCACGGGTCGGTCAGCGAGAAGCCGCCGCCGGAGCCGCGCGCCACCTGGCCGGTGCCGACACACGTCGGGCACACGCGCGGTGTGCCGTTCTTGTCGCCGGTGCCCGAACAGGCCTTGCACGGCTGCTGGCTGGACATCCGCAGCGGCACCGTCGCGCCGTCGACCGCCTCCGTGAAGCTCAGCGTGACCTCGGACTCCACGTCCTGGCCGCGCCGCGGCTGGGTACGGGTGCCGGTGCCGGCGCCCGCGCCGCCGCGGTTGAACAGGCCCCCGAAGACGTCACCCAGTCCGCCGCCGAAGCCGCCCTGCGCCCCGCCGCCCCCGCCCTGCGCGCCCCCTCCGAAGAGGTCGCTCAGGTCGAAGTTGAACGTTCCGCCGCCGGCGCCGGGGCCCGGACGGAACCCGCCGTTGCCGAACAGTGCCCGGGCCTCGTCGTACTCCTTGCGCTTCTTGGGGTCCCCGAGGACGTCGTTCGCCTCGGAGATCTCCTTGAAACGTTCCTCCGCCTTGGCGTTGCCCTTGTTGGCGTCCGGGTGGAACTCGCGGGCGAGCTTCCGGTACGCCTTCTTGATCTCGGCCTCGGTGGCGTCCTTGGGGACGCCGAGGACCTTGTAGAAGTCCTTCTCGATGAAGTCCTTGGTGCTCATCCCCGACGTCCCTCCTTCCTTCCGTGTCCGAGCTCAGCCCTCGTCCGGGCCACCGCTCTCCCTGTCCTCGGCGTCGGTGCCCTTGGCGGCCTCGGCCGCCTCGGCGCCCTCGGCGGCGTCGGCCTTGACCGGCTGCGCGCCGGGCTGCGGCTCGGCGACCGCCACCCGCGCGGGGCGGATGGTGCGCTCACCGAGGCGATACCCCGGCTGCAGAATCGCCACGCACGTCGTCTCCGTGACGTCCGGCGCGTAACTGTGCATCAGCGCCTCGTGGATCGTCGGGTCGAAGGGCTCGCCCTCCTTGCCGAACTGCTGCAGACCCAGCTTGGCCGCCACCGTCTCCAGCGACTCGGCCACCGACTTGAAGCCGCCGACCAGCTCCTCGTGCTCCCGCGCGCGCCCGATGTCGTCGAGCACGGGCAGGAGTTCGGACAGGAGGCTCGCGGTGGCGATCTCCTTGACCGTGACCCGGTCGCGCTCGACCCGGCGCCGGTAGTTCTGGTACTCGGCCTGCAGCCGCTGGAGGTCCGCGGTGCGCTCACCGAGCGCGGTGCGCACCTGGTCCAGCTGGGCCGTCAGGCCCGCCGTGCGGTCCGTGTCCCCGGCCGGGGCCGCCGCCCCCTTCTCAGGGGTCCCGGGGGTACCGGGGGCGGCGGCCTTCGGCTCGGCGTCGTCAGAGGTCGCGCCGGAGGGGACGTCGGGCTGCTGCTCATCGAAGCCCGGGGTCT
This sequence comes from Streptomyces sp. B3I8, assembly GCF_030816915.1. Classification (NCBI taxonomy): domain Bacteria; kingdom Bacillati; phylum Actinomycetota; class Actinomycetes; order Kitasatosporales; family Streptomycetaceae; genus Streptomyces; species Streptomyces sp. B3I8. Next base: position 3,735,026 of record NZ_JAUSYN010000002.1, on the reverse strand, counting down.
CCTCCGTCACGCGGCACCGTCCTTGCGCTCGTCGTCGACGATCTCGGCGTCCACCACGTCGTCGTCGGCCTTCGCCCGGCCGGCACCGGCGTCCGCACCCGCCTCGGCGCCACCGGCGGCCTGCTGGGCCTGGGCGTCGGCGTACAGGGCCTGGCCGAGCTTCTGCGAGACGGCGGCGACCTTCTCGGTGGCCGTACGGATCTCAGTGGTGTCCTCGCCCTTGAGCGTCTCCTTCAGCTCGCCGAGCGCGGTCTCCACCTCCGTCTTGACGTCACCGGGGACCTTGTCCTCGTTGTCCTTGAGGAACTTCTCCGTCTGGTAGACGAGCTGCTCGCCCTGGTTGCGGGTCTCGGCGGCCTCACGGCGGCGGTGGTCCTCGTCCGCGTACTGCTCGGCCTCCTGGCGCATGCGGTCGACCTCGTCCTTCGGCAGCGAGGAGCCGCCGGTGACGGTCATCTTCTGCTCCTTGCCCGTGCCCAGGTCCTTCGCGGTCACGTGCATGATGCCGTTGGCGTCGATGTCGAAGGCGACCTCGATCTGCGGCACGCCGCGCGGGGCCGGCGGCAGACCGGTCAGCTCGAACATCCCGAGCTTCTTGTTGTACGCCGCGATCTCGCGCTCGCCCTGGTAGACCTGGATCTGCACGGAGGGCTGGTTGTCCTCGGCGGTGGTGAAGATCTCGGACCGCTTGGTCGGGATCGTGGTGTTCCGCTCGATGAGCTTGGTCATGATCCCTCCCTTGGTCTCGATGCCGAGGGAGAGCGGGGTCACGTCGAGGAGCAGGACGTCCTTGACCTCGCCCTTGAGGACACCGGCCTGGAGGGCGGCGCCGATCGCGACGACCTCGTCCGGGTTCACGCCCTTGTTGGCGTCCTGGCCGCCGGTCAGCTCCTTGACGAGCTCGGCGACGGCGGGCATACGGGTGGAGCCACCGACGAGAACAACGTGGTCGATCTCGGAGAGCTGGATGCCCGCGTCCTTGATGACGTTGTGGAACGGCGTCTTGCAGCGCTCCAGCAGGTCCGCGGTCAGCTGCTGGAACTGGGCGCGGGTGAGCTTCTCGTCCAGGTGCAGCGGGCCCTCGGCGGAGGCCGTGATGTACGGCAGGTTGATCGAGGTCTCGGTGGACGAGGACAGTTCGATCTTCGCCTTCTCGGCGGCCTCACGCAGGCGCTGCAGCGCCATCTTGTCCTTGGACAGGTCCACGCCGTGTCCGGACTGGAACTGCTTGACCAGGTAGTCGACGACGCGCTGGTCCCAGTCGTCACCACCGAGGTGGTTGTCGCCGTTGGTGGCCTTCACCTCGACGACGCCGTCGCCGATCTCCAGCAGCGAGACGTCGAAGGTGCCGCCACCGAGGTCGAAGACCAGGATGGTCTGGTCGTCCTTGTCGAGGCCGTACGCCAGGGCGGCGGCCGTCGGCTCGTTGACGATGCGCAGGACGTTCAGGCCCGCGATCTCGCCGGCCTCCTTGGTGGCCTGGCGCTCGGCGTCGTTGAAGTACGCCGGGACGGTGATGACCGCGTCGGCCACCTTCTCGCCCAGGTAGGCCTCGGCGTCCCGCTTCAGCTTCTGCAGCACGAAGGCGCTGATCTGCTGCGGGTTGAAGTCCTTGCCGTCCAGGTTGATCTTCCAGTCGGTGCCCATGTGGCGCTTGACCGACCGGATGGTCCTGTCGACGTTCGTGACCGCCTGACGCTTGGCGACCTCGCCGACCAGCACCTCACCGTTCTTCGCGAAGGCGACGACGGACGGCGTGGTCCTGGCGCCCTCTGCGTTGGTGATGACGGTGGGCTCGCCGCCCTCCAGAACGCTGACGACGGAGTTAGTCGTGCCCAGGTCGATGCCGACCGCACGTGCCATGGTGAGTTCCTCCAGCTGACTTGAGTGCAACGGACTCAACCATGCCAGGGCGCTGCCGCTGAGTCAAGAGAGGTGAGCGGGCTCGGCTCAACTTTCAGGCGGGGGTGGGCTGCAGGGGCCCGCACGCGGGGCCGAGGGGCGCCTCAGAGCTCGGGAGTACGGGCCGGGCGGCGGGTGCGGGTGAGCGGGGGCCGTTCGCGCGGTTCCCCGCGCCCCTTGCCGGGGCGCGGGACTGTGACGAACTGCGGCTCCGCCGCGGGGCGCGGGCGACCACGGACCGCCCGCAGCCGCTTGCCCAGGCGGACCCCCGAGCCACGAGGCGCCCTCCCCAGCAGGCCGCACGCCAGTGCGGCCGTCGCCGCGGCCGCCGCGGCGACCCACGCCGCCAGGGGCGGAGCCCACTCCAGGAACACCAGTACCCCGGGAACCGCCGCCCCCGCGGTCAGCGCGGCGACCACCACGACAACACCCCGGGGCGTGAGCCCCATTCCGCGCAGCCCCCGGGCCACGCGCACCGGCACCACGCTCACCACCGGCACCGCGCCGAGCGCCGCGAGCACGCTCCCGCCCACCCCCGGACCCCGCCCCGCCAGCACCAGCACCGCCACGGCCGCCGGCAGGAACCCGGTGAACAGGGCACCGCCCCGCCCCGCCGTCACCCGCGCGGGCGCCGCGTTGTGCATCAGGAACCCGGTGAGCGCGGCGGCCAGCACGCACAGCAGCGCGGCGAGCCCGTCGCGCACGTCGGCCACCGCGCACACCCCGAGGGCGAACGCCATGACGACACCGGCCGCGCCCATCACCCCGTCGGCGTGGTCCAGGGCCACGCATCCGTGGGCGACGAGCACGATCCAGGCGGCGGCGGCCAGACCGCCCACGACGCCCAGGACGTCGTACGGCACCACCAGGGCCGCCGCGCCGGCCGGCACCGCGTACCGCGACACCCGGCGCGCGACACGCGGCCACCTGCCGCCGGGGCGGTGCCGCGCGGGCCGCAGGTCCTCGGCGAGGCCCGTCGCGGCGACGGCCGCCGCCGCCAGCAGCACCCGCGTGACCTCGCCGCCCAGTCGTGCCGCCCCGCTCCACTCCCCGGCCCCGACCACCGCGCCGACCGTCCCCACGACCGCGAGCCCGCCCACGACAGGCACCCGCCGTCCGCGCCGCCCCACCACCACGATCCCCGCCCGCAGGCCGGGGCCCCGCAGCAGCGCGCACAGCGCGGCGGCGAGGAGAACGGCGGTGGTGGCGGCCACGATCCCGTAGAGCACGGAGCCCACCGTAGGCGCATATGCCGCAATACCGTACGAATAACACGATCCGTTCGTGTGGTCCGTCGGACCGTGCACCCGGGGCGCACCCCGGACACCGTCACGCTCAGGCGCACCTCAGCGACTCAGATCACCCGGCTTCCGGTTACATTGCGAAGCGGGATGCGGGTAGTCTCAGACGGACTGGATAAGTTACCGCTTAGTAATCTCGAGCTCAGTAACGTCGAGGCCGCCCCAGGAGCCCCAATGCAACTCGCCGCGATCATCGTGTCGCTGGTCCTGATCGTGGTCGGCGTGGCACTGTTCGGCCGCGCCCTCCTGCAGATCTACACCTTCATGCGGCTGGGCCAGCCCGTGCCCGCCGGGACCCGCACCGACGCCCCCGCACAGCGCACGGTCACCGTGGCCAAGGAGTTCCTCGGCCACACCCGGATGAACCGCTGGGGCGTCGTGGGCGTGGCGCACTGGTTCGTCGCGGTGGGCTTCTTCACCCTGCTGCTGACCATCGTCAACGCGATCGGGCAGCTCTTCCGGGCCGACTGGCTGCTGCCGGTCCTCGGCGACTGGGCACCGTACAACGTCTTCGTCGAGTTCATCGGCACGATGACGGTCCTGGGCATCCTGACGCTGATCGTGCTGCGCCAGCTCTCCCACCCGCGCAGCCCCGGCCGCAAGTCCCGGTTCGCGGGCTCCAACTTCGGCCAGGCGTACTTCGTCGAGGCCGTCATCCTGATCGTCGGCGTCTGCATCTTCATGCTGCACGCACTGGAGGGCGCCCAGCACCACGTGGACGGCTACGAGGCCTCGTTCTTCGTCTCGTACCCGGTGGTGTCCTGGCTGCGCGGCATGGACCTGGGCACGCTCCAGAACCTCACCTACTTCTTCGCCGGCCTGAAGATCGCCACCTCGTTCATCTGGATGATCGTGGTCGGCCTGAAGACCGACATGGGCATCGCCTGGCACCGCTTCCTGGCCTTCCCCAACATCTGGTTCAAGCGGGAGAGCGACGGCGGTACGGCGCTGGGCGCACTGCAGCCGATGACCTCGGGCGGCAGGGCGATCGACTTCACCGACCCGGGCGACGACGACGTCTTCGGCGTCTCCCAGGTCGAGCAGTTCTCCTGGAAGGGCCTGCTGGACTTCTCCACCTGCACCGAGTGCGGCCGCTGCCAGTCGCAGTGCCCCGCGTGGAACACCGGCAAGCCGCTCTCCCCGAAGCTGCTGATCATGTCGCTGCGCGACCACGCGCACGCCAAGGCGCCCTACCTGCTGGCCGGTGGCGGCAAGTCGGCGGAGGGCGAGGAGAAGGCGTCCGAGGAGCAGCTGAAGGACGTCCCCGCGGCCGCCCTCGCGGAGGCCGGGCGCCCGCTGATCGGCACCCTGGAGGAGAACGGGGTCATCGACCCCGACGTCCTGTGGTCCTGCACCACGTGCGGGGCCTGCGTCGAGCAGTGCCCCGTCGACATCGAGCACGTCGACCACATCCTCGACATGCGCCGCTACCAGGTGATGATCGAGTCCGCGTTCCCGAGCGAGGCGGGCACGATGCTCAAGAACCTGGAGAAGAAGGGCAACCCCTGGGGCCTGGCCAAGAAGCAGCGGCTGGAGTGGACCAAGGAGGTCGACTTCGAGATCCCGGTCGTCGGACGTGACGTCGAGGACCTCACCGAGGTCGAGTACCTGTACTGGGTCGGCTGCGCGGGCGCGCTGGAGGACCGCGCGAAGAAGACCACGAAGGCCTTCGCGGAACTCCTCCACATCGCGGGCGTGAAGTTCGCCATCATGGGCGGCGACGAGAAGTGCACCGGCGACTCCGCCCGCCGCCTGGGCAACGAGCCCCTGTTCCAGGAGCTCGGCATGGAGAACGTCATGACGCTGAACGCGGCGTTCGGCGAGGAGACGGACGACGACGGCAAGGTGACCGCCGAGTCGCGCAGGCCGAGGTCGGCGAAGAAGATCGTCGCCACCTGCCCGCACTGCCTCAACACGATCGGCAACGAGTACCCGCAGCTCGGCGGCGACTACGAGGTCATCCACCACACGCAGCTGCTCCAGCACCTGGTGGACGAGGGCAAGCTGGTCCCGGTCACCCCGGTCGAGGGCCTCATCACCTACCACGACCCGTGCTACCTGGGCCGGCACAACAAGATCTACACCCCGCCGCGCGAGATCATCGCGGGCGTGCCCGGACTGCGCAACGAGGAGATGCACCGCCACAAGGAGCGCGGCTTCTGCTGCGGCGCGGGCGGCGCGCGCATGTGGATGGAAGAGCGCATCGGCAAGCGCATCAACAACGAACGCGTCGACGAGGCGCTGTCGTTGAACCCCGACATCGTCTCCACGGCCTGCCCGTTCTGCCTGGTCATGCTCACCGACTCGGTCAACGGCAAGAAGAACGAGGGCCAGGCGAAGGAGTCCGTCCAGGTCGTGGACGTCGCCCAGCTCCTCCTCACCTCCGTCAAGACCCCGGCGGACGAACCGCCCACGGGCACGGCGGACGGCACGAAGACACCGGAACCGGAGCCGGTGCAGTAGCGCCCCCTCTCTGCGAACACAGCCCCGCGCCCCGTGAAGGGGTGCGGGGCTGTGCCATATGCGGCTCCGCCACCCCAGGAGCGGACGTCACCACAACTTTTCCGAACACGCGTACAACCCTCACACCCCCTCGCCGGTCTCTTGATCGCCGAACCCCGGGTGACGCCGAGGACAACCTCAGGCGAACCCGGGCGATACGGCACCCCATTCACGTGGGCGCCCGCGCGGGCGTCCCGCATGCTCAGGAGAATCCCGCATGCACAAGCGCCTCGGACTCACCCTCGCGACGGCCGCCGCGGCCACGCTGACGGGTGGTCTGCTGACTCTGTCGGCCGCCACCGCGACCGCCGCCCCCACCCCGGGCGGCACCACCGCGGACGCCGACTTCAACGGCGACGGCATCGGTGACGTCGCCACCACCGCCACCCGCGCCTACGTGGACGGCAAGAAGGCCGCCGGCGAGATCGTCGTCCTCTACGGCGGCGGCGGCGAGCACACCACGATCAGCCAGAACAGCCCCGGCGTTCCCGGCGCCGCCGAGACGGAGGACTACTTCGGCTCGGACATCGCCTGGGGCGACTTCGACGGCGACGGCTACGACGACCTCGCGACCGGCGCCGGCGGCGAGGACGTCGGCAGTGACACCGACGGCGGCACCGCCGTCATCCTCTGGGGCTCGGCCTCCGGCCTGCACGGCGGCACCACCGTCAAGGACCCCCGCCCCACCGAGCACGACCGGTTCGGCGGCGTCCTGGAGGCCGCCGACCTCAACGGCGACGGCCACGTCGACCTCGCGCTCGGCACGTCCACCTCCGCCACCGTCGACATCTACCGCGGCGGCTTCACGCGTTCCGGCTCCACCGGCGGCCACTACACGCTCTCCCCGCCGATCCAGAGCGGCGACGGCGACGGCCTGCGCAACCTGCACTCGGGCGACGCCAACGGCGACGGCATCGAGGACCTGGTCGTCAACGGGTACGACTCCGCGGACAGCTACGACGCCAACTACTGGTTCCCCGGCTCCGCCTCGGGCGTCCGCTCCGGCACCAGCCAGAAGCTGCCCGCCGGCTTCGTCACCGACGTGGGCGACACCGACGGCGACGGCTACGGCGACATCGTCTACGGCATCGCCTGGGACAACGGCATCGCGGGCGCGCGCAAGGGCGGCGCCGTCCTGATCGGCCACGGCACGGCGAACGGCCCGGCCCACGGCGACGTACAGTCCTTCGACCAGGACACCGCGGGCGTTCCCGGCGGCGGCGAGACGGGCGACAGCTTCGGCGCCGAACTCGACCTCGGCGACATCAACGGCGACGGCCATCTCGACCTGGTCGTCGGCTCCCCCGGCGAGAACCTCACCGGCGGCACGGACACCGGTGCGGTCACCATCCTCTACGGTGCCGCGGACGGCTCCGGCATCACCGGCACCGGCGCGAGGATGATCGACCAGGACACGCCCGGCGTCCCCAACTCCGACGAGAACGCCGACTTCTTCGGCTCCGACGTCCACGTCGACGACCTCAACGGCGACGGCCTGGACGACGTCGTCATCGGCGCGAGCGGCGAGAACGGCGACAACGGCGCGGTGTACGCCCTGCGTTCGGGCAGCGACGGCTCCCTGACGGCGCCGTCCGGCATCTACCCCTCCACCGTCGGCGTCTCCGGCTCCGGCACCCCGCTCCTCGGCAACAACTTCGCGGACTGACACCGCCGTCGAGCACCTGACCGTCCCGGTCCCACACCTCACCATCCCGGTCGAGTGCCTCGCCACCCCGGTCGAGTACCTCACCACCCCATTCGAAGGGGGCGCCCCGCGTGGGTGCCCCCGCATGCCCTGGAGAAATCGCATGCAGCAGCGTCACAGACTCCTCCTCGCCACGGTCACCGCGGCCGCCCTGACGGGCACTCTGCTCACCTTCGGCGCGGCCACCGCCACGGCGGCCGACTCCACCACCGTCCCGCAGGCCGACTTCAACGGCGACGGCATCGGCGACGTCGCCTTCTCCGCCGCCGGCGCGTACGTCTCCGGCCTGAAGCACGCCGGACAGGTCGTCGTCCTGTACGGCACCTCCACCGGCGTCGACGCCGCCGAGCGGTCCGTGCTCAGCCAGAACAGCGCCGGCGTCCCCGGCGGTTCCGAGGCCGAGGACGCCTTCGGCTCGGAGACCGCCTACGGCGACTTCAACCACGACGGCTACGACGACCTCGCCGTCGGCACCCCGCACGAGAAGGTCGGGGACGACGTCAACGGCGGCACCGTCGCCGTGCTGTGGGGCTCGGCGAGCGGCCTCACCGGCAAGGGCGTCACCGTGCCCGACCCGGCCGTCTCCTCGCACGACCGGTGGGGCAACTACCTCGCCGCGGGCGACTTCGACGGCGACGGCCGCGACGACCTCGCCGTCGCCAACTCCTCCAGCACCATCTACGTCTACAAGGGCGGCATCACCGCCTCCGGCGCGGCCGCCACCGCCCGCACCACCGTGAAGCCGCCCGTCCAGTCCGGCGGCGACACCGGCCCGCTCAACCTCACCGCGGGCGACGTCAACGGCGACAAGAAGACCGACCTCGTCGTGGACGGCTTCGAGACCACCGGCGAGTACGGCTGGAACGCCAACTACTACCTGCCCGGCACGTCGAGCGGCCCGAGCACCGCCGCCGCGAAGAAGCTGCGCCCCGGCGTCATCACCGCGATCGGCGACGTCAACGGCGACGGGTACGGCGACATCGTCACCGGCGCCTACTGGGACAGCAAGACGCCGGACGGCGTCGCGATCCCCGACTCCTCGGACGGCGGCCGGGCCAACATCACCTACGGCTCGTCCACCGGCCCGGACGGCACCACGACGATCACGCAGAACACCGGCAACGTCCCCGGCGGCTCGGAGAAGGGCGACGGTTTCGCCTCCGAGCTGGACCTCGGCGACATCAACGGCGACGGCTACCAGGACCTGGTCGTCGGCACCCCCGGCGAGGACCTGGGCGGCGTCAAGGACACCGGCGCGCTCACCGTGCTGTACGGCTCGGCGAGCGGCCTGGACACCACCTCCGGCACGCAGTACTTCGCCCAGTCCACGGCGGGCGTCCCGGGCAGCGACGAGGAGTACGACTCCCTCGGCCTCGACGTCAAGCTCGACGACGTCACCGGGGACGGCCGCGCCGACCTGATCGCCGGTTCGTGGGAGAACGCGGGCAACGGGTCCGTCCTCTACCTCCCGTCCAACGGCTCGAAGATCGTCACCTCCGGCGGCCGTTCGCTCTCCCCGAGCGCCGCCGGCGTCTCGACGACGGGCACGCCGGACTTCGGGGCGAACTTCGCCGACTGATCGCCGTCGGCCGGTTTCCTCATAACCGCACTTCGACGTAACCGCACGTCACCGTCCGGCACCTCACCGGCCGGCGAGCCGGTCCCCTTCGGCGGCCGGGTCCGCGCACCACGCGTGCGCGGACCCGGCCGCCGTGTCCCACCCCCCCTCTCTCCGGGAGCCCCCGTGCGCCGCACCCGCGCCCTCCTGCCGGCCCTTCCCCTGGTCGCCGGCCTCCTCACCCCGCTCCTCCTGACCGCCCCCGCCTCCGCCGCGCCCGCCGTGCACGGCGACGACTTCGACGGCGACGGCTACCGCGACTACGCCGTCGCCTCGTACGACAGCGAAGGCGGCGGCATCCGCGTCACCTTCGGCACGGCCACCGGTCCCGGCACCAGGACCCAGTACGTCGACCAGTCGAGCACCGGCGTGCCCGGCGCCGACGAGACGGACGACATGTTCGGCGAGATCCGCGCCGCCGCCGACTTCGACGGCGACGGCTACGGCGACCTCGCGGTGGCCGCCCGCGGCGAGGACGTCGACGGCCGCAAGGACCAGGGCGCCGTGACCGTCCTGTGGGGCGGTCCGAAGGGCCTCAAGGGCGGCACCACGCTCCCCGACAAGGCGCCGAAGCAGTCGTACGGCTACATGGGCGACGACCTCGCCACCGGCGACTTCAACGGCGACGGGAAGCAGGACCTGGCGGTCGTCAACGCCGGGAAGACGTACGTCTACCGCGGCCCGATCACCCGCTCCGGCACCACCGGCTCCGTCACGACGCTGGACAGGACCGGCTTCGACTCGAGCCATCTGATCGCGGGCAAGGTCGACCGCGACGGCAGGACCGACCTCGTCATCGTCGGCGCCGCGTTCTCCGGGAGCAGGCAGACCGCCGACGCCTGGTTCATCAAGGGCGGCACGACCCTCACCCCCGGCAAGTCCCTCCAGGTCAACTCCGGTGACGAGGGCGGCGGCGACGGCGTCATCGCCGACTTCGACAAGGACGGCTACGGCGACGTGGCCGTCGGCACCCCCGGCTGGTCCGGGTACAAGGGGCGCGTCACCGTCTGGTACGGCTCCTCCACGGGCCCCTCCTCCACCAGCGCCCGCATCACCCAGTCCACGAGCGGCGTCGCGGGCTCCCCGGAGCACGACGACGCGTTCGGCGACAGTGTGTCGGCGGGCGACGTGAACGGCGACGGCTACCAGGACCTGGCCGTCGGCGTGTACGGGGAGAAGATCGGCGACGTCGAGTACGCGGGCGGGGTGCATGTGCTGCGCGGCGGGGCCCCGGGGCTCACCGGCAAGAACTCGCAGTGGTTCGCCCGCAACAGCCCCGGCGTGCCGGGCGGTCTCGAGACCGACGACAGCTTCGGCGGCACCGTCCGCCTGCGCGACACCGACCGGGACGGCCACGCCGACCTGTGGGTGGACGGGATGTACGGTTCGCTGCGCCTGTCGGGCACGACGTCCGGCATCACGACGACGGGCGTCCTCAAGGCGGACTCCGGTCTGGTGGACGGGTTCCTGCAGTAGTCCCGGCGCCCCCGGCGCTCCGGCTGCTCGCAGCCCTCCACTGCTCCCGGTGCCCCGCTGCCCCCGGTGATCCCGGTGATTTCCCCATTTCCCGCTCCGGGTCCGCCCGTTGGTCACCCCTAGGGGATGTCACAGCTCGGACGCAAAGCCGCCCCGGGGAACGGGGGCCGGGCCCGCGGCGCCCGCGGACCAGGTACGTTCGAAGGCGTGGCTGGATTCAGGATCGGACGCGGCGGCCAGAACGGCCGAGGACCTCAGGCGCGAGGGCAGCAGGCCCCGTACGGACAGCAGGCGCAGGCGCAGGCGCCGCGCGGGCCGAGCGGTGGCCCGGGCCACGGCTACCCGCAGGCCGGGGCGCCGCAGTACGGCTCCGGCCCCGGGCAGCACCCGTACGGCGGCGGCCCGCGGCCGCCCTACGGCGCCGCCCCGCAGCAGTACGGCGCGGGCGGCCCCGGTGGCCCCGACCACGGCGAGCCGGAGTACTTCGGCGACGACCCGCACGGCGGTTACGCCCAGGGCCCGGGCGCGGACCCGTACGCGGCGAACAACCCGGGGCACACCCAGGCCTTCTCCCTCGGGGAGGACCACTACACCCAGGGCGAGACCTACCACGCGGGCCAGGCACCGGCCCCGCCGACCGGCCCCCGGCTGCCGTGGAAGGACCTGCTGCGCGGCATCGTGCTGTCGCCCGACCAGACCTTCCTGCGGATGCGCGACTACACGATGTGGGGCCCGGCCCTCGTCGTCACCTTCCTGTACGGCCTGCTCGCCGTGTTCGGCTTCGACAAGGCGCGCTCGGACGTGCTCGACGCCACGCTGTCCAGCGCCGTGCCGCTCGTCCTGACGACGGCCGTGGCGATGGTGCTCAGCTCGTTCGTCCTCGGCGTGGTCACCCACACCCTGGCCCGTCAGCTCGGCGGCAACGGGGCGTGGCAGCCGACGGTCGGGCTCTCCATGCTGATCATGTCCCTCACGGACCTGCCCCGGCTGCTGGTGGCGATGTTCGCGGGCGGCGACGCCTCGTTCGTGCAGATCCTGGGCTGGGTGACCTGGGTCGCGGCCGGAGCGCTGCTGACCCTGATGGTCTCCCGCTCGCACGACATGGCGTGGCCGAGGGCGCTGGGCGCGTCGGCGATCCAGCTTGCCGCGATCCTGTCGATCGTCAAGCTCGGCACGTTCTGAGCAGCGTTCTCGGCGCGTTCCGGGACTCCGGTCTCGGCACGGTGCGGGACTCCGGTCTCGGCACGTGCCGGGACCACCGACGAAGAGGGGCCCCCGGCGTCACGCCGGGGGCCCCTCTCATCTCGACTCCGTCACCTCTTGTCCGCCGTGACCGGCACCGCACTGCGGAGCCGGGCACACCGTGGGCACCGGACGAGCCGGCCGGGCCCGAGCCGCTCCGCCTGCTGCATCGGGAACGAAACGGTGGTGAACACGTGCCCCTCGGCACAACGGACGACGGTGCGCTCCATCAAGTCGTGCGATCCCTTCCCCAAGACCTGTCCCTGCCTGACGACAAAAGCCACGTTACGGCATGAAAGAGACGCCTCCGCAGGCGGCACCCCGGCCCCGCACGGGACGTCCGAACGGCCCCCACCGTACGCCCCAACTCCCGGGCGCACAGCCCGGTCCGGGAGCTACGGCGCGCCTCTCCGGGGCCAACCCGGACATGCCCGGCGGCAGGATGCGCGGCAGGTCACAGGCCGGGTGTCCGGCTCCGGGTGCGCCGGGGCCCAGTAGTCTGGGGCGGCCGGGGCCACCGGGACGACGAGCTGACACGTGAAGAACGCGAAGAGGGGCAATTCCGTGGAATACGGTGCGTACGCGGACCGCGCGCCCGACGAGCAGTACCGCAGGGTTCTGGGCGCCATCCTGGAGCACGGCATCCCCGTGCCCACCCGGCAGGGTCCCGACGCGCTGACCCTCATGCAGCAGACGATGAGCTTCGACCTGGCGAACGGCTTCCCCGTCATCACGGAGCGCAGCCTCGCCCGCTTCTGGCGCAAGCCCATCGGCGAACTCTGCGCGTTCATCAACGGCGCCCGGACCCTCGACGCGCTCGCCGAGTTCGGCTGCGACTGGTGGGGGCCGTGGGCGAGCGAGGGCAAGACGTCCCGCCGCGGGCTGCCGCCGGGCGACCTGGGCCCGGGATCGTACGGCGGGGCGTTCCACGACTTCCCCACCGCCGAGGGCCCCGGCTTCGACCAGTTCAAGCACCTCGTCGAGCAGCTGACGGAACTCCCGCACGACCGCACGCACTTCGTCAGCCCGTGGATCCCGCAGTACCAGGTGCGCGGCGAGGGAAAGACCCCGAAGACCACGATCTCTCCGTGCCACGGCTGGGTCCACGTCCGCGTCCTCGGCGGGCAACTGCACCTGCACATGTTCCAGCGCTCCGGCGACGTACCGGTCGGCGTGCCGTCCAACATGATCCAGTACGCGGCGCTGCTGCTAATGCTGGAACACCTCACGGGCATTCCGGCCGCCCGCTACTACCACACCCTTTCGGACGCGCACGTCTACGCGGACCAGGTGGACCGCGTCAAGGTCATGCTCGACCGGGAGCCGCGCCGCCTGCCGACGGTCACGCTCAACGACAGCGGACGCCGGGTGACGGACATCCACGACTTCCGCCCCGAGCACTTCGACCTCGCGGACTACGACCCGCACCCCGCCATCGGCTCCATCCCGGTGGCGACATGATCACCTCACTGATCGTCGCCGCCGACGAGAACGACGTCATCGGCCGCGACGGCGACCTGCCCTGGCACATCCCCGGCGACCTGCGGCACTTCAAGCGACTCACGCAGGGCCACGCGGTGGTGCTCGGCCGGCTGACCCACGAGTCGATCGTCGCCCGCCTGGGCCGGCCGCTGCCGCGCCGCACCAATGTGGTCGTGAGCGGTTCGCCGCGCGGGGAGGCGGACGCGGGAGCGGAGGGCGTGCGCTGGGAGCGCTCGGTGGCCGACGCGCTGGCCACCGCCGAGGCCCTGGAGCGGGCGGCCGGCACGGACGAGGTCTGCGTGATCGGCGGCGCGTCCGTCTACCGGCAGGCGCTGCCGTTCGTCGACCGCATCCACCTCACCCGGGTGCACGTGCGGGTGCGGGGCGACACCCGGATGCCCGCGGGCTGGCTGGACGGCTTCACGGAGACGTCGCGCGTCGACGTACCGGGCGAGGGCGAAAGCGAGGGCGACGGCCCGGTGCCACCCCACTCCTTCCTGCGCCTGGAGAGGGTGCAGGCGTGAGCCTGTACTACTTCGGCAACTGCCGCACCGAGGCGCAGCGGGCGGAGATGGAACGGCTCGACGCCGCCGGCGTCTGCCTCTTCTGCCCCGACGTCCTGCGCGCCCACGAGAAGCAGCAGGTGCTGTGGGAGACCGCGCACTGGATGGTCACGCCCAACGAGTTCCCGTACGCCGGAACCCGGCTGCACCTGCTCCTCATCCCCAAGGAACACGTAACCGACCTGCTCGACCTCCCCCCCGCCTCCCGCGCCGACTTCTGGGAGGTCCTGGCGTCGGTGCGCAGCGAGTACGGCCTGAGCCACTACGGCCTCGGCTCCCGCAACGGCGACAGCCGGTACACCGGCGGCACCATCCGGCACCTGCACGTGCACGTGCTGGTCGGAACGGGCGACGAACAGGACGAACGGGACGCAAGGGATGAACAGGACGCGCGGGACGGGGGCGGCATCGCCGAAGCGCCGCCCTTCACCCCGGTCCGCATGAAGTTCAGCTCGACGCCGCACCGGCGGTAGGCGGATCGGATCGCCCGGACCGATCAGACGGATCAGACGGATCGGACCGATCCGCCCGATCCTGCGCCATGTCGACCCGATCCTGCGCCGTGTCGACCCAGACCAGCTCGACGCCGCCCGCCCGCAGGATCTCCTCCCCGTCCAGCATCGCGTACGGCCCGGCGAAGTAGCACGCACGGAACCCCGCCTCGACGACGAGCCGCGCGCAGGCCGGGCACGGGAACGTACTGACGTACAGGTCCGCGCCCGCGAGGACCGTCCCCTCGCTCGCGGCGCCGGCCACGAGGGACGCCTCGGCGTGGATGGCCGTGGACAGGTCCGTCCGTACGCCCCGGCTGAACTCGTTACGCGGGTCGCCATCGATGTAGGGCGAGTACTCGGTGGGGTGGTGATGGTTGTGCGCGACCCGGAGCACCTCCCCGTCACGCGCGGCGACCGCGCCCACCTGGCGCCACCAGTCCGAACTGCGCCCGGCCTCCCGCTGCGCCCCGGCCATGAACCGCCGGTCGAGCGCCGCCCGTGTGATCCGCTCGTCGAACCCGGCGGGCTTCCCCGCGCGGCTCCACTCCCGGTCCCAGCGCAGGAACGTCGACTCGAAGCGGAGCTCGGCCTCGTCCGGGAAGTCGGGACGTGCGGTGAGCAGATGCATGATCTCCTCGTCCGGCAGCACGACGAGGTCGGCGCGGACGGCACCGGCGGCGAGATCGGCCGGCTCCAGCACCCGCACCTCGGTCTCCGGCACGATCAGGCGGGCGTGCCGCGCGGCCCGCTCGGGGCCGAGGGCGCGGATGTCCTTGGCGAGCTTGGGGAACACCTCGGCGAACCCGCGCCCGAGCACGAGGATCTCGTCGGAGTCGGCGTGCCGGGTGAGGAAGTCCTCGTAACCGGCGTGCACGACGGGCAGGTAGAGGATCGTCTGCTTCACCGCGGCGCTCAGTCTCCCGGACCGGACGTCTCACCGTGCCCGTCGTTCCCGCCGTGGACACCGTCGTCCCCGCCCCGGGGGCCGTCGCCACGGTCGCTGAGGCCGAGCTGGATGCGGCGCAGCCGGGCGGAGGTGCTTACGGTCGCCATGCGCTCCAGCACCTCGACGCGCTCGCAGAACTTCGCCTCGAGGTCGGCGATCTCGTCGGCGTCGTAGGTGTCCGCGGTGGCGACGAGCACGTCGGGCCGGACGGCCTCGATCAGGCTCCACCTGGGGTGATCGACCTGCTTGAGGGTGACGAGCCCGACCCCGCGCTGGTGCGTCACCATCCGCAGCCGCTCCATCTCGGGCACGGCGGGCCGGTTCGGTCCCTTGCGCTGCCGGATCTTCTCGTCACTGTCGAGACCGACGATGAGGAAGTCACCGAACTTGCGGGCGGCCTCCAGATACATGGAGTGCCCCTCGTGAATGATGTCGAAGGAGCCGCTGGTCAGCACCACGCGCATCCCGAGGACCCGCAGCGCCTTGACGATCTCGGTGATCCGCTCGTAGTCGCTGACATATCGCAGGTCGAAATTGGATTCGTCGGCGAAGAGATCCTTGCCGAACATCGCGTCCTCGCGCATGAATCCATTGGGCCGCCGGACGTTGTCGAACCTGCTCGTCATTTTCCTCTGGGCCTCACCGGGACGATTGCGGGACGGGCCGGTGTATCACATTCCGCGCACACCCGTCCCGGGCTCAGCCTACCCGCTCGCCGTACACAGCGGCCCCACCGGTCACCGCACAGGCCCCGCGCCCCACAAGGGCCGCCCAGCCGGTTCCCGACATCCGTACGCGCACGCCCCGCCACGCCCCGGACGGGGCGTGGCGGGGCGGATCGACCAGCGGAACGCGAGGCGACCCCGCGCTCTCTGGGCACCGGAAGGATGGGGTAGAGTGAACGAGCACTCGGGCACCGACACCATCCGGCGCCCAGCGCGGGTGTAGTTTAGTGGTAGAACATCAGCTTCCCAAGCTGAGAGTGCGAGTTCGATTCTCGTCACCCGCTCCACAGTTAAGGCCCAGGTCAGAGACCCGGGCCTTTTTGCTGTGCGCTGCCCTCACTGGCCGCGTGCCAGATTCGTGCCAGAAGGCTTGGCGGGAGCCCACTTCGCCGCGGCAGCCGCCCGCGCTTTCCGTGCGGTGGCATCGAGGCCGGCGGCGACGGCTTCCCGCCGCTCGTGAGCGACGTCGCTGCAACGGCGACCGGCCCCTCGACATTCCCGCTGCCGGAGCAGGTGAGGCAGAGAGCGGGGTGCCCTTCCTTCAGGACAAGGACGGCCAAGCATCCACCAGCACGACACTGACCACCCTTCCACGGAACTGGCTCGGCCCGGGCTGCCAGGAGTCGGCGATCGAGTCGACCAGCAGCAGTCCGCGCCCGTGCGCGCCTCGTCCTGGGTGCCGCAGCCCTGGGTCGGCTGCCTCGGGCTTTGGACGCCGCGTTTCCAGTGGTGGCCGTACTCGATGTGTTGAGCCTCGCGCCGATCGTCGTCGTTGTGCTGGGGCGGGGGGGGCGCCCTCTCCACGGGAGCCGCGAGCGCACGCGGCTTGCAGGCTGCGACCGTCTACGAGCAGTCCGTTGCGGTATCGACAGTGGTCGCATACCGTCGCCGAGCCGAGTGAAGTGACGTGGACCTACCCGTGGTCGGCGGAGTAGGCAAGCAGCGTGGCTCCGGCTCCCAGGACGACGAGTTGCATGATGCCGGGGAGACGGCACCGCAGTGCCAGAAGGCCGCCGCCTGTGATGACCGCGCCACCGGCCAGGGTCCACATGCCCCGGAGCGCTTCTTTGGGTGCACTCGGTGGGGCACCGGCGTTGTAGCTGTCGGCCCATCCCGCCATTCCGTATTGGATGACAGCCACCCAGGCGATGACCAGCAGGTCGATCACGAGCAGCACCACGCTGATCGCGACTTGTGCGCCGGCCGACGGCCTGTCACCGGAACTCACGACGACCGCCGTGTCCGCTTGTACCAGTCCGTTGAGTACATGCCCTTCAGCATGCTGTCGTGGCCGGCGCCGTGCATGAGCGCGCGTACTCAGGTCGGTCGGGAGACGGCCTGCGTCGTGACATCAGCATCCGACACGGGCAGCCGCGAACGGCAGCGAACGGCAGCGTGCCGGCGACGGCTCGCTCCTTCTCGGATGCGGCCGGGCATCCCCCGAGCGAGCTACCTGAGGTGTCCTCTGCGGGGTGACGCGCGCGACGGGGGGCCTGTTGTTGACTCAAGTCATCAACACGACGGTGTGGTTGAGCAGGCCGGCCGGTCGGCCGGGCGAGCAGTTGAGGACAGTGCCATGACCACGAAACACAGTTCCGCGACTCACGGTTCCTCCGGAGGCCGCCGGCTCGCCAGGGCTCTGGTGGCCTGCACGGTGGCGGGGACCGCGCTGGTCGCGTACGTCGCCGAGGCCCAGGGCGCGCAGCCGTCCCGGGCCGCCGGTGAGCGCGTCGGTGGGGGCGCGGGGAACGCCGGGATCACGTGGGGCGCGTGCCCGGCCCTGGCCGAGGGGCAGACCCGTGATCCCCGTCTGACCTGCGGCACATTGCGAGTCCCGCTGGACTACCGGCATCCGGGCGGCGCGAAGATCGACGTCGCGGTCTCCCGTCTGTCCACCGCCGCACCCGGCAAGCGGCGCGGCGTCCTGCTGCTCAACCCCGGCGGGCCGGCGCTGGGCGGTCTCGACATGCCCGGCACCATGGCGCCCACCCTGCCGAAGACCGTGCTGGACCGCTACGACCTGATCGGCTTCGATCCGCGCGGCGTCGAACACAGCACCCCGCAGAGCTGCGGCCTGAACGACCCCGGCGTGCCCGGTCTGTTCCCCTATCCGGCAGCGGACGGCTCGATCACGAAGAACGTGGCCCTCGCCAAGGCCGACGCGAAGCGGTGCGCCGACACCGTGGGCAAGAACCTGCGGTACTACAGCACCGCCAACACCGCCCGCGACATGGACCGCATCCGCCAGGCGCTCGGCGAGAAGAAGATCTCCTACTGGGGCCAGTCCTACGGCACCTACCTCGGCACCGTCTACCGGTCACTCTTCCGCAAGCACACCGACCGGATGATCCTGGAAGGCAACGTCGACCCCACCAAGGTATGGGCCGACGAGGTCGCGGACACCTGGGGCAAGGGCATGGCCGACCGGTTCCCCGACGCCGCCCGCGTCGCCGCGGCACAGAACGGCACGCTCGGGCTGGGGGCGAGCGTCGCGCAGGTGACCCGGACCTATCTCGCCCTCGCCGACCGGCTCGACCGGGCACCCGCGACGATCCCGGGCGCACCGGTGCCGCTGGACGGGGCGCTGCTGCGAAACGTGACCTACGGCCTGCTCCTGCACAACGAGACGCTTCCGGTGCTCGCCCAGTTCTGGAAGGCCGCCGACGACCTGGCCCACGGCACCACCACGGCCGCCGACGCCGAGGTTCTCGCGCAGGTGTTCGCCGACACACCGACGTCCCCGGGTGTCCCCGCGGACAACCAGGCCACCATGTTCATGGCTCTCACCTGCGGCGACGCCGAATGGCCGCACGATGTCGACGGTTACGCCGCCCGCACCGCCGCCGACCGTGCGAAGTGGCCGCTCACCGCGGGCATGCCCGCCAACATCTGGTCGTGCGCCTTCTGGGACAAGCCGGCCGAGGCGACCGTCAGGGTCACGAAGGGCGGCCCGCGCAACACCCTGATCCTTCAGAACCGCAGGGACAACGCCACCCCGTGGGAAGGCGGAGTCGGGCTGCGCAAGGCCCTCGGCGACGGCTCCGTCCTCGTCGGCGTCGACAACGGCGGTCACTACGTCTACGACGAGGGCTCCGCCTGCGCCGACAAGGCCACCGTCGACTTCCTGGTCACCGGCCATCTGCCGGGCAGGGATCGCTACTGCACGGACGTCGTCCGACGGAAGTGATCCGCCGGGCGCGGGGGTGCCGCGGCGGCGGGCCGGACGGGATTCCTCCCGTCCGGCCCGCCGCCTTTCACGTACGTCGAGTTGCCTCGTACGCCCTCGGGCGTTCGGTGCCGGACGATTCGGCGGCGGAGACGCCCGCGGGCATCCCGGGTTCCCTGCCTCACGGTCCAGTCCACCGCCGGGGTCGGCCGCGGCATCCGGCCGGTGTGGCGGCCGCGGTGGCAGTCGGGGGCTTCGTACGAGGGCGACCTGTCGTGGCGATGGAGCGCCGCGGGGCTGAAAAAGCCTCTGGTCGCGGCCGTTGAATGCCGTGTGGCGGCCTGCGGCGCCCCGGTACGATCCCTCCGGCGCTCGCACAGCAGTGCGCTCTGCGGCGCCCCGACGGGAGGGGATCACTTGTCTATGTCCTTCGGCGCGAGACCCCGTACGGTCCTTGCTTCGGTGGGGACCCTCGGCCTGGCGCTGGCCGCCGCCGTGTCGCCCGCGAGCGCGGCCGACGGGATACCCATCACGCCGACGCAGCTCTTCAACGGCTACCGACACTGCTCGACCGACGCGGACCACCCCTCCTACCAAGGGGCCGGCGACGGCCTCGTCGTCGAGGGTGTCCCGGGGGTCACCGACTCGGCCGTCAGCCGCCTGGTCGGCGTGCGGTACGAGCTCTGGCCGGTCACCGACCCGACGCGGATCACCACCGTCACCCGGGACCTTTCCACCCCCGGCTTCGAGGCTCCCGCCACCATTGCCTCCAGTGCACTCGCCGACGGTCAGACCTACGCGTGGCGGGCGCGGACGACGGTCGACGAGGCGGCCTCGGACTGGTCGGCCGCCTGTTACGTCACGATCGACGACGTTCGCCCGGCCCACGCGCCCACCGTCACCTCACCGAACTACCCGCCGGACGGCTGGACCGAGGGCGGTGAGCCGGTCCAGTTCAGGATCGGCTCCAACGGGGTCGACGACGTCGAGGGGTTCGAGTTCACCTGGCATCGTGACCTGCCGGTCATCGGCACCGATATCGGTGACCACGGCGTTCCGCAGCCCGTCGACCCCTACTCCGACACCAGATACTTCATACGCGCCGACGCGCTCGGCGGCTCGGCCGCACTGAGCCTGATCCCGCCGAGCGGCTCCGGCGTGATGACGCTGTCGGTACGCAGCCTCGACCGGGCCTACCACGGGTCGGCGGTCACCGACTACACCTTCCGCGTCAGTTCCCCCGCGCCCACGATCACCCCGGCCGTCCCGGATCCCGAGTTCGGCGAGCCGACCGGGTTCACCCTCCGTCCCGACCCCGCGCTCCAGGCGAAGAGCCCCATCGTCGGTTACTCCGTGGAGACCGTCGGAGGGCGGAGCGACAGGACCTTCGACGTCGCGGCGGAGGCGGACGGCACAGCGGCGGTGGAGCTGACGCTGGACGGCATCTACGGCGAGAACGTCCAGGTGACCAGCAGGAGCGCGAACGGCTGGGTCAGCGCTGCGGCCTCGTGGGGCACCACCTACGACACCACGCCCACCGTCGTGTCGACGGCCTACCCCGAGAACGGTTCGAGCGGTGGCGGCTCAGTCACGGGCACCTTCACCTTCGCACCGAAGGTGAAGGACGTCGTGAGCTACACGTACACCTTCAACGACGGTGGGCCGGAGGTCACGGTCCCCGCGGACGCCGACCACACGGCCAGTGTCGACTGGGCCCCGGCCGCGGAGGGCTGGTACGACCTCACGGTCTACGCGACGACCCGCTCCGGCATCCAACTGGCGCCCTACGACTACTACTTCACTGTGAGCTGAGGCGCATCGGCCGGATCACGGGGATGTCGCGCACCCTTCACGCCGGCGGCCCCGTGATGAGGTTGCCGTGTGTGTCGTAGGGCCAGGCGTTGGGGACGCAGCCGTGCAGGCCCTTGATCTGTTGCATCATCACGGGGGCCGGTCTCCCCACGCCGCCGCAGGTCTGGTGGGAGTGGCCGAGGAAGTGGCCCATCTCGTGGTTGATGATCAGGGCCCGGTAGTCGTGGATCGGGCCGGTGAAAGTGTGCGAACCCTCGGCCCAGCGCCTGAGGTTGACCACCACCCCGCCGGGGACCTCGCAGTTGTACTCGCCCCCGGTGTCCTGGCGGATGCCCGCCCAGCACAGGGCGTCCGCCGTCGTCGGGGTCGCGATCTTTATCGTGATGTCGTGCGGTGCTCCCGCGCCCACCAGTTGGAACGCGATGCCGGGGTTGTGGGTCCAGCCCCGGGGCGCCGCGAGTATGCCGTCGATCTCCTTCGCCGCCCGGGACGGGGAGACGTCGAGGCCCGTCTCGACCTGCACGACGTAGCGCAGCGGGCGCGCACCTCTGCCCACCTTCTTCCCCGTGGCACGCGCGGTGGTGAACGTTCCGCTGCCCTTCGTGGGGACCTTGATCCTGCTCGAGCGCGGGGAGGAAGAGGTGGAGGGAGAGGTGGAAGGGGAGGCGGGGACGGAGGGGGCCGAAGAGGTCGGGGTGGGGCGGTGCGCGGGGGTGGTGGTCGTGGGCTGCGGGGCGGGCGTGCCGCTCGACGCGTCGCTGCGCGCTCCTCCCAGGAAGTACGCCGCGGGGACCATCAGACCGAGGACCACCAGCAGGCCGACCAGCAGGCCCGTGCTCCGGCGGCCCCGCCGTCCCCGGCGGCCGGGGGATCGCCGACCGCGCGCCGCGCGGTGGGCGGCCGCGCGGCTGCCGTGGGGAGGTGCGGATCGCCGTTGTCGTGCCGGATGCATGACACGTCAGTGTGAAGAGGCCGAATGATCACACCGAGTGGGTTCTGTCACGGAACGGTAACCGCGCCTCGGGTTGCCCGGCCCGTGTGATCGTTGTGTAACGGCGGAAGGGGGACGGGCCGATGCCGGACGGTCGCCGCCGTCCGATCCGCCTACACTGCGGCAATGCCACGGGTCCTGATCGTCGAAGACGACCACGATGTCCGCAGGGCCCTCCAACTGGGCCTGCGGCACCAGGGACATGAGGTCCTCGCCGTGGGCACGGGTGAGGAAGGGCTGGAGCGACTCGGCTCCTTCCGGCCGGACGTGGTCGTACTCGATCTCATGCTGCCCGGCATCTCCGGCCTGGACGTGTGCCGCCGGGTCAGGGAGCGCGACCAGGTGCCGATCGTCATGGTGACGGCCCGGGGGGACGACATCGACGTGGTCGTGGGCCTGGAGACCGGCGCGGACGACTACGTGGTGAAGCCGGTACGGGCCAGGGTGCTCGACGCGCGCATACGGGCCGTACTGCGCAGGCAGGACGCGGGGCTGCCGGACGGCACCCGCCCCCGGGCGGAGACACACGGCGACCTGGTCCTCGACCGCGCCGGGCTCGTGGTGACGCACCGCGGCGAACCGGTCACCCTCGCCCCCTCCGAACTGCGCCTGCTGCTGACGCTGTCGGCCTCGCCCGGGCAGGTGTTCAGCCGCCAGCAGCTGCTGGAAGCGGTGTGGGAGCACAGCTACCACGGCGACATACGACTCGTGGACGCCTGCGTGAAGCGGCTGCGCCACAAGCTCGGCGAAGGCCGGGAGCCCCGCTACGTGCAGACCGTACGCGGGTTCGGTTACCGCTTCGGCACGTCCGGCACGTCCGGCACGTCATGAACGACGAGCGGACGTCCGCGTCCACGTCCGCGGCAGGTTCCGGTCTCGCGTCCGGGCAGATTCTGCGGACGGTCCTGGCGCGCGTCCCGCTGCCCCTGCGCGGTCTGCGGCCCCGCCTGCTGACCGCCTTCGTCCTGGTGGCCATGGCCAGCGCCCTGGGCACCGGCGCGCTCGCCTTCCGGGAGGCGCGCACGGGGGTGCTCCAGCAGAGCCAGGACGCCGTCATCAACCGGTTCCGGACGAGTGTCGACACCGTGGCTCCCGCCGTCCCCCTGTCCCCGGAGCAGTCGGACCTCCAGTTCGCGGTGAACCAGGTGCTGCGCGACAACCGTTCCTCGGGCTGGCGGGTCATGGCCGCGCACGGCGGCCACCGCGCCGTCGCCCCGAACGCCGGCTTCGTCGAGCCCAGCCCCGAGCTGCTGCGGTCCGTCCGGGGCCGGCGGGCCGCGGTGTTCCAGCGCATGGACGTCGACGGGCGTCCTCTTCTCGTCGTCGGCATGCCCGTCACCTACGCCTCGGGTGCGGACGGGGAGCCCCGGCTCTCCGGGACCGTGATGTACCTGGAGGTGCCCCAGACCGCCGAACTGCGGTACGTCCAGGCCATGGTCGGCGGCATCGAGCGCGCCACCCTGGTGGCCCTCGGCCTCGCCGTCGTGCTGGCGCTGCTCGCCGCGAGCGGTGTCCTGCGTCCCGTACGGGCACTGCGCCGGGCGACGCGCCGGATGGCCGCGGGGCATCTCGACGTACGGCTCGAGGTCACCGGCACCGACGAACTGGCGGACCTCTCCCAGTCCTTCAACGAGTCGGCGGCAGAACTGGAGCGGACCGTGCGCGAGTTGCGGCGTCTGGAGGCCCAAGGGCGTCGCTTCGTGGCGGACGTCTCGCACGAGCTGCGTACGCCGCTGGCGGCGATGTCGGCGGTCACCGACGTACTGGACCTGGAGGGGGAGGGGGAGACCGGTGAGGCGCTGCGGCTCATCAGCGACGGAACGAACCGGCTGAGCGGGCTGGTGAACGACCTGATGGAGATCTCCCGCTTCGACGCGGGCGTGGCCGAACTCAACCGGGACGAGATCGACCTGGCCGAGTCCGTACGGCGCACCGTCGCCTCCCGGTGGCCGCAGGAGCGGGTGGAGATCCGGCTGCCCGAGGCGGGTGCGCTCCGCGCACGCGTCGATCCGCGCAGGCTGGACGTGGTGACGGCCAACCTGGTCGGCAACGCGCTGCGGCACGGGGCGCCGCCCGTGCGGGTGAGCATGGAGGTGCGGGAGGAGGACGGGACCGGCCGGGCATGGGCGGTCGTCCAAGTGGCCGACGACGGGCCGGGCATCGCCGAGGAAGCCCTGCCGCACATCTTCGAGCGGTTCTACAAGGCGAGCACCTCACGGGGCAGGAGCGAGAGCAGCGGACTGGGTCTGGCGATCACGGCGGAGAACGTACGCCTGCACGGAGGCCGCATCCGGGCGGCGAACCTGCCCGGGGGCGGCGCGGTGTTCACGGTCGAACTCCCGCTGCACGACACCGGCACCGGCACCGAGGGCGAAGTCGGTACCGGCGCCGACGCCGGCAGGGGCACCCGGTGAGGGGCGCGCGAGTGGCGGCGCCGCTGTGCGGCATCACGGCCGCGGCCGTGCTCACGGCGTGCGGAGTCCCCCCGTCCGACGTCATCGAGGCCGGTGCGCCGGCGAGCGGAATCGTCTCCCCCAGCCCGGCACCGACCTCGACGCCCGCCACCGTCTCCCTCTTCTTCCTGCATGACGGCAGCCTGCAGCCCTACCCCCGCCGGACCGGCGACGCCGCGGAGATCCGGACCGTCGTACGTCTGCTGTTCGAGGGGCCGACCGGGAACGAGACCGCGACCGCCACCACGCGGCTCCCCCGCCTGAAGGAGGCGCCGCGGGTGACAATCGCCGACGACGGCGACCTCTCCGTCCGCCTCCCCGACGGGACGCCCTCGCTGAGCCGGCAGGCCATGCTCCAGCTGACCTGCACCGTGGCCTACGCGGCTCCGCCGTCCCACGCCGCCTCCCGCCGCCCCACCACGGGAACCGACGCCGGCCGCGCGGCCGGCGACGCCACGGCCGGCAGCATCCATGTGCTCGGGGACGGCTGGACGATGACCCGGTCCGGCCACGCATGCCCCGTCGTGCCCCGCCCGCAGAAGTAGGGGCGCTCAGCAGCGGGCGAGTGCCTCGGCGACGAACCCGGACGCCACCAGCCCGGCCACGAACTCGCCGAGCCACCGCACGGTCTCGGGACGCCGCTCCCTCGTGGTCCCCACGGCCTGCCTGATCATCACGAACGCGGGCTCCAGCAGGCCCAGTTCGGCATGCCGGGCGCCAGGACCCGACGTCGTCGTGCCGCTCGACCGACAGTCGCGCGACCGGCGTGAGGTGAGCGTGGAGCCGATCGACCCGGACCGGTGCGCCGGGGCGGGGGCCGGGCCGTCAGGCGCCCGGAGTCACTGGCGGAGGCGGCCCATCTCGGCGGCGAAGCGCGCCGGGTCGCCGCTGTGGAAGCCCCGTGTCATCTCCCGGAAGCGCCACGCCCCGGACGGCTCGCGGACGAACTCCGCGAACGTGGCGGCCGTGGCGCCGGCGATGCCCGAGAAGTCGTCCGCCATCAGTTGCCGGTATCCCTCCAGGACGATCACGCCACCGTTGTGGATCTCGCCGAAAGTGCGCGGCCCGGTGCTCTGGTGGATGACCACGCCGACCACGACCCGCCCGTAGTCCGACGACAGCCGGTCGAACTCGAAGACCATCTCCTCGACGTATCCGAACCCCATGCCGGTCTCACTGTGCCGCCGCATGTTGATCGTGCCGTCCGGCGACCGGCTCTCGTGGTGCACGACGTAGACCGGCCGGCCGTGGGGGTCGTCGGCCGGATAGGTCGTGGCGACGATGTCGAGATGCCGGGGCGGCTCCCCGTACGGACTCGGATCCCATCGGAGCTTCACCTCGACCTTGCCCAGTCCGTCCCCGGCAGCCCCATTCACCTCGTCGGTCCCCCTCATGCCACCTCGTGCCCTCACATGCCACGGCGAGACGCCCCCGCATGCTGAGTATGCCTCGTGGCCTGCCCTTTGACGCCTCCCCGACGGGTCTCCCCTGCCTGTCCCCTGCCGGCCCTCCCCGACGGGGTCACGGAGGGCCGGGCCGCCGTCCGTCACAGCGCCTTTATACGGCTGACGGTAGATTGGGGCCGCCGAGGGCACCAAGCACGCCGGTTGCGGACCGGCCCCACCCCCGGTGACCACCGGCGGTGTCGTCGACCCGAGCGGAATTCCCGCGAGTCCCGCGAGCCCGAGGAACGGTCATGGCGCGGACGTGTCCCGCCCGCTCCCTCTTTCCCCCACCTCCCTCGGGGACCGCTCCCAGTCATCCCCCGCCTCACAGAGAGTTACCCCACCGTGACCACTGCACCGTCCCCCATTCCGGACTCCGACCGGCGCGGCAGCGACTTCGCCCGGTTGTCGAGGAAGATCACGGAGGCGGGACTGCTGCGGCGTCGTCCCGGGTACTACACGTTCCGGATCACCGCGGTGGCCGGACTGTACGCCGCCGGCTGGACCGCGTTCGTGCTCGTCGGCGCCTCCTGGTGGACGCTGCTGATCGGCGTCTTCATGGCCGTCATGTACGGGCAGGTGGCCCTGGTCGCCCATGACCTCGCCCACCGGCAGGTGTTCCGTCGCCGCCGGGCCAGCGAGGTGTCCGGGCGGATCGCCGGGGCCTGCATCGGGATGGGCTACGGCTGGTGGCAGGACAAGCACACCCGCCACCACGCCAATCCCAACACCGAGGACCTCGACCCCGACATCGGTCCCGACATCCTCGTCTGGACGCAGGACCAGGCCCGTGCCGCCAAGGGGCTGCCGCGGCTGATCGGTAAACGGCAGGCGCTCCTCTTCTTCCCGCTGCTCACGCTGGAGGGGTTCAACCTGCATGTGGCGAGCGGCAGGTCGGTCACCAACCGCTCGCTCAAGCACCGGACGCTCGACGGCGCCCTGCTGTTCGGGCACTGCGCGCTCTACCTGGTCGCCCTGTTCTGGGTGCTGCCGCCCGGCATGGCCTTCGCCTTCCTCGCCGTCCACCAGTGCCTGTTCGGCGTCTACCTCGGCTCCGCGTTCGCGCCGAACCACAAGGGCATGCCGATCCTGTCGCCCGACGACCGCCCGGACTTCCTCCGCCGCCAGGTCCTCACCTCGCGCAACGTCAACGGCGGCCGGCTGACCGACCTCGCGCTCGGCGGCCTGAACCACCAGGTCGAGCACCACCTGTTCCCCAACATGCCCAGCCCCAACCTGCGCGCGGCCCGCGCCATCGTCCGGGAGTACTGCCAGGAGCTGGGCGTGGAGTACACGGAGACCGGGCTGATCGAGTCGTACCGGCTGGCACTCACCAGCCTCCACCAGGCCGGCGCGCCCCTCAGGGAGGCGGCCGGTGCACGCGGCTGACACCCAGGGCCGTCCCGTAGAGTGATCGGCGCTCCGCTCCCGTCGCACACCGACACCGAGGTCGCCATGGAATCCCCCGACACGCCCTCGCACGGCTGGGCCGAGGTACAGGTCACCGCCGCGTCACCCGAGGTGGCACGGCGGGTGGCGGAGGTCGTCCGGCGCTGCTTCGCCACCTCCGAGCAGCGCAGTTACCCCGCCGGTCCCGAGGGCGGGACCCGTCTGGAACTCACCGTGGACACCACCCGCCCGGCGGAGCCGGCCCGCTCCTGGCTGGAGTCGAGCCGCCCGGCCGACCGCACCGACCGGGAGTCCGATCGGGAGTCCGGCCGGGGCTGAGCCGGCCGGGCCGGATACGGGGCCGGTGCGCCGGCCCCTTCCCGGGGTGACGCCACGCGTGTCCGTCATGGTGCGAGCGCACCAGGACGCTGCGGTGGCTGGTCCGGGCGCACCAGGAACGGTCGGGGTCGACGGACGATGCCCGCTCCGGGCACCGGAGGCGAGTGTGGGAGACGCGCGATATTCCGCGCAGCCCCCCTCGCCTCGTGGTATCTGGAGTGATCAGCAGTGGCACGCACCTCTTTACGTGTACGGACCGGGCGCCGATGAGCAGTACGTCGGCGTCCTCGTCTCCCTCTCTCCCTCCCTCTCCCCCCCTCACCCCGCCCGGGCCCGGAGCCGCCGGGCCTCCGGGGCGTCTGGGGAAGGTGCCGATCGCCGCCCTCGGAGTGCTGGCCCTCGCCCTGGGTGCCCTGCAGTCCGTGCTGGACCCCGCGTTGCCGCTGCTGCAGCGGGAGTTGGGCATCACTCCGTCCGAAGGTGCCCTGGTCGGCAACTCGTTGCTGGTCACCGGCGCGGTGGTCGCGCCGGTCGCGGGCAAGCTCGGTGACCGCTACGGCGGCAAGCGGGTGCTGCTCCTGTTGATGGCCGTGGTGTCGACCGGCGGGGTACTGGCCTCGCTGGCGCCGAACCTGCCGGTGCTGCTGGTCGGCCAGGTGATGCAGGGCGTCATGATCGGGGCGCTGCCCCTGTCCTTCATCCTGGTGCGCAAGAACCTCCCGGCCGCCCGGTCGCAGGCGGCGATCGGGCTGGTCCTGGCGCTGTTCACGGGCGGCAGCATGGTCGGCACGCTGTTCGCCGGGCCGGTCGCGGAAGGACTGTCGTGGCACTGGATGTTCGCGCTGCCGACGGCCGTGATCATCGTGGCGGCGCTCGCCGTGGCCCGGCTGATGCCGCACGATCCGCCGGTCCGGGCGGACAGCCCGATCGACTGGCCCGGTGTGCTCCTGCTGAGCGGCGCGCTGCTCACCTTCATGATCGGACTGGTCCGGGTGACGGGATCGGGCCTCGCACCCCTCGCCGTCGTCGCCCTCGTCGTGGTCGTGGCCGGCCTCGTGACCGGATGGGTCGTCGTCGAACGCCGGACGGCCTCGCCGATGGTCGACCTGCGCATGCTGGCGAAGCCCTCGATGTGGCACGCGTGCCTGCTCACCGTTGTCGTCTCCGGCGGCTTCGGCATGACCGCGCTGCTGATCCCGCAGCTCCTGGCCATGCCGGAACAGGCGTACGGATTTGGTGCCGACACCACCGACATCGGGCTGCTCCTGCTGCCCGGCGCCGTCGCCGGATCGCTGGCCGACTCGGTCGGCGGGCTCGCGACACGGCGTTTCGGGCCGCGGGTCGTGGTCGTCGCGGGCAGCGTCGTCGCGGTGGCCACGCTGTTCACCCTGGCGTCGCTGCACTCGGCGTCCTGGCAGCTCGTCGTCGCGAAGGTGCTGACCGCGTTCGCCGCGGGCGTCGGCACCACGGCGCTGCTCGCCGGTGCCGCCACCGACGTCGAGACCGGGGACATCGGCATCGCCACCAGTCTGCTGGTGGTGACGCGCGTGATCGGGGTGGCCGTGGGCGCGCAGGTCGGCGCCACGATCCTCGACTCCGGGGTCGACGGGGCGACGGGGCTGCCCACAGAGTCGTCCTTCGTCACCGGGTTCACCGTGGCCGGTCTCATCGCCGCCGTGTCCCTGCTCGCCGTCCGTCTCACCCGGAGCCGCACCGCGAAACCCCGCGGCGCGGCCACCGGTACGCCCGCCGGCACGCCGAGTGCGCCGGCCGGCACGACGGCCACCTCTCACACCAGTACGCCCACCAGCACGTCCAACAAGGGAGCCCAGGCATGACCACGCACACGTCCGCGAAGCGAAGCGTTCTGATCTCCGGAGCCAGCGTCTCCGGGCCCGCGCTGGCGTACTGGCTGCACCGGTCGGGCAGGTTCGAGGTCACCGTGGTGGAGAAGGCGCCCGCGCTGCGCGCCGGCGGCTATCCCATCGACATCCGCGGCACCGCGGTCGAGGTGGTCCGGCGGGCCGGGCTGCTGCCGCGGCTGCGGGAAGCGCACCTCGACGCGCGCCGCGCCACCTTCCTCGACGCGGGCGGCGAGGTGATCGTCTCGGTGAAGGCGAGCGCCTTGGCCGGCGGGGTGGAGGGGCAGGACCTGGAGGTGCGGCGCGAGGATCTGTCCGCCCTGCTGTACGAGTCGGTGCGCGACGACGTGGAGTTCCTGTTCGGCGACTCCCTCGTCGCTTTCGAGGACTCCGGGCAGTCGGGACAGGGGGTCGACGTCACGTTCCGCAGCGGGCTGCGGCGGACGTTCGACCTGGTCGTCGGCGCCGACGGCATGCACTCGGCCACCCGCGCGGCCCTGTTCGGCCCCGAGGAGCGGTACCACCGTTACCTCGGCTACTGCTTCGCCCTGTTCACCATGGACAACACGCTCGGTCTGGACCGCGAGCTGCTGATGTGGAACACCCCGGGCAGGGCCGCCGCCCTCTACGCCACCGGGAACCCCGACGAGGTGCACGCCTTCCTCACCTTCCACCGCCCCGAGCCGCCGCACGACGCGCTCCGGGACCCCGAGGCCGGGCCGGACCTGGTCGCCTCGGTCTTCGCGGACGCGGGATGGGAGGTGCCCGCCATGGTCGGCGCGCTGCGCGAGGCGGCCGACCCGTTCCTCGACACGGCCGGGCAGATCCGTCTGCCGCACTGGTCCCGGGGCCGGGTCGCCCTCGTCGGGGACGCGGCGTACGCGCCCTCGTTCCTCACCGGGCAGGGTACGAGCCTCGCCCTGGTCGGCGCGTACATGCTCGCCCATTCCCTCCTCGCGCACCCCGACCACACCGCGGCCTTCGCCGCCTACGGGCGCGACCTGCGCGAGTTCGTCGCCCTGAACCAGGGGCTGGTGGACGACGGCGGGGCCAGGCTCTTCCCCCTCACGACCGAGGCCCTGGAGAAGCGGAACACCATGCTGCGCGGCCTGGTCGCCCTGCCCGCCCCGACGCCCCGGCCGGCCCACACGGCGCTCGTACTGCCTCGGCCCGCACGGTGAGCCCCGTCCGCTGACGTCACCGCCTACTGGTCGGGGCCGGCCTGCGCCAGCCCCGTCCGGTAGGCGATGACGACGAGCTGGGCCCGGTCACGGGCCTCCAGCTTCGTCATGGCGCGCTGCACGTGCGCGCGGACGGTGAACGGGCTGAGGAACGTCTGTTCGGCGATCTCGTGGTTGGACAGGCCGGTCGCCACGAGGGCCACCATCTCCCGCTCGCGCGGGGTGAGCACGGCGAGCCGTGCGGAGTCGTGGGGGGTGGCGTCGTCCGGTGTGGCCAGGAAGCGGGCGACCAGGGAGCGGGTCGCGGCGGGCGACAGCAGGGTCTCCCCGTCGGCGATCGTCCGTACGGCCTCCGCGAGTTCCTCGGCCCCGATGCCCTTGCCGATGAAGCCGCCTGCCCCCGCGCGCAGCGCCTGGGCCACGTACTCGTCGGTCTCGTACGTGGTGAGGATCAGGACGCGGCAGGCACGCAGGTCCGGGTCGGCGCAGATCCGCGCGGTGGCGGCGAGGCCGTCCACCTCAGGCATCCGGATGTCCATGAGGACGACGTCCGGGCGCAGTTCCCGGGTGAGCCGCACCGCCTCCCGGCCGTCGCCGGCCTCGCCGACGACCGTGATGTCCTCGGTGGTGTCGAGGAGCATGCGGAAGGCCCCGCGCAGCAGGGCCTGGTCGTCGGCGAGCAGTACGCGCAGCGGTCCGGTCCGCCCGGGCCCCGCGTCGTCCGTTGCCGTGTCGGTCATGGGTGTCCTTCTCCTCGGTGGTCGTCGTCGCCGGGTCGGTGCCGAGGTTCGTCGGCTGTCGGCCGCCGGCTGTCGGTCGTCGGGCGTCGGCTGTCGGCCGTCGTGTCCCTGGGCGGTGGGAGGGGGAGCTCGGCCCTCACCAGGAAGCCGCCCTCCGGGCGCCGGCCCGCGTGGAGGTGTCCGCCGACCGCGGCGGCGCGTTCCCGCATCCCGATGAGACCGTAGCCGGGCGGGCGTTCCGGCACGACGGGCAGGCCCGGCATCCCCCGGGCGCCCCGGGCGCCGTCGTCCGCGACGGTGAGGACCAGGCGGTCGGGGTACCAGTCCAGGCCCACCACGGCGCTCCCGGAACCTGCGTGTTTGGTGACGTTGGTCAGGGCTTCCTGGACGATGCGGTAGGCCGTGAGGTCCAGTCCCGGGGGCAGCGGCCTGGCCGTGCCCTCCTCCCGCGTCGACACCTCCAGGCCGGCGCGGCGGAAGGACTGCAGGAGTGTCGGCAGCCGGGCCAGACCGGGCGCCGGTTCGTCGGGGCCGACCCCGTCCGCGGTCGTCCCCCGGTCGTCGGCCTGGCGCAACAGGCCGACGGTGGCCCGTAGTTCGTCGAGCGCGTGGCCGGTGGTCTCGACGAGTTCGCGCAGACTCTTGCGGGTCTGCTCCGGCCGGGTGTCGAGCAGGTGGACGGCGACCTGGGCCTGCGCGTTGGCCAGGGTGATCTGGTGGGCCACGAGGTCGTGCAGTTCGCGCGCGATGCGCAGGCGCTCCTCGTCCACCCTGCGGCGGGCCTCGCTCTCCCGGGTCTCCTCGGCCCGGCGGGCCCGCTCCTCCGCCGCCGTGAGGTACGCCCGCCGGTTGCGCACCGAGTGTCCGAGCAGACCGGCCACCAGGGGGGAGGCGCCGGCCACGGCCATCCTGCTCGCGTCCCGCCAGGAGAACTCCCCGGACAGCGGGGCCGCGGAGACCAGCAGCACCGCGGCGACCAGCGACACCGCGGTCACCGCGCGCCGTTCGGTGCGCGCGATGACGGTGCAGGTGTAGGAGGTGATCAGGGCGGGCGCCATGAGCAGGGGGGTCATCAGCACGCTCAGCGGCTGCGCCAGGGGCGCCACCGCCGTGGTGGCCGCCAGCACCGCCCGGGGGGTGCGGTGCCGCAGCGGCAGCAGGGCGCAGGACAGCACGGCGAGGACGTAGGCGGCGTGGGGCGGCAGGGACGTGGTGTCGTCGGTCCGGATCGCGCCGCCGAGGAGGCAGAGCGCGAACGCGGCCGCCGTGAGCGCCGCCTCGCGGCGCCGCGCGCCCGGGGAGCGCGGGCCGGCCGGACGCGCGTCGCGGGAGCGCGGGCGGCGGGAGCGCGGTCCGCCGCGCTCCCGCCGCCCGCCGCGCTCCCCGCGCGTCCGGCCGGCCCGGCTCCCGCCGCTGGCGTGTGCCATGTCCGGGTCAGTTCCGGCCGACGGGGAACGGTCCCCGTACCACCGCGTCCGATGCGGCCCGGTCGGGCACCGGGTCGTGCCCGCTCAGGGATTCACCTTCGATGTCCACGTTCGGCAGCACACGGTTCAGCGTACGGGGCAGCCACCAGGCGCGGTGGCCCAGAAGGGCCAGGACCGCGGGCACGATCGCCATGCGGACCACGAAGGCGTCGAAGGCGACGGCGGAGGCGAGCCCGATGCCCATCGTCTGGATGGTCGGGCTGCTCATCCCGACGAATCCGGCGAACACGCTGATCATGATGACGGCCGCCGCGGCCACCACCCGCCCGCTGTGCCGGAATCCGTTGACGATCGCCTCTTCGGGGCTCGCGCCCTGGACGTACGCCTCCCGCATGCGGGTGAGGAGGAAGACCTCGTAGTCCATGGCGAGGCCGAAGACGATGCCGATGATGAGGATCGGCATCAGCGACATGACCGGTCCGGTCTGCTCGATGCCGAACAGGTCGGCCGCCCAGCCCCACTGGAAGACGGCGACGAGGACACCGAAGGCGGCACCCACCGACAGCAGGAAGCCGAGCGCGGCCTTGACCGGGATCAGGACCGAGCGGAAGACGACGAGCAGGAGGAGCACCGCCAGGCCGATGACCACCGTCAGGTAGGGGACCAGTGCGCCGGCCATCGCTTCGGAGATGTCGATGTTCAGCGCGGTCTTGCCCGTGACGAAGACGTCGGCGCCCGTGTCCGACTCGACGCCCGCGGCCTTGTCCCGGAGCGCGTGCACCAGGTCCTTGGTCTCGGGGCTGTTGGGCGCGGTCTCGGGAACGGCGGTGAGGAGGGCGGTGTCCTTGTTCTCGCTGAGCACCGGTGCGCCGACCGACGCGACCCCGTCCACCTTCTTCACGGTCTCGACGACCAGGTCCGTGACGGCGCGGGGGTCCTTGGCCCGCGAGGTGTCCACGACGACGGTGAGCGGGCCGTTGAAACCGGGGCCGAAGCCCTGCGACAGCAGGTCGTAGGCGCGACGCTCGGTGGTCTCCACGGACTTCGACTCGTCGCCGGGCAGGCCGAGTTCGAGGCTCAGCACCGGCGCGGCGACGGCGCCCAGGCCGAGGACGGCGGTGAGCAGCACGGCCGCCGGGCGGCGCAGCACGAACCGCGCCCAGCGGGTGGCGAACCCGGGACGTCCGGCACCGGTGTGTGCCGCCCCGGGGTGAGGTGCGCCGGTGTGCGCCGCGTGCGGGCGTCCGCCCGGCCGGGTGGCCTTGCGCAGGGCGCGGGGCAGCACACGGCGGCCGAACAGACCGAACAGCGCGGGGGTCAGGGTCAGCGCCACGAGCACGGCGAGCGCCACCGCGCCGGCACCGCCCAGGCCCATCCTGGTGAGTTCGGGGATGCCGACGACGCCCAGCCCTGCCAGCGCGATGACGACGGTCGCGCCGGCGAAGACGACGGCGGACCCGGCCGTGCCGACCGCGCGGCCCGCGGCCTCCTCGGGCTCGTGGCCCCGGGCGCGTTCGTCACGGAAGCGGGAGGTGATGAAGAGGGCGTAGTCGATGCCGACCGCGAGCCCCAGCATCAGCGCCAGGATGGCGACGGTGGACGACAGGCCCAGCGGCACCGACAGCGCGGTGACCAGGCCGAAGGCGATGACCACACCCAGCAGGGCGGTCAGCAGCGACAGTCCGGCAGCGACCAGTGAGCCGAGGGCGAGGACCAGCACCACCGCGGCCACCGCCACGCCGACGAGTTCCGTCGTGCCGCCCGGTTCCTCCTCGGAGTCCAGGGCCGAGCCGCCCGTCTCCACGGTGAGCCCCGCGTCCCGGGCGTCGCCCGCGGCGTCCTCCAGGGCGGTCTTCGTCGCCGCGGTCAGGTCGACGGCGTCCACGGTGTAGGTGACCGTGGAGTACGCGATCGTGCCGTCCCCGCTGACCGCGCCGGTGGTGAAGGGGTCGGTGGCCGACGCGAACTGCTTGTTCCCGTCCAGGGAGCCGAGTGCCTCCTCGACGGCCGCGCGGTTGTCCTTCGCGGTGATCCGCTGCCCCTGCGGGGCCCGGAAGACCAGGCGGGCCTCGGCGCCCTGCGCGTTGCTCTCCGGGAACCGCTCGTCGAGGAGGTCGAACGCCTTCTGGGACTCCGTGCCCGGCATGGCGAGGTCCTCGTCCTCCCCGGCCGGCGCCGTCGCGGCGGCGCCTATCGCCAGCACGAGGCCGGCCAGCCACACCACGGCCACGAGCCGGCGCCGCCGGAAAGCCCACCGTCCGATCCGATACAGAAACCTGGCCACCTGTAGCTCACTCCAGACACCGTCGAGCAGGGAAAGACGCGAGGGACTCCCGCGCCTGTCCACACTCGCCTCCGGCACCCCGGCCGGGCATCGTCCGCCGACCCCGGCCCCGCCTGGTCCGGTGGCACCAGCCCCCGCCCCCGCCTGGTGCGAACGGACCAGGCGGGGGCGGGCGCGGCCCGTGGGGGGGTCTCAGCCGTGTTCGGTGGTGGTGGCGAAGTGCTCGGTGCCCAGGACCGTCAGCAGGGCCGGCTTCTCGTGGCTCCGCGTGCCCGGGGTGCGGCGTGACGGCCGGTCGGCTCGCCCTCGCCTGGGTACTCGCCCAGGACGGCGTCACCGCGCTCCCGGTCACCAGGCGGCGCACCTGGCCGGAGCGGAACGTCGCCGCGGCCGGCCTCGCCATCGCCCCCCGGGGAGCTCGCCGCGCTGAGCGCCGCGATCCCGGTGGGGGCGGCGGCCGGGGACCGGTACGCGCCGATCGGCATGGCCGCCATCCAGGAATGAGCCCGGCGGGGCCAGGCCGCCCGGCGGGCGTACCGCCGGGCGGCCTGGCAGGGTGGAGGAGCCGAGCGCCGCGGAGGAGCCGAGCGCCGCGGGGGGGCCGATCACCGCGAAAGGGGCCGAAGGGGCCGACAGGACCGAGAGGACCGAAGGGGCTGAGGGGTCGTGACCGTGCTCGCGTGGCTCGTCGAGGGCAGTTGGCCCGCCTGTGTGGATGCCGCGCGGCGGCACGCGCGGGACGGGGAGGACGTCGTCCTGCTGCACGTCAGCGGGGGCGAGGAACCCGGGGTCGCGCACGGGGCGTTCGCCGGGCTGCTCGGCCGGGGCGGACACGATCCGGGTGCGCGGGTCGCGGAGCTCGGGGCCGGCTCCGCCGGGCGGTTGCTGGACGCGGCCGCCGAGCGGCTCGGCGGGCCCTGCGTGCGCCGGGAGCGGCAGGGGCGGGCCGAGCGCGAGGTGGTGCGGGCCGCGGAGGAGGCAGACCTGCTCGTCGTCGCCCGCGACGGCGACCGCGCCCGGCTGGGGCCGCACAGCCTCGGGCCCGCCGCACGGTTCGTCGTGGACCACGCCCCGTGCGCGGTCCTGCTGGTCTGGCCCGCCCCGGCCCCGGGGCTGGAGACGATGCCCCCGCCGCAGCCCCCGCACGGGCCGCGTCCGCCCCATGGGCCGCGTCCACCGCGACCGCCGCAGCCGTCGGAACCGCCGCACCCGCCACGGCACTGAGGCGCCCGCTCGGGCCGGTCGAAGACGCACCGCGCCTCCCAGTCGGCCTGATCCGAACGAAAGACCCTAGCCGAACCACGCCATGCCGAGCAGCATCGCGCCCACGAAGAGCGCCACCCCGGCGAGCAGCGCCACGATCCGGGTCCGCTGCCCGGCCAGGGCGCCCGCCGCTCCGGAGGGCTGCTGGCGGCGCCGGCCCCGGTGCGCCGAGGAGGCGGGGCCCGCGGTGGCGGTCGGGAGTTTGTACGTCGTCGGCGCCCCCGACTCGGCCGAGGCGCCCGGACCGGACGGTGCGCCCGGGTAGGAGGGCGCGGACCCCGGGCCCGCTCCGTGCCGCGGCCCGGCCCCGGGCGCCGTCGGACCCGCGCCCGACGTCCGCTGCTGCCGCTGCGCCGCTCCCGGCTCCGACCGCCCGGACCTGCCGGACCGCTCGGACCTCCCGGACCGTTCCGCCCTGCCCGGACCGGTGCCGCCCGCCGCGCGCCGGCCCGTCCCCGGTGCCGACGGCCCCGACGGTGCCACCGCCGGAAGTGGTTCCGGCCGGCCCTGCCACGCGCCGCCGTCGAACCACTGGGCGACCTGCCGTGCCGTCGGCCGGTCCTCGGGCCGCTTGGCGAGCAGTCCGAGCAGGTAGTTCTCGAAGGCGGGCGGCAGGTCGACGCCGAGCTCGCGCGGCGGCACCGGCGGTGTGTCGAGGTGGTGGTGCAGCACAGCGACGGGGCTGTCGCCCTTGAACGGAGTTCCGCCGGTGAGGAGTTGGTAGAGCACGCAGCCCAGCGAGTAGACGTCGCTGGGCGGCCCCGCGGACTGGCCGAGCGCCCGCTCGGGGGCCAGGTAGAGGCTGGTGCCGACGATGTGCCCGGTACGGGTGAGAGCGGCGCCCGGGTCGTCCATGAAGCGGGCGATGCCGAAGTCGGCGATCTTCGTGGTGCCGTCGGCGTCCACGAGCAGGTTGCCCGGCTTGATGTCCCGGTGCACGATCCCCTGGTCGTGCGCGACCGCGAGCCCGGCGGCGGTGTGGGCCGCGATGCGCGCGACCCGGTCGGCGGGCAGCGGTCCGTTGTCGCCGAGGATCCGGGCCAGGCTGTCGCCCGCGACCAGTTCCATCACCAGGAACAGACCGCCCTCGTACTCCCCGAAGTCGAGCACGCCGACGACGTTGCCGTGGTGCAGCCGTCCGGCGGTCTGGGCCTCCAGCCGGAACCTGGAGGCGGCGGTCGGGTCGGCGTCCTGGCCGAGCATGAGCTTGACCGCCACGTCCCTGCCGAGCGTCTCGTCGGACGCCCGCCAGACCTCGCCCATCGCGCCGCGCCCGAGGGCGGTCTGCAACCGGTACCGGCCCGCTATCAGCACCTGTGTTCCAACCTCATCCCGTGAGACGCCGTACCGGCGCACGGAAGCCCGCGGGGCCGCGCCCGAGGGTCAGGGGGCGCGCCCGCGGACCGACCGTCCGTCGGACGACTCGATCGCCGCCGGCCATCACGCCGCGGGGCCGCGGGAGGATGGTGGGGGTGCCGGAGCGGTCCTTACCTTACTGGCCCCGGGGGCCTCTCCGATCATGATCCCGGCAGGTGCGGAAGGGATCACACGGCCTCATGTCCCCGCGCGGCGGGATGCCGTGGCCCACCGGTCCGCGAAGCCCCCGCGAACGGCTTCGCCGTACGCGCTGCCGCGGGCGCCGGAGAGTACGCACGCGGCCCCAACCGGTCTGCGCACGCGCCGGGTTGCCGCCCCGCGTCCGCACACCGTGGATGCGAGGATGACCGCGTGAACGAGGAGAGCACACGTACCCCGGCCCTGCGTCCCACCCGGGGCGCGGCCCACTGCGCCGTCGCCGCGCTGGCGCTGGCCGGCGCCGCCTGGACGGCCCGCGCCGGCTGGCAGATCCGGCTCGGCGCCGCGGGCATGCCGGACTCCGGCCCGCCCGACCAGGGCGGCGGCAGCCACCGTCCGCTGACCTCGCTGGAGGACGGCTACCACCTGGTCACCACGGTGGGCGACGCGGCGGCGGTGCTGTGCGCGGTCGCGTTCCTGAGCTGGCTGTGGGCGGTGCGGGACAACGCCCGCGCCCTCTCGGGCGAGCCGCCCCGGTACTCCTGGGTGTGGGTCTACCTCGGCTGGGTGCTGCCGGTGGCGAACCTGTGGATCCCGCGCGGGATCCTCGCCGACATCCACCGCCGCAGCGCCCCCGGCGAGCGGCTGCCGCGCGCGGTGAACTGGTGGTGGGGGCTGTGGCTGGCCGGCACCCTGACCGGCACGGGCCTGATGTACACCGTCTCGACGGACAAGGTCGTCGAGCGCGCCTACGACAACCCCGCCCCGCTGCTCGCCGCCGACGCGGCCGTGGTGGGCGCCGCGGTCGCCGGCATCCTGGTGGTACGGGCCCTCACCGCGGCACAGCGCGGGTCCGACGGACGCGGCGGCACCGCCGGGACGCTCGGCTCTCCCGCCGGCCCCGCCGGCCCGGAGGCCGCCGCCCGCCCCGGCGGACGGGACGCCGCGACCCGCTGACACCCACTCAGGTGCCCCGGCCCACCAACCTCCGCCGGTAACAATCCGGTTGTGCCTCCCGCCCGGCCCGCGATACCCCTGCCGGGTGATACGTGGCGAGAAGATCGGGCTGCGGGCCCGGACCGAGGCGGATGTCCCTGTACTGCACCGCGGGCTGTACGAGGACGTGGTGCACCGCACCCGCGCCGACGACAAGCCCTGGCGGCCGATCGCCGCCGAGTCGGGGCACTCCCCGTTCGCGGTGGGCGAGCCCTCGCCGGACGCGGCGCCGTTCTCGGTGGTGGAGCCGGACTCGGGCGAACTGGCCGGCTCCGCCGTGCTCTGGGGGATCGACACGCACAACAGGTCGGCGCACATCGGGATGGCGCTGCTCCCCGCCTTCCGCGGCCGGGGCCTCGGCACCGATGTCGTGCGGACGCTGTGCGAGTACGGCTTCGCGGGGCGCGGGCTGCGGCGCCTGCAGGTCGAGACGCTCGCGGACAACGCCCCGATGCTGGGGGCGGCACGGGCGGCCGGGTTCACCGTCGAGGGCACGCTGCGGAGCGCCGCCTGGGTGTACGGGGGCTTCGCCGACGAGGTCGTACTGGGGCTGCTCGCCGAGGAGTGGACCGCCGGCCGGGTGTCGTAAACATCGCCCCGAACGGCTTTGCCCGTTCTTTACAACCCGGCGTCGGGGTGCGTCGTCTCTCCGCTCGATTCGTCATACAACCCGTCCGGTTCTTCCGGACGGGACGACAGAAGAGAGCGACACGATGCGCCGAACTGTTCTCAGTGTCCTGGCACTCGCCTGCACCGCCGTACTGGCCGGGACCGTGCAGCCCGCGTTCGCCGACGACAGCCCGACCGCGAAGCCCGCCACCGACGCCACCGTCGCCCCGGCCCAGAAGCCGCGCGACGCCGCCACGCCCGCCCCGGCCGAGAAGCGGCGCGAGGCCGCCACGCCGGCCACCGGCAAGGACGGCCAGGTCCGCGCCGTCCCGCGGGGCGCGGCCGACACCGGCGTGGCGGACACCTCCTCGTCCTCGGACCAGAACGCGCTGGTCGGCGGGGGCGCCGCCGCACTGGTGGCCGCGGGCGGCGCGGCCTTCCTCGTCGTGCGGCGCCGCCGGGCGACCGGGGCGTGATGACCGCGCTCTCCCGGCGCGCCTTCGCCACCGCGGCCCTGGCCCTGCTGCTCACGGCCTGCGGTGGCGGCGGCGAGGGGGTACGCAGCGAGGGGAGTCCGGGCACGGTCCAGGGGGCCGACGCGGGCGGCGAGAGCTCCGCCGGCCGCGACGACACCTCCGCCGGTCCGACCAACGCCGCACGCCCACTCGCGCGTTCCGCCCCCGCGCGGCTGCGGATCCCGCGCATCGGCGTCGACACCCCGGTCATCCGGCTGGGGCTGGCGGCGGACGGCACCGTCGAGGTGCCGCCCGTCACGGCGCACGACCGGGCGGGCTGGTACGACAAGTCGCCGACGCCGGGCCGGACCGGACCGTCCGTCCTCCTCGGCCACGTCACGGTCGGCCAGTACGGTGACGGCGTCTTCCGCCGGCTGTCCGAACTGCACCGGGGCGACCACGTCACGACGCGGCTGAGGAACGGCACGACGGCCGCGTTCACGGTGACCCGCGTACGCACCGTCGACAAGGCGCACTTCCCCACGCAGGAGGTCTACGGCGACGTCGACCGGCCGGAGTTGCGGCTCATCACGTGCGGCGGCCCGCGCTCCGGCGACGGCTACCGCGACAACGTGATCGTCTTCGCGGCCCTCGACGGAGGCTGAGCCGCCGGGTGCCCGGCGGGGCAACGCCCGCCGGGCACCCGGCATCTTCCCCCACGTGCCCCCACGACCCAGGAGAGCGTTGAAACGGTCCCGTGAGAGGGCGGCGTCCGAACTGTTCGCCGCCCTCTATCCGCGTCTGGCCGGCTGGTGCCGCCGTCTCGTCGACGACGACGGGACGGCGCACGAGATCGCCTCCGAGGCGTTCACCCGGCTCTGGGCCCGCTGGACGTCCGTGGACGAACCCCGCGGCTTCCTCTACGTCACCGCGGCCAACCTCGTCCGCGACCACTGGCGCAAACTGGAGCGCGAGCGCCGCGCCGTGCGGCGGGTCACCACGGAGGCCGCGCTGCGCCCGCACACCGAGCAGGACGACCCGTCGGTCCGGCTGCTCGTGCAGTCGCTGCCGGAACGGCTGCGGGTGCCGATCCTGCTGCACTACTACGCTGACATGCCGATCCGGGAGGTGTCCGCGCTGACCGGGCGCAAGGAAGGAACCGTCAAGGCCGACCTCCACGCGGCCCGCGAACTGCTCCGCGTCCATCTGAGGAGGAGCCTTGACCACACGCTTTGACGACGACCCGGAGGGCTTCCGCCGGGCGCACGGTGCGGGTGGCGCGGACGGGCGCGGAGGGGCGGGCGGGCACGGAGGACCGGCGGACGGGTCCGAGGACCCGCTCGCGGTGATCCTGCGACCCCTCACCGCCCACGCCGACCTGCTCGGCCCGCCGCCCGGCCGCTACGAGGAGATCCGCCGCACCGCCGCCCGCCGCCGACTGCTGCGCGCGGCGATCGGTGCCGCGCTGACCTGCGCCGCGGCCGTCCTCGTCGCCGCGCCGCTGCACCTCGGGGGAACCGAGCGGCCGGTCTCCCCGACGGTCCCGCTCGCCCCGCCGCCCGTCACCGACGCCACGCCCCTGCCCTCCGAGCCGGCCGAGCGCCGGACCGCGTCCGACGCCCCACAGGGGCGTGACACCCCCGGCACCGGCCCGTCGGCGCGGCCCGCGGACTCCACGGGCTCGGGCGCCACGAAGGCCACGAGCGAGCCGTCGCAGTCGCTGTCGAAGCGGGCCGCGGCCGACGAACGCCTCAAGGAGAAG
This sequence comes from Streptomyces sp. B3I8, assembly GCF_030816915.1. Taxonomy (NCBI): domain Bacteria; kingdom Bacillati; phylum Actinomycetota; class Actinomycetes; order Kitasatosporales; family Streptomycetaceae; genus Streptomyces; species Streptomyces sp. B3I8. The sequence goes on along the minus strand of NZ_JAUSYN010000002.1, from coordinate 3,693,381 downwards.
CCGCGGTCGCGGACCACGTCCGGCGTGCGGCCGACCACGGCGGCCGGGCGGCCCACCACCCGCTGACGACGGGCCGCCCCTGTCCTTCTCCCCGTTCCCGGCCGGGCCACGGCTTCGGGACGTCGGTCAGGACGTGAGGCCGATCGCGTCGCACTTCGCCTTGTACTTCGGCGTGCAGATGTCCTCGACGGTGTAGACGTCGTCCTGGATCACCGTCTGCTTGATGTTGTCCTTGGTGAGGGCGACCACCGGGACCAGCATCGCCGGGATGCCCTTCCGCGTCGGGCTGTCCACCGAGTCGCGGGTCAGCGCGTCGAACTCGATCGAGCGGCCCTGCACCTTGGCCACCGCCATCTCGGCGGCGCTCTCCGCCTCCCGCTGGAACGGCTTGTAGACGCTCATGTACTGCTCGCCCGAGATGATCCGCTGCACCGCGGCGAGCTCCGCGTCCTGCCCGGTCACCGGAGGGAGCTGGGTGACGCCGGCCTTCTTGAGCGTCTCGATGACGGCGCCCGCCATGCCGTCGTTGGCGGAGTAGACGGCGTCGATGTTGTCGAGCCCGACGGCCGCGATCGCCTTCTCCATGTTCTTCTGGGCGAGTTCGGGCCGCCAGTCGCGGGTGTCGTACGACCCGGCCATGACCACGTTGCCCTTGAGCTCCTCGCGGAGGCCCTTCTTGAGGTGGACCGTGTTCGGGTCGGTGGACGAACCGTTGATCAGGACGACCTTGCTGGTGGCCGCCTTGTCGCCGAGCGCCTTCAGCAGGGCCTGCCCCTGCAGCTGGCCGACGAGTTCGTTGTCGTGCGAGATGTACGCGTCGATCGGGCCTTCGGCGAGCCGGTCGTAGGCGATCACCGGTATGCCCGCGTCCTTCGCCTGTTGCACCTGCGCCGCTATCGCCCGCGAGTCGATGGGGTCGACGAGGACCACGTCCACCTTTTTGTCGATCAGCTCGGCGAACTGCTTCTCCTGCTTGTCCGCGTCGGACTCGGCGTTGCGGGCGACGACCTTGCCCTTGCCATGGGTGAGGGCCGCGACCTGCTTGGTGATGAGGGGCTGGTCGAACTCGTCGAAACGGGCGGGCTTGTGACCGGGCAGCAGGAGGCCGACGGTGATGTCGTCGTCCTTCTTCGCCGCCGACGCGGCACTGCCGTCGCCGTCGCCGACGATGCCGCAGGCGGTCAGGAGCAGGGCGGAAGCGGTGACGGTGCCGGTCAGAACGCCGACGCGGCGGCGGGCGGCGGGACCGTGGGGGGTACGGAGCTTCACTCGAGGGGGCCTTCCGGGCGGGACGGAGATCGCCCCACTGTGGCGTCGGCGGCGCCTCGCCGAACAAGATCGTCAAATTTCGTACGAGATCTTCATCATCGGACGGCATGATTCCGGTTGTTCGGTTCACCGGAGGCCCGGACGTCCGTGCGCGGGGCCCGCAGGCGCGCGGGCCGGTGAGGAGCCGGACCCGCACTTCCCGCGCGCTCAGCCGCCGTTCCCGGTCAGCGCGTCCAGTTCGGCCTCGAAGAGCAGCTCCGGGTCGAACCCCATCCCGGTGAAGTGCCCGGCGAGTTCGAGGGAGAGTGCGCCGTGCAGCCGGGTCCAGAAGGTCAGCGCGCGGTGCAGGGCGGCGGCCGGGACGGACCGGCCGCCCGCCCACTCGCGGTGCTCGTCGAGGTGCCCGGTGAAGGGCGCCCCGGGGGATCCGGCCGGGGGCAGCGCGGCGCAGGCGTCGAGCATGTACGCCATGCTCTCGCGCGCCAGGTCGGTGGTGTCGTCCGGCGCGTGGTAGCCGGGCACGGGGGTGCCGAACACGAGGAAGTAGCGCTGCGGGTCCGCCAGCGCCCACGCGCGCAGGGCGCGTCCCAGCGCACGCGCCCCGGGGGTGGGGGCGGAGGCCGCGCGGAAGGCGTCGGCGAGGCTGCGGTAGGCGTCCCGGACCAGCTCCGTGATCAGTTCGTCGCGGCCGGCGTAGTACCGGTAGAGCGCGGGCCCGCTCATGCCCATGCGCTTGGCGATCGCGTTGAGGGAGAGCCCGGAGGCGCCGGCGGTGGCGATCTGCTGCCAGGCGTGGTCCTTGATCTCGGTGCGGACCTGCGTGCGGTAGCGCTCGCGCGGCGTCGCCCCCCGGCCCGCCGTTCCACGCTCCGCCGTCGCCTCCCCCGTCGTGCCCTCTCCCGTCGTGTCCTGCCGCATGTGCCGCCGCCTTCCCCGGTCCGCGCAGACGTTCAGTTAGAAGCTATCACGACCGCTATTGACACTCCGGACCCGAGAGAGTTACAACCTATAACGAAGAAGAACCTAGCTAACTAGCTAACTCACTCGACTCGCTCACACTCACCGGAGACCGCCATGCGTGCCACAGAGACCGAAGAACTCGTCGAGGTCGTCCTCCCGGGCAAGGTCGAACCGGAAGGACTGCGGGTGCGGCGCGGAACCGTGCCCGTCGCGGGGCCCGGCCAGGTGGTGATCCGGATGGAGGCGACCGGGGTCTCCTTCGCGGAGCAGCAGATGCGCCGCGGCCGCTACTTCGACCAGCCGCCGTTCCCCTTCGTCCCCGGCTACGACCTCGTCGGCACCGTGGCCACGACCGGTCCGGGCGTCGACCCCGGCCTGGCCGGCACCCGCGTGGCCGCCCTGGTCAAGGTCGGCGGCTGGGCCACCCATGTCGTCGTGGACGCGGCGGACACCGTGCCGGTGCCCGAGGGGGTCGACGCGGAGCGGGCCGAGACCATGGTCATCAACGGCATCACCGCCTGGCAGATGCTGCACCGCACGGCACGCGTCCGGGCCGGGCAGACGGTGCTGGTGCTCGGCGCCAACGGCGGCGTCGGCTCGGTCCTGGTCCAGCTCGCGCGGGCGGCCGGCGCCGAGGTGATCGGCACCGCCTCCGCCCGCCACCACGAGGACCTGCGCGCCCAAGGCGTCACCCCCCTCGACTACCGCACGAAGGACCTGGCCGCCCGCGTCCGCGCCCTGGCCCCCGGCGGGGTGGACGCCGTCTTCGACCACGTCGGCGGCCCCGGCATCCTCGACTCCTGGCGTCTGCTCGCCCCCGGCGGCACCCTCGTCGCCTACGGCACCGCCTCCACCCGGGACGACGAGGGCTCCAAGCAGCTGCCCGTCCTGAAGCTGCTGGCCCGCGTCTGGCTGTGGAACGCCCTGCCCAACGGCCGTAGCGCCCACTTCTACAACGTCTGGGCCGGTCACCGGCGCATCGACCGCTTCCGCGCCCGTCTGCGCACCGACCTCACCGAGGTCTTCGAGGCGCTCCGCCGCGGGGACATCAGCGCCCGGGTCGCCGCCCGGCTGCCCCTGACCGAGGCCGCCGAGGCGATGCGCCTCGCGGAGTCGGGGACGGTGGCGGGGAAGGTGATCCTGCACGGGTGACACCACCGCGGGCTCGCACCGGGTCGCGGGGGGCCGTGCGAGGGGGCGACTAGGATCCGGCGCATGGCGTTGACCCCGCGTGAGGTGGAGCGGTTCGAGGCGTGCCGGCCCCGGTTGGGGGCGCTCGCCTACCGGTTGCTCGGGTCGGCCGGTGAGGCCGAGGACGTCGTGCAGGAGACGTTCCTGCGGTGGCAGGCCGCGGAGACCGGACGGATCGACGTGCCCGAGGCGTGGCTGACCAAGGTGCTGACCAACCTGTGCCTCAACCAGCTCACCTCCGCCCGCGTGCGGCGCGAGACCTACGTGGGGCAGTGGCTGCCCGAACCGCTGCTCGACGGGGACCCCATGCTCGGCCCCGCCGACACCGCCGAGCAGCGGGAGTCGGTGTCGTTCGCGGTGCTCGTACTGCTGGAGCGGCTCGCCCCGAAGGAGCGGGCGGTGTACGTGCTGCGGGAGGCGTTCGGATACCCGTACCGGGAGATCGCCCGGATCCTCGGCATCACCGAGGCCGCGGGGCAGCAGCTCTTCCACCGGGCGAAGAAGCACGTCGCGGAGGGCAGGGTCCGCGGCGAGGTCGACGCGGCCGCCGCCCGGCGGGTCGTCGAGGAGTTCCTCGCGGCCGCCACCAGCGGCCGGACCGAGCCGCTGATCCGGCTGCTCACGGACGACGCCGTCGCGATCGGCGACGGCGGCGGGAAGGTGCCGGCCCGCACCAGCCCGTTCGAGGGCGCGGTCGCGGTGGCGAGGTTCATGCGCGGGCTGTTCGCGCCCGGCAAGGGCAAGCGCGCCCTGGTCGGCGGCTCGCCCGGGATCCACGTGGCCACCGCCAACGGCGGCCCCGCGCTCGTGGCGGTGGTCGACGGGCGGGTCGTCGGCGTGCTGTGCCTGGAGATCACCGCGGACGGCATCGCCGCGTTCCGCTCCCAGGCCAACCCCGACAAGCTCGCCCGGGCGACCCGACGGTGGGCGGCCGACGACCACGGGGAGCCGCTGCTCCACGCGTTCTGAGCGGCCCGGGGGCCCGGTTCGGGCCCCCGGGCCGAGCCTGGTCCGAGCCCCGGCCGGACGCACTGTGAGGTGCTTCACAGCGCGGTCCCCGCGCGGTCCTGTCAGGAAACGGCGGGCTGTCCGGTTCAAGGGGCGTAACCACCTCGTCCAGGACCGACCTCGTCCGGACCGGACCTCGTCCAGGACGGGATGCGCCCGGATCAGGAACGCGAGACAGGAGCAGGGACATGCAGCACCGCATCGTCGTCCTCGGAGCCGGATACTCCGGGGCCATCGCCGCCGGACGCCTCGCCAGGCGGCTGCGCCGCGAGGACGTCGCCATCACCCTCGTCAACGCCGAACCCGACTTCGTGGAACGCGTCCGGCTGCACCAGCTCGCGACCGGGCAGGAGCTCAGGCCCCGGCCCCTCGCCGAGATGTTCGCGGGCACGGGCGTCGAGCCGCGGCTCGGGAGGGTCACCGCCGTCGACGTCGACCGCAGGACCGTCACCGTGACCGGCACGGGGAGTTCTCACGGACCCGCCGGCGGCACGGAGGAACTGCCCTACGACTCCCTCGTCTACGCCCTCGGCAGTGGCTGGACCGACCACGGCGTCCCCGGGGTCGCCGCGCACGCCGACGAGCTCGCGAGCCGCGCCGGGGCGCTCCGGCTCCGCGACCGGCTGGCCGGTCTGGAGGCCGGGCGGCCGGTGCTCGTGGTCGGCGGCGGACTCACCGGGGTGGAGGCCGCGACCGAGATCGCCGAGGCCCGCCCGGACCTCGACGTCGCCCTCGCCGCGCGCGGCGGCCTCGGCGACTGGCTCTCCCCCAAGGGCGTCCGGCACCTGCGCAAGGTGTTCGACCGGCTCGGCATCACCGTGCACGAGCACACCGCCGTCACCGCCGTCGCGGCCGACCACGTCACCACCACCGCCGACGGCGGTGACGGTGTCCCCGCCGGCCGCATCCCGGCCGACGTCACCGTGTGGACCGCCGGCTTCGCCGTCCACCCCCTCGTGCGGGAGACCGCCCTGGTGGTCACCGACGGCGGGCGGATCGTGGTCGACGAGACCATGCGTTCCGTCTCGCACCCGGACGTGTACGCCGTCGGGGACGCGGCCATGGCGGCGGGCGCCGGCGGCAAGCCCCTGCGCATGTCCTGCGCCTCGGGCGTCCCCATGGCCTGGCAGGCCGCCGACGCCCTCGCGGCCCGGCTGACCGGCGGCAGGCTCCCGCACACCTCGCTGCGCTACTTCAACCAGTGCGTCTCGCTGGGGCGCCGGGAGGGTCTGATCCAGTTCGTCACCGCCGACGACCGTTCCGTCAGTTCCGCGATCACCGGGCGGCTGGCCGCCTTCTACAAGGAGACGGTCTGCAAGGGCGCGGTCTGGGGTGTCACGCACCCGACCCTCGCCGTCCCGGCCCGCCGCCGCCCCGTCGTGCGCGACCGGACCGCCGGCGAGGACCGGACGGTCCCGGAAGCCGCCTGACCACCCGTACGGGAAGTGCGGAGCGGGCCCGCGCGGCCCGTGCGGGACCGCTCCGCCGGGGTCCACCCGTCCCTCCCCGCCCAGGTGGCGGAGCGTGCGCGGCACGCCTGGAAACGGACGTGTCGTGCTGTGTGTCCGTACGGCCGGCAGCTCCGCCCGTGGCCGCACGGCCTGGGAGCAGTGGGGACGTGGGGGAGTGGGGAAGTTGGAAGGCGACCATGACGGTGAACCCGTTGCGCGACTCCTGTGACCCAAGGGCCGTGAGGTCAGGCCGCCGGTGCCCGCTGGGCCGGCGGTGCCTTCCGCGCCAGCAGGTGAACGCTGCGGAACTGGCGGCGGTCCGTGGGGAGGGGCTCCTGGACCGTTCGGGAGCGTTCGGTCAGGCCGTGGGCGCGCAGGAGGGCGGAGAGGTGGTCGGGGCACCAGCGGTGGGCCGGGGCGACCGCGTGGTCGAAGGCCCGGGTCGGGACGGACGGGTCCTCGGTCGCCCAGAACGAGAGCATGAGGTGGCCGCCGGGGGCCAGTACGCGGGCGAACTCCGCGAGCAGGGCGGGGAGTTCCGGCGGCGGGGTGTGGATGACCGACCAGCGGGAGAGGATGCCGCCCAGCGTGCCGCCGGGGAGGTCGAGCGCTGCCATCGAGCCCACGTCGAAGCGCAGGTCCGGGTGGGCGCGGCGGGCCAGTTCGATCATCGCGGGGGAGGCGTCGACGCCGGACGCCCGCAGTCCCAGGTCCCGTAGATGCGCGGTGACGTAGCCGGGGCCGCAGCCGAGGTCCGCGACGGGGCCGTCGCCGTCCGCACGGACGGTCTCGGCGAAGGCGGCGAGCAGCGCGCGTTCCAGCGGCTGCTCGCGCAGTGACGCGCGGAACATGTCGGCGTAGGTGCCGGCCACCGCGTCGTAGGCGTCACGGGTGGCGGTCAGGGTGTCGGGTGCGGCCATCCTCGTGAGAGTAGTCCCGGTCGGGGCGGCGGGACGCGCAAGCGCCGAGAACGGTCCGGAGCTGGCCCCTGCGGCGGATGCCGAGTTTGCGGTACGTGCTGGTCAGGTGCGTCTCCACGGTGCGGCGGGCGACATGGAGGAGGCCCGCTATCTCGACGTTGGTGTGCCCCTCCGCCGCCAGTTCCGCGATGCGGCGCTCGCTGCCGGTGAGCGCCCCGTAGCCCGTGCGGACGGCGGCCGGTCTGCGGGCGCCGCCCTCACGCAGGGCCGCCCCCGCCGCGTCCGCCAGCCGCGTCGCGCCCCGCCGTACGGCACGGTCCGCCGCCTCGCGCAGGGTCTCGCGGGCATGGGAACGCTCCCCCGCCGCGAGGAGCAGCCGCCCCCGCGCGAGCAGCGCGGCGGTCAGCTCGTCGCCGTCGCCGGCGCCGCCGGGGGCCGTGCGCAGCAGCCGTACGGCCTCCTCGGCGAGGTCCAGGCCGTGCCGGCCGCCGGTCGCGGTGGCCAGTACCCGCAGGGCGCGGCCCACGGTGCGGGGGGTGTTCCACACCCGGGCCAGGCGCAGCTCGTCCTCGGCCAGCACCAGTGCCGCCCGCCGCTCGCCCACCGCGAGTTTGCACTCGGCGAGGCCGGTCCGCCACGGGGTGAGCACCGGGTTGACCTCCTCACGGGCCGACTGGCTCCGCCCGCACTCCAGGAAGTCGTGCGCGGCGCCCACCGGATTGCCGACGGCGGCCCGCAGTACGCCGCGTGCGTACAGGAAGCGGTTGCGCTCCGGGGAGTCCGGGGTGCGGCCGAGGTCCAACGCGGCCGCGAATCGCTCGGCCTCCGCGAGACGGCCGGCCCCGACGAGGGCGAGCACCGTGCGCGCGTCGGCGGTGCGGGGCGCGCGGGCCGGGCCGGCGGCCGGCGCGGAGGGGTTGTCGGGCACCGCGGGGCCGTGGGGCCCGGCGTACTCCGTTACCGCACGCGCGGGGTCGTGGGGCCGCGCGTATTCCGTTCCGGCCCGCGCGTGCTCCGGCGGCAGGTGCTCCGCCGGTCCGTACGCCCCGTCCCCGTGGTCCCCGTACCCGTGCCCCGAGGGGCGGCGCCGCTCGTCCCCGTCCCCGTGTTCCGCGGGCCCGGTCCGCGCCGGGGGGTGTCCGGCCAGGAGGTACCGGGGCAGGACGTGCGTGCCGCGGGCCGCCGCGATGTCGGCGCGCACGTCCCGCACGATCTCGCACACCGGGTGCAGCTCGTGCGGGTGCTGGCCGGCCAGCGCGCGGTCCGCGAGCTGTTCGGCCGAGTCGAAGTCGTCGGCCCACTGGGTGATCTCCGCGGCCGTGCCGAACAGGAACGGTTCGGTCACCGGGTCGGCCGGTTCCAGGAGCAGCGCCCTCAACTGTTCCACCGCCTCCTGCGCCGAGACCAGCCCGGCCGCCGCCGCGTGCCGCACCAGCAGGGCACGGCCGGCCGCGCCGACCAGCTCCGGGGTGTTCCGCACCTGTTCGGACAGCCGGGCGTACGCCTGCCGGCGCAGCACCTGGTCCCGGTCGGACAGCAGTACGGTGGCGGCCCGCACGGCGCCCATCAGGTCGGGGCGGTCGCACAGACCGCCGTCGTCGAGGCCGCGCAGCGCCTCCACGGCGGCCGGGGCGTGGTGGAACCGGGCCAGCGCGGTACCGAGGGCGACGGCCGCGCGCACCCGGTCCGCCGGCTCGCCGGGCAGCCGCACGGCCTCGGTGAGCCGCGTGACGCCGGTGGAACGGCCCGCGCCGGCCCCGGTACCGGCCCCTGTGCCGGTCCGGTCCGGGCACTGGGTGCGGGACAGGGCGGCGGAGCACTCCAGGGAGCCCAGTTCGGTGAGGACCCGCTGCCGCTGCGGATCGGACAGCGGCTCCCGCAGGAGTCGGCGCAGATAGGCCACGGCGGTCTCGACGTGCCCGTCGCGGGCGGCGTCGCGCGCCGCGTCCCGCAGGACGTTCACGGCCCAGTCCCGGTTCGCCGTGCCGGCCCGCAGCAGTTGCCGGGCGACGGCCGCGTTGTCGTCGCCGCGCCGCCACATGGCGTCGGCGGCCGCGAGGTGCGCGGTCCGGCGCCGCGCGGCGGGCCAGCCCTCGAGCACCGCGTCCCGCAGCAGCCGGTGCGCCCAGCGCGGGCGGCCCCACGCGTCGGGGCGGAGCAGCCCGAGCCCGGTCATGGCGGTGAGCCAGCCGACGGTCCGGGCGGCGTCGGCGCCGGTCATCTCCGCGAGGAGCTCGGCCATGCGCCGGGTGACGGCGGGGTCGACGGGTACGCCGGGGCGGGCCGAGCCGTGCGGGGAGGCGGGCGCGGGCGGACGGCCGACGCCGTACGCCCCGGTGCCGTACGCCCCGCTGCCGTCCGCCCCGCTGTCGTCCTCCAGCACCGCGAGTGCCCGGGCGACCTCGGTCGTGCGCACTCCGGCGCACTCCAGCCACCAGGACACCGCGGCCTGGTAGGCCCCCGGGTAGAGCATCGCCGAGGAGTCCGGCACGGTGTCGGCCCCGCTGCCGCTGAGATCCGCCGACAGGGCGTGCAGCAGCAGCGGGTGGCCGGCCGAGGCACGGACGCAGGCCTCCGCGCGGGAGCAGGACACGTTCCCGGCGAGCGCACGCGCCAGGAGCGCCGTGGAACGGCCGGACAGCGGGGCGAGGGTGTGGATGCGGACCAGGTCGGGCGGGAGGGTGTGGGCCAGTCCGGGGGTGGGCGGAGTGATGTCGTACTGGCTGCGCTCGGTCACCAGCAGCAGGACGGGCAGCCGGTCGATGCGCCGGGCGGCCTCCACCAGCCAGCGCCGGGAGGCGGCATCGGCCAGGTGCACGTCGTCCACGGCGATGAGCAGAGGGCGGTCCTCGGCGAACTCCCGCAGGCGGTGCAGCAGTCGGGTGGTCACGACGCGTTCGTCGCCGCCCCGGAAGATCGCGTACTGGCCGGGTTCGAGGCAGCCGGGGACGTCGGGGACGGGGCTCAGCAGGCGCATCAGGGAGGCGAAGTACTGGGCGTCGTCGGAGCGGGCGCAGCGGGCGACCATGACGCGCATGCCGTGCGCGTCGGCGTCCCGGACGGCGGCCTCCAGCACGGCGGTGCGGCCGGTGCCGGTGGCGCCGCGCAGCAGGACGAGGCGGCCGTTGCCGGCCCGGGCCCGGGCCGCCTCCGCCGCGATCAGCTCTGTCACGTCCGTGCGTTCGGTCAACTGTCCGGGCATGTACGCCTCCTCTCCCACGTGTTACACGTGCACCACCGGGTGAATCTCCCCGCAGAGGAAGACGTGCGGGGTCGGGTCATGGTGCCCGGACGTGCCGTACGTCACGCCCGTGAGGAACCCGCTTCCCTGCCCCGGCGGCCAGGGGGAACGGCGCCGCGCGGACCCGGGCGGAGACGGGCGGCGGCCCCGCCGGGGCAGCGTGACTGCGCGTCCGTTCTCGTGGTGTGCCTCGTGGTGCTCCACGATTGCCCCCGCGACCCCCTGCGGCAAGGCTGGACAAGGTCCGCCGAGGAATGGGCGGACCACAAGGCAAGGGGAGCCAGGGATGCGCAGCACGTTCAGTACCACGGAGGCCGACCGGCCGGACCCCGCACACCGGGTGCCCGTCGTCGTGTACGCCCCCGACCCCATCTCCCGGGAGGGCGTGCTCAGTCAGCTCCGCCGCCACCCCGAGCTCGAACTGCGCCCGGAGAGCGGCCCGGGGACCGTCGCCCTGCTGGTCGGCGACACCCTCGACGAGTCCGGCCTGACCCGGTTGCGCCGCGTCGTGCGCGGCGAGGGTGCCCGCGCGGTCCTCGTGGTCGGCGAGATCCGCGAGGCGGAGCTGCTGGACGTGATCGAGTGCGGGGTCGGCGCCATCGTCTGGCGGCACGAGGCGACCGCGCACCGGCTGGTGCAGGCGGTGCTCTCCGCCGCCCGCGGCGACGGCGACCTGCCCGCCGACCTGCTCGGCCGGCTCATCGACCAGGTGGGCACCCTGCACCGGGGCACGGCCGGCCACTCCGCCGCCCCCGCCGTCGGCCTCGTGCCGCGCGAGGTGGACGTGCTGCGGCTGGTCGCCGACGGCCTGGACACCGCGGAGATCGCCGGCAAGCTGTCGTACTCCGAACGCACCATCAAGAACGTGATGCATGGTCTGACCACCCGTCTGCATCTGCGCAACCGCGCGCACGCCGTGGCGTACGCCCTGCGCGAGGGCTACATCTGACGGTTCCCCGGGAGTGAGGGGCGGGGAGCCGAGGCGGGGAGGCGGAACGGGCAGGTCCGCTGCCCCCCGGGACACCTCCCTCTGCCCGTGTCCCGTCCCCGTGGGCGCGGCGGCCGCGGGGGCGGGCGGGCACGATGGGAGAGACCGGCAACGGCGATTCGTACGGCGGTGGGAGCGCGACAGTGATCCACGAGGTGGACGAGGTCCTCAAGGACCTCCTCAGCGGCGGCGCGCTCGCGGGATCCGGCGTCGACATCACGCTGGACGCCCCGACCCGCGACTGGGCCGCCCGCCGCAACGCGCCCACCGTCAACGCCTACCTCTACGACATCCGCGAGGACGTCTCCCGGCGGCACCGCGGACACATCGCCGTCCGTGACGAGCGGAACGTCGTCATCAAGCGCCGGCAGCCGCCGCGCTGGTTCCGGCTGTCGTACCTGGTGACGGCGTGGACCCGACGGCCGCAGGACGAACACCGGCTGCTCTCCGCCGTACTGGCCACCCTGCTGCCCCGCGAGCTGCTGCCCCCGTCCGACCTCCCGGACGCGCTGCGCGAACTGGGGCTGTCGGTGCCGGTGACGGTGGCCGGCGTGCAGAGCGAGTCGCGCTCCCTGGCGGAGATCTGGTCAGCGCTCGGCGGCGAACTCAAGCCGTCCGTGGACCTGGTGATCACCGCGCCGTTCCCGGCGGTGCCGGAGTACGACGCCGGGCCGCCGGTCACCGAGGGCGCGGCCGTCCGCGTGCGCGACACCTCGGGGGAGCCCGGCCCGGAGACGGCACGGACGTCCGGCCCGCCGGCGGAGGAGCGGGCCCACCGCCCGCACCACATCGCGGCGGCACGCGCCGAGCGGATGCGATGACCACGCACACCCACGGTCCCGCGGACCCGGAAGTCCTCGCCGAGCCCGCCGACGCGCTCCTCGTACGGCTCGCGCGGCTGCGGGAGCGGGTCGCCCTGCTCGTCGACCGGCGGTCGGCCGGCGACCCCACGGCCGACGACCCGCTGCGCGGGCTGTACCTCTCGGAGGAGGCCGTCCGCCGGTACCTGGCACACCCCGCGGAGCCCGTGGGCGGCGACGTGCACCCCGGGCGCCCGTACGACGACGCCCCGCCGCTCCCCGCCGACCCGGACGCCGGTCGGGGGGCCGTTCGGGGCGCCGGTCCGGCCGGGCTGCTGGGGCTCGGGGAACTGGACACCGCGATCCTGCTCCTCGCCCTCGCGCCCGACGTGGACCGCTCCTTCGAGCCGCTCTACGGCTATCTCAACGACGACGTCGGCCGCCGCCGCGCCACGGTGGGCCTCGCGCTCGACCTGTGCGGAATGCCGGCGCACCGGGCGGCCGCGAGGGCCCGGTTCCACGCCTCGGCACCGCTGACCGCGCGCGGGCTGCTGGTGGTGGAGGAACCCGAGCGGCCTTTCCTGACCCGGTCGCTGCGCGTGCCCGACCGGGTCGTCGCCCACCTGCTCGGCGACGACACCCCCGACCCGGCGCTCACCCCGCACCTGCGCCCGTTGCCGCACGACGCCCACGATCACCGTGACCCCCATGACCCCGGCGAGGACGCGGAGTTCGCGTCCTTCACCGGCCGGCTGGCCGCCCATCTGGCGACGCCCGGTTCGGACGCCGTCTACCTGCGCGAGCAACGGGAGGGCGAGGGAACGGCGTGCGCGGCCGCCGCCCTGCGCGCGGCCGGGTTCGACGCCCTGTGCTTCGGCGGACCGGACGACCACGTCGCCGCGCTGGTGCGCGAGGCCCGGCTGAGCGGCCGCGCACTGCTCGTCGCGCCACTGCCCGCCGACCCCGGCCCGCTGCTGCGGGAACTGACCGCCGCCCGGGACGTCCCGGTGCTGCTGGCCGACCCCCGCCCGTACGACCCGCACTGGTGCCCTCGTGACCCCCTGGTCCTCCAGGCCCCCGGCCGCAGCACCGGCACGCTCCCCGCCTGGGCGGCGGCACTGACCGCCCCGTCCGACGGCTCCACCGATCCCTCTCCCGACGGCCCCGGCTTCGACCTCGCCGCCACCGTCGCCCCCTACCGTCTCGGCGGGGAGCGGCTCGTGCGGGCCGCGCGGACCGCCCGTGGCCTGGCCGCGTTCGACGGTGTGCCGCTGGCCCCCCGGCATGTGCGGCTGGCCGCCCGCCGGCAGTCCGCGTCCGGGCTGGAGAAGCACGCCCGGCGGATCCGCCCCGACGTCGGCTGGGACGACCTCGTCCTGCCCGCCGCCCCCCTCGCCCAGCTCCACGAGCTCGCCCTGCGCGCCCGGCACCGGGACCGGGTGCTCGGCGACTGGCGGCTCAGCGCCGGCGGCGGCCGGGGCCGTGGGGTGCTCGGGCTGTTCGCGGGCGAGTCCGGCACCGGCAAGACATTGTCCGCCGAGGTCGTCGCCGCCGAACTCGGCCTCGACCTCTACGTGGTCCAGCTCTCCTCCGTCGTCGACAAGTACGTCGGCGAGACCGAGAAGAACCTGGAGCGGATCTTCACCGAGGCCGACCGCACCGACGCGGTCCTCCTCTTCGACGAGGCCGACGCCGTCTTCGGCAAGCGCTCCGAGGTCAAGGACTCCCACGACCGGTACGCCAACATGGAGAGCGCCTACCTGCTCCAGCGGCTGGAGTCGTTCAGCGGGATCGCGGTGCTCACCACCAACCTGCGTGCCAACATCGACGAGGCGTTCACCCGCAGGCTCGACCTGGTCGTCGACTTCCCCTTCCCCGACGCCGGGCAGCGGCTGGCGCTGTGGCGGCACGGGCTCGAGCGGGTGCCGGTGGCCGACGGGACGCTCGCGGAACTCGACGCGCTGGCGGGGGAGTTCGACCTGGCCGGCGGGTCGATCCGCAGCGCGGTGGTGACGGCGGCCTACCTCGCCGCCGGACGGGACGGGGTGGTCACGGCGGCGGACCTGCTGGAGGGAGCGCGGCGCGAGTACCGCAAGGCGGGGCGGCTGGTGCCGGGCGAGGGCTCCTGGTGACGCCCCCGGGCCCGGCCCGGTTCGGTCCCGCGCGCAGTGGATGATCGGCCACGCGTCGGGGCCGCCCTTCGGGAACGTCACCTCCGGGGTCCGCGGCCGGTGGTCGCCGCCGGCGTCTTCACGGGTGTGCTCGCGCACCGGGCCGTCCGGTCCTCGCAGGGACCCCATGACTGCCCCCGTGGACCTTCAGCAGCGTCCGGGACCACCGGTACAAGAGCGGACGGCGGACAGTTCGGGACCCGCCTCGTACGGTCGCGTGCCCCGTGCCCGTGCCCGTGCCCGTGCCGCGGGCGGCGGAAAGTGCGCACTCGCGGGCACACCCGGTGCCCCCACCTCTGCACCGCGGGGCGTACCGCGGCGGCGCTTCGCGCGCGACGGTTGAAGGCACTCTGACTCGTACCCCCAAGGAGCACGGAACATGCCGTCCTATCTGTCGCCCGGCGTCTACGTCGAGGAGGTGGCCAGCGGTTCGCGCCCGATCGAGGGGGTGGGCACCTCGGTGGCGGCCTTCGTGGGGCTCGCTCCGACCGGCCCGCTCAACGAACCGACGCTGGTGACCAACTGGACGCAGTACGTCGCGGCGTTCGGTGACTTCACCGACGGGTACTACCTGGCGCACTCCGTCTACGGCTTCTTCAACAACGGCGGTTCGGCCGCCTATGTCGTACGGGTCGGCGGGTCCGCCGGGGACGCCACGACGGCCGGCGGGTCCTCCCCCGCCGCCGTGTCCGGCTCCGCGGCCCCCGCCGCGCTGCCGCCCGCCGAGCCGCGGCAGCTCGGCACGTTCAGCGTGAGCGCCCTCGCGCCCGGCCGGAACGGGTCGCTGAGCGTCGAGGTCGCCGACCCGGAGGGCGAGGGCCCCGCCGAGCGGTTCAAGCTGATCGTCAAGGACGGCGGCAAGCCCGTCGAGACCTTCGACGTGAGCGCGAAGAAGGGCGGCCGCACCTACGTCGTCACGCAGGTCAAGGAGCGGTCCAAGCTCATCGCCGTGACCGAGGCGGCCCCCGCCGCGCAGCTCGTCCGGCCCGAGAACCAGACCGTGGACCTGCCCGCCGCGCCCGCCGCCGCACCGGCCGTCCCCGACGCCGCGGACCCCGCCGGTCAGGCGCATCCCGGCCCCGCCCAGTACCTCGGCGACTCCGCCGACCGCACCGGCTTCGGCGGCCTGGAGGCCGTCGACGAGATCTCCATGGTCGCGGTGCCCGACCTGATGGCCGCCTACCAGCGCGGCGCGATCGACCTGGAGGCCGTCAAGGCGGTCCAGCTCGGTCTGATCGCCCACTGCGAGCTGATGGGTGACCGCGTCGCGGTCATCGATCCGCCGCCCGGCCTCAACGCCCGTCAGATCCGCGTCTGGCGGCAGGAGACCGCCGGCTACGACTCCAAGTACGCGGCCCTGTACTACCCGTGGATCAAGGTCTTCGACCCGGCCGGCGGCCAGTCCCGGATCATCCCGCCGAGCGGCCACGTCGCCGGTGTGTGGGCCCGCAACGACTCCGAGCGCGGAGTGCACAAGGCGCCCGCCAACGAGGTCGTCCGCGGCGCGGTGGACCTGGAGCTGCAGATCACCCGCGGCGAACAGGACCTGCTCAACCCGATCGGCGTCAACTGCATCCGCGCCTTCCCCGGCCGCGGCATCCGCATCTGGGGCGCCCGCACCCTCTCCTCCGACCCGGCCTGGCGCTACCTCAACGTCCGCCGGTACTTCAACTACCTGGAGGAGTCCATCCTGCTGGGCACCCAGTGGGTGGTGTTCGAGCCGAACGACCACGCGCTGTGGGCCCGTATCCGGCGCAACGTCTCGGCGTTCCTCGTCAACGAGTGGCGCTCCGGCGCCCTCTTCGGCGCGCGGGCCGAGGACGCGTTCTACGTCAAGTGCGACGAGGAGACCAACCCGCCGGAGTCGGTCGACGTCGGCCGGGTCATCTGCGAGATCGGCATCGCGCCGGTCAAGCCCGCCGAGTTCGTGGTCTTCCGGCTGGCCCAGTTCTCCAGCGGCAGCGGCGAGCTGGAGGAGTAGAGGAGCAGACGCTCCCCGCTCCGGTAGTCCGCTGTCCCGTTCCGTCAACTCTCCCAGAAGGCACAGAAGGCACGCGCAATGGATGCTTCCCAGGGTGACGCCCTCACCTCACACAATTTCGGCCTGCAGATCGACGGTGTGATGGTCGAGTACCTCGCCAAGGTCGAGGGTCTCACCATCGAACAGGACGTCATCGAGTACCAGCAGGTCTCCGCGCAGGGCAAGCCGGTCACCAAGAAGATGCCCGGCGTGAAGAAGGCGGGCACCTGCACGGTCGTGCGCGGCCGGACGCAGTCGGCGGCGTTCAACCAGTGGATCACCGAGTCGGTCAACGGCAACATGGCCATGGCCCGCAAGAACGCCTCGATCATCTACATGAACTACATGAACGAACCGGTCGTCCGGTACAACATGCGCAACGCCTGGTGCAACAAGATCGACATCAGCGGCGTGACGGCGGGCGAGGCGTCCACCCTGACCGAGACGGTGACCATCACCTTCGAGGAACTGGTCGTCGAGTGAGGCGAACGGTGGGACGCGGGTCCGCGGACACCACTGTCGCGGACACCGTCACGGCGGCGGACACCGGTCCGGCCGGGGACGCGGCCGGAGGGCCGGCCGAGTCCCCGGCCGGGGGTGCCGTCCCGCCGCCGGCCGCCGGGGCGGAACCGCCCGGGGTGCTGCGCACGGAGTTCCCCTTCCAGCTGCCGCGCGGATACGTCGACGAGCAGGGCACCGTGCACCGCGACGGGGTGATGCGGCTGTCGACCGCGCGCGACGAACTGGTCCCGCTGCGGGACCTCCGGGTGCAGGAGAACCCCGCCTATCTGTCGGTGGTGCTGCTGGGCCGGGTCATCACCCGGCTGGGCACGCTCACCTCGGTGCACGACGGGGTCGTGGAGAACATGTTCGCCTCCGACCTCGCCTTCCTCCAGGACTTCTACCGGCGGATCAACGCCGAGGGCCACACCCGGGCGGCGGTCCGCTGCCCGCACTGCTCGGAACCCTTCGAGGTGGAGCTCGGCGGGAGCCGCCTGGGGGAATCGTGACGTACGCGACCGACCGGCTGTACGAGGAGATCGCGTACGTCGCCTATCACTTCCACTGGAGCCACGAGGAGATCCTCGACCTGGAACACCGGGACCGGCGCGCCTACGCCGACCGGATCGCGTCCCTGGTGACGAGGGCGCGAACTGCCGGGGCGGAGGCCTGAGATGGGGTTCCTGGACCGGGTGAGGCGCACGCGGACCGCGCGGGACGCGCGGGAGACGGCGGCGGGAGGGGTGTCGGGCGGAGTGTCCGGCGGGCCGGAGACGTCACGGCCGGCGTCGACGCCGGCCGGTGCTTCCGCTTCGGCCGACGGGTCCGCGTCGGCGGGTGCGTCCGGACCGGCCGTACGTGCCGAGTGGTCGGCGCTGCCGCCGCTCCTTCCCGCGACGGCGGCACGGACCACCACGGTCGCGGACTCCCGCTTCGGGGGCCGGCTGCCGACCTGGCAGAACCCGTCCTTCTCGGCGACCGCGTCGCCCGCCGTCCTGGACGGACGGGCGGCCGACCGGATGACCAGCGGACTGGCGGCGTCCGCGCGCCCGGCCGCGGCCCCGACCCCGGGCTCCGGCGAACTGCCGGTGACCCGTCCGGTGGCGTACACGGGCGGGCCCCCGGTGCAGCGTTCGGCCGAGCCCCCGCACCTGCCTCCTCCGCATCCGCCCACGCCGGCGCCGGCGCCCATGTCTGCGCCCGTGCCCGTGCCTGCGCCCACACCTGCGCCTGCGCCCGTATCTGCGCCTGCGCCCGTGCCTGTGCCCGGGTCTCAGCCTGCGGCGGCTGCCGCGGGTACGGCGGCGGGCGGGGCGGCGCCGCCGGTCGGCCGGTCGGCGCCCCGGACGGTTCCCGCACCACCGGAACCGTCCGGTCCCCGCTCCCTGACCAGGTCCGCGACCGTGCCGACCGCCGTGCAGCGCAGGGCACTTCCGGCGGTACGGCCGCCCGTGGGCGCGACACCGGCCCCGGCGCCC
The DNA here is from genome assembly GCF_030816915.1 of Streptomyces sp. B3I8. Taxonomy (NCBI): domain Bacteria; kingdom Bacillati; phylum Actinomycetota; class Actinomycetes; order Kitasatosporales; family Streptomycetaceae; genus Streptomyces; species Streptomyces sp. B3I8. Next base: position 3,675,383 of record NZ_JAUSYN010000002.1, on the reverse strand, counting down.
ACCGGTCGTACGGCGGCGGAGCACGGCGCGGGCGCGCCCCGTGACGTGGCGGCCGTGGAGTCCGCGGAACCCGCGCCGGTCACCGCCCGCCCGCTGCCCGAGGCGAGGGGTGGGGAGAGGAACGGGGAGAGGAGGAGTGAGGGCAGAAGTGCGGTGAGGAGCGCGGTGACGGATGTGCAGCGTGCGGTGAAGCCCTCCGTGGACGCCCCGACGGACGCCCCGACGGATGCCGCGCCGAAGCCCGTGGCCGGCCCGGGCGGCACGGCGACCCACCCGCCGAGGGGCGCGACCCACCCGGGAGGCGCGACCCACCCGGTGGGCGGGCCCGCCCCTGTCCCCGCCACGGCCGACGGCCCTGTGCCCGGCGGGCGGCGCGCCGACACCGTCCCGTCCGCCGCCCCCGGCCGGACGCCCTCCCCGACGACACCCGCTGCCGCCCCCCGCCCCGCGACCCCGCGCCCTCCGCGAAGCGCGACGGTGCCGAGGGGCACGGGCGACCCGGCCACGGGCGGGCCCACGTCCTCCACGCGCAGCACGCCCGCCGAGGCCTCGGGGCCCGCCGTGCAGCGGGCGAAGACCGACGCCGGGAGCCCGGCCGCGGGCACTCCCGTGAAGCCTCCCCGCAGGGTGCGGCCGGGACTCGGCGCGCCCCTCGCCCGTACCCCGGAGACGAACCCCTCCGCGCCGGCCCCCCGCCCCGGCGCGGCACCCGCCGTCCAGCGGGCGGCCGGGCGTGCCGGCCTCACGGCACCCGTGGACCGGCGTACGGACGACGGTTCCGCCGCCGTGCCCGCGCCCCGGACCGCGCACCCCCGCCCGCGCGAAGCCACCATGCGCGACGGCGGACGTACGACCACGACCGCCGGTACGGACAGTGCGGCACCCGCCGTCCAGCGGGCGGCGCCGGCCCGGCCCGGTGCGCCCGCACCCGCACCCGCACCCGCACCCGCACCCGCACCCGCACCCGCACCCGCACCCGACAACCCGCGCATCCCCGGTTCCGGTTCCGGTTCCGGCCTCGAAACCCGGCCCACGGTCACCGGCCCCGTAAGGACGGCCGCTCCCGAGGGCGGACGGGCCATCACCCGTCCCGTTCAGCGAACGGAACTGCCCCCGCGGGCCGACGCGTCCGTGCACGTCACCGGTCCCACGGCCGCCGGCCCGGACGGCGGCGGAAGCGGCGCCGCCCCCGTGGCACGACGGACGGCGACCCCCGCCGCCGGTCCCGGTGCGGCCGCACCCGCGAGCCGTCCTGCGACCGCCGGTCCGGTCGGCCCCGTACCGGTGACCCGGCCCACGGCCCCCGTCCCCGGTGCGGACCCCACGCCCCGCACCGGCCCGGCCACCGCCGCTTCCACCGACACGCCCCCCACCGTCCAGCGAGCAACGGTCGCTCGACCCGGTACGACGACACCCGCGAGTTCCCGTACGACCGGTGACACCCGTGCCTCCGCTCCCACGCCCCCCGGCCCCGGTGAGGCCCCCGCCCCCCACGCCGGACGGGCCCCCGTCGTCCGGCGAGCCGCCGAGGTCGCCCGACCCGGCACCGGCACGACGACACCCGCGAGCCGCCCCACCACCGCCGACCGCCCCGGGAACCCGGTCCCCACGACCCCCGTCCCCGATGAGCCCCCCGTCGTGCAGCGGGCGCCCACGGTCACCCGTCCCGGCGGCACCTTCGCACCGGAGAACAGCCGGACGACGTATGGTCCCCCGACCACCCGTCCCCACGCCGGCACGCCCCCCACCCGCCCCACGTCCGGCAGTGACGGGATCCCCGCACCCACACCCACACCCACATCCACACCCGCGTCCACACCCGCGTCCATCGCCTCCGACGGCGGTCGGGGCGGTGTGCTGCCGGTGGTGCGGCGCACGGCCGTGCCCCACCCCGGTGGCGCGCCCGCGCTCCCCGTGCTCGGCGCGGTCACGGTTCCCGTGGTGCAACGTGCGGCAACCACCCGTACCGAAACGCCGGTGTCCGTGCCCGTGGTTCACCGGGCGGAGGGCGGTTCCCCCGCCCCCGCGATCCGGCCGACCGCGCTCCCCGGGGCCGCCACGCCCGGGGCACGGCCGCCGGGCCTGCCCGGGTTCGTCGCACCTGACAACGACGGGCCCGGGCACGGCGGCCCCGCAGGCGGCGGATCCGCGGTACCGCCTCCGGTCGTCCGGCCCGAGGTTCGGCCGTCCGCGCCCGCGGGCCCGGCGTCCGCCCCGCCCGTCGTGCAGCGGATGACGGCCCCGTCGCCGGACACCGTCCGCCGGGCCGGCGCCGATGCGCCTCGCGCCGCCGTTCCGGTGCGGCGTGCCGCGGCCGTCGCCGGCCCGCCGGCGGGTCCGTCCGCGGGTCCGTCCGCGGGTCCGTCCGCGGGTCCGTCCGCGGGTCCGTCCGCGGGTCCGTCCGCGGGTCCGTCCGCGGGTCCGTCCGCGGGCACCCTGCCCGTGGCCACCCGCACCCCCACCACCACCCCCCGCCCCGGCCTCGGCGCCCCCGTACAACGCGCCACCCCGCACAGCGCGCCCCAGGCCCCCGCAGTCGCACCCGCACCCGCGCCCAAGCCGGCGCCCGCACCTCCACCCACCCCCCGAGTCCAGCGACGTGCCGCAGTCCACGCCGTCCCCGACGAGCAGGCGACACCCGCCGACCACCGGGAGCTGACCGACTCCGAGCTGGACGAGCTGACCCACCGGCTGATCGGCCGCGTCACCCGGCTCCTGCGCACCGAACTCCGCATGGACCGTGAGCGCGTCGGAAGACTCCGCGACCCACGCTCCTGACGCCCCGGCGCGCCCCGCACCGAACCCGCGCCCCTCGCCCCGCCCCACAGACCAGCCCCCCGCTCGCCCCAGAAAGGCCCCCGCGATGTCCGAAGAGACCGACCCGGGCTCCACGATCTACTTCACCCTCACCATCGACGGCGAGGAGCTCGGGACCTTCAACGGGTGCGAGGGGCTGTCGTCGACCGTGGAGATCGAGCAGCGGCAGGAGGGCGGCAACAACGGGTTCGTCTGGCAGCTCCCGACCCGTGTCACGTTCTCCCACATCCGGCTGACCCGGCCCCTCACGGCGGAGACGGCCAAGGTCGCCGCCTGGATCTCCTCCGTCACCACCGGCATCAGCCGGCCCACCGCCCAGATCGCGGCCCTGCGCGCCAACGGCTCCGAGGTGGCCCGCTGGGGGCTGATCGACGTGCTGCCGGTGAGCTGGCAGGGCCCCCGGCTCGACCCCTCCGGCCCCTCCGTCGCCACGGAGGTCCTGGAGATCGCCCACCACGGCTTCACCGACACGGACTGAGCGACACGGACCGATCGGCGCGGCGCACGGAACGGAGCGGAGGAACACCCATGGCCAAGGGCCACAACGTCATGAACAGCATCGAGGCACTCGCGGTGAGCGCCGGCATCAGCCTGGCGCGCGCGAGTCTCGCGATCCACGAGCCGCCGATCGGCTACAGCACCACCCCGGGCATGCTGATGAAGACCCTCGAGTTCGACTTCAACCCGGCCGAGATCCGGCTCGCCCGCCGCGCCCAGTGGAAGGCCGCCCCGGCCCAGGCCGTCCGTGACGGCGCACTGCCGGAGTTCATGGGGCCGGAACCGCGCGAGATGAGCATGGAGGTGTTCCTCGACGAGTCCGACGAGCCGGACGACGACGACGTGCTGAAGAAGGCCAGGACGCTGCTGTCCTGCTGCGAGGTGACCTCCCGGAGTCTCGTCGCCAAGCAGCCGTCGCCGCCGTGGGTGGTGTTCCAGTGGGGGGCGTTCTCCACGGCCCGGTTCACCGCGTACGTCAGCTCGGTGGACGTGAACTACACGCTGTTCGGGACGACGGGCGTGCCGATCCGGGCCGCCTGCCAACTGAGCCTGCACGAGATCCCGAACACCACCCAGGGGCAGAACCCGACGTCCGGGGCGCTCACCGCGCAGCGCGTGCACCGGGTCGTCGCCGGGGACTCGCTGCAGTCGCTGGCCTGGCGGGAGTACGGCGACGCCGCCGCCTGGCGGGCCGTCGCGGAGGCCAACGGCATCGACGACCCCACCCGGCTGTCCAACGGCACGGAACTGGTGCTGCCGGCCGCCGAGGAGGTGCGGCGCTGATGGTGCGGGCCGCCTTCTCCAGTGTTCTCGGCGTCACCCTCGACGGCAGGCCGCTGTCGTCGAGGTACGCGCCCCTGCTGGTCGGGGGCTGGATCGACCAGGGCGTCGGCGTTCCCGCCGCGTTCCGGCTGACCTTCCGCGATCCGCGCCACCTGCTGCTGCGCGACCTCGGGGTGGACTTCGGCACGGAGGTGGTGCTGACCCCGATCGCCGACGGCGAGGGGGTGGGCGACCCGCTGCTGACCGGCGAGGTCACCGGCATGGAGACCGACTACGACGGAGTCGGCACCTTCACCGTCATCCGCGGCTACGACCCCGGGCACCGGCTGATGCGCAGCCGCCGCGTGGCCGCGTACCGCAACCAGAGCGCCGCCGACATCGCCCGCCGGCTGGCCGCGCGGGACGGTGTGGCTCTCGGCCGGATCCAGCCGACGAGGACGGTGTACGACTTCATCAGCCAGTCCAACGTCAGCGACTGGGACTTCCTGTCCCGGCTGGCGGACGAGAACGAGATGGTCATGTCGCTGGACGCGCGGGGGAGGTTCCGCTTCGAGCGGCCCGACCCGGCCGCCGGCGCCCCGCCCGTCTCGACGCCCGGCTCGAAGAGCTCGTCCGTGCTCCAGGGCGGTGTGGACATCCTGAGCTGCCGGGCCGCCGTCACCGCCGCGGACCAGGTCGCCACGGTGGAGTCGCGCGGCTGGGACGTGATGACGAAGAAGGAGGTCGTCGGCACCTCCCCCGCGCGCACCAACCCCGGCATCCGCATCGGTACGACACCCGGCGAGGCGGCCACCGCGTTCCGGGGCGGCAAGCTGGTCGAGACCGACCGGCCGCACGACCGCCAGTCCGAGGTCCGTAACGCCGCCGCCGCCCTCGCCGACGACGTCACCGCCGCGTTCGCCGAACTGGAGCTGACCGTGCACGGCAACCCCGAGCTGCGGCCCGGGATGCCGGTCACGCTGACCGACGTCGGCGAGCCCTTCGAGGGCAAGTACACCGTCACGTCCGTACGGCACGTGTTCGGCGACGGACAGCCCTACCGCACCTCGGTCACCGTCAGCGGCCGGCAGTGGCGCTCGCTGTACGGGCTCGCCTCGGGCGGCGCCACGACGGCCGCGCCCCGGCTGCCCGGCGTGGCCAACGCGCTGGTCACCGACGTCGACGACCCGCTGAAGCAGGGGCGGGTGCGGCTGCGGTTCCCGTGGCTGGACGACACCTACGTCAGCGACTGGACGCGGACCGTGCAGCTCGGCGGCCTCGACGGCGGCGGGATCTTCCCGCTGGACGTCAACGACGAGGTGCTGGTCGCCTTCGACCGGGGCGCCCTGGACCACCCGTTCGTCATCGGCGGCCTCTACAACGGCCGGGACACTCCCACCCGGGTCGCCGACGTGCCGCTGCACGACACCGTGCGCAAGAAGGCGAGCCGGCACACGGTCTCCGACCGGGACGGCAACCGCGTGGACCTGCTCAGCCAGAAGACCGGCGGCCGGAAGCAGGGCGTGCGGCTGACCAGCGGCGACGACCGGCTGACGATCACCCTGGACCGTACCCGGACCGAGATCGTCGTCGACAGCGACGGCGACGTCACCATCAGGGGCGGCCGGTCGGTGTCGGTGGAGGCGGGCACCGACCTCACGCTCAGCGCCCGCCGCAATCTGACGATCAAGAGCGGCGGCACGCTCAGCGTCGAGGGCGGCGGCCTGGTCAACGTCCAATCGCTCGGGGGCGCGGTGAACGTGGACGCGCTGGGCGCGCTCAGCCTCAAGGCGCTCGGCGCCACGACGCTCAGCTCCGGCGGCACCGTGCAGGTCAACGCCGTCGCCAACGTCGGCATCCGCGCCGCCACGCTCATGCTGCAGGGCGTGGTGTTGGTCAACAACAAGCCGTATCCGATCCCGTGATGTCGCACCGGACACCGGGCCAGAAGAAGAAGGGCGGGTGGAGCCGTCATGGCCGAGCAGTTCGTCGGATCCGGGTGGGCGTTCCCGCTGCGGATCTCACCGACCGGGGGCATCGCCCTGGTCTCCGGGGAGAAGGAGATCGAGGAGGCGATCCGGCTCGTCCTGGCCACCGCGCCGGGGGAGCGGCCGATGCGCCCCGACTATGGCTGCGCCATCCACGACCTGGTGTTCTCCCCGGTCAACGAGGCCACCGCGGGCCGCGTCCAGCACGAGGTGTTCGCCAGCCTCGACCGCTGGGAGCCGCGCATCGAGGTGCACGACGTCGACGTCACCGCGGGCCCCGACGAGGGGACGCTCCACATCGACGTCCGGTACTCGATCCGCGGCACCAACAATCCGCGCAGCCTGGTCTTCCCGTTCTACGTCATCCCGTCCCACGACGAACCGGACACCGCCGGCCCGTCGCAGGGCACGGCTCCCGAAAGCGACCTGTGATGGCCCTGCCCTCCCCCAACCTCGACGACCGCCGTTTCCAGCAGTTCGTCGACGACGCCAAGCGCTACATCCAGCAGCGCGCCCCGGAGTGGACCGACCACAACGTCTCCGACCCCGGGGTCACCCTCGTCGAGACGGTCGCGCACATGGCGGACCAGATCGTCTACCGGCTCAACCGGGTGCCCGACAAGAACCACCTGGCCTTCCTCGACCTGGTCGGCATCACCCTCTTCCCGCCCTCCGCCGCCCGCACCGACGTCACGTTCTGGCTGTCGGCGCCGCAGGAGGAGCCGGTGCTGCTGCCGGCGGGCACCGAGGCGGCCACCGTGCGCACCGAGAGCGAGGAGGCGATCGTCTTCGCCACCGAGCGCGAACTGGCCCTCGTACCCTGCGCGTTGCGGTATCTGGTGACCCAACGCACCGACTCCCCGGTCACCGACCGCACCACCGACCTCGCCGAGGGCGAGGACGTGCTGTGCTTCGACGAGGCCCCGCGGCCCGGCGACTGCATGCTGTTCGGACTGTCCGCGGCCGTGCCGCACTGCGCGGTGGCCGTGGAGCTGGACAGCAGGGTGGACGGCGTCGGCGTGGACCCCCGGCAGCCGCCGCTGGTGTGGGAGGCGTGGACCGAGGACGGCTGGCTGCCCTGCGAGGTGGACCAGGACGGCACGGGCGGCCTCAACCGGCCCGGCGCGGTCGTCCTGCACGTCCCCGGCGCCCACGTGCTGTCCCGCACCGGCGGCCAGGAGGCCGGCTGGCTGCGCTGCCGGGTCACCGAACCGCTGCCCGGCCAGCCCTTCTACACCACCTCCCCGACCGTACGGTCCGCGACGGCCGACACCCTCGGCGGCACCGCGCCCGCCGTGCACGCCGAGGCGGTGTACGACGAGGCGCTCGGCGAGTCCACCGGCCTGCCCGGCCAGCGGCTGCGCCTCGCCCACGCGCCCGTCGTCGGCGACGACCCGCCGCTGCTGCTGCAGACCGCCGGCCACGACGGCTGGACGGACTGGACGGTCGTCCCGCACTTCGCCGCCTCCGGACCCGAGGACCGGCACGTCACCCTCGACGCCACCACCGGCGAGATCGCCTTCGGCCCCGCCGTCCGCGAACCCGACGGCACGCTGCGGCAGTACGGGGCCGTCGCCCCCAAGGGCGCGGTCGTCCGCGCCCGCCGCTACCGCACCGGCGGCGGCCGCTCCGGCAACGTGGCGCGCGGCGCGGTGCGGGTGCTGCGCTCGTCCGTCCCGTACGTCTCGGAGGTCGTCAACCGGGAGGCCGCGCGCGGCGGCGTCGACGGGGAGACGGTGGAGGAGGCGAAGGTGCGCGCCCCGATCACGCTGCGCGCCCAGGAACGCGCGGTGACCCTGCGGGACTACGAGGAACTCGCCCGCCGGGCCGCGCCCGAGACCGCGCGCATCACCTGCCTGGAGGGCGAGGAGGCCGAGCACGGGGCGTACGCGGTACGGGTCCTGGTGGTGCCGCAGGCGGTGCCGGACCCGGGCGGCCGGCTGCGCTTCGAGCAACTCGTGCCCGGCGACGCCCTGTTGTCCCGCATCACCCGGCACCTCGACGAACGCCGGCTGATCGGCACCAGACTGGCCGTCGGCCCGCCGTTCTACCAGGGGGTGACGGTGGTGGCCACGGTGCACGCGTTCCGGGGCGTCGACACGGACAAGGTGCGCCGCCGGGCGCACGACGCGCTCTACCGGCACCTGGACCCGCTGACCGGCGGCGCCGACGGGAAGGGCTGGCCGTTCGGCCGCCCGGTGCAGTCGGGCGAGGTCTTCGCGGTCCTGCAACGGGTCCCGGGCGTGGAACTCGTCGACGAGGTCACCCTCCACCCCGCCGACCCCCTGACCGGCAAGCGCGGCGAGGCCACCGACCGCATCGACCTGAGCCGGCCCTCCCTGGTGTTCTCCTACGACCACCGGGTCCGCGTGATCGGCGAGGGCATATGAGCCGCCGTCCCCGTCCGGGGAGGGAGACCCCGTGAGAGGCTCCGTCGACGGGCTCGCCTCGTCCGCGCCGCTCGGCCCCACCCTGCCCGCCGTCTTCGCCGACGACGACCTCGCGCAGCGCTTCGTCGCCGGTCTCGACGAGGTGCTGGCGCCGATCCTCAACGTCCTCGACTGCATCGACACGTACTTCGCCCCCGCCCTCGCGCCCACGGACTTCGTCCGCTGGCTCGGCGGCTGGGTCGGCGCGGAGACGGACGGCACGGAGACCGACGGCGGGGCCGACGGCTCCGGTGGTGACCGTGCGGGGGCCGAGGCGCGGTTGCGCGCCGCCGTGGCCGCCGCCGCGTATCTGCACCGCGTCCGCGGCACCCGCGACGGCCTCGCCGAAGCCGTACGGCTCGCGTTCGGGGCGGAGCCGGAGATCACCGAGAGCGGCGCCGCCGCCTGGAGCGGCCGCCCGCTCGGCCCGGTTCCCGGCGAACCCCGTCCCCGGCTGCACGTGCTCCTGCGGCTGCCGCACCCCACCCCCGCGGACGCGTACCGGCTGGACGCCCTCGTCGCGGCCGCGCGCCCCGCCCACATGCCCTACACGGTTCAGGTGACCGCCGCCGAAAGGAACCCGGAGAGATGACCACGCAGAACTGCGCCGAGTGCGGAACCCGCGCGGAACCGGGTCAGTCCTTCTGCGACGGCTGCGGTGCCGTACTGGGCTGGACCGGCCGCGGCCGGAGCGGCGCGGACGGTTCGGACCGCGCGGACGGCGGCGGAGACGGCGGGGGTGCCACCGCCCGGCCCACGCGGTCCGCCCGGCCCTCGCTGCCGACCCGCGCCACGCCGCCGGCCGCACCCTCGCCGGCGGCCGGTGCCGCGGTGACCGACACCCGGTCCGGCGACCCGACCTGGGACGCGTTCTCCCGGGCCGACCCCGCCGACCCGCTCCTGACCCGCAGGCCCGACCCCGCCGCCGCGGCCGAGCCCGCCGAACCCGCCCCGCCCGCGGGCGGCGCCGACCGCGTCGAGCCCGCCGGGCACGCCTTCGCCCCGACCGGCCCGGCCCCGGGCCGCGGGCCCGGGGCCGGAACGGGGTTTGGGTCAGGGCCCGCAGAGCCGCCCGGGGCCGCCGAGGACATCTACGACACCATCCCCACTCCCTCCATGCCCCCGGCCCCGGCGCCGGGCGTCGCGCCGGGGCCCCTACCGGGTCCCGGCCCGGACGCCCTGGCCGACCGGGCCCGTTCGCTGCTGGTGCCCGTCGACGAGCCCGGCCCGCGCACCGCCCCGCAGCCCGGCGTCGCCCCGGTGCTGCCCGGCGTGCCCGTGGCCGACCGCCCCGAGGTGCGGGCCCCCGGGCAGACCCCCGGCGCGCACGGCGGGCCGCCCTGCCCCTGGTGCGCCACCCCCAACCCGCCGGGCCGCCACTACTGCGTCCGCTGCGCCATGTCCCTGGCGGGGGCGGACGAGGAGCGGGTGCGGGAGAGCCGCTCGTGGTGGCGTCGGATGACGGACCGCCGCAACCGCGAGACCCCGTGGGCCGGTGACCGTCCGCGCCTGCGCCGTGCCTTCGACCGCGTCCTGTCCTGGCTGGTCGCCGCACTCGTGGTCACCGGGCTGGTCCTCGTCTGCTTCCAGATCCCGGGCGGCGTCCAGGCCACCCGCGACCACTTCGCCAAGCGGGCCCCGCTCTCCCCGGACGCCGTCAGCGCCTCCCGTTCGTACCCGGGTCACAAGCCCGCGCTCGCGTTCGACAAGCTCAACAACACCTGGTGGGGGCCGGGGGTGGTGGAGTCCGGCAGGGGCGAGTGGATCGAGGCGCGGTTCGCGCAGCCCACCCGCCTGCTGGACCTGCTCGTCACCTCGGGTGTCTCCACCCGCTCCGACGAGCTCACCCGGTCCGCGCTGCCGCACCTCGTCGAGGCCCGGATCACCACGGCCGACGGGCGCACGACCACCCGGACGATCGCCCTCGACCAGGCCGCCGGTCCGCAGCGCCGCGCGTTCCGCGTCCACGACGTGACCGCCGTCCGGTTCACCGTCGAGTCGTCGTACGCGGTCTCCGAGAAGAAGCAGGTGGCGCTGGCCGAGATCGAGTTCTTCGGGCCGTCGAACGCGAGCGGCTCCTGACCCCCTCGGAGGGAAGGGGGCGGGGCCGCCGGGCTCAGCTCGCCGGCTTGGTGATGTCCCCGGCGCCCGGGGTCGCCGGGATCACCGTGGCCGGGGGAGTGAAGTTCGGCGGCGGCGTCAACGGCTGCACGGCCACGCCCGGTTGCGCGGGCGGCGGGGTGAGCTGGTCGCTGGGCAGCTTGGGCGGCGTCGTCTCCTGGAACAGCACCTGGTTGAAGTTGACCAGCCCGGTCGCCTCCAGGATCGTGATGTGGTCGAGGACGGTGATGTTGGCCTGGTTGGCGAGCTGACGGACCAGCGTGTTCTCGGTGTTGGCCCGGATCTTGGCGATCGTCGAGAAGATCTGCCCGTGGGTGACCCGCAGGATGTTGGCGAGGTCGGAGTCGAACTGCTTGCCCTTGTCGGCCTTGAGCGTGGTCACGAAACCCTGCTGCTGTGGGCTCGCCTGGTTGGGCAGCGCGATGTTGAGCTGCTGGGCCACCTTGCGGTCGGCCTCGTCGAGCGTGGCGTGTCCGTTGACCAGGTGCTGCCCGGCGGTCCGTACGGCCGCGGTGGTGCCCTTCGTCAGGGCCAGTTCACCGGCGGGCAGTTCCCACAGCCCGGCCGCGCGCACCTTCACCACGAAGTCCCGGTCGGCCTCGGTGAGCGGCCCGCTCGGGAAGTTGGCGATCACGCGGCTCGGCTGGGAGGCCGTCGTCTGGAACCCCAGCATGGTGGGGTAGGCGATCGCCGCCATGGTGAGGGCGAGAGCGCCTCCGACGAAGAGGGTTCCCGCCGCGCTACGTGAAATGCCCATGGCACCTCTCCTGCTCGCGTCATCGCTCCACCGCGGGCGGAGCCGGACGCCCAGAGATACGGACGGGTCGCGCGGGAACGTCTCAAGAAACGGTAAAATCCGCAGGCCCGTCACGTGTCGCACGTCACACCCGGCACGTCGACCGGTGCCCGGTACACGGACCGGCGCCCGCGGTACGGGCGCGGGCCCCGGCGCGGCGCCCCCGCCAGCTACAGCGGGGGCTGGGCCGGGGCCGGGCCGAGCGTGGTGGTGCCGGGGGCGGTGCGGTGGCCGAGGCCCGTGCGGTAGGCGTCCAGGGCCGCCTCCACCCGGTTGGTGCGGCGCAGCAGGTCGCCCAGGAGCCGGCACAGGTCGGCCAGGTCGCCGGCGGCGCCCGCGCGCTCCAGCAGGCTCAGCGCGCGCACGTAGTGCTCCTCGGCGGTGTCCGTGTCCCGGGCGTCCTCCGCGATGATGCCGAGCAGCCGGTGCGCGGCGGCGGCGTGCACGGCGCCGCGTTCGGGGGACAGGCCGCCGAGGACGCCGTGCAGCAACTCGGACGCCTCCTCGGACCTCTCCCGCCGGTGCAGCACGTCCGCCAGCTCCACCGCGACCTGGCTGCTGTAGAGCGCGGCCCGCTTCTCCGACAGCATGGCGAGCGCCTCCCGCAGCTCGCTCTCCGCCCGCTCCAGCCTGCCGTCCTGCGCGTACAGATAGCCGCGCATCCAGTGGCAGTTGGCCAGCTCGGTACGGATCTGGAGCTGGCGGTAGAGCTCGGCGGCCTTGGCCAGCGAGGTGTCGGCCTCGGCGATGCGGCCTTCCGCGATCAGCGTGCGGGCCACCGAGCGGTGCATCCGGGCGAGCAGCGCCGGGTCCTCCACCTGCGGCGCGAGCGCGAGCGCGAACTCGGCGGCCTGCGCGGCCCGCGCGTGGGTGCCCATGTCCATGTAGGGGCCGATCGCGCTCGCGTACAGCAGCAGCAGCGCGTCCGGGTCGTGCAGACCGGAGCGGTTCAGCTCGTCGAGCGTGGTCTCCAGCAGGTAGCAGGCGTACCGGATCTCGCCCGCAAGGTAGTGGGCGACCGCGCGGCCGCGGACCGCCGGGACCCGGGCCGGCAGCGGCGCCCCCGCGTCGGCCAGACACCGCTCGGAACGCTCGAAGAACTCGCGGGCCTCGGTCACGTCCCCCGTGTCCATGGCGCACTCGCCGAGTCCGAGCAGGGCGGCGGCCTGCTCGGCGGGGAGCGCGTGCTCCTCGGCCTCGGTGAGCAGCTCCGCGTACCGCTCGGCCGCCGCCGACGCCTCCCCGGTGGCCAGCGCCCGCTGCGCGTCGGTCAGCCGCAGCCGCAGGCCGGTGGCCAGGTGGGGCGAGCGGCCGGTGGCCAGCTCCTCGAAGGCCACGCCGAGCCGTTCGGCGATGTGCCGCAGCGCGGGGTCGGAGGCACGGACGCGGCCGGCCTCCAGGGTGGAGATGTACGCGGGGGTGTACGCGGGTTCCGCGAGCTGCCGCTGGGTCAGCCCGCGGGCGGTGCGCAACCGCTGTACCCGCCGGCCGATCACCTCCGGCCGGTCGCGGTCCTCCTGCTCTCCCGCAGCGTGTTCTCCCACAGCCCCAACTCCCCCTGGATCCCTTGTGGTCAGGCTCCCACAGGCTCTACGTTAAGCGCCGTATTAAACACGCTTAACGCAGCACTGTCATGCGACGCCGACCGCCGGCACCGCGCCACCGGCACTGCGGTGCGACGCCGACCGCCGGCACCGTCGCCCGGCCGCTGCCCGCCGTTCGCCCGCCGACCTTGCGAGGTTCCTCATGACCCGAGGCATGTCCGCGCGATACGTCCGAGGACTCGGTGCCGCGCTCATCGCCGTGACCGCCCTCCTCCTGGCGGCCAACGCGGGCCCGGCCGGTGCGGAGCACGACGACACGACGACGGTCCACCAGGTGGGGGACACCGGGGTGTCGGGGGTGTCGGCACCGGGTCGGTGACCGTCGCCGTGCGACGACCGCCGGCGGAACAACGGCCTGCGGGCGACGAGTTCGCCCTGGTCCGCCCGGCTCGCGAAGGGTCCCGCCGGGGACCCGGACGATCACGCCGACGGCCGGCGGGTGGAGAGGGAGGTACACCCGGGTTCGACCCGGGGGTTGATCCCTCGAACCGGGGGCGGCGCCGAGCATGAGGGCATGTCGCAGACGCGCCCGCACATCAGCGTGAGAGAACACCCTCGCGACGAGCGCGAGGTCGATGGTCCGGTCCGGTCCGGGAAGCGGCCCGTGGAAGCATCCGCGTGAGCGGGGCGGGCTGCCTGGCCGGCAGCCGCTGTCCGGCACGGGCCTCGCGTGCCTTCACGGTGGCGACGGGGGCCGGGTCGGCCGCGGGCGGCCCCGTCAGCTCCGTGCCGGGATGTAGGCCAGGCCGTGCGCACCGGGCTCGAACCTGCGGTCGATGTGGATCTCGTCGACCACGGCCGGGGCGGAGGGGTCGGCGATGTCGACGACGCTGAGCGTCGAACTCGCGATCGCCGAGACGTAGACGTAACTCCCGTCGGGCGAGGTCGTCATCGTCAGCGGGAAGACGCCGATGTCGACGTGCGCGACCTGTTCGAGCGTCGCGGCCGAATCCCCGACGTAGATCAGCAGACGTCCGCCGGGGGCGTCCTCGCTCCTGAACGGGTCGATGATCCCGTGTGCGTCGCGGTTGTCCGGCGAGGGAGTCGTGACCTGGCCCACCACGAGGACGTCGTCCGATGCCCAGGCCACCGGGACGACCGCGTCGTCGGTCGGCAGCGTGCGCACGACGCGTCCCCGCGCGGTGTCGATGAGGCGCACACCGGGATCGGCCGCGAGGCGGCCGAGGTTCGCCTTGGGAGCGCAGACGGCGAGGGTCGCGCCGTCGGGGCTGAGTGCGAGCCCCTCGCTTCCCGGCATCGGGATCTTCCGCACGAGCGTGTTCTTCTCGAGGTCGAGGACGCTGACGAAGTCGGCCTCCTTGTTGGTCGAGTACCCGCGTGTTCCCTCGTGGTCGATCAGGTACCAGTGCGGGCCGGCGGCCTCGACGCTGATCCTGTGCAGGATCTCGCGGGTGTCGGCGTCGAGGACGATGACGCCGCCCTCGCCGGCGGGACCCGACTCGACGCTGACGTGGAGCAGGCGCCGCACCGGGTCGAGAGCGAGCCCGTGCGGGCCGTGCTCGGGGCTGGTGTCGATCGTGTCCACGAGCTCGTGCGTGTCGGCGTCGAGCACGGTGATGATCGTGTGACGCCCCTCGTTGGCGTCGTAGAAGCCGCCGCGGTACGCGTGGCTGCAGTAGACGAGCCGGGTCTGCGGATCGAACAGAAGCTCGTGCGGCTCGGCGGGCACGTCGACGACGGCCTTCCGCTCATGGGTGCGGGCATCGAAGAAAGAGATCGTCGGACCGCTCTGGCTGACGACGGCGAACTGGTCACCGGCGGGGTTGCGGGTGAGGGACACGCGTTTGACTCCTCGCGTCGGGGGCTGACCCCCCGAGACTCGCAGCGCCGGCACATTGCAGCAATAGGAAATCTGGCATGCAATTATTGCTCGAAATGAAATACCTCGAAATGAAATACGGAGTGGAACGAGGAGAGGGAACGCGGATGGACGCCAATCTGCTCGTCGCACTCGACGCCCTGCTGCGGACCGAGAGCGTGACCCGGGCCGCGGAGGAGCTCCACACCTCTCCCGCGGCGATGAGCCGCACCCTGGGGCGACTGCGGCAGGTGCTCGGCGATCCGCTGCTGGTCCGGGCGGGGCAGAGCATGACGCCGACCCCGCGCGCCCTGGCCCTGCGGGCGGAGGTGGCCGCGGTGGTCGGGCGTACGGCGGCGCTCCTGACGCGGGGGCTCGCCGCCGACCCGGCGACGCTGCGGACGACCTTCGGGCTTCAGACGAGCGATCTCGTGCTGTCCGCGCTCGCCCCCCGGCTCCTGGAGCTGGCGGACGCGGAGGCTCCTGGGGTGTCGCTGCGCTTCGCCCCCGAAGCGACGGAGGGCGGGCCGGCCCTGCGCGACGGCCGCGTCGACCTCGAGATCGGCGTGCTGGACCACGTGGACCCCGAGACCGAGACCGAGGCCCTCACCACGCTCGCGATGGCACTGGTCGTGCGCGCCGGCCATCCGCTCGCGCGAGGCCGCCTGACCGCGCGGCGCTTCGCCGACGCCGACCACGTGACCGTCAGCCGTCGCGGACGACTGACCGGACCGGCCGATGCCGCCCTGCGGGACCTCGGGCTGCGCCGCAGGGTGGTCGCCGCCTTCCCGAACCACCTCGCGGCGATGAGCCTCGTGGCCCGGACCGAGGTGGTGTGCCTCGTGCCGGTGCTGCCCGGCCCGAAAGGGGCGGCCGCGCTGCGCGAATCCGTGGAACCGTTCGCCGTCGTGGCCCTCGAACCGCCCTTCTCCCTTCCCCCCGTCGAGATCGCGATGGGCTGGCATCCGCGCAACGCGCACGACGGCGGCCACGCCTGGCTGCGCTCCGCGGTGCGGCGCACGCTCGGCACGGGCGACGGTCCCGACGGCGGCTGACCGTGCGGCGGCGCGGGGCCGGCCCGCCCCTCAGTCGCCCAGCGCCCCGCGCAACGCCGTGTCCAGGCGCCGGGCCAGCGTCGCGTCGCTCGGTGGGGAGTCGCCGAACAGGGGTCCCAGGGTCGTCGTGAACGTCTGGGTGAAGGCGCCGTACAGGGGCGTGCGGGGGCGCTGCACCGCGCTCTTGAGCGCGGGCAGGAGCGTGTCGCGGGCGTACGCGGGGCGCCCGGCGCGGTCGCGGGGCATGTGGTCGGCGCCCTCGCCGGTCGGGGACGCGGTGGGCGCGGCGCCGGAGGCGCCCGCCAGGCGGCAGGTCACGTCGTCGTCGGTGTACGCCGACTCGCGGGTCGCCGCGAACCCCGCGTCCAGCAGGCAGCGTTCGCTCTCCTTCCCGGTGAGGAACGCCACCAGCTCGCGCGCCATGCGCGGGCGTTGCGACGACGCCGTCACCGCCAGGTTCTGGCCGCCGAGGACGGCGTGGCCGGGCAGCCGGGTCACGCCCACCTGCCCGGGGCGCAACGTCTCGTGCAACGTGCGGTAGGCGGACGGCCAGTGGCGCAGGAACGCGGTGCTGCCCGCCGCGAAGTCGGCGAGCGAGGTGTCCTCGTGGGAGCGGACGGCGTCCCCGAGCGTGTACAGCTCGTCGGTGCGCTTGCCCAACTCGGCGATACCCGCCATCAGTTCGGTGACGTTGCCGTCGTAGTGGCCGTCCTTGCCGGTGAGCGTGAAGCCCTCGGTGGCGCTGGCGAACGCCTCCAGCGCGTTCACCGTGCGGCCCTCGTACGCGGCGAGCTGGGTGGTCCAGCCCTTCTCGTACCCCTGGGGCGGGTGCAGGCCCACGGCACGGATGAGGGCCTGCACCTGCTCCCAGGACAGGTGCGGATGGGTCAGGTCGCTCTGCCGGACGCCGGCCGCGCGCAGGTAGTCGCGGCGGTAGTACAGCAGGCCGACGTCACTGTTGAACGGCACCGCGTACACCTTGCCGGCCCAGCGGGCGGTGCCCGCCACCGACGGGACGACGTCCTTCTCGATCACACCGTCGGGCAGCGCCCGGACCAGCCGCGCGGCGGCGAACTCCGGCACCCACGTCACGTCCAGGTTGACCACGTCGTAGTCGGCGCTGCCCGACTGCAGCGCCCCCAGCAGCTGGCTGCGCTGGGCGTCGGCGGCACCGGGGAGTTCGACGAGGCGGGCGCGGAAGCCGTCGTCCTTGTGCACGCGGTTCCAGGCGTCGATGAGCTGCTGCCGGACGCCGTTCTTGCCGGTCACGTCCCGGCCGCTGGCCACGACGATGTCGCCGAGCACGTCGTGCGCGGTGTCCTCGGGGGCCGGCCCGCCCCCTCCGGTGCAGCCGGCGAGAGTGCCGAGCAGCAGCAGGAACGGCGCCAGGAGAGCGAGGCCCCGGCGGGGCCGGCGCGTACGGGGCCGGTGCGTACGGGGTCGGGGCGGGTGCCCGGTGGTCCTCCGCCGCACGGTCGTCGGTGCCGTCATCAGTCCTCCCCCGTCCCCGTGCGCGCGACCTCGTCCTTCAGGCCCGCGCCGATGTCCCCGTCGGCGTCCAGACAGCGGCCGCCGCTCGCCTCGGAGATCCGGGCGTCGGGGCGGGTACGGGCGCAGCCGCCGTTGGCCAGGGACACCATCGCCACCGGGATCCCCGTCGTGCGCGCCTCGTTCAGCAGGGTGTCGAAGCGGGCGCCGGTGAGCCGGGTGTCGTCCTCGTCGTCGGTGATGTAGACGATCAGCTCGGGGCGGTCGTCGTCGGTGCCGCGCCCCGCCAACTCCCGCAGTGCGGCGTGCAGCGCCGCGCCCGGATCGGCCTCCGCGTCGCGCACGACGGCGTCGGCGAGGGCCTTCTCCGCGTCGGCGCGGCGGTGCGGTCCGAAGCGCAGCAGCCACCGGTACGACTTCTTCGCGCCGGGCTCGGAGGCGACCCCCCACACCCCGTACTCGTCCCTGTCGCCGAGCCCGCCGAGGGACTGCCTCAGTATGTCGGGGGCGCCGCTCGCGCCCCGCCACCGGCCGTTGTCCATGGAACCGGAGCTGTCCAGGAGGAACAGCACCCGGCCGGGGCCGTGCGCGCCGCGGTAGGCGGCGAGCGCGGACTCCATCGCGGTGGCGGACGCCCCGCCGGGCAGCGGCCCGGGGTCGCGCAGCACGCCGTGCGCGGCCCGGCCGGGGTCGAGCAGGGCGTGTCCGTCGGCGGCGGTGCGGAACCCGGCGGCACCGAGCGCGCGCTGCCCGCCGGCCGGCTCCTTCAGCCAGTCGTAGAAGTTCTCGACCGCCTCGGTGCGGGCCGGTTCGTCGCGGTCGGCGCCGTCCCAGTGGACGTGCACATAGGTGGGCTCGACGGCGGGAACGTCCAGGGGGTACTCGGCGGTCCGGCCCACCCGCGTGGCGTGCGCGCAGCCGACGCCGCCGCGCAGCAGGAACTCGGGGACGAGCGCGCCCGTGCGGCTGTCGGTGGCACCGCTCTCGGGGAGCGCGCACAGCAGGTCGGCGGCGGTGGACGAGGGCGGGCCCGGCTGGGCGACGCGCTGCTCCCCGGCGGTGACGCCGGCCTCCGCCCGGCCGTGCAGGCCGATCGTGGCGAGCAGCGCGGTGTCGGTGAACTCCGGGTCGGGGCGGCGGACCTCGGCGTCCGGGTCGCGGTCGGTGAGGGCGGTCAGCAGGGTGGCCAGGGTCCGGCCGGAGCGGTCGGCGGCGGGGGCGGTGAGCCGGTCGGGGACGGCGAGGACCATCGGGGAGTGGGCGAGCGTGCCGAGAGTGCGCAGCGCGGCGTGGGACTCGGTGTCCCGCTCGGCGGTGACGCGGGCGACGTCGGCGCGGGAGGCGGGCAGCCACACGTCCGGCTGCGCGCCCACGTCGCGCTGGGGGTTGAGGTCCTCGTCGCTCGGGTCCCGCCAGTCCGCGGTCCGCTGCCGCAGCGCGGTGACGACGTCGGCGGCACCCGCGCTGTAGACAGTGATGCCGGTGCGCCGGCAGCCGTCGGAGTCGGTGTTGGCGTCGGAGGTGAGGTAGGCGCCGGCCGCGGCACGGACCGGCTGCTCCAAGTCGGGGTCGGTGAGCACGCGCAGTTCCAGGGGCGGATCGCAGAGGGGGTCGCCGCCGGACGCGAAGAGCGCGTAGCCACCGTAGGAGGTGGCCAGGACGGCGAGGACGAGGGCTAACACGGTGACGGGGCGGCGGAGACCCGGCCCGGTGCCCGTTCCTGTTCCCGTGCCCGCACCCGCGCCCGTGTCGGTGTCCCCGGTCCGGGTGCCGCCGCCCGGGGACAGGTCCCCGTTCCCCTGGTCGTGGCCCGGTCCCCCGCCGAGGTCCCGCAGCCCCCTGCCCAGGCCGGTCAGGGCGAGGGTGACCCGGCCGCTTCGCCGCAGGGCGGTGCGCAGCCGCCGTCGGAACGGCTCGGCCGCGGGCGGCCCGACCACGGGGGCGAGTACACCGGTGCCGGTGCCGGTGCCGGTGGTGGTGGTAGTGGTAGTGGTGCCGGTGCCGGTGGGGGTCCCGGTGCCGGTGGGGGTGGTTCGGCCCGGTGCTTCCGTGATCGGCACCGACGGACCGGTGCCGGGCGCCACCAGCAGCACGTCCCGTTCCGCCGCCGTCCTGCTCTGCGGGTCCCAGGGGTAGTCGCGCAGCGTCCGGTGGTGGGCACGCATGTGGCCGCGCAGCGGCTCCCACAGGTCCTGGAACGTCATCGGGTCGCCGCGGCCGAGCAGATGGACCAGCCGCTCGGTGAACGGCGTCGGACCCGTCTTCGGACCCGCGTCGATGCGGTTGTTGGCCTGGACGCTCATCAGCAGGGAGATCCGCCGCTTGTCCGGCAGCTTCTCCCACACCCGGGCGGCATTGCCCGCGAAGCAGCAATCGAGGACGACCACGACGTGCTGCGCCCGGCTCGTCGCCAGCTCGGTGAGCACGCTGCTGAACGCGTCCGCACCCGGGAACACCGCGTGCTCACCGGCGACCACCCGGGCGTTGCGCAGTTGCAGGAACAGCTCGTCGCCCGCGCTCGGGATCGCCCCGTGCCCGGCGAAGTAGAACAGCAGCAGCCCCTCGGCCTCGCGGACCGCCGTGCGCAGGGCGTGCCCGAAGCGCTCCTGCGGGGGCGAGCGCAGGACGGCGACCTCTTCCTCCGCGAACACCCGGCCCCGGCGCAGCACGTCCTGCAACCGCACCACGTTGTGCTCCACGGCCGGGAGATGGCCGGGCACTCCGTCGGGCTGCGGCTTGGTGTAGGTGTACGAGGACACGCCGACCAGCAGCGCACGGTTGACGTGCCCGCGCGGGTCGAAGGGCTCCACGGGGCTACCGCTCGTCGGTGGTCACCGCGTCGACCCTGCCGTCGGGGGGATCACCGCTCTCGACGTCGCGGCGGTTCTCCTGCCAGGCGTGGAACGCCCGGTCGACGGTGACCGTGACCCGCCGGACCAGTTCACCGGAGGCGCCGCCGACGAACGCGAGGAAGATCTCCATGCCGAGCCCCATGGGGCTGCCCCGTTCACCGGCCGCGGCGGTGTCCGAGCGCACCTGGATGAGCAACGTGCCGTCGCGCACCAGGGCTTCCAGCGGTTGCTCGCGTTCCAGCCAGCTCTTCAGTGCGTCGATGTCGCTCTCGTCGGCGGAACCGGACAGTCGTACTCGGATCCCCTGGTCGGCCACTCCGTCCCCCTCAGCCATGACTCACCATCATGGCACCGCGGACACGGGGTGGGGAGGGGCGTGCCCCGCGCAGTTCCCGCCGCCGTCACCGCGCGTGCTGCACCGACGGCTCGTCACTCGTGGTGTCCTTCTCGGCGGCGGTGCCGACGGCGGTACCGGTGTCGGCAAGTCGTTCGAGTTGCTCGCGGACGTGTGCGAGGGCGCCCGCGCGGCGGCCCGGGACCCGGGTGCGCAACTCGGCCAGCTGGGCGCCGAGTTCACGCGACCGCTCCGCGTCCTCGATCCGCGCCCACTGGTGATGGGCACGGTCCACCGCGTTCTCCACCGCCGGTGCGTCCGGCGCCTGCCGCGCCCACAGGCGGGTCGAGGCGACCGCGAGCCAGGTACGGCAACTGCGCACCGGGTCCCCCGCGAACATCGCGAGGTCCGCCCGCACCTCGGCCCAGTGCAGCGCCTCCTCGGAGGCCGGGCCGTGGACGCCGAGCGCCTCCTCCTCGTACCGCGCGGCCAGCGCCTCCGCCTCCTCGTGCCGTTCCTCCTGGACGGCGGCGGTGATCGCGGCGTGCGGATCGGGCGCCTCCGGGACCGGGGACGGCACGGGCGGCCCGGCCACCGGTACGGGTACGGACGCGGGTGCGATCTCAGCGACCGGCGCCGGTCGCGGCACCGGCACTCCCGCCGCGGGTCCGGACCCGGGTGCGAATGCGGGGCCGGGTGCGGGGCCGGGTGCGGATGCGGGGCCGGATCCTCGCCCGGCCTCCGCGTCCCACGTCAGGACGACGTCCCCGTACGCCCCCGTCTCCTCCGCCAGCCGCGCCAGCGCCTGCTGGTGGAGCTGGGGGAGCGGCGGCCGGTGGCCGCTGCGCAGCAGCGTGGCGACCGCCTTCATGTACGTCGGCGCCGCGACCGCCCGCCGCGGCGGAGGCGGCGCGAGCCGCCCGTACAGGCTCACGCCCGGCCCCGCCGTGAGCGGCCGGGCCGCGAGGTGCTGCCACGCCTCCGGATCGGCGTGCAGGTCGACGACGAGTGACGTGGCGCCCGGCGGCCGCAGCCGCAGCTCCTCGGTGATCCACTGCCACGGGAAGCCGGTGTAGCGCACGGTCGCGGGCGTGGAGCGGGCCAGCGCGACGTGCGGCTGGTGCTGACGCCGGTCGAGCTGGAGCTGGCCGGTGAGGAAGACGGTGAGCGGCCCCGGTGCGGCGGCCGCCGCACGCAACCGGGTCAGCACCGCCTGCGGTTCGAGCGGGTCGGCGAGCTCGACGACGTTGGCGGTCTCCGTGCCGGACAGCACCGCCGGGGCGACCGCCGCGAGGACGGGAAGCACGGAGGCCGCGTCCACGAGGCGCCCCTTGCCCGCCGGTGAGGCCGCGAGGAGCAGCACGGTTCCGGGCATCGTTCCCTCCCCCTTGTCGCATGTGTCCGAGCGCGGGACGCGTGCGCCCGGATGCGTCGGTCACGCAGGTGCACGTACGTCCGTCCAGCACCGTAACCCGCTGCGGGCCCGCGCGGGGGCGTCGGGCCCACGAACATCCGGTGCCACGACCGCCGTCGGACCACCGCGTCCACCTTCCTCGGCCGTCACCGCCCGCCACCCGCCCGCCCCGCTCGGCCGTTCCCACTCGCCGCCCGTCCCCCCGATCGGCCCCGCCCCGCTCGCCGCCCGTCCCCCGCTCCGCTTCGCTGGACCCGTGTCCCGCCGTTCCGCCCGACAGCCGGTTGCCGCCGTCCTCCTCGTCACCGCGTGCCTGCTCGCCCCCCTGGCCGTCCTCGCGGTCTGGGCCACCCACGGCATCGGGGACACCGCCCGCTACGCCGCCACGACGGCGCCGCTGGCCACCGACGCCGAGGTCCGCGACGCCATCGCCGCGGCCGTCACCGACGACATCATGCGGGAGATCGACGTGGGGCCCCCGCTGCGCGACCCCGTGCACACCTACGTGCACGACGCCGTCCGGTCCTTCACCGGCACCGAGGCGTTCCGTTCCGCCTGGGGCACCGCCAACCTCGCGGCGCACGACGCCGTGCTGCGCGCCCTGCGCGACGACGGGGGCCGGACCGCCCCCGTCACCCTCGACCTCGCCCCCGCCACCCGGCGGCTGAAGGAGCGGCTCGTCGACGACCACGTCCCGTTCGCGGAACGCATCCCCGTCGCACACACCCGTATCACCCTGCTTCCCGCCGACCGCCTGACCACGTTCCGGAAGGGGTTCCACGTGCTCGAGTTCGCCGGTTTCTGGCTGCCGCTGGCCACCTTGGCGTGCGCCGCCGCGGGCATCGTCGTCGCGGTGTCCCGGCGTCGCGCGGTGATCGCGATGGGGCTCGGCACCGCCCTCGGTGCCGCGCTGCTGGCGCTCGCCGTCCTCGTCGGCCGTCTGCTGACCCTCTCCGGCCTCCCGGACGACGTCTCGGAGCCGGCGGCAGGCGCGGTCTACGACACGCTCACCGAGACCCTGCGCACGGTCTCCTGGGCCTTGCTGGCCGCCGGCCTCACCGTCGCCGCGGCTGCCTGGCTCACAGGCCGTCACGCCCGTCGCCGGCAGGCACCCCCCGCGTCCACAGCACCCGTCGCGTCCGCGCAGCCGGTTCCGGCCAATCCGCCGACGCGGGCCCCGGTCCGACCGTAGGAACTGTCGTTCGGATCAGGTCTCAGGGCCCAGGCCCTACAGTCGGGCCATGCTCCCGTACCTCGCGCACGAGGACACCGGCCGCTCCGGCGACGATGCCCTTCCTCTCGTCCTGGTCCACGGTCATCCCTTCGACCGCGGCATGTGGGCCCCGCAGCTCGCCGCGTTCTCCGCCACCCGCCGGGTCGTCGCCCCGGACCTGCGCGGCTACGGCGCCTCCCCCGTGCCGGACGCCGACGCCGTCACCCCGCTGTCCGTCTTCGCCGACGACATCGCCGCCCTCCTCGACCACCTCGGCATCGAACGCTGCGTGCTCGGCGGTCTCTCCATGGGCGGCCAGATCGTCATGGAGTGCTGCGCCCGCTTCCCGGACCGGATCGCCGGTGTCGTCCTCGCCGACACCTTCCCCGCCGCCGAGACGGAGGCCGGCCGCGAGGCCCGCAACGCCATGGCCGACCGTCTGCTGCGCGAGGGCATGGGCGGGTACGCCGACGAGGTGCTGTACAAGATGGTCGCGCCGTACGCGGACCCCGAGGTCGCCGCGCACGTGCGCCGCATGATGACCGGGACCGACCCGAGGGGCGCCGCGGCGGCCCTGCGGGGACGGGCGCTGCGCCCCGACTACCGCGAGCTGCTCACCCGGCTCACCGTGCCGGCCCTCGTCGTGGTCGGCGCCGACGACGAGTTCACCCCGGTCTCCGACGCGCGGGCGATGCACGCGGCACTGCCCGACTCGACCCTGGAGGTCGTCGAGGGAGCCGCCCACCTCCCCAACCTGGAGCGCCCCGAGCTGTTCGACGCCGCCCTGGGGAGATTCCTCCTCACGTCCGGCCTCTGAACACCCGGGCCGTCGGCCCCTGCCCCTCAGCCCCTGGACCGCACCCCTTCGAGGAGCTGCTCGGTCGCCGCCCACAACCGTCCCTCGCGGTCCCGGTCGTGGGCGACCGGCCGTACCTCGGTCACCTTGGTCTTCACCACGAACGCGCCGTCGCGCAGCCCCGCCCACCGGTCGTCGAGCACGACCGAGGCCAGCGCCGGGCCGGACCGCTCCGGGGTGGAGACGCCGGGCAGCCGGGCCAGCCCCCGCCCCATCGCCTGGAATGCGGCGGGCGCGCCCCGGCCCAGCCCGCTGCCGGGCATCCACCCCGGCTCGAACACGAGGACGTGCACGCCGGGCGCGGCACGGCGCTGGAGCTCGTGGGCGTAGTAAAGGATCGCCAGCTTCGAGTCGGCGTAGGCGACGCCGGACGCGGTGAAACCCGGGTTCTTCCCGCCGGTGGCGGGCCGGGCGACCTCCAGCGGATCTCGCCACCTGGCCTCGGGAACGCCCATCAGCTTCCGCCAGACATTGGCGCTGTAGACGTTCGAGCCGAGCAGGACGATCCGGGCGGGCGCGGTGAGCGAGTCGAGCAGTTCGCCGATGAGCAGGGCGTGGGCGAGGTGGTTGACGGCGAACGTCAGCTCGTGGCCGTCGGCGGACGGGGTGCGGATGTCGGTCGACATGATGCCGGCGTTGGCGACGAGTGCGCGCAGCGGCCGTACCGCCCCGGCGTCGAGCAGGTCGCGGGCGGCCGTCGCGGCGGCCCGGACGTCGGTGAGCCGGGCCAGGTCGCAGCCGATCTCGTGGACCCTCGCGCCCAGGGCGCGCGCCTCGTCGGCGACCCGGGTGAGGTCCGCGCCGGCGCGGCCCACCAGCAGCAGGTCGGGGCGCTCGGCCGGGGGCCGGCCGGCCATCGCGAGGACGGCGGACCGGCCCAGGCCCCGGGTGGGGCCGGTGATCAGTACGGTTCCGGAGCCGATGCCGGATTCGGTGGTGGTCATGGTGCCGACCCTCGGTCACGGCGCGGTGCCCAGCCAGCCGTCCCGTTGTCCTGGGTCTGCCGGGGCCAGGACAACGCCACGGCGCCCCAGGCACACTGGAACCATGCAGACGTGGGATTTCGGCCGGACGGTACGCCGCTGGCGCGAACGCGTCGCACCACAGGACGCGGGCGTCCCGGTCGGCCGGCGCCGGCGGGCACCGGGGCTGCGCCGGGAGGAGCTCGCCGCGCTCGCCGGGGTCTCGGCGGACTACCTGACCCGGCTCGAACAGGGCCGGGCCACCGCCCCCTCCGCCCAGGTGGTCGAGGCGCTCGCGCGGGCGCTGCGCGTGTCGGCACCGGAGCGGGACCTGCTGTACCGGCTGGCCGGGCACACCGTCCCCGGCCCCGAGGTCGTCCCCGCGCGTCTCGCGCCGAGCGTGCGCCGGCTGCTCGACCGCCTCGCGCACACCCCGGTCGTCGTGTACGACGCGAGCTGGAACCTCGTCCTCGCCAACGAGCCGTACGAGGCGCTGATGGGCCCGACGTCGCACTGGCGCGGCATCGAGCGCAACGCGGTCTGGCGCACGCTCGCCGGGCCCGCGGGCCGGGTCGTGCACACCGCTCGGGAGCAGGCCGACCACGAGGCCCGGCTCGTCGCCGACCTGCGGCTGACCGTCCTGCGCTACCCGGCCGACCGGGCGCTGCGCCGGCTCGTCGGGGCGCTCGCGGAGGCCGCCCCGCGCTTCACGGAGCTGTGGGACGCCGACGTTCCGCCGCCGCTGCCGAGCCCGTCGCGGCGCAAGACCGTGGAGCACCCCGAGGCCGGCCGGATGACGCTCGACTGCGACACGCTCCTGGACGCGCTCGACGACACGCGTATCACCGTCTACACGGCCGAACCCGGCACCCGGGACGCCGCACGCCTCGCGGCCGCGCTGGGCACCACCGCGGCCCTGGTCGAGTAGCCGCTCGACGCCACCCGTACGTCACCCGTCCGGCCCCGCACCCGCGCGTGCCTCCCCCGTCCGGGCGAAGCTGCCGGTGAAGGCATCCACCCGATCGGCCGATCGGCCGCGGGAACGCCGAGCCGGGGGAGGCGCCCCCGTCCGGGCACTCGTCTCCCTCGCCCCGGGCGGCTTCGTCATCCGGTCACTGGCCGGCTCGGACCGGACCCCGGGGGCGACGGCCGGGTGGCGCGGAGGGCGAAGGGGGCGCGCGTACGGGAGTGGGACGCTGACCCGAACGCCGGCCGAACGCACGGTGGCCGTACGGCGATGGGACGAACGCACTGTCGCCCGTACGGTGTTCCGGGGCAGCGCGGCGGGTCCGCTCGTCGTACCCTGCCGAAGATCACCAGCCGTGACCGCTAACCTTACGTGTCCGTCCTGGCCAGGGATTGACGGGCCTCACCTCATGCGAAGGGTTGCGCTCATGGGACTTCTCACTCTTCTGCGGAATGCGTTCGGCCGCTCACGCAAGGAGCGCGGCGACGGGACGGAGAGCGTGACGGCGCAGCCGGAGCGGCTGCCCGCGCAGGAGACGGCACCGGTGGAGGAGCCCGCCGCGGCGGCCCCCGAGGAGCGGGCCCCGGCGCCGAAGGTCCCGTCCCCGGCGACGGAACCGACCCCGGCTCCGGCGCCGGCTGCGACGGCGCACGTTCCCGACCCGCGCCAGGAGAGCCGCGAGAGCCGCGACGAACACGACCTGGTGTCGGCGGCGTTCGACAACATCACGGTCCCCGCACCGACGAAGCCGGCGGACGAGCCGACGCCCGAGGCGGAGCCAGCGCCCGAGGCGGAACCGACGGTGACGGCGGAACCGACGGTGACGGCGGAACCGACGGTGACGGCGGAGCCGACGGCCGAGGCGGTGACCGCACCCGAGGCGGTGACCGCACCCGAGGCGGTGTCCGCACCGGTGGTCGAGGAGACCCCGGCGTCTTCGGCCGAGCAGGCCCCGGCCGCCGAGCCGACGCCGGAACCGGCGGCGGCCGAGGAGCCGGCGGCGGAGCCGGAACCCGCGCCGTCGGAGAAACCGGTGGAACCGGAACCGGTGACCGCCGAGGAGCCGGCCCCCACCGAGGAGCCGGCGTCCGAGGAGCCCGCCACGGCGGAGGAGCCCCAGGCACCCGAGGAGCCCGCCGAGGCGGCGGCCCCCGCGCCCGAGGCGACTGTGGAACCGGCCCCGGAGCCGACCCCCGCGCCGGAGCCCACTCCCACCCCCGCGCCGGACCCCGCCCCCGAACCTGCGTCCGCCGACGCACCGGAAGCCCCACAGGGGAACCCCGCGACACCCGCGTCGCGCATCCGCACGGACGCCCCCGGCCTCACCACCGCCTACAAGGCCGCCGGCACGGCCCTGCGCGCACACGACCTCACCGGCACCCGCGCCAAGGTCCACCTCGTCCTGGACCGCTCCGCCTCCATGCGCCCGTACTACAAGGACGGCTCCGCGCAGGCCCTCGGCGAGCAGACCCTCGCCCTCGCCGCCCACCTGGACCCCGAGGCCACCGTCCACGTCACGTTCTTCTCCACCGAACTGGACGGCACCGGCGAACTGACCCTCGCCGCGCACGAGAACAAGGTCGACGAACTGCACGCGGGCCTCGGCCGCATGGGCCGTACGAGCTACCACGCCGCCGTGGAGGCGGTCCTCGCCCGGCACGCCGAGGAGGCACCCGGCACCCCCGCCCTGGTGATCTTCCAGACGGACGGCGCCCCCGACGCGAAGACCCCCGCCACGCAGGCCCTGAAGGACGCGGCGGCGAAGCACCCGGAGGTCTTCTTCTCCTTCGTCGCGTTCGGCGAGCAGGACAACAAGGCGTTCGACTACCTCCGCAAGCTGAAGACGGAGAACACCTCCTTCTTCCACGCGGGCCCCACCCCCCGCGAGCTCACCGACAAGGAACTCTACGAGGGCGTACTGGCGTCCTGGCGCCCGTAGCCCCACCACCCTCCGGCCTTCGGGGCGGGCGGCGCGGGATACCCCGCACCGCCCGCCCCGAAACGCATGTGAAGCCACCATCTCCGGACCAGTAGGATTTCGACCATGGCGGCCACTGGATCCGAGAAGCAGGGGGCGAAGGCGTACTACGTCTCGACCCCCATCTACTACGTCAACGACGCTCCTCACCTGGGCCACGCCTACACGACCGTCGCAGGCGACGTGCTCACCCGCTGGCACCGTCAGCGCGGCGAGAAGGTGTGGTACCTCACCGGCACGGACGAGCACGGTCAGAAGATCATGCGCACGGCCGAGGCGAACGGGGTCACCCCGCAGGCCTGGGCCGACAAGCTCGTCACGGAGTCCTGGGAACCCCTGTGGGAGCACCTGGACATCGCGAACGACGACTTCATCCGCACCACGCAGAAGCGGCACACCGACCGCGTCCAGGAGTTCGTGCAGGACCTGTACGACAAGGGCGAGATCTACAAGGGCGGCTACGAGGGCCCGTACTGCGTGGGCTGCGAGGAGTACAAGCTCCCCGGCGAACTGCTCGACGGCGAGGGCGAGTTCGAGGGCCAGAAGCTGTGCCCGATCCACAAGAAGCCGGTGGAGATCCTCAGCGAGGAGAACTACTTCTTCCGCCTGAGCGACTACACCGACAAGCTCCTCGCGTACTACGAGGCCAACCCCGGCTTCGTCCAGCCGGAGTCCGCGCGCAACGAGGTCGTGAACTTCGTCCGCCAGGGCCTCCAGGACCTGTCCATCTCCCGCTCGACCTTCGACTGGGGCATCCCGATCCCCTGGGACGAGAAGCACGTCATCTACGTGTGGGTCGACGCGCTGCTGAACTACGCCACGGCGGTCGGCTACAACGAGAACGAGCAGAAGTTCGAGGAGACGTTCCCGGCCGACGTGCACCTGGTCGGCAAGGACATCCTGCGCTTCCACGCGGTGATCTGGCCGGCGATGCTGCTGGCGCAGGGCCTGCCGCTGCCGGGCAAGGTCGCGGCCAACGGCTGGCTGATGGTCGGCGGCGAGAAGATGTCGAAGTCGAACCTGACCGGCATCAAGCCGCAGGACCTGACCACGCACTTCGGCGTGGACGCGTACCGGTGGTACTTCCTGCGTGCCATCGCCTTCGGCCAGGACGGCAGCTTCTCGTGGGAGGACTTCTCCGCCCGCTACACGAGCGAGCTGGCGAACGACTACGGCAACCTGGCGTCCCGCGTGGCGGCGATGGTCGGCAAGTACTTCGGCGGCGAACTGCCGGCGGCCACGGCCGACGGCGAGGCGGAGGCGGCGGTCCACGCCGGCCTGGCGAAGACGGTCGCGACGGCGGACCGGAAGATCGGCGAGGAACTGGACTTCCAGGGCGGCATCCTGGCGGTCTTCGACTTCGTCAAGCAGGTCAACGGCTACCTCACGGAACAGGAACCGTGGAAGGTCGCCAAGGACAAGAGCGACGAGGGCCGGGCCCGCCTGGCCACGATCCTCTACACGGCCGCGGAGTCGCTCCGCGCCATGGCCGTCCTCCTGAACCCGATCATGCCCGACACCAGCCAGAAGCTCTGGGAGTCCCTGGGCGCGGAACCGTCCCTGGGCGCCCTCGCCGACCAGCGCGTCCAGGACGCCGCCGACTGGGGCCGCCTCCCCGCCGGCGCGACGGTCACCAAGGGCGCGGTCCTCTTCCCCCGCCTGGAGGAGCCCCCGACCGCCTAAGTCGGACAGGTCGTACAGCACAGAGGCCGGCCGAACCGTCAGGTTCGACCGGCCTCGTGCGTATCCGCCTCAGTCCTCGCTCTTCGAGCGGGAGCGGTTCTTCACCCAGAAGCCGTACCCGGCCACCGCCGCGATCACCAGGACGACGATCAACGTGACGAACGGGGCGACACCAGCTTGCGAAAACATCGCATTCTCCTTGCCGAGGACTGGAATCCTACGAAATAAACACCACGCGAGCCAGGCCGTCGGAGTGATCCACCCTAATTGAAGACCTTGATGTAACCACCGACGTATCCGCGATAGTCGCCCCAAACACGCTGACGGCCGTCCCAGCTACTACCCGCGCAGTCGGCTGTCCATATGGTTTCAGTCTGGGCGTTATCCGCCGGCTCCGCCGAAATCCACTCGTCGACCACCCCGTGACTGAGCGAGCATCCAGGGATGTACTCATAAGATTGGGCCGTGCCCGGAAGAACCTTGGTCGTGTCCTTTCCCTTCGTCTGGTAGTTCGTCGTCACTTTAGTCGCGGAAATCTTGACGCCGAGAAGTTTGTCGGTATGCGTGTGACTGGCCCACCGTGTCACCGTACTGGCCGCAGCCGAAACCTGGTCCTCCGCAGCAGGGGTCTCGGTGACACCTTCCTCGCTTGTCACCTCGACCACCACGTCGCCCTCAGCAAGCGCGATACGCGACTGCGCCCCAGCCTCCGAGGCCCGCTCGGAAGCCTCAAAGATCTGCCTGTAGATATCTGGATCATTGATCAGCTTGACGAACCGCTCCTTTTCCTCATCGGAAAGGGCCTCGAACTGGATCAATGTTTGCGCAGCTTGCACGTCCCCCTGGTCGGACTGCGCAGCCGTTGCCGTCTCGAACGCGGCAATCTGAGCAGATGTGACACCATCCGCAGCCTGGGCCGCGCTCGGCGAAATAGCGACCCCGAGTCCTGCCAGCACCACACCCACAGGCATCCCTAATCTCTGCACACCGAAAGACCGCATATGACACTTCCCCCTCATTCAGCTCTGACTGAAGACTACGTTGAGTGACAAATACCGGGCACAAATGCACCTCGCACGAGTTTTTGCACCCACGCGCGGACTTGTTCCCCCTCGGCATCGCACTTCACTTATCGTGCACACAACAAACACAGCACGTCAAAGATGTCGCTGTTCATTGAGCTTTTTATGAGTATCGAAAAGTCGCCATGTTGGCCTCGAGAATTCAGCCATTCGTTCGCCAGTTCCGGTCTCCAGCCCAGCCACGCCCGTCACGCCTGTCATCCCTCAACGGCAAGGCTGCGAAGGCTGCCCCCTCGTCTGATGACCGCGATCCTACGGTTCGCTCCGCAGGTGACGGATGAGTTGGGCGAGGGAAGCGGGGCTGACGGCGAGTATCAGCCCGGGCTCGTCGCCCTCGCGGAGGAGCATCCCGGTTCCGCTGTGCCCGAGCTCCACGCAGTCGTCGCCGTCGCCGCCCCCGGAGAAGGACGACTTCTGCCACTCGGTCATGTCGCCGGCTCCTTCGTCGAACGGTGCCGCGTCAGCGGCCGACGGTGGCGTCGCCGCGTAGCGCTCCTGCCACCACCGGGACGAGGTGCTGTTCGATCCGGTCGGCGGGGAGGGTGGCCAGTTCCGTGCCGATGGGGGCCAGGGCGAGCCAGTTCAGCATGCCTGCGGCACACCGCGTCCGGAAGGCGAGTTCCTCCTCGTCGACATCGGGCAGCGTCGGTGCCAGTACCCGGATGACTTCCTCCCGGGTCCGGTCGAACTTCCCGTGCAGCCGCTCCCACCCCTCGGGGGGTTCGATGCCGACGCGCGCCACGGTGCGCATCACCGCCAGGTCCTGCCCGCCGGCCGCCAGCGCCCGCACCATCGGGCGGGCGAAAGCCCCCGCCACCTCCTGGAGCGTCGCCGTGGAGGAGAGGGCTTCGAGTGCGCCGATCTGGGCGTTCAGGTACTGCTCCAGCGCGTGCTCGATCGCCGTCTCGCACAGCTTCTTCAGCGAGCCGAAGTGATAACTCACCGCCGCGACGTTCGCCCCGGCGCGATCCGTGATCTCGCGGAGGGTCACGCCGTCCTGCCCCCGCTGCGAGAGCAGCTCCAACGCGGCCGCCCGCAGCCCGTCCCGTGTGCGCTGCCCGGCCTCCCGGCGCTGGTCCACCTTGTCCACCCGCGTCACGTTACTCCTCCGGACGAAGTATTCAAACAGTCGATTGACAGTTTCGCACACCCTGCCTACAGTTAAAGCAATCGTTTGAATTACTAGATTCGAGTCCAGACCGACCTGGAGGAAACGACATGACCCTGACCGAAGCCGAACCGGCGGAGCTGCCGCTCACCGACCACGACCTGACCGAGCGCGAGAGGACCAACCTCGCGGTCGTCCTGCACGCCTACGACGTGGCCGAGGGCGACGACATGGACGTCCAGGCGTTCGTCGACAGCTTCGCCGAGGACGGCGTCTTCAACGACGTGGTCGCCGGCCACACCTACCGGGGCGAGACGCTCGGCACGGTGCTGCCCCGCATGAAGGGCCTCTTCTCCGACGTCCACCGCGAGCTGCAGCGCATCACCGTGAGCGGTGACGTCGTCAGCATCGAGCTGTCCATCCGCGGCACGTTCGACGGCGAGCTGACGGCACCGACGGGTGGGGTCGTCAAGGGGAACGGCAACAAGGTCGACGTGCCGACCGCCGACTTCTGGTACCTGCGCGACGGCAAGGTCGAGAGGTTCGACTGCTACGTCGGCTACACGAAGATGTACGCGGACATGGGCGTGGACCTCGACTGGTCCTCGGCGGTCGCCCAGGCGTGAACGCGGCACGATGAGGCCCGGCGAGTCACCAACCCGACTCTCCGGGCCTCCCCCTCTGCACCCCTACCGGCTTCCCGCCCGCACATGCCGCAACAGCCCGGCCAGCGCGTCCGCCCGAACGGCAAGCACACGCTCGGGTTCCTCGCTCTCCCTCAGGAGCAACGAGGGTTCCGCCCGAGCCAGTTCCACACACTCGTTACCGGGCCCCCGCCGGAGAACGTGGACTTCTGCCACTCGACGACGATGTCTGCGCCGGTCACTTACGGCCACCCAGGGCGTCCACATGAAGGTGACGGAGCAGCGCGGCCAGGGCGCCGGGTCCGACGCCAAGTATTCGATCGGGCTCGTCGCTCTCACGCAAGAGCGTCAAGCGCTCCTCGGAGGCGAGTTCGACGCATTCGTTGCCGTCGCCCGGCCCGGAGAACGAGGACTTCTGCCACTGCGTCACGACTACAGTTCCTCCGCCACACGATGGATGAACTCCCGCGACCTTGCGGGATCCAGCGATACGGACTCCACCTTACGGAAGAGTGTTCGCATGGCCAGGAGTTGAGCAGCGGCATCGAGGAACACCGATCCGTAGGGTGCGTCCCGCTGCACCGTGTCCAGCGCCGGTACACGCCCACCGGCGTACAGCATCATCGAGCTGGCGCCGGCGAACCCGTCGACATCGAACGGGATCACTCGCACCGAGACGTTCGGGCGATCGGACTCGGCGAGCAATGAGTGGAGTTGGGCCCGCGCCACTTTTCTGTCGGCGACCCGTGTTCGGAGCACCGACTCATGCAGGACGGCCTCGTAGGGAGCGGCCCCCTCCTGGCCGAGTACGGCCCTGCGGCGCATGCGGTGCGCCACCCTGGGCTCCAGCTCGCCGCTCGGGAGCTCCGGCACCCGATAGGCGAGTACGGCGCGCGCGTACTCCTCCGTCTGAAGCAGCCCTGGAACGTGAGCGGTTCCGATCACCCACATGAAGTGGGCGTGATGCTCCAGCTCCGCCAAGTCCTGAAAGGCGGGCGGCAGTACGTCTCTGAACTCCTCCCACCATCCGGAAGTGCGGTCCTGCGCGATCTCCACCAACGCATCAATCAACTCCGCGTCGGCACAGGCGTAGTGGACTGCGAGCCTGCGCACCCGCTCCTCGCTGACTCCCGCGTTGCCAGCCTCGATCTGGCTCATCTGCGCGGGGCTCGTGCCCAGCAGTCGCGCCGCCTCTCGCGACGTCATGCCCGCCGCCTCGCGCAGCTTGCGCAGTTCGGCCCCCAGACGCACCTGCCGGGCAGTCGGCTGAATCCTCGCGGGCATCGCCCTCAGCTCCTCAGTCACCGAGTACTCACACGGGGTTGGACGCCCTCGATCGGGTGTCAGGGTACGCGATCGGCTTGCACCGGCAAAATATTTACCTCTACCGTCGGTGACGCGACGCACACTCTGCGGAATGCCGGGACACCGGAAGCGCACCGCCCCGTCATGCCATGACGGCTGCGGCAGGCCACCCCCGTCGACGCAGGCAATCACCTCACCCCTCAACGGAGTTGCCCCATGCCCGAAAACGGGAACACGGACGCCGAATCCTGGGAGTACTCCCTCTCCGTCCCCAACGATCTCCGCGCCGTCACCGTCAGCCGGCGCACCCTGCGCCTGATCCTCACCCTGCACGGACTGATCGGTCTCGTCGACGCCGCGGAGCTGCTCGCGACCGAGCTGATCAGCAACGCCGTCCGGCACACCGAGGGGCCCGCGGCACTCCGCGTGCGGTACGCCGGCGGCACCCTCCGCATCGGGGCGTGGGACACGGACCCCGAGCCTCCGGAGCCGCCCGACTCCCCGGAGCTGCCGCTCCAGGAGGACGGCCGCGGTCTGCTCCTCGTCCGCTCCTGCGCGGACCACTGGGGCTGGCACACCCTGTCCCGGCACGGCAATCGGGGCAAGTACGTCTGGTGCGAACTGACCACGGGCGTCCCGGTCGTCACCTGAACTCCCACTCGCACCCCGAACGGGTGAACGTCACCGATCACTCGGACGGGCGCCCATGGACCCGCCTAGGTTGCACACATGGTCACATCGACACATGAGGTCTCTCACCGGATCTTTCAGGAACATCCAGAGGTCCTCACCCCCGTCTTCGCGGCACTGGGGCTGCCACCACCGGCCAAGGCCGCCATCGTTGCGCTCACCCCCGACGCCACGGAAATCCGCCCGCTGGAGCGCCGGGTGGACACCGTGCTGAGGGTCGACCCCTCGGACGGGGACGGCTTCATCATCGCCGTGGAGGCCCAGACGAAAAGGTCCCCGGACAAAGAGATGAACTGGGCCTACTACGTCGCGTACCTGTACGCGAAGTTCGGTGTGCCGGTACTGCTCGTCACGGTCTGCCGGAGTCGGTCGACGGCGAAATGGGCGGCAGGGCCTTTCGAGTGCCGAGTCGGTCCGTGGTCGACCCAGGTCACACGGCCCTTCGTGCTCGGCCCGGACAACGTCCCCGAGATCACGGACGAGTCGCTGGTCGCCCGGGAGCCGGCGCTGGCGACGGTCTCCGCCATCGTGCACAGCGAAAGCGGGAAAATTGGCGCCATACTGAACACACTGGCCCACGGAATGCGGTCGTTCGACGCGGCCACGGCGAAGTACTGGTGCGAGTTCGTGGAAGTGGGTCTGGAGGACACTCCGGCTCGCAAGACATGGAAAGGTCTGCAAAAGATGGTCGGCACTTACTTTCCCGGCAGGGGCACGCTCTTCGAGGAGACGTATCTGGAGGGTGAGGCGCGAGGTGAGGCCAAGGGTGTCCTGCGGGTGCTGGAGGTGCGTGGGGTTCCCGTCTCCGACGCCGCCCGGGAACGCATCCTCGGCTGCACCGACCTCGCATTGGTGAGCGACTGGCTGGACCGCGCCGGCACAGTGGAGCACACGGAGGACCTGTTCACCGAGGGGCCACTCGACAACGCCTGAGCCCCCCATCGGTGGTCCCTACAGCTCAGAAGGATCAGCGGCGGCGGGCCCCTTCGATGCGCAGTGTCAGTCCCGGACGAGACAGAAGGGATGTCCTGCCGGGTCCGCGAAGACGCGCCAACTCCGCTTTCCGTCACCTCCGTCGAGGAGCGTGGCGCCCCGCTCCAGGGCGTCCTCCTCGGCTCGGTCCAGATCCTCGACCGCCAGGTCAAGGTGGAACTGCTGAGGGTGGGCGGAGTCCTGCCACTGCGGCGGCCGGTGATCCTCCACGCGCTGAAAGGCCAGTACGAACCCACTGTCGGTGTGAAGTGTCGCCCAGTCGTCGCCCAGCGACCATCGCTGATCCGGCTGGTTCACTACGCCACCGACAAGCGACTGGTAGAACCGGGACAGCTCGAGGACATCCGCGCAGTCCAAGACCACACACTGCAACTTGGCAGTCATGAACGGCAGCGTCTCATGACGTCCGACCGGATTCACAGCTGGAATATCAGCGGTGACGACCAACAGAAGTCACGGGATCAGCCCGCGAGGAACGCGGCCAGGGCCTCCGCCGTCTCCTTCGGCGCTTCGATCTGCGGGTAGTGGCCGGTGCCCGGCGGCACCGTGAACGTGGCGTGGGGGCGGCGTTCGTGGAGGCGGGGGAGGACGTGGGCGCCGTTCACCGGGTCGTCGGGGCCCCATACGAACAGCAGCGGGCCCTCGTACTGTTCGAGTGACGTGACCCAGCGGTCGGAGTGGGTCCGGCGGTCGTCGATGTAGCGGAGCAGGCGGGGGGTCAGGCGCTGCCCGTCCTCGTGGGCCACCGACGTCCACATGTCGTGCAGCACCTCGTCCGGCACGGGCCGGGACAGGACGCCGCGCAGACCGGCGACAAACCTCTTCTCGTCGGTGAGGCGGGCCGGCAGCGGGCCGATCCGGCTGTGCAGGAGACGCTGGAGCAGGACGGGGCGGTGCAGGTCGGCGTGGAGGCCGCCGTTCAGCAGGGCGGTCCTGGTGATGCGGTCGGGGTCGCGCGCCGGCAGCTCCTGGGCGACCGACGCGCCGTAGTCGTGGGCGACCAGCATGTTCTTGCCGATGCCCAGGGACTTCCACAGGGCCTCGACCAGGTCGGCCTGTTCGTGGAGGGAGTACCGGTGGCGGCGCGGCTTGTCGCTCTGCCCGAAACCGAGCATGTCGAGGGTGGTGACCCGGCACCCGGCCGCCACCAGGGCCGGCACGGTCAACGCCCAGTCGTGGGACGACGTGGGGAAGCCGTGCAGCAACGTCACCGGGCGCCCGGCACCGTCCTGCCGGACGAACAGCCGGTACCCGTTCACCTCCGCCTGACCGCCACCGGCGATCCAGTCGGCATATCTCCTGGGTGGTCTCCCCTGTGTCGGCCGGCGACACGGTATCGGTGGGGAGAAGGAGCGGGGGCGAGTTCGGCACCGCACCCGGTGCCGGGCTTGGGTAGATAGAATCTACGTAGATTCGATCTACCTACTGCTACCCACTGGAGCACGCCATGGCCACCCCCTTCGTAGGTCGCCGGACCGAGCTGGCGGCCTTGCGGAAGCGGCTCGACCGGGTCACCGCCACCGGCGCCGGGACCGCCGTCGCCATGAGAGGACGGCGGCAGGTGGGGAAGTCGCGGCTCGTGCAGGAGTTCTGCGACCGGGCCGGGCGGCCGTACGTGTTCTTCACCGCGACCAAGGGCGCCTCCTCCGTGGAGGGGATCTCCGACTTCCTCACCGAGCTGAAGGAGTCCTCGCTCGCCGTCGATCCCGAGCTGTTGCCGACACGCGCGCCCACGAGTTGGTCCGACGCCTTTCGCCTCCTGGCCGCCGTACTGCCGGACTCGCCCTGCGTCGTCGTCCTCGACGAACTGCCGTGGCTCGCCGAGCAGGACCCCGTGTTCGACGGGGCGTTGCAGACGGCCTGGGACCGGCTGCTCGCCGGCCGGCCCGTGCTCCTGCTGCTGCTCGGCAGCGATCTGCACATGATGGAGCGGTTCACCGCGTACGACCGGCCCTTCTACGGCCGGGCCGACAGCATGATCCTCGGCCCGCTCGACGTGGCCGAGACGGGCGACGCCCTCGGCCTGGACGCGGCCGACGCCGTCGACGCGCACCTGGTGTCCGGCGGACTGCCCGGCATCCTGCGCGCCTGGCCGCACGCCACCCCCGCCCTCGACTTCGTACAAGCCGAGTGCGCCGACCCCGCGTCGCCGCTCTTCGGCGTCCCCGAAGCCTCCCTCATGGCCGAGTTCCCGGCACCGGACCAGGCCCGCCGGGTCCTGGAGGCGGTGGGGAGCGGTGACCGTACGCACGCGAACATCGCCGCGACCGCCGGCAGCCGGAGCGGTGCGCTGCCCTCCGGGATACTGTCCCCCCTGCTGCGGCGGCTCACCGACGAGAAGCAGGTGCTCGCCTCGGACGCGCCCCTGTCCGTCAGCCCCGGCAAGCCCGCCCTCTACCGGGTGGCCGACAGCAGTCTGCGCCTCTACCTCGCCGCGCTGCGCTCCGCGCAGGCGCTGTCCCGGCGGGGCCGCCCCGAGGCCGCGTACCGCGTGGTCGAGCGGCGGTGGGCGGCCTGGCGCGGGCGGGCCGTCGAGCCGCTCGTCCGCGAGGCGCTCGAACTGGCGGCCGCCGACGCCGACTTCCCCTGGCCCGACACGGAAGCGGTCGGCGGTTGGTGGAACCGCCGGTTCTCCCCCGAGATCGACCTCGTCGGCGCCGACCGTGCGCCGGTCGCCGGCACCGTCTTCTTCGCCGGATCCGTGAAGTGGCTCGGCTCGCCGTTCGACCGGCACGACCTGGCCGCACTCACGCGGGGTGCCGCCGAGATCCCCGGCTTCGAGCCGGGGCCCGCGCGCCTCGCCGTCGTGTCGCTCTCCGGCACGGCGGATGCGGTGACCGCCGGCGACGCGGTCGGACTGGTGTGGGGAGCGCGGGACGTGGTCGACGCCTGGCGGGACTGAGCCGCGCACCACCACGACGAAGACCCGGAGCCGCGACGGTTCTTGACGGGTTCTTCATGGGTTCTTCATGGGTGGCGTTCTACCTTCGTCGCCGTTCGGTCGGTCGAGCGGGTGCGGAGGAGGTCGTGGGGATGGGTGCGCGGCGGTTCGGGGTGCGGATGTGGGTCGCGGGGGTGGCGGTGCTCCTCGTCGCCGGGTGCGGGGGCGGCGGGGGCGATGACGGCGAGGTCGCCTCGGCGGGGGGCGGCAAGACCTCCGCCGGTGCGTCGAAGAACTCCTCCGGGGAGCTCGCCGACTACGTCGACGCCCAGCGCAAGTGGGTCGACTGCCTGCGCAAGGCCGGGCTGGACGCGCCCGACCCGGACGCCCGCGGCAAGGTCGACCTCGGCGACCAGTCCAAGTGGAAGCGCGACCCGAAAGCGCTGAAGGCGCAGGAGAAGTGCGCCGACCTCAGCGTGCCGGTCCCGGAGAGCGTCGAGAAGGCGCAGCAGCCGGAGCTGTCCAAGGACGAGATCCGCAAGAACGAGAAGTACGCCGCCTGCATGCAGGAGCACGGCGCTCCCGACTTCCCCGACACCGACGACAGCGGTCACTTCCGCGACGTCACCTGGGACTCGGCCACCGCCGGGGCCAAGCGGGCCACCCGGAAGTGCGCCTCGATCATCGGCGTCCCGGCCGACGCGCCCCCGGCCAAGGGCTGACGGGGCGGGGCCGGAGCCATGGAACACCTCACGGAGGAGAACCTCGTCGAGGGAGAGGGCGAAGACGAGGGCAAGGGTGTCGAGGCCGGGATCGCGGGCGGCATCCCGGGTCGGCGGCGGCGCCGGACGCTGCTGATCGGCGCCGGGGTCCTGGCCGTCGCCGTGGTCGTCACCGTCGGCGCGCTGGGCCTCGGCGGGGACGGCGGGGCCGACGAGGGGGCGGCGCCCGGACGCGACAGCCAGGTCGTCGAGGTCACCCGGGCCACCCTCACCGACCGCACCGAGATCGACGGGCAGCTCGGGCACGGGCCCCAGGTGCCCTTCCCGGTCAAGGCCGACGGCACGGTGACCTGGCTGCCGGCCACCGGCACGACCGTACGGCGGGGACAGCAGGTGCTGCGCGTCGACGACCGGCCGGTGGTGCTGCTGTACGGCAGCCTGCCGATGTACCGGGAGCTGGGGGTGCGGCAGCCGGCGGCCCGTACGGAGGAGCACACGGGGGAGGGCGCGTCCGGTGCGTCCGGCTCGTCGGACGGTGGTGCCGATGGTGGTGGGACAGGGGGCGCCACGAATACCGGGACCGGCAGCAAGACGGGTACCACCGGCGACACCGGGACCGCCGGCACCTCCGGCACCACCGGGACCGCCTCCTCCGGTACCACCACCGCCCCGGCGGCCACGCCCCGGCCCCTGCACGGCATGGACGTCAAGCAGTTCGAGTCGAACCTCAGTGCGCTCGGCTACTCCGGGTTCACCGTCGACGAGTCGTACACCGAGCTCACCGCCGCCGCCGTCAAGCGCTGGCAGGCGGACCTCGGGCTGCCGCGGACCGGCCGCGTCGGCGCCGGTGACGTCGTGTACGCGTCCGGACCGGTCCGGATCTCCGGGACCAGCGCCCGCGTCGGGGACGCCGCCTCCGGCAACCCCGTCAGCTACACCAGCACCTCCCGCATGGTCACCGTCAGCGCCCCCGCCAACGACACCGACTGGGCCCGGCGTGGCAGCGAGGTCTCCGTCCAGCTGCCCGACGGGCACGACGTCACGGGCACCGTCGCGAGCCTCGGCTCGTCCGCCTCCGCCTCGTCCGGCGGTGGGGACGAGGGCGCGGAGGGTGCACAGGGCACGGGCGGCGGGGACGACGGGGGCGGCTCGGGCGGCGGCGGGGGCAAGGCCGCCACCGTCTCCGTCGTCATCACCTTCGACGACCAGGACGCCCTCGGCCGGCTGCAGAGCGGCCCGGTCACCGTCCGCCACACGGAGAAGGAGCGGAAAAACGTACTGACCGTCCCCGTCGCCGCGCTGACCGCGCTCGCCGAGGGCGGGTACGGCCTCGAACTCGCGGACGACAGCGGGGAGAAGGGCCAGAAGGGAAGCGAAGGCGACTCCGTGGCCGGCCGGTTCGTCGGCGTGAGGACCGGGCTGTTCGCGGGCGGGCGGGTCGAGGTCAGCGGTCCCGCCGTGCACGAGGGCATGAAGGTGAGGATCCCGAAGTGAGGACCGAGGAGTCCCCCGTGCCCGACGCCGCGTCGCTCGCCGGGGTCGCTCCCGGCACCGTCGTCGCGTTCGAGGGCGTGTCCAAGAGCTACCCGGGCGGTGTCACCGCCGTCGACGGCGTCGACCTGACCGTCCGGTACGGCGAACTCGCCTGTCTCGTCGGCCCGTCGGGGTCGGGCAAGTCCACGATGCTGCATCTGATGGGCACCCTGGACCGGCCTTCCGCCGGCCGGGTCGCGATCGACGGGTACGAGGTCGCCGGGCTGTCCGACCGCGAGCTGTCCGCGCTGCGGGCGCAGCGCATCGGGTTCGTCTTCCAGCAGTTCCACCTCGCGGTGGGCGTTCCCGTGCTCGACACGGTCGCCGACGGGCTGCTGTACACCGGCGTGCCGATGCGCGAGCGGCGGCGCCGGGCCGCGCGGGCGCTGGCGAGGGTCGGGCTCGACCACCGGCTCGGCCACCTCCCGCACCAGCTCTCCGGGGGTGAGCGGCAACGGGCCGCGGTCGCCCGCGCGGTGATCGGCGAACCCGCGCTGCTCCTCGCCGACGAGCCGACCGGCAACCTCGACTCGGCGTCCGGCGCCGCCGTCCTCGCCCTGCTGCGCGAACTGCACTCGGCGGGCACGACGGTCGTCGTCATCACCCACGACCGGGAGATGGCGCGGGAGTTCGACCGCCGGGTGGAGATGCGGGACGGCCGGATCGTCGCCGACAGCGCACGGGCGACGCCTGCGGGAACGGAGGCCGGACGATGAGGCGACGCTCCGGGAGACGGGACGCGGACGAGGCGCTGCGCCCCGCCCGGCTGCGCCCCGCCGACTTCGTCCGGCTCGGCGGCACCGGGCTGCGCACCCGGCCGCTGCGCGTCTTCCTCTCCGCGCTCGGCATCGCCATCGGTGTGGCCGCGATGGTCGCCGTCGTCGGCATCTCCTCCTCCAGCCGGGCCGAGGTCGACCGCCGCCTGGACGCGCTCGGCACCAACATGCTGCGGGTGGCGCCCGGCCAGACCCCCGACGGGGCGACGACCCGGCTGCCCGCCGAGTCCGTGCCGATGATCCGGCGCATCGGCCCGGTCGAGCGGGTCGCGGCGACCGGCGCTGTCAAGGACGCGGCCGTCTACCGCAACGAGCACATCCCCGTGGGCCGCACCGGCAGCATCGAGGTGGCCGCGGCCTGGTCCGGGCTGCTGCCCGCGGTCGGCGGCGAACTGCGCACCGGACGGTGGCTGACGGAGGCGACCGAGGAGTACCCGGCGGTCGTGCTCGGCGCGCAGGCCGCCCGCCGGCTCGACGTCCACACGCCGGGCACCCGGCTGTGGCTCGGCGGCCAGTGGTTCGCCCTGGTCGGCGTGCTCGACCCGGTGCCGCTCGCACCGGAGATCGACGGCTCCGCGCTGGTCGGGCGGCAGGCGGCCCGCACCTACCTGGGCTTCGACGGGCACCCCTCGACGGTGTACGTACGCACCCGCGACGACCGGGTCGGCGCCGTGCGCGACGTCCTCGCGGCCACCGCCAACCCCGAGAAGCCGAGCGGGGTGCTGGTCTCCCGGCCCTCGGACGCGCTGGCCGCCCGCGAGGCCACGGAGTCCACGCTGACCGGACTGCTCCTCGGCCTCGGCTCGGTGGCGCTGCTGGTGGGCGGGGTCGGGGTGGGCAACACCATGGTCATCTCGGTACTGGAACGCCGGCCCGAGATCGGCCTGCGGCGCGCGCTGGGGGCGACCAGCGGGCAGATCCGCGGGCAGTTCGTGTCGGAGTCGCTGCTGCTGTCGGCGCTGGGCGGCCTGGGCGGCACGGTGCTGGGGACGGCGATCACCGCGGTGTTCGCCGCGGTACGGGGCTGGCCGACGGAGGTGCCCGTGTGGGCGACGGCGGCGGGGCTCGGGGTGACGCTCCTGATCGGGGCGGTGGCCGGGCTGTACCCGGCGGTGCGGGCGGGGCGCCTGGCCCCGACGGAGGCGCTGGCGGGGCCGTGACGCCGCGCTGACGGAGCTGCGGAACGGCACAGCTCCGCGCCGCTTCACGCCGCGAGGACGCCACGGACCCACCTCCTCCGCTGATCATGATCTGCGTCACTTGCGTGAACCATGTGCGCGCGAAAAGGGTCTTGCGCCCCGGATGCCCTCGACAAGCGACAACTGAGGTCTCTCCGGGGGACGTCCAGTACATCAGGTCCGACTGGAACGACCGGATCAGCTCGGTGTGGAACCTGAGT
Source organism: Streptomyces sp. B3I8 (assembly GCF_030816915.1). Classification (NCBI taxonomy): domain Bacteria; kingdom Bacillati; phylum Actinomycetota; class Actinomycetes; order Kitasatosporales; family Streptomycetaceae; genus Streptomyces; species Streptomyces sp. B3I8. The sequence continues at coordinate 3,632,614 of NZ_JAUSYN010000002.1, read as the reverse complement.
TCCGATCAGGTCTGCATCTACACCGATGGCGACTACCGCGGCTACCACTGGAGCATCCCGGCGGGCGCGACGCAGGAACTCCTGTTCTCCTACGACAACGCGGTGTCCTCCTACTCGGTCAGTGGCTGCGGAGGCTGAACCGGCTGATCGACCGAACCCGCCGTCCGCCCTCGCTCGCGGGGAGGACGGCAGGCCGTCGTCGCACCGGCCGGACGGGACGGCGCCTCAGGGCGCTGCCGTCAGCGTCACTGTGAAAGTGGTGCCTCTTCCCACCACGCTCTCCACCGCCACAGTCCCCCCATGGTCCGCGACGATCTGTCTGGCGATGGACAGGCCCAGCCCGCTGCCCCCCGTCGCCCGCCCCCGTGCCGCGTCCGCGCGCCAGAAGCGGTCGAACAGGTGGGGGAGTTGCTCCGCCGGGATGCCCTTGCCCGTGTCCGCCACCCGCAGCACGGCCGCCCCGTCGTGCTGTCCGGCGGAGAGGGTCACCGTGCCCCCGGGCGGGGTGGCGCGCAGGGCGTTGCCGACGAGGTTGCCGACCACCTGCCGCAGCCGGTCGGCGTCGGCGTGGACGTGCACCGGGTACGGCACCTCGGTCCGCAGCGTCACCCCGGCGGCCTCCGCCTGGGCGGTGTGCGCGGTGCGGGCGGCCTCCAGGAGGTCTCCGAGGCCGACGTCGGCCCGGTGGTAGGTGAGCGCGCCCGCCTCGGCCAACGCCAGGTCCTGGAGGTCGTCGACGATGCGCTGCTGGAGCATCGCCTCCTCGTGCAGGGAGTCGAGCAGTTCGGGCGAGGGGTCGACGACGCCGTCGCGCAGCGCCTCCAGATAGCCGCGCAGGTTGGCCAGCGGGGTGCGCAGTTCGTGGGCGATGTCGCCGGTGAGCCGACGCTGGCGTTCCTCGGCCGACTGGAGGGACGCGGCCATGCGGTTGAAGGCCCGGCCGAGCTCGGCGATCTCGTCCCGCCCGGACACCGGCACCCGGCGCGCAAGTTCGCCCTCGCCGAGGCTCCGGGCGGCCGAGGTCAGGGCGCGCACCGGCCGCAGTACGGCCCGGCTGAGCAGCAGCGCGCCCAGGACGGCGAGGAGGGCGACGCCCGCGGCGACGGCCACGGTGGGGGCGGCGGCGAGCCCGGCGGGCGCCTCGCCGCGGAAGCCGAGGCCGACCTGGAGGCGCGGCGGGGCGAGCGCGGCCGTGCGCTCGGCGAAGACCCGGCGCAGACAGGCGGTGAACCGCGCGTCCGTCGTCTCGTCGGCGCAGGGGGCCAGGGCCTGGTGGTCCTCCCCGGCGCGCGGGTCCGCGCCGGGGTCGGAGGCGGCGCAGTGCGCCGTGGGCGAGCCGGCGGTGACCTTGGGGATGCCGAGGGCGTCGGGGCGGGCGGTGACGGTGGCGCCGGCCCGGGTGAGGCAGGTGGCGTAGGCGAGGGCGGAGCGGTACTCGGCGACTGCGGTCACCGTCCGCTTGACCGAGGCCCGCCGCACCGGTCCGGCGGGTATCCGCAGCCGGGGCCGGGGGTCGACGACGACCGGCGGCTGTCCGCCGGGTGCGCGCGGGGTGCGGCCGGCGAGGGCGTCGGAGTCGGCGAGCAGCGTGTCGTTGTCGGTGACGACGCGGATGCGCTGCCCGGTGTCCTTCGCCAGCGTGCGCACGGTGGGGGAGACGCCGTCCCAGGTCCCGTGCGCGAAGCCGTAAGCCTGGAGTCGCTCGGTGATCCGGCTGACGTCCTGGCGGCCGGCCGCCACGGACTCCTTCACCTGGCTGGTGGCCTGCCGCAGGGTCAGCCAGGCGGTGGCGCCGGTGGCGGTGAGCGCGATCAGCGCCAGCAGGGCGAGCACGCGCAGCCGGAAACTCACGGTCCTCACCGCCCGCCGTGCGAAGGCCGGTCCCGGGGGTCCGGGTCCGGCCCTCCGTACGAAGACCGGTCCCGGTACCCGGGATCCGTCGTCGCCAGGCGGTAGCCGCGGCCGTACACCGTCTCGACGTGGCGGGGGCCCCCGCGCCCCCCGTCCAGCTTGCGGCGCAGGTTCATCACGTGGGCGTCGACGGTGCGCTCCAGGACCTGCTGGTCGAAGCCGAAGACACGGTCGATGATCTGGGCGCGGGTGAAGACACGGCCCGGTTCGGCCGCGAGGAGGGCGAGGATCGCGAACTCCTTGCCGGTGAGCGGCACCGGTTCGCCCGCCGCCCGCACCTCGAAGCGGGCGGTGTCGATCACCAGGTCACCCACGGTGAGGACGGCCGGCCGCTCCCCCTCGTCGGGCCGCGCCCGGCGCAGCAACGCCCGTACCCGGGCGGTGAGTTCGCGGGGGCTGTACGGCTTGGTCAGATAGTCGTCGGCGCCCAGGTCGAGGCCGAGCAGCAGGTCCTCCTCGGTACTGCGCGCGGTCAGCAGCAGGATCGGTACCCGGGACTCGGCGCGCAGGACGCGGCAGACGTCGAGCCCGTCGACGTGCGGCATCATCACGTCGAGGACGAGCAGGTCCGGCCGGGACGCGCGGGCGCGGTCGATCGCGGAGCGTCCGTCGGCCACGACCTGTATGTCGTGTCCCTCCCGCTCCAGGTAGATGCGGATCAGTTGCGCCTGTTTCACGTCGTCCTCGGCGACGAGTATGCGAGCGGGCAACGCGACTCCTTCGACGGGGATTCCACAACGTACCGGAAACACCCGGCCGCTGATCAGGGGCGGATACGGACGACTTTCCTCCGCCGACTGCCGGAAAGGGGAATTGCGGAATCCGTGGATCCAGGGCGACCAGGGTGTTCCTCGGGCGTATATTTCCGGCCGTTCCCACCTTCCGGCCGTCCGGTGTCACCCGTTCCACAATGTCACAGGAATGTCCTATTCCCCCTCCATGCCTTTCAGGACACACAACGAAAGGAACTGGACAACCTGTGGCGGAATTATTTCCTCAGCATGAACGAAGTCGAATCGTAGCGGCAGCAACAAACGACAGAAAAACGACGATGGGGGATCAATGAAGCGTCGATTCGCAGTCGTGCTGCCGACACTCGTGGCGATTGCCGCGAGCCTGCCGATCGCACTGGCCACCACGCCGGCCTCGGCGTCCGCGTCCTGCGGCAAGACCGTCGCCGACAAGGACGGCAGCGCCTGGAACAAGACGGCCGACGGGGCCAACGAGCGCAGTGGTTCCAGCACCGGTTGTGCGATCAACGGGATCGCGTACAACACGCAGCGGCTGGACTACCACTGCTTCACCGTCGCGGGCGACTACACCTGGACGTACCTGAGGAACGACTCCACGGGCGTCTACGGCTGGGTCCGCGACGACCTGCTGAGCGACTACGGCAGCGGGGTGTACTGCGGCTTCTGACAGCCGCGGGGACGCAGAATCAGGCATAGAGAAGGGGCGGCCCTGCCGGGCCGCCCCTTCGCCGCACGCCGTTTACCGCGCGCGAGAAAAACGGAATTCCGCGTTGCCGCGCGGGCGCCGAGGAATTACTTCGCCTGCGGCTTGCGCACCGTCAGGTGCAGTTCCCGCAGCCGGGTCTCCTCCAGCTCCGTCGGCGCGCCCATCATCAGGTCCTGGGCGTTGCCGTTGAGCGGGAAGGCGATGGTCTCGCGGATGTTCGGCTCGTCGGCGAGCAGCATGACGATGCGGTCCACACCCGGGGCGATGCCACCGTGCGGCGGGGCGCCGAAGCGCAGCGCGCGCAGCATGCCCGCGAACTCGCGCTCCACCGTCTCGTGCTCGTAGCCGGCGATCTCGAACGCCTTGAGCATGATGTCCGGCTCGTGGTTCCGGATCGCGCCGGAGGACAGCTCGACACCGTTGCAGACGATGTCGTACTGCCAGGCCAGGATGTCCAGCGGGTCCTGGTTCTCCAGGGCGTCCATGCCGCCCTGCGGCATCGAGAACGGGTTGTGCGAGAAGTCGATCTTCCCGGTCTCCTCGTCCTTCTCGTACATCGGGAAGTCGACGATCCAGCAGAATCGGAAGACGTTCTCCTCGAACTGCCCGGCGCGTTTGGCGGCCTCGACCCGCACCGCGCCCATGATCTTCGAGACCTCGTCGTACTCGCCCGCGCCGAAGAACACCGCGTGCCCGGCGGCCAGCGACAGCCGCTTGGTCAGCTCGGCGACGTTCTCCTCGGTGAGGAACTTCGCGATCGGGCCGGTCAGCGAACCGTCCTCGGCGACCCGCACCCAGGCCAGGCCCTTCGCGCCCTGCTCGACCGCGTACTCACCGAGCTGGTCGAAGAACTTGCGGGGCTGGGCGGCGACGTCCGGCACGGGCAGCGCGCGCACGTGCTTGCCCGCGAACGCCTTGAACTGCGAGTCCGCGAAGATGTCGGTGAGGTCGACCAGCTCCAGCTTGGCCCGCAGGTCCGGCTTGTCCGAGCCGTACTTCGCCATCGCCTCGCGGAACGGGATGCGCGGGAACGGCGAGGTGACGTGCCGACCGCCGCCGAACTCCTCGAAGAGTTCCGTCATCAGCCTCTCGATGGGCTGGAAGACGTCCTCCTGCTCGACGAAGCTCATCTCCACGTCGAGCTGGTAGAACTCGCCCGGCGAACGGTCCGCGCGGGCGTCCTCGTCGCGGAAACAGGGCGCGATCTGGAAGTAGCGGTCGAAGCCGGAGATCATCAGGAGCTGCTTGAACTGCTGCGGCGCCTGGGGCAGGGCGTAGAACTTGCCCGGGTTGAGGCGGGAGGGCACGACGAAGTCGCGGGCGCCCTCGGGGGAGGTGGCGGTGAGGATCGGCGTCGCCATCTCGTTGAAGTTCATCGCGACCATCTTGTGCCGGATGGCGGAGATGACCGCCGTGCGCAGCATGATGTTGCGGTGCATGCGCTCGCGGCGCAGGTCGAGGAAGCGGTACTCCAGGCGCCGCTCCTCGTTGACCCCGTCCTCGGTGTTGATCGTGAACGGCAGCGGGGCGGCCGCGCCGAGCAGCTCGACCTCGCCGACCTCGACCTCGACCTCGCCGGTGGGCAGCTCGGCGTTGACGTTCTCGGTGCCGCGCGAGACGACCTTGCCGTCGACACGGACGGTGGACTCCTTGGACAGCTTGTCCAGGGCCTCGTACGCGGGGGTGCCGGGGCGGGCCACGAGCTGGGTGATGCCGTAGTGGTCGCGCAGATCGATGAAGAGGATGCCGCCCAGGTCGCGCCGATTGTGCAGCCAGCCACTCAGCCGGACGTCGGAGCCGACGTCAGAGGCGCGGAGCTCGCCGCAGGTGTGGGACCTGTACCGATGCATCGTCGTTCATCCAGCCTTCGCGGATCGGGGTCGTGACGGGCGGGTCTGCCGCCCGCGACCGCACCGTGGGTGCACGGTGGGGTGTTTCACGTGAAACACCCCCCAGCGTACCGGGCACCCGAGGCCCGCTCTCCCCCCTTCCCGGTGAGGAAGAGGCCGGGACGGCACCGGCGGTACCGCTTCGGCAGCGGTGGCAGCGTCCGATCACTCGTTCCTACAGTGGACGAATGCGCACTGGTGAGCCGCTGCCCGCCGTGGGGGACGTCCTGGAGTCCCTCGCCACCGGGGTGTGGTGCTGGGACGACGCCGAACGTCGCGCCGTCCTCGACGCCGAGACGGCGCGACTGGTCGGGCTGCCCCCGGCGCCCGCCAGGCTCAGCGAGGCCGCGATCCGGGCGCGCTTCCACCCGGCGGACTGGAGCGAGGTGGACGCGATCGTCCAGCTCGCCCTCAGCGAGGGCACCGTCTCCGAGAAGCGACTGCGCGTCATGGACGAGCACGGCAGGGTCCTGCGCATCGTCCGCAGCCGCTCCCGCCCCGTCCCCGACCCGGACACCCGCGGGTACCGCCTGGTCGGCACCTTGCAGGAGGTCGGCGAGGCCGGCCCGCGCGCCGCGGGTCACACCTCCGACCCCGGCGACTGGCGCCGCTCGCGCGAGGCGTTCCTGCTGGACGCCGGGCGCGCGCTCGCCGAGGCCCGCTCCACCCAGGAGGTCCTGCGGGTCGCGGCGGGCCTGTCCATGCCCGGCTTCACCCCGGACGGCCAGGCCGTGTTCGGCATGGAGGGCGACCATCTGACCGTGGTCGGCCACCACGGGCAGGACCCGGGTGAGGAGGGCCCCTTCGTCGACATGCCGCTGAGCACCGACTACCCGGCCGCCGAGGTGATCCGCACCGGCCGCGCCGTCTACCTCTCCTCGCCCGCCGAGTACAAGGCCCGCTACCCCGCCTCCTGGTCGCTCGCCGCCCGCTTCGGCCGCCAGTCGTGGGCGTTCCTGCCGCTCACGGTCGCGGGCAGCTCGATGGGCGCCTGGATGGCCGCGTTCACCTACCCGGTCGCCTTCACCCCCGACGAGCGCTCGGTCCTCACCACGGTGGCCCGGATGCTCGCGCAGGCGCTGTCCCGCGCGGTGGCCGCCGAGTCCGAGCGGGAGCTGACCGAGGGGCTCCAGCGCTCGATGCTGCCCCGGCTCGGCCCGCAGATCCCCGGCATGAGGATCGCCGCCCGCTATGTGCCGACCGGCGGCGGCCTCCAGGTCGGCGGCGACTGGTACGACATGATCCCGCTGCCCGGCGGTGGGAACCGGTTCGCGCTGGTCATCGGCGACGTCCAGGGCCACGACGTGCGCGCGGCGGGGCTCATGGGCCAGCTCCGGATCGCCCTGCGCGCCTACGCCTCCGAGGGCCACCGCCCCGACGCCGTCCTCACCCGCGCCTCCCGCTTCCTGCACGGCATGACGCACGGCGACATGACGCACGGCGACGACGGCTCCGACCCGCGCTTCGCGACCTGCCTGTACATCGAGGTGGACCCGTCGACCGGCATGCTGGAGATCGCCCGCGCCGGCCACCCGGACCCCGCCGTCCGCATGGCCGACCGGACGGTCCTGCTGCGGCCGACCTCGGGCGGGCTGCCGCTCGGCATCGACCCGGACGCCGACTACCCGACCACCCGGCTGGTCCTGGAGCCCGGCGAGACCCTGCTGATGTGCACGGACGGCCTGATCGAGACCGGCGGACACGATCTGGACACGGGGTGGCGGCGCCTGCGCCTCATCCTGGAGGGGCACGACGGCGACCTGGAGGATCTCGCCGACTCCCTGGTGCAGGGCGTGCACGGACCCTCCTCCCACCACAGCACCGGCCCGCTGGCCGACCGCCGCGAGGACGACATCGCGGTACTGCTGCTGTGCCGGACGGGACCGGGGGGCGGCTGCGACGGGGCGGGCGCCGCGGACGGCACGCGGCGGACGGTGCGGCGGGCGGTGCTGGGCGTCGCGCAGGCCGAGCCCGAGCGCATCGCCGGGGCCCGGCACCAACTGCGCGAGCTGCTGCACGACTGGGCGTCGGCGGACCAGGTCGACTCGGCGGTGCTGCTGCTCTCCGAGCTGCTGACGAACGTGCTCGTGCACACGGACGCGGACGCTTTGCTGGTGGCGGAGGTCATCGGCCGCGGCGGCCCCGGCCTTCGCGGCCACCGCCGTACGGTGCGCGTCGAGGTCACCGACGTCAGCGACGATCTGCCGCACAAGCGGGACCCGGGGGAACTGGCGTCCTCGGGGCGGGGACTGGTGCTGATGGAGTTCCTCGCGGACAGGTGGGGGGTGGATCCGCGAGGGGAAGGGAAGACCATCTGGTTCGAGCTGCGGGAGCGGGAAACGGAGCGGGAAACGGAGTGGGAAGGGGAGCGGGAACGCGAACGGGGGCGGGAGCGGGAACGGACCTAGGTCCTGTTGCGAAAGTCCCGCCTGCCCCCGGGCGGACGACGGGACTTTCGCAACAGGCCCTAGCGGTCCGGCCTCCCACGTCGCTCCGTCCCGGGCCCGTGCCTCCTTACGCCGCTCCTGTGTCCCGTACTGCCTACGCCGCTCCTGTGTCCCGTACCTCCTCCGCCCTTCCTCTCTCCCGTACCTCGTGCGCCGCCCCGAACGCCGCCGCCGTCAGCGGAACCGCCAGGAGCAGGCCGAGGATGCCGGCCACCGACGCCCCGGCGGCGAGGACGACCAGCACCACCGCCGGATGCATCCGCACCGTACGGCTCTGGATCACCGGCTGCAGCACATGCCCCTCGATGAGCTGCACGGCGACGATCACCCCGAGCGCCCACACCGCCACCGCGAACCCCCGGTCGGCGAAGGCCACGAGTACGGCCACCGCGCCCCGAGAGGAACGCGCCCAGGTAGGGGATGTACGCGCCCACGAACACCAGCGCCCCCAGCCCGACCGCACCCGGCACCCGCAGTCCCAGCAGCCCGGCGGTGATGAGGGCCGCGTCGATCAGCGCGATGAACGTGGTCCCCCGCATGAACCCCTCCACCGCGCCGAAGGCCCGCCGCGCCACCGCCTCCACGGTGTCGGCGCTGTCGTACGGGGCGAGCGCGCGCAGCCCCCGTACGGCACGGTCGGCGTCGCGCAGGAAGAAGAAGACGAGCAGCAGCGCGAGGAGCGCCGTGGCGACGGTCTCACTGACATAGCCGACCCCGGTGACGACACTCGACACCGCGCTGCCGCTGAACCGGCCGAGCAGCTTGCGTGCCTCGTCGGCGAGCGAGTTCAGCGAGGTCCCGGACGAGCCGAGGCGCCCGGCGACGTCCAGCGCCGCCTTCCGTACCGAGTCGATGATCTGGGCGCCGTTGTCGATCAGCGAGGAGACGACGACGTAGAGCGCGCCGCCCACCACGGCGACGACCGCGATGCAGGTGACCAGCGCGGAGAGCGACCGGTGCAGCCCCGCCCCGACCAGCCGCCGGTGCAGCGGGGCGAGCAGTGCCGCGCCCAGCAGGGCGAGCAGCACGGGGACGACGGCCGGGCGGAACACCGCGCAGAGCCGCACCACCACCCAGCCGACCCCGGCGACGAGCAGCGCCACGAGGCACCAGGCGGCGAACCGCCGCACGGATTCGGGGAGCACCTGCACGCCCCCAGCCGATCACGCACCCGGCGGCTCCGCCCCGCCCGGACCCCCGCTCGGGTGACCAGGGAGGACAGAGAGGGAGGGGGCGGCCCCGGCGGGACCGCCCCCTCCCTCTTCTCGCGCGCGCTCAGCTCCCGGCCGGGCCCTGCTCGGTCATCCCGTGCACCGCGGGGACCGTGCCCAGGCGGCCCTTCTGGAAGTCCTCGAACGCCTGCTGGAGCTCCTCGCGGGTGTTCATGACGAACGGCCCGTAGTGCGCCATCGGCTCCCGGATCGGACGGCCTCCGAGGAGGAGGATCTCCAGGTCCGGGGTGTTCGCGTCCTGCCGCTCGTCGGCGTGGACGGTCAGCGAGGAACCGGCGCCGAAGACCGCGGTCTGCCCGACGTGCACGGGCCGCCGGTCGGTGCCGACACCGCCGCGCCCGGCCAGCACGTACGCCAGCCCGTTGAAGTCCTCCCGCCACGGCAGGGTGACCTCGGCGCCCGGCGCGACCGTGGCGTGGACGAGGGTGATCGGGGTGTGCGTGATGCCGGGGCCCTCGTGCCCGTCCAGCTCACCGGCGATGACGCGGAGCAGCGCGCCTCCGTCGGGGGTGGTCAGCAGCCGTACCTGGCCGCCGCGGATGTCCTGGTAGCGCGGGGCCATCATCTTGTCGGCGGCCGGGAGGTTCACCCACAGCTGGATGCCGTGGAAGAGGCCGCCCGAGACGACGAGGGACTCCGGCGGCGCCTCGATGTGGAGGAGACCGGAGCCGGCCGTCATCCACTGGGTGTCGCCGTTGGTGATCGTGCCGCCACCACCGTTGGAGTCCTGGTGGTCGAAGATGCCGTCGATGATGTAGGTGACGGTCTCGAAGCCGCGGTGCGGGTGCCAGGGCGTTCCCTTGGGCTCGCCCGGCGCGTACTCCACCTCACCCATCTGGTCCATCATGATGAACGGGTCGAGATGGCGGTAGTTGATCCCGGCGAACGCGCGGCGGACCGGGAAGCCCTCCCCCTCGAAGCCGCCGGGCGCGGTCGTCACGGCGAGCACGGGGCGGGCCACCGCGTCGGCCGGGGTGCCCACACGCGGGAGGGTGAGCGGGTTCTCGACAGTCACTGCAGGCATGTCGGTACCTCCTTGTGCGGCAAGTCTAGTTGAATGTTGAACTTCCTGCTACCCGGAACGCGAGAAGCCCGGAGGACATTCCCTCCGGGCTCCGGGTGAACACGCGCGCCCCGCCGGGGGCGCCGGGGTCGTCTATCCGTACATCCGCCGCATCGCGAACTCCACCATCTGCTCGACCGACTTCGCGTCGAACACCATCCGGTGCTCCCCCTCCATGTCCAGGACGAAGCCGTACCCGGTGGGCAGCAGGTCGATCACCTCGGCGCCGGTGATCACGAAGTACTTGGACTCCTTGCCCGCGTACCGCCGCAGCTCCTTGAGCGAGGTGAACATCGGGATGACGGGCTGCTGGGTGTTGTGCAGCGCGAGGAAGCCGGGGTTGTCGCCGCGCGGGCAGTACACCTTGGACGTGGCGAAGATCTGCTGGAAATCCTCGGCGGTCACCTGCCCGGTGGTGAACGCGCGGACCGCCTCGGCCAGCGAGGGCGGCGACGGCTCGGGATACAACGGCGGCGTCTGACCGTAGCCGCCGGGCATCTGGCCACCGGACATCTGGCCGCCCGGCATCTGCCCGGGGATGTCCTGCGGCGAGGCGTACTGCTGCGCACCGGTGTTCTGGTAGCCGTACATGCCCCACAGCGTAATGGGCGCCCCGACCCCTCGAACCGGGGAACGGAAGGAGAACGGAAGGAGAGGGGTCGGCCACACCACGGACCCGGGGGTTGATTCTTATTACCGACGGGTAGCATCATCGGAGCTACTTATCGGTACGTGAACCAGCCGCGAGGAGCCAGCACCTCGCCGAATCCCGCAACGGAGCCGTCGCCATGGGCCACTACAAGCCGAATCTCCGCGACATCGAGTTCAACCTCTTCGAGGTGCTCGGCCGCGACAAGCTGTACGGGAGCGGCCCGTTCGCGGAGATGGACGTCGACACCGCCAGGAGCATCCTCGAGGAACTGACCCGCCTCTCCGAGAACGAGCTGGCGGAGTCCTTCGCGGACGCCGACCGCAACCCCCCGGTCTTCGACCCGAAGACCAACACCGCGCCGGTCCCCGCCTCCTTCAAGAAGAGCTACCAGGCCTTCATGGACTCCGAGTACTGGCGCCTCGGCCTGCCCGAGGAGATCGGCGGCACCACCGCCCCGCGGTCCCTGATCTGGGCCTACGCCGAGCTCATCCTGGGCGCCAACCCGGCCGTGTGGATGTACTCCTCCGGCCCGGCCTTCGCCGGCATCCTCTTCGACGAGGGCAACGAGACCCAGAAGCACATCGCGAAGACCGCCGTCGAGCGGCAGTGGGGCTCCACCATGGTCCTCACCGAGCCGGACGCCGGCTCGGACGTCGGCGCAGGCCGCACCAAGGCCGTGCGGCAGGAGGACGGCTCCTGGCACATCGAGGGCGTGAAGCGCTTCATCACCTCCGGCGAGCACGACATGTCGGAGAACATCCTCCACTACGTGCTCGCGCGCCCCGAGGGCGCCGGACCCGGCACCAAGGGCCTCTCCCTCTTCCTCGTCCCGAAGTACCTCTTCGACTTCGAGACCGGCGAGCTCGGCGAGCGCAACGGCGTCTACGCCACGAACGTCGAGCACAAGATGGGCCTGAAGGTCTCCAACACCTGCGAGATGACGTTCGGTGACAAGCACCCCGCCAAGGGCTGGCTGATCGGCGACAGGCACGACGGCATCCGCCAGATGTTCCGCATCATCGAGTTCGCCCGCATGATGGTCGGCACGAAGGCGATCTCCACGCTGTCCACCGGCTACCTCAACGCGCTGGAGTACGCCAAGGAGCGCGTCCAGGGCCCCGACCTCGCCCAGTTCATGGACAAGGCGGCCCCCAAGGTCACCATCACCCACCACCCCGACGTCCGCCGCTCCCTCATGACGCAGAAGGCGTACGCGGAGGGCATGCGCGCCCTGGTGATGTACACCGCCTCCGTCCAGGACGCCATCCAGGTCAAGGAGGCGGGCGGCGAGGACGCCTCCGCCGAGCACGCCCTCAACGACCTGCTCCTGCCCATCGTCAAGGGCTACGGCTCCGAGAAGGCCTACGAGCAACTCGCCCAGTCGCTGCAGACCTACGGCGGCTCCGGCTTCCTCCAGGAGTACCCGGTCGAGCAGTACATCCGGGACTCCAAGATCGACACCCTGTACGAGGGCACCACCGCGATCCAGGGCCAGGACTTCTTCTTCCGCAAGATCGTCCGCAACCAGGGCGCGGCGCTGAACTCGCTCGCCGGGGACATCAAGAAGTTCCTGGAGCTCGGCACCGGCGGCGAGGAACTGGCGGGCGCCCGCGCGCACCTGGCCAAGGCCGCCGTCGAGCTGGAGTCGGTCGTCGGCCTGATGCTCGCCGACCTGGCCGCCACCGAGCAGGACACCAGGAACATCTACAAGGTGGGCCTCAACACCACCCGCCTGCTGCTCGCCTCCGGTGACGTCGTCGTCGGCTACCTGCTCCTCAAGGGCGCCGCCATCGCCGTCGAGAAGCTGGAGACGGCGTCCGCCAAGGACAGGCCGTTCTACCAGGGCAAGATCGCGGCAGCGAAGTTCTTCGCGGCCGAGGTGCTGCCCGGGGTGACGCTCGCCCGCAAGCTGGCCTCGGACGTCGACCTGGACCTCATGGAGCTCGACGAGTCCGCTTTCTGACGGACCGCCCGCAGCAGGTCGCCACGTCCGCTACGCGGGTGGATCACCCGGTCCGCCCGCTCCGCCCGACGAACCGGTCTGTCCGACGAACCGGTCTGTCCGACCTCCACACCGTCCTCACCAGGGCCCGCTTCCGATCCCGGGAGCGGGTCCTTCGCCGTCGTTAAGGTGAACCCATGCGCACATCCCCCCGCTTCGACCGCGGCCACACCGACGACCTGATGTCCTTCGTGACGGCGAGCCCGTCGCCGTACCACGCGGTGGCGACATCCGCCGAGCGGCTGGAGAAGGCCGGATTCCGGCAGGTCGCCGAGACGGACGCCTGGGACGCGGAGACCCCGGCGGCGTCCCCCGCCGGCACCGGCGGCCGCTATGTGCTGCGCGGTGGCGCGCTGATCGCCTGGTACGTCCCCGAGGGCGCCGCCCCCCACACCCCCTTCCGCATCCTCGGCGCCCACACCGACTCCCCCAACCTGCGGGTCAAGCCGCTGCCCGACAGCGGCGCCCACGGCTGGCGGCAGGTCGCCGTCGAGATCTACGGCGGCCCCCTGATGAACTCCTGGCTCGACCGCGACCTGGGCCTGGCCGGACGCGTCTTCCTCCGCGACGGCTCCACCCGCCTCGTCGACGTCGACCGGCCGCTGCTGCGCGTCCCCCAGCTCGCCATCCACCTGGACCGCTCGGTCGGCTCCGACGGCCTCCAGCTCGACAAGCAGCGCCATCTGCAGCCCGTGTGGGGACTGGGCAACGACGTGCGCGACGGCGACCTCATCGCCTTCCTGGAACAGGAACTGGAACTCACCGCCGGCGAGATCACCGGCTGGGACCTCATGACGTACCCCGTGGAACCGCCCGCCTACCTCGGCCGCGACCGGGAACTCCTCGCCTCCCCCCGCCTGGACAACCTCCTCTCCGTGCACGCCGGCCTCGCCGCGCTGACCGCCGCCGCCTCCGCGCCGGAAAACCTCACCTCCATCCCCGTACTCGCCGCCTTCGACCACGAGGAGACCGGCTCCCAGTCCGACACCGGCGCCGACGGCCCCCTGCTCGGCTCCGTCCTGGAGCGCTCGGTGCTCGCCCGCGGCGGCTCCTACGAGGACCGGGCACGCGCCCTCGCCGCCACCGTCTGCCTCTCCTCCGACGTCGGCCACGCCGTCCACCCCAACTACGCCGAGCGGCACGACCCCACGCACCACCCGCGGGCCGGCGGCGGACCGATCCTCAAGGTCAACGCCAACAACCGCTACGCCACCGACGGTTCGGGCCGTGCCGTGTTCGCGGCCGCCTGCGAGAAGGCCGGCGTGCCCTTCCAGTCCTTCGTCTCGCACAACTCCATGCCGTGCGGCACGACCATCGGTCCCATCACCGCCGCCCGCCACGGCATCCGGACCGTGGACATCGGCGTCGCCATCCTCTCCATGCACAGCGCCCGCGAGATGTGCGCCGCGGCCGACCCTTACCTGCTGGCCAGGGCCCTGACGGCGTTCCTGGAGAGCTGAGCCCGACTCCCCCTCAGGAACCGACCCTTCCTCAGAACGCCTCCGTCGAATCCCCGTTCCGCCCGTGCGCGGCGGACGGGAGCCGGGGTCCCGCATGCCGGTGCGCGCCGGGGGTACCCGAACAGGGCCGGAGGTTCCGGCACGACAGGGAGGGCGATCTCATGGGCCTGGGCGGATGCATCATCCTCATCGCCGTGGGGGCCATCCTCACGTTCGCGACCGACTGGCACATGAACGGTGTCAACCTCGATCTCGTCGGCCTCATCTTCATGATCGTCGGTCTGATAGGGGTCACCACGTTCAGCAGCATCGCCAGGCGCCGCCGCGTCATGGTGCCGCCCACGACGACGGTCGTCGAGGAGGAACGGCACCACCACCATCACACCGGAGACGGCTACAGCGACGGGTACGGGGTCTGACGGCCGCCGGTCTCTGACGGCGTCCGACGGCCGCCGGGCCCGGGGCGCCCGCCGCGCCCCTGCCGTGTTCGGCGCTCGCGGCGCCCGGCGCGCCTGCCGTGCTCGGCGCTCAGCCGGTCCCGGCGGTGTCCATCCCCGCCAGCACCAGCGGCAGCCGGTCCGCGCCGTCCCCGGTGACGCGCACCGGGACACCCCAGTCCTGCTGGTGGACATGGCACGCCGGGTACTCGTTGGCGGCATCGTCGTCGCAGGACGCGGCCATCGCCGAGACGTGCAGCACCCCCTCGGGTATGGAGGGGTCCAGCTCCAGCGTGCGCGCCAGATCCGTGCCCGCGCCCTCGCCCGACAGCAGCAGCTCCGGCGGTGTCGAGGAGACCAGCAGCCGGGTCGAGGGGCCGTAGCGCGTGTCCAGCTTCTGACCGGCCGGCGCCTGGAAGATCACGTCGAGGCGCAGCGCGCCCGCCGCCACCTCCGTCGCCGCCCGCCGCGTGCGGTGCGCCACCGCGTCCACCCGGATCGCCTCCTCGGGCAGCCGCAGCCGGGTCAGCCGGTGCCGGGCCGACTCCACGACCACGATGTCCCCGCCGACGACCACCGCGTCACTGGGCTCACGCAGATCCGTGGCCAGCGTGGTGACCTCGCCCGTCGCCGGGTCGTAGCGGCGCAGCGCGTGGTTGTAGGTGTCGCTGACCGCCACCGAACCGTCCGGCAGCGCGGTCACCCCCAGCGGGTGCTGGAGCAGGGCCTGCTCCGCCGCCCCGTCCCGGTGCCCGAAGTCGAACAGACCGGTGCCGACCGCCGTGTGCACGGCGCCCTCGGTGTCCACCCAACGCAGGGCCGAGGTCTCGGAGTCGGCGAGCCAGAGCCGCTCGGGCGTGGCGGCGAGCCCGGAGGGCTGGGCGAACCAGGCCTCGGCGCCGGGTCCGTCCACCAGCCCCTCGTTCGTCGTCCCCGCCGCGACCCCGACCGTTTCCGACGCGGGGTCGTACGTCCACAGCTGGTGCACGCCCGCCATCGCGATCCACACCCGGCCGCCGAACACGGCCACGTCCCACGGCGAGGACAGGTCCACCTCGCGCGCCGGACCGGAGGAGGGCGAGCCCTGCCACCACTGCCGTCCGGTGCCCGCGAGCGTCGTCACCTCGCCGGTGGCCACGTCCAGGCGGCGCAGCGCGTGGTTGACGGTGTCGGCGACGACCACCGCGCCGTCGTCCAGCAGCGCCAGGCCCTGCGGCTCGTTGAACGCCGCCGCCCCGGCCGGACCGTCCGCGAAGCCGCGCGCGCCGTTGCCGATGCGCCGCACCACGCTCTCGCCGTCCGCCGCCAGCTCCACGAGCTGATGCCGGGTGGTGTCGCTGACCAGGAAGTTCCCCGAGGGCAGCAGCACCGCCTTGCCGGGGAAGCGGAGCGTGGTGGGCTCCGGCTCGGGCGCCACGTACGGCCCGTCCCCCCGGCGCAGGGTGCCCTTGGCCTCGTGCTCGGCCTCCAACTCCTCTACCAGCTTCTCGATCGCGTGCGCGTGTCCCTCACCCGCGTGCTGGGCGACCACGTACCCCTCGGGGTCGATCACCACCAGCGTGGGCCAGGCCCGCACCGCGTACTGCTTCCAGGTGGTCAGCTCCGGATCGTCGAGCACCGGGTGCTCCACTCCGTACCGCTCGACGGCGTCCACCACCGCCCGGTGCTCCGCCTCGTGCACGAACTTCGGCGAGTGCACCCCGATGATCACCACCGTGTCCCGGTGCTTCTCCTCCAACTCCCGCAGCTCGTCCAGGACGTGCAGGCAGTTGATGCAGCAGAAGGTCCAGAAATCAAGGATCACTATGCGACCGCGCAGGTCGGCGAGGGTGTACTGGGTGTCGCCCGTGTTCAGCCAGCCGCCCTTTCCCACCAGCTCGGGGGCGCGGACACGGACGCGTCGGGATGTGCTCTCACTCATGCGTCAAGGGTGGCACGACCGCGCGGAAAGCCTCCGGGCCTGTGGATAACCTCGCGTCCGAAAGACGCCCGGCTGTGGACGTCCGTCGCACCCGGACACGGCGCCCGGGGCGGGGTCCGGTCCGTCCGCCCACTGGCGGCTTTCCGGAGCGGGACGCCGGGGAAGCCGTACGGGTATGAGATTCCTCGTACGCGACCGGCTCCTCGGCATCGGTGACGACTACTGGATCGAGGACGAGCACGGCGCCAGGGCGTTCCTCGTCGACGGCAAGGCGATGCGGCTGCGGGACACCTTCGAGCTGAAGGACACCGGCGGCAACGTCCTCATCGACATCCACCGGAAGATGTTCGCGCTGCGCGACACGATGGTGATCGAGCGGGCCGGCGAACCGCTCGCCACGATCCGCCGCAAACGGCTGTCGCTGCTGCGCAACCACTACCGCGTCACGCTGGCCGACGGGACCGAGCTGGACGTCAGCGGCAAGATCCTCGACCGGGAGTTCGCCGTCGAGTACGACGGGGAGCTGCTGGCGGTGATCTCCCGGCGGTGGCTGCACATCCGGGAGACGTACGGCGTGGACATCGTCCGTGACGACGCGGACCCGGCGCTGCTGATCGCGGTGGCGGTGTGCGTGATCCACCTCGCGGAGAAGGAGCGGGAGGGGAGCGGGGTCGGAGTCGGGGTCGGGGAGGACTGAGAGCCTTTCCCGGTCGCCTCCCCGCGGGCCGGCGGCCGGCGGGGCCGGGCGGCCGGCGGGTCAGGCGGCCGGCGGGGTCAGGCGGCCGGTGGGGTCAGGCCGAGGACTCGGTCCTTCAGGGCCGGGAACTGGTCCCTCGTCCTCGCCACCCTCGCCGGGTCGAACTCGACCGTGAGGACCTCCTCGTCCGGGCCTGCCTCGGCCAGGACCTCGCCCCAGGGGTCCACCACGATCGAGTGACCCGCCTGGGGAACCCCGGCGTGCGTCCCGGCCGTTCCGCAGGCGAGGACGAAGGACTGGTTCTCGACCGCGCGGGCCTGCGCCAGCAGCGTCCAGTGGGAGCGGCGGCGCTCCGGCCAGCCCGCCGGGATCACAAGCGTCTCGGCGCCGGCGTCGACGAGCCCGCGGAACAGTTCGGGGAAGCGCAGGTCGTAGCAGGTGGCCACGCCGATCGTGGTCTCCGGCAGGGTCACGGTCACCAGCGTGTCGCCCGCTCCCATCAGGACGACCTCGCCCTTGTCGAAGCCGAACCGGTGGATCTTGCGATAGGCGGCGGCGAGCTCGCCGGAGGGGGAGAGGACAAGTGACGTGTTGTACAGCCGGCCTTCGGCGGCCGGGCTCTTGGCGGCCGGGCTCCCGGCGGGCTGCGCCGCGCCCCGCTCGGGGATCGAGCCGGCGTGCAGCCAGACGCCCGCGTCGCGCGCCGCCCGGGCCATCGCCTCGTACGTCGGACCGCGCAGCGGTTCCGCCTCGGCGGCGAACGCCTCGTAGGCGAAGGCTCCCGTGGTCCACAGCTCGGGCAGCACGACCAGATCGGCACCCGCCTGTTCCCGTACGAGACAGGCGGCGCGGGCGCGGCGCGCTTCGACCGATTCGTCCTCGTCTACGCCGATCTGGATGAGGGAGGCGCGCACACTACCACCGTCCTGGCATTCGACCCGTCCGTCCGGGCCTACGATCGTCACACGAAAGCACTGCCGGGGTACCCCACAGCAGCGTAACTTAACGGTCCTGGACACCCGCTGACAGACGTTGACACGACGCTGGGGGCCACCGCAGAAGCATTCCGTCCACCGACAACGCCGTCGGCGACCGCCGCCGCCACAACTGCCCGCGCACCGACCGCCCGAGGGGTCCCGTTCCGTGAGTCTGCATCCCACCCTCCAGCCCTACGCCGACGCCTGGACCCACTCGATCGACGCGATATCCGAGCTGGTGCAGCCGCTCGTGGAAGGCGAGTGGAACCGGCGGACCCCGTGCCCGGCCTGGTCGGTCCGCGACGTCGTCTCGCACGTCATAGGGATGGAGTGCGAGATGCTCGGCGACCCGCGGCCGATCCACACCCTCCCGCGCGACCTCTTCCACGTCACCAACGAGCACCAGCGGTACATGGAGATGCAGGTCGACGTCCGCCGGCACCACACCGGCCCGGAGATGACCTCCGAGCTGGAGTACACGATCATCCGCCGCAACCGCCAGCTACGGAACGAATCGCGCGATCCCGGCACGAAGGTGCGCGGCCCCCTCGGCACCGAGCCGACGCTGGAGGAAGCCATGCACCACCGGGCCTTCGACGTGTGGGTGCACGAACAGGACCTGCGCGCCGCCCTCGGCCGTCCCGGGAACCTCGACTCCCCGGGCGCCCAGATCGCCCGGGACCTGCTGCTCGCCCGGCTGCCGAAGGTGGTCGCCAAGGACGCGGGGCTGCCGCCCGGCTCCGCGGTCGTCATCGACGTGCACGGCCCGATCGAGTTCCTGCGCACGGTCCGGGTGGACGAGGAGGGGCGCGGGTCGATAGACGGCGCGCCCTCGCTGGGCCCGGTGGTCAGCCTGACGCTGGACTGGGAGACGTACGTGCGGCTGGCCTGCGGCAGGGTCACGGCGGACGCGGTCGCCGACCGCATCAAGGCGGAGGGCGACCCGGAGCTGACGGCGGCCATCCTGCGGGAGTTCACGGTCACGCCGTAGCGTCACCCGGCGGAACCGGGCGACGTGACACCGGAGGGAACAGGGCGGAACCGCCGGCGGAGGGAGAGCGACCGGGGGCACGCGTGCTCCCGGCGACGCAGCCCTCCGCCCACCGGACCGTGCGACGCCCGCGGGCCTACGAGACGCCCTTCCCCGGTCCGCCGGCGGCGACCGGCACGTGCACGGTCTGCACCCGGCTCGCCACCAGCCGCTCCCGCTCGCGCACCGCCACGCGTCCGCGCAGCCGCAGGATCTGGCTGATGCCGAGCGCCTGGAGGACGAACACCGCGGAGAACGCCAGTGAGTAGTCGTTCCCGGTCGCGTCCAGCAGCACGCCGATCGCGAACAGTGTCGTCATCGAGGCGACGAAACCGCCCATGTTGGTGATACCGGAGGCCGTGCCCTGACGTTCGGCCGGGTTGGCGGGCCGGGCGAAGTCGAAGCCGATCATCGACGCCGGTCCGCACGCGCCCAGCACCACGCAGAGCGCGATCAGCAGCCACATCGGCGCCCTGTCGCCCGGGTACGACAGCGTGGCCGCCCACAGCAGGGCCGTCGCGCCCACCGTGCCGAGCGCCAGCGGCAGCCGGGCCGCGTTGCGCCGGGCCACGAGCTGCCCGTACACCAGTCCGACGGCCATGTTGGACAGCACCACCAGGGTCAGCAGCTCCCCGGCCGTCGCCCGGGACAGCCCCTGCGCCTCGACGAGGAACGGCAGCCCCCACAGCAGCAGGAACACCATCGCCGGGAACTGCGTGGTGAAGTGCACCCACATGCCGAGCCGGGTGCCGGGCTCCCGCCAGGACGCCGCGATCTGCCGGCGCACGTAGGCCGCGCCCTGGTGCGGGACGGGCTGCGGCGCGTGGCCCTCGGGGTGGTCCTCGAGGAAGAGCACCAGCAGGACGAGGACGACGGCGCCGGCGAGCGCGCTGCCCGCGAAGGCCGCCGTCCAGCCCAGACCGTGCAGGAGCCGGGCGATGACCAGGGTGGAGACCAGGTTGCCCGCCATGCCGGCCAGCCCGGCGAGCTGCGCGACCATCGGGCCGCGCCGGGCCGGGAACCAGCGGGTGCCCAGACGCAGCACGCTGATGAAGGTCAGCGCATCGCCGCAGCCCAGCAGCGCCCGGGAGGCGAGCGCGGTGCCGTACGACGGCGAGAACGCGAAGCCGAGCTGCCCCGCGGTGAACAGCACGACGCCGATCGTCAGCACCTTCTTGGTGCCGAGCCGGTCGACCAGCAGGCCGACGGGGATCTGCATGCCCGCGTAGACCAGGAGCTGCAGGATCGAGAACGTGGAGAGCGCCGAGGCGTTCACATGGAACCGGTCCGCCGCGTCCAGTCCGGCCACGCCCAGGGACGTACGGAAGATGACGGCGACGAAGTAGACACAGACGCCGATCGACCAGACGGCGATCGCCCGCCGGCCGCCGGGCGGGTCCCCGGGCAGGCGGACGGACGGGGTGGAGGCCGCGCTCATCGGACCTCTCCCCGGGCCAGGTGGGAGAACCAGCTGACGTGGTCGTGCAGCAGTTCGACGACCTGTTCGGCGTCGCCGTCGCGCAGCGCTTCGAGGATCTGCCCGTGTTCGGTGAGCGTCCTGGTGACCCGCTCGGGGTGGGCGTGCATGGCGGCGACGCCCATGCGGAGCTGGCGGTCGCGGAGCTGGTCGTAGAGACGGGAGAGGATCTCGTTGCCGCCGCTGCGCACGATCTCGGCGTGGAAGCAGCGGTCGGTGACCGCTGCCTCGGCCAGCTCTCCGGCGGCGACCTGCTCCTCCTGCCGGGCGAGCAGTTCCTCCAGCCGGGCGAGGAGCGCGGGCGGCGCGGGCACCGCCTTGCGGGCCGCGTGCGCCTCGACGAGCTGCCGGGTCTCGACGACGTCCGCGATCTCCTGGGCGGAGACGGGCAGGACGAGGGCGCCCTTCTTCGGGTAGAGCCGCAGCAGGCCCTCCGCCTCCAGACGGAGCAGCGCCTCCCGCACGGGGGTGCGCGAGACGCCGGCCTCCTCGGCCAGGCCGCCCTCGGTCAGCAGCGTCCCACCCTCGTAGCGGCGCTCCAGCACACCCTGCTTGACGTGCGCGTACACCCGGTCGGCGGCCGGGGGCCGCTTGCCGGGCAGGGTGGGCGTGGGATGGGTGGGTGGCGCGTCGGGGGCGGTACGGGCGGGCGGCGAAGACATGCGCACAGCATAGATACAACACGTACGCATGCGGTCCGGCGTCCGGAGTGTGGACGCCCGCCGGACCGGTGTGAGGCACACCTCGACAACAGCACATCCTTTTGTGCTACTTACAAGTCTGACGAAGTGGCGGCAGTTTCATCTCGCCGCCCTCCAGGGGCATTTCATCGCATCAGAGTGCGGACGCAGGACATGCGACGCACAGCGGTGCAAGACGACGCAATCGGAGCGTTCACGTTGATTACCGCTATTAGGGGCGCTCGGCTCCGCAGGGCCGCCGCCGCCGTGGTCACCACCGGCGCCGTGCTGACCACCGGAGCCCTCACCGCGGCTCCCGCGCAGGCCGTCACCAAGCCCACGATCACCGCCAAGGGCGGGTTCGTGATGAACAACGGAACCGGCAAGTCCCTGTACACCAAGAAGGCCGACACCCGGCTGTCGACCGGCTCCACCACGAAGATCATGACGGCGAAGGTGGTGCTGTCCCAGTCCCACCTGAACCTGGACTCCAAGGTCACGATCCAGAAGGCGTACAGCGACTACATCGTCCGCAACAACGCCTCCTCCGCCCACCTCATCGTCGGCGACAAGGTGACCGTCCGTCAGCTCCTGTACGGGCTGATGCTGCCCTCGGGTTGTGACGCGGCCTACGCGCTCGCCGACAAGTTCGGCTCCGGCTCGTCCCGTTCGGCGCGGGTGAAGTCGTTCCTCTCCAAGATGAACTCGACCGCCAGGAGTCTCGGCCTGACCAACACGCACTTCGACTCGTTCGACGGCATCGGCAGCGGCAACAACTACTCCACGCCGCGCGACCTGACCAAGCTCGCGAGCAACGCGCTCAAGAACTCCACGTTCCGCTCGGTGGTCAAGACCAAGTCCACCAAGCAGAAGGTGACCACCAAGAGCGGCGGCTACCGCTACATGAACTGGAGCAACACCAACCCGCTGCTCAGCGGCTACAGCGGCACCATCGGCGTCAAGACGGGCTCGGGCCCGGAGGCCAAGTACTGCCTGGTCTTCGCCGCGACCCGGAACGGCAAGACGGTCATCGGCACGGTCCTGGCGTCCTCCTCCGTCGCCAACCGCACCGCCGACGCGAAGAAGCTGCTGAACTACGGCTTCGCCGTCTGATCCGGCGGACGGCGGCCCCACCCGGGCCGCCACCGGGAAGGGGCTCGCCGGCTTCGCCCGGCGGGCCCCTTCCCGCTGTCCGGCCGCCTCGCCACCCGAGGAGTCCCCGGTACGCACGTGGTGGTCGGTCCGCCATGCACAGGGGGCGCCGGTGTACGTGCTCGGCCGGCCCTGACGGGCGGCCGTACCGCGGCCGGAAACGGCGGAAGGAGCGTCGCATCTCCCACATGCGGCGCTCCTTCCGCCTTTCGGCGGCCTACCGTGCCCGGCCGGTCACCCCCAGGTGATCAGCCTCTTCGGGCGCTCCAGGACCGCGGCGACGTCGGCCAGGACCTTGGAGCCCAGTTCGCCGTCGACCAGCCGGTGGTCGAAGCTCAGGGCGAGGGTGGTGACCTGGCGCGGCTTCACCTTGCCCTTGTGGACCCACGGCTGGAGCTTGATCGCGCCGACCGCCAGGATCGCGGACTCCCCGGGGTTGAGCAGCGGTGTTCCGGTGTCGACACCGAAGACGCCGACGTTGGTGATGGTCACCGTACCGCCCTGCATGGCCGCCGGGGAGGTCTTCCCCTCGCGGGCGGTGGCCACCAGTTCGCCGAGGGACGCGGCCAGCTGCGGCAGCGTCTGGGCGTGCGCGTCCTTGATGTTCGGCACGATCAGTCCCCGTGGGGTGGCGGCCGCGATGCCCAGGTTGACGTAGTGCTTGACCACGATCTCCTGGTTGGCCTCGTCCCAGGACGCGTTGATCTCCGGGTGGCGCCGGACGGCGACCAGCAGGGCCTTGGCGATCAGCAGGAGCGGGTTGACCCGCAGGCCCTCCAGCCCGTACTCAGCGGGGGACGCCTTGAGCTCCTCGACCAGTTTCATCGTCCGCGTCACGTCGACCGTCACGAACTCCGTGACGTGCGGTGCCGTGAACGCGGAGCCGACCATCGCCGCCGCCGTGGCCTTGCGGACGCCCTTGACGGGGACGCGGGTCTCCCGCGCGGCGTCGTACGAGACGGCCGGGGCGGGCGGTGCCGCCTGGGGGGCGGCCTGCGGGACGGTGGCCTGCGCGGCGGCCGGGGCCCTGGTCGGCGCCTCGACGGGTGTCGGGGCCGCCGCCTTGTGAACGTCCTCGCGGGTGATGACGCCGTCGGGGCCCGAGGGTGTCACCGCCGCCAGGTCCACGCCCAGGTCCCTGGCGAGCTTGCGCACCGGGGGCTTGGCCAGCGGGCGCCGCCCGCCGTGTCCGTTGAGCGCGGGCGGCTCCGGTTCCGCGGCCGGCTGCCCGGCCTCCGGCCCGGGGACCGCCTCCCGCAGCGCGGTCGCCGCGTAGAGCGTCTCCTCGGCCGGGGCGGCCGGCGGCCCTCCCGGCTGGGGCTTGCGGGGGCGGCGGCGGGTGGCGGACTCGGCGACGCCGTAGCCCACCAGGACCGGCGTGCGGACGCTCGGCGCGGCGGGCTCCTCCGCGGCGGCCGGGGTCGCCTCGGGCGCCTCCTCTCGGACGGGCGCCTGCTCGGCGGCGGCGCCGGCCACCGACACCGCGATGATCGGTGTGCCCACGTCGACGGTGGTGCCCTCGGGGAAGCGCAGCTCGCGCACCACCCCGTCGTAGGGGATGGGCAGCTCGACGGCGGCCTTGGCCGTCTCGACCTCGCACACCACCTGGCCGTCGCTGACCGTGTCGCCGGGCTGGACGTACCACTTGAGGATCTCGGCCTCGGTGAGTCCCTCGCCGACGTCCGGCATCTTGAACTCGCGTACGGACGCGTCAGTCATCGTCGTCACGACCCTCTTCTCTCAGTACGCCAGCGAGCGGTCGACGGCGTCCAGCACCCGGTCCAGATCCGGGAGGTAGGACTCCTCCAGGCGGGCCGGCGGGTAGGGGGCGTGGTAGCCGCCGACCCTGAGCACGGGGGCCTCCAGGTGGTAGAAGCACCGCTCGGTGATGCGGGCGGCGATCTCCGCGCCGGAGCCGAGGAACACCGGCGCCTCGTGGACCACGACCAGGCGGCGGGTCTTCTCCACCGAGGCCTGCACGGAGTCGAAGTCGAGCGGAGAGATCGACCGCAGGTCCAGGACCTCCAGGGACCTGCCCTCCTCCGCGGCGGCGTCGGCCACCTCCAGGCACAGCTTGACCATCGGGCCGTAGGCCACCAGCGTCACGTCCGTGCCCTCGCGGACCACCCGGGCCCTGTGCAGCGGGCCCGGGATCGACTCGGTGTTGACCTCGCCCTTGTCCCAGTAGCGCCGCTTGGGCTCGAAGAAGATCACCGGGTCGTCGCTCTGGATGGCCTGCTGCATCATCCAGTAGGCGTCCGAGGCGTTCGACGGGGAGACCACCTTCAGGCCCGCCACGTGCGCGAACAGCGCCTCGGGAGACTCCGAGTGGTGCTCCACCGCGCCGATGCCGCCGCCGTAGGGGATGCGGACGACGACCGGCAGTTTGACCTTGCCCAGCGAGCGGGCGTACATCTTCGCGAGCTGCGTGACGATCTGGTCGTACGCGGGGAAGACGAAGCCGTCGAACTGGATCTCCACCACCGGGCGGTAGCCGCGCAGGGCGAGGCCGATCGCGGTGCCGACGATGCCGGACTCGGCGAGCGGGGTGTCGATGACCCGCTCCTCGCCGAAGTCCTTCTGCAGCCCGTCGGTGACGCGGAAGACGCCGCCGAGCTTGCCCACGTCCTCGCCCATGACGAGAACCTTGGGGTCCGCCTCCAGGGCCTGCCGCAGCGACTCGTTGATCGCCTTGGCGATCGCCATCTTCTCGGTCTTCTGGTCGGACATCTCACTTGCCCCCTTCCGCGTCCGCGAACGACGCCTGGTAGGCGGCGAACTGGGCGCGCTCCTCGTCGACCAGCGCGTGTCCGTCCGCGTAGGCGTTCTCGAAGATGGCGAAATGGTCCGGGTCCGGCATGGCACGGACCGCTTCGCGCACTCGCCTGCCCAACGCCTCGCTCTCGTCCTCGAGTTCCGCGAAGAACCCCTCGTCCGTGTGGTTTGCGGCGGTGAGGTGGGCGCGCAACCGGGCGATCGGGTCCTTCGCCTCCCAGGCGACCCGCTCGTCGTCGTGCCGGTAGCGGCTGGGGTCGTCGGACGTGGTGTGAGCGCCCATGCGGTAGGTGAACGCCTCGACCAGCGTGGGGCCCTCGCCCCGGCGGGCCCGCTCCAGCGCCCACTTGGTGACCGCGAGGCAGGCAAGGACGTCGTTGCCGTCGACGCGGACGCCCGGGAAGCCGTAGCCCCGGGCGCGCTGGTAGAGCGGCACACGGGTCTGCTTCTCGGTCGGCTCGGAGATCGCCCACTGGTTGTTCTGGCAGAAGAACACCACGGGGGCGTTGTAGACCGCGGAGAAGGTGAACGATTCGGCGACGTCGCCCTGGCTGGAGGCACCGTCCCCGAAGTAGGCGATCACGGCCGCGTCGGCGCCGTCCTTGGCGATGCCCATGGCGTAGCCGGTGGCGTGCAGCGTCTGCGAGCCGATGACGATCGTGTAGAGGTGGAAGTTGTTGCTGTTCGGGTCCCAGCCGCCGTTGTTCACGCCGCGGAACATGCCGAGCAGGTTGGTCGGGTCGACCCCGCGGCACCAGGCGACGCCGTGCTCACGGTAGGTCGGGAACACGTAGTCGTCCGGGCGGGTGGCGCGGCCGGAGCCGATCTGGGCGGCCTCCTGGCCGAGCAGCGACGCCCACAGGCCCAGCTCGCCCTGGCGCTGCAACGAGGTGGCCTCGGCGTCGAAGCGGCGGGTGAGGACCATGTCCCGGTACAGGCCGCGCAGGTCCTCGGGGGTGAGGTCGGCGACGTACGGGTCGTACTCGGCGTTCTCCACCCGCTCGCCCTCGGGCGTCAGCAGCTGGACGAGGTCGTGCTCGTCGGCGGCCGTGCTCGCGGCGGGCTTCCCGGCGGCCTTCTTGGCGGCGCGCGGCTTCGACGCGGCGCGTTTGCCACCGGAGGTCCCGGTGGCGCGGGTGGTACCGGCGGTACCGGCGGTCTTGCCGGCGCGAGTGGTGCGCCCGGTGCTCGCGGTGCGCTTCGCCCCCGCGGTGCCGGTACCCTTGTCCGCCGGGTCGGCGCCCGCGCCGGCCTCGCCGGCCGAGCCGGCCGGCTCGGTGCCGGTGGCGCCGGCCTTGCCTCCGGCGCTGCGTCGCGCCTTGCGCGCGGCAGTGCTCTCCACGGTCACGTGTGCTCCTCCGTCGGTCCGGCTCCCGGGTTCGCCGGGTGCCTGGGGTCTCCCCGGCCCGTTCCGAGCCCGGGAGAGCGGCTCGCCCGCTCCTGTGGGGCGCACGGGGTGGGTGCGGCCCGGTCGGGAACAGGCGTGACAGGTGCCCCGGCGAGCGCCCTGCGGAACAGCACGTTACCCAGTGCTTCACATTTCTGTGAAACCCCTTCTGACCTGCGATTTTGCTTGGGCTTCCAAGTAAATCGAGAAGTCGGGAACAGTTGCTGGTCACAGCCTTGCAGGGGGCCGGAACAAGGGCACGTTATCCCGGTGAGCCGCGTCACGTGAAGAGTTCGCCGCCGGCGGGGTCGATGATCGCGGTCCTGGTGGATGTCCCCCGGAAACCGGAAAAAATCACCCGTTCCACCCGTTTCGGTGGTCCACCCGTTCACAGCGGGCACGACGAGGCCCCGGCCGCGGCGATGAAGCCGCGACCGGGGCCGCTGTCACGCGTGTCGGGCGCCGTGCGTTCAGCCCTCCGCGCCCTCGTCCGAGCCGGCGCCCCCGTCGTCGCCGCCGGCGCCACCGCCACCGGCGCCCGCGTTGCCGCCCGAGGAGGCCGGGGGCGACTCGCCGCCCGCCGGGGAGGACGGCTGGCCGGCCGGTGACGACGCCCCGCCGGCGCCGCCCACCGCGCTGTCGGGCGACGACTCCTCGTTGCCCGGCTGGGACTCGGTGTTCGTCGGCTTCCGGGTGTACTGGTTCGTCGGCTTCCGCGGTTCCTCGTAGTTCGACCCCGCGTTCGACCCGGTGTCCTCGTCCGTGGAGTCGTCGCTCTGCGTGGCCGTCGGCGTCGGGTCGTCACCCTTGTCCTTGTTGGACCGCGTCACCGTCGGCGACGTCTTGGGGTCGTCACCGCCGCCCCCGCCGCCGCCGGAGTTGTTCAGCGCGAGCGCCACACCCGCCACTATGGCGACGACCGCGAGGACCGCGAGGATCCACAGCTTGCCGCGCCCGCTGCCCTGGTTCCCGTGCCCCTCGAAGCCGCCGTCGTCCCCACCGCCGTACGGAGGCAGGATCGGCTGCGGGACGACCGTGGTGCCCGAGTCGGTGGGATGCGGCAGCACCGTCGTGCCGGCGAGGCCGGCGGCCGGGGTGTGCCGGCCGTCGTGACCACCCACCGGACCGGTGTTCCAGGTGCCGGTGTGACCGCCCTCGTCGTACAGCATCTGCAGCCCGTACTGGACGAGCCCGCGCATCTCCTCCGCCGTCTGGAACCGGTCGTCCGGCTCCTTGGCGAGGGAGCGCATCACCAGTCCGTCGAGCTCCGGCGGGCAGCCGTCGGAGGTCCGGGACGGCGGCACCGGCATGTCCTGCACGTGCTGGTAGACCACCGACAGCGGGGTCTCGCCGACGAACGGCGGGCGCAGCGCGAGGAGTTCGTAGAGCAGGCAGCCGGTGGCGTACAGGTCGGAGCGGTGGTCGACGGCCTTGCCGAGCGCCTGTTCCGGCGACAGGTACTGGGGAGTTCCCATGACCATGCCGGTCTGCGTCATCGTCGTGGACGCGCCGTGCAGCGCGCGGGCGATGCCGAAGTCCATGACCTTCACGGCGCCGTTGTGCGTGATGATGACGTTGGCCGGCTTGATGTCGCGGTGCACGATGCCGTGCTGGTGCGAGTAGGCCAGCGCCTCCAGGACCCCGGAGACGATGATGAGCGCCTGTTCGGGGCCGGGCGCCTCGGCGTTGAGCAGCAGGTCGCGGATGGTGCGGCCCTCGACCAGTTCCATCACGATGTACGGGACGGACTGGCCGCCGACGACGTCCTCGCCCGAGTCGTAAACAGCCACGATGGCATGGTGGTTGAGGCCGGCGACCGACTGGGCCTCACGCGTGAAGCGGGCCTTGGAGACCGGGTCCTCGGCGAGGTCGGCGCGCAGCAGTTTGACCGCGACCGTCCGGCCGAGCCGGACGTCCTCGGCCGCGAACACCTCCGCCATGCCGCCCCGGCCGAGCCGGTGGGTCAGCCGGTACCGGCCGTCGCCGACCAGACCGCCGTTGCCCCAGTTCTCCGGTGTCTCCGACATGCCGCCGCCACTCGCCTCGGGGTCGGACGGGCCCTGGGCGCGCTGCGTCTGTGCCATCAGTCCTCGCCGTCGTTTCTTCCCGCGGTCTGCGCGGTGGTTGTCACGGTCTTCCGTCGGGTCACGCTACAGGCTCCGCGCGAGGCGGCGGCCCCCCTTGGATTTCGAGTGGACCGGTCATGAAACCGGTCGCGGGTCCCTCCGTGCAAATTCCGTGTACCGGGGGTACGACACCGGTAACGCTTGCGCGACGCTTCTTTCGCGTAGGGTCACGGAACGGGCACCGAGCTTGACGTGTCGGTGCCCTGGGGCAGACTTGGCCGGGAATGAGCCAGTCGATCAGTAATCAGCCAGTCGCCCGGTCGGAAGCGCGCCGGTCGGAGGCGGGCGGGGAACGCGGGAGCGGGGCCCTGGTCGGCCGCCGCGACGCCGATGGGGGACGCAGAACATGAGCCAGGACGGCCAGAGCCGGTACGCGGGGCGATCGGTGGCCGGTGGCCGCTACCAGCTGCGTGATCTGCTCGGCGAGGGCGGCATGGCCTCGGTGCACCTCGCCTACGACTCCGTGCTCGACCGGCAGGTCGCCATCAAGACGCTGCACACCGAACTCGGCCGGGAACAGGCCTTCCGTGAGCGGTTCCGGCGCGAGGCGCAGGCCGTGGCGAAGCTCACGCACACCAACATCGTCTCCGTCTTCGACACCGGCGAGGACACCTCCCTCGGTGACGGCCCCGGCGGCACGGGCGCGCCCACGCCGTACATCGTCATGGAGTACGTCGAGGGCCGCCCCCTCGGCTCGGTCCTGGAGTCGGACATCCGGCAGTACGGCGCGATGCCTGCGGACCGGGCGCTGAAGGTCACCGCGGACGTGCTGGCGGCGCTGGAGATCAGCCACGAGATGGGGCTGGTGCACCGGGACATCAAGCCGGGCAACGTGATGGTGACCAAGCGCGGCGTGGTGAAGGTGATGGACTTCGGCATCGCCCGCGCCATGCAGTCCGGCGTGACGTCCATGACGCAGACCGGCATGGTCGTCGGCACCCCGCAGTACCTCTCGCCCGAACAGGCCCTCGGCCGTGGGGTGGACGCGCGCAGCGACCTGTACTCGGTCGGCATCATGCTCTTCCAACTGGTCACCGGGCGGCTGCCGTTCGACGCGGACTCACCGCTGGCGATCGCGTACGCGCATGTCCAGGAGGAGCCGGTGGCTCCCTCGTCGATCAACCGCTCGCTGCCGCCGGCGGTGGACGCGCTGGTCGCCCGCGCGCTGAAGAAGAATCCCAACGAGCGCTTCCCCAGCGCCGAGGCGATGCGCGACGAGTGCCTGCGGGTGGCGGCGGCGGTCAGCCAACCCGCGCCCAACATCGTCGCGGGCACGCAGGCGCAGTCCGGGGCGGGCGTCGGGGCCGCGGTGTTCCCGCCGGTCGACCGGTCGGCGCCGAACGGTCCGACGGGGCCGGTGCAGACGCCGTACCAGCCGATGCCCCCGTCGACGCCCCAGCCGAACCCGTACGGGGGCCCGGCGCCGGTGCCGGGCCCGCACTCCCCGGCGTACGGCTATCCGCAGCAGGGGGGCTACGGCACCCCGCCGCAGCAGGCCGGGTACGCGCCGCAGCAGGGCGCCTCGACGCCGCCGCCGTACACGCTCCAGCCGCAGGGTCCGGCGTCCGGGTCCGGTGGCGCCGGGGGCCCCAACGGTTCCGGCGGCTCGGGGACCAAGGGCAACCGGGGTGTGATCATCGGGTCGGTGGTCGTGGCGGTGGTCGCCGTCCTCGGCCTGGTGACCGCGCTGATCGTCTCCAACGACGACGGGAACGACAGCCGGGCCGACCGCGCCCGTGCCTCGGCCTCCCAGAAGGCTTCGCGGCAGTCCGGGCACAAGGGCCCGGACATGACGAAGACGATCGAGAAGACGAAGTGCACGGAGCCGGACACGTCGTACACCGACGCGGACCAGATCACCGTCCCGAGCTTCCAGTTCAAGAACCTCACGTCGGTGAAGGACTGCCTCCAGGCGGCCGGCTGGCAGTACGACGTCGTCCGCACCGACGAGAACACCTACGGCGAGGACACGGTCATGGACCAGTACCCCGCCGCCGACACGGACGTCGATCCCAAGAACATGCCCAAGATCAAGCTGACGGTCTCCACGGGCGACCCGGCGTAGCCGACGCGTCACGGCGGGGCCGCCCCGCGCAGCCCGACGCGTCACGGCGGGCCTGATTCGACCGTCGGCGTCACGGTGGGGCCTCGCACGGCCGACCCCCCGGGGCCTTGGGGCTCCCAGGGGGTCGGTGACAGAGGGGAAAGGGCGAAAGGGTCGACGGGGCAGAAAAAGCCGACGGGCGGATCAGAGGTACGGTCCGCCGGAGCGGCCGCCCTGTCGGGGGTCCTCCTCGCCCTCCCCGCCCATGCCCGGCGGCAACGCCCGCCGCATCTGCTCCAACTGCGCCCGCGCGGCCATCTGCTGTGCGAACAGCGTGGTCTGGATGCCGTGGAACAGCCCTTCCAGCCATCCCACCAACTGCGCCTGCGCGATGCGCAGTTCCGCGTCGCTCGGCGTCACCTGGTCCGTGAACGGCAGGGACAGCCGCTCCAGCTCCTCCACCAGTTCGGGGGCGAGCCCGTCCTCCAGCTCCTTCACCGAACTGGCGTGGATCTCCCGCAGCCGCTGCCTGCTGGCCTCGTCCAGAGGAGCCGCCCGCACCTCCTCCAGCAACTGCTTGATCATGCTCCCGATGCGCATGACCTTGGCCGGCTGCTCGACCATCTCCGTCACCGGGATCTCGCGGGAGTCGTCGTCCCCGGTGCCGCCGAGTGCCATGCCGTCCTGGCCGACAACCAGGATCGGGGGGTTCTCCGGCGACCGTTCGTTCCTCGGCATCTCCATGACGCCATTGTCTCGCACCTCGCCGTCACCCCATCGTGCCGCCCCCGGCTCCCGGCCCGCCCCGGCGGGACCGCTGCCCGAACGGGCGGCGCCGGCGTGCCGTACCGCACGGCCCGTGTGACGCTGAGGGCATCCGATCTTTCTGCCCGACGAGCACGGGAGGGGGCGGGGCGGGTGACTCCGTGGCCACACAGCCGGCCGGCATCTCGCGCACGGCAGCACTGCGGCCACTCTCCGCTCCGCGCCCTGCGCACGGCGGCTCTGCCTCTCGCCCTCACGACGGGCGCACTCCTCGCCGCGCAGCCCGCCTGCGCCACCCCGCCCGCACCCCACCAGCGCCACCAGCACACGGCCCCGCTCACCGCCACGCCCCGGGAACCCGGGCAGTCCGGCGAGTCAGGGGAGCCCGGGACGTCGGACGCCACTCCGCCCCGCCCGCGTCCCGGTCGCCAGGCCCCCGCCCGGCCCCGGCCCCCGGCACCGGAGCCCGCCGCCCCACCGGGTTCCGTGCCTCCCGGCCGGGCCGACCGCCCCGACCGGCCTGACCGACCCGACCGGCCGGCCGGTCACGACCGTCCGGACCGCCCCGGCGGACCGTCGCGGGACACGGACGGGCCCCGGCCCGGCGCCCCGGACGGGACCAGCGCCCCGGAGCCCTCCGCGCCCGGCCCCCGCCCCACCGGCTCCGCGAGCGCGGTCACCGGCTCACCGTCCCCCGGGACCCCCGCTTCTCCCGAGACCCCCGGCACGCGGGAGTCCGACGACGCCGCGGGCAAGGAGCGCCCCCCTCACACCGACGCCCCCGACGGCGTCGGCCCCGGCCTCGGCCCCGGCGATCAGGCCGCTGGTACCGGTGCCGGGGAACCGAGCCGCCCCGCCGGGACCGCCGCGACCGGCGAGACCGCTGCCGACGATCCGGCCCTCGCCGCCGAGCCGCCGCTCGCCGTGCCCCGACGGTCCACCGCCGCGCCCGTGACGCGGATCCTGCCGCTGGGCGGCGGACTGGTCCTCGTCGGCCTGGGCCTCGCCCTCGCCCTGCTCGCCCTCCGCGTCCGCCGTGCCCCGGCCTGAGTCACGGCGCCGGCGACCGAGTCACTGCGCCGGCGGCGTCACAACACCGGCCGCCTCACGGCGCCACCAGCAGCACCTTGCCGATGTGTCCGCTCTCCTCCAGCACCCGGTGCCCCTCGGCCGCGTCGTGCATCGGCAGCTCCCGGTCGACGACCGGCCGTACGTGGCCGTCGGCGATCAGCGGCCACACGTGCTCCCGTACGGCCGCCACGATCGCCGCCTTCTCGGCCGGCGGCCGGGCCCGCAGCGAGGTCGCGCTGACCGCGGCCCGCTTGCCGAGCAGCGTGCCGATGTTCAGCTCGCCCTTCGTGCCGCCCTGCATGCCGATGATCGCGAGCCGCCCGTTGACCGCGAGGGCGTCCACGTTGCGCGCCAGGTACTTGGCGCCCATGTTGTCGAGGATGACGTCGGCCCCGGCCCCGTCGGTGGCACCCCGTACCTCCTCGACGAAGTCCTGCTCGCGGTAGTTGATCAGTACGTCGGCGCCCAGGTCCGCGCAGAAGTCGAGCTTCTCCTTGG
The DNA here is from genome assembly GCF_030816915.1 of Streptomyces sp. B3I8. Lineage (NCBI taxonomy): Bacteria > Bacillati > Actinomycetota > Actinomycetes > Kitasatosporales > Streptomycetaceae > Streptomyces > Streptomyces sp. B3I8. The sequence continues at coordinate 3,599,463 of NZ_JAUSYN010000002.1, read as the reverse complement.
TGCCCGCGGTCACCGCGACCCGCGCGCCGACCGCCTTGGCGAGCTGGATCGCCATGGTGCCGATGCCGCTGGAGCCGCCGTGCACGAGCAGTGTCTCGCCGGGGCGCAGATGCGCCACCATGAACACGTTGGACCAGACGGTGCAGGTCACCTCGGGCAGCGCGGCCGCCTGCCGCAGCTCCAGGCCCTCGGGCACGGGCAGCAGCTGGCCGACCGGGACGGCGACCTTCTCGGCGTAGCCACCGCCCCCGAGCAGCGCGCACACCTCGTCGCCGACGGCCCGGCCGGACACGCCGGGGCCGAGCGCGGCGATCCGCCCCGCGCACTCCAGGCCCGGGTACGCGGGGGCACCGGGCGGCGGCGGGTAGAAACCCTGCCGCTGCATCAGGTCCGCGCGGTTGACGGCGGTGGCCACCACCTCGAGGAGGACTTCGCCCTCGCCGGGTACGGGATCGGGGACCTCCGCCCACACCAGCGCCTCGGGTCCACCGGGTTCGGGAATCGTGATCGCATGCATGGCGCCGACGCTACTCCGCGCGCCCCCGCCCGCATCCGCGCCCCGCGCCGTCCTCCCCCTCCACCGACCCGCAGGCCGCCCGCGCCGGCTCACCGGACGGGCGGTCCGTCCCGCGGACCACCGCCGTCGGTCAGGTCGACCTCGGTCCCGGGGCGCTCGTCCACGGGCGGTTCGTCGACCGGCTCAGCCGCGACGCGGGCCAGTGGCGGATCGCCCACCGGGCCGCCGTCCACGACTCCGCCACCTTCACCTGCCCCTACGGGTTCGTGCCGGTGGACGAAAACGTCGTCCACCGGTTTCCGCGCGAGTACGCCCCGCTGTCGGACGTGCTCGAGGTCAGTGGCTTCGAGACCGGGGAGTGCCCCACCCGGGCCTTGCAACCGCACGCACCGGACCCCGCTCGGGTCGGTCGAAGACGCACCGCGCCTCCCAGCCGGCCTGATCCAAAAAAACGAAAGACCCTAGTCCTGCGACATCCGGCGCAGGTCGGGGGCCACCCGGTTGCCGGAGGAGGAGGCCCGGACGATGGCGATCAGCCGGTCGGTGAGCTGGAGCGTGCCGATGGACGGGTCGTCGTAGCCGAGCACCCGGTGCCCGCGGATGACGCTCACCACCAGGTCGTCCGTCTCCCGCACCTTCCGGCCCACCTCGGCCTTTATGACGGGCCGTTCGATCATGTCCAGGCCGGTGCCCTGCTGGATGAGGTCCTCCATGACCACACCGGCGGCGGGGCTGAGCACCGAGAGCCCGAGCAGCCGGCCGGCGGCGCTGGCGCTGGTGATGACGGCGTCCGCCCCGGACTGGCGCAGCAGCGGCGCGTTCTCCTCCTCCCGCACCGCGGCCACGATCTTCGCGCCGCGGTTGATCTGGCGGGCGGTGAGCGCGACGAGGACGGCCGTGTCGTCGCGCTGCGTGGCGATGATGATCTGGCGGGCGCGGTGGGCCTCGGCCCGTCGCAGCACGTCGCTGCGGGTGGCGTCGCCGATCACGCCCGCGTAGCCGTCGGCGGTGGCCGCGTCGACGGCCTTGACGCTGGGATCGACCACGACGACCTGGTCCTTGCCCAGGCCCGTGGCGCACACGGTCTGGATCGCAGAGCGTCCTTTGGTGCCGAAGCCGATCACGACGGTGTGGTCCCTCAAGGCCGCCCTCCAGCGGTTCTGCCGGAACTCTTCCCGGGTGCGCTCGGTGAGCACCTCGAGAGTGGTGCCGACCAGGATGATCAGGAACAGCACGCGCAGCGGCGTGATGACGAGGATGTTGGCGAGCCGGGCCGCGTCGCCGGCCGGGGTGATGTCCCCGTAGCCGGTGGTGGAGAGGGTGACGGTGGCGTAGTAGAAGGAGTCGAGCAGATCTACGCCGTCCCCGACGTTGTCGTGGTAGCCGTCCCGATCGAGCCAGACGGTCAGCGCGGTGACGACGAGAACGAGCAGCGCCATCAGCAGCCGCTTGCCGACCTGGCGGATCGGGCGGTCCACGACCCGCCGCGGCAGCCGCACCCGTGCGGTCGCGAGATGCTCGTCCGGCTGGCGGGCGATGGCGTCCCGGCCCGGAAGTTTCACGTGAAACACTCCCCGTTCACTGCCCGTGAGGTGAGGTCCTCGGTCGGCCCGGGTCGGGCCTCAGGCGAGACATACCCCGATTCCCGCCAGCGCCCAGGGTAGATCCACCAGTTCGAGCTCCGCGCCCGGCCCCGTGCCACCGGGCGGTACGACCACCAGCGCGTCGGCGGCGGCGATGCCGCGCAGCATCGCCGGGCCGTTGAAGCGCAGCGGCACCGCGTACTCGCCGCGGACGGTGACGGGCACCAGACGGGTGTCGTGCGGGTGCCCTTGCACGGCCTCCCGGACGGGCAGCGTGTACGGCTCCGGGGCCGTCCGTCCGGCGAGGACCCGCAGCAACGGTTCGGCGAGCGTGCACAGGCCGGAGACCGCCGCGAGGGGGTTGCCGGGCAGGCCGACGAGGTGCCGTCCCTCGTCGAGGCGGGCCAGCAGCATCGGGTGGCCGGGTCGCACCCGGACGCCGTCGACGAGGAGTTCGGCGCCGATCGCGGCCAGGGTGGGGTGGACGTGGTCGACCGGGCCGGAGGCGGTGCCGCCGGTGGTGACGATCAGATCGGCGACGGAGCGGGTGACCGCCTTGCGCAACGCCTTCTCGTCGTCGGCGATCCGGCGCACGGCCACGATCTCGGCGCCGAGCGCGCGCAGCCAGGGCGGGAGCATGGGGCCGAGCGCGTCACGGATGAGCCCGTCCTTCGGCAGCCCCTCGGTGAGCAGTTCGTCGCCGAGAACGAGGACCTCGGCGCGCGGGGGCGGCAGCACGGCGAGGGTGTCGTACCCGGCCGCCGCGGCGAGGCCGAGCACGGCGGGGGTCACCACGGTGCCGGCCGGAAGCAGGTGGTCGCCGCTGCGGCACTCCTGGCCGCGCGAGCGGATGTCCTGTCCGTGGGCCGGGTCGCGGGAGGCGTGCAGGCGTCCCTTGTCGTCGAGGCGACCGTGCTCGCTGCGCAGGATCGCGGTGGTGTCCGGTGGGACGCGGGCGCCGGTCGCGATGCGGACCGCCTCGCCGTCGTCCAGCGGGCCGAGGCCCGCATGACCCGCGAGGACGCCCTCCTCCCGGACGTCCCAGGGGCCGGGGCCCGCGACCGCCCAGCCGTCCATGGCGGAGGTGTCGAAGGAGGGCAGGTCGGTGAGGGCGGGCAGCGGAGCGGCGAGGACAAGGCCGAGGGCGGCGTCCAGCGGCCTGGTGACGGGGGTCCGCGCGGGCACGGAGCGGGCGGCGCGTTCGGCCAGGGCGCGGGCGCGCGGCCAGGGGATCGCCTGGTGGTGGCGGTGCGCGGCGGGTGAACTCCCGGTGCCGGACGGGAAGCGGCGGGGGCCGGGGTCCGCGGGAGCGGCGGGCGACGAGGGCGACAGGGGTGAAGACGGTGACGAGGGTGACTGGTGGGACTCGTCACGGACGAGGGCAAGGGCCTCCTCGATGTCGGGGTCCTGCGGCAGGGCCGGACGGGTGCGGGCACCGCCGAGGCGGGCCTCGCCGTCGCCGCGTGCCATGGCCAAGGCCTCCTCCACGTACCGTTCGCCGCCGTTCCCGGTCCCCGGACCGCGCCCGGTCATCCGGCGTCCGGCCCGGTGCCGTCGCGGTCGCCGACCGGTCCGCCGCCCGTGGCCGCCCCGGGGGCCCCGGTGGCGGTGGGGGCGGTGTCGGCGGCGGTCGGGCCCGCGTCACCCGCGGCGGGCGCGGTTCCGGTGGCGGCGGGGACGCCGCCGGTGGCTGCGCCCGCGTCCTCGTCGACCCAGCGCAGGGCGAGGGCCGCGGCCTTGCGGGCCGCCTCGGCGACCGCCTCCGGGCCGCCACCGGCGCGTCCGGCCGCGTACCCCGCGAGGAAGGTGGTCAGCGGGGCCGCCGGCCGGGCCACGCCGTGCGCGGCGTCACGGGCGAGGTCGAGCAGGACGCCGGTGTCGACGTCGAGTTCGATGCCCAGTTCGTCCTTGACTGCGGTGATCCATTCATCCAACACGTGCCCATGCTCCCTGATCCGTGCTCTGGCGGCGGCGATGTCGTCCCAGGTGTCGCAGTCGAAGGACGCGACGGGGTCGCCGGCGCGGGTGAGGCGTAGCGCACCGGTCAGCCGGCGCAGCGACAGCCCGGCGAGAGCGCCGTGACCGCCGGGTTCGCCCGGCCCGCCGCGACCACCGGGGGGCTCGCCGTGACCGCCGGCGCCGTGCGGTCCGCCGTGGCCACCGCGGTCGGTGTGCTCGGTGTGCTCGGTGGCGAGCCGGTCGAGTGCGCGGCGCAGGGCGTCGGCACGGTACGCGGCCACCAGTGGCTGGTCGCGGCCCTCGGCATCGCTGAGCAGCGCGCCCTCGGCGCCGCTCGCGGCCAGGGCGGCCGTCAGCCGCCGTACCGTCGCCATGCCGAGGAACGGCAGGTCGGCGGAGAGGACGACGACGACCGGGGCCGTGGTGTGCCGCAGTCCCGCGTCGAGCGCGGCGACGGGGCCGCCGCCGGGCGGCTCCTCGCACGCCCAGCGCACCGGACGGGCGGTCGGGCGGGGGTCGGCCACCACCACGGTGACGGCCGCGTCGGCGCAGGCGGACAGTACGCGGTCGAGCAGCGCCCGACCGCCGACGCGGACGCCCGGCTTGTCGGCCCCGCCGAGCCGCCGGGCGGCGCCCCCGGCGAGCACGACGGCGTCGAAGGCGCCGGCAGCGTCCGCTGCGGGCTGCTGGTACGCGGTCACCCCAGGAGTATGGGCTCCCGCACCCCAGGTGGTGTCGCGGGGGCACTCGCTCGTACGCCCGTGTCCGCGCTCAGAGGGTGCGCAGAAGCACCGCGGGCTGCTCCACGCAGTCCGCCACGTACCGCAGGAAACCGCCCGCCGTGCCGCCGTCGCACACCCGGTGGTCGAAGGTGAACGAGAGCTGGACGACCTGCCGGACCGCCAGTTCGCCTTCGTGCACCCACGGTTTGGGGACGATGCGGCCGACGCCGAGCATCGCGGCCTCGGGATGGTTGATGATCGGCGTGGAGCCGTCGACACCGAACACGCCGTAGTTGTTCAGCGTGAAGGTGCCGCCGGTGAGGTCCGCGGGGGTCAGGGTGCCGGCCCGCGCGGCCTCCGTGAGCCGGGCGAACTCGGCGGTGAGCGACTCCGCGTCGCGCGCGTGCGCGTCCCGGACGACGGGGACGACGAGTCCGCGTTCGGTCTGCGCGGCGAACCCGAGGTGCACCTCGTCGAGCCGGACGACCTCCCTGGCCTCCAGGTCCACCGTCGAATTGAGGTCGGGGAACCGGGCGAGCGCCGCCGTGCAGATCCGCGCGAGCAGCGCGAGGAGGGAGATCTTCGGCCCCCCGGAGGCGTTCATCGCCGTACGGGCGCGCAGCAGTTCGGTGGCGTCGGCGTCCACCCAGCAGGTGGCGTCGGGGATCTCCCGGCGGCTCCGGGACAGCTTGTCCGCGACGACGCCGCGGACACCGCGCAGCGGGATCCGGGTGCCGTGCACGACGCCCTCGTCCGGCACGGGGGCGGGAACGGGTGCGGGTACGGGAGTGCGGCCGCGGGCGGCGTCCGCGCGGAGCGCGTCCTCGACGTCCACCCGCAGGATCAGCCCGTCGGGCCCGGACCCCGACAGCCTCCGCAGGTCCACCCCGTTCTCCCGGGCCAGCCGCCGCACGAGCGGCGAGATGACGGCGACGGGGCCGCTCTCGTCCCGGACGGGAGCGGCGGGGACGACGGAGGAAACGGAGTCGACGGGGGCGACGGGGGACCCAGCCTCCTCGCCGGATGCGGAGGCGTGACCGGCCCCGGCACCGACCCGCTCGGTCCGCTCGGCCTGCTCGGCCCGCTCGGCCCGCTCGGTCGGTGCATTCGCCGTATCCGACGCAGCCGACGCGTCTCGCCCAGTCGGCCCGGCGGCCGGGCGCACCCGGCGGCGCCGGGACGGTGCCTCGCTCGTGCCGTAGCCGACCAGGACGTTGCCCGAGGCCGACCCGTTGCCCGCCGAGGTCCCGGACTCGCCGACGGCGACCGTGATCAGCGGGGCGCCCACCGGCAGTTCCGTGCCCTCCTCGCCGAAGCGGGCGGTGACCACGCCGCCGTAGGGGCAGGGCACGTCGACCATCGCCTTGGCCGTCTCGACCTCGACGACGGGCTGGTCCACGGCGACGACGTCGCCGACCTCGACCAGCCAGCGGACGATCTCCGCCTCCGTCAGCCCCTCGCCGAGATCCGGCAACCGGAACTCCAGCACCTGCGCCATCAGTTCTCCGCCTCCCACTGCAGCCGCCCGACCGCGTCCAGGATCCGGTCGACGCCGGGCAGATGGTGCCGCTCCAGCATCGGCGGCGGATACGGGACGTCGAACCCGGCGACGCGCAGCACCGGCGCCTCCAGGTGGTGGAAGCAGCGCTCGGTCACCCGGGCCGCGATCTCCCCGCCGGGTCCGCCGAACCCGGTCGACTCGTGCACCACGACCGCGCGCCCGGTGCGCCGCACCGACGCGCAGACCGTCTCGTCGTCGAACGGCACCAGCGAGCGCAGGTCGACGACCTCCAGGTCCCACCCCTCCTCCCGGGCCGCCTCGGCCGCCTCCAGGCAGACGGGCAGCGACGGACCGTACGTCAGGAGCGTGGCGCTGCCGCCCCGGCGCCGCACCACCGCGCGTCCGACGGGTTCGACGGCCGGTGGGTCCTCCGGGTTCCAGGTGTCCTTGGACCAGTACAGCCGCTTGGGTTCGAGGAAGACGACGGGGTCGTCGGAGGCGATCGCCGCGCGCAGCATGCCGTAGGCGTCGGCGATCGTGGCGGGGGTGTACACGTGCAGTCCCGGGGTCGCCATGTAGTACGCCTCGGAGGAGTCGCTGTGGTGTTCGACGCCGCCGATCCCGCCGCCGTAGGGGATGCGGATGGTCAGCGGCATCGGCATCGCGCCGCGGGTGCGGTTGCGCATCTTGGCGACGTGGCTGACGAGCTGCTCGAACGAGGGGTAGGCGAACGCGTCGAACTGCATCTCCACCACCGGCCGCAGCCCGTACATGGCCATGCCGACGGCGGTGCCGAGGATGCCGGCCTCGGCCAGCGGGGTGTCCGTGCAGCGGTCCTCGCCGAACTCGGCGGCCAGTCCGTCGGTGATCCGGAAGACGCCGCCGAGCGTGCCCACGTCCTCCCCCATGACGTGCACAGCCGGATCGGCGGCCATCGCGTCGCGCAGCGCGCGCGTGAGCGCCTGCGCCATGGTGGCGGGCCGGGCGGCGACAGTGGTCATCGGCCGGCCTCTTCCGCCTCGGCCGCCAGCTCCGCCCGCAGCTGCTCCGCCTGCTCTCGCAGTTGGGCGGTGGACCCGGCGTGGACGTGGGCGAACAGGTCGTCCGGGCGCAGGGCGGGGTCCTCGTTCATGCGGGCGCGCAGGTCCGCCGCCATGGTCTCGGCCGCGTCCCGCGCGGCCGTCCTGGTGTCGTCGTCGAGCAGCCCGCGGTGCGTCAGTTCCTCCTCCAGGAGCGCGATCGGGTCGTGCGCGCGCCAGGTCTCGACCTCCGCGTCGGAGCGGTAGCGCCCGGCGTCGTCGGCGTTGGTGTGCGCGTCGACGCGGTAGGTGACCGCCTCCACCAGCGTGGGCCCGCCGCCCTCGCGCGCACGGCGCACGGCGCCGGAGAGGACCTCGTGCACGGCCGCCGCGTCGTTGCCGTCGACCAGGCGGCCCGGCATCCCGTACCCGACGGCCTTGTGGGCCAGGGACGGGGCGGCGGTCTGCTTGGCGAGCGGCACGGAGATCGCGAAGCCGTTGTTCTGCACGAGGAAGACCACCGGCGCCTGCCAGACGGCGGCGAAGTTCATCGCCTCGTGGAAGTCGCCCTCGCTGGTGCCGCCGTCGCCGACCAGGGCGAGCGCCACCACGTCGTCACCCTTGAGGCGGGCGGCGTGGGCGAGCCCGACCGCGTGCGGGAGCTGGGTCGCCAGCGGCGTGCTCAGCGGGGCGACACGGTGTTCGTAGGGGTCGTAGCCGGTGTGCCAGTCGCCGCGCAGCAGGGTCAGCGCCTGCACCGGGTCGACGCCGCGGGAGACGACGGCGAGCGTGTCCCGATAGCTGGGGAAGAGCCAGTCGCGGTCCTGAAGAACGGCCGCGGCCACCACCTCGCACGCCTCCTGTCCGGTGCTGGAGGGGTAGACGGCGAGCCGCCCCTGCTTGGTGAGCGCCGTCGCCTGCGCGTTGAAACGGCGGCCGGCGACGAGCCGCCGGTACAGGCGGAGCAGCAGGTCGGGATCGGCGCTCCCGGCCGCCTCGGTGCCCAGGACGCGGTACGGCCGCGCGTCGGGCAGCAGCGGCGCCGGGTCCGTACGGGGCTGCCAGGCGGGCGGCGGGGTCGGCCGGTAGGCCCCCCGCTGCTCCATGACCGTCATGACGGCACCTCCTCGTGGGAGTGGCTACGCGGCGCGCCACGGTTGTGACGCGCCTCACCTACCGATTGTTCGGTCGTCGGCACATTTTGGCTACAGGGGCCTTCAGGCTGTGGACAAACGGTTCTGCACAGCCTGTGATGGGGGCAGGACGTCCATCGCGGAGAGGCGGGGGTGCATGTCATCTGAACAAATGGCCGACGGGGCCGGCCTCCGGGCCGATCCGCAGGCCCTCTCCGAGGCGGCCGGGCCCGACCTGCCCGCCCGTCCGCTGGACGCGGTGGACCGCGACATCCTGCAGATCCTCCAGGCCGACGGCCGCGCCTCGATACGGTCGGTGGCCGAACGCGTGCACGTCTCGCGCGCCAACGCCTACGCGCGCATCAACCGGCTCCTCGACGACGGCGTGATCCGCGGCTTCGGGGCGCGCGTCGACCACGAACGCGCCGGGCACGGGACGTCCGCCTACATCACGCTGCGGATCGTGCAGAACTCCTGGCGCACGGTCCGCGAGCAGTTGCGGCTGCTGCCGGGCGCCTCGCACATCGCCCTGGTGGGCGGGGACTTCGACGTCCTGCTCCTCGTCCACACCTCCGACAACCGGGCGCTGCGCGAGCTGGTGCTGACCCGGCTGCAGGCGATCCCGGAGGTGCTCGGCACGCGCACCCTGCTGGTGTTCGAGGAGGAGGACCTGGAACCGCAGAGCTGAGGGCCGTGCGCGCCGCACACGAGGACCGGCCCGCCCGCCGCCTCAGCCCTTGCCGTCCCGGCCCCGCCTCAGCCCTGCCTCAGCCCCGCGAACGCCATCCGGACCACCGCGTCGACGATCTCCCGCTCGGCGGCGCCGCTGCCGCGCCCGTCCGGCCGGTACCACTCGACGATCGAGTTGATCATCCCGAAGAGCAGCCGCGTCGCCAGCCGTACCTCCACGTCCCCGCGCACGTCCCCGTCGGCCGCCGCCGCCCTGAGCAGCTCGGCCACCCGGTGGTCGAACTCGCGCCGGCGCTCCAGCGCCCACCGCTCGGTGCCGGTGTTGCCACGCACCCTCAGCAGCAGTGTCACGTACGGCAGTTCGGTGGTGAGCACCACCACCGTGCGCCGCACCACGTACTCCAGACGCTCCACCGCGCGCCCCTCGCACGCGGGGGGCTCGTCGAGGATCCCGAAGAGGCCGTCCAGCGCCCGGCTCACGGCCCGGCGCAGCAGCTCCTCCTTGCCGCTGACGTGGTGGTATATCGACGACTTGGAGATACCGGCCGCCTTGGAGAGGTGTTCCATGGAGGTGCCGTCGTAGCCGCGCTCGTTGAAGACCCGCACGGCCACCGAGAGCAGGCTCTGCGGGGTGTACGTGTCGCGCCGGGCCGTGGTCATGAGGTGCCCTCCCGCTTCTCGGAGGCGTACGCGTGGCGGTAGAGCGCGAGGGACGGCGCGTAACGACCGGAGGGGTCGCGCAGATGCAGGTCGTCGAGGAGGGCGTACGCCCAGTTGCGGCCGAGCCGACGGCTCCATTCGAAGGGCCCGAGCGGATAGTTGACGCCCAGGCGCATCGCGGTGTCGATGTCCTCCTCGGTGGCCACGCCCTTGGCGACGGCGTCGTGCGCGAGGTCGACGATCCGCGCCACCGTACGGGCGACGATCATGCCGGGGGCGTCCCCGATGACGCTGACGTCCTTGCCGAGCGCCTGGAAGAGCCCGGTGGCGCCGGCGAGCGTGGCCCGGGCGGTGTCCTGGGAGGCGGACAGGGCGATGCGGCCGGCCTTGCGGTAGTCCAGGGCGAGGTCGAAGTAGACGACGTCCCGGAACTCCACGGAGGTCTGCCCGTCGGCCAGGGCGAGCTGGCCGCCGCCGGGCAGCACGATCCGGCTGCCCTGGTCCTCGTCCTCCTCGCGCACCGGGATGCCCGCCTCGCGGATCAGCGTGAGCAACTCGGCGGCGGGGCCCAGGTCGCCCTCGACCACGACGTACGCGGGCGGCTCCGCCTTCTCCGCGGTGTGCGGTTCGGGGCGTTCGGCGGCGCCGGTCCCGTCGGAGTAGTCGTACCAGCCGTGACCGCTCTTGCGGCCGAGCCTGCCGGACTCCACCAGCCGCCGCTGGGCGAGGGACGGCGTGAAGCGCACGTCCCGGAAGAAGGACCGCCACACGGAGTGCGTCACCGACTCGTTGACGTCCTGGCCGATGAGGTCGGTCAGTTCGAACGCGCCCATCCGGAAGCCGCCGCACTCGCGCAGCACCGCGTCGATCGTGGCCGGGTCGGCCGCCTGGGACTCCAGGACGGCGAACGCCTCGGCGTAGAAGGGGCGCGCGATGCGGTTGACGATGAAGCCGGGGGTGTCGGCGCAGGCCACCGGCGTCTTGCCCCAGGCGCGCGCGATCCCGTACGCCCGCGTGGCCGAGGTGACGTCGGTGGCGTACCCGGAGACGACCTCGACCAGGGGCAGCAGCGGGGCCGGGTTGAAGAAGTGCAGCCCGACGAGGCGGCCGGGGTGGCGCAGGGCGCCGCCGACGGCCGTGACGGAGAGGGAGGAGGTGTTGGTGGCCAGCAGGCACTCGTCGTCGACGACGTCCTCGAGGGCGCGGAACAGCTCCTGCTTGGCCTCCAGACGCTCCACCACCGCCTCGACGACGAGGGAGCAGTCGGCGAGTTCGGCCGGTCCGGCGGCGGGCCGCAGCCGGGCGACGGCCGCGTCCCGGTCGGCGGCGGACATCCGTTCCTTCGCCACGAGCCGGTCCAGCCGGGCGGCGAGCGCGGCGGCCGCCTCCTCGGCCCGGCCCGGGAGTGCGTCGTACAGCCGTACGACATGGCCCGCGACCAGCGCCACCTGGGCGATGCCCTGGCCCATGGTGCCGGTGCCGACGACGGCCACGGGGCTGCTGAGGTCGAGTCCTGTCATGCGCGCGATCCTCCCGCACGGGGTTGTCCACAGATGCGGCGGACCCCCTTGTCCCGACCGATCGTTCGGTTACTCTAGCCGTGTCCCCCCGTTCCTGCCCAGGTGAGGAGTTGATTCCCCGATGGCCGCCGAACCCGTCGCGCACCGGCTGATCACACAGCACCGTCCCACGCTCGACAAGGCGCTCGAAGCGATCCGCACCCGCGCGTACTGGTCCCCGCACCCCGAGCACCCCAAGGCCTACGGGGAGAACGGCAGCCTGGACGCGGCGGCGGGCAGGGCCGCCTTCGACGCCCTGCGCGGCACCCGGCTCGACCTCGGCCAGCCCGGCACGGACGACTGGGTCGGCGGCGAGGTCTCCCCCTACGGCATCGAGCTGGGCGTGACGTACCCGCACCCGGACGTGGACGTGCTGCTGCCCGCCATGCGGGCGGGACAGCGGGCCTGGCGGGACGCGGGTCCGGAGGTCCGCGCGGTGGTCTGCCTGGAGATCCTCAAGCGGATCAGCGACCGCACCCACGCGTTCGCGCACGCGGTCATGCACACCTCCGGGCAGGCGTATCTGATGGCGCTCCAGGCGGGCGGCCCGCACGCCCAGGACCGGGGCCTGGAGGCGGTCGCGTACGCCTACGCGGAGCAGACCCGCACCCCGGACAGCGCGGAGTGGACCAAGCCCCAGGGCAAGCGGGACCCGCTGGTGCTCACCAAGACGTTCCGGGCCGTGCCGCGCGGCATCGCCCTGGTCATCGGCTGCAACACCTTCCCCACCTGGAACGGCTACCCGGGCCTGTTCGCCTCCCTGGCCACCGGCAACGCGGTGCTGGTCAAGCCGCACCCGCGCGCGGTGCTGCCGCTGGCGCTGACCGTCCAGGCCGCCCGCGAGGCGCTCGCCGAGGCCGGTTTCGACCCCAACCTGGTCGCGCTGGCCGCCGAGCGCCCCGGCGAGGGCCTGGCGAAGACGCTCGCCACCCGCCCCGAGGTCAGGATCATCGACTACACCGGATCGACGTCCTTCGGCGACTGGCTTGAGACCCACGCCCGCCAGGCGCAGGTCTACACGGAGAAGGCCGGCGTCAACACGGTCCTCGTGCACTCCACCGACGACTACCGGGGCATGCTCGCCAACCTGGCGTTCTCGCTGTCCCTGTACAGCGGCCAGATGTGCACCACCCCGCAGAACCTGCTGATCCCCCGCGAGGGCATCACCACCGACGCCGGGCCGAAGACGTACGACGAGGTCGCCGCGGACGTGGCGAAGGCGGTCGAGGGCCTGCTGGGCGACGACACCCGGGCGAACGCGCTGCTCGGCGCGCTCGTCAACCCCGACGTCAGGGCCCGGCTGGAGGCCGCCCCCGGCCTCGGCGAGGTCGCCCTCGCCTCGCGCGAGGTGGCCCACCCCGACTTCCCCGACGCGGTGGTCCGCACCCCGGTGCTGGTCAAGCTGGACGGCGCCAAGCCGGACGCCGAGGCCGCGTACCTCAGCGAGTGCTTCGGCCCGGTCTCCTTCGCCGTCGCCGTCGACTCCACGGCCGACGCGCTCGAACTGCTGCGGCGCACGATCCGCGACAAGGGCGCGATGACGGTCGGCGCGTACACCACGTCACCGGAGGTCGAGGAGGCCGTCGAGGAGGTCTGTCTGGAGGAGTGCGCCCAGCTCTCCCTCAACCTGACCGGCGGCGTCTACGTCAACCAGACCGCCGCGTTCTCCGACTTCCACGGCTCCGGCGGCAACCCGGCGGCCAACGCGGCCCTGTGCGACGCGGCGTTCGTCGCGAACCGGTTCCGGGTGGTGGAGGTCCGGCGCCCCGCTTGAGAGGCGCGGGGAACCGCGCGGCAAGCCACGACGAACCCGCACCCGCCGACGAACGCCGAACCCCCCGAGCTGAACGGCGCCCGGGGGGGCAAAGGGGCCCAGCCCCTGAAGGCCGGGAAGGGAAGGGGCGGCGGGGGCGACCGAAAGCCCCCGCCGCCCCCACCTCACTCGCCCCCTTCGCCCCCCGCACTCCAGTGGAACAACGCCATCCCCACACTGGTCGCGAGGTTGTAACTCGACACCTGCGCCCGCATCGGCAACGCCACCAACCGGTCCGCCCGCGCTCGCAGCACCTCCGAGAGCCCGCTGCGCTCGGAGCCGAACGCGAGCAACGCGTCGTCCGGCAGCGTCACCCGACGGATGTCCTCCCCCTCGGGATCCAGCGCGTACACCGGCCCCGCCGGCAGCTCCGCGACGTCCATCCGCTCCACGGCCGTCGCGAAGTGCAGCCCCGCCCCGCCCCGCACCACCGCCGGATGCCAGGGGTCCAACGTGCCGGTCGTGACGACCCCGGTCGCCCCGAACCCCGCCGCGAGCCGGATGACGGCGCCGGCGTTCCCGAGGTTGCGCGGATCGTCGAGCACGACGACCGGCGCCCGCCGCGGGGCGTGCGCCAGCGCCCGCAGATTCGCCTCGCGCGCCGGGCGGTCCGCGAGAGCGGCCACCCCCGTGGGATGCGGCCGGGCGACGAGCGCCCGGTAGGCCGGCTCCGGCACCTCGGTCAGCAGCGCCGCCAGCGTCTCCCGTACGTCCGGCGCCAGTTCGTCGGCGAGCGCGAGGGCCGCCGCCCGGTCGACGGCGACCGCCACGGGCACGCGGGCGCCGAAACGCAGCGCGTGCTTGAGCGCGTGGAAGCCGTCGAGCAGCACGGCGCCGTCGGCACCCCGGCGCCAGAGCCGCACGGCCTCCTCGGCACCGTACGGCGCGGCGGCCGCCCCAAAACCGTACGACGGACCGCTTGACGAGGCCGCAGCCTCGGGGTGGTTCATGCCGTCGAGCCTACGTGCGTCTCGGCACCCTGCTCCGCCGCGCGCTGCCGGGGCACGGCCGCCCCGGCCTCCCTGCGGCCGAGGCGGGCGGACAGCGCCCACCGCCCCCGCAGCGCCCACCCGCCGACGCGCCGCAGGAAGGACGTCGGCAGGAACACCGCGTCCGCGGCGATCATCGCCAGCGAGAAGAACGGCAGCCCGAGCAGCACGGCGATCGCCGCGTGCTCGGTCATCATGAGCACCAGCAGCCCGTTCTTGACCCGCCGGTCGAGCAGGGTGAACGGGAACGCGACCTGGGCGATCACCGTGCCGTAGGTCACCAGCATGACCATCACCCCGCCGGCCGCCAGTACCTGCGAGAGCTCGGGCCAGGGCGAGAAGTAGTCCAGGTGCAGCGGGTAGTAGACGGCGGTGCCGTCCTGCCAGCGCGAGCCCTGGATCTTGTACCAGCCGGCGGTCGAGTAGATCAGACACGCCTCGACCATGATCACGAGCAGCGCGGCGTTGTGCGCGAGGTTGGCGACGACGTCCAGCAGGATGCGCGGCTCGCCGTGCGGCGCCCGGCGGCCGACGTACCACCACAGTCCCTGTACGGCCCACAGCCCCCAGAACACGACCGCCCAGCCGACGGTGAGCTTCCCGGCAGCGCTCGCCACGGCGAGCGCGAGACCCAGTACGGCCCACAGGGCGGGGCCGGCCCGGTCCGCCGCCGGTGCCTCGCCCCGCGCGCGGGCGGCGCGGGCCCGCCGCTCCCGGCGCGCGTCCAGGGACCACACCTGGGCGCACCGCGTGAACACCAGGTAGATCGACATGAGGTGGACGACGTTGTCGCCGCCGTCGCCCATGAAAACGCTGCGGTTCTGCAGCGACAGCACGCCCACCATGAACAGCACGGACGCCGCGCGGGTGCGCAGGCCCAGCAGCAGGGCGACGCTGGACAGCGCGGCCAGCGCGTAGACGAGCTCGAACCAGGCGCGGCCGTCGGCCCAGATCAGCACGGTGAAGGCATGGTTCTGCGCGATCAGCCGCTCGGCCAGCTCCTGGCTCCAGGGCCCGTCGGGCCCGTACAGCTCGTCCCGGTGCGGGAACTCGCGCAGCAGGAACAGCAGCCAGGTGAAGGAGAACCCGATCCGGACGACCGCGCTCTGGTACGGGCCGAACGAGGTCGCGGTGGTCCGGGCGATCCCCCGCGCGAGGGAGGCGGACAGCCGGCGCCCCGGCGCGGGCGCACCGTGCACGGTGCCGGGCGCCCTGTCCTGCTCGCGGCTCACGGTCTCGCGGGCCGTTCCGTGGCCGGCCGTGTCGTCGCGGGCCATCAGGCGTCCGCCCCCGTCCCGACGTCGTTTCGTTCCTGGACAGCGTCCACCAGGGGAGCACCCGGTAGACCGGGGCGTCGGAGACCTTCTCCGCACTCCACGAGGGCGGCTGGACGTTGCTCGTACTGGACCGCAACTGGACACGCTCGACGGTGCCCTCGCGGACCTCCGCCGACAACCGGTCCACGCGGCGCGCGACGATACGGCGCAGATAGCTCTCGGAGAGCTCGCCGCGCAGACCGGACGGGCGGTTCGCGTTGTCGTGCGAGGAGGAGTAGAAGTCCCAGGCCCGCCGCAGTTCGTTCTGCTGGGTGTGGCTCGGCAGCGGATTGTGGCGGATGTCGGCTCCGTCGAGCGCGGAGAGGTCGTACCAGCCGGTGGTGCGCACGCCGCCCTCGCCGGTACGGAGGTCGACGCGGACCTGGACGTCGATGTTCTGCTGCAGCGGGTTGGGCGCGAACAGCTTCCAGTTCTGCTCGAACTCGGGGTAGATCCAGTCGTCCACGGCCCGGCCGTGCTGCTTGGTCAGCGTGTTGGAGGGCGCGACGTGCAGGAACACCATGCCCAGGTGCACGAGCGCACCGACCGCGACGACGGCGAGCGCGAGCGCGGCGGCTATCTGGTAGCGCAACGAGAGCGCGGTGATCCCGGCGGGGGCGTGGTCGGGGACGTCGGAAGCGCCGACGGGCGGACCGTCCGCCGACGGAGGCGTCCCGTCAGGGGCATCGGCCGACGGAGGCGGGCCCTCGGAAGCGCCCCCCGACGGAGGCGGGCCGTCGGAGGCGTCGGAGCCATCGGAGGCGTCGGCCGACGGGAGTGGATGGTCGTCGGGGGTGGCCGCCGCCCGCCGTGGGTGCGCGCCCTCGTCGTACCTGTCCATTCCGCCCCGTCTCCCCAGCAGTCGTGTCCCGCCGGGCGCCGGTGCCACCGGCGCCCGCCCGTTCGCACCGGAACGGTACTCAGCCCCACCCGTCCCGCACAGCTCCGGGGACTGGGCGGTCACCGCGGGCGACGCCGGGAGCGTCCGCGGGAAGGTTCCGGTCGGTCTACAGCACGAAGCCCGGCTCACCCTTGTCGTCCACGACCGGGCGGCCGCCCGCCGCCCACGCCTGCATGCCGCCGTCGACGTTGACCGCGTCCACGCCCTGCTGGGCGAGGTACATGGTGACCTGGGCCGAGCGTCCGCCCGAGCGGCAGATCACGTGGATCCGGCCGTCCTGCGGCGCGGCCTCGGTGAGTTCGCCGTAGCGGGCCACGAAGTCGCTGAGGGGGATGTGCAGCGCCCCGGCGGCATGACCCGCCTGCCACTCGTCGTCCTCGCGGACGTCCAGCAGGAAGTCGTCGTCCTTGAGGTCCGCGACCTCGACCGTGGGTACACCAGATCCGAAAGGCATGGCCCCGACGCTACCGGACCGGTCCGCCGGGCGTACGGCGTCCCCCGAGGGGCGCCGTACGGGCTCAGTCGCGCCAGCGGGCCAGTTCGGTCTCGCGCTCGGCGACCTGGGCCAGGAGCTGTTCGGCGACCTCGTCGAGGAGGCGGTCGGGGTCGTCGGGGGCGATCTTCAGCATCGACCCGATCGCGCTCTCCTCCAGCTCGCGCGCGACCACCGTGAGCAGCTCCTTGCGCTGGGCGAGCCACTCCAGCCGGGCGTACAGCTCCTCGCTGCGGCTCGGTCCGCGCTCCGCGGGGGCCGGGCCGGCCGCCCACTCCTCGGCGAGCTCCCGCAGCTGTGCCTCGTCGCCGCGGGCGTACGCGGCGTTGACCCGGGTGAGGAACTCCTCGCGGCGCTTGCGCTCGTCGTCCTCCTGGGCGAGGTCGGGGTGCGCCTTGCGGGCGAGTTCGCGGTACCGCCGGCGGGCCTCCTCGCTGGGGCGGACCCGCTCGGGCGGCCGTACGGGCTGGTCGGTGAGCATCGCGGCGGCCTCGGGGAAGAGGCCGTCGCCGTCCATCCAGCCGTGGAACAGTTCCTCGACGCCGGGCATGGGCATGACCCGGGCGCGTGCCTCGTCGGCGGCGCGACGGTCCTCGGGGTCACCGGTGCGGGCCGCCTTGGCCTCGGCGATCTCGGCGTCGAGTTCGTCGAGGCGGGTGTACATCGGGCCGAGCTTCTGGTGGTGCAGCCGGGAGAAGTTCTCGACCTCGATGCGGAAGGTGTCGACGGCGATCTCGTACTCGATCAGGGCGTTCTCCGCCGCCCTGACGGCCCGCTCGAGCCGGTCCTCCGGGCGCGGTTCGGACGAACCGTCAGCCGACGGTTCGGATGCGGTGGGCTCGGCTTCGGGCGTCGTCACCCACCCAGCGTAAGACACGACCGGCCCCGGCCCGCCAAAAGAACGGCACCCACGCGGCGGGGCCACACATCGGCACCGCCCCGCGCGCCCGGAAGGGGCGCGGGGAACTGCGCGACCAGCCACGACGTACCCGCGCCCGCCACGCGGCCGGCGTTCCCGAGCCCTCGGGCGCCAGGGCGCGGCCCCGCGCCGGCGACGGGCGGCTCCGCACCTGTCCTCGCCGGGGATCACGGGAGAGACCTCAGGGCGGGAAACCGCGCGAAACGGGGCGGAGCCCCGCCGGGTCAGACACCCCGCTCCGCCGGCACGCGGCCGGCTGCCACCGCCGCCACCAGTGCCGCGTGGCCCCGTTCCACCCCGTCCGCGTAGGCGACGGCGAACGCGGCCAGCGCCTCGTCCAGTTCCTCGTTCTTGCCGCAGTACCCCGCGATCAGCCGCGGGTCCGCGCTGTGCGTGTGGGCGCGGGCCAGCAGCGCGCCGGTCATCCGTCCGTAGTCGTCGAGCTGGTCCGCGGCGAGCGCCGCGGGATCCACGCTGCCCTTGCGGTTGCGGAACTGCCGCACCTGGAACGGCCGCCCCTCCACCGTCGTCCAGCCCAGCAGAATGTCGCTGACGACCTGCATCCGCTTCTGCCCGAGCACCACCCGCCGCCCCTCGTGCGGCACCTCCGGCACGGCGTGCCCGGCCGCCGTCAGGTGCGGCAGGAGCACCGAGGGGCGCGCCTCCTTCACCTGGAGCACCAGCGGCTCGCCCCGGTGGTCCAGGAGCAGCACGACGTAGGACCGCGTGCCCACGCTGCCCGTACCGACGACGCGGAACGCCACGTCGTGGACCGCGTACCGGGCGAGCAGCGGCAGCCGGTCCTCCGGCAGCGTCGTCAGGTACTCCGCCAGCGACGCCGCCACGGCCGCCGCCTCCGCGTCGGGCACCCGGCGCAGCACCGGCAGCGCCTCGGTGAAGCGCCGGCCGCCGTCCCCGTCGTCCTCGGTGGACTTCGCGGCGAACCGGCCGCTGGTGTTGGCGCGGGCCTTCTTCGCGACCCGTTCCAGGGTGCCGAGCAGGTCGTGCGCGTCGGTGTGGGAGACGAGCTCCTCGTCGGCGATGGCGTTCCAGGCGTCCAGCACCGGCATCTTCGCCAGCAGCCGCATGGTGCGCCGGTAGGCGACCGCCGCGTCCCGCGCGGCCGCGGCGCACGCGTCCTCGTCGGCGCCGGCCTCGCGTCCGGCGAGCACCAGCGAGGTGACGAGCCGCTTGAGGTCCCACTCCCAGGGGCCGAACGCCGTCTCGTCGAAGTCGTTGAGGTCGATGACGAGTCCGCCGCGCGCGTCGGCGTACAGGCCGAAGTTGGCCGCGTGGGCGTCGCCGCAGATCTGGGCGCCGATGCCGGTGGCCGGGGTGCGGGCGAGGTCGTGGGCCATCAGACCCGCCGAGCCGCGCAGGAAGGCGAACGGCGACGCCGTCATCCTGCCGACCCGTATCGGGGTGAGCTCGGGAATCCGGTCGCGCCCCGACTCCTCCACGGCGCTCACCGCGTCCGGCCGGTCCGGGTGGGCCTCGTACGCGGCGTGGGCGGCGCGCGGCACCCGGTCGCGCAGCGCCTTGCCCTCCTTCTTGGGCGACCCCGGCGCGGACCGCGGGGCGAACCCGCGCACCGAGGGGATCCGAACCGACCCGGCCGGCGCAGCCGTCACGCCGGCCTCGGCCGCCCCGGCCTCCGCGCCCGCCGTCTCCACTTCACTACCGGTCATCCCGACCGCCTCCACCACGAACACCGAATCGACGCGGCGACCGTACAACCGGGGTCACGCTCCCGCGTCACGCCCGCGCTCGAGATCCCCGCCCGCCGCCGTCCACCACGGCTTGCTGCTGAGACATTACTCACAGCACCCGCCCGACCCACCCCCGGGACCGCGCACTCGCGCACTCGCCGCACCGGAGAAGGTGCGGACACGACGAAGCGGGCGGCATCCTGAGGATGCCGCCCGCTTCGTATGGTGCGCGAGGGGGGAGTTGAACCCCCACGCCCTTTCGGGCACTGGAACCTGAATCCAGCGCGTCTGCCTATTCCGCCACCCGCGCATTGGGTGTTGCCTTCGGGCTGCGGCCTTTTCGTGGCGCCGCGCCGTCCGACATGCAGAAGATTAGCACGCCGTCGAGGGTGCGTTCACCTCGCTTTCCCCGCCCCCGAAGGCCTCTGGCGGACGCCCCCGGGAGCCCGCCCCGCACCCGTTCGGGACGCCCCCGCGCCGTCCCGGCGGGCCCGTTCCGCGCCGCCGTGTCCGGTCCGTCCCGGCTCCCCTCCGCCCGCTTCCGTGTCAACGCGTCCCGTTTCACGTATCAACCTCGTACCGGTCCCGCGCATCTCCACAGAAGCCGGGCGAGCTCCACAGCCGGGTGCGGGACACTGGTCTCCGGCCGCCTCTACGATCCCCCTGCGGGACACCGCCCGTGAGGAGTTCGAAGAGGGGCCGTACCGGGAATCCGGTCCACCGGGACCTCGGACGTCGCGACATCCTTCGACCGGGCCGACAGGGGGAACCAGCCGATTTCCCGGCGCGTGGATACGATCAGTAAGCAGTACGAGCAACACGGGCGGCGCGAGCCGCACCGGCGGTACCCGGCAGCACAGAGCGGCAACGACGGAGGAGGTGCCCCATGGGAGTCCTGAAGAAGTTCGAGCAGCGTCTCGAAGGTCTGGTCAACGGCACCTTCGCCAAGGTGTTCAAGTCGGAGGTCCAGCCGGTCGAGATCGCGGGCGCGCTGCAGCGCGAGTGCGACAACAACGCGACCATCTGGAACCGCGACCGCACGGTCGTCCCCAACGACTTCATCGTGGAGCTGAGCGCGCCGGACTACGAGCGCCTCAGCCCCTACTCGGGCCAGCTCGGCGACGAGCTGGCCGGCATGGTCCGCGACTACGCCAAGCAGCAGCGCTACACCTTCATGGGCACGATCAAGGTGCACCTGGAGAAGGCCGAGGACCTGGACACCGGTCTGTACCGGGTCCGCAGCCGCACCCTCGCCTCCTCCACCGACCAGCAGGCCCCCGGCGGCGGACCCGCCCCGGCCGCACGGCCGGGCGGCGCCCCGGGCGGCGGCTACGGCTATCCGCCGGCCGTCGCGCCCGCCGCGGCACCCCCGATGCCGTCCGCGCCGCCGCCCGGCGGCCGTCCCGGCGCCGCGCCCTACGGCTCCCGGCCGCCGTCCGCTCCCGCGGGCGGCGGGCGGACCCGCCACTGGATCGAGATCAACGGCACCCGCCATCAGATCTCCCGCCCGACGCTGGTGCTGGGCCGCAGCACCGACGCCGACGTGCGGATCGACGACCCCGGCGTGTCCCGCCGGCACTGCGAGATCCGGACCGGAACGCCCTCGACGATCCAGGATCTCGGGTCCACCAACGGCATCGTGGTGGACGGACAGCACACCACCCGCGCTACGCTCCGCGACGGCTCGCGGATCGTCGTGGGCAGCACCACCATCATTTACCGGCAAGCCGAAGGGTGAAGCGGGGGCAATGTCAGAGCTGACCCTCACGGTCATGCGGCTGGGTTTCCTGGCCGTACTGTGGCTGTTCGTGATCGTGGCCGTGCAGGTCATCCGCAGCGACCTGTTCGGTACGCGCGTCACCCAGCGGGGGTCGCGCCGGGAGGCCGGGCGCCAGCCGCAGCAACAGGCCCAGCGCCAGGCGGCGGCACCTCCGCCGCAGCGCCAGCAGTCGGGCGGCGGCGGCCGACAGCGCCGCGGCGCCCCGACCAAGCTGGTCGTCTCCGAGGGCACCCTCACGGGCACCACGGTCGCCCTCCAGGGGCAGACCATCACCCTCGGCCGGGCACACGACTCCACGATCGTGCTGGACGACGACTACGCCTCCAGCCGGCACGCGAGGATCTACCCGGACCGGGACGGCCAGTGGATCGTCGAGGACCTGGGCTCCACCAACGGCACCTATCTCGACCGGACCCGGCTGACGACTCCCACACCGATTCCGCTGGGCGCGCCGATCCGCATCGGCAAGACCGTCATCGAGCTGCGGAAGTAGTGCTACGTCATGAATGAGCGCGAGCCGAGCGAGCGTGCGGGGGCGGGCCGCGAACCGGTCCCCGGCGCGCTCCCGACCGGAGGGTGGGCACAGTGCGGATGTACCCGGAGCCGACGGGTGAGGTGCGCATGAGTCTGTCACTGCGCTTCGCCGCCGGATCGCACAAGGGCATGATCCGGGAGGGCAACGAGGACTCCGGATACGCCGGTCCCCGCCTGCTCGCCATCGCGGACGGCATGGGCGGCCAGGCCGCCGGCGAGGTCGCCTCCTCCGAGGTGATCTCCACCATCGTCGCCCTGGACGACGACGTCCCCGGCTCGGACATCCTCACCTCGCTGGGCACCTATGTGCAGCGCGCCAACGACCAGCTGCGCGCCATGGTCGAGGAGGACCCCCAGCTCGAGGGCATGGGCACCACGCTGACCGCGCTGCTGTGGACCGGGCAGCGGCTCGGCATGGTGCACGTCGGCGACTCCCGCGCCTACCTGCTGCGCGACGGCGTGCTGACCCAGATCACGCAGGACCACACCTGGGTGCAGCGCCTGGTCGACGAGGGCCGCATCACCGAGGAGGAGGCGACCACGCACCCGCAGCGGTCGCTGCTGATGCGTGCGCTGGGCAGCAGCGAGCACGTCGAGCCGGACCTGTCCGTCCGTGAGGTGCGGGCCGGCGACCGCTATCTGATCTGCTCCGACGGGCTGTCCGGCGTCGTCTCGCACCAGACGATGGAGGACACCCTCGCCAGCTACCAGGGCCCTCAGGAGACCGTGCAGGAGCTGATCCAGCTCGCGCTGCGCGGCGGCGGCCCCGACAACATCACCGTGATCATCGCCGACGTCCTCGACCTGGACGCGGGCGACACCCTCGCCGGGCAGCTCTCGGACACGCCGGTCGTGGTCGGCGCCGTCGCCGAGAACCAGGCCAACGCGCAGGACAACGGCATGATGCAGACCCCCGCCGGCCGCGCCGCCGGTCTGGGCAGGCAGGGCAGGGGCCAGGGCGGCGGCGAGTTCGGCCCGCCCGGCAGCGGCGACACCACCGGCTACGTGCCCGCGGGCAGCTTCGGCGACTACAGCGACGAGGACTTCGAGAAGCCCCGCAAGGGCCGCAGGTGGCTCAAGCGGAGCGTCTACTCCCTGCTGGTGCTCGCCGTGCTCGGCGGCAGCGCGTACGGCGGCTACCGCTGGACGCAGACGCAGTACTACGTCGGCGCCAACGGCGACCACGTGGCGCTGTACCGCGGCATCAGCCAGGACCTCGCCTGGGTGAACCTGTCCAAGGTGAACAAGGACCACCCCGAGATCGAACTCAAGTACCTGCCGCCGTACCAGCAGACGCAGGTGAAGGCGACGATCGCCGAAGGCGGTCTGTCGGACGCCCGTTCGAAGATCGACGAGCTGGCGGTCCAGGCCACGGCGTGCGAGAAGCAGGCCGCGCGCGAGGACGCCGAGAGCAAGAACAAGACCAAGCCCGACAGCGACAAGGGAACCGACGGCAGCAAGGGAACCAGCACGCACTCTCCGGCGTCCAACGCCTCGCCCGATCCGTCGAGCACCGCGTCGTCGGACAAGTCCAAGACCACACCCACTGCCAACCCCGGCCCCAGCCTCTCGGCGGAGGAGCAGAAGGTCGTCTCGCTGTGCGGTAAGCAGTAGGCAAGCCGTGAGGGGCCCTGTCACACGATGAGCAGTACTACCAACACGTCGACGCACCACACGTCCACGATCGGCTCGATCGGCACGCCGAGCCGCCGCAACACCGAACTGGCGCTGCTGCTGTTCGCGGTCGCCATCCCGGTGTTCGCCTACGCCAACGTCGGTCTCGCCATCAACGACCAGGTGCCGCCCGGCCTGCTCGCCTACGGCCTCGGCCTCGGTCTGCTGGCCGGCGTCGGCCATCTGGCGGTGCGCAAGTTCGCCCCGTACGCGGACCCGCTGATGCTGCCGGTGGCCACGCTCCTCAACGGGCTCGGCCTGGTCGTCATCTGGCGTCTGGACCAGTCCAAGCGGCTGCAGGCACTGCCCACCTTCGTGTCCGCGGCCCCCAGACAGCTCCTCTACACGGCCCTGGGCATCGCCCTGTTCGTGGCCGTGCTGGTCTTCCTCAAGGACCACCGCGTCCTGCAGCGCTACACCTACATCTCCATGGTGGGCGCGCTGGTCCTGCTGGTGCTGCCGCTCGTCCCGGGCCTCGGCGCCAACGTCTACGGCGCGAAGATCTGGATCTCCATCCCGGGCCTGGGCACCCTCCAGCCCGGCGAGTTCGCCAAGATCGTGCTGTCGATCTTCTTCGCCGGCTACCTGATGGTGAAGCGGGACGCGCTCGCCCTGGCCAGCCGCCGTTTCATGGGCCTGTACCTGCCCCGCGGCCGTGACCTCGGCCCGATCGTCGTCGTCTGGATCATCTCCATCCTGGTCCTGGTCTTCGAGACCGACCTCGGTTCCTCGCTGCTGTTCTTCGGCATGTTCGTCGTCATGCTGTACGTGGCCACCGAGCGCACCAGCTGGATCGTCTTCGGCCTGCTGATGTCCGCCGTCGGCGCGGTCGGCGTCGCCTCCTTCGAGCCGCACGTCCAGCAGCGCGTCCAGGCCTGGCTGAACCCGCTGCACGAGTACAAGCTCAGCCAGCAGGGCGTGGTCGGCCACTCCGAGCAGTCCATGGAGGCCCTGTGGGCCTTCGGCTCCGGCGGCACGCTGGGCACCGGGCTCGGCCAGGGCAACTCGGACCTGATCAAGTTCGCCGCCAACTCCGACTTCATCCTCGCCACCTTCGGCGAGGAGATGGGGCTGGCCGGCCTCATGGCGATCCTGCTGCTCTACGGGCTGATCGTGGAGCGCGGCGTGCGGACCGCCCTGGCCGCCCGCGACCCGTTCGGCAAGCTGCTCGCCGTCGGCCTGTCCGGCGCCTTCGCGCTGCAGGTCTTCGTCGTCGCCGGCGGTGTCATGGGGCTCATCCCGCTGACCGGTATGACGATGCCCTTCCTGGCCTACGGAGGTTCCTCCGTCATCGCCAACTGGGCCCTGATCGGCATCCTGCTGCGCATCAGCGACACCGCGCGCCGCCCGGCCCCGGCCCCCGCCCCCAACCCCGACGCCGAGATGACCCAGGTGGTCCGCCCGTGAACAAGCCCCTGCGCCGTATCGCGATCTTCTGCGGGTTGCTGATCCTCACGCTGCTTCTCCGCGACAACTGGCTCCAGTACGTCAAGGCCGACAGCCTCAAGGACGACACCCTCAACCGCCGGGTGGCCATTGCCCGGTACGCCACCCCGCGCGGCAACATCATCGTCGGGGGCTCCCCGATCACCGGGTCGGCCAAGACCTCGGGGGACAGCTACAACGACTTCGAGTACAAGCGCACGTACAAGAACGGCGCCATGTGGTCGCCCGTGACCGGCTTCGCCTCGCAGGCGTTCGGCGCCACGCAGCTGGAGTCCATCGACGACGACTGGCTCACCGGCGACGACGACCGGCTCTTCTTCCGCAACACGCTCGACATGATCACGGGCAAGAAGAAGCAGGGCGGCAACGTCGTCACCACCCTCAACGCCGCCGCGCAGAAGGCCGCCTACCAGGGCCTCTCGAAGGTCGGCGGCAAGGGCGCCGCCGTCGCCCTGGACCCGGAGACCGGCGCGATCCTCGCCCTGGCGTCCTACCCGTCGTACGACCCCTCGTCCTTCGCCGGCAACCGCGACTCCGACAGCAAGGCGTGGAGCAAGCTGCTGAAGAAGAACAACCCGGCCGAGCCGATGCTCAACCGGGCGCTGCGCGAGACCTACCCGCCGGGTTCGACCTTCAAGGTGGTCACCGCCGCCGCCGCGCTGGAGAACGGGCTGTACGACTCCGCGGACCAGAAGACCGACTCGCCGCTGCCGTACACCCTGCCGGACACCAGGACCGAGCTGAAGAACGAGGGCAGCATCCCCTGCAAGGACGCCACCATGCGCGTCGCGCTGCAGTACTCCTGCAACACCGTCTTCGGCAAGATCGGTGTCGACCTCGGCAAGGACAAGATGGCGAGCGAGGCCGAGAAGTTCGGCTTCAACGAGGAGCAGTTCACGCCGACCCGCTCCAACGCCTCCGTCTTCCCCACCAAGATGGACCGGCCGCAGACCGCGCTCAGCTCGATCGGCCAGTTCGAGACGGCCGCGACCCCGCTGCAGATGGCCATGGTCGCCTCCGCGGTCGCCAACGACGGCAAGCTGATGAAGCCGTACATGGTCGACAAGCTGCAGGCGCCCAACCTGGACGTGATGTCGCAGACCGACCCGGAGGAGATGAGCCGGCCGCTCAGCGAGAAGAACGCCCAGGTCCTGCAGTCGATGATGGAGACCGTCGTCGAGAAGGGCACCGGCACCAACGCGAAGATCGACGGCGCCACCGTCGGCGGCAAGACCGGTACCGCGCAGCACGGCGTCGACAACAGCGAGAAGCCGTACGCCTGGTTCATCTCGTACGCCAAGATGCCCGACGGCAGCAAGCCGGTCGCCGTGGCCGTCGTGGTCGAGGACGAGGACGCCAACCGTGACGACATCTCCGGTGGCGGTCTGGCCGCGCCGATCGCGAAGAATGTGATGCAGGCGGTCATCAACAGCAAGAAGTGACCCCCGTCACGTCCCCTTCACATCGGCGCACGTTGCGATACCGGTCCGGTATCGGGTGCCGGGAGTGGCCAGGTCACACAGAGCGAGCCGGGTACCGTAGGCCCGGCAGCACACCGCCTCACCGCACGCGGGTGTGGTCGGGACCGACGGAGAGGGCTGGTAGGTAACCATGGAAGAGCCGCGTCGCCTCGGCGGCCGGTACGAGCTGGGCCAGGTGCTCGGCCGTGGTGGCATGGCCGAGGTCTACCTCGCGCACGACACCCGGCTCGGCCGCACCGTGGCGGTGAAGACGCTGCGGGCGGACCTCGCGCGCGATCCGTCGTTCCAGGCCCGGTTCCGCCGGGAGGCCCAGTCGGCCGCCTCGCTCAACCATCCCGCGATCGTCGCGGTCTACGACACGGGCGAGGACTACGTCGACCAGGTCTCGATCCCGTACATCGTCATGGAGTACGTCGACGGTTCGACCCTGCGTGAACTGCTGCACAGCGGGCGCAAGCTGCTGCCCGAGCGGTCCATGGAGATGACCATCGGCATCCTCCAGGGCCTGGAGTAC
Source organism: Streptomyces sp. B3I8 (assembly GCF_030816915.1). NCBI lineage: Bacteria > Bacillati > Actinomycetota > Actinomycetes > Kitasatosporales > Streptomycetaceae > Streptomyces > Streptomyces sp. B3I8. The sequence continues at coordinate 3,572,551 of NZ_JAUSYN010000002.1, read as the reverse complement.
GCCCACCGCAACGGCATCGTGCACCGCGACATCAAGCCCGCCAACGTCATGCTCACCCGGACCGGCCAGGTCAAGGTGATGGACTTCGGCATCGCCCGCGCGATGGGCGACTCCGGCATGACGATGACGCAGACCGCGGCCGTCATCGGCACCGCCCAGTACCTCTCCCCGGAGCAGGCCAAGGGCGAGCAGGTCGACGCGCGCTCCGACCTGTACTCCACCGGCTGTCTGCTCTACGAGCTGCTCACGGTCCGTCCGCCGTTCGTCGGCGACTCCCCGGTCGCGGTCGCCTACCAGCACGTGCGCGAGGAGCCGCAGGCGCCGAGCGTCTTCGACCCCGAGATCACGCCCGAGATGGACGCGATCGTGCTGCGGGCCCTGATGAAGGACCCCGACTACCGCTACCAGTCGGCCGACGAGATGCGCGCCGACATCGAGGCCTGCCTCGACGGCCAGCCCGTCGCGGCCACCGCCACGATGGGCTCGGTCGGCTACGCCGGCTACGGCGACGACCAGGCCACCACCGCCCTGCGCACGGACCAGGCCCCCGCGACGACGATGCTGCCGCCGGTCAACCCGGACGACGGCGGCTACGGCTACGACGACCGCCCCGACCGGCGCCGCCAGAAGAAGTCGAACACCTCGACGATCCTGCTGGTCGTGGCCGGTGTGCTGGTGCTGATCGGCGCGATCCTCATCGGCAAGTACCTGTTCACCGGTGACGGCGCGAACGACGACAGCGTGACCGTTCCGAACTTCGTCGGGCAGACGCTCGGTGACGCCCGGCGGCAGGCCGACAACACCGATCTGAAGCTGGCCACCACCAAGAAACCCTGCGACGACCAGCCCAAGGGCAACATCTGCTCGCAGAGCCCGGACCCCAAGTCGGACGCCAAGAAGGGCGACACCATCGACGTGGTGGTCTCCACGGGCGCGCCCAAGGTGGCGGTGCCGAGCGTGGTCGGCGACGACCTCGACGAGGCCACGACGAAGCTCGAGGGCGACAAGTACCAGTTCAACGTGAAGACGAAGACCAAGGAGTCCTCCGAGCAGCCGAACACGGTCCTCGACCAGGACCCGGCCCTCGGCACCGAGGTGCAGAAGGGCTCCACGATCACCCTGACGGTCGCCAAGGCCGAGTCGAAGTCCACGGTCCCGGACGTCACCGGCCAGAGCTGTGACGCGGCCAAGCAGCAGCTCCAGGACAACGACCTCACCGGCAACTGCACCGAGGTCGATACCGACGACCCCTCGAAGGTCGGCAAGGTGATCCAGACCTCGCCGCAGGCGGGTTCGCAGGCCGACAAGGGGTCGACGGTCACCGTCCAGATCGGCAAGGCGAAGAAGCAGGAACAGGTCCAGGTGCCGAACATCCTGGGGAAGAAGCTGAGGGACGCCAAGGCGGCTCTGCAGGGCGCCGGTCTGACGGTGGGGACGGTCACCGGCTCCCAGGACGACAACTCGTTCGTGTTCCAGTCCGACCCCGGCCAGGGCAACACCGTCGACAAGGGCTCGGTCGTCAACCTGACCACCGCCGGAGGCGGCGGGGGCGGGGGCAACAACGGCGGCGGTGACAACGGCGGCGGGAACGGCGGCTTCTTCGGCGGAGCCACCGGCACGGCGTTCCGCACGGAGGACTGACCTCCCTCCGGCTCCGCACCACGAGGAAGGCCCTGGCACCCGCTCCCGGGTGCCAGGGCCTTCCTGTGTCGCCTGTTGCCGGAGGCCGGTGGAGGTGGCTCAGCTCAGTCGAGTTCCTTCGGCGGGGTGCGGTCGGCGTCGACCTTGTCCACGCGGATCAGCTTGCCCCAGACCACGTAGCGGTACCGGGAGGTGTAGACCGGGGTGCAGGTGGTCAGCGTGATGTAGTGGCCCGGCTTTTTCACGCCCGCCTGCTCCGGCACGGAGCCGAGGACCTTGACGTTGTACTTCGACGTCTCGGGCAGGATCGCGAAGACCTTGTAGACGTACCAGTCGTCCTTCGTCTCGAAGACGACCGGGTCGCCCTTCTCCACCTTGTCTATGTTGTGGAACTTCGCCCCGTGCCCGTCCCGGTGCGCGGCCAGCGTGAAGTTGCCGGTCTTGTCGGTGGTCGGCAGGGTCGCCTTGACGGGGTCCGTGTAGTAGCCGGCCACACCGCCGTTGAGGATGTCCGTGGCCGTGCCCCTGCGGACCAGCACCTCGCCGTTCTTCATCGACGGCACGTGCAGGAACCCGATGCCGTCCCCGGTGTCCAGGGCGCCCGGTCCCTTGCCGCCGGGCTCGGAGGCCTCCCAGTTGTGGCGGACCTTGTCGGCACGCCTGTCCGCCTGACGGTCCGCTATCACATTGGTCCACCACAGCGAGTAGACGACGAACAGGCCGAGCACCAGGCCGCCGGTGATGAGGAGTTCACCGAACACGCCGACCGCGGTGGCGATCGGTCCGCCCCCGCGCCGGCGGCGCCGGTCACCGCCCCCCGTACCGGAGTTCGCGTCCGGGGCCGGGTCCGGTCCGGTTGACGGCACGTCGGTCCCCTCGTCGCGGCCGGTCGTCGTTCCCACTGCATCCGCCCCGTCTGTTCCGTCTGTTCCGTCTGCGTACGTCCTGCTGGCGCGCACACGCTACTGGACGGGCCGCCGCCGACGGACGAGCCGACCGACGAACTACTGCACGAGCGCGTCCGGCTTGCCGTCGCCGCGCGGCCGTTCCTCGACCATCTTTCCCCAGACCACCAGGCGGTACTTGCTGGTGAACTCCGGTGTGCACGTGGTCAGTGTGATGTAGCGGCCCGGCCCGGTGAAACCCGAACCCGCGGGGACGGGGTCGAGGACCGCGGTGTTCGAGGGGGAGGTCACCGGGAGCACCGAGGCCATCTTGTACACGAAGTAGGTGTCCTGCGTCTCCACCACGATCGGGTCGCCCGGCTTGAGGCGGTTGATGTAGCGGAACGGTTCACCGTGGGTGTTGCGGTGGGCGGCGAGCCCGAAGTTGCCGGTCTTCGCGTCGGGCATCGCGGTCTTCAGCGTGCCCTCGCCGTAGTGGCCGACCATGCCCTTGTCCAGCACGTTCGTCTTGCTGGTGCCCTCGGCGATGGGGGCGACGACGTCCAGCCTGGGGATGTGCAGGATGGCGAAGCCCTGGCCGGGCTCGAACTCGCCGGGGGCGCGCTTGCCGCTGGCCCAGTCCTGCTGGAGGTGTTTCGCGGCGCTGCCCGCCTCCTTGTGCGCGCGCACGTTCGACCACCAGAGCTGGTAGGTGACGAACAGCAGCATCAGCACGCCGGCGGTGATGAACAGCTCGCCCACGGCCCGGCTCACCACCACGGCCGGTCCCGGCCGCCGTGCCCGCGCGGCGCGGCGCGACTCGACCCGGGAGCGCGGTGCGGCACCCTCGCCCTCGCCTCCGCCGTCGCGGCTCGCGACCGGCTGCCCGGCGGTGCCGTGCCCCGGGCGTCGGCCGTGCCGCTTCGCCGCCTTGCGCCGCTCCGCCCGGGTTCCGACGGGGGTACCGCCGACCACGGCGGCCCTGCGTCGCGCCTCGGCGACGGCGGAGGGCCCCAACGCCATGGTCTCGTCGCTTCCACCGGCCGTCCGGAGGCTCTCCCCGGCCGCCGTCGACGTCCCCGCCGTCCCAGGGGCCTCGGGAGCCCCCGGCGTCCCGTCCGGTGCCCGCACGTGGGCGTTCACGGGCGACTCCGGCGGGCCGTCCACCGGCCGCCCGTGCCGCGCGGGGCGACTGCGCGGGGCGCCCCCGGCCGCGGGACCACCCCGCCGGGCCCCGTACGCGGCATCGGCGGCTCCGGGGACGCCGTGTGCGCCGTAGGCGGCCGACGTGTCGTAGGCGGCCGACGGATCGAAGGGCATCGCGTTTCCGGGGGCGCCGGGCGCGCCGCCTGGGGAGACGGCCTGCTGCTCGGCGGGCAGCGGGCCGCCGTACGCGGCCGGGGCGTCCCGGCGCGGCGAGCCTCCGTGGCCGGCGCCGGTGTACCCCGCCGGGTCCGGATACTCGGCGGCCCTGCCGTGCGCGGCCGGCCCCGGGACGCCGGATCCGGGCCCGCCGTACGGCGGGCCACCGGCGGAACCGGGCGGCGTGCCGTACGGCGGCAGCGGGGCCGTTCCGTCGGCGGCGTACGGAGGCAGGAGCGCCGTGCTGTCCGTGCTGCCCGTGTTGTCTTGGGCGTACGGCGGCAGCACCGCCGTATCGTCGGCGTACGGCGGCAGCACCGCCGTGCCGTCGTGGGCCCCCTGGGCCGCCCCGTCCCCGTACCACCGCTGCTGCTGCCCCGCCCCGTACGGGGAACCCTGCGGACCGGCGCCGCTCGCGGCGCCGGTGTCCCGCTCGGGGCGCAGCGCGGTCACGCCGTGGCCCTGCCCACCACCGGGGCGAGCCCCGCCGACCTCGCCACGGCCGCCCCGTCCCCGCACTCCGCCAGCCAGTTGGCCAGCATCCGGTGGCCGTGCTCGGTGAGCACCGACTCCGGGTGGAACTGCACGCCCTCGACGGGGAGTTCGCGGTGCCGCAGGCCCATCACGATGCCGTCCTGGGTGCGGGCGGTGACCTCCAGCACGGCCGGGACCGTCGTCGGCTCGGCGGCCAGCGAGTGGTAGCGCGTCGCGGTGAACGGCGACGGCAGCCCCGCGAAGACCCCCGTGCCGCCGTGCTCGACCTGCGAGGTCTTGCCGTGCAGGAGTTCCGGCGCGCGGTCCACCACACCGCCGTACGCGACCTGCATCGACTGCATGCCGAGACAGACCCCGAAGACCGGCACCCCGGTCGCTGCGCAGTGCCGGACCATGTCCACGCACACCCCGGCCTCCTCGGGCCTGCCGGGGCCGGGCGAGAGCAGCACGCCGTCGAAGCCGTCCTGCGCGTGCGCGGTGGACACCTCGTCGTTGCGCAGCACCTCGCACTCCGCGCCGAGCTGGTACAGGTACTGCACGAGGTTGAAGACGAAGCTGTCGTAGTTGTCGACGACGAGAATCCGCGCGCTCACTGGTTGTCCACCGTCACATCGTTGAAGGGCAGCAGCGGCTCGGCCCAGGGGAAGACGTACTGGAACAGGACGTAGACCACGGCCAGGATCAGTACGAGTGAGAGGAACGCCCGCACCCACGCGTTTCCCGGCAGATGCCGCCAGATCCAGCCGTACATGCCGTCCCTTCCCTCGTATCACGGCACCGGACTCACGCCGCACGGCACCAGACTAACGGCGCGGGGCTCCGGGTTTCCGGGCCTCGGGATCACTTCACCGCCGCCGGGCACGGTTTTTACGGCGCCGGTGTCACTCCACTGGCCGGGCGTAGTGCAGGTCCACCGTGCCCGTGTAGCCGGGCAGCGTGACGGTTCCGTCCTCGGTCACCTTCCAGCCGAGCCCGTAGACGTTGACGTAGACCATGTAGTTCTGGATGGCGGGGGAGGCGGCGAGAGCGTCCTGGAGCTTCTCCGGGTCGCCGACCGCGCTGATCTTGTAGGGGGGCGAGTAGACGCGGCCCTGGAGGATCAGCGTGTTGCCCACGCAGCGCACCGCGCTGGTGCCGATCAGCCGCTGGTCCATGACCTTGATCCCCTTGGCCCCGCCCTTCCACAGCGCGTTGACGACGGCCTGGAGGTCCTGCTGGTGGATGACCAGGTAGTCGGGCTGCGGCTCGGGGTAGCCGGGCAGCTTGGCCGTGGCGTTGGGCGGGGCGTCGTCGAGGGTGACGGTGACGGCGCCGCCCTTGAGCGGGCGGGTGCCGGCGTTCTTCTCCAGCGCGGACAACCGGGCCGTGTCCGCCTCAAAGTCGCCGCCGGCGGTGCGCTTGGCAAGGGACTCGACGTCGTCGCGGAGCCGGCCGTTGGACTCGTCGAGGCGTCCGTTCTTCTGGCTGCGCTCCTGGATGAGGTCGGAGAGCTTCAGCAGCGAGGCGTCGGTGCGGATGTTGGTGCCCTTGGCCGTGTTGAAGCTGGTGAAGAAGAGGAGCCCGGCGAGCGCGAAGACGCCCACCGTGAGCACGCGGACCGGGGGGAAACGGCGCGGGCGGGGGGAGGGGGACGAACCGGTGGGGCCGGGAGGGGGAGCATCGGAGGGCGCGGAGGGGCCCGTTCCGGGGGTGCCGGAACCGGATTCGGGAGAGTCGGCCGAATTGCTCAACGTACCCTTATCTCCTTGGACGCCGTGGAAGCACTACGCTAACGGACGCCTGGGGGAGCGTTGGGGTGACCTTGTACGTCCCCTTGTACGCTGCTCCGGGCCTGCCCCAGTTTCCCTGCGCGGCCACGCAGCGCATCGACAGGAGAGACCCTCGTGCCGAAGTCACGTATCCGCAAGAAGGCCGACTACACGCCGCCCCCGTCGTCGAGGCAGGCGGCCAGCATCAAGCTGACCAACCGCAGTTGGGTCGCACCCGTCATGCTGGCCATGTTCGTCATCGGCCTGGCGTGGATCGTCGTCTTCTACGTCACCGACGGGTCCCTGCCGATCGACGCGCTCGACAACTGGAACATCGTGGTCGGCTTCGGGTTCATCGCCGCCGGGTTCGGCGTCTCCACCCAGTGGAAGTGACGTTGTCCACAGAGTTTTCCACAGGTTCGGCGACCAGTGGAAAAAGAACGACGATCTGTGGATAACTCATCGGCCGTTGACGCCGGTGTGACAGACACACCGGAAGTCGGAAACTTGTTCGCCCCCTGGCTCACCTGCGGAAACTCCGTTCGGTGACAGGGGTCGCGGTTGTTCTCCACGGACCGCACAGGATTCGCCACTCGCTGTGGACAAGGCTGGGTACAACCCGGCCCCCGTCACCCGGTCCGCCCGCCCCCCGGGGTCCGGCCGCCGGGGCGCGACAGCTCAGGTGAGCTGCGCGGTTCTGACCACCGTCATGACGATCACGACCGCCAGCACCAGCGCGCACGTGCCGTACTGGATCGACGCGCGGCGCTCACGCGGTGCATGCACCATGGCGTAACCGATCACGACACCGGCCACGAGACCGCCGATGTGCGCCTGCCAGGCGATGCCGGGCCAGGCGAACGTGATGATCAGGTTGATCGTCAGCAGGGCGAGCACCGGGCGCATGTCGTAGTTGAGCCGGCGCACGAGGACCGCGATGGCGCCGAACAGGCCGAAGATCGCGCCGGAGGCGCCCAGCGAGGGCTGGGTGGGTGCTGCGGTCAGATAACTGAGCGCGCTGCCGGCCAGCCCCGAGACCAGGTAGAGCGCGAGGAAGCGGGAGCGGCCGAGGGCCTTCTCCAGCGGGGCACCGAGCCACCACAGGGACAGCATGTTGAAGATGACGTGCGTGTAGCCGCCGTGCAGGAACATCGCGGTCAGCAGCCGGTAGTACTGGCCCTCCGCGATCCCTTCGAGCGGGCTGTAGCCGGTGTACGAGGCCCGGCCGAGCAGTTCGAAGCGGTGGGTGAAGTCGTCGCCGAGGCTCTGCTGGACCAGGAAGAGGGCGAGGTTGAGCCCGATCAGCACCTTGGTGACCAGGTTCGGGTCGGCGGTGACCGTGCCGCCCGCGAGGGTGCGGGGGCGGGCGGCCGAGTGCGGGTGTCCGGTGCCGGAACCGCGGTTGGCGCAGTCCGGGCACTGGAAGCCGACGGAGGCGTCGACCATGCACTCGGGGCAGATGGGGCGCTCGCAGCGGGTGCAGCGGATCCCCGTCTCGCGGGCGGGGTGCCGGTAACAGACGGGCAGCTCCGAGGAACCGTGCGGGTTCTCCTCGCGCGGCCCCTGCGGGCTGCCTGGCGCGTGGTCCATGCCGGTCCCCTTCTTCTTCCTCCGTACGACGGCGTACCCCGCCCCCGCGGCCTCGCTGTCACCGCTACCCCGGCGACGTCCGCGGACCCGCGATCCTACGGACTCTACGGACGGGCGGGGCGCTTGGTTCCCCGATGTTCACGGCCGGTGTCCACCGGCCTGTTCACGCCGGTTGTCCGCGCGGCCGGTACCGAGAGGGTCGATGTCGGGAAGGCCCGGTGCCGAGAGGGGCTGGTACTGGAAGGGGCCGGTGTGGAAAGGGTACCGACGGTCTCAGGACGGGCGGGTCTCGACGACGACGGTCTCCAGGACGATGTCGTCGACCGGACGGTTGGTGCGGGGGTTCACCGGGGTGAGGGCGATGGCGTCCACGACCTTCTGTCCGGCCGGATCGACGACCTCGCCGAAGATGGTGTGCTTGCGGGTCAGCCAGGTCGTCGGGGACACGGTGATGAAGAACTGGGACCCGTTGGTGTTCGGCCCGGCATTCGCCATGGCCATCAGATACGGCTTGTTGAACGACAGGTCCGGGTGGAACTCGTCGTCGAACTGGTACCCGGGATCGCCGGTGCCGTTGCCCAGGGGGTCACCGCCCTGGATCATGAATCCGCTCATCACACGGTGGAAGACCGTGCCGTCGTAGAGCCGGTCCGCCGACTTCTCGCCGGTGACGGGGTTGGTCCACTCGCGCTCCCCCGTGGCGAGCTCGACGAAGTTCCGCACCGTCCGGGGCGCGTGGTTCGGCAGCAGCCGGACCTCGATGTCGCCGAGGCTGGTCTTCAAGGTGGCGTAGAGCTGCTCGGCCACGATGTGCCTTCCGTCGTCTTCCTGTGCGCGTCCGATCCTCGCACGTCCGGTGCCCCGCGTACGCCGCCCCCGGCCGTCTTCCGCCCGTCTTCCGCTTGTCCGACGGCCGTCCAACGTGACCCGGATGCCCGCCTTCGCATGCCTGGCTGCCTCCGCACAGGCATGATCCGTAAAAGGGTGGAAAGTCGAATTACCGTACGCCACCGAGGAGGAGGAACCCGTGACCCGCATCGACAGCGTGCGCGCCGCGACCGGTTCGGCGAAGGACAGCGTGCTGCACGCCGCGGAAGTGGTGGCGCCCTACGCCGACACGGCCAAGGTGAAGGCCGCGCACTACACGACCGAGGCCCGCGTACGGCTCGCGCCGAAGGTCTCCCGCGCCGCCGAACAGGCCCGTCATCAGTACAAGGCCCAGCTCGCGCCGCGTCTCGAACAGGCTCTCACCCATGTGCCGCCGAAGGTCGACCAGGCGGCGCAGGAGGCGGCCGTGCGTACCCGCAAGGCCGCCCGGCAGGCCGCCGACTACTCGCGGCCGCGCATCGAGCAGGCGATGGCCGCGACCGGCCCCGTGCGCGAGGAGGCCGCGGCCCGCTCCGCCGCGGTCCTGGCCGCCCTGCGCGGCCAGGTGTCGTCCCAGGAGCTCCAGCGGCTGATCCGCAGGCAGCAGCGGCGCTCCCGGGCCGGCCGGGTGGCCAAGGGTCTGCTGGTGGCGGGCGTCCTGGCCGGCGGCGCGGTCGCCGCCTGGAAGTGGTGGGACAAGCAGGCCAACCCCGACTGGCTGGTCGAGCCGCCCGCCGCGACCGAGGTGCCGGCCGGTGGTCCGCTGACGGCGGTCGACGGCAGCGGCAAGTCCGTGCTCGACCCGGAGGTCCAGGCCAAGCAGGCGGAGGAGGAGGCTTCGGACCGCGACGACCGCGCGTGAACCGGCCCCGGCCGCTCCTTCGACAGGGGTGTGGGGCGGAGACTTCCTGGTCTCCGCCCCACACCCCTGTCGCTGTTCCACGTGGGACCACGCCCCGCGCACGGACCGTTTACGCCTCTCCTGCGCGATGACGTTTGCAACGCCCCAAGTGCGAGAGTTCCACACCGGCTCCACTAACGGAGTGCTCCCTTCTGGTTACGCGCCCGACGTCGATCCAGCTCACACAGCGTGAGCCGAACCCCGCCGCGACCCAGGTACGGCGACGCTCCGGCCGGACCGACCGGTCGGCCCCCGTCGACACCCCATCCCTTTGCGCAAATAAAGCAAACCGTGCTCGCGGGACGTGACGGGGAGGGCACGAAAAAACCGGCCGGCTGCCCGAAAGGGCAGCCGGCCGGTACCGGATGTGGAGCCTAGGGGAGTCGAACCCCTGACATCTGCCATGCAAAGACAGCGCTCTACCAACTGAGCTAAGGCCCCGGAGGGGTGGCGACCGGCCGCCGGATCACACCTGCCGACGGGCGCCGGGGACCAGAGTACCGGGTCACCCCGGGTATCCCGCAAAAAAGAGGGGGGTCCCCGGAAACGACCACGCTCCGTAAGATGCTCGGCGAGGTTCGCTGTAGCGAACCGCAGTCCTTGGGGAAGCGCGATGGGGAGACGCAATGGACGCCGCACAACAAGAAGCCACCGCCAGAGCGCGGGAGCTTCAGCGGAACTGGTACGGGGAGCCGTTGGGGGCGCTCTTCCGTAGGCTCATCGACGATCTCGGCCTCAATCAGGCACGGCTCGCGGGCGTACTGGGCCTGTCCGCACCGATGCTGTCGCAGCTGATGAGCGGTCAGCGGGCCAAGATCGGCAATCCGGCGGTGGTCCAGCGGGTGCAGCTGCTGCAGGACCTGGCGGGGCAGGTCGTGGACGGCAGTGTGAGCGCCGCGGAGGCGACCGAACGGATGGAGGAGATCAAGAAATCACAAGGGGGCTCCGTGCTCAGCAACACCGCGCAGTCGACGAGCGGTTCCGGTGCTCCCACGGTCAAGCGGGTGGTGCGCGAGATCCAGTCGCTGCTGCGCTCGGTGGCCGCCGCGGGCGACATCATAGAAGCGGCCGACACCCTCGCCCCGACCCACCCCGAGCTGGCAGAGTTCCTCCGGGTGTACGGCGCCGGACGCACCTCCGACGCGGTCGCCCACTACCAGTCCCATCAGAACTGACGCCGTCGGCCCGGCCGCCACGCCGACGGCGGGCCGGGCCGAAGGGAGCGCGTCGCGCAGTCATGGGTGAGGTCTTCGCCGGACGGTACGAACTGGCCGACCCGATCGGTCGCGGGGGAGTCGGCGCGGTCTGGCGCGCCTGGGACCACCGGCGACGCCGGTACGTGGCCGCCAAGGTGCTGCAGCAGCGCGACGCCCACGCGCTGCTGCGCTTCGTGCGGGAGCAGGCACTGCGCATCGACCACCCGCACGTGCTCGCGCCGGCGAGCTGGGCCGCGGACGACGACAAGGTCCTGTTCACCATGGACCTCGTCGCCGGCGGCTCCCTCGTCCACCTCGTGGGCGACTACGGCCCGCTGCCGCCCGCGTTCGTCTGCACGCTCCTCGACCAGCTGCTGTCCGGGCTGGCCGCGGTGCACGCCGAGCACGTCATCCACCGTGACATCAAGCCCGCCAACGTGCTGCTGGAGGCGACCGGCACCGGCCGCCCCCGGCTGCGGCTGTCCGACTTCGGCATCGCGATGCGGCTCGGCGAGCCGCGGCTGACGGAGGCGGACTACGTCGTCGGGACCCCGGGCTACCTCGCGCCCGAGCAGGTGCTGGGCAGCGAACCGGACTTCCCCGCCGACCTGTTCGCCGTGGGCCTGGTCGCGCTGTATCTCCTCCAGGGCGCCAGACCCGACGCCCAGGCGCTCGTGGAGCACTTCATCGCGCACGGCACACCGAGCGCCCCCCGAGGCGTCCCCGACCCGCTGTGGCAGGTCGTGGCGGGCCTCCTCCAGCCCGACCCCTCGGCACGGTTCCGTACGGCCACAGGGGCACGCAAGGCCCTCGCGGCGGCGGTGGAGCTGCTGCCCGCGCCGGGCGACGACGGCCCCGACGAGCAGATCGAGATCTTCGACCAACTGGGACCGCTGCCGGACGGGTTCGGCCCGCAGGGACCGACGGGCGGAGCGGGACGGCGCGGCAGGACGACGCCGACGGGCGGGGCGGAACGCCTCAGCGGGAGGACGCCTGCGGGCGGGGGCAGTGGCTCGGGGGCCCTGGGCGCAGGGGCTGGAGGGTCCGCCGGCTCGGGCCCGGGGTCCACCGCGAGCGCGCCGGCGCCCGCCCGCCCCCTCGTGCCGCCGTTGCCGCCCCTGCCGCCGCCCCGGCTGCCCGTCCCCGGGGCGGCGGACGTGACCGCTCCACCGGCGGCGACGCCGGACCCGGCGGCGCGGCAGGTGCCACCGCCTCCCGCCGAGGCGCCCGACCCGACTCTCCCGCCCCCGTCGCGGCCCCCGCGGGCGAGCGGCATGTCCGACACCGGCAGCTTCCACCTCCCTCCCCCGCAACCCCGGCCGCACGTACCGGAACCGGCGCCCAGGGCCCCGGAGCCGACGTACGTCCCCACGCCCGGGAGCACGCCGCCCGCGCCGACGGCCGGAGCGGGCGGCACGGCCGGCGTGACAGGTGCGGGGACCGTGCACCAGGCGTACGGCGTCGTGGTGGGCGCCCCCAGCGCCGTACTGGCCCCGCCGGCCGAGCGGCCTCCGGCGGGCAGGGGCCCCGTACGGCACGGCCGGCGGGCGGCCCGTCGCCCCGGCCCGCCCGCCCGGATAACCGTGCCGGTGCTGTTCCTCGCGCTCGTCTGCTACGCGGTCGGCTTCTGGGCCCTGGCACGCATCTGATCCGCGTCCGACCCATGTCCGACCCATGTCCGACCCGTACGAGAACCGGACGCGGGGCGGGCGGACCGGGGAAAGGGGAACGGGGTTCAGCCCGTCCGACGAGGACGACGACGACGGCTCAGCAGGGTCCACAGGCCGAGCCACAGGACCAGCAGACTGCCCGTGCCCAGTCCCCCCGCGGCGACCAGTTTCATCGCGCCGCTCCCCGGGCCGCCGCCACCGCCACTGCCGTCGCCCGGACCCCCGCCCGTCCCGGCCACCGCCTCCCGCCGCGTCCCCGCGGTGACCTCGAAGACTCCGCCCGGCGCGGACCGCCCCATGTACACCGGCCCCGAGCGGGCGGTGCCGCTCACCCGTATCCGCAGCGTCAGCCCGAACGGCCCGTCGCCGAACCGGTCCGCGACCGGGGTGCCGAGGTGCACCGCCAGGTAGTACCAGCCCGCGAACCTCATCGCGCCGATCCGGTCCTCGGAGGCGTACCGGTTCTCGTACGCCACCGGCGGCAGCGGTCGCAGGGAGGTCGTGGACCGCTCACCGCCGTAGCCGGTCTCCGCGTCGTCGACCCGGCCGCGCACCGGGTTGTACAGGGACATCGTGAGCGCGGTGCCGACGAAGCCGCCGCCGTCGCCGCCGTCGTCGCCGCCGCCCGTGCCGTCGGCGAGTTCGGCGGTGGCGTAGAGCTGCTGCCCCCAGTCGACGGGCACCTTGTAGAAGCGCGTCTGCCCGGGCCGTACGTCGTCCTCCCAGACCCCCTGTTCGAGGGCGCGGGCGGCGGCGAACCCGGCGCCGCCGACCCGCCGTACCGGATCGCCGGACAGAGGTTCGGGGGCGGCGGAGTTCCAGGTCCCGGGCGCGGTGTCGCCGGTTCCCCGGGGCCCGGGCTCGGTCACGTAGTCGAGTTCCAGGTCCCAGTCGCCGGAGGAGGACGAGGCGCCGGACACACCGGCTGCCCCGCGCCGCTCGACGAGCGCGTAGTACGTCCCGGCCCCCCGGCACAGGTACGAGCCGCCCTCACCGGTCTCCCGCCCGGCCCAGGCGGCGACGGGGTGGGCGCTGCGGGTGGGGCCGAAGTGCACGGTGCCGGTGGAGCAGAGGTGCCCGTCGGCGTCCTGCACGGAGACCCGCAGACCGTCCGCGGAGGCGACCCGGGCGCCCGGCCGGGGGGCGGCGGTGGCGGAGACGTAGGCGTTCGTGGTGGCGTCGAGGTCGAGGCGGTAGAGGAGCGTGGCGCCGTCGGGCAGGGTGCCGCGGTAGGTGCCACCGGGGTCCAGGCGGGCGGCGTCCCCGGCAACGGAGGCGCCCTTGATCTCCCGGTCGTCCTCCCCGAAGGCATACGGGTACGAGCCGTCCGCAGCTCCCGGCACCACGTCAACAGCGCTTGTCGATACACCTGTTGCGGAGGCATCCGCGGCGGAGTAAGGGCCCGCCGCGCACAGGGCGACGGTCACGACCGTGCAGAGGGCGGCCGACACCCCGGGGCGCCGGCGGACCGGGGGCCGCCCGGGCAGCCCCGTCTCCGTACGCCGCCGCATCCCACGCCCCCTCGTCGTCGCGCCCCGCCGTGGCCCCGGACCGCCGCCCATCCTGCCCCGCGCGGCCGCCGGTCACTCCCGCATTTCGCACAAGCGGCCGAAACGCTCCCCCGGGGTGCCGCCCGCCCACACACAAAACCCCGACCGCGTCGGCGGTCGGGGCCTGTTCACGACTGCTGTCCGTCGTACGACTGCTGCGGGTCAGTACTGGGTACTGCTCCTCACGAACCCGTGGGCACGGAGTCGGTCGCCTCCGTCCACAGATCCTGCTCGGCGCGATCCGCCTGGATCTGGCGGTACACGAGGAGCCCGCCGATGGCGGCCAGTGCGACCAGGAGAAGCTTCTTCACCGCGCGACCTCGTCTTTCCTTGACGTAGGGGACCTCTGGCGCCCGACTATACACACCGACCGATATCGATCGGTGACCTGCATCGGCCGCCCATATCCGGTCTCTTTCCGGCCTTTCGAGGAACATTCCGGTCCCCGCGCCGCCGAACGGGTGGTGTTCATCCGACGATCAACGCGCCACGGGCGTCGGTCCCCCACTTCGCGATCCGCATACACATCATGAGCAAAGTACGCAAATCGCCCGACCCGAAAGTGAGGGGCCATGGCCCGCACCACGGTCATGAAGCTGTGGACCGCCGTCGTCACCGCCTTCCTGGCGCTGTGCACGACCCTCGGACTGATCACGACGACCGCCGCCGCGTCCGTACCCCGCAGCGAGCCGGCGCGCAACACCGGCGCCACGACGGCGGTCGCCCCGGCACCGCAGCCGGCGCTCCCACCCAAAACCTGGGACAGGTCCCTGCCCCCCACGATGAAGCAACGCATCCGCGCCGAGGCGCACGGTTCCTCCCCGTCCTGCCGCCGCCACCGCCCCACCGACGCCACGGCCTTCGACGCCCCCGCCTGCGACACCGCCACGGCCCATGCCTCCACCGCTCTCCGCTCCGCCGAGCCCCCCGCCGCACACGCGACCCCACCGGCTGCCGCCGCCCCGCCCGTCCGCCCCCGCCACCCCCTGCAGCGCTGAGCAACCCGCTCGACCGCCGCCCACGACCCGACAGCACCACCCGCCCCACCAGCCACCCACGGACCGCACAGCCCCGCGAAGACCCCGACCACACCGGTCGGGGGTCTTCGCGTTCCGTTTTCCGCCAGGGCACTGCCCTGATGCGGTTGATCAGGTCGACGACCACGCCCAGGACCAGCGACCAGCCGAAGCAGAGGTACAGCCGGCCCCTAGCCGCTTGCTCCTGCTGGCAGCCGCTTGCTCCTGCTGGACGGCGCTTCGGGGAGCAGGACATCGCCCACCCGCACTGGCCTGTCCGGGCCGGCGACGCCGCGCCCTGTACGGCGCCGGTGACGACCGACCACGATGAGCGCCACTGCCACGCCGGACAGAAGGCCGCCGCCCGGAAGTACGTCTCGGATGACGACAGTTGCGCCGCCATGTACCGATGCACCGGGTGCTGCCCCCTCGAAGATCCGAACGCGCGAGTGATTCCCCACGGACCACGGCGGCATGCCAACCGGCTCGGCAGGGCGATCGGGGGGCGCCCGCGATGTCAGCCGTATCGACGTCACACGTGAACGCTGTCATCCAGAACGCGGAAGACCCCCAGCCGTTACCGACTGGGGGTCTTCTCGCTGGTGGGGCTAACAGGATCTGAACCTGTGGCCTCATCCTTATCAGGTCGATCGCAGGGGTTTGCCAACGTCGTCCAATCGCCCCCGTGCCTCGGCCGATCGTTCAGTGGGGTTCGGTTTCGACCGCTGCCGTTCGCGCTTGTTGGTGTCAGCCGCCGCAGTCGGTCTTGACAAGGGCTTGTCTCGTCCGGCAAGACCAGTTCTGATCTGGGCTGCGATTTACAACCCAAAGGGTCCGATGGTCTGACCGGGAGTGCTCACTGTGCCCAGCCCTCGTGCGAATTCATGGCTTGCAGCCCCACGCTCCAGTGCCCCGCGCTCTCCCGTGCCGCCTCTACGCCGAAGCGCGATCAAGCAGCCACCGATCACGGCTGCGAACACAACCGCCAAGGAAACAATGGCGCTCATGAGGCCCCCATTCATGACGGAGCCATCCTGTGGCCCCCTTTGATCTACACAGTCTGCGGGGCTGCTGCCTCGAAGGCAACGTGGTCCACCCAACCCCTGGCCGGAGACCTTCTCCTCCGGTCTTAACCAACCATCCTCCCCAGCTCCCACCCCGTCCGCCGTCGACCCACACACCGTGGAGCAGGCGTGGTTCATGGCGTCCAGGTGGAGCGCGCCACTGTACGAACGACCTGGACGCCATGTGCCGTGTCTGCTCGGCTCCGCCTGGGTCGACGGTGGACGGGATGGGAGCCCACTACGCACGCCACCCACGGACCCGCAGTCGGCGGCGGTGCCCCCTCCATCCTGGTGCCGGCCGATCCCCCGCATGAGGTAGAGAAACCTGTAACAGCTCCCGCCCTCGCCCGGGTCAAGCCGAAGGCACATCGGTGGTCACGAGTCGGCTCGTGAAGCCTGCTTGGCGTAGGCGCTCGTACGCCTCGATGATGTCGGCAGGTACTGGCTGGCTGATCATGAATCCCTGCTCCGGGTAGACCATCAGCCGTTGCACCGCACCGACAAGCATGTCGATCACTAGGCGGGCGTCACCGATGGAGTCGGCGTACTGCTCGAACGTCATCGGGGCGGAAGCGCTGATGACCTCGACTTCGGGCCAGAGCTTGCGTGCGGTTGCGTACGCTCGGCGCTCCTCGTACGGCTTGCTGATCAGGAGTACCGAGGACACCTTGACGCCGGCCTTCTCCAACAGCTCTCGTGAGAACCGGATGTTCTCGCCTGTGTTGCGGGCGCGCGGCTCTACGAGAATGGCCGTGCCCGGAACACCGAGTTCGAGCGCTCGTTCCCGGTAGTGGACGGCTTCCCCGCGGGGCATGCGTTCCCGCGTCGTGGGGCTGGTGGCGCCGGTGAACAGGAGCAGGGGGGCCATGCCGCGCTTGTAGAAGTCCACCGCCGTGTCGGCCACGCCCAGGTCGTGGCTGCCGAGTCCGATGGCAACCGAGCACGGGCGGGGTGAGTGGCCCATCTGGTGGTAGTCCCACACGCGCCGGGCGTCTGCCCAATCCTGTGTCGAGATCACTGCCGGTCTTCCTTGTCCTTCGCCGAGTCGGGCACCTTGAAGTCGTACTCCCACGCGAAGCGCGATGCCGCGTGTACCCCGATGGCGAACTCCACCACAGTGCCAGCCGCCGTGTAGGTCGTCCGATGCAGCTCGACGCCCGGTTCACCCGGTGGCAGCTGGAGCTTCTTCGCCTCGTCCGACGTGGCGGCACGGGCCCGGCGCAGATTCGCGCCTTCATGGCGACGCTGAGGCGGGAGGAAGTCGGCGCCTCGGCCCGCTTCGAGGTCCTCCGCGTCCTGCGCAACGCACTCAACCGGGCCATGCGCGAGGAGCTGGTCACGCGCAACGTCGCGCTGCTGGTCGACATGCCCAAGGTCACCAAGGACAAGGGCACGGCGTGGAACGCCAGGGAGGCCATCGCGTTCCTGCGGTCGGTCCGCGCCCACCGGCTCCACGCGGCCTGCGTCCTCGTCCTGGTCCTCGGGCTCCGCCGCAGCGAGGTGCTCGGCCTGCGCCGGCAGGACATCGACTTCGAGGCCGGCCACTTCACCCCGGTCAAGCAGGTGCAGCGAGAGAAGGGCGTCGGCCTGGTCCTCAAGGACCTCAAGACCGAGTCCTCACAGGCCGTGCTCCCGCTCCCCGAGTTCTGCGCCCGCGTCCTGGGCGAGCGCCGGGAGCTGCAAGAGTTGGAACGGAAGATCGCCGGTGGGCACTGGTGCAGGATCCGGGGCATGACCTGGTCTTCTCCTCGGAGCACGGCGGCATGATCGATCCGGTGGGCTTCTCCCGCACCTTCGATCGCCTCGTGAAGCGGGCCGGCGTCCGCCGGATCACGGTCCGCCTCGCCCGGCACACGTGCGGGACCCTGCTCGCCTTCCTCAAAGTGCATCCCAAAGTGGCTCAAGCGATCCTCCGGCACAGTCAGATCAGCATGACCATGGACGTGTACACGCACGTCGTAGGCGACAGCGAGCGCGAAGCGGTGGGCATGCTCGCCGAGCTTCTGGAAGACCCGCTCATCGGCTGATCGCCGCCGTTGGTGTCAAGCATGGGTGTCAAAAGACCCCCGGCCCTATTGGACCGGGGGTCTTCTCGCTGGTGGGGCTAACAGGATTTGAACCTGTGGCCTCATCCTTATCAGGGATGCGCTCTAACCAACTGAGCTATAGCCCCGCCGCGCTCTGCGGTGGTGTGCCGCGCGCTGACTCCTGAAGATTAGCGCACGACGCGGGCAGTCCCAAAATCCGTTGTCCAGGGCCGCCCCCGCCGCGGATGTGCGGGTACGTCCCGCCTACTCGTCCTCCGCCAGCGTCAGCTCGATGCCGCCGACGAACCCCGCCGAGAGGTTGTAGATGAAGGCGCCCAGCGTGGCGAGCGCCGTCGCGAGGACGACGTCGATGACCGCGATGATCGCCGCGAACAGCAGGACGTGCGGGAGGGACAGATAGGCCTGGAGGTCGAACCCGTTCGACTCGTTGGAGCCGGTGGCCTCGGAGATCGTGCCGCCGACCGTGGAGAAGACGCCCATCGCGTCCATGACCATCCACAGCACCGCCGAGGCGACGATCGTGCAGACGCCCAGCGCGATGGAGAGCAGGAAGCTGACCTTCATCACCGACCAGGGGTCGGCCCTCGACACGCGCAGCCGCGCCTTGCGGGTGCGCGGCGTGGTGCTCGCACCGGTGCGCGGGCGGCGCACGGCGCCCGCGGGGGGCGTCTGGTAGGCCTGCGGGGGGTGGTAGGGGCCGTCGGCGCCTTGCTGCGGCTGCCGTTCCCCCGGCAGCGGCGAGCCGGGAGCGGGCTGCTCCACGGAGCCGCCGGCGCCCGCGGACCGGCCCGCGCCCTTCCCCTTGCCGGCGGCGCCGACACCGGCTCCGGCGGCGCCGGACTGTCCCGCCCGCCCGCCGCCCGTCGCGTACGGCTGGGTCCCCGGACCCCGGGTCTCCGTCACAGTTCCCCCCTGGGGTCCATGAGTCTCATGGGAGTCGGCCGCATCCGCGGCGGAGCCACGGCCGCCGCCGTCCGTTTCCGTACCCGTAGGGGTACCGGTCGAGCCGGCGCCCGTGGCTCCGCTCACGATGACTCACTCCTCGTGCTACTCGGCCGGGGGCGCCTCGCCCTCGTCCGTGCCGGTGGTCGCGGCACCCTCGGCGGTCTCGTCGACGGCCACATCGCCGTCGACCTCCTCCGCCTCACGTCCCGCCTCGGCGTTGCGAGCGATGCCGACGACGGCATCGCGCTTGCCCAGGTTGATCAGTTGGACACCCATGGTGTCACGGCCCGTCTCCCTGACCCCGCTGACTCGCGTGCGAATCACACCGCCGGACAGCGTGATGGCGAGGATCTCGTCGGTCTCCTCGACCACCAGCGCGCCGACGAGCTCCCCCCGGTCCTCGACGATCTTGGCAGCCTTGATGCCGAGACCGCCGCGGCCCTGGACGCGGTACTCGTCCACGGCGGTCCGCTTCGCGTACCCGCCGTCCGTGGCAGTGAACACGAACGTACCGGGTCGAACAACATTCATCGAGAGGAGCTCGTCGCTCTCGCGGAAGCTCATTCCCTTGACACCGGAGGTCGCCCGGCCCATGGGCCGCAGCGACTCGTCGGTGGCGGTGAACCTGATCGACTGGGCCTTCTTGCTGATCAGCAGCAGATCGTCGTCGGAAGAGACGAGTTCGGCTCCGATCAGTTCGTCGTCGCTCCCGTCCTCCCGCTCGCGCAGATTGATCGCGATGACGCCACCGGAACGCGGCGAATCGTAATCCTTCAGAGGCGTCTTCTTGACCAGACCGCCCTTGGTGGCGAGCACCAGGTACGGCGTGGCGTCGTAGTCCCGGATGGCGAGGATCTCGGCGATCGCCTCGTCCGGCTGGAAGGCGAGCAGGTTCGCCACGTGCTGGCCGCGCGCGTCGCGCCCGGCGTCGGGCAGCTCGTAGGCCTTGGCCCGGTACACGCGGCCCTTGTTGGTGAAGAACAGCAGCCAGTGGTGCGTGGTGGAGACGAAGAAGTGGTCGACGATGTCGTCCTCCTTCAGCTTCGCCCCGCGCACCCCCTTGCCGCCGCGCTTCTGGGCCCGGTAGTCGTCGGCCTTGGTCCGCTTGACGTAGCCGCCGCGGGTGACCGTGACGACGATGTCCTCCTCGGCGATCAGGTCCTCGATGGACATGTCGCCGTCGTAGGGCACCAGCTTGGTCTGCCGGTCGTCGCCGTACTTCTCGACGATCGCGGCGAGTTCCGCGCTGACGATGCCGCGCTGGCGGACCGGCGAGGCGAGGATCTCGTTGTACTCGGTGATCTTGGCCTGGAGCTCGTCGTGCTCCTGGACGATCTTCTGGCGCTCCAGGGCGGCCAGCCGGCGGAGCTGCATCTCCAGGATGGCGTTGGCCTGGATCTCGTCGATCTCCAGGAGGCCCATCAGGCCGCCACGCGCGATCTCGACGGTGTCGCTGCGCCGGATCAACGCGATGACCTCGTCGATCGCGTCCAGCGCCTTGAGCAGACCGCGCAGGATGTGCGCCCGCTCCTCGGCCTTGCGCAGCCGGAAGCGGGTCCGGCGGACGACGACCTCGATCTGGTGCGTCACCCAGTGGCGGATGAACGCGTCCAGGGAGAGCGTGCGCGGCACACCGTCGACCAGGGCCAGCATGTTGGCGCCGAAGTTGGTCTGCAGATCGGTGTGCTTGTACAGGTTGTTCAGGACGACCTTGGCGACCGCGTCCCGCTTGAGGACGATCACCAGGCGCTGGCCGGTGCGCGAGGACGTCTCGTCGCGGACGTCGGCGATGCCGCCGACCTTGCCGTCCTTCACCAGGTCGGCGATCTTCTGCGCGAGGTTGTCCGGGTTGGTCTGGTAGGGCAGCTCGGTGACCACCAGGCACTGGCGGTTCTGGATCTCCTCGACCGCGACCACCGCGCGCATGGTGATCGAGCCGCGGCCCGTGCGGTACGCCTCCTCGATGCCCTTGCGGCCCACCACCAGGGCGCCGGTCGGGAAGTCGGGGCCCTTGATGCGCTCGATCAGCGCCTCCAGGAGCTCCTCCTGGGGGGCCTCCGGGTGCTCCAGGCACCACTGGGCGCCGGCCGCGACCTCGCGCAGGTTGTGCGGCGGGATGTTGGTGGCCATGCCGACCGCGATGCCCGCCGAGCCGTTGATCAGCAGGTTCGGGAAGCGGGAGGGCAGGACGGTCGGCTCCTGGGAGCGGCCGTCGTAGTTGTCCGTGAAGTCGACGGTCTCCTCGTCGATGTCGCGGACCATCTCCATCGACAGCGGCGCCATCTTGCACTCGGTGTACCGCATGGCCGCCGCCGGGTCGTTGCCCGGGGAGCCGAAGTTACCGTTGGAGTCCACCAGCGGCATCCGCATCGACCACGGCTGCGCGAGGCGGACCAGCGCGTCGTAGATCGAGGAGTCGCCGTGCGGGTGGTAGTTGCCCATGACGTCGCCGACGACGCGGGCGCACTTGTAGAAGCCGCGCTCGGGGCGGTAGCCGCCGTCGTACATCGCGTACAGCACGCGGCGGTGGACGGGCTTGAGCCCGTCCCGCACGTCGGGCAGCGCACGCGAGACGATGACGGACATCGCGTAGTCGAGATACGAGCGCTGCATCTCCGTCTCGAGCCCTACGGGCTCGACACGCTGGGCGATGACGCCGCCCTCTTCAGGAGTGACGGGAGTGTTCTCGTCGGCCATTGCTGGTGAAGATCCTTCCTTGTGCGGTCAGCTGAGACCGACTCAGATGTCGAGGAAGCGGACGTCCTTGGCGTTGCGCTGGATGAACGCGCGACGGGCCTCGACGTCCTCGCCCATGAGGACGGAGAAGAGGTCGTCCGCCTGGGCGGCGTCGTCGAGGGTGACCTGGCCGAGGACGCGGTGGTCGACGTCCATGGTGGTGATCCGCAGTTCCTCGGCGTTCATCTCGCCCAGGCCCTTGAAGCGCTGGATCGAGTCGTCGCGCACGCGCTTGCCATTGTTGCGGCCGAGCTCGATCAGCGCGTCGCGCTCGCGGTCCGAGTAGGCGTACTCGAAGTCGTCCCGGCCCCACTTGATCTTGAACAGCGGGGGACGGGAGAGGAACACGTGTCCGGCCTCGACGAGCGGCCGCATGAAGCGGAACAGGAAGGTCAGCAGCAGGGTGTTGATGTGCTGGCCGTCGACGTCGGCGTCCGCCATCAGAATGATCTTGTGATAGCGGAGCTTCTCGATGTCGAAGTCCTCGTGCACACCCGTGCCGAAGGCGGAGATCAGTGCCTGGATCTCCTGGTTCTGCAGGATCTTGTCGATCCGCGCCTTCTCGACGTTGAGGATCTTGCCGCGGATCGGGAGGATCGCCTGGTACTCCGGGTTCCGGCCGGACTTGGCCGAGCCGCCGGCGGAGTCGCCCTCGACGATGAAGATCTCGCACTTGGTCGGGTCGTTGGACTGGCAGTCCGACAGCTTGCCCGGCAGGGACGCCGATTCGAGCAGTCCCTTGCGGCGGGTCAGGTCGCGCGCCTTGCGGGCCGCCACGCGGGCGGTGGCCGCCTGGATGGACTTGCGGATGATGTCCGCGGCCTCGTTGGGGTTACGGTCCAGCCAGTCGGTCAGGTGTTCGTGCACGACCTTCTGCACGAACGTCTTCGCCTCGGTGTTGCCCAGCTTCGTCTTCGTCTGGCCCTCGAACTGGGGCTCGCCCAGCTTGACCGAGATGATCGCGGTGAGACCCTCGCGGATGTCGTCGCCCGTGAGGTTGTCGTCCTTCTCGCGCAGCAGCTTCTTGTCGCGCGCGTACCGGTTGATCAGAGCGGTGAGCGCCGCACGGAAGCCCTCCTCGTGCGTACCGCCCTCATGGGTGTGGATGGTGTTGGCGAAGGAGTACACGCCCTCGCTGTAGCCGTTGTTCCACTGCATCGCGACCTCGACGGACAGCATCCTGTCCTTGTCCTCGGCCTCGATGTCGATCACGGAGGGGTGGACGATGTCGCCCTTGCGCGCGTTCAGGTACTTCACGAAGTCGACGATGCCGCCCTCGTAGTGGTACGTGACGGACTTGACCTCATCCTTCTCGTCGGCGCCCGCCTCGTCCGCCCCGGCCGTGGCCTTGGCCGACTCGCGCTCGTCCGTGAGACGGATCGTCAGACCCTTGTTGAGGAACGCCATCTCCTGGAAGCGGCGCGACAGCGTCTCGAACGAGTACTCGGTCGTCTCGAAGATGTCGCCGTCGGCCCAGAAGGTGACCGCGGTGCCGGTCTCCTCGGTCGCCTCGTTCTTGACGAGCGGCGCCGTCGGCACACCCAGCTTGTAGTCCTGTGTCCAGCGGTGACCGTCCGTCCTGACCTCGACGGCGACCTTGGTGGACAGCGCGTTCACCACGGAGACGCCCACACCGTGCAGACCGCCGGAAACCGCGTAGCCGCCCCCGCCGAACTTCCCGCCCGCGTGAAGGACCGTCAGCACGACCTCCAGGGCCGGCTTGCCCTCGGAGGGGACGATGCCCACGGGGATGCCACGGCCGTTGTCGACGACCCGGACGCCGCCGTCGGCGAGGATCGTGACGTCGATGGTGTCCGCGTGACCGGCCAGCGCCTCGTCCACGGAGTTGTCCACGACCTCGTACACCAGGTGGTGCAGACCGCGCTCACCGGTCGAACCGATGTACATGCCAGGTCGCTTGCGGACCGCGTCGAGACCTTCGAGGACGGTGATGGCGCTGGCGTCGTACGCGGGCGACACCTCGCTGCCGGAGGAGATCGGACCCGGGTCGTGCGCGCCGGCGTCGGTGGACGGGATGTTCTCGTTGGGGTTGCCGGAATCGGCCACGAAGCGCCCTTTCTGGCACAGCACAAGCCAAACTCGCGGCGGGTGACCGGAGCGGCTGCGGCATGTTGCGTTGGTAAGCCTTGCTCAGCGTTGCTCGGTGTGCTCGGTGTGTGTCCCACAAGTGGGGCGGGATTGCTTCCAGTCTACCGGTAGCGCCGACACTGATGGGGGTTTGCCGGTACCTGGGTTCGCATGTGCCGCCCTCAACCGGGCTCGGACTACTCCCCATATTCGGAGCGGGGCCCCAAGAGGCTCACAGCGGCACTCAGCGCTTCCGGGTGTCAACCCTCCGCAAGAGGGCGCGCAGAGCGTCGTTCGCAGCCGCGTGCGCTCCGCCATACCTGCTCTGACGTGCACTTATGCCACTTCGGTGGGGGGTTGTGGAGGACGCGTGGCAGCCGGTGCGCGCCCGCGGACCGCTCCGCCGACGCAGGGCGCCCGAGCGGGCGTGCGAAAAGCGGGCGGAAGCGCGACGCACACCCGCTCGGGAAGACGTGACGCAGCTCACCCGTAGGTGTCGCCGGGGCCGGTGCTCCCGGGGGCCCTGAGCGGCCCGTAACGGCGTGCGGGACCGCCCGGGCCCTGCACCTTGATCAGCCGGACTGCGCCCTGGCCGAGGTCCTGGTTGAGGCGGGCCACCAGCTGAGGGGCGAGCAACCGCAGGTTGGTCGCCCACGCCGTGGAGTCGCACCGCACGGTCAGCACCCGCTCGTCCTCGTCGTACTTCTCCGGGTCGCAGTGCCGGGCCAGTTCCTCGCCGACGATCGCCGGCCAGCGGCCCATCACCCCGCCCACCGCGGCGGGCGTCTCCCAGCCCCGCTCGGTGATCAGCCGGTTGATGGCGGCGCCGAGCGCCAGGGGGTCGCGGCCGTCCCGGCGCGCGCCGGAACGCGCGCCGCCCTGGCGCCGGTTGCCGCGCCGCTGCTGCGCCGCCGCCTCGCCCCGGGCGCGGGCCTGTTCCTTCGCGGCGCGCAGGGCGACACGGGCGAGGTCCACGCCGGAGGGCTCGGGGGTCGCGCCCGGGGCACGGCCGGGTTGCGCGCCGGGGGTGCCACCCGGCTGTGCGCCCGGCCGCGTGTCAGGTGAGCCGCCGGGCCGCGCGCCGGGGGTGGGTTCGTCCGTCGTCATGCGCGCTCCACCGTTCCCCCGGCCACGGCGTACCGCGCCCCCGCCAGTACGTCCGGTACGTCGTCGTCGACCGCGGCGGTCACCAGCACCTGCTCGCCGGGCGCGACCAGTTCGGCCAGCCGCTCGCGGCGCCGGACGTCCAGCTCGGCGAAGACGTCGTCCAGGACGAGCACCGGTTCGTTGCCCTCGGCCCGCAGCAGGTCGTACGAGGCCAGCCGCAGCGCCAGCGCGTACGACCAGGACTCGCCGTGCGAGGCGTACCCCTTGGCGGGCAGCCGGCCGAGCTTGAGGAGCAGATCGTCGCGGTGCGGTCCGACGAGCGTCACGCCCCGCTCGATCTCCTGCTTGCGCGCGTCGGCGAGCGCCGCCAGGAGCTGTTCGTGCAGGTCCTCGCGGGTGTGCGCCTCGCCGGGCGCCGACGGCTTGTACTCCAGGCCGACCGGGCCGCCACCGGGCGCGAGCTGCTCGTACGCCTTGTCGGTGAGCGGGCGCAGCGCGGCGATCAGGTCCAACCGCCGGGCGAGCAGCTCGGCGCCCACGCGGGCCAGGTGCTGGTCCCACACGTCGAGCGTGGACAGGTCCAGC
The DNA here is from genome assembly GCF_030816915.1 of Streptomyces sp. B3I8. NCBI lineage: Bacteria > Bacillati > Actinomycetota > Actinomycetes > Kitasatosporales > Streptomycetaceae > Streptomyces > Streptomyces sp. B3I8. The sequence continues at coordinate 3,547,058 of NZ_JAUSYN010000002.1, read as the reverse complement.
GAGCGGCCGCCGTGCCGCCGGGCCAGCGCGGCCGACTTCAGCAGGGTGTTGCGCTGCTTGAGCACCCGGTCGTAGTCCGAGCGCACCCCGGCCATGCGCGGCGAACGGGCGGTGATCAGCTCGTCCAGGAAGCGCCGGCGCTCCCCGGGGTCGCCCTTGACCAGGGCCAGGTCCTCGGGCGCGAACAGCACGGTCCGTACGATGCCGAGCACGTCCCGGGGCCTTACCTGCGAGGACCGGTTGATGCGGGCGCGGTTGGCCCGGCCCGGGTTGAGCTCCAGCTCGACGAGCTGCTGCCGCTCGCCCTGCCGGACCTGCGCGCGCACGATCGCCCGCTCGGCGCCCATGCGCACCAGGGGCGCGTCGGAGGAGACGCGGTGGGAGCCGAGCGTGGCGAGGTAGCCGACGGCCTCGACCAAATTGGTCTTGCCCTGGCCGTTGGGGCCGACGAACGCCGTGACGCCCGGGTCGAGCGGGACCTCCACGTGCGCGTAGGAGCGGAAGTCGGCCAGCGACAGATGCGTGACGTGCATGGTCGTTCGCCGACCTCCCCAGCCTTCGGGTACTGCTTGTTCCGGGTCCGACGCCTGTGGCGGCGGGGTTACTTCTTCTCCACCGCGTGGCCGCCGAACTGGTTGCGCAGCGCGGCGATCATCTTCATCTGCGGTGAGTCCTCCTGCCGGGAGGAGAAACGCGCGAACAGCGAGGCGGTGATCGCGGGCAGCGGCACGGCGTTGTCGATGGCGGCCTCCACGGTCCACCGGCCCTCGCCGGAGTCCTGCGCGTACCCCTTCAGGCCCTCCAGGTGCTCGTCGCCGTCGAGGGCGTCGACCGCGAGGTCGAGCAGCCAGGAGCGGATGACGGTGCCCTCCTGCCAGGAGCGGAAGACCTCGCGCACGTCCGTGACCGAGTCGACCTTCTCCAGCAGCTCCCAGCCCTCGGCGTAGGCCTGCATCATGGCGTACTCGATGCCGTTGTGAACCATCTTGGCGAAGTGGCCGGCGCCGACCTTGCCCGCGTGCACCGCGCCGAAGTCGCCCTCCGGCTTGAGCGCCTCGAAGACGGGCCGCACCCGGTCGACGTGCTCGGTCTCGCCGCCGTACATCAGCGCGTAGCCGTTCTCCAGTCCCCAGACGCCGCCGGAAACACCGCAGTCGACGAAGCCGATGTCCTTGGCGGCCAGTTCCGCGGCGTGCTTCTCGTCGTCCGTCCAGCGGGAGTTGCCGCCGTCCACGACCACGTCTCCGGCGTCGAGCAGTTCGGCCAGCTCGTCGATCGTGGACTGGGTGGGGGCTCCGGCCGGGACCATCACCCAGACCACCCGCGGGGCCTGCAGCTTGCCCACGAGCTCCGAGAGGCTGTGGACATCGGCGACGTCCGGGTTGCGGTCGTACCCGATGACGGTGTGACCGGCACGGCGTATGCGCTCGCGCATGTTGCCGCCCATCTTGCCGAGGCCGACGAGACCGAGCTCCATCAGTTGTTTTCCTTAGGTTGCGACGTGGCGGGGAGGCACTCGCGTGCCCACGTCCGAGCCTAAACCCGGACGCGCCCGCACATCCGTGGGCATACGCGCTCAGACGTACGCCGCCACCTGGGGTTTCGCCGCCGGAGCCGGTCCTCGGGGCCGGGCTCAGCCGCTCAGCCGCACCGGCATGATCAGGTACTTGTACGCCTCGTCCGCCTCCGCGTCCACGGCCGGCTTGCCACTGAGCAGGGCCGGCTTGGTGGACGTCGTGAACGACAGCTGGGCGACCGGGGAGTCGATCGCGCTCAAGCCGTCCAGCAGGAACGTCGGGTTGAAGGCGATCGAGATGTCGTCGCCCTCGAGCTGGGCGTCGACCCTTTCCACAGCTTGTGCGTCGTCGCTGGAGCCGGCCTCCAGGATCAGCACACCCTGCTCGAAGCTCAGCCGCACCGGGGTGTTCCGCTCGGCGACCAGGGCGACGCGCTTGACGGCCTCCACGAAGGGGGCGGTCTCGATCACGGCGACGCTGTTGAACTCCGTCGGGAACAGCGTCTTGTACTTCGGGAGGTCGCCCTCCAGCAGCCGCGTGGTCGTACGGCGGCCCGCGCCCTCGAAGCCGATCAGGCCCTCGCCCGCGCCCGAGCCCGACAGCGCCAGGATGACCTGGTCACCACTGGTGAGCGCTTTGGCGGTGTCCTGGAGCGTCTTGGCGGGCACCAGGGCGACCGCGGAGATGTCCGGGTTCTCCGGCTTCCACAGGAACTCGCGGACCGCGAAGCGGTAGCGGTCGGTGGACGCCAGCGTCACCGAGTCGCCCTCGATCTCGATGCGCACGCCGGTGAGGACGGGCAGCGTGTCGTCGCGGCCGGCCGCGGTGGCCACCTGCTGCACGGCGGAGGCGAACACCTCGCCCGGGACCGTGCCCGTGGCGTTGGGCATCTGCGGCAGCGACGGGTACTCCTCCACAGGCAGGGTGTGGAGTGTGAAGCGCGAGGAACCGCACACCACCGTCGCCCGTACACCGTCTGTGGAAATCTCCACCGGCCGGTTGGGGAGGGCACGCGAGATGTCGGCGAGCAGGCGGCCCGAGACGAGGACCGTGCCCTCCTCCTCGACCTCCGCCTCCACCGACACGCGGGCGGAGACCTCGTAGTCGAAACTGGACAGGCTCAGCGCCCCGTCCTCCGCCTTGAGCAGCAGGCCGGCGAGGACCGGCGCCGGCGGACGGGCCGGGAGGCTGCGCGCCGCCCAGGCCACTGCCTCCGCGAGTACGTCGCGTTCCACCCGGATCTTCACCGTAAGCCGCCTCCTGCTGTTGCCGGCGTCTGTCGCCCTGCTGGCCTTCGTCTGTTCGCGGTGTCCTCGACCCCTCGGCGGGGAAGGACACCGGGACCAGTCTGACGCACGGCACTGACAGTAGGTGCCCGTCGGGGTCAAGTCGTGACGAGGGGCGGTCGGGCAGCCGAGGGGCAGTTGTGCACAGGACCCACTTCGAAACGGATTCCTCGCTCTAACTGGTTGGAAGTAGTAGTAGGGGCTGTGGATACCGTGGATAACCCCGTTTTCCCAGCTCAGGGCAGGAATTTTATCCACTGACCCTGTGGGTGGGGCCCGTGGACAACCTGGGGTCTCTGTGGAGAACAGAAAGTTCTGCACACCCCGTACACAGGAAGAGGGGACTTCTCCCCAGATGCGTCCCCAGTTTTAGCCGGGTTTCCCACAGCCCGACCCGGCAGCTTCGTGTGACCTGTTTCACTCGACACGGTGAGAGCGGCCCTCGGCTTGCCGAACAGTGGACAAGGGTGTGGAGAAGCCCCCTTTTGCTGGGGAAAACACGCTCCCACCTGTGGGTTTCCCGTGGACAACCGTGTCCACGGCCTGTGGACTCCCGCTCTGTCCACAGCCTGTGGATATCCTTCGTCCACGGATCCACAGGGTACTGACCTGCGGAGATCCACTTCGCGCCGGATCGCCTGTGGACACAGTAGGGACAACTTCCCGGTCCCCAGGGTGTGGACGCAAAAAACCCGCCCAATCTGTGGAGGAAGGCCGTAACCCCCGCCCCAATTCGAACACCGGGGGAGCGGCTGGGGGCGTGGGTGCTTCGACCGGTGGGGCCTCAGGGCGCGGACGCGGCGGGGCCGTGGGCCGCGTGAAGGGTGGCGGGGCCGTGCCGCGTGGGGGCGGGTCTGTGTGGCCCGGTTGCGGGGCGCTTCTCCAGGGGGCTCGGGCGGCGGAGCCCCCTCCCCCGGGAGTCCAGGGGGCGGAGCCCCCTCGGGGCCGCCCTGTGACGGGCCTGGGGACGAAGCCCCTCACGTCTGCCGGGGTGCGGGGGGCGCAGCACCCGGCCGGGTCACCCGCCCGGGGTCCAAGGGGCGGAGCCCCTGGGGGACGGGAAGGGGAGGGGCGGCGGGGGCGCATCACCTCCCCCGATCAGGACCGGACGCCCCGCGCTACGGGCGCAGAAGGGGGGCGCCCCCGGGAACCAGCTGTCCCGGGGGCGCCCCCACCCGCCGCCGTCAGCCAGCGTCAGTCCCCGTTCTTGATCCGGTTGGTCAGCTCGGTGACCTGGTTGTAGATCGACCGTCGCTCGGCCATCAACGCACGGATCTTGCGGTCGGCGTGCATCACCGTCGTATGGTCACGGCCACCGAACTGCGCACCGATCTTCGGCAGGGAGAGATCCGTCAGCTCCCGGCACAGGTACATCGCGATCTGCCGGGCCGTCACCAGCGCACGGCCGCGCGAGGTCCCGCACAGATCCTCCACGGTGAGGCCGAAGTACGCCGCCGTCGCCGCCATGATGGCCGGGGCCGTGATCTCCGGGGCCGTGTCCTCGCCGCCCGGGATCAGGTCCTTGAGGACGATCTCGGTCAGGCCCAGGTCGACCGGCTGCCGGTTGAGGGACGCGAACGCCGTCACCCGGATCAGCGCGCCCTCCAGCTCGCGGATGTTGCGCGAGATGCGGGAGGCGATGAACTCCAGTACCTCGGGCGGGGCGTTGAGCTGCTCCTGGACCGCCTTCTTGCGCAGGATCGCGATGCGCGTCTCCAGCTCGGGGGGCTGGACGTCGGTGATCAGGCCCCACTCGAAGCGGTTGCGCAGCCGGTCCTCCAGAGTGACGAGCTGCTTGGGCGGCCGGTCGGAGGAGAGCACGATCTGCTTGTTGGCGTTGTGGAGCGTGTTGAAGGTGTGGAAGAACTCTTCCTGCGTCGACTCCTTGTCCGCGAGGAACTGGATGTCGTCGACGAGGAGGATGTCCATCTCCCGGTACCGCTTGCGGAAGCTGTCGCCCTTGCCGTCGCGGATGGAGTTGATGAACTCGTTGGTGAACTCCTCCGAGCTGACGTACCGCACGCGCGTGCCCGGGTACAGGCTCCGCGCGTAGTGCCCGATGGCGTGCAGCAGGTGCGTCTTGCCGAGCCCCGACTCCCCGTAGATGAACAGCGGGTTGTACGCCTTCGCCGGCGCCTCGGCGACGGCCACCGCGGCCGCGTGCGCGAAGCGGTTGGACGCGCCGATGACGAAGGTGTCGAACAGGTATTTGGGATTCAGGCGGGCGGTGGGCTCGCCCGGCCCGGTCGCCGGGGCCGGCTGGGCCGCGAGCGGGCCGGGGGCTCCGGTGGTGGGCAGGTGCGGACCGACGGGCCCGCCGCGGTGTACATGGCCGGCGCCGGGCGACTGGTCGGGCAGCTCGCGGCGCTGGCCGTAGTCGGGGCGCTGCTGCTCGTGGTCGGGCCGGGGCTGGTCGTACTCGCCGCGCGGGGCGTCGTACTCCGGCCGCTGCGGCTCGTAGGACGGGCGGTCCAGCGACTGGGCGCGGTAGTCCGGGGACGGCGAGGCGTAGGGGTCGCGCTCGGGGAAGCCGAGCCGCTGCTGCTGCCAGCCGTAATCGTCCTGCGGACGGGGCCAGGCGCCGGGCTCGGGGCGCTGGTACTCGGCGGGGTACGCGGGGCGGGCGGTCGGCAGTTGGTCGCCGGGCCCGCCACCGGTGTGGTGGTCGGGGCGGGGGGCCGGCCGGTGGTCGTCGGCGCGGTGGCGGCCGTAGCCCTCGTATTCATTACGGCTGTCGCGCGCATCACGTGAGTCACGCGTGTCACGTGAGTCCCGACTGTCGCGTGCGTCACGGGTGTCGCGCCCGTGCGGCTCGTAGCCGTCGCGGCCGCGGGCCTCGTACCCCTCGCGGCCGGCGCGGTTGTCGCGCCCGTCCCGGCCGTCGCGGTTGTCCCTGCCGTCGTAGGGTTCGCGCCCCGGTGCCTCGTAGTCGTAGGTGTCCCGGGTGTCCCGGGTGTCCCGGGTGTCCCGGGTGTCCCGCTTCGCGCCGTCGTAGGGCTCCCGGCCGCGGTCCTCGTAGGAGTCCCGCCCGCGGTCGTCGTACGCCTCATGGTTCTGCGGGGCGGGGAGTTCGGGCTCCTCGTACCGTGCCGGGGCGGCGGGCTGCGGGGTCGCGGGCTCCCCGGAGGCCGCGTCCACCGTGATCGCGATGCGGATCGGACGACCGCACTCGCGGCTCAGGGTCTCGCTGACGACGGGCGCGAGCCGGCCCTCCAGAACGTTCTTCGCGAACTCGTTCGGCACGGCGAGCAGGGCCGTGTCGGCGACCAGCGCCAGCGGCTGGCAGCGCCGGATCCAGTGTTCGTCCTTGGTCTCGACGCCCTGGCCGCGGCCCTCTCCGAGGAGTTGCTCCAGTACTCGTGGCCACACTGCGGCAAGATCGGCAGGTACGTCAGCCACAGGGCACGCTCTCTCACGGGTCCCACGAACGTGTGGTTCGGAGACGGATCGGTTTTGCGACTCGGTCGGCCGGGGGCCGCGGGGCCACGCCGGGTGAACGGCGGGAGAAGGGAACGAATCGACAGTCCGGTCACGGTAGTCAGCGTGGCCCGTACGGTTCAAGTTGTTGTCCCCAGCCTGTGGACAGTGTCCCCGAGGGCAGCCGGGTTTGACCCGATGGCGCCGCCGCGCGTACCGTAACCAGGTCGAGTTGTCGATGGCTGCTGCCGCCTGCCTCCGATGGGCATAGATCACCCACAGCGCTCCCACCAGGACGTCTGTAGTGATCGGGAGCGGTGCACTCGGGCGTAATGCGAGCTACTCGTGGGCGCACGGTGACAGCCAGGCGACACCCGCCATCCTTCGATTCATTACTGGAGCCCCCGAGTGAGCAAGCGCACCTTCCAGCCGAACAACCGTCGTCGCGCGAAGACCCACGGCTTCCGGCTGCGGATGCGTACCCGTGCCGGCCGCGCCATCCTGGCGTCCCGCCGCGGCAAGGGTCGCGCCCGACTGTCCGCCTGATCGCGAACAGGTCATGACGTGCTGCCCACCGAGAACCGGCTGAGGCGGCGCGAGGACTTCGCGACCGCGGTACGCCGAGGACGTCGGGCCGGACGCCCGCTACTCGTCGTCCATCTTCGCAGCGGTGTCACGGACCCGCACGCGCCTGGGGAGAGCGCTCCTCGGACGCGTGCGGGTTTCGTCGTGAGCAAAGCAGTGGGTGGAGCGGTCGTGCGGAACAAAGTGAAGCGCAGGCTTCGCCATCTGATGCGCGACCGGATCGACCTCGTGCCCACCGGTAGCCTGGTAGTCGTACGAGCGTTGCCCGGTGCGGGTGACGCCGACCACTCACAGCTGGCCCGAGACCTGGATGCCGCTCTGGGACGGCTCCTGGGAGGGGGCGCGCGATGAAGTACCCGCTGCTTGCGTTGATCAAGGTGTACCAGTGGACGATCAGTCCGCTGCTCGGCCCGGTCTGCAAGTACTACCCGTCGTGCTCGCACTATGGCTACACGGCTGTCGATCGGCACGGTGCACTCAAAGGGACGGCACTGACCGCCTGGCGCATCCTGCGGTGCAACCCGTGGTCGCTCGGCGGTGTGGACCACGTTCCCGAACGCAAGCGTCCGCGGTGGCACCAGATGCTGCGCAACGCATGGCGCGCACGCAAGGGCGGGCCCTCCGCCGCCGGACCGGCCATCGAGGGGCACCTCGTCTCCTCGAGCCCGGCCGCGAAGACCTCGTCCCATGCCCAAGGAGCATGATTAGTGGACACGATTGCCGGCTTTTTCAGCTTCATCACGACACCCGTCTCCTGGGTCATCGTCCAGTTCCACACGGTGTACGGCGCGATTTTCGGCGCCGACACGGGCTGGGCCTGGGGCCTGTCCATCGTGTCCCTGGTGATCCTCATCCGTATCTGCCTGATCCCGCTCTTCGTGAAGCAGATCAAGGCGACCCGGGCCATGCAGACGCTGCAGCCCGAGATGAAGAAGATCCAGGAGCGCTACAAGAGCGACAAGCAGCGTCAGTCCGAAGAGATGATGAAGCTGTACAAGGAGACGGGTACCAACCCGCTCTCCTCGTGCCTTCCCATCCTGGCGCAGTCGCCGTTCTTCTTCGCCCTCTACCACGTGCTCAACGGCATCGCGACGGGCAAGACGATCGGCGTCATCAACGACGACCTGCTCGCCAGCGCTCGTAAGGCGCACATCTTCGGCGCCCCGCTCGCGGCGAAGTTCATGGACAGCTCGGACAAGGTCGAGGCGCTCGGCGCCACGCTGACCGATGTCCGCGTCGTCACGGCGATCATGATCGTCCTGATGTCGTTCTCGCAGTTCTACACGCAGCGCCAGCTGATGACGAAGAACGTCGACACGACGGTCAAGACCCCGTTCATGCAGCAGCAGAAGATGCTGATGTACGTCTTCCCCGTGATGTTCGCCGTCTTCGGCATCAACTTCCCGGTCGGTGTCCTCGTCTACTGGCTGACCACCAACGTGTGGACCATGGGCCAGCAGATGTACGTCATCCGCAACAACCCCACCCCGGGTTCCAAGGCGCAGGCGGCCTATCTGGAGCGGCTGCACAAGCACGTCCTGAACCACGGCGGGACCCGCAACAAGCGTGAGCGCACGATCGTCAAGGCGATCGTCGCCAAGGGCCGCGACCGCAACGAGTTCGAGCGCAAGTTCATCAACGGCCTGACCAAGGCCGGACTCGCCGCTCAGGCCGACGGCAATGTGGTGAAGGGCGAGGGTTCGGTCGCCACCCTGACCGCCGAGGACGGTACGGCCACGACCGCCGCCGCTCCCAAGCGTCAGCAGCCCAAGCGGCAGTCCAAGTCCCAGCGGCAGTCGGCTGCCGGTGCGAAGACGGCCGGCGACTCGACCGGGTCCGCTTCGACCGGCTCCTCGGAGTCCGGCTCCACGGCCTCGGACGCGTCGGAGCCGACCTCGCTGACCAAGTCCGAGCAGCCGAAGGACGCCTCCCAGCCCACGGCCCGGAAGGCGACCACTCCGAAGTCCGGCTCCGGGGGCCGCAGCAAGGCCCAGTCCGGGCAGCGCAAGGGCGGCCCACAGCGGCCCAAGTCCCCGTCCAAGAAGTAAGAAGGAGTCCATCCCGTGACGGAAGGCACCACCTCCGCCGCTGCCGAGGGCGTAGACACCCTGACCCGCCTGGAGCAGGAAGGTGAGATCGCCGCGGACTACCTCGAAGGTCTGCTCGACATCGCCGACCTCGACGGTGACATCGACATGGATGTCGAGGCGGACCGCGCCGCTGTCTCGATCATCAGCGACACCGCAAGCCGTGAGCTGCAGAAGCTGGTCGGCCGGGACGGCGAGGTGCTCGAGGCACTGCAGGAGCTCACGCGCCTGGCCGTGCACCGGGAAACCGGTGACCGCAGCCGACTGATGCTGGACATCGTGGGCTACCGTGCGCGCAAGCGCGCCGAACTCTCGGAGCTGGGCGCCAAGGCGGCGGCCGAGGTCAAGAGCAGTGGCGAGGCCGTGAAGATGAAGCCGATGACGCCCTTCGAGCGCAAGGTGGTGCACGACGCGGTCAAGGCCGCCGGGCTGCGCAGCGAGTCCGAGGGCGAGGAGCCGCAGCGTTTCGTCGTCGTGCTGCCTGCCTGACCCGGTACGTACGTCCCTCCGGCCCCGTCTGTTGCGCAGACGGGGCCGGACTTTGTCAGCCTGATACCCCTGGTGGCCAGCGCCCGGTGCGCTGAAGCCGTACGGAAGGACGGTCCCCGTGACGGAGGCAGCGGAGCTCCCCCCGGCGCCCGAGGAGGCGCGCGCGGTCTTCGGCGACCGCTTCGCGGACGCGGTGCGCTACGCGGAACTGCTGGCCGAGGCGGGTGTGCAGCGCGGTCTCATCGGCCCCCGTGAGGTGCCCCGTCTGTGGGAGCGGCATCTGCTGAACTGTGCCGTGCTCTCGGAGGTCGTGCCCGAGTCGGTGACCGTGTGCGACGTAGGCTCCGGCGCGGGCCTGCCCGGCATCCCTCTGGCACTGGTGCGTGAAGACCTGAAGATCACGTTGCTCGAACCGCTGCTGCGGCGTACCAACTTCCTCACCGAGGTCGTCGAGCTGCTGGGCCTGGACCATGTGACGGTCGTCCGCGGCCGCGCCGAGGAGGTCATGGGTGAGCTGCCGCCGGTGCACGTGGTGACCGCGCGGGCGGTGGCGCCGCTGGACCGTCTCGCCACCTGGGGCATTCCGCTACTGCGGCCCTACGGGGAGATGCTGGCCCTCAAGGGGGATGCGGCCGAGGAGGAGCTGAAGAGCGCCGCCGTGGCGCTGACCAAGCTGGGTGCCGTGGAGACCTCCATCCTGCATGTCGGCGAGGGCGTGGTGGACCCGCGGTCCACGGTCGTCCGGGTCGAGGTCGGGGAGAGCCCCGGTGGAGTCCGCTTCGCCGCCAAGCGCGCCAAGGCGGCGCGCACGGGGCGGGCGCGACGACGCCGCTGACGATGCGGTGTACTCCACACAAGCAGGCATAGCAGCGCAATACGGAGTGTCGCGCGGGTCTGCCTTCAGCCGCTGTGCATCGTGTTTCACGTGAAACATCGCTCACTGCTGCACGGCATCATCGGCCGTAACCGGGCCGCAGCGGCGCCCCGCGACCGCCGGCATCTCGGATCCCCGGAGAACGACACCCCATCGAGCGGTACTTCGTCGCGTGTAGACGGGGTTTCTTCCCCCGTAAGGGGCACGGAGTTTTCCACAACGGTGGATTTCTCCACAGAACACCAGGCCTCACTGGTTCGTGACCCCGAAGGCATGGCAGGCTCTGTTCATCGCGAGTCTGAAGTCGAGGAGAGTGAATCCGTGCGGTCCGACGCCAACATCGCGGGACCGATGGCCGATCCGGTCCCCGGTCCCCGTACCGAGTCGTTCGGGGAGGATGTTTCACGTGAAACACCGCCCCCGATGGACGACACCCCCATCGGCCGTGCTGCCCAACTCGCGGTAGAGGCACTGGGACGCGCCGGCGAAGGCCTGCCACGACCCGAGCAGACCCGCGTCATGGTGGTCGCCAATCAGAAAGGTGGCGTGGGGAAGACCACGACCACCGTCAACCTCGCCGCGTCACTCGCCCTGCACGGCGCTCGCGTCCTGGTGGTCGACCTCGACCCTCAGGGCAACGCGTCCACCGCGCTGGGCATCGACCACCATGCCGAGGTTCCGTCCATCTACGACGTCCTGGTCGAGAGCAGGCCGCTCGCCGAGGTCGTCCAGCCCGTCCCCGACGTCGAGGGCCTCTTCTGTGCCCCGGCCACCATCGATCTCGCCGGTGCCGAGATCGAGCTGGTCTCTCTGGTGGCCCGGGAGAGCCGGCTCCAGCGGGCGATCCAGTCGTACGAGCAACCCCTGGACTACATCCTCATCGACTGCCCGCCCTCGCTCGGCCTGCTGACGGTCAACGCACTCGTCGCCGGTGCGGAGGTGCTCATCCCGATCCAGTGCGAGTACTACGCGCTGGAGGGGCTGGGTCAGCTCCTGCGCAACGTCGACCTGGTGCGAGGGCATCTCAACCCCACCCTGCACGTCTCGACGATCCTGCTCACCATGTACGACGGGCGGACACGGCTGGCGTCCCAGGTGGCGGACGAGGTGCGCAGCCACTTCGGCAGCGAGGTGCTGCGAACCAGCATTCCGCGGTCGGTCCGCATCTCCGAGGCCCCGAGTTACGGGCAGACGGTGCTGACCTACGATCCAGGTTCGAGCGGAGCCCTTTCCTACTTCGAGGCGGCACGCGAGATCGCACTGCGCGGCGTCGGAGTGACCTACGACGGCGAGCACGCCCACATGGGCTCAGAGAACAATCAGAACATGGTGGAGGGCATCCAGTGAGTGAACGACGGAGGGGGTTGGGGAAGGGACTTGGGGCGCTGATTCCGGCCCCGAACGGGGCGGGTCTGGGGACTCTGGAGGAGCCGGCCGCATCCAGGATGCCTGGGCCGCCGTTCGGCGCCCACTTCGCGGAACTCCCCCTGGATTCCATCGTCCCGAACCCGCAGCAGCCTCGTAGTGTCTTCGACGAGGACGCACTCGCCGAGCTGGTCACTTCCATCAAGGAGGTGGGGCTTCTTCAGCCCGTCGTCGTCCGGCAGGTCGGCCCCGGGAAGTACAAGGCGCCCGCCGAGTACGAACTCATCATGGGTGAGCGCCGCTGGCGAGCCTGTCAGCAGGCGGAGCTGACAGCCATTCCGGCGATCGTCCGGGCCACGGACGACGAGAAACTCCTCCTGGACGCCCTCCTGGAGAACCTGCACCGCGCGCAGTTGAACCCGCTGGAAGAGGCCGCCGCCTATGACCAGTTGCTGAGGGACTTCAACTGCACGCACGACCAGCTCGCAGACCGCATCGGCAGGTCCCGCTCGCAGGTTTCCAACACCCTGCGTCTGCTGAAGCTTTCGAGGGGGGTCCAGGGAAGGGTGGCTGCCGGTGTGCTCTCGGCAGGTCATGCACGGGCACTGCTCTCCGTGGAGGATCACGAGGAGCAGGACAGGCTCGCCCATCGGATCGTGGCCGAGGGGCTCTCGGTGCGGTCCATCGAGGAGATCGTCAAACTGATGACGGGCTCCGACCCCGCACCGGCGGCCCGCGCCAAGAAGCCCCGGGCGGGCGCGTTGGTCTCCCCGGCGCTGGGCGACCTCGCGACCAGGCTCTCGGATCGTTTCGAGACCCGGGTGAAGGTGGACCTGGGGCAGAGGAAGGGGAAGATCACCGTCGAGTTCGCGTCGATGGAAGATCTCGAGCGGATCCTCGACAGCCTCGCTCCGGGCGAGGGACCGGTCCTGCAGAAAAACCTGCACGACGGTGAGGAGCAGTTGCAGGAATGAGCCGTCCGGTGGCGGAGGAACCGTTTCGTTCCCCCGCCACCAGTGCTCGGGCGGATTGTCTCCGGTGCATACCGGAAGACGGTCCGCTCTTTGCTTTGCGGCGGGACTGGGGGCATCGCATCGTGGTTACGATCGAAGAGGGTGTGCAGGACGGTGTGCCACGTCCACTGGCCCCCGTGACGCAGCGGATTGGGAAGGCGAGGAACGGCTTTCATGGGGCGTCGGCTGGTACCACTCACGCTGGACAATCTGCAGGACCTCCCCCAGCGTTGCCGCTCCTGCGTCTTCTGGGAGCTGGATCCCGTGAGCGGTGAGGCAGCGATACAGGGGGGCACCGCCGCCCAGGAGAAGGAGGGCTGGATCTCCGCCGTCCTCCTCGACTGGGGCTCCTGCGGCCGTGTCGTCTACGTGGACGACGTGCCGGTGGGGTACGTGCTGTACGCGCCTCCCGCCTACGTTCCGCGCTCCGCGGCATTCCCCACGAGTCCGGTGGCGCCGGACGCCGTCCAGTTGATCACCGCGTTCGTCCTGCCGGGGTACCAGGGGCAGGGGATCGGACGGGTGATGGTGCAGACGGTCGCCAAGGATCTGTTGCGCAGGGGGTTCAAGGCGATCGAAGCCTTCGGGGATGCCCGCTGGAAGGAACCGGCGTGCCTTCTGCCTGTCGACCATCTGCTGGCAGTCGGCTTCAAGACGGTGCGGCCCCACCCCAGCCATCCGCGACTCCGGCTGGAGTTGCGCTCCACGCTCTCCTGGAAGGAGGACGTGGAGATGGCCCTGGACCGTCTTCTCGGCGCTGTACAGAAGGAACCGGCGCTACGGCCCCTGTAGCGTCCGCTCTCGGAAAGCGCGAAAGGGGCCGACCCGTACGGGTCGGCCCCTCCATGTTTCACGTGAAACATCGCGCCGGTTCGCTCACCGGCAGTGCCGCTCAGTCGCCTGTCGGCCTGGTGGACTCAGTCGGCGATGAAGTCCTCGAGGTCACGGACGAGCGCTGCCTTCGGCTTGGCGCCGACGATCGTCTTGGCCACCTCGCCGCCCTGGTACACGTTCAGGGTCGGGATCGACATGACACCGTACTTGGCTGCCGTGGCGGGGTTCTCGTCAATGTTGAGCTTGACGATCTCGATCTTGTCCCCGTGCTCGGCGGCAATCGCCTCGAGCGAGGGGGCGATCTGGCGGCACGGGCCGCACCAGGCGGCCCAGAAGTCCACCAGAACGGGCTTGTCGCTCTTGAGGACGTCCTGCTCGAAGGTGTCGTCGGTCACGTGCTTCAGGGTGCCGGCCACGGCGGGCTCCTTACTGGTTGGTGCGGTGGGGTGGGACGGGGTCAGACAGTGGTCTTCTCGGGCTCGGCCTGCTGCTCGTTGTCGGCGAGAGCCGCGAGGAAGCGCTCGGCGTCCAGAGCGGCGGAACAGCCCGTGCCGGCCGCCGTGATCGCCTGGCGGTAGGTGTGGTCGACGACGTCACCGGCGCCGAAGACACCCGTCTGGTTGGTGCGGGTCGAGGGGGCATCGACCTTCAGGTAGCCCTCCTCGTCCAGGTCGAGCTGGCCCTTGAAGGGCTCGGTGCGCGGGTCGTGGCCGATCGCGATGAACAGGCCGGTCACCGGAAGCTCCGAGGTCTCGCCGGTCTTCAGGTTGCGCAGCGTCAGGCCGGCCAGCTTCGGGTCGCCCTTGATCTCGGCGACCTCGCTGTCCCAGACGAACTTGATCTTCGGGTCGGCGAAGGCGCGTTCCTGCATGGCCTTGGAGGCGCGCAGGGTGTCACGGCGGTGGACGATCGTCACGGACTTGGCGAACCGGGAGAGGAACGTCGCCTCCTCCATGGCGGTGTCACCGCCGCCGATCACGGCGATGTCGTGGTCCTTGAAGAAGAAGCCGTCACACGTGGCACACCACGAGACGCCCCGCCCGGAGAGGGCGTCCTCGTTGGGCAGCCCGAGCTTGCGGTGCTGAGAGCCGGTGGTGACGATGACCGCCTTGGCGCGGTGGACAGTACCGGAGGTGTCCGTGACGGTCTTGATCTCACCGGTGAGGTCGACGGCGACGACGTCGTCCGGGACCAGCTCGGCACCGAAGCGCTCCGCCTGGGCCCGCATGTTGTCCATGAGCTCGGGGCCCATGATGCCGTCCTGGAAGCCGGGGAAGTTCTCCACCTCGGTGGTGTTCATGAGCGCACCACCCGCGGTGACAGCGCCCTCGAACACCAGCGGCTTCAGCGACGCGCGCGCGGTGTAGAGCGCCGCCGTGTAGCCGGCGGGCCCGGAGCCGATGATGATCACGTTACGGACGTCGCTCACGGCTTCATTCCTCGTCTCTGGAGACTGCAGCTGCGTTGGTTCGGTGGGAGCCTCAGTCCGAGCTCTCATCCCACCCAACGGATCCTAGGCGGCCCGCATTCCCGGTGCGTCGGGGCGCTCCGACCCGGTCACGCGGCGCGTGGGCGGGCGGGACTTCCACGACGCTCCACCCTTCGGCTACCCGGGGAGGGGTGACACACCTACGGGGCGCTCAGGGGCGGTTGTAGCTCCGCGTCAGAAGCACCTCGCCGGTACCGGAGGCGTCGGACCGCGCGGTGCAGGAGGCGTCCACGAGATAGGCCGCGACACGCGAGGCGTCGGAGGCGTCCGGCGTCACCACGAGGTAGACACGGGCCCCTTGGTAGACGCCCTTGTCGGCGGCGAGGACGGCCTGGTGGCCGTCGACCGCCCGCTCGATGCACGGGGGGATGTCGACGGTCGTGCCGCGCAGGGTCTTGTTCGGCTGCATCCCCGTGCCCGAGGACTCGATGGAAGAGTCCGCGCCGGGATCGGCGTTCCGCGGCTTCGCGGTACCGCTCGTGGCGCCACCCCTGTCCGTGCGCAGCAGCGTGGTCACCTGGTCCGGCAGCGATCCCTCGGAGTAGGTGTGGGCCGCGTCGGTGTGCGATGCCTTCGCGGAGGCCGTGTCGTCCTGTCCGCCGGTGTCCAGCGTCTGGGTGAGCAGGGCGCCGAGGCCCAGTGCGGCGGCGGTGACCACTCCGCCGAGGAGGACCGTCCTGCGGCGCCGGCCGGCGCGTCCAGGACCGGTCGCCGCACGGCCGTGCCCGGCGGGGCGAGCGGGTGCCACAGAGGGGGAGAGGACGGAAGCGGTCGCGGAGGAGGACTCGGTCCCCGATGTTTCACGTGAAACATCGGTTTCACGTGAAACAGCGACGAGCGCTGCGTCGATCCGCACGATCACGTCATCGGGCACGTGCGCAGGGCCCGGCAGGGTGCCGAGCAGCTCGCGGATCTCAGTGAGGGAGGCGTAGACCTTGGCGCACGGGGCGCAGTCCTTCAGGTGCCGTCGTATATCTCCTGCACGAGACGGCGGGAGGAGATCTTCGCTGAGGTCGGAGAGCTCGTCGACGTCCGGGTGTCCGGCCGTGTCGGTCGTGGATGTCATGCCTGCCCACCTCCGTTCCTCACAGCGGCTGAATCACTGGGTCCCGCGTCTCGTGGTTTCGCTGCGGGTGGGACGGACGTTCCCCGCGTCCGGTTCCTTCCGGCAGCAGCGGACTTCTTCGGCGCCCTGGCACGGGTACCGTCGTCGTCCGCCCGGGCTGCTTCGTCTCCGCCGCCGTCCGAGCGGAGATGGGTGAGCAGTGGCAGGAGTCTCGCCCTGCCGCGCGCGCAGCGGCTCTTCACCGTGCCGGTGGGGACGTCGAGGATGCGGGCTGCCTCCGCCACGGAATATCCCTGCATGTCCACCAGGACCAGCGCGGCACGCTGGTCGGCCTGCAGGGTGGCCAGCGCCTGGAGGAGCTCCCGGTTCACCTCGTTGCGCTCGGCCGGCGCGGACGCCGACTCGTGCGGCTCCAGAAGTTGCTCCAGTCGTTCGGAGTCCTCCACGGGGGAGGTCCGGCGGGAGGCGGCCTTGCGGGCACGGTCGAGGCAGGCGTTCACCGTGATGCGGTGCAGCCAGGTGGTGACGGCGGAGCGGCCGCGGAAGGTGTGCGCGGCCCGGTAGGCGGAGACCAGGGCGTCCTGGACGGCGTCGGCGGCCTCCTCGCGGTCCCCCAGCGTCCGCAGCGCGACCGCCCACAGCCGGTCGCGGTGGCGACGTACGAGCTCCCCGAAGGCCTCGTGGTCCCCCTCGACGTGACGGGAGAGGAGGTCCTGATCGCTCAGGCCGCCGTAAGTGGCGTCCTCCGCCATCCGACCCCCTCTCGCGTCCGCGTGCTTCGGATCCCTAGCCCGTGAACGTCACGTCGGTGATGGCCTGCTTGTAGCCGGAGCCGCTGAAGTCGTCTCCCGGCGCGTAGGGCACGTCCGTGATCCACAGCAGCACGTACTGGGTCTTCACGGCCTTCTTGCCCTTCAGGGAGATCTTGTTGCCACTGGTGGTGGCGGAGCCGATCTCGGTCATGGAGCTGACGGAGGCGGAGGGCGAGAGCGAGTCGGTGGCGTACAGGTGGACCGTCGTGTGGTTGCCCGCGTACCGGAGCGCTATCGAGGCCGTCGACACCGAATTGGCGGAGCCGAGGTCGTAGACGATGCCCACGCCCGGCTTGTACGGGGCGAGTCGCGGTCCGCCGGTGTAGCTCTTGGTCCGCCAGTACGAGGACGGGTCGTCGTCGTAGGTCTTGCCGACGTCCTCGGGGGCCTGGGCGGATCCCTCGACGACGTACTCCTGCGCGCCCTTGATGGCGAGCGGCTTGACCGGCTTGTGGTTCTCGCTGTTCTTGTCGCCGCTGTCCGTCGTGTGGGTCGTGCCGGTGTCGTCGGACTTTCCGCCCCGGTCCATGAGGGCGTCGGCGAGCTGCCAACTGCCGAGCCCCAGGGCGACGATGAGGAGCGCCGAGACAGCCCACTTGAGGGCCTTGCCGGTACGGCTCTGCAACGCCGGCGGGGGCGGCGTCACCGGCTGGGTGACGCCCGGGTGGGGAGCGGGGCGGCCGTAGCCCTGCTGGAAGGTGGTGCGCTGGTACTCCGGCGGGGCGGTGAACGCCGGCTCCGGTGGCCGGATGCGAGGCATCTCGCCGATCGCCTTGACCATTTCCTCCGGCGTCGTGCACGGCGACTCGTGCCGGGAGGCGGTGGCCCCGTCGTTGGCCAGGGCGCGCATCGCCAGCTCGGACAGTCCGCGGTGGACACCGGCCCGTACCTGGTCGGGAGCGATCAGGCCGACGCCCTTGGGCAGCCCGGAGAGCCCGTAGGCGTCGTCCTCGTAGGGCCAGCGCTGGGTCAGCGAGGCGTACAGCAGTGCGCCGATCGCCTCCGTGTCGGTGCGCTGCGGGGTGTCGGAACTGATGCCGCGCAGCGCGGCGTTGACGGCGAGTCCGCGGATGCGCCACTGCCCGGACGAGGCGCGGAGCACCGCCCCCGGGGTGAGGCGCAGATGGGCCAGGCCCTCGCGGTGCGCGGCGGCCATGGCCTGGGAGACCTGGGTGACCATCTGGTAGGCGTCGTGCACCTCCAGCGGTCCGGCGGCCAGCAGCGCCGTCAGTTCGGTCGCGTCCGGCAGCCATTCATGGACGACGTAGACGAGGTCGTTCTCCTCGACGGCGTCCAGGACCTGGACGAAGCGGGGGTCACCGAGGAGTGCGGCGGAGCGGGCGGCGGCCAGTACCGACCGGGCCCGGGTGTGTTCCGCCGGCAGGAGGTGCACGCCGACGGCACGGCGGAGCTTCTCGTCGACCGCGCGCCAGCTGCTGAATCCGTCCAGACGGGTGACGCATTCCTCGAGGCGGTAGCGTCTGGCGAGTTTGTGGCCGCTGTGCAGCTCTGGCGGCGACGAGGCCGCGCCCATGTTCTCGGTCCTGCCGTCGTCCTGTGCCTCTTCGCCGTCCGTCTCCCGCTCCCGCTTCTGGGCCACCCCGTCGGACGTGGACTGGTCCGCCTTGGCGGTCAGCGGCTTGTCGCCGCTGTTGTCTGCCACGTCGACGGCAGCCATGCTCCGTTCCGCCACCGTCGTCCCTGCCTCCCCATCCGATGCGCACTGTCCGACGCAGAAACCAATTGTGCCCACAGTCCGTCGCTGTGCACGACATGCGGCGGCGGACGATGGTTGTGCGGTTACCCCGGCCTCAGCGCCCCAGGCGCCCGCGGACCATGCCGACCATCGAGTTCAGTTCCTCGATGCGCATCTTCCGCGCGGCGATGTAGAAGACACCGAGCAGCAGGGCGCCACCGCCGAGCAGGGCGGCGAACGAGCCGCCGACGCCCTGACCCAGCGTGTGACCGATCGCGTAGCAGGCAGCCCCGCTGAGCAGCGCTGCGGGCACCGAGGCGATGCCGAGACGTGCGTAGGTCCGCAGCACGCGGGAGCCGTCGAGGTCGCCGCCGAGCCGCTTGCGCAGCCGGTTCCAGGCGACGCCGACGCCGATCGCGTACGCGAGACCGTACGAGGCGGCCATGCCGACCACGGCCCAGCGGGCCGGGAGTACGAAGTAGCAGATCGCCGAGGCGCCGGCGTTGACGGCGGCGACGATGACCGTGTTGTAGAAGGGCGTCCGGGTGTCCTCGTAGGCGTAGAAGGCACGGAGCACGACGTACTGCACGGAGTACGGAATGAGGCCCAGGCCGAACGCCATGAGCATGTAGCCCATGTTGGTCGCCGCGTCGGTGCCGGAGGTACCGAACATGAGCGTGCACATCGGGATGCCGAGGGCGACGAAGCCGAAGGCGACGGGGACGATGGCGACGGCCGTGGTGCGCAGACCCTGCGAGATGTCGTCCCGGACGGCACCGCCGTCGTTCTCGGCGGCGGAGCGGGAGATCCGCGGCAGCAGCGCGGCCATCAGGGAGACGGTGAGGATGGCCTGCGGGAGGCCCCAGATGAGCTGGGCGTTGGCGTAGGCGGCGAGCCCCGTCCCCTTCGCGGGGGAGTGGTCCCCGGCGGAGGTGGAGAGCTGGGAGACGACCAGGGCGCCCGCCTGGTTGGCGAGGACGAAGAGGACGGTCCACTTGGCCAGCATCGCGGCCTTGCCCAGACCGTGTCCCTTCCAGTCGAACCGGAGCCGCAGCCGGAAGCCGGTCTCCCGCAGGTAGGGAATCATCGCCAGCGCCTGGACGACGAGTCCGAGCAGGATTCCGACGCCGAGCAGTCGCTGACCCTCCGGCGGGATGTTCGTCACCGCCATGTGGGAGTGCCCGGCGGTCCCGTAGACCCAGATGAACATGCCCAGAGTCACGATGATGACGATGTTGTTGAGGACCGGGGTCCACATCATCGCGCCGAATTTGCCGCGGGCGTTGAGTACCTGACCCATCACCACGTGGACGCCCATGAAGAAGATCGAGGGCAGGAAGTACCGGGTGAAGGTGACGGCCACATCGTTGGCGGCAGGGTCGGTGGCCACGGAGTTGGACAGCACCCGGACGAGGAGGGGCGCGGCGAGTATCGCCAGGGCGGTGAGCAGCCCGAGGGCCACCATCACCAGGGTCAGCAGTCGGTTGGCGAAGGCCTCGCCGCCGTCGTCGTCGTCCTTCATCGCGCGCACCAGCTGGGGCACGAAGACGGAGTTGAGGCCGCCGCCCACGGTCAGGATGTAGATCATCGTCGGGAGCTGATAGGCGACCTGGAAGGAGTCGCCCAACACGCCCAGCCCCAGTGCCGACACGATCAGCGCCGACCGCACGAACCCCGTCAGCCGGGACACCATCGTGCCCGCCGCCATCACCGCGCTGGACTTCAGCAGCCCCGAGGCGCGGCCGCCCTTCTTCGCCGGGGCCGCCGACTGAGCCTCCGCCACGGGCGGCTGCTGCACGGTGCCGGAAGCGGCGACGGGCGCCGCGACCGCGCCGAGGTCCATCGTGGGCGGGTCGGCCTGCTGCTGGTCCCGGAAGAGGTGGGCGAAGGCGTCCCGCTGCTCCTCGCCTGCCCGGTCGGCCGAACCCCCGGCGCCCACGAACTGCATGGTGCGGGTGTCCTCGCCGTAAGGCTGGGAGGGGTACGGCGACCGCTCCTCGGCGCCGGCCGCCGGCGGCCGGGTCCAGGACCGCGGGTCGGGGGCCTGCTGTGCCGGGGGCTGCCCGTCGTAGGGCTCCCGGCCGTAGGCATCCTGGGCGTAGGCATCCTGGGCGTAGCCGTCGTGCGCGTACATGTCCGCACCAGGCCCGGGCGGGACCTGGCCCGGCCCGGGCGGTGGGCCCTCGGGGTGACCCGAGTGACCCGCGGCCCGGCCGCGGTCACCGTCGTACGGCGCGTTCATGGTCTACCCCACCTCATCGTCCCCGGCCCACCGGCCACGACATCGCTCAACGGTCCACTCTCTCACCCGTGGCGGACCGGCCGGCATTCCCGGAAGCGGTGTCCGGTGCCGGCTCACCCGCGTGGTCCGGACCGCTGCCCGGTCCGGACTTCGCGGCCGGCTGTCCCGAATCCTGCCCCGAGTCCTGCCCGGAATCCTGTCCCGAGCCCGCGGAGCCGTCGGCGCCCCCCGTGTCCTCCGGGTGCCCGCTCCCGCGTCCGGCGTCGCCTTCCGCGGGTGTGCTGTCGTCCGTGCTGCCTGTGGTGCCCTCAGTGTCTACGGCCCCGGGGTCGTCGCCGTTCAGATCTTCACCGGCGGAGTCGGCACCGGTCTCCTCCGCCTGCCGGGCGGCGGCCCGCTTGCGCTGGGTGTACATCCGGAATCCGGCGAGCACCAGGAGCAGCACGCCGCCGGCGATCACCAGCAGCACCGTCGGTGTGAGTTGGTTGACCTTCACATCGAAGGTGACCGCGGGGCCGTACGCCTGGCCGTCCTCGGTGTAGAGCTGCGCCACCACCGACGCCCGGCCGTTCGCCTTGGCGGAGGTGGTGAACTTCACCGACTGGCTGTGACCGGCGGCGACCGTGACGCGCTGCTCCTCGAACGTGCCCTCGTTGATCCGCATACGTGTGGGGTTGACCGAGGTCAGCCGCAGCACCAGATGGTCGACGCCCTGGAGCAGGCGATTCTGCACGGTGACCGGGATCGTGGCGCTGCGCCCGGAGAGGCTGGCATCGGACTTCTCGATCAGCCTGACCTGCTGGACCAGTACGTCGAGGGAAGAGGCCACTGAGTCGCGGTAGTCGGCGGCCTGTGCGGTCCTGCCGCGCCAGGAGGTCGAGACGCCTCGGTCGAGGGCACGACCGAAGGGGGTCGCCACCTTTGCCGGGGCGGTGAGGATCGTCGTGAACTTGTTCAGCTGGCTGTGCGTGCTCTCCACGTCCTCGAACGCCGACTTCGGCAGTTCCTTCCTGCGCAGGGAGCGGGGGTACGCGGAGGCGGCCGGGACACGGGTGGAGGCAGCCGGATCGGCCTTGGCGTCGGCGGCGCCGGAGAGGCCCTGTGCCTGGGACCAGGTGCTCTGCTGGAGCGCGGTCAGTGCCTGGGCCATCGTCGTCGCCTGGCTCGCCGTGGGCATGCGCTGGGGCGCGACGACGATGCTGCGCTGCTTGCCGGGGTCCTGCAGGTCGATCATCAGGCTCTGCGCCAGGAACTTCTGCACGGCGAGGGTGGAGTTCCCCGCGTGGGACATGTCCTTCTGGAACGCGGTGGAGAGCGTGGCGTCCGTGACGACCGCCGTGGTGCCGCCCCCGACGGGGCGGGCGGCGCCGGGGGTGTAAGTGAGGCTGCCGCTCTCCCGGAAGGTGTCGCTGCGGGCGATCACCTTGTCCGCGCCCGCGGAGGTGGCGACCTTGACGATCGACGGGTCGAGCGCGCCCTCCGCGGGCCAGGCGAAGTCCGTGTCGGGGGTGACGTGGAGGACGGTCTCCACGGTGATGGCCGCCACGTCCGTGGCGTCCTTGAGGTGGCTGAGGGTGCCGGCCACGTTCTTGCCGTTGTGGGCCAGGGATGCCAGGTCGGGGTCGGCGAAGGGGAGTGCGACGACCTCCTTGTCCTGGACCGCGTCCTCCAGCGCGGCCAGCCACTGCTTGGCGGCGTTCTGCCCGCGACCGGGGAGGGGCGTGCCGTCGGCCCCCTCGACCTCGTAGCCGTCGGCCATCGCGTCGACGGCGCCCAGCAGCGCGGGGTCGATCACCCAGGTGACGTCGAGATCCTTGCCCAGAGAGACCATCTGGTTGAGCCGACCGCCCGGGGAGATCTCCTTGAGCAGGTCGTCGTCGTGGAAGACGGGGGTCTGCTGCTCGTTGGACGCGGTCTCGGCGGCGAGGTGCACGGAGGAGATGAGCGGCCACAGGTACGTGGTCTTCGTCCTGGTGTCGGCCTCGTCCGGCTGCCACGGCAGGAAGGTCCGCTCGATGCCCAGCACCTGCTCGTACGGCGCCACCGGGGTCTGGCCGGAGAGCGAGACGCCGAGCTGGTAGACGCCGCTGGAGCCGAGGTGCAGTTTCGAGACGGGGAGGGAGAGCGTGAAGCGCTGGGCGACCCCGGGGGCGAGCCTGGTGAACTTCTCCTCGTAGGAGCCGGGGATCTCCATGCCGTCCGTGCCCGGCTGGTAGCCCGTGGTCCTGGCGGCGGTCTCGATCGCCGTGCGGCTGCTCATGGAGGCGCCCACGCGCAGCGCCAGGTGGGCGTCCGTGACCGGCTGCCTGCCGTTGTTGACGACGGTGCCGGAGACGGTGAGGGTGTCGCCGTCGGTGGGCGCGGAGGGGGCGAGGGAGTCCAGCGAGACGGCCACCGTGCGGGAACCGCTCGCCTGGGCCGGAGAGGCCTTCGGGGCGGCCTGTGCGCTTCCCTGGGCGGGCAGCAGACACGCACCGGCCAGCAGGGGCGCCCCGGTGACCAGCGCCAGAACGCGCCGCAGGCGGCGGCGGGCAGGTGAGGGAGGTGTCCCCGGGAAGTCTGCCGCCTCGGCCACGCGCTCGCCCGTCCCTCGTCATCGTCAGTGGTCGTTGGATTGTGCGTCCACGCATGGTAACGATGCTCGCGGGAGGGAAGTGCCGCGGACCGGTCGGCAAGATCGATCGGAAGCGGTCGGCCGCACCGCATGTGCGGGTATGCGCCGACTTGCCATGCAGTGGAAAAACTGTGCCCGTTTGAGAGGCTCTGTGCGGGTTGTGCGGAGGAGCCGTGGAGAGGCCGGGACACGTACTCTTTGCTGTTGTGCCGAACGCCAACACAGACAATCCCAGTGCCCTGAGTCAGGTGCAGCACCACGCGGTCAGTGAACTGCTGCGGGTCTCCCCTGCCGCCGACGACCTCGCCCGTCGATTCCAGGAGGCCGGGTTCTCCCTGGCCCTGGTCGGCGGCTCGGTACGGGACGCCCTGTTGGGCCGGCTCGGCAACGACCTGGACTTCACGACCGACGCACGCCCCGAGGACGTGCTGCGGATCGTGCGCCCCTGGGCGGACGCGGTGTGGGAGGTCGGGATCGCCTTCGGGACGGTCGGGGTGCAGAAGGACGCCCGGGTCGGGGACACCGTGCAGCGCTTCCAGATCGAGGTGACCACCTACCGCTCGGAGGCGTACGACCGCACCTCGCGCAAACCGGAGGTGTCGTACGGCGACTCCATCGAGGAGGACCTCGTCCGGCGCGACTTCACGGTCAACGCGATGGCGGTCGCGCTGCCCGAGAAGCAGTTCATCGACCCGCACCACGGTCGTGACGATCTCGACGCCCGAGTGCTGCGCACGCCCGGCACCCCCCAGGAGTCCTTCTCCGACGACCCGCTGCGCATGATGCGTGCCGCACGCTTCGCCGCGCAGCTCGACTTCGAGGTGGCGCCGGAGGTCGTGGCGGCCATGAAGGAGATGGCCGGCCGCATCCAGATCGTGTCGGCCGAGCGGGTCCGGGACGAGCTGAACAAGCTGCTTCTCTCCGCGCATCCGCGCAAGGGGCTGACCCTGCTCGTCGAAACCGGACTCGCCCAGTACGTGCTGCCCGAGCTTCCCGCTCTGCGGCTGGAGCGGGACGAGCACCACCGGCACAAGGACGTCTACGACCACACACTGATCGTGCTGGAGCAGGCGATCGCGCTGGAGGAGGGCGGGCCCGATTTGACGCTGCGGCTCGCGGCCCTACTGCACGACATCGGCAAGCCGAGGACGCGGCGGTTCGAGGAGGACGGCCGGGTCTCCTTCCACCACCACGAAGTGGTGGGCGCCAAGATGACCAAGAAGCGGATGGCGGCGCTCAAGTACTCCAACGAACTGGTGAAGGACGTCTCCCGGCTGGTCGAGCTCCACCTACGCTTCCACGGCTACGGCACCGGTGAGTGGACGGATTCAGCGGTCCGGCGGTACGTCCGGGACGCGGGACCGCTGCTGGAACGCCTGCACAAGCTGACCCGCTCCGACTGCACGACCCGGAACAAGCGCAAGGCGACCGCACTGTCGCGCGCGTACGACGGCCTGGAGGAGCGCATCGCTCAGCTCCAGGAGCAGGAGCAGCTGGACTCCATCCGGCCTGATCTCGACGGGAATCAGATCATGGAGATCCTCGGTGTGCGCCCGGGCCCTGTCGTCGGACAGGCGTACCAGCATCTGCTGGAACTGCGGCTGGAGAACGGCCCGATGGAGCGCGACGAGGCCGTGACCGCGCTCAAGGAGTGGTGGAGCGCGCAGGACTGACGGCAGGAAGGGCGGGCCATGTTTCACGTGAAACATGACCCGCCCTTCCTGCGTTCCGCACACGACGAGGGGCGATGTTTCACGTGAAACATCGCCCCTCGCGCTACCGGTGACCGCCCACCGGCTCCGGTGTCAGCTTGCCTCCTTCAGGCACAGCACCACATCGTGGCCGTTGCCGGACTGGATGTAGGAGATCGTCGCGTCCTTGATGTTGTCGCACTTGCTGCTGTCCGAGGAGCCGCCGAACTTCTCGACCACCTTGTACTGGGCTTTGCCCGACGAGCAGTCGACCTCCTGGAGGTCGGGGCTGGTCTGGGTGCCGTCGTTGTGCATACAGCTGCCCACCGACGTGGTCTCGGCGTCGTCGCGTCCGAAGAGCCAGCCCAGGCCCCAGCCGGCGCCGAACTTCAGGCCGATGACGAGCACGGCCACGACGATGCCGCCTATGACCTTGAGTGCCTTCTTGCCGCCACGACGGGCCGGGGGCGCGGGCGGAGGCGGCACGGGGCCGCCCTGCTGCTGCGGAAACGGCGCGTAGGGACCCTGCGGCGGGACGCCCGGCTGGCTGGGCTGCTGCGGAGGAACTCCCGGCTGTCCGGCCGGCTGCCCCGTGGGAGCGGTGGGCGTCTGGGCGTACGGGTTCTGGCCCTGGGGCGGCGGCGGAACGGTCACTTGGGGGTCCCCCTTGATGAAGAAACCATGCGCGAGACCGACAGGCGTGAAGGTGCCGGGCGCATGGCGCGAAATAAGACGTCCGTAAGTTATCCGGCCGCACTGACAAGTGCGAAGTCCGAAAAGGGACTGTGGCTTTGATGTGACACTTACTGGCGAGCGAAGAGGGACATAGCGGCAGCAACCGCCCCGTAGACCAGTGCCACCAGCACCACCAGCGAACCTGATCGGCCGTCGCCGGGCAGCATCACGGCGCCCAGTGCGGCCGCGCCGACGAAGGCGACGTTGAACAGCACGTCGTAGACCGAGAAGATCCGGCCGCGGAAGCGGTCGTCGACCGAGGACTGCACGATCGTGTCCGTCGCGATCTTCGCTCCCTGAGTGGTCAGCCCCAGCACGAACGCAGCCGCCAGCATCGGACCGGTGGCGAACGGCAGGCCGAGCGTGGGCTCCAGGACCGCCGCACCGGCCGCGCACGCGACGATCCACCGTCCGGGCCCGAACCGCCCGGCCGTCCACGGTGTCAGCACGGCCGCCACGAAGAACCCCGCGCCGGACGCCCCCACGGCCAGGCCGAGCAGTGCCAACCCCTCGTCGGTGCCGTCGGCGAGGGCGTACCGGCAGAGCATCAGCACCATGACCGTCAGCGCGCCGTAGCAGAACCGCATGAGCGTCATGGCGGTCAGCGCCAGGGCGGCGGCCCTGCGCTCGGGCTCCACGAGGTGACGTACGCCCTGGGCGAGACCACGCGCGGTGCCGGCGAGCGCCCGACGGAGCCGGGGGTGTATCGCCGCGCCGTCGGGGCCGAGGAGTCCCGGCGCGATGCGCAGGGACACCAGGGCGGCGCCCAGGTACAGCGCGGCGCCCAGCAGCACCACGGCGACGTCGGAGTCGGAGACCGCGAGGCGCAGCACGAAGGCGAGGCCTCCGCCTGCGGTCGCGGCGAGGGTGCCGGCGGTCGGGGAGAGCGAGTTGGCCAGCACCAGGCGCTCGGTGTCGACGACGCGGGGCAGCGCCGCGGACAGGCCGGCGAGAACGAAGCGGTTGACCGCGGTGACGCACAGCGCGGAGACGTAGAACAGCCGGTCGGGCACCCCGCTCACCATCAGCACCGCCGTCACGCAGGCGAGCAGGGCGCGCAGCAGATTGCCGTGGAGGAGGACCTGACGGCGGCGCCAGCGGTCGAGCAGGACGCCGGCGAAGGGGCCGATGAGGGAGTACGGCAGGAGGAGCACGGCCATCGCGGAGGCGATCGCGGCGGCGGAGGTCTGCTTCTCCGGGGAGAAGACGACGTAGGTGGCGAGCGCGACCTGGTAGACGCCGTCGGCGCCCTGGGAGAGCAGCCGCACCGCGAGCAGGCGCCGGAAGTCCCCGAGGCGCAACAGGACGCGCAGGTCAGGGAGGACGGCCATGGGAGACACCCTCACATACGGGGAAGGTCCCCGGGACGGTGCCCCGGGGACCTTCGGCGACGCGTGAGCCGGTGGGCTCTTAGCGCTCGACCTCGCCCGCGATGAACTTCTCCACGTTCTCCCGGGCCTGGTCGTCGAAGAACTGGACCGGCGGGGACTTCATGAAGTACGAGGACGCCGACAGGATGGGGCCACCGATGCCCCGGTCCTTGGCGATCTTCGCGGCGCGCAGGGCGTCGATGATGACACCCGCGGAGTTCGGGGAGTCCCACACCTCGAGCTTGTACTCCAGGTTCAGCGGGACGTCACCGAAGGCACGGCCCTCGAGGCGCACGTAGGCCCACTTGCGGTCGTCGAGCCACTGGACGTAGTCCGACGGGCCGATGTGGACGTTCTTCGCGCCCAGGTCCCGGTCGGGGATCTGCGAGGTGACGGCCTGCGTCTTCGAGATCTTCTTCGACTCCAGGCGCTCACGCTCGAGCATGTTCTTGAAGTCCATGTTGCCGCCGACGTTCAGCTGCATCGTGCGGTCCAGGACGACGCCCCGGTCCTCGAACAGCTTCGCCATGACACGGTGCGTGATGGTGGCGCCGACCTGCGACTTGATGTCGTCGCCGACGATCGGGACGCCCGCCTCGGTGAACTTGTCCGCCCACTCCTTGGTGCCGGCGATGAAGACCGGGAGGGCGTTGACGAAGGCGACCTTGGCGTCGATGGCGCACTGGGCGTAGAACTTCGCCGCGTCCTCGGAGCCCACGGGCAGGTAGCAGACCAGGACGTCGACCTGCTTGTCCTTGAGGATCTGGACGATGTCGACCGGGGCCTCGGCGGACTCCTCGATGGTCTCGCGGTAGTACTTGCCGAGGCCGTCGAGGGTGTGGCCGCGCTGGACCGTCACACCGGAGTTGGGGACGTCGCAGATCTTGATGGTGTTGTTCTCCGAGGCGCCGATGGCGTCCGCCAGGTCGAGGCCGACCTTCTTGGCGTCCACGTCGAACGCGGCGACGAACTCGATGTCGCGGACGTGGTACTCGCCGAACTGGACGTGCATCAGCCCAGGCACCTTGGACGCCGCGTCGGCGTCCTTGTAGTACTCGACGCCCTGCACCAGCGATGCGGCGCAGTTGCCCACGCCGACGATGGCTACGCGAACCGAACCCATTCCGGTTGCTCCCTGTGTGTATTCGGTGAGACCCCGATCGGGGCTCACATGGCGGTGTCGTCGGGCGTATCCGGCGCGGTGCTGTCACCGCGCCGGGGCAGGCCGCCCGACGAGCCGGATCCTGTGTTCTGCTGAGCGGGTCCTGAGGAGGCGGAATCCTTCAGGTCCCGCCCTGCCCGCTCGCTCTCGATGAGCTCGTTCAGCCAGCGCACTTCGCGCTCCACGGACTCCATCCCGTGGCGCTGGAGCTCGAGGGTGTAGTCGTCGAGGCGTTCCCGGGTGCGGGCCAGGGAGGCGCTCATCTTCTCCAGGCGTTCCTCCAGCCGACTGCGGCGGCCCTCCAGGACGCGCATGCGCACGTCCCGCGAGGTCTGGCCGAAGAAGGCGAAGCGCGCGGCGAAGTGTTCGTCCTCGTAGGCGTCGGGTCCGGTCTGGGAGAGCAGTTCCTCGAAGTGCTCCTTGCCGTCCGCCGTCAACCGGTAAACGATCTTGGCGCGCCGTCCCGAGAGCGGGGCGGCGGGCGTGCCGTCGGCCGTGACCCCCGGTTCCTCGATCAACCAGCCGTTCGCGACCAGCGTCTTGAGGCAGGGGTACAGCGTGCCGTAGCTGAACGCACGGAACACACCCAGTGATGTATTGAGCCGTTTGCGCAGCTCATAGCCGTGCATCGGGGACTCGCGGAGCAGGCCGAGTACGGCGAACTCGAGGATCCCGGCACGCCGGCTCATCGTCGCCTCCTCCCTCTCGCGCAGGTCCCCAGCACGTCTTTATGTCGTGCTGATGTATCGACTCGATACATCAGCACGATAGAACGCTCCTGCGACGGCGACAAGAGGGAACACGGTGAACGGGGTCACATCACTGATTCGTGAGAGGCAACCTGCCGGGTTTGGGGTGAAGTTCGAACCTCGGCTGGTTTTGACGGTGCGTAGTCTGTGCGCCATGCAGACCGCCGGAAGCCGAGGGAGGGACGGTAACGTCCTCCCCCTCGGTGCAGTACGGGTGAATGCGTGAGCGACCGCATCCGTACTTCGGGGGGACCGGAAAACAGCCGCCGTTTCCAGGCGCGCACGGGTGCGCCTGCCCGAGGAGTAATCGTTCGATGAGCGAGCACCGTCGCAAACCGCCGCAGCCGCAGGGAGGCGGACGTGCCGCGGCCCGACGCGGTCAGTCGGCGTCCTCCGGTCGCCGCGCGGCACCGCGAGGCGCCACCGGATCTCCGGCCGACTCCCCCGAGTGGGGAGGTGAGGAACGTCTGTCCGGCGGTCGTGCCGAGGCCAGGCGAGCCGCGCAGAGAAGCGGCGGAGGCCGGCGCAGAGCGGCCGACGGCGCCGGAAGCGGCCACGGAAGCGGTGGTGGCGGTGGCCGCCGCGGCCCGGGCGGGCCGAACGGGCCCGGCCGCGGCCGGGGACGCGGACCGGATCCGGACAAGAGGCGGTTCCTCGACTATCCGCGGGCCGGCAAGGACGGCTGGCACCGCTGGGTACCGTCCTGGAAACTGGTGACCGGCTGCTTCATCGGCTTCGTCGGCACCATGGTGGTCGTAACCGGCATCGGTTACGCGATGGTGAGCGTGCCGGACATCGCCAAGACGGCGACGGCGCAGAACAACGTCTACTACTGGGCCGACGGCAGCCAGATGGTGGCCACCGGTGGTGAGACCAACCGCCAGATCATCAACTTCGCGCAGATCCCCAAGGAGATGCGCTGGGCGGTGATCTCCCAGGAGAACAAGACCTTCTACGACGACAACGGCATCGACCCCAAGGGCATCGGCCGCGCGCTGTTCAACATGGCCAGGGGCGGCGAGACCCAGGGCGGCTCGACCATCACCCAGCAGTACGTGAAGAACGCGCTGCTGGACGACCGGTCGCAGACGATCTCCCGCAAGTTCAAGGAGATCTTCATCTCGGTCAAGGTCGGCGCCAACGTCGACAAGGACAAGATCCTCGCCGACTACCTGAACTCCGCCTACTACGGCCGGGGCGCCTACGGCATCCAGGCGGCCGCGCGGGCGTACTTCGACAAGGACGCCAAGGACCTCGATCCGGGCGAGTGCGCCTTCCTCTCGGCGATGCTCAAGGGCGCCACCTACTACGACCCGGCCGGCGCGGTCGCCATCGACCCCGCCGCCACCGCCAAGGCCAACACCAGGCGGGCCCTCGGCCAGATGCAGGACACGCTCAACAAGATGGTCGAGTACGGCCACCTGAGCCAGACCGAACGGGCGAAGCACACCAAGCTCCCGAAGGTGAAGAACCCCAGGGCGAACACCGCGCTGAGCGGTCAGATCGGTTACCTCGTCGACCTGGCCAACGGCTCGGTGGTCAAGAACACCGACATCACCAGCAACCAGCTCCAGCAGGGCGGCTACTCGATCCACACGACCTTCGACAAGAAGAAGGTCAATGAGCTCGAGGCCGCGGTGAAGAAGGTCCAGAAGGCCAAGATCAAGCCCAAGCAGCGTCCCAAGACCGACACGCACGTCCAGTTCGGCGGTGCCTCCGTCGACCCGGACACAGGGGCGATCAAGGCCATCTACGGCGGTGAGGACGCGACCAAGCACTTCACCAACAACGCCGACGTCACCGGCGCCCAGGTCGGTTCGACCTTCAAGCCGTTCGTGCTGGCCGCCGCGATGAAGTGGGGCGTCCGTGACCCCAAGGGCGATCCGGAGCAGGCGCAGGACGGACAACGCACCGTCGCCTCGCCCAAGAGCCTCTACAGCGGCAAGAACAAGTTCAAGATCCTCGAATACAACGGGGACGTCTGGAAGGACAAGGAGGGCAAGGAGTGGCTGCAGACCAACGACGGCGGTGAGTCGGTCGGCACTCCGCCCAGCTACAAGATCGACCTCCGTGAGGCGATGCGGCTGTCGGTCAACTCCGCATACGTCCAGCTCGGCATGGACGTGGGGCTGGACAAGGTCGAGGAGTCGGCCCTGGACGCCGGCCTCCTGAAGAGCAGCCTGGCCAGCTCGAACTTCCCCTCGTTCTCCATCGGTACCTCCGACCCCAGCGCCATCCGCATGGCCGGCGCCTACGCCACGTTCGCGGACAGCGGCAAACAGCGTGAGCCCTACTCGGTCGAGAAGGTCGAGAGCAAGGACGGCACCGTCTACGACCACAAGAAGGAGGCCAAGAGCACCCCGGCCTACGAACCCAATGTGGCCAACAACGTCACCGACGTGCTGAAGACAGTGGTCGACAAGGGAACCGGTACGGCGGCGCGGCTCACCGGCCGCGAGGTCGCCGGCAAGACGGGTACCACGGACGGGAACAAGTCCGCCTGGTTCGTCGGCTACACGCCGCAGCTCTCCACCGCGATCTCGATGTACCGGCTGGACGACGACGAGAGCAACAAGAACCGCCAGTTCCTGGAGATGTACGGAACGGGTGGCGAGGAGAAGATCCACGGCGCCTCGTTCCCGGCCCAGATCTGGCACGACTACATGGAGCAGGCACTCAAGGGCGTCCCCGCCAAGGACTTCCCGCAGGCGCTGCCCATCGGCAAGGTCGTCAACGCGGAGGCGTCGACGAGCCCGTCGCCCACTCCCACCAAGAGCGCGTCGAGCAGTCCGTCGACGAGCCCCACGCCCACGCGGAGCAGTACGTCGCCGTCCCCCACGTCCTCGCAGAGCTGCAACTTCTTCCAGGGCTGCACGGACTCCGGGAACGAAAACGGTGGCCCCAATGGCGGGGGCACGGGCGGCGAGGGTCCGGGCGGAGGCACGTCCCCGTCCTCGACGACGAGCGAGGAGACCGGGACCACTCGAGGCAACAGCAACGGCGGCAATGGCGGCAACGACGGAGGCTTGTTCGGAGGACGGAACTGAGGTCCCGCCAGGACTCGGTTTCCTCGGAGCCGGGTGACGGTGGCGAAAGCCGCTGATTCGCGCCCCTTCGCATGTTTCACGTGAAACATGCGAAGGGGCGCCGTCGTGACCGGATCCCCCGCCTCCCGGCGCGTTCCCCGGCGCGTACGGCAGGATGTGCGGCATGCCCAGCGGAGAGACGACGCGAGCCGTCGAGTACGAGCCGGACGTGGTGCGGCCGACCAAGGAGGACGAGGTCGCCGCCCTCGGCAGCGAGCTGTTCGGAGGCCCCCTCGGGCGCCGCGCCCTGCTCGGGACGTCCTGGTGGACGCCCGTGCGGGTCGTGGCCCTCGTCGCCCTCGGCATGTTCGCCCTCGGCATGGTGCAGAAACTGCCCTGCTACGACAGCGGATGGTTCTTCGGCGCCAGTTCCCAGTACACGCACGCGTGCTACTCGGACATCCCGCACCTGTACCAGGGGCGCGGCTTCGCCGACGGACTCGTGCCGTACTTCGACAAGCTCCCCGGCGACATGGACTACCTCGAATACCCGGTGCTCACCGGCGTGTTCATGGAGGTCGCCGCGTGGCTGACGCCCGGCGGCGGAAGCATGCAGCACCAGGAGCAGTTCTACTGGTTCGTCAACGCCGGAATGCTGATGGTGTGCGCCGCGGTCATCGCCGTGTGCACCGTGCGCACCCACCGCCGGCGTCCCTGGGACGGGCTTCTGGTGGCCCTCGCACCGGCCTTCGCCCTGACCGCCACCATCAACTGGGACCTGCTCGCCGTGGCCCTCCTGGCGGCCGCGATGCTCATGTGGTCGCGTGGCCGGCCCCTCGCGTTCGGTGTGCTGCTGGGGCTCGCCACGGCCGCCAAGTTCTATCCGTTCCTGATCCTCGGGCCGCTCCTGGTCCTGTGCTGGCGTGCGGGCCGGTGGCGGGAGTACGGGAGGGCGCTGTTCGGCGCTGTCGCGGCCTGGCTCGTGGTCAATCTTCCGGTGCTGCTGCTGGCCCCGGACGGCTGGTCGAAGTTCTACCGCTTCAGCCACGACCGGGGCGTCGACTTCGGCTCGATCTTCCTGATCGTCTCCCAGCGGTGGAACACCGCGATCAGCCCCGACACGGCCAACGACTGGGCCATGATCCTCATGGTGCTGATCTGCGCCGGCCTGGCTGTACTGACGCTGACCGCCCCGCGTCGGCCGCGTTTCGCCCAGCTGGCCTTCCTGATCATCGCGGCGTTCATCCTCACCAACAAGGTGTACTCACCGCAGTACGTGCTCTGGCTGGTCCCCCTCGCCGCGCTGGCCCGGCCGCGCTGGCGGGACTTCCTGATCTGGCAGGCGTGCGAGGTCGGCTACTTCCTGGGCATCTGGATGTATCTCGCGTACACGACGAGCGGGGACGCCCACAAGGGACTTCCTACGGGGGGCTACCAGCTCGCCGTCGCCGTCCATCTGCTCGGCACGCTGTACCTGTGCGCGGTGGTCGTCCGCGACATCCTGCTGCCGGAGCGGGACGTCGTACGGAGGGCGGGCGACGACGATCCCTCCGGCGGTGTCCTCGACGGGGCCCCGGACGTCTTCGTCCTCGGCCCGGCGGCCCGTCCGGTGGACGAAGCGCCGACGCGCTTCGAGGGACCCGCGGTGGAGTGGGGTGCCGACGGGGCGTCCACGGCGGGACATGGTTCGCTCTGAGCGAACAGAGCGAACACCGGCCGCGTCAGGCTCCGGACGCACGTGAGGCCGTACACGAGTGGTGTACGGCCTCACCGCGTCCGCGGCGGTCACGGCCCGCAGAGAAGGCCCCCGGGGGCTCTGGGAGCGCCCCCTGGGGGGATCGTGCGCGTCAGCGGTCCACGATCCGGTCGAACTGGGTCGTGGTGTGCCGCAGATGGGCCACCAGCTCGTCACCGACCTTCGGCTCCGTGGTGTCCGACGGGACGAAGAGGATCGAGACCTGCATGTGCGGCGGCTCGGCGAACCAGCGCTGCTTGCCCGCCCACACGAACGGCGCGAGGTTCCGGTTGACCGTCGCCAGACCGGCCCGCGCCACGCCCTTGGCTCGCGGCATGACGCCGTGCAGCGCCTTGGGCGCCTCCAGACCCACCCCGTGCGACGTACCGCCCGCCACGACGACGAGATAGCCGTCGGTGGCCGCCTTCTGCTGCCGGTAGCCGAAGCGTTCCCCCTTGGCCACGCGCGTCACGTCCAGGACCGCGCCCCGGTACTGCGTCGCCTCGTGGTCCCCCAGCCACAGCCGGGTGCCGATCCGCGCCCGGAACCTGGTCTGGGGGAACTGCTGCTGCAGCCGCGCCAGTTCGTCGGCCTTGAGGTGGCTGACGAACATCGTGTGCAGCGGCAGCCTGGCCGCGCGCAGCCGGTCCATCCAGCCGATGACCTCCTCGACGGCGTCCGAGCCGTCGGTGCGGTCCAGCGGAAGGTGGATGGCGAAGCCCTCCAGCCGCACGTTCTCTATGGCGGTGTGGAGCTGCGGCAGGTCCTGCTCGCTCACTCCGTGCCGCTTCATCGAGGACATCACCTCGATGACCACCCGGGCGCCGACCAGTCCGTAGACCCCGTCGATCGAGGAGACCGAGCGGATCACCCGGTCGGGCAGCGGCACGGGCTCCTCGCCCCTGCGGAAGGGCGTCAGCACCAGCAGATCGCCGCCGAACCAGTCCTTGATGCGGGCGGCCTCGTACGTCGTACCCACGGCGAGGATGTCCGAGCCCATGCGGGTGGCCTCTTCGGCCAGCCGTTCGTGCCCGAAGCCGTACCCGTTGCCCTTGCAGACGGGGACGAGCCCCGGGAACTGGTCCTGCACGTGTTTCTGGTGTGCCCGCCAGCGCGCGGTGTCGACGTAGAGCGTGAGCGCCATGGCCGGTCCCGGAACCTTTCTCGTGGCTGAGATGGCTGAGGTGTCTTCAGGTGCGAGGGAATGCGAAGAGACCCAGGGGTTGAGATTGTGGCGGACCCGCCGCACGGAGGGGAGGGCGCCGGGGGAAGTCAGCGGCGCGACATGTAGATGTCGAGTGCCTTGTGGAGCAGCTTGTTGAGCGGGAAGTCCCACTCGCCGAGGTACTCGGCCGCCTGCCCGCCCGTGCCCACCTTGAACTGGATCAGGCCGAACAGGTGGTCGGTCTCGTCCAACGAGTCGGAGATGCCGCGCAGGTCGTACACGGTCGCGCCGAGCGCGTAAGCGTCCCGCAGCATCCGCCACTGCATCGCGTTGGACGGACGGAACTCGCGGCCGATGTTGTCCGAGGCGCCGTAGGAGTACCAGACGTGGCCGCCCACGATCAGCATCGTCGCAGCGGAAAGGTTCACTCCGTTGTGCCGGGCGAAGTACAGCCGCATGCGGTTGGGGTCCTCGTTGTTGAGGGCCGACCACATGCGCTGGAAGTACGACAGCGGGCGCGGCCGGAAATGGTCGCGCACGGCCGTGATCTCGTACAGCCGCTGCCACTCCTCCAGGTCGTGGTAGCCGCCCTGGACCACCTCGACGCCCGCCTTCTCGGCCTTCTTGATGTTGCGTCGCCAGAGCTGGTTGAAGTTCTTGTGCACCTCTTCCAGCGACCGGTTGGCCAGCGGCACCTGGTAGACGTAGCGGGGCTGCACGTCGCCGAAGCCGGCCCCGCCGTCCTCGCCCTGCTGCCAGCCCATGCGACGCAGCTTGTCGGCCACCTCGAAGGCGCGCGGCTCGATGTGGTCCGCCTCGATGTCGCGCAGCCGCTTGACGTCCGGGTTCTGGATGCCCTGCTTGATGGAGGTGGCCTCCCAGCGCCGGATGATCACCGGCGGGCCCATCTTCACGGAGAAGGCGCCCTGCTGCTTGAGGTGGGCCAGCATCGGCTGGATCCACTCGTCCAGGTTCGGCGCGTACCAGTTGATCACCGGGCCCTCGGGCAGGTACGCCAGATACCGCTTGATCTTGGGAAGCTGGCGGTAGAGGACGAGTCCGACACCGACGAGCTGGCCGTTCCTGTCGAACCAGCCGAGGTTCTCCGACCGCCACTCCGCCTTGACGTCGGCCCAGGCGGGAACCTGCATGTGGCTCGCCGACGGCAGGCTCTGCATGTACGCCAGATGCTGCTCGCGGCTGATCGTCCTCAGGGTCAGGCTCATGTCGGGGCGCTCCTCGGGCTGGTGTGTCCCCATGGGGTCAGGGGCTCCGGCTCTCGCGCCGAAGCCTACTGCGCCCCGAGAGCGCCCCGTCTGGCACTGGGCCGTACGGGTCCGCGACGCGCCCCGTCGCCTGTCGCGGAGTGGCGCGTTCCTTGGTGTTCCGCCGTTGGTCCGGCGGTGTTCCGCCGGTGGCTCAGCCGCCGACGAAGCCGTTGAACTCGCCGGCGAACCCACCGTGGGCCATGCCGAAGTACAGGCCGATCGCGGCGGCGCCGAGACCGACGACCAGCCCGAAGCGTTCCCGTGTGGTCTCCGAGATGAACTGGCCGTACCCACCGGTCAGGACGCCCACGAGGCCGGTGCACGCGGTCAGTATGTGCAGGCGGGGGAAACCGGCGGTGACGAGGGCCACGACCCCGAGCACCAGGGTCACGGCCAGCAGCGTGTCCTGAAGAGGGTGGGCCTTGCCGTCGGTGGCCAGCAGTCCGTTGTGGGGCCTGGCGGGTCGCATGATCTGTGCCATGGGGAACCTCCTGCCGAAGAAGCGGTGCGTCTTCGTCCTGGACAGCCCGATGCCTACAGATTGCGTGCCCTCACGCCCGGATTTCAACCGTACGGCGGTGGGCGGGTAGGCTGTAGCTTCTGCGCCGACTTGGGCCGGGCCGCGGTCCGGCCGCTTCCGCCGAGCGGGCCCCGATTGTCAGTGGGGCCTGGTTTACTCACGGATGTCGGTGCCAACGCATCGCAACCCTCCTGCCACGGAACGACCGTGGCCGTTGAGTCCAGAGGAGGTGGGTTTCACATGCGTCACTACGAGGTGATGGTCATCCTCGACCCCGATGTCGAGGAGCGCGCGGTCTCCCCGCTGATCGAGAACTTCCTGTCCGTCGTCCGTGATGGCGGCGGCAAGGTCGAGAAGGTCGACACCTGGGGCCGTCGTCGTCTCGCGTACGAGATCAAGAAGAAGCCCGAGGGCATCTACTCGGTCATCGACCTCCAGGCCGAGCCCGGGGTCGTCAAGGAGCTCGACCGCCAGATGAACCTGAACGAGTCGGTCCTCCGGACCAAGGTCCTCCGCCCCGAGACCCACTGAGCCACCCGGCTCGGTCGGTCCCGGGATTCGAGTAGCAGCACCAGCAAACCCGCCGAGAGGTTCACCCATGGCAGGCGAGACCGTCATCACGGTCGTCGGCAATCTCGTCGACGACCCCGAGCTGCGCTTCACCCCGTCCGGTGCGGCGGTCGCGAAGTTCCGCGTCGCGTCCACTCCCCGCACCTTCGACCGCCAGACCAACGAGTGGAAGGACGGCGAAAGTCTCTTCCTCACCTGCTCGGTCTGGCGTCAGGCGGCGGAGAACGTCGCCGAGTCGCTCCAGCGAGGCATGCGCGTCATCGTGCAGGGCCGGCTGAAGCAGCGGTCCTACGAGGACCGTGAGGGCGTCAAGCGCACGGTCTACGAGCTCGACGTCGACGAGGTCGGCGCCAGCCTGCGCAGTGCCACGGCCAAGGTCACCAAGACCTCCGGCGGCCGAGGCGGCCAGGGTGGTTACGGCGGCGGCGGCCAGGGCGGTGGCGGCGGCCAGGGTGGCGGCGGCTGGGGCGGCGGCCCCGGCGGCGGCCAGCAGGGCGGCGGCGGGGCTCCGGCCGACGACCCCTGGGCAACCGGCGCTCCCGCCGGCGGCAACCAGGGTGGCGGCGGCTGGGGCGGCGGCAGTGGCTCCGGCTCCGGCGGCGGTGGCGGTGGCGGCTACTCGGACGAGCCCCCCTTCTAGACCTCGGACCCCACGGGTCCTGCGGTCGGAGGCGGGGCACACCCCAACTTCTTGATCACACAGGAGAATCACCATGGCGAAGCCGCCTGTGCGCAAGCCGAAGAAGAAGGTCTGCGCATTCTGCAAGGACAAGGTCACGTACGTGGACTACAAGGACACGAACATGCTGCGGAAGTTCATTTCCGACCGCGGCAAGATCCGTGCCCGCCGCGTGACCGGCAACTGCACGCAGCACCAGCGTGACGTCGCCACGGCCGTGAAGAACAGCCGTGAGATGGCGCTGCTGCCCTACACGTCCACCGCGCGATAAGGGAAGGGTGACCGACTCATGAAGATCATCCTCACCCACGAGGTCTCCGGCCTCGGCGCCGCGGGCGAGGTCGTCGATGTCAAGGACGGCTACGCCCGTAACTACCTGATCCCGCGGAAGTTCGCGATCCGCTGGACCAAGGGTGGCGAGAAGGACGTCGAGCAGATCCGTCGTGCTCGCAAGATCCACGAGATCCAGACCGTCGAGCAGGCCAACGCGCTCAAGGCCCAGATCGAGGGCGTGAAGGTCCGTCTGGCCGTCCGTTCGGGCGATGCCGGCCGTCTCTTCGGTTCCGTCACCCCGGCCGACGTCGCTTCGGCGATCAAGGCCTCCGGTGGCCCCGAGGTCGACAAGCGCCGCATCGAGCTGGGCGCGCCGATCAAGACGCTGGGCGCCCACGAGACGTCCGTGCGTCTGCACCCCGAGGTGGCCGCCAAGGTCAGCATCGAGGTCGTCGCGGCCTGAGCGCCGCACATGCTGTGACCACTTGCCGTAGCGGTGAGTGGGGCAACGGTGAGTGGGGCCGCACCTTCGGGTGCGGCCCCACTGTCGTATGCCGATGTTTCACGTGAAACGGAGGAAACGGTCAGGCGGTAAGCGGTCGGACGAGGAACGATCGAACGAGGAACGGTCAGGCGGAGGAGACGGTCAACGGGTGGCGCCTGTCACGATCCAGCGGCCCGAGCGGGAACGCCGCCACAGCGTCAGCAACCGCATGACCATCATCACCGTCATCGCCCCCCACAGGGCGGTCAGGCCGCCGCCGAGCGTGGGGACGAGCAGCGCCAGAGGCGTGAAGACCGCGAGCGTGACCAGCATCGCGCCCGCCAGATAGGGGCCGTCCCCCGCACCCATCAGGACTCCGTCGAGGACGAAGACCACGCCGGAGACCGGCTGGGACAGCGCCACGATGACCAGCGCCGGCAGCGCGGCGTGGTGGACCACCGGGTCGCCGCTGAACAGCGGGAGGAACAGCGGACGGCCGGCCAGTACCAGCGCCCCCAGGACGGCCCCGGCGGCGACGCCCCACTGCACCATGCGACGGCAGGCCTCCCGGGCGCCCTCGGCGTCCTCCGCGCCGAGGTACCGGCCGATGATGGCCTGCCCGGCGATGGCGATGGCGTCCAGGGCGAAGGCGAGCAGGCTCCACAACGACAGGATGATCTGGTGCGCGGCGATGTCCGCGTCGCCGAGACGGGCGGCGACCGCAGTGGCGATCATCAGGATCGCCCGCAGTGAGAGCGTACGGACGAGCAGGGGTGTCCCGGCCTGCGCGCAGGCGCGTATGCCTGCGGCGTCGGGGCGCAGCGAGGCCCCGTGCCGACGGGCGCCGCGCACCACCACGAAGAGGTACGCGACGGCCATGGCACACTGGGCGATCACGGTGCCCCAGGCCGAGCCGGCGATGCCGAGGCCCACGCCGTAGACCAGGACGAGGTTGAGGACGGCGTTGGCGACGAACCCGGCGACGGCCACGTAGAGCGGGGTACGGGTGTCCTGAAGCCCCCGGAGTACCCCCGTCGAGGCCAGGACCACGAGCATGGCCGGGATGCCGAGCGCCGAGATGCGCAGATAGGTGATCGCGTACGGGGCGGCGGTGTCCGAGGCGCCGAAGAGCTCGATGATGGGGGAGGCCAGGGGCAGGACGAGGGCGATGACGCCGGCGCCGAGGAGCAGGGCGAGCCAGACGCCGTCCATGCCCTGCTGGATGGCGGCGCGCAGATCGCCCGCGCCGACCCGGCGGGCCACGGCCGCCGTCGTCGCGTAGGCGAGGAAGACGAACACGCTCACGGCTGTGGTGAGGAGGGCGGAGGCGATGCCGAGACCGGCCAGCTGCGCCGTGCCGAGATGCCCCACGATCGCGCTGTCGGCCAGCACGAACAGGGGCTCGGCGACGAGCGCGCCGAAGGCCGGGACGGCGAGGGTGACGATCTCCCGGTCGTGGCGTCGACGCCCGGAGCGGGACGCCGCAGGAGCAGGTGTCATGGCCATCAACCTAACCGTCCACAGGTAACAGATGCAAGCTAGTTGGGACCCTTACATTGCTCGTGAGTGCGCCTCATGGCGTCAGTCCTCGCCGAGGATCTTGGCCCGAGCGGAAAAGTTTTTCTTCTGCACAGCCGGTGGACGTCGAAACGCCAGGTCACAGGCGGTGCGACGCGGGGGGCGAGGTCTTGTTCACAGGGCTGTCCACCGTGTCGTGCACAGGTTTCGCGGAGTTCTCCACAGCAATGAGGTCTTCGTCCACATGGCCTGTGGATAACCAGATTGGCTGACGGTGCAGACGGGCCTACCGTGGTGCGGCGCCCGCTCCGCCCCGGCAGCACGGAATCCTCACAAAGCCGACGCACCGACAACCGGAGGACGGGCCTCTTATTTGTCAGTGCCGTGGCCTAGAAATGAGGGGCACGGCGAGGTCCGCTCGGCGGACGGAGGAGGTGGGTCGGTGAGTATCTCCGAGCCCTTGGACGACCCGTGGGCCGACAGCGGGCCCAGTGATCGTCTGCCCGCCTCACGCCGGCGCGGCGACGGCGGACCCGGCCGGGACGAACAGCACGACCGGGGCCGTGACGGCGGCGCGTGGGAGGGCGGCTCCGCCTTCGAGCGCGTCCCCCCGCAGGACCTGGACGCCGAACAGTCGGTCCTCGGTGGCATGCTCCTGTCCAAGGAAGCCATCGCCGACGTGGTCGAGATCCTCAAGGGCCACGACTTCTACAAACCGGCCCACGAAACGATCTATCAGGCGATTCTCGACGTCTACGCGCGCGGAGAACCCTCCGACCCCATCACGATCGCCGCCGAACTCACCAAGCGCGGCGAGATCACCAAGGTGGGCGGCGCCGCGTATCTGCACACCCTGGTCCAGACCGTACCGACGGCGGCGAACGCGGAGTACTACGCGGAGATCGTCCACGAGCGGGCCGTGCTGCGTCGCCTCGTCGAGGCCGGCACGCGGATCACGCAGATGGGATACGCGGCCGACGACGACGTGGACGAGATCGTCAACCGGGCGCAGGCGGAGATCTACGCCGTCACCGAGCAGCGCACCAGCGAGGACTACCTGCCGCTCGGCGACATCATGGAGGGCGCACTCGACGAGATCGAGGCGATCGGCTCGCGCAGTGGCGAGATGACCGGCGTCCCCACGGGATTCACGGACTTCGACTCGCTGACCAACGGGCTTCACCCCGGCCAGATGATCGTCATCGCCGCGCGCCCCCGCGATGGGCAAGTCGACGCTCGCGCTGGACTTCGCCCGCGCGGCGTCGATCAAGAACAATCTGCCGAGCGTCATCTTCTCCCTGGAAATGGGCCGCAACGAGATCGCCATGCGTCTGCTGTCCGCCGAGGCCCGGGTCGCGCTGCACCACATGCGCTCGGGCACGATGACGGACGAGGACTGGACGCGGCTCGCCCGCCGCATGCCGGACGTCTCGGCCGCACCGCTGTACATCGACGACTCGCCCAATCTGTCGATGATGGAGATCCGCGCCAAGTGCCGCCGTCTGAAGCAGCGCAACGACCTCAAGCTCGTCGTGATCGACTATCTCCAGCTGATGCAGTCCGGCGGCTCCAAGCGCGCCGAGAGCCGCCAGCAGGAGGTCTCCGACATGTCCCGGAACCTCAAACTCCTGGCCAAGGAGCTGGAGATCCCGGTCATCGCCCTCTCCCAGCTGAACCGTGGCCCCGAACAGCGCACCGACAAGAAGCCCATGGTCTCCGACCTGCGTGAGTCCGGCTCCATCGAGCAGGACGCGGACATGGTCATCCTGCTGCACCGAGAAGACGCCTACGAGAAGGAGTCCCCCCGCGCGGGCGAGGCCGACCTGATCGTCGCCAAACACCGAAACGGCCCCACGGCCACCATCACCGTCGCTTTCCAGGGCCATTACTCCCGCTTCGTGGACATGGCGCAGACCTGACGCTCGCTGATGACGACGGCCATGAACTCGACATGGGCACCCGTATGAATGCGACCCCTGAGGAGAGCGCGGGCGCCTGCTACACGCAGGCCGACAACATCAACGACGCTGCTCGCTCTCACCGGGACATTCTGAGTACTGCGCTCACCGCTGTCGGCCTGGTCAACTACCCCACAGAGTGGTGGCACTGGTCATACGGAGACCGTTATTGGGCCTTGGAGACAGGAGCGGCAGCCGCCCACTACGGGCCCAAGGAACTCGACTAGAGGTGCTGTTTGGGGCTCGGGCCTAGTGGAGTCAAGCGTCTCCCGTCCCCTGTTAGCGCGCGCGGATGGAAGATCTGGGACCTGTGGCTTGGCCGCCTGAGCCGATCAAAACCGAGAGGCTCGTGCTCCGTGAGCCCGAGACCCGGGACCGTGCGGCGTTCATCGAGCTGCTCGCCTCGCCAGAAGTGCACACCTACCTCGGCGGCCCCCGGCCGCGTGACGAGCTTGAGCGCGAGATGTCCGGGGCACCCGAGCGGTGGCCCGGACACTTCGCCGTCGAGCTCGGCGGGTCGATGATCGGCCAGATCCTGCTCAGGAGAGCACCAGGACACCACCGCCCGGCTGCCGCTGGGGAGTACCTGCCCCTCCACGCGCGCGGGCGGCCTACAAGCGCGACTTGCCCGCGCGCATGCCGGGCGACACCTCTAACCGCAGACTTCGCACCCGCACCAGAAGCAGTTCGGCACCGGGTGCTGGCCGAAGACCTCGGCCGGCACCCGCGGAAATGACATGCGTCCTGAGACGAACTCGTCATGACATGACGTGAGACAGCCTGAATAGCCACTGGTCAGAGCGATTCGCCATGACATGGATCGCGAGATCCTACAGCCGTCACGGGGATGATCCGGCGGGGCCCGCGCCCGTGCGTCGTCGGGGCGGGGGGAAATGCGCTCGACGTGCGCGGGGACGGCGGGTGGACTGGGGGCATGACGACACCCCAGGAAGAGTTGCTTCCCGCCACGCGGCGAGCCCTGTTGCACCGGATCGCCGTCGCTCAGGCCGAGGGACGGGCGCCGTCCCTCGTGGCGGCCGTCGTGCGGGACGGCCGGGCCGTCTGGCACGGCTCGCGCTCCTCGGTGGACGGGCACGCACCGGACGAGAACGTGCAGTACCGGATCGGCTCGCTCACCAAGACCTTCACCGCCGTGCTGATCCTGCGCTTGCGCGACGAAGGCAGGCTCGCCCTCGGTGACCCGCTGGAGAAACACCTGCCGGACACGGGAGCGGGAGAGGCCACGATCGCGCAGTTGCTCGCGCACGCCGCGGGGCTCGCCGCCGAGTCCCCAGCGCCCTGGTGGGAACGGACCCCGGGTTCACTGCGTCCCGAACTGGCCGACGTCCTGGGGACGGAACCGCTGCGGCATCCGGTCGGCAGCCGGTTCCACTACTCCAACCCCGGCTACAGCGTGCTGGGCGCGCTGGTCGAGCGGTTGCGGCAGGCTCCCTGGGAGGACGTCCTCAGGCGTGAGGTGCTCGAGCCGCTGGGGCTGCACCGCACCAGCGGCACTCCCCGAGCGCCGCACGCGGGTGGTTGGGCCGTCCATCCCTGGGCGGACGTGATGATGCCGGAGCCCGCCGAGGACCTCGGTCTGATGGCTCCCGCGGGCCAGCTGTGGTCGACCACCGCCGACCTCGCCCGTTTCGCGATCTTCCTGGCCCGCGGCGACGAGCGGGTGCTGAGCGAGGCGTCCGTGCGGGAGATGCGGACGCCCGCCGCGCCCTCCGATGCCGCGGACCTGGCGGCGGGATCCGCGTACGGGCTCGGTCTGCAGGTCCAGTATCAGGACGGGCGGCTGCTGGTGGGGCACTCCGGGTCCCTCCCGGGTTTCCTCGCCAATCTCTCGGTCGGCGTCGAGGACGACGTCGCGGCCGTCGTCCTCGCCAACTGCACTTCCGGTCCGCAGGTGACGGGGGTGGCGGCCGACCTCGTACGGATCGTGGCGGAGGCGGAACCGCGGATCCCGGAGCCGTGGCGGCCGCTGCCGGAGGTCGATCCGGCCGTTCTTGAGCTCACCGGGCAGTGGTACTGGGGGACGCAGGGAGTCACCCTGCGTCTTGCGACCGGCGGTGACCTGGTACTGGAGCCGCTCTCGGGCGTGGGACGCCGTGCCCGGCTCCGGGCGAACGGCGACGGCACCTGGACCGGACTCGACGGCTACTACGCGGGGGAGCCGCTGACGGTCGTACGGCGGTCGGACGGCTCCGTGAGCCATCTGGATCTCGGCTCGTTCGTGTTCACGCGGACGCCGTACGACGGGGAGGCGGCGGTGCCGGGCGGGGTGGACCCGGACGGGTGGCGAGGGATGAACGCGCTCCGCTGATCAGCGCTCGTACG
This sequence comes from Streptomyces sp. B3I8, assembly GCF_030816915.1. Lineage (NCBI taxonomy): Bacteria > Bacillati > Actinomycetota > Actinomycetes > Kitasatosporales > Streptomycetaceae > Streptomyces > Streptomyces sp. B3I8. The sequence continues at coordinate 3,502,426 of NZ_JAUSYN010000002.1, read as the reverse complement.
ACCCGAACATGCCGGCGTCGAGCGCCCTTTGTCCCATGTTTCACGTGAAACGGAGGGCGCTCCCGCCAAGTCGCCGCATCCGCCGGTCAGAGCGTGAGCTTGAAGCCGACGTGCGAGGCGGTGAAACCGAGCCGTTCGTAGAAGCGGTGGGCATCGGTCCGGGTGGCGTCCGAGGTCAGCTGCACGAGCTGACAGCCCTCGCGCCGGGACTGGTCGACGGCCCACTCGATGAGCCGGGTGCCGAGTCCGCTGCCGCGTTCGTCGGCGTGGATGCGCACCGCCTCGATGAGGGAGCGAGTGGCGCCCTTGCGGGACAGGCCCGGGATGAGGGTCAGTTGCAGCGTGCCGACGACACGGCCGTCCCGTACGGCGACGACCAGGTGCTGGTGGGGGTCGCCGGCCAGGCGCTTGAGCGCGGCCAGGTAGGGGGACAGGTCGTCCGGTGACTCGCGCATGGCGCCCAGTGGGTCGTCGGCGAGCATGTGGACGATGGCAGGGACGTCGTCCTCGGTCGCGGGCCGTATCTCAAGTTCTCCCATGACCGCACTCTATGCGGGCGCCTTCAGGGACTCCACGACGCGGACCAGCGGTGCCAGCTCCGGGTTCTCCGCCGCCTCGTCGAGGGCTTCGCGCAGTGCGGCGTCGTTGGTGGGCCGGGCCTGCTCCAGGAGCGTCAGCCCCGCCTCGGTGACATTCGTGTAGATGCCCCGCCGGTCGGTGGGACACAGATAGCGGGAGAGCAGCCCGCGGTCCTCCAGCCGTGTGACCAGGCGCGTCGTGGCGCTCTGGCTGAGCACCACCGCGTCGGCCACTTGCTTCATCTGCAGATGCCCGCCGTCGCCGTCGTGCTGCCTGCTGAGCACGTCGAGCAACGAGTACTCCCGCACGCTCAGGCTGTGCCCGGACTGCAGAGCGCGCTCGATGTGCGCCTCGATGCGCCCGTGCAGGAGCGAGAGGGCGCACCAGCCCTGGGCGAGGGCCGTGAGCGCGGGGTCTGTCGCAGTCATGGTGATCATCCTCCCGGAGCGGCTGAGTCCAGGATAGGCGACGAACGCAGTAACCATCGCTTGCATGTATCCCGCGTCTGCAATTATTGTCCTAGCGTGCAAGGCGCACTCGCAATCATATGAAAGGTCTCCTCCATGCCTCTCGCGCTCCTGGCCCTCGCCATCGGGGCCTTCGGCATCGGCACCACCGAATTCGTGATCATGGGTGTGCTGCCGGAGGTCGCCGACGACTTCGGCGTCACCATCCCCACCGCGGGGCTGCTCGTGACCGGCTACGCCCTCGGTGTGATGTTCGGTGCCCCGCTGATGACCGCCCTCGGCACGAAGGTCCCCCGCAAGCGGATGCTGATGCTGCTGATGGGCCTGTTCGTCGTGGGCAACCTGCTCTCCGCCGTGGCTCCCGTGTTCACGCTGATGCTGGCGGGCCGTGTGGTCGCCTCCCTCGCGCACGGCGCGTTCTTCGGTATCGGCGCCGTGGTGGCGGCCGAACTGGTCGCCCCTCAGAAGAAGGCCGCCGCCCTGTCGATGATGTTCAGCGGACTCACCGTGGCGAACGTCGTCGGCGTTCCGCTCGGTACCTTCGTCGGCCAGTCCGCGGGCTGGCGGGTGACGTTCACCCTCGTCGCCGCGCTGGGTGTGGTCGGCCTGCTCGGTGTCGCCCGGCTGGTGCCCGACCTGCCCCGGCCGGAGGGCGTCCGCCTGCGCCATGAAGTGTCGGCGCTGAAGAACGTCCAGGTGCTGCTCGCCATGGGGATGACCGTGCTCGGGTTCGGCGGGGTCTTCGCCGCCGTCACCTACATCGCGCCGATGATGACGCGGGTCGCCGGCTTCTCCGACGGTTCCGTCACCTGGCTGCTGGTGCTGCTCGGGCTCGGCATGGTCGCCGGCAACTTCCTCGGCGGACGCTACGCGGACCGTGCGCTGATGCCCTTGCTGTACGTCTCCCTGGGCGGCCTCGCCGTCGTACTCGCCCTGTTCACCGTGACCGCCCACCACAAGGCACTTGCGGCGGTGACCCTTCCCCTGATCGGCGCCCTCGGCTTCGCGACCGTACCGCCGCTGCAGAAGCGCGTCCTCGACCACGCCCACGGAGCCCCGACACTGGCGTCGGCCGTGAACATAGGCGCCTTCAACCTCGGCAACGCGCTGTCCGCCTGGCTCGGCGGGCTGGTCATCGCGGCGGGCCTCGGCTACACCGCGCCCAACTGGGTCGGCGCGGCGCTCGCCGCCTCCGCGTTGGTCCTCGCCATCCTCTCGGCGGCCCTGGAGCGCCGGGGAATCACGTCCACCCGGGTCGTGGCCGCGGGAGGCACCCCTGCCGAGCGGCCCGTGGTCGTGCGCCGCTGACGGAACAGCCGCCGACCTCGGCCGGTCGTGCCGTGCCGGGGGTCAGCACGCCACGACCGTCGAACGGGGCGCTCAGTCGGGGTCAGCCCGCTGCGACCGTCAAGGGCGCGAACCGCCGGGTCCAGTCCCCGGGCAGGTCGGTGATGCCGTAGGTCATGACGGCGTTCGAGGCGACCGACACCAGCCCCCGCTCCTTCAGCCAGGCGAGGAGCTCCTCGTGCCGCACGTCGATGTCGGTGCGCAGCGGCCGCTCCCCGCCCTCGGCGAGAGCGGTGACGAGGGCCTTGGCGGTCCGGGTGTCCCGGGCGACCAGTGGGCCCACGACATGGGTGTCCATGTTGGGCCAGGCGGCCGCGTAGCCGATGAGCCGGCCGTCCTCGTACGCCACCCGGATCCGGTCGGCGAAGGCGGGGAGACGGGTGATCATGTGGGTGCGGTCGCTGCCGAAGACCTCAGTGTCGAGACGGAGGATCGACGAGAGGTCCTCCGCGGTCGCCGCCCGGGTGCCGACGCCGGGCTCCGCGGCATCGGGGAGGAAGTGGCCGCGCACCATCTCGGCCCGCCCCGTGACCTTGAAGCCGAGCTCCTCGTAGAGAGGGCGGCCGTTCGGCGTCGCGAACAGGGTCAGTGGCGTGGTGCCGGCCTCGGTCACTACATGCCGCATCAGCCGTCGGCCGACACCCTGGCGCGCATACCGCGAGGCGACGAGCACCATGCCGATCGCGCTCAGGTCCGGGCGTCCGTAAGGGCCGTAGTCCGTGACCACGCAGGCGCCGGACAGACCGCCCTCGGGGGCGTCGATGCCGTAACCCTGTCCAGCGGCGAGCAGCAGCCCCCACTTGTGTTCCTCACGGGGCCAGCCCCGGTCCTCGGACAGGTCGGCGCACGCGGTGACATCGCGCGGTGTCAGGCGGCGGATGGGCAGAACGGCGGGGGAAAGTGTCGGCACGCAGGTCAGGCTGTCCGACGGACCGCTCCGCCGTCCACCGCTTTGCCCGACGACCCCGGACTTTTGGCCACACCGCGGGGTCGCGCGCAGCGTCTCAGCCGAGGTCGGGGGCGAGCATCGCTCGTACGCCCTCGATATTGCCGTCGAGGTAGTGCCGCAGTGACAACGGAACAAGATGGACCGAGGCGATCCCGACCCGTGTGAACGGCACCCGGACGATCTCGTACTCGCCGCACGGCTGTTCCACCTCGGGTCCGTGTCGCAGACGCTCGTCCATCGACTCCAGTCGGCAGACGAAGAAGTGCTGCACCTTGACTCCGGTTGACCCGGCGTCCTCGCCGATGTGCTCCACGGTGTCCACGAAGCAGGGGACCACATCGCTGATCTTGGCGCCCAGCTCCTCGTGCACCTCCCGGTGGAGTGCGTCGACCACGGTCGGGTCGTCCGGTTCCACCCCGCCACCGGGCGTGACCCAGTAGGGATCGACACCCGGTTTGGTCCGCTTGATGAGGACAAGCGCGTCGCCGTCGAGCAGGACGGCGCGGGCGGTGCGCTTGACCACGGGACGAACGGTCATGCGTGAAATGTGGCCCAGCTGGTTCCACGTGAAACATGCCGGGTGTTTCACGTGAAACATCCGAGGCGGGTAGGTGGACGCGCGCCGCCGTTCAGACAGTGGTCCGCCGACATCGATTGTGTGCCGCGGGTGACGTGGTCCGCCGGCTTCAGCCCTGTGTCGCGGGGAGTGCGATCTGTCGGCTCCCGGCGCGTGACGGGGTGGTGTGGCCGGTCAGAACCAGCCCGCAGCCTTGCGCAGCAGCCAGTCGTGGGCGCGCGCGATGTGCGGCATCGCGAGGGTGCCGGTGCGCACCGCCAGGAAGTAGGTGCGCAGCGGCGGTACCGGGGGATCGAGCAGGGCGAGAAGCTCACCGCGCTGCAGGGCGGCCGCGCACAGATAGCGCGGGATCACCGCGAGTCCGGCGCCCCCGGTGGCGCACGCGAGAACCGCACGAAGATCCGGGACGACGACGGTGCCGGAGGCGGCCGGGTGCGCGTCGAAGACGGCGGCCCAGTAGCGGGCGACGAACGGCAGCGATTCATGGACCTCGACCACCGGGAGGTTCTCCAGGGCGGAGCCGCCCCGCAGATGATGGCGGTCGGGGGCGAGGTGCCCGGCCCACCGGGGGGATGCGACGAGGACGAGTTCCTCGTCACAGAGCGGGGTCGCGGTGAGCAGCGCCCCACGTGGACGGGCGGTGGTGATGGCCAGATCGTGATGTCCCGCGGCCAGGCCCTCCAGAGCCCCGTCCGGGTTGGCGAAGGAGGCCCGGAGCGCGAACCCCTGGCCGTCGTCCCCGGCCAGTTCCATGAGCGCGGGAAGCGCCCGCTCGGCGGTGAACTCGGGCGGACCGACCAGGTGGAGCGTGCGTAAGGAGGAATCGTCGTCGAGTCCGGTCTCGGTGATCTCCACCAGGGCGTCCAGATGCGGTGCGGCCTTGTGGGCCAGCTCGTCGCCGATGGTCGTCGGAGTCACCCCGCGGGCCTGTCGCAGGAAGAGCGGGCGGCCCAACTGCCGCTCCAGGGTACGGATCTGCGACGTGACGGCGGGCTGTGACAGGCCGAGCAGAGCGGCGGCGCGCGTGAAGGAGCCAGCCCGGTGCACCGTGACGAACGTGCGCAGCAGGGCCAAGTCCATGGTGCTTCCTTCCCTCGCGCCACCCGCGCGGCACCGCTCACGGCGGCGGTGCCTGCCCCCGCAGGCGCCCAACTATAAATAAGTCGATAGGGGCCTGTCGCTACTGTGATTGGACACTGACACAGAGTCAACTAGCCTTGGTCGGGCGGTTCTTCGCGCGCGGAAACGGGGCGGTCCGAGCCACGAGGGGGGAGGTTCGGACCACCCGCTTCCGCCGCGCGGAGGCCGTGCTCACTCGCCCGGTACGCGGACTCGTTCAGTCCGCCGACTCCTCCAGCGCCCGCAGCACGTCCGCCACCAGATCCTGCGGGTCCTCGGCGCCCACGGAGAAGCGGATGAAGCCCTCCGGCACCGCGTCGCCGCCCCAGCGGCCGCGCCGTTCCGCGGTGGACCGCACGCCGCCGAAACTCGTGGCGTCGTCGGCCAGCCGCAGCGCGTCGAGGAAACGCTCGGCACGCGCCCGCGTGGCCAGCGTGAACGACACCACGCTGCCGAAGTGACGCATCTGCCGCGAGGCGAGGGCGTACGAGGGATCGTCCGGCAGACCCGGGTAGCGCAGTCCGGACACCTCGGGGCGGTCCCGCAGCGACTGCGCGAGGGTGAGCGCGTTGGCGGTCTGACGCTCGGCCCGCAGTGCGAGCGTGGCCAGCGAGCGGTGTGCGAGCCAGGCCTCCATCGGCCCCGGGATCGCTCCGACGATCTTGCGCCAGTGCCGGACCGGGGCGATCCGCTCGGCGTCCCGCGCCACGACGTAGCCAAGGAGCACATCGCCGTGCCCGGTGAGCATCTTGGTACCGCTGGCCACGGAGAAGTCGGCACCCAGTTCGAGCGGCCGCTGTCCGAGCGGGCCGGCGAGGGTGTTGTCGACGGCGACGAGCGTGCCCTGCGCGTGTGCCGCCGCGACCAGCCGGCGGACGTCGCACACGTCGAGACCCGGGTTCGACGGGGTCTCGATCCACAGCAGCCGGGCCCCCTCGAGAACGTCGAGCTGGGCATCCCCGCCGGTCGGCGCGGTGCGTACCTCGATGCCGTACGCGGTCAGCTGCTCGCGCACCAGAGGCAGCGCCTGGTAGCCGTCCTCGGGCAGGACCACGGCGTCTCCGGCGCGCAGCTGGGAGAAGAGGACCGAGGAGATCGCCGCCATCCCGGAGGCGAAGACGAGTGTCCGCACCTCCTCGGCGCCGGGCGCCTCCAGTTCGCCGATGGCGCGCTCCAGCAGCGTCCATGTGGGGTTGTCGTCGCGGCCGTAGGTGTACGGGCCGGTCGGTTCTCCGGGCAGATGGAAATGAGCGGCGAAGACCGGGCCGGGGAGGGTCGGCTCATACTTCACCGGTTCGGGCAGCCCCGCACGCACCGCGCGGGTCCCGTCACCGATGTCCTGCGTCTCCCCGGTGACTACGGTGTTCCCGGTGACTCCATCGTCTCCGGTGTTCCCGGTGGCCCCGCTGTTCACCTGGCGTTCGCTCATGCCGCCTGTGCCTCCGTCTCCTGCGCGTCCAGGGCGAGCGGACCGGACCGAGCGGAGGCTCGCCGCGTCCATTTTCTCAGGTCACGTCCCTACCGGCTCTCTCAGGTCACGCCCCCACCGGCTCTCAGGTCACGCCCCGAGGGCGTCCGGCGGCCCCGGTCAGTCCTCGTCGGGGAGGATGACGTGCAGTGCCCAGGAGACGACCGAGATGATCAGGCCGCCGAGGACAGCCGTCCAGAAGCCCTCGACGTGGAAGCTCAGGTGAATCTTCCCGGCCACCCACGAGGTCAGCAGCAGCATCAACGCGTTGACCACCAGGGTGATCAGACCGAGCGTCAGGATGAACAGCGGAAAGGTCAGCACCTTCACGACCGGCTTGACCAGCACGTTCACCACGCCGAACACCAGCGCGACCAGGATGAGAGTGCCGGCCTCCTTGCCGGTACTGTCACCGCTCAGGGTGATCTTGTCGAGCAGCCAGACGGCGACCGCCAGGGCGCCCGCGTTGGCGATCGTCTTGACTACAAAATTCTTCATGTGTCTGATCGTCTCCGATCGTGGCAGAAGAGATCAACGGGCGTGCACTACGGGACCGCGGGCACCGCGGTGTCGCTGGACAGGAGCGGACGGGGAAGATGAAGGAATTCCGGCTCGACGAACTGGAAGCCGAACGCGCCGCCAACGACGGGGCCTACCTGCAGTTCCTGCGCGAACGCAATATGTCGGTGGGCCTGTACGCGTTGGACGCGGGGGCCGTCGACCCCCAGCAGCCGCACCAGCAGGACGAGGTGTACTACGTCGCCAGCGGGCGGGCGTCGATCACCGTCGGTATGGAAACCACGCAGGTGGCCCGCGGCAGCGTCGTCTACGTGCCTGCCGGTGTCACCCACAAGTTCCACCACATCACCGAGGATCTCAGGGTGCTGGTGGTGTTCTCTCCGCCGGAGAGCTGAGCTTCTCCCTCAGGGTTCCCTAGGGGATCGATCAGGGGAGGACAAGGGGTGCGCGGCCACCGTTCCGGCCCCCCGCGGCCCTAGCATCGAAGGCAGTACACAGCAGGACCCGTGCGACACGTTCCGAGAGCGGGACAGCGGGTGCGCCGGGCGGAGAGGTGAGGACAGAGCGATGCGAGAGATCTTCGCGGGTTTGCCGTGGTGGGTTAAGTGGATCGCGGTGCCGGTCATCGCCTTCGTCGTGTTCGGCGGCCTGATAGCCAGCGTGCTCGGATTCCTCATCGGGGTGCTGTTCAAGGTGCTGTTGTTCGTCGCGCTGGTCGGCGGCCTCATCTACATCGTGCGGAAGTTCATGGCGGGTTCGTCCTCGCACGGCGACTGGTGAGACCACCGGCGCGGGGCCGGTGCTCCCCGTGCGCGCCGTCGACGGCGGGTGGCCCGCCCGCGGCGGCACCGGGCGAGCAACAGAAACGCGGGGTTCCCTCGCGCGGGGGAAGTTTCCCGGCAGCGGCGGATGCGAGCGGTGACGGGCGATTAGAGTCCGGATCTCCGCACGGGGCCGATCCGCCCCTGCGGGCGGCGCACACCCCTCCCGTGTCTCCCCGCACGGGCGGCCCCTCCTCGCGCTCCGGGAGTGCCCCTTGGCCACGGTCGGTTCCGTACCCGCAGAGATCCACGCACCACCCGTCCAGCGAACGCCATCGCTGCGGGAGTCGCACGCGACCACTCTGATCGGCTCCGTGCAGCGGGCGATGCGCCTGCTGGAGTGCGTGGCCGACCGCGAGTACGGCGCCACCGCGAAGCAGCTCGCCCGCGAGACGCAGTTGGCCCTGCCCACGACGTACCACCTGCTGCGCACGCTGACCCACGAGGGCTACCTCCGCCGCGACAAGGGGATGTTCTTCCTCGGGGACGCCGCCGAGCGGCTGAGCAGGAGCGGAGCCCGGCAGAAACGTCGCAGCACGGTCGAGGACGCCCTCGCGCGCTGGCGCGACATGCTCGGAGTCCCGGTCTACTACGCCGTCTACCGCGCCGGCGGCATCGAGGTCGTCTCGGTCGCGGACACCCCGGGGAACCCGGCGGTCGCGGAATGGGCGGACTTCCGGGAGACCGGGCACGCCCACGCGATCGGCCAGTGTCTGCTCTCCCAGCTCGACGACGAGGCCCGCCGCGACCACATCGACCGCCACCCCGTACGGGCGATCACCCCGTACACGGTCTCCGACGCGCACACGCTGCTGCGGCGCCTGGAGCGGATCGGCCGTATGGAACCCGTCTTCGAACGGCAGGAGTACGCGCTCGGCACGGTCTGCGCCGCCCTCCCGCTCACCGCCGGAACGACCGCGGCGACCGTGGCCGTCTCCCTCCCCTGTCACCAGGCCGATCGGCTGCTGCCCGTGGTGCGCCGGCTGCAGAACGAGATGGGTCGGTTGGCCGGCTCGCTCGCCCTGTCTATCAGTATCTGAAAACTCACTCCTTGTGATCTCCTGTGTACTGTCTGCAAGATCTCTGGCAGTGTCAGGTGATTCCTGGCCAGTCGACGGCAACTGACGGGGTAGGCGATGAGCGAGTCCGTAGTGCAGGCGGAGGTCATGATGAGCTTCTTGGTCTCGGAGGAACTCTCCTTCCGGATCCCCGTGGAGCTGCGCTACGAGACCTGCGATCCCTTCGCCGTGCGGCTGACCTTCCATCTTCCCGGTGACGCGCCCGTCACCTGGGCGTTCGGGCGCGAACTGCTGATCGACGGGGTGGGGCGACCGTGCGGTGACGGGGACGTGCACATCGCGCCCGCGGACCCCCACACGATCGGTGAGGTACTGATCAGACTTCAGGTCGGTGCCGACTGTGCGGTGTTCCGGTCCGGGGCGGCGCCGCTCGTGGCCTTCCTCGACCGCACGGACAGGTTGGTCCCCCTGGGGCAGGAGCGTTCCCTCGCGGACTTCGACACCCTGCTCGACGAGGCGCTGGACCGAATCCTCGCCGAGGAGCAGAGCGCGGGGTGAGCGCCGTCCGTCACATGGACGGCCCGGGATGTGAAGGAACGCTTCAGCTGCCCGCCCGCACGCCTTTTCGCACGCCTGTGCCCGCACACCTCAGCGCTTGCGGCGACGGCCCCGTGCGCCGCGCGCCGGGGGCACCACCGCCGTCCCCCCGCCGACTCGGGCGGCCGGCTGTTCGCCCCCGTGCGGTGTCGTCGCCCGGCCCGCCCCGCCCGGGCGGTCCGCGGAGACCACCAGCGCGGCCAGGGCGGTGGTCACGGGCACCGAGGCGACCAGGCCGATGGAACCGACCAGCGTGCGCACGATCTCTTCGGCGACCAGCTCGCTGGTGGCGACCGTCCCCACATCGCTCCGCGCGACGGAGAAGAGCAGCAGCAAGGGCAAAGCCGCACCCGCGTAGGCCAGGACCAGGGTGTTGACGACCGAGGCGATGTGATCGCGACCGATCCGTATGCCCGCGCGGTACAACGCCCTGCGGCCCATGACGGGGTTCGCCTCGTGCAGTTCCCAGACGGCGGACGTCTGGGTCACCGTCACGTCGTCGAGCACCCCGAGTGAACCGATGATGACCCCGGCCAGCAGCAGGCCGCTCATGTCGATGTCCGGATAGAGACCGTGGATCAGGCCGGTGCTGTCGTCGGTGTTCCCGGTGAGTGCGGCCCACCCGATGAACAGCGAGCCGAGAGCACCGATCAGCCCCAGCGAGATCAGCGTGCCGAGCACCGCGACGGAGGTGCGGGCCGTGAGGCCGTGACACATGTACAGGGCGATCAGCATGATGGCGCTCGACCCCACCACCGCCACCGCCAGCGGGTTCGAGCCCTGCAGTATCGCCGGCAGGATGAAGAACGACAGCAGCAGGAAGCTGACGGCCAGCGAGATCAGGGCGGCCAGGCCCCGCATCCGGCCCACGACCACCACGGCGACGGCGAAGATGCCCGCGAGCAGCGCCATGGGCAGGGTGCGCTTCACATCGGTGACCGAGTACTGCAGGTTCTTCGGTGCGGAGGGCTCGTAGGAGACCACGACCTTCTCGCCCTGGTCCAGTTGCCGCGACTGGTCCGGCTGGACGAACTCGGTGAAGGTGCGGCCCTTGTCCTTGCCCGTGTCGACGCGGACCGTGGCCTTCTTGCACGCACCGGAGTCCCCCGCGCCGGAACCCGGGGTGCCGCCGTCGGCCGAGGCGCCGTCGGCGGACGTCCCGTCCGCACCCGGGCCGCCCGTGCCCGTACCACCCACGGCGCCCACGGCCGCGCAGTCCACCCGGACCACCTTGGTCACCGTGGCCTGCTGCGTCTGGCGGTCGAAGCCGACGCCGGTGCGCTCGTGCGACGGAACACCGCCGGGCCAGAGCACGACCAGCCCCGCGACCACCGCGACGGCGAACGGGACGAGGACGGCGGTGATGACCTTCCGCAGCCGCTGCGAGGCGGGCGCCGCCGGTCCGTGGCCGTGGCTGTGGGAGTGGCCGGCACTCCCCTGGGAGTTGTCCGGCCGAGACGGAGGCTGCTCGTGTGGCGAGTGCTGATGGGGAGGGTGATGCGGGTGCTGAGAGGGCGTGGTCACCGACGCATCATCGCAAGAACAGCAGGGGCCCACTGTTCAGTCCTGCCACGCAGGCGTTAGCGTAAAAGCGCCTTAGTACACGCGGGAGCTCGGAGCACCGGGCTGAGAGGGCGCTGACCTCCGCAGAGGCGATGTTTCACGTGGAACATCGCCGGCGGACCTCGCTGCGTCGACCGCTGAACCTGTTACCGGGTAATGCCGGCGTAGGGAGTAGGTCTCATGACCATCAAGGACACACGCACGCCTGCCTCCGCACAGAACGTCAGTGTGGGCTCTGTCGGGGACTCCGAGAGGAACCCCGGCGGGACGTCCCACGGCGAGGAGGCCGGAACGTCCATCGGCTGGCACAAGGCGTACGTTGAGGGTTCGCGCCCCGATCTGCGCGTGCCGGTCCGCCAGGTGCACCTCACCAACGGGAAGTCGGTCACGCTGTACGACACCTCGGGCCCGTACACCGACCCCACTGTTGGGACCGATGTCCGCAGGGGTCTCGCGGCGCTGCGCGAGAACTGGATCACCGCCCGGGGCGACACCCAGGAGTACGCGGGACGTCCGGTCCGGCCCGAGGACGACGGGATCAAGCACACCTCGCCGCGCGGGGGGCTGCGCAACCTCGACGCGGTCTTTCCCGGACGGCCCCGCCAGCCGCGCCGCGGCCGGGACGGAACGCCAGTGACCCAACTCGCCTATGCACAGCGGGGAGAGATCACCCCCGAGATGGAGTTCGTGGCCATCCGGGAGAACGTCTCCCCGGAAGTCGTGCGTGAGGAGATCGCGGCGGGGCGCGCGGTGCTGCCGGTGAACGTCAACCACCCGGAGATCGAGCCGATGATCATCGGCAAGCGGTTCCTGGTGAAGGTCAACGCCAACATCGGCAACTCCGCCGTCACCTCCTCCATCGAGGAGGAGGTCGAGAAGATGACCTGGGCGACCCGCTGGGGTGCCGACACGGTCATGGACCTGTCCACGGGACGCAACATCCACACCACGCGCGAGTGGGTGCTGCGCAACTCCCCCGTGCCCATCGGCACGGTCCCCCTCTACCAGGCCCTCGAGAAGGTCGACGGCAGGGCGGAGGAGCTGACCTGGGAGGTCTACAAGGACACGGTCGTCGAACAGGCCGAGCAGGGCGTGGACTACATGACCGTGCACGCCGGGGTGCGCCTCGCCCATGTGCCGCTCACCGCGAACCGCAAGACCGGCATCGTCTCGCGCGGCGGCTCCATCATGGCCGCCTGGTGCCTGGCCCACCACAAGGAGTCGTTCCTCTACGAGCACTTCGAGGAGCTCTGCGAGATTCTCGCCGCCTACGACGTGACGTACTCCCTCGGCGACGGCCTGCGGCCCGGTTCCATCGCGGACGCCAACGACGAGGCGCAGTTCGCGGAACTGCGCACGCTCGGGGAACTCAACCGGATCGCCAGGCGTTTCCAGGTACAGACGATGATCGAGGGCCCGGGACACGTCCCGATGCACAAGATCAAGGAGAACATCGACCTTCAGCAGGAGATCTGCGATGAAGCTCCGTTCTATACACTCGGCCCGCTGACGACGGACGTCGCTCCGGCGTACGACCACATCACCTCCGGCATCGGTGCCGCGATGATCGCCTGGTGGGGCACGGCCATGCTCTGCTACGTCACGCCCAAGGAGCACTTGGGCCTGCCCAACCGTGACGACGTCAAGACCGGCGTCATCACCTACAAGATCGCCGCCCACGCAGCCGACCTCGCCAAGGGGCACCCCGGTGCGCAGGAGTGGGACGACGCGCTGTCCGACGCACGTTTCGAGTTCCGCTGGGAGGACCAGTTCAACCTGGCCCTCGACCCGGACACGGCCCGTGAGTTCCACGACGAGACCCTGCCGGCCGAGCCCGCCAAGACGGCCCACTTCTGCTCGATGTGCGGCCCCAAGTTCTGCTCGATGAAGATCAGCCAGAACATCGCCGAGCGATTCGGTGGCCCGGCGGCCGAGGGAGCGACGGCCGAGGAGATCGCGGAGGGGATGCTCCAGAAGTCGAAGGAGTTCGCGGAGAGCGGGAACCGGGTCTACCTGCCGCTGGCGGACTGACTGTCGGAACGGCGGTGTTCCCTGGAACAGTCGGCCAGGGAACACCGCTGACGCTCGACGGCGGTGGGCGTCCCTCAGCCGCTCGACCTGCTTGCCCATCAGAGCGGCGGGGAGGAGGGCGGGAGCGCCGCCCACCCGGCTTCTCGGCAGTGACCTCTGCCGGGCCCCTGCCGGGTCGGTCCACCTTCGAGACGGATCTGCACGTGGTGAGTCCACTGCGTACCTGTTCGAAGGCATGCCGAGCCCCCTGTGGCCCCCCGCTCACTCGGGCCGGTGCTCCGGGCCGCCGAAGTCCGGGCTGGAGAAGTCGGGGCTGGAGTAGCGGGGCCGGGGGCCCGAGGACATGCCCTCGTCGGGGCTGCTGAAGCCGGGGCGGTCGTAGCCCAGGTGCGGGATGCGGCTCTGCGGCGTCGAGGGCACCGGGCCGTCCAGCGCGGCCCGGTCGGGGTCGGTCAGGGCGTCCCGGAGGAACGGCAGGATGCCGCGCTCCAGCAGGGCCTCGTGCCATGCCTCCCTGGCCCGCAGCATTTCCTCGTACGTGTCCCCCTCGGCGCCGCCGTGCTGGACGGTGGAGCTGTTGCGCAGGGCGGTGAGCAGCAGGCCGACCGCGGCGACCAGGATCGCCACCGCGGTGACCGCGCCGAACACCCACCCGGTGGTCAGCAGGGTCCGGGCGAAGGCCGGCTCCGGGCTGATCATCTTCATGACGTACCCGACGAGCAGGAAGATCACTGCCGCGGTCCCGGCGAGCACGGGGGCGAGGACGGTGACGACCGCGCCGGCCCCGGCCCCCGCGGCGGCCTCGCCGACGGCGGCGGCCAGTCCCAGCCCGCCGACGTCCGTCTCCGTGGCGGGGTCGTCCTGCAGCGACGGCGCCGACGGGGCCGGGCGGCGCAGCTCCTCGCGGACCTTCACGTAGTGGTGGTATTCGGCCGCGGCGGCGGCGGTGATGAACGCCGTGGCGCTGAGCGCCATGGTGCGCAGCTGTTCGGGGTTGAGCCGCTGCACGAGGGCGGCCAGTTCCGGACGGTGTGCGGCGGAGCGCAGCGCCTCGTCGAGGATCCGCTCGTATTCCTGGCGGTCCTCACTGTGCAGGTGCTGCGGAACGCTGTTCATGTGCATCCCCCGATGCTCCGTAGGGCTTGGGGCTCGGCATGCTGACGAGCCGTCGGGCAGAAACGGAGGGGAGCCTGCTACGGATAAGCCGATGGTAGAGCCGCGACCGCACGCGGAGACAGGGGGTTTCGAGAAATTGCCCCTCGCCCGGGGCGTTCCGTGTCCCCGGGCCGGACCTTCCGCGAACGGTCAGCGCGCCAGCGGTAGTTGCTGGACCAGCAGCTTTCCGGCCATGGTCACCCCGCCGTCCATGGCGAGGGCGAGTCCGTCGGCGTACAGGTGTGGTCCTTCGACCACGGGCGGCCCGGCGTCCTCGCCGTCCTCCGAGCCGACCTCGCCCAGCAGATACGGGATCGGGCTGTGGCCGTGCACGATGCGGGTGCCGCCGTAGACGTCCAGCAGGGAGCGGACGGCGTCGGCGCCGCCCTCGTCGCGGAACGAGAACCGCTTGGTGAACTTGCGGAACAGGTCCCACACCTCGTCCGCGTCGTTGCGCGTGAGCGTCTCGCGGATGGTGTCGTTGACCTCTTCGATGGAACGGCCGTAGTCGAGGTAGGAGGTGGTGTCCGAGTGCACCAGCAGGTGCCCGTCGGCGGACTCCATGGCGTCGAGGCGGGACATCCACTGCAGGTGGTGGTCCTGGAGGCGGTCCATGTCGGTCTTCTGGCCGCCGTTCAGCAGCCAGGCCGCCTGGAAGGTGGCGGTGCCCGCGCCCGAGTTGACGGGTGTGTCGCCGAACCGCTTGGCGCCCAGCAGCAGCAGCTCGTGGTTGCCCATGAGCGCCTTGCAGTAGCCGCCGGCCGCCGCCGCCTCGGCGGAGAGCCGCATCACCAGGTCGATGACGCCGATGCCGTCGGGGCCGCGATCGGTGAAGTCGCCCAGGAACCACAGCCGGGCGGTGCCGGCGCACCACCGGCCGGCGGAGTCGAGGAGGCCCTTCTCCTGGAGCGCGGCCACCAGCTCGTCGAGGTAGCCGTGGACGTCGCCGACCACGAACAGGGGGCCGGGGCCCTCACCGGTGGCGGCGAGGGGCTGTGCCACCGGGGCGGGCGCGGGATCGACGACGACCTGGACGGTGTCACCGCGGTTGATCACCGGCAGGTCGCGCTCGGTGGGGGTGTACCCCTCCGGGTATCCCTCGGCGTACCTCTCCGCATGTCCCTCCGGGTACTCCTCGGAATGGGGAACGGGCCGGCCGCCGGGCTGTTCCCCGGGCGCCTCGGGGGGAACGCCGACCTCCCCGGGACGGCCCTCGGAGACGAACGGACCGGTCTCCTGCACGTACGCGGGCACCCGGAAGTCGCGCACCGTCGCCGCCTGCTCCGCCTCGGGTCCCTGACCGGCCCCCTGAGTCATCGACCCCTCCACCATCGCGTCGCAGCTGCACCGCATCGGACTGCCTGGTCGCAGCGGCCCGCGGTGTGTGGGCCCATCATAGGAATGCGGATAGCGCCATGTGACGACCCAGGGGTGGTGAATCGGGGCAGCGGCCGGTCCGCCGCGGCTTTCGCCCCGTTTGGGCAGGGCTTTCCCGGGGTGGCGGCGGACGGCAGGATGCGCGCCGGGCCGGCCGGGGACACGTGTGCGTCACCCGGGCGGCACTGCGGCCCCACCCCCGGGCGACGGTTCACCGCCCCACCGGGGTCCCGCGGACGCGCGTTCCCCCCGGGTGCGGTCCGCCGTCCCGCGGGCCCCGGGGTGTCCGGGGAGGGGTGGGCAGGTCTCAGCTCTCCGGTGTGCGCGGCGGGCTGACGGTGGTGCGCGGCGGACGACGCCGGGACGACGTACGGATGATCAGCTCGGTCGGTATCACCTGCTCCACCGGCTGCTGCGACTCCACCCCTTCGATGGCGTCGATGAGCAGCTGCACCACCGCCGTGCCGATCCGGCGGGGTTTGAGGGAGAGGGTGGTGATCGGCGGCTCGGTGCTCGCGTACACCGTCGACTCGCTGCAGCACACGAGCAGCAGGTCGTCGGGGACGCGGAGGCCGTAACGGCGGGCGGCGGCCAGCAGGTCGGTGCCGTTGGGGTCGAACAGGCCGTAGACGGCGTCGGGGCGGTCGGGCCGGGCGAGCAGCCGGTCCGCCGCGACGGCGCCGGCGCAGGGGTCGTGGGCGGGGTAGGCCTCGTAGACCGGATCCTGTCCGACCCGCTCGCACCAGCGCAGATAGGCGGTGGTGGACAGGCGGGTGTACGTGTCGGTGGTCGTCCCTGTGAGCAGGCCGATGCGGCGGGCGCCGGCGTCGGCGAGGTGGTCGAGGATGTCCAGGACGGCGGCCTCGTGGTCGTTGTCGACCCAGGCGGTGACCGGCAGTGCGCCCGCCGGTCGGCCGTCGGAGACCACCGGTAAGCCCTGGCGGACGAGTTCGCTGACGACCGGGTCCTGGTCGGAGGGGTCGATGACGACCGTGCCGTCCAGGGCGACGTTCGACCACACGTCGTGGCGCGAGGTCGCGGGGAGGATCACCAGGGCGTAGCCGCGGGCGAGCGCGGCCGAGGTGGCGGCCCGGGCCATCTCCGCGAAGTACGCGAACTCCGTGAAGGTGAACGGTTCATCCCCGTACGTGGTCACGGTCAGGCCGATCAGCCCGGACTTGCCGGTTCTCAGCGTCCGGGCGGCGGCCGACGGGCGGTAGCCGAGCCGGTCGGCGACCTCGCGGACGTGGCGCCGGGTGGCGTCCGGGAGCCTGCCTTTTCCGTTGAGGGCGTCGGAGACGGTCGTGATGGAGACCCCGGCGGCGGCGGCGACGTCTCTGATGCCCGCTCGGCCCGGCCGGCCGCCCCGCCGTGCGGTCTCCGCCCGGCTCACCTGGTGCTTCCCTGCTGCTGTCATGGCGAGCCGATAGTAGGGCTCATGCGGTGGGGTAGTGCGGACGCATATGCACCCGTTGACAGGCACGTTTCTGCAAGGTTCAAGATGCGCAACTACCTTGGAATGCAAGGTAGTTGAACGATACAAAGCCAGTACCTGGCTTGTCGGCGCGCATGGGCCTGCCGAGGGGGTCATGTTTCGAAGAGGTCTCAACTCACCTTCACGGGTGATGCGCGCCAGGGGGTGCGCCACCGGCGCGTGCGTGCGTAATCGGCGCGCCCCCCGATTCGTGCGCCTTCATGCGTTTTCGTGCGAGGGCGGGCGGTGGCCGGTGACCGACGCGGGAACCGGCCACCGCCCGCTCCGCGGACGCATCGGTTCTTCGCGGGTGGGCCGGCCGGTGTCTGGCGGATGGGTCGCCGGTGGGTCGGCCGTTGCCATCATCGGTGGTCGGCCGGTGGTCGGCCGGTGGTTCGCCGCGGTCCGTGTTGTCCACGTTGTCCACAGGCCATTCGCATGGGCGCCGAATCCTCATAAGGTGAGAAGCATTGGACGCCGGTACCGAGCATGCGCCCGGGACCGGCGGTGTGCGCGAGGAGGACTGCGGTGAGTGAGACGAGCCCGAGGCTGCGTGCCGAGCTGGAAGGCATCCCCACCTACAAGCCGGGCAGGCCCGCGGCGGCGGCCGGCGGCCCGGTCGCCTACAAGCTGTCCTCCAACGAGAACCCGTACCCCCCGCTGCCGGGTGTCATGGAGACCGTCCTGGCGGCGGCCGCGTCCTTCAACCGCTATCCGGACCTCGCGTGCACCGCGCTCAGCCAGGAACTGGCCGACCGCTTCGGCGTCCCGGTCTCGCACATCGCCACGGGTACGGGGTCGGTCGGCGTCGCCCAGCAGCTGATGCAGTCCACCAGTGGTCCCGGCGACGAGGTGATCTACGCCTGGCGGTCCTTCGAGGCGTACCCGATCATCACACGGATCAGCGGGGCGACGCCGGTGGAGGTGCCGCTGACGCCGGGTGAGGCGCACGACCTGGACGCGATGGCCCGGGCGATCACCGACCGCACGCGGCTGATCTTCGTCTGCAACCCGAACAACCCGACGGGCACGGCGGTGCGCCGCGCGGAACTGGAGGCGTTCCTCGACCGGGTGCCGGGAGACGTCCTGGTGGTCCTGGACGAGGCCTACCGCGAGTTCATCCGGGACCCCGAGGTGCCGGACGGCATCGAGCTGTACCGCGAGCGACCGAACGTGTGCGTGCTGCGGACCTTCTCCAAGGCGTACGGGCTGGCGGGGCTGCGCGTGGGCTTCGCCATCGGTCACGAGCCGGTGGCCGCGGCGCTGCGCAAGACGGCGGTGCCGTTCGGGGTGAGTCAGCTCGCCCAGGACGCGGCGATCGCCTCGCTGAACGCCGAGGACGAACTGCTCGGCCGGGTCGGTTCGCTGGTATGTGAGCGGAACCGGGTGGTCGAGTCGCTGCGCGAGCAGGGCTGGACGGTGCCCGATTCGCAGGCCAACTTCGTCTGGCTGCGGCTGGGGGAGCGCTCGGTGGACTTCGCACAGGCGTGCGAGCGGGCGGGTGTCGTCGTCCGGCCGTACCCGCCGGACGGTGTGCGGATCACCATCGGGGAGACGGAGGCCAACGACATCTTCCTGAAGGCCGCGGAGGGCTTCCGCGGCAAGCTCTGAGCGGAGCTTTGAGGCGTTCGCGGGGTTCCGTCGCCGCCGAGGGGCCGGTCGTGGCAGGTGTCGACCGGCCCCTTTCGCATGCCGGTCCACTGCGGCGCCGCCTCGCGCGCGACGGCTCTTTGCGGCCTTCCTCGTACGGCCCTGGGACACGTCCGCCATGGGGCGTTCGTGAGGTGTTCCGTGTGAGGCGTCCCACTTTCGTCGTCGGGGGACCCCCTGGGCTCCGCCGCCGTACACGCATGCGCCATAATTGCTTGTGAATGTGAACGCGTTCACAAGCGCGTCCCGGTTCCTCCCGAGATGCGTGCTGTGTACGCGCCGCAACGTGTGCGAATCGCATGCCGTGGGGCGTGCGCTCGCCGCGTCGTGACCACGGCGACGTAAGGAGAGACGACGTGGAACTGGCTCTGGCGCCGGAGACCCTGGCGCGCTGGCAGTTCGGCATCACCACCGTCTACCACTTCCTCTTCGTCCCGCTGACGATCTCGCTGGCCGCGCTGACGGCCGGCCTGCAGACCGCCTGGGTGCGGACGGAAAAAGAGAAGTACCTCAGGGCCACCAAGTTCTGGGGCAAGCTCTTCCTGATCAACATCGCGATGGGCGTCGTCACCGGCATCGTGCAGGAGTTCCAGTTCGGCATGAACTGGTCCGACTACTCGCGCTTCGTCGGCGACATCTTCGGCGCCCCCCTCGCCTTCGAGGCGCTCCTGGCCTTCTTCTTCGAGTCGACCTTCATCGGACTGTGGATCTTCGGCTGGGACAAGTTGCCGAAGAAGCTGCACCTGGCCTGCATATGGATGGTGTCGCTCGGCACCTTCCTGTCGGCCTACTTCATCCTCGCCGCCAACTCCTGGATGCAGCACCCCGTCGGCTACCGGATCAACGAATCCCGCGGCCGGGCCGAACTCACCGACTTCTGGGCCGTGCTGACCCAGAACACCGCCCTCAGCCAGGCCTTCCACACCCTGTCCGCGTCCTTCCTCACCGGCGGCGCGTTCATGGTCGGCATCGCCGCCTTCCACCTGCTGCGCAAGAAGCACGTACGGGTGATGAAGACCTCGCTGCGGCTGGGCCTGGTCACCGTGGTCGTCGCCGGGCTGCTCACCGCCGTCAGCGGTGACGTCCTCGGCAAGGTCATGTTCAAGCAGCAGCCGATGAAGATGGCGTCCGCCGAGGCGCTGTGGGACGGCCAGTCCCCCGCCCCCTTCTCCGTGTTCGCGTACGGCGACGTCGAGAAGGGCCACAACAGCGTGGCCGTCGAGATCCCCGGCCTGCTCTCGTTCCTCGCCGACGACAACTTCTCCTCGTACGTCCCCGGCATCAACGACGTCAACAAGGCCGAGCAGCAGAAGTTCGGCCCCGGCGACTACCGGCCCAACATCCCCGTCACCTTCTGGGGCTTCCGCTGGATGATCGGCTTCGGCATGACGTCCTTCGCGCTGGGCGCGGCCGGACTGTGGCTCACCCGGAAGAAGTTCCTGCTGCCACAGCATCTGAGGGTCGGCGACGAGGAGGTGCCGCACCTGGTGCTCTTCCGCAACAAGGCGCTCGGCCCCACGCTGACCAAGTGGTACTGGAGCGCGGCGATCCTCACCCTCGGCTTCCCGCTCCTCGCCAACTCCTGGGGCTGGATCTTCACCGAGATGGGCCGTCAGCCCTGGGCCGTCTTCGGCGTCCTGCGTACCAGTGACGCGGTCTCCCCCGGAGTCTCGCAGGGCGAGGTGCTCACCTCGATGCTCACCTTCACCGCCCTGTACGCGATCCTCGCCGTTGTCGAGGTCAAGCTGCTGGTCAAGTACGTCAAGGCCGGGCCGCCCGAGCTCACCGAGGCGGACCTCAACCCACCTACGAAGATCGGCGGCGACTCGCGGGACGCCGACAAGCCGATGGCCTTCTCCTACTAGGCCGGGGAGCGCTCACCTCATGGAACTTCACGACGTCTGGTTCGTCCTCATCGCCGTCCTGTGGACCGGCTACTTCTTCCTGGAGGGCTTCGACTTCGGGGTCGGCGTCCTCACCCGGCTGCTGGCCCGGAACCGCTCCGAGAAGCGGGTGCTGATCAACACCATCGGCCCCGTCTGGGACGGCAACGAGGTCTGGCTGCTCACCGCGGGCGGTGCGACCTTCGCCGCCTTTCCCGAGTGGTACGCCACCTTGTTCTCCGGCTTCTACCTGCCGTTGCTGGTCATCCTCGTCTGCCTCATCGTGCGTGGTGTCGCCTTCGAGTACCGGGCCAAGCGTCCGGAGGAGAAGTGGCAGCGCAACTGGGAGGCCGCGATCTTCTGGGCCTCGCTGCTCCCGGCCTTCCTGTGGGGCGTGGCCTTCGCCAACATCGTGCGCGGAGTGAAGATCGACTCCGATCTCGAGTACGTCGGCAACGTCTGGGACCTGCTCAACCCGTACGCCCTGCTGGGCGGAGTGGTGACGCTGGCGCTGTTCACCTTCCACGGCACCGTCTTCGTCGGCCTCAAGACCATCGGGGAGATCAGGGAGCGGGCGCGGCGGCTGGCCCTGAGGGTCGGGGCGGCGACCGCCGTTCTGGCGCTCGTCTTCCTGCTGTGGACGCAGGCCGACAAGGGGGACACCGGCTCGCTGGTGGCTCTCGTGGTGGCCGTGGCCGCGCTCGTCACCGCGCTGGGGGCGACCCGGACGGGCAGGGAGGGCTGGGCGTTCGCCCTGTCCGGACTGACCGTCGTGGCCGTGGTCGCGATGTTCTTCCTGACTCTCTTCCCCAACGTCATGCCGTCCTCGCTCGACCCGGACTGGAGCCTCACGGTCACCAACTCCTCGTCGAGTCCGTACACCCTGAAGATCATGACCTGGTGCGCCGGCATCGCCACGCCGCTCGTGCTGCTCTACCAGGCATGGACCTACTGGGTGTTCCGCAAGCGCATCGGCACCCACCACATCGCGGACGCCGCGCACTGATCCACGACCCGTGGGAGGCAAGGTGTGTTTCACGTGAAACACACCTGCTTCACCCCTCTTCGACCCCGAGGGTGTGTTTCACGTGAAACCAATCGACCCGCGTCTGCTGCGTTACGCGCGTGCCACCCGCTTCTTCATGCTGGCGGTCGTCGCCCTGGGCGTCGTCGGGGCGGCGCTGGTCATCGCGCAGGCGATGCTCATCGCCGAGGTGGTGGTCGGCGCCTTCCGGCACGGCGACTCGCTCGCGGCGCTGCGGTCTCCGCTGGTCCTGCTCGCCGCCGTGGCCGTCGGTCGGGCACTCGTCGCCTGGCTCACCGAGCTGGCCGCGCACCGGGCGAGCGCGGCGGTGAAGTCGGAACTGCGCGGCCGGCTGCTGGCGCGGGCGACCGCACTGGGCCCCGGATGGCTCGGCGGCCAGCGCACCGGCTCCCTGGTCGCGCTGGCCACCCGTGGCGTCGACGCCCTCGACGACTACTTCTCGCGCTACCTGCCTCAGTTGGGGCTCGCGGTGGTGGTCCCCGGGGCGGTGCTGCTGCGGGTGGTGACCGAGGACTGGGTGTCGGCGGCGATCATCGTCGGCACGCTGCCGCTGATCCCCCTGTTCATGATCCTCATCGGCTGGGTGACCCGTGCCCAGACGGACCGTCAGTGGCGGCTGCTGTCCCAGCTGTCGGGGCACTTCCTCGACGTGGTCGCGGGACTGCCGACGCTCAAGGTGTTCGGCCGGGCCAAGGCACAGGCCGAATCCATCCGTCGGATCACCGGCGAGTACCGGCAGGCGACGATGCGGACGCTGCGGGTCGCCTTCCTGTCCTCGTTCGTGCTGGAGCTGCTCGCCACGCTCTCGGTCGCGCTCGTCGCGGTCACGATCGGCATGCGGCTGGTCCACGGCGACATGGACCTCTACGTCGGGCTGGTCATCCTCGTCCTCGCTCCCGAGGCGTATTTGCCGCTGCGGCAGGTGGGCGCCCAGTACCACGCGGCGGCCGAGGGCCTCGCGGCCGCCGAGGAGATCTTCGACGTACTGGAGACCCCCCTACCGGCCGCCGGCACACGGCGGCTGCCGGAGGGGGAGATCGCCTTCGAGGGAGTGACCGTCCGGTACCCGGGCCGCGCGTCCGACGCGGTGACCGGTGCCTCCTTCCGTATCGCGCCGGGCGAGACGGTCGCCCTCGTCGGTCCCAGCGGCGCCGGCAAGTCGACGCTGCTGAACGTGCTGCTCGGCTTCGTACGGCCCGACGCCGGGCGGGTGCGGGTCGGCGGGGCGGACCTGGCCTCGGCGGACCTGGACGAGTGGCGCTCCCGCCTCGCCTGGGTGCCGCAGCACCCGCACCTGTACGCGGGCACCATCGCCGAGAACGTACGCCTGGCCCGTCCCGACGCCGACGGGGCCGCCGTGCGCCGGGCGCTGGCGGACGCGGGGGCCCTGGAATTCGTCGACGCGCTGCCGGACGGCACGGACACCGTGCTCGGCGAGGACGGGGCCGGGCTCTCGGCCGGCCAGCGGCAGCGGATCGCGCTGGCCCGGGCCTTCCTCGCCGACCGGCCCGTCCTGCTGCTCGACGAGCCGACGGCCGCGCTGGACGGCAGGACCGAGGCGGAGGTCGTCGAGGCGGTGCGGCGGCTGGCGGTGGGCCGCACGGTGCTGCTGGTGGTGCACCGGCCGGCCCTGCTGTCGGTGGCCGACCGGGTGGTGCGGCTGGAGCCGGTGCCCGAAGCCGCCGTCCCCGGACGGACGGACGACGCGGCCGGAACCGGACGGGCCCCCCAAACGCCGGACCGGGCACCCGAAAGCGCCGACGGAACCGTTCTCGGCGCTCCCCGGGCATCCCGGGGCGGTGTCCTCGCCCGGGTGCGGGCGATGGCGCAGCCTCTGCGCGGGCGGTTGCTGCTCGCCCTGCTGCTCGGCGCCCTCGCGCTCGGCAGCGCCGTCGGCCTGATGGCGACCTCCGGATGGCTGATCTCCCGGGCCTCCCAGCAGCCTCCGGTGCTGTATCTGATGGTCGCGGTCACGGCCACCCGGGCCTTCGGCATCGGCCGGGCCGTCTTCCGGTACACCGAGCGGCTCGTCTCGCACGACGCGGTGCTGCGCATGCTGGCCGCCACCCGGGTCGCCGTCTACCGCCGGCTGGAGCGGCTGGCCCCCGCCGGGCTGCGCACCACCCGGCGCGGCGACCTGCTGAGCCGGCTGGTCGCGGACGTGGACGTGCTGCAGGACTACTGGCTGCGGTGGTTGCTGCCGGTGGGTGCCGCGTGCGTGGTGTCGGTCGGCGCGGTCGGGTTCACCGCGTGGCTGCTGCCGGAGGCGGGGGCCGCCCTCGCCGTCGGGCTGCTCGCGGCCGGAGCCGGTGTGCCGCTGCTCACCGGTGCCGTCGCCCGCCGGGCGGAGCGCCGGCTGGCGCCCGCACGCGGCGAACTGGCCACGCGTGTCACCGACCTGCTCACCGGCACGCCCGAACTCACGGTCGCCGGGGCACTGCCCGCCCGTATCGCCGGGGCCCGACGGGCCGACGGTGTTCTCACCCGGATCGCCTCCCGCTCGGCCGCCGCGGCCGCCCTCGGCGACGGGCTGACCGCGCTGATCACCGGCCTGACCGTGGTGGCCACCGCGGTCGCCGGCGCCCAGGCGGTCGCCGCCGGACGACTGCACGGCGTCGCCATGGCGGTGGTCGTCCTCACCCCGCTCGCCGCGTTCGAGGCGGTGCTCGGACTGCCGCTCGCCGTACGGCACCGGCAGCGGGTGCGGCGAGGTGCCGCGCGGGTGTACGAGATCCTCGACGCCCCCGAGCCCGTGCGCGAGCCGGAACACCCCCGGCCGGCGCCCGCCTCGCCGTTCCCGCTCGCCGTGCGGGGGCTCACCGCCCGCCACCCCGGGCAGCGGCAGCCGGCGCTCACCGGGCTCGACCTCACGCTGACGCCGGGCCGGCGCATCGCCGTGGTCGGTGCCTCCGGTGCCGGCAAGAGCACCCTCGCCCAGGTCCTGCTGCGTTTCCTGGACACGGAGAACGGCACCTACACGCTGGGCGGCACGGACGCCGCCGCGTTCGACGGCGACGACGTACGGCGGCTGGTGGGACTGTGCGCGCAGGACGCGCACCTCTTCGACAGCTCCGTGCGCGAGAACCTGCTGCTGGCGCGCCGGGACGCCACCGAGGAGGAGCTGCGCGGGGCACTCTCCGGGGCGCGGCTCCTGGACTGGGTGGACGGGCTGCCAGAAGGGCTGGACACCTTCGTCGGGGAGCACGGCGCCCGGCTCTCCGGCGGCCAGCGTCAGCGGCTGGCACTGGCGCGGGCCCTGCTGGCCGACTTCCCCGTCCTGGTCCTCGACGAGCCCGCGGAACACCTCGACCTGCCGACCGCCGACGCGCTCACGGCCGACCTGCTGGCCGCGACCGAGGGCCGTACGACGCTGCTCATCACCCACCGGTTGGCCGGTCTCGACGCGGTCGACGAGGTCATCGTGCTGGCCGAGGGCCGGACCGTGCAGCGCGGCTCGTACGCCGCACTGGCGGCGACGGACGGTCCCCTGCGGGAGATGCTGGCGCGGGAGGCGGAGAGCGATCTGTCCGGTGCGACGGCGGTCGCGGCGGCGTAGCGGGTGTGGCAGCGTGGCGCAGCGAGCGTGACGTGGTGGGCACGGCGTGGTGGGCACGGCGTGGTGGGCACGGCGTGGTGGGCACGGCGTGGTGGGCGTGAATCCAGCGAGCGCCGGCCCTCCGCCGCGCGGCACCGAACAGCCGGTGCCGCGCGGCCGTGGGGCCTTCGCTCAGGGCTGTTCGGCCAGGAGGCGCTCGATCACGACCGCCACGCCGTCCTCGTTGTTGCCGACCGTCCGGCCGGACGCCGCGGCCAGGACGTCCGGGTGGGCGTTGCCCATCGCGTACGAGCGGCCCGCCCAGGTCAGCATCTCGACGTCGTTCGGCATGTCGCCGAAGGCGATCACCTCCTCGTGGGAGATGCCGCGCTCGGCGCAGCACAGCGCGAGCGTGCTGGCCTTGGAGACACCGGGACCGCTGATCTCCAGCAGGGCGCTGGGGCTGGACCGGGTCACGGTGGCGCGGTCCCCGACGGCGAGGCGGGCCAGGGTGAGGAACGCGTCGGGGTCCATGTCCGGGTGGTGGGCCAGGATCTTCAGCACGGGCTCGGCGGCGGCGACCGCGCCCTCGGCGAGGAGTTCCTCGGCGGGCGCCAGCGTGTCGGGCCGCTCCATGTGCAGCTTCGGGTAGTCGGGCTCCTGGTGGAAGCCGTACGTCTGTTCCACGGCGTACACCGTGCCGGGCGCCGCCTCGCGCACCAGCGCCACGGCGTCCAGGGCGTTCTGCCTGGCCAGCTCGCGGACCTTGACGAAGCGGTGGGCGCCGGGGCCGCCGTGCAGGTCGACCACGGCGGCGCCGTTGCCGCAGATCGCCAGGCCGTGGCCGTGGACGTGGTCGCTGACGACATCCATCCAGCGGGCCGGGCGTCCGGTGACGAAGAAGACCTCGATGCCGGCCTGCTCGGCGGCGGCCAGCGCGGCGACCGTGCGCGGTGAGACGGACTTGTCGTCGCGCAACAGGGTGCCGTCGAGATCGGTGGCGATCAGCCTGGGCGGGACGAGGGAGGAGGGGCGCTCTGGCCGCCGGGTCGCTGAGGTCACGAACCGATTCTCGCGCACGGGTGCGCACCACCGTGCGGCGGGCCGCACGGATGAGTATGCGCACCAGGCCGCCTGAACGGGTACGCCGCCCTGCCGTGCGCGGGCCCCCACGGCACGGCCGCCCGTGCCCGCGCCTGCGCCTGGGGCGGCATGGGCGCGGACGTAGGCTCGTCGTCATGAGCGTACGTCTGAGCACGGTGATCCTCCCCGTCGACCGTTGGCAGGAAGGGGGCGGTACCAAGTGGCGGCGGGCTGAGGAGCTCGGTCTCCATGCCGCCTACACCTACGACCACCTGTCCTGGCGCACCTTCCGGGACGGCCCCTGGTTCGGTGCCCTGCCCACGCTCACCGCCGCCGCGACGGCCACCTCGCGCCTCCGGCTGGGCACTCTGGTGACCTCGCCCAACTTCCGGCACCCGGTCACGCTCGCCAAGGAACTCATCTCGCTGGACGACATCTCGGGCGGCCGCGTCACGCTCGGGATCGGGGCCGGCGGCAACGGCTTCGACGCGACCGCGCTGGGGCAGGAGGCGTGGACGCCCAGGGAGCGGGCGGACCGGTTCGGGGAGTTCGTCCCGCTGCTCGACCGGCTGCTCACCGAGGGTGCCGTCACCCACCGCGGCACCCACTACTCCGCGGTCGAGGCCCGCAACCTCCCCGGCTGCGTCCAGCGGCCCCGGCTGCCGTTCGCGGTGGCGGCGACGGGGCCGCGCGGCCTGGCGCTGGCCGCGCGGTACGGGCAGGGGTGGGTGACCACAGGTGACCCGAAGCTGTTCGAGGAGGGCACGCCGGAGCAGTCGTTGGAGGCGATCCGGGGCCAGATCGGCAGGCTCGGCAGGGCCTGCGCGGAGGTCGGCCGGGACGTGGCGGGGCTCGACAAGGTGCTGCTCACCGGGTTCACGCCGGACCGCGGCCGGCCGCTGGAGAGCGTGGACGCCTTCGTGGACTTCGCCGCCCGCCACCTGGAGGCGGGCATCACCGAGATCGTGCTCCACTGGCCCATCGCCGACTCCGACTTCGCCGCGGACCAGGCCGTCTTCGAGAAGATCGTCACCGAGGCGCCCGCCCAGCTCCGTTGAACCGGACAGCCCGATCCCGCTGAACCGGGACGGCCCGGCGACGAGTTCCGGTCCGGCGGATCACCCACCCCGGGCCCCCGGCAGGCGCAGATAGCGCGGCGGGCACGGACGGGGTCAGCCAGACCCCGTTGGCGCTGACGCGGAAGACGTGGCCGTCGCGGTGCATGGCACCGGAGTCCACGGTGAGGACGACGGGCCGGCCGCGGCGCGCCCCGACCCGGGTGGCGGTGTCGCGGTCGGGCGAGAGGTGCACGTCGTGCCGGTTCATGGGCCGCAGCCCCTCGGCGCGGATGGCGTCCAGGTGGCGGGCGACGGTGCCGTGGTACAGATATGCCGGCGGCTCGGCGGGCGGCAGCCCGAGGTCGACCGGGACGCTGTGGCCCTGGCTGGCCCGTATCCGGGTGCCCTCTACGGCGAAGCGTTGCTTGTCGTTGGTCGTCACGACGTGGTCCAGCTCCTCGCGGGTGATCCGGAACCCGTGTGAGACGCATGCCGAGAGCAGCGCCGCGATCTCCACCCAGCCGCCCTCGTCGAGCGTCAGCCCGATCCGTTCCGGCTGGTGCCGCAGATGCCTGGACAGATACTTCGACACCTTGACCGTGCGCGCGGCGGTGTCCGCGGCCTCCTGTGTGTTCATCCCCCCAGCGTGCCGCGTGAGACGTGGATCACGCACTTTGTTTTGCGGCGGAGGTTTGATCCACAACGAAGGACGGTTATCCACAGCGAATCGCGCGATCCTGTGGACAACTCCTCGCTTCATGCGGGCAGTTCGCCCGCCGATCCCGCACATCCCGCCGATCCCGGTGAGCTCACCGCGCCTACCGCGCCCACCGCGCCCACCGAGCTCACCTAGGGGACCGTGGTCGACATCGGCAGGGATGTCACAGCCGCGGCTCCACCCGGGCCAGCGCCCGCACCACCCCGGGAGCGATCCGGGACAGGAGCCGTCCGACGCGCGCCTCCGGGGTGACCGGGACGACGGCCCGGTCCTCCGCCACCGCGCGCAGCACCGCGGCGGCGACCTTCTCCGGCGGATATCCCCGCAGCCCGTACAGCCGCCCGGCCCGCTCCCGGCGCCGGCGCTCCTCGCGGGCGTCGACCCCGGCGAAGCGCGCGGTGGCGGTGATGTCCGTGTGCACGAACCCGGGGCACACGGCGGACACGCCGATCCCCCGGCCGGACAGCTCGGCCCGCAGGCACTCGCTGAGCATCAGCACCGCGGCCTTGGACGTGCCGTAGGCGGACAGCGCCCGCGAGGGCAGGTAGGCGGCGGCCGACGCCACGTTGACGACGTGGCCGCCCTCGGCGCGCTCGGCCATCTGCCGTCCGAAGAGCCGGCAGCCGTGCAGGACGCCCCACAGATTGACGTCCAGCACGTTCCTCCAGTCCTCCGCCGTGGTGTCGAGGAAGGAGCCGGCGAAGCCGATGCCGGCGTTGTTGACCAGTACGTCGACCACGCCGTCGCTGGCGGCGACGCGTTCGGCGAGCCGCTCCATCGCCCGCTCGTCACCGACGTCCACCACCTCGGCCCGCGCCTCGGGCGCCCCGGCGCGGCGGGCCAGCTCGGCGGTGCGGGCCGCGCCCTCCCCGTTCCGGTCGACGGCGATCACGCGGGCGCCGGCCTCGGCGAACGCCAGCGCGGTGGCGCGGCCGATCCCCGCGGCGGCCCCGGTGATCAGCACCAGCCGCCCGGCGAAGCGGGGGGCGTACGGGCCGCGGCCCACCGGGGCCGGTCGGCCGCCCGCCCCGGTCGCGGTGGCGAACTCGGCGATCCAGGCGGCCACCTGGCCGGGGCGGGTGCGGGGCACCCAGTGCGTGGCCCGGACGGTGCGGCGGACCAGCCGCGGCGCCCACTGCTCCAGGTCGTCGTAGAGCCGCTCGGAGAGGAAGGCGTCCTCCAGGGGCGTCACGAGCTGCACGGGTGCGTGCGCGTATGCGTCGGGGCGCGGATGGCGCAGCCGGGGGCGGACGTTGTCCCGGTAGAGCCAGGCACCATGGGCGGCGTCCCGGGGGAGCGAGGCGGTCGGGTAGTCGCCGGTGGGGATCTTCTCGGTGCGTCGCAGGATGCCGGGCCAGTGGCGGCCGAGGGGCCCGCGCCAGGCGAGTTCGGGCAGCACGGGGGTGTGCAGCAGACAGACGTACCAGGACTTGAGGCCCTGGCCGAGGAGCTGGCCGGTCCGGCGCGGGGTGGGACGCCGCAGGCGCCGCTCGATCCAGTGCCCGAAGTGGTCGAGGGAGGGGCCGGAGATCGAGGTGAAGGAGGCGATCCGGCCCGCGGCGCGCCGGACGGTCACGAACTCCCAGCCCTGCACGGAACCCCAGTCGTGCCCCACCAGGTGGACCGGCCGGCCGGGGCTGACCGCGTCGGCGACCGCGAGGAAGTCGTCCGTCAGCTTCTCCAGGGTGAAGCCGCCGCGCAGCGGGCGCGGGGCGGTGGAGCCGCCGTGGCCGCGGACGTCGTACAGCACCACGTGGAAGCGGTGGTGGTCGGCGAGGCGGGTGGCCACCTCGGACCACACCTCCTTGCTGTCCGGGTAGCCGTGCACCAGGACCACCGTCGGCCGGTCCGGATCCCCCAGCTCGGCGACGCACAGGTCCACCTCGCCACCGCGCACCCGGCGCTCCCGCGCACCCGCCACCGCCATGTGTGCCTCCTCGTCCGAGCCGTACCGCATCGCACCGAGCGGAGCCGTACCGCATCACACCGAGCCGAACCGAGCCGTACCGGATTGCATCCCGAACCGAGCCGTACCGGATTGCATCCCGAACCGAACCGAACCGAACCGAGCCGTACCGTGCCGAACCGCGCGCACCGGCGGTGATCAATGCAACCCCCGCCCGGCGGCCACGTCAACGACCCCTGGTTACCTGTGGAAACACGAGGTCGAACGGGATCGGGTCAGACCCGGGAGGGTGGAGTCCGGGACCCTGGGTGGGGTCACCCTAGGGTCCCGTAATACTCAAGGCGGACGCACAGACAGCTCTGAAGGTTGACGACCGCCGTGGCTCACGTCACTACGGTCGGAGACGTGACTGTGATCGCGACCGAAAGCCTGAGCAAGCGGTACCCCCGGGTGACCGCACTCGACCGGCTCTCCGTGGACATCGGACCCGGTGTGACGGGACTGGTCGGCGCCAACGGTGCCGGCAAGTCCACTCTGATCAAGATCCTGCTGGGTCTCTCCCCCGCGACGGAGGGTCGCGCCGAGGTACTGGGGCTCGATGTCGCCACCCGGGGCGCCGCCATCCGTGAGCAGGTCGGGTACATGCCCGAGCACGACTGCCTGCCGCCCGACGTCTCGGCCACCGAGCTCGTCGTGCACATGGCGCGCATGTCGGGGCTGCCGCCGACCGCCGCGAGGGAACGCACCGCGGACACCCTGCGCCACGTCGGCCTGTACGAGGAGCGCTACCGCCCCATAGGCGGCTACTCGACCGGCATGAAGCAGCGGGTGAAGCTCGCGCAGGCCCTCGTCCACGACCCCAAGCTGGTCTTCCTGGACGAGCCGACCAACGGCCTCGACCCGGTCGGCCGGGACGAGATGCTCGGCCTGATCCGCCGCGTGTACACGGACTTCGGCATCTCCGTCCTGGTCACCTCGCACCTGCTCGGCGAACTCGAACGCACCTGCGACCACGTGGTCGTCGTCGACGGCGGCACCCTGCTGCGCTCCAGCTCCACCACCGACTTCACGCGCACCACCACCACCCTGGCCGTCGAGGTGACCGACAGCGACACCCACCCGGACGGCACCCGCGCCCTGCGGGAGACGCTCGACGCGCGCGGGGTGAAGGTGCACGACGGCGGCGCACTGCCCGGAGCCGGACGCGTGCTGCTGCTGACCGCGGCCGGCGAGGAGACCTACGACCTGGTGCGCGACGCCGTCGCCGACCTCGGCCTCGGCCTGGTCCGCATGGAACAGCGGCGGCACCAGATCGCTGAGGTCTTCAAGGACGACGAACACCCGGCCGGCACCGAACAGCCGTCCGACGAACAGGGGAAGGAGGCGGTCGGTCATGGCGGTTGAGCACCCCCTCGCCCCGCCCGGCGACGAGAGCCGGATCCACAACATCGGCTACCGCGGCTACGACGGGCCGCGCCTGGGCCGCGCCTACATCCGGCGCGCCCTGTACTCCCAGTCCCTGCGCGGCGCCTACGGCCTCGGCCGGTCGGCGAAGTCCAAGGTGCTGCCGATGCTGCTCTTCGTCGTGATGTGCGTCCCCGCACTGATCATGGTGGCGGTCGCGGTCGCCACCAAGATGAAGGACCTGCCCGTCGACTACACCCGCTACGCGATCATCATGCAGGCCGTCATCAGCCTGTTCGTCGCCGCGCAGGCCCCCCAGTCCGTCTCGCGCGACCTGCGCTTCAAGACGGTGCCGCTGTACTTCTCGCGGCCCCTGGAGACGTCCGACTACGTGCGCGCCAAGTACGCCGCGATGGCCTCGGCGCTGTTCATGCTGACGGCGGTGCCCCTGCTCGTGCTCTACGTGGGCGCGCTGCTGGCCAAGCTGGACTTCACCGACCAGACCAAGGGTTTCGCCCAGGGACTGGTCTCCGTGGCACTGCTCTCCCTGCTCTTCGCCGGCATCGGCCTGGTGATCGCCGCCGTGACCCCGCGCCGCGGCTTCGGCATCGCCGCCGTCATCGCCGTCCTCGTCATCAGCTACGGCGCCGTCTCGACGCTGCAGGCCATCGCCGAGACGCAGGACAGCGGCTCGGCCGGCCTCTGGTTCGGACTGTTCTCGCCCATCACACTCATCGACGGGGTGCAGACCGCCTTCCTCGGGGCGAGCAGTTCCTTCCCCGGGGAGCAGGGACCCTCGGCCGCACAGGGGATCGCCTTCCTCCTCGTCACCCTGGGTCTCATCGCCGGGAGCTACGGCCTGCTGATCCGCCGTTACCGAAAGGCCGCACTGTGACCACGCTGAACATCGACCACGTCTCGCGCTGGTTCGGCAACGTGGTGGCCGTCAACGACGTCACCATGACGATCGGCCCCGGCGTCACCGGCCTGCTCGGTCCCAACGGAGCCGGGAAGTCCACCCTCATCGGGATGATGGGCGGCTTCCTCGCCCCCTCCACCGGCTCGGTCACCCTCGACGGCGAACCGGTGTGGCGCAACGAGCGGATCTACCGGCACATCGGCATCGTCCCCGAGCGGGAGGGGATGTACGACTTCCTCACCGGCCGCGAGTTCGTCGTCGCCAACGCCGAACTGCACGGACTGGGCGGCAAGGAGGCCCAGCGGGCGCTGGCCACCGTCGAGATGGAGTACGCCCAGGACCGGAAGATCTCCACGTACTCCAAGGGCATGCGCCAGCGCGTGAAGATGGCCTCCGCGCTGGTCCACGAACCCTCGCTGCTGCTGCTCGACGAGCCGTTCAACGGCATGGACCCGCGCCAGCGCATGCAGCTCATGGAACTGCTGCGCCGCATGGGCGACGAGGGCCGCACGGTGCTGTTCTCCTCCCACATCCTGGAGGAGGTCGAGCAGCTCGCCTGGCACATCGAGGTCATCGTCGCCGGACGGCACGCCGCCAGCGGCGACTTCCGCAGGATCCGCCGGCTGATGACCGACCGGCCGCACCGCTACCTGGTGCGCTCCAGCGACGACCGGGCACTCGCCGCCGCGCTGATCGCCGACCCGTCGACGTCCGGCATCGAGGTCGACCACGCCGAGGGCGCGCTGCGCGTCCAGGCCGTCGACTTCGGCCGCTTCACCACCCTGCTGCCGAGGGTCGCCAAGGACCACGGCATCCGGCTGCTCACGGTCTCGCCGTCCGACGAATCCCTCGAATCCGTGTTCTCTTATCTGGTCGCGGCGTAGGAGGCCGAAAAGATGTACGACCCCACAGTCGCCCGACTCACCTACCGAGCCCTGCTCGGCCGCCGTCGGGCCCTCATCCTGGGCGCCCTGCCCGCGCTCCTGATCGTCATCTCGGTCCTGGTGCGCGCACTGGCCGGTGCCGACGACCAGACCGCCTCCGACCTGCTCGGCGGGTTCGCGCTCGCCACCATGGTGCCGATCATCGGCGTCATCGCGGGCACCGGCGCGATCGGCCCCGAGATCGACGACGGCTCGGTGGTGTACCTGCTGGCCAAGCCCGTCAAGCGGCCGACGATCATCCTCACCAAGCTGTTCGTGTCGATCGCCGTCACCATGGCGTTCTCCGCGCTGCCGACGCTGATCGCGGGCCTCATCCTCAACGGCAACGGCCAGCAGGTCGCCGTCGCCTACACCGTGGCCGCGCTCGTCGCCTCCATCGCGTACGCCGCGATGTTCCTGCTGCTCGGCACGGTCAGCCGGCACGCGGTGATCTTCGGACTGGTCTACGCGCTCGTCTGGGAGGCCCTGTTCGGGTCCCTGGTGTCCGGCGCGCGCACCCTGAGCGTGCAGCAGTGGGCACTGGCCGTGGCGAAGAAGGTCACCGGCAGCGACCTGGTCACCTCGGACGTGAGCCTCGCCACCGGGACGGTGCTGCTGATCGTGGTGACCGTCGCGACCACCTGGTACGCGGGGCAGAAGCTGCGCTCCCTGACGCTGGCCGGAGAGGAGTGACGGCTCCCGCCGGGAGCGGCGTGCTTCTTGACGGGGGCTTCACCCCGCCGCGGGCACCATGGCGGCGGGAGAGTCACGCGGGAGAAGGGACGGCGATGACAGCGCACGCACCGCGGGGCCAAGGGGCGGGAGAGCCCGAGGACCCCTGGAACGACCTGGTCCTCGACGAGGAGTTCATACAGTCCGCCGACGCCAAGGAGCCGTCCGCACGCGCACGGATGCTGGCCGCCAAGTGGCGCGCACAGGCGCCCGACGCCCAGCCCCAGCCCTGGCGCTCGGACGAGCCACCGGCCGGATGGTTCTTCAGCCGGCGCCGGCGCAGGTGGCCGCGGCGCTGACGGCGTCGATCGGACGGGCCTGCCGGGATCTCGTGGGCGGGCTTGTCGGGATTTATTCGGTGGCGCACGGCACCGGAGCCCGGCAGGGTGAGGTACGACGCCGGTGAGACCGGCGCCCCGGTCCGGGAGCGGAGCGCGGTGACGACCTGTCAGGGGACGCCGCGTTTCCGTCAGGGCGGTGTGCGGGAGGCTCCGGAGCTACTCCGTCGAGTCCCCGCGCAGGACCGCCCGGGGCGGCCGCTTCGAGCGCGCGGGCATCCCCGCGCGGGCCGCCCACCCGGAGGACCTGTCCCGCCCGCCCGCGCCGCTCAGGCGGCCGGGCGGGCGGACCCGGTTCAGGACCCTTCACCACCGTCACCGTCACCGTCGCAGCCGGAGCGACAGCCCCTGCCCCCGCCCGCGGGGGCAGGGTGCGCGGCCGTTCGTCACGGCTGGGCCAGCAGGCGTTCCAGGACGACCGCGATGCCGTCCTCGTCGTTGGACGCGGTCACCTCGTCGGCGACGGCCCTCAGTTCGGCATGGCCGTTGGCCATGGCCACGCCACGGGCCGACCAGGCGAACATGGGGAGGTCGTTCGGCATGTCGCCGAAGGCGATCGTCTCCGCCGGCTTCACGCCGAGCCTGCGGGCCGCGAGCGAGAGCCCCGTGGCCTTGGAGAGACCGAGCGGCAGCAGTTCGACGATGCCCGCGCCCGCCATGGTGACGGTGACGAAGCCGCTGGCGGCGCGCGTGGCGGCTTCGGCGAGCTCGTCGTCGGACAGCGTCGGATGCTGGATGTAGATCTTGTTCAGCGGGGCCGCCCACAGATCACCGGCGTCGGTGAACGGCACTGCGGGCAGCCGGCCCTTCAGCGCGTAGCCGGGTCCGGTCAGGACCTCGCCGTCGAGACCGTCCCGGCTCGCCGCGAGGTACAGCGGGCCGACCTCGGCCTCGATCTTGGCGAGCGCCACCCCGGCCAGTTGGCGGTCGAGGGTCACCGAGGTCAGCAGCCGGTGCGCCCCGGCGTCGTACACCTGGGCGCCCTGGCCGCAGACGGCGAGGCCGTCGTAGCCGAGCTCGTCGAGTATGTGCCGGGTCCACGGGACGGCCCGGCCGGTGACGACCAGATGCGCGGCGCCCGCCGACGTCGCGGCGGCGAGCGCGTCCCGGGTGCGCTCCGAGACGGTGTCGTCGGAGCGCAGCAGCGTGCCGTCGAGGTCGGTCGCGATCAGCCGGTACGGGAACCGCGGCCCGGGAGTGGAGCCGGGCGCCGTCACTCGGCCACCGGCTCCAGCACCTCACGCCCGCCCAGGTAGGGCCGCAGCACCTCGGGCACGCGCACCGAGCCGTCGGCGAGCTGGTGGTTCTCCAGCAGGGCCACGATGGTGCGCGGCACGGCGCACAGCGTGCCGTTCAGCGTCGCCAGCGGCTGCACCTTCTTGCCGTCCCGCATGCGCACCGACAGACGACGCGCCTGGAAGCCGTCGCAGTTGGAGGCGGAGGTCAGCTCGCGGTACTTGCCCTGGGTCGGGATCCACGCCTCGCAGTCGAACTTGCGGGAGGCGGAGGAGCCCAGGTCGCCGGTGGCCACGTCGATCACCTGGAAGGGCAGTTCCAGGGAGGTCAGCCACTGCTTCTCCCAGTCCAGCAGCCGCCGGTGCTCGTTCTCGGCCTCGGCGGGGTCGACGAAGGTGAACATCTCCACCTTGTCGAACTGGTGGACGCGGAAGATGCCGCGGGTGTCCTTGCCGTAGGTGCCGGCCTCGCGGCGGAAGCACGGGGAGAAGCCGGCGTAGCGCAGCGGCAGCTTCTCGGCGTCGATGATCTCGTCCATGTGGTACGCCGCGAGGGGTACCTCGGAGGTGCCGACCAGGTAGAAGTCGTCCTTCTCCAGGTGGTACACGTTCTCGGCGGCCTGGCCGAGGAAGCCGGTGCCCTCCATGGCCTGCGGGCGGACCAGCGCGGGCGTCAGCATGGGGGTGAAGCCGGCCTCGGTGGCCTGCGCGATCGCGGCGTTGACCAGGGCGAGCTCCAGCAGGGCGCCGATGCCGGTCAGGTAGTAGAAGCGCGAGCCGGAGACCTTGGCGGCGCGCTCCACGTCGATCGCGCCGAGCGCCTGGCCGAGCTCCAGGTGGTCCTTGGGCTCGAAGCCCTCGGCGCCGAAGTCGCGGACGGTGCCGTGCGTCTCCAGGACGACGAAGTCCTCCTCGCCGCCCACCGGGACGTCGGGGTGGACCAGGTTGCCGAGCTGGAGCAGCAGGCGGCGGGTCTCCTCGTCGGCCTCGTGCTGGGCGGCGTCGGCCGCCCTGACGTCGGCCTTCAGCTGCTCGGCCTGCTTGAGCAGCTCGGCCTTCTCGTCGGCGGAGGCCTTGGGGATCAGCTTGCCGAGCGACTTCTGCTCGGACCGGAGCTCGTCGAATCGGACGCCGGACGACCTGCGCCGTTCGTCGGCGGAGAGAAGGGCGTCGACAAGGCCGACGTCCTCACCACGGGCGCGCTGCGAGGCGCGGACACGGTCGGGGTCCTCACGGAGCTGGCGAAGGTCAATCACCCTGCAAGGCTACCGGTGCCGGGTTCCGCCTCACGACTCCGATTCCCTGGAAAGAAGCAGTCGGCGGGCGGAGCGTTGACTCGACTCCCTTGTGGAGACGGGGATTTGGGATGTGGTTGTCCACAGGTATCCACATGCCGGACGGAGTTATCCACAGGCTGTGTGGAAGGTCTGTGGATATAGAACGTGATCATTCCGCGGGAGGGTGGCGGGAGGAAGTATCCCGGGATGAAACCCGCATCAGTCACCCTTTCGAGTGGAAAAGGGTCACACTTGGTCGTCCTGGGTCGCTCTGAAGTATTGATCGTGAGAAACGAGTGGACGAACGGGACGCGACGGCCGAATGGACGGGTCGAAGATGTCTACAGTGATTTGTCGACTCGCGATCGGGCCGCTGTCGACTTGTCCCCAGGCTGAAGCGGTGACCTGTGGATAACTTTTGTGGATGCGAAAAATCCGCAGGTAGCACCGGAGCGCGAGCGGCACAGCGGCTCCATCGCTGCCGCCGCGCTGTGGGTTCCGCCGGTCCTGTCGTCGCGCCGCTGTCGTCGGTCCCGCGCCGCTGTCGTCGGTCCCGTCGGTTCCCGCGGGTCAGAACCGGCCGTCCTGGCAGCGCGCCACCCAGTCCGCGGCCGACACGAACTCCTCGTCCGACGTCCCCGGCGGCAACGGGCGGACGTCCTCCGCCCGCACCTCGGCCCTCGGGTACGACCCCAGGTACCGGACCTTCAGACACGACCGCCGCAGCCCCATCAGCGTCTCGGCCACCCGCCGGTCGGAGATGTGCCCCTCCGCGTCGATGGCGAAGCAGTAGTTGCCGATGCCCTCCCCGGTGGGACGGGACTGCAGCAGCATCAGGTTCACGCCCCGGACGGCGAACTCCCCCAGCAGGTCCCGCAGCGTGCCGGGATGATCGTCGCGCTGCCAGACCACCACCGACGTCTTGTCCGCGCCGGTCGGCGCCGCCGGCCGGGCCGGGCGGCCCACCAGGACGAACCGGGTCTGCGCGTTCTCCGCGTCGTGGATGTTGGTCTCCAGCGCCTCCAGTCCGTAGCGGGCCGCGGCGAACTCGCCCGCGAACGCCGCGTCGTACCGCCCCTCCTGGACCAGGCGCGCGCCGTCCGCGTTCGACGCCGAGGACTCCCAGACGACGTCCGGGAGGTGCTTCTTCAGCCAGTTGCGCACCTGCGGCTGCGCGGCAGGGTGTGCGGTGATCGTCTTGATGTCGGACAGCGCCGTCCCGGGCCGGACCAGCAGGGCGAAGGTGATCGACAGCAGCACCTCGCGGTAGATCATCAACGGCTCGCCCGCGACCAGCTCGTCGAGGGTGGTGGTGATCCCGCCCTCCACGGAGTTCTCGATCGGCACGAAGGCCGCTTCCACCTCGCCGCTGCGGACGGCGTCGAGCGCGGCCGGGACCGAGACCATCGGGACCAGTGACCGGGTCGCCGACTCCGGCAGCGTACGGAGGGCGACCTCGGTGAAGGTGCCCTCGGGACCGAGATAGGCATAGCTGGCTGACATGGGCTCACCCTAGTCCGCCCGTGACCGCTCATGTGCCGCCCTGGGACAGGGGACTACGCCTCCAGCAATCGCTGGCCGACGTACTCCCCCTTCGACGCTCCCCCCGGAACGGCGAACAGGCCACTGGCCTCGTGGCGGATGTACCGCGACAGCGCGTCTCCCCGGTCGAGCTTGCGCTGCACGGGGACGAAACCGCGCAGCGGATCGGCCTGCCAGGCGATGAACAGCAGTCCGGCGTCGGGCACCCCGTCGTCGTCGAAGCCGTCGTGGAAGGAGAACGGGCGGCGCAGCATGGCCGCACCGCCGTTCTGGTCGGGCCTCGTGATCCGGGCGTGCGCGTTGAGGGGGACGACGAGGGTGCCGTCGGAGCCCGTCCTCTCCAGGTCCATCGCGGTGGTCTCGCCGCCACCGGTCAGCGGCGCCCCGTCGGCCTTGCGGCGGCCGATGACCTGCTCCTGGGTGTGGGTGGAGAGCTTCTCCCAGTCGTCGAGCAGCATGCGGATCCGGCGTACGACCGCGTACGAGCCGTTCGCCATCCAGGCGGGCTCACCCGAGGCGGGCACGAAGATCCGCTCGTCGAAGTCCCCGTCCGACGGCTTCGGATTACGCGTGCCGTCGATCTGCCCCATGAGATTGCGTGCCGTACGGGGACTGGAGGTGGCGCCGGGCGTGCGGTTGAAGCCGTTCATCTGCCAGCGCAGGCGGGCGGCGGACCCCGCCTCCTTCTGCAGCGCACGGAGGGCGTGGAAGGCGACGAGGGCGTCATTGGCGCCGATCTGCACCCACAGATCGCCGTCGCTGCGCCGCTTGTCGAGGTGGTCGGAGGAGAAGTCGGGCAGCGGGTCCAGTGCGGCCGGGCGCTGCTTCTCCAGCCCCGTACGGGCGAAGAAGCTGTGCCCGAAGCCGAAGGTGACGGTCAGGAAGGAGGGGCCTGCGTCCCGGGCGACGTCGGTGTCGTCGTGCGCGGACGGCTCGCCGGCCATGAGCCGCTGGGCCGTGTCCGACCAGCGGCGCAGCAGCGCGGCGGCCTCCTTGCGCCCGGTGCCCGCCGCGAGGTCGAAGGCGGCGAGATGGCCGCGGGCCTGGAGCGGGGTGGTGATCCCCGGCTGGTGTTTCACGTGAAACATCGCGCGGTCGGCGCCGAGCGAGGTCAGCGGGGTGGCGTCGGCGGGGGCCGCGGCGTATCCGGCGGCCGCCCCCGCCCCGCCGAGCACCAGCCCGGTCGCCCCGGCGGTGGTGAGCAGCCGTCGACGGGAGAGGGCGGGCCCGGGAGGGGGAGAGGTGGCAGGGGTCGTGTCGGGGGTGGTCTGCTGGTCGGTCATGGTGGCGGTCAGCCGATCTGCGCGTTCTTGTCTACGGTCACCTGGTCGATGTCGGAGGTCCGCACGGTCACGGCGACCTTCCAGTTGCCCGCCAGGGGAATCTGTACGCTGCTCGCCGACCAGTGCCCGGTGGCGACGCGGTCCGGGTTCACCGGCAGCGGGCCGATGTCCTTCGCGGCCAGGGTGAAGGAGACCTTGACCTCGGGAACGTCGAACGTCCTGCCGTTGGGCCGGGTCACATACACGTGCATGACGTTGCCGCCGACGCGGGCGGGATCGAGGGTCACCCGGGCGGTGCCCTTGCCGTCCTCGCCGCCGGTGTCGAAGGGCAGCTCCAGCGAGAGGGACTCCGAGGTCTGCGCGTCGGACGACGAGGACGACGACGATGAGGACGACGAGGAAGCAGCCGCCTTCGCGGCCTGGGCCTCCTCCTCCGTGCGCCCGGGTTCGGTGGTGGTCAGCACGGTGGTGACGGCGAGGAGCACCACGGCGACACCGGCCTCGGCGAGCACGGACCGGCGCAACCCGGACCGGAACGGGTCCGCCTCGCGGACTCGCTTGGCCCGTGCCGCGGCTGTCGCGGCGCGCTGCCGGGCGAGCTGGGCGGCACGCCGGGGATCATCGGAACCGGTAGACGGCTTGCCCGACCCGGTTCTGCCCGACGAGGCCTTGCCGGAAGACGCCGAGGCCGAGGCCGAGGTCGCGGCCGCCACCGTCTTCTTCCTCTTCTCCTTCTCTTTCTCCTTCTTCGTGGTGGCCGGTACGTCCGCCAGATGGGCCGTCCAGCGGTGGGAGAACCGGGCGATGCCGAGGAGGACAGCCACCAGGGCGACCTTCGCCAGCAGAAGTTGCCCGTAGGCGGTGCCGGTGAGCGCGGACCAGGAGCCGACCTGCCGCCACGACTGGTAGAGCCCGCTGGCGACCAGTACGACCACGCTGCCGAACGCGACCCGGGAGAACCGCTGCACGGCCGTGGCCTCGATCGACGGGGTGCGGTACAGCGCGGTCAGCAGGGCCGCGAGGCCACCGAGCCAGGTGGCGACGGCCAGCAGGTGGAGGATGTCGACGGGCATGGCGATCGAGGTCTGGATGCCCGTCGAGGCGTGCTCGGCCATCGCCCAGGTCGCCGCGAGTCCGGCCGCGATGACGGCACCGCCGACGGCCAGCCCGAACGTGAGGTCCCGTCGCTCGGCGGCCCGGTCGGCAGCGTCTTCGCCGTCTTCGGTGCCCGCGGCGTCCTTGGCGCCCTCGGTCCCCTTGCCGGTGTCACCGTCCTCGTCGTCCTGGCGCGCGTACGCCCCGAACAGCACCGCGACGAACAGCGCGGCGGCGGCGAGCAGCAGCAGCCGGGAGAGGAGGGCCGCACCCGTCTTGCTCTGGAGCACCTGCCCGACCAGGGACAGGTCGAAGATGTCGGCGACCTTCCCGGAGCCGGTGTAGGAGCCGCGCAGCAGCAGCAGTGCGAGCGTCGCCCCGGTGAGGGCGATCCACCCGGAGACCACGAACCGCTGCATCGTGCGCTCACCGGCCCCGCGCTGCCAGCAGGCGAGCACGAAGGTCGCGCCACCGATCAGCACGACGAAGCCCGCGTACGACACGTACCGCGCGAAGCCGTAGAGCGCGCCCACGACACCGCCGCCCACGGCCTGGTCGGAGACGGAGACGCTGGTCGCCGAGGGGGCGCCGATGGAGAAGGTGAAACCGCCGGCGACGGGGTGACTGTCCGCCGAGATCACCTGGAAGGTCACGGTGTACGTGCCGTCGGGCAGACCGCTGCGCAGCGGGATGCCGTAGGTGGTGCCTTGGAGGTTGGACGGCTTGCCGGTGTCGACCTGCTTGCCGGCCGGGTTCAGCACCCGGAGCGAGCCGGAGCCCCCCGAGGGAAGGGAGATCTTCTCCGAGAAGGTGAGGGTGACCTCGCTGGGTGCCTTGTCGACCACCGCCCCCTGCGCGGGGGCGCTGCCGGTGAGCGCGGCGTGCGCGGACGCGGGAGAGGCACTGCCGAGCAGCAGGCCGCCCGCGGCGAGCAGCAGCGCGAACAGCGGAAGCAGGGCGCGCAGAGCCGCGGCCCGGGCCGACGTTCGCGAGCCCGGCCGCGGCGCGGGTCCCGGTCCCGGCACCAGTCCCGGTCCCGGTTCGCGGACCGGGGCCGGTCCCCGTTCCGCGCCGGAGGCGGTGGTCTGTGTCACGGTGCTGTTCTCCCCTCAGTGCCCGGTCTTCGGGACGTACGTCGCCGACTTCACCGGGATCTCCACCTCGACCGTGCCGGACACGGCGAAGTGGAGGTCCACCGCCACCTTCTCGCCCTCCTTCGGCCTGCGGTCGAGTTTTTCGAACATGAGATGGTTCCCGCCGCTGGCGAAGGCGAGCCGCCCGTGGGCGGGCACCGGGAAGGATTCCTTCTCGACCATCGCGCCGCCCTTGGTCTCGTGCAGGGTGACGTCCGCCGCCGCGTCGCTGGAGATCGAGGTGAGGGTGTCCTCACCCCCGGAGTTGGTGACGGTGAAGAAGCCCGTCGCCATGTCGCCGGACATGGGTGCGGGCATGTAGGCGCCGCTGACCTTCAGCCTGGGCGCGGCGGAGGCCGAGCCGCCCGAGTCGTCGGACCCGCCGCAGGAGGTCAGTGCCAGTGCCGCCGCGGTGGAGGCCCCGGCCACCACCATGAGGGAGCGGCCGGACGGGCGGAACCTGCCGTTCACGGCTTCTGCCCCTGGACGATCTTCGGGAGGTCCTTCGTGTAGTCGTCGACCGTGGCGTCCTGGCTGTAGAGCAGGTAGCCGGCGTCGGTCCTGGGCGAGAACGCGATGACCTGTGTGCCGTGCGTGGACACGATCTTCCCGTTCTTGTCCTTCGTCGTCGGCTCGATGCTGATGCCGAGGCTGCGGGCGCCGGCCTGGATCTTCGGGAAGTCACCGGTCAGACCGACGATGTCGGGGTCGATGCCCTTGAGCCACTTGCCGAGTTCGGCGGGGGTGTCCCGCTTCGGGTCGGTCGTCACGAAGACGACGCGGAGCTTGTCCTGCTCCGCCCGGGACAGGTGCTTCTTGGCCACCGCGATGTTGTTCATCGTCAGGGGGCAGACGTCGGGGCAGTGGGTGTAGCCGAAGTAGACGAGCGTGGGCCGCTTCTGGGTCTCGGCGCGCAGGTCGTACTTCTTGCCGTGCGTGTCGGTGAGGACGAGGTCCGGCTTCTCGAAGGGCTGGTCGAGGACGGTGACGGCGCCCTTCGAGGAGGAGTCCTCGGAGACGACGGCGACGGGATCGCTCGCGTCGTCACCGGAGCCGCAGGCGGTCAGGGTGAGAGCGGCGGCGGCGAGGAAGGCCGCCGCGGTGGCGGTGTACTTGGTACGAGACGTGCGAGACGTACGAGACGTACGGGCGGTACGGGCTGTGTCTGTGATGCGCATCAGGTGTTTCCCAGGGTGAGGGCTTCGGCGCGGCGCCGGGGTGGCACGGTCGTACGACCCCCGGCGCCGCACCGATGGTGGATTGCTCGTGGCGGTCAGGCCCCGGCGCCGCTCCGGCGACGGCCCGCCAGCACCCCGTACGCGACGCCCCCGGCGCCGAGGACGATGCCGACGATGCCGAGCACGCGTGCGGTGGTGTCACTGCTGTCGTCGGACTCGGCGGCGCTGTCCTTGGCGGCCGAGTCGTCCAAAGAGCCGGAGGCGGTCGAGGCGCCCTTCGCGGCGGAGCCGTGGCTGTCGTCGGAGGCGTCGGAGAGGGTGAGGGCCGGGGCCGGGTTCTCCGGCTCCTCCTGGCCCTCCTTCTGGATTTCGATCCAGCGGACGACCTCCTTGTTGGAGTACGTCTGGAGCGC
This sequence comes from Streptomyces sp. B3I8, assembly GCF_030816915.1. NCBI lineage: Bacteria > Bacillati > Actinomycetota > Actinomycetes > Kitasatosporales > Streptomycetaceae > Streptomyces > Streptomyces sp. B3I8. The sequence continues at coordinate 3,459,014 of NZ_JAUSYN010000002.1, read as the reverse complement.
CTTGAAGACGAGCTGGTCGGTGTCGTCCGGGAGGGCGCCGACGGAGAGCGGGAACTTCTGGAAGTAGCCCGGCTCGATGCCCTTGCCGGTGGCGGTCCAGGTGACCTTGGAGACGGCCTCGCTGATCTTCTGGCCGTGCGAGGTGATCGGCTTGGCGAGCTTGGACGTCGTGACCTTGACGTTCCAGCCCTCGACCGGCTCCGGCATGACCGAGGCGAGCGGGTGGTCGGCGGGCAGGCTGACCTCGAGCTTCGTGGTCGAGGCGTTGTCGCGCTCGTTGGGGACCTTGAAGTCGACGACGGCGTACCCGCCCTTGGCCGCCTGTCCCTCGGGCTGCACGGTGACGTGCGCGAACGCGGGCGTCGACACGGCGAGGACGACCAGCGCGGCGGCGGCGCCGGCGGCGGCGACCCGAGGCAGCTTCGACGACGTGCGGGCGGCCGGGGCGGCCGTGGCGACCGGGGCGGCGGTGGTGACCGGGACGGTCTTGGTGACCTTCATATGCGCAGCACTCCACTGGAGACGGACCCCGCCGACGCGGAATCCGGAACGGGAATCGAAGGGGGGCGGGCGTGCGCCGCGGAGGGGCACGCGCGCGTACCGCACGACGGCGGCAGGCCCCTCCCCGTCCGCCCGTCCCCCTCTCCTTGCGGAGCGGCGGAGCGGAACGAAAAGGCGTGGGTGCGCGTCGCGTCAGGCGGCGAGGACGACGGAGTGGGCGACCGGCGGGCCGCGCCGGATCACCGAGTGCTGCAGCAGCGCCGTGCGCGGCGGTGACGCGGCGGTCAGGTCGTCGCACGGGACGACCGGCCCCCGTCCGGGCGCGCCCGGAAGCCCCGCGAGGAGCGCGCGGACGTACGCCAGAGCGGTGCGCAGGGCACGTCCGGGCGCGCCCCCGCCGACCCCGTACGCCGACAGTCGCATCAGCCGCAGCAGCGCGAGGTCGCCCCGGCGCAGCACCCAGCCGGCGACGACGGCCGCGAGGACGTGGCCGAGCAGCATGGGCAGCGACGGCAGGATGCCGAACAAGGGAGAGGAACAGCCGCCGGTGGCGAGGGCGTCGGCCGGATGGTGTGCCGAGGCCGTCGTCGCGGTGTCGATCCGCGCGTCGGTGAGGAGGCGGTGGGCCTGGGCCGGGGTGATCGACGCCGTGGTGCCGCCGCACAGGAGCCGGGCGGCGCGTGCCACCAGCTCGGCGTCGGCGGTGGAGGCGCCGTGCGCCAGGGTGCCGGACACCGTGCCCGGCGCGGTGCCTGCCGGGCCCTCCGCGCTCAACATCCCCGCCATGCCCCGCATGCCGGCCATGCCGCTCATGGCGGTGCCGGCGCCGTGTCCGCCCAGTCCGAACAGCGTGTGCAGCGCGGCCTGTCCGACCGCGAGGACCGCGGCGATGCCGGGCAGCGACCGCTCGCGCCCGGCCAGCGGCAGGGCGACGGCGAAGATCGTCAGGAACCCGACGCCCAGCGTCCACGGCGGGACGGCGGCGCGGGAGGCGAGCCCGTGCCCCGCGGCGGCCAGCACGACACAGACCGCGGTGAACACCGCGGCCCGCAGGATCCGGAGGTCCGCTCCGGAGCGCGTCGTGCGCCGAGAGGGGGCAGTCATGGCGGCCTCATCATCGCACTGTGCCCACAGGCCCCACGCGGCAGGTCCACAAGGTGCGGTATGTGCCGTCCTGCCGTCCGGCATACACCGATCGGCCCGGCCGCACACCGCCGCACGGGCGACGGAGGCGTGATCGGGCGATTGCGCACGGGTAGTCGTGGCAATACGTAACCGTATGTCGAGCCGCGGCCGGGAGGCTGGAGCATGAGCATCTGGTGGTCACTGCATCTGCGGCGCGAGGCCGCGAGCGTGCCGCTGGCCCGGCGGCTGCTGGTCGGCGCGATGGAGACCGCGGGTGTCGACCCCGACATCTCCTACGACCTCTCCGTGGCGCTCAGCGAGGCGTGCGCGAACGCGGTCGAACACGGTGGCGACCGGGGGCGCGGCCGCGGCTGCGGGGAGTACCGGGTGACCGCCTACCTGGACGGAGAGAAGTGCCGCATCGAGGTGGCCGACTCGGGTCCCGGGTTCTCCCCGGGCCGGGCGCGCCCGCCGGTGCGAGCCGCCCGCGCGGACGCGGAGAACGGCCGGGGTCTCGGCCTCATCCAGCAGCTCGCCGACCATGTGCAGATCGGCAACAAGCCCGGGCACAGCGGTGCTGTGGTGAGCTTCGACAAGATCCTGAAGTGGCGCGAAGGCGCGCCCCTGGCCGCGGTCTGAACACCGTCCCACCCGGCCTTGTCCGCCCGCGCGCCCAGGAACGGCGCCGGGACGTCGCACCGACGAGCGCGCTCCGGGCACCCGGGGGCCGCGCCGGGCCCCCGGGCCCCCGAACCCTCGGGCACCTGGTGTGGCTCAGGCGCGCTTCAGCGACTCCATCCACGCCTCGACCTCGACGGAGCGGCGCGGCAGCGCGGCCGACAGGTTCCGGTTGCCGTCCTCGGTCACCAGGATGTCGTCCTCGATCCGCACACCGATGCCCCGGTACTCCTCCGGCACGGTCAGGTCGTCGGTCTGGAAGTACAGCCCCGGCTCGACGGTGAGGACCATTCCGGGCTCCAGCACGCCGTCCACGTACGACTCCACCCGCGCCGACGCGCAGTCGTGGACGTCCATGCCGAGCATGTGACCGGTGCCGTGCAGGGTCCAGCGGCGCTGCAGACCGAGTTCGAGCACGCGCTCGACGGGCCCCTCGACCAGGCCCCACTCCACCAGCCGCTCGGTGAGCACGCGCTGGGCGGCGTCGTGGAAGTCGCGGTGCTTGGCGCCCGGCCCGACCGCCGCGATGCCGGCCTCCTGGGCGTCGTACACCGCGTCGTAGATCTTCCGCTGGATGTCGCTGAAGCGGCCGTCGACCGGCAGGGTGCGGGTGACGTCGGCGGTGTAGTACGTGTGCGTCTCCACACCGGCGTCGAGCAGCAGCAGGTCGCCCGCGCGGACCGGGCCGTCGTTGCGGACCCAGTGCAGGGTGCAGGCGTGCGGGCCGGCCGCGGCGATGGTGCCGTAGCCGACGTCGTTGCCCTCCACGCGGGCCCGCAGGAAGAACGTGCCCTCGATGTAGCGCTCGCCGGTGGCCCGCGCCTTGTCGAGGACCTTCACCACGTCCTCGAAGCCGCGCACGGTGGAGTCGACGGCCTTCTGCAGCTCGGCGATCTCGAACTCGTCCTTGACCAGCCGCGCCTCGGACAGGAAGACCTTCAGCTCCTCGTCCCGCTCGGCGGTGACCTTGTCGGTGAGCGCGGCCTCGACGCCGGCGTCGTAGCCGCGTACGACGCGGACCGGGCCGCGGGCCTCGCGCAGCTTCCCGGTCAGCTCGCGGACGTCAAAGACGCGGATGCCGTACAGCTTCTCGGACTCGGTGAGGGAGTGGCGGCGGCCGACCCACAGTTCGCCCTGGCCGGAGAGCCAGAACTCGCCGTTCTCGCGGTCGGAGCGCGGCAGCAGGTACAGCGCCTCCTCGTGGCCGTCGGCCCTGGGCTCCAGGACCAGGACGCCGTCCTCGGTCTGGTTGCCGGTGAGGTAGGCGTACTCGACCGAGGCACGGAAGGGGTAGTCCGTGTCGTTCGAACGCGTCTTCAGGTTGCCGGCGGGGATCACCAGGCGTTCGCCCGGGAAGCGCGCGGAGAGCGCGGCACGGCGTGCGGCGGTCTCGGCGGCCTGCGGGACGGGCGCGAGGTCGCGCAGTTCGGTGTCGGCCCACCCGGACTTCATGTTCTCGGCGAGTTCGTCGGACACGCCCGGGTACAGGCTGTTCTTGCGCTGCTTGATGGGCTCCTCGGACTCGGCTGCCTCAGCCTCGTCCGCCACGGTCTCCGGGGTCGCCGGAATCTCCGAGAGCTCGTCCGCCACGGTCATTCCTCCTAGGTACGGCACTGGGCCGCTTCCATCGTACGGTCGTACCGCCCAGCCGTTCCGGGGCGCGTGGGCGTACGGCGGCTACGACCGGGGGCGTACCGGGCGCCACGCCCGGTGGCCGCCCCGGCAGACTCTCGGCCGGGCCCGGCCACCGGGGCCCGGCTGCCCCGCCCGGGGAGCTCCGCTACTCGAAGCGCGCCGCCAGCAGCACGACGTCCTCCGCGCCGCCCGTCGCGTCCAGGCCGTCCGGCAGGACGGTGCGCAGCACGTGGTCCGCGACCGCCGCCGCGTCGGCGCGCATCCCCCGGGGCACGCTCGCGGCCGCCGCGTGCAGCCGGGCGAAGGCGCGGTCCATGGGATCGCCGGTGCGTTGCAGCAGCCCGTCGGTGTACAGCAGAACCGTCTCTCCCGGTTCGGCCGTCAGTTCGACGCTCGGCGCCTCCCAGCAGGCCAGCATGTTCAGGGGCGCCGACAGGGAGGTCTCGACGTACTCCGTGCGCCGCTCGCCGACGACCAGCGGGGGGCTGTGTCCCGCACCGGCCAGGGTGATCCGGCGCAGCGCGGGCTCGCAGTAGGCGAACAGCGCGGTGGCCGAGCGGGCCGGCTCGGTCAGCCGCAGCAGCAGCTCCAGGTCGGACAGGACGGCGACCGGATCCTCGCCCTCCATCACGGCGTACGCCCGCATGCTGGCGCGCAGCCGGCCCATGGCCGCGACCGCGCCGGGCCCGGCCCCGGTGACGGAGCCGACCGCGAGGCCGAGGGCCGCGTCCGGCAGCGGCAGCGCGTCGAACCAGTCGCCGCCGCCGCGCGGCCCGCTGCGGCGGCGGGCGGCGAGCTGCACGCCCGGGACCCGGGGGAGCCGGGAGGGCAGCAGTTCCTCGGAGAGGGTCGCGATGCACCCGCGCGTGCGTTCGATCTCGACGAGCCGGGCGAGGTGCTCGGTGGCGCAGCGGACGTAGAGCCCCGCGAGGTGGCGCATGCGGGCGGTCGGCTCGGCGGGTTCGTCATAGAGCCAGACCGCGGCGCCGAGACGCCCGGCCGCCTCGCCGGCCAGCGGCAGGGCGTAGCTGGCGGCGTAACCGAGGCGGGCGGCCACCTCGCGGTGGCGGGGGTCGAGTCCGTCCTCGGCGAACAGGTCGGGCTGCGCGATCTCGCCCTCGCCGCCCGGCAGGCCGTCCAGGATCTTCCCGTACGCCGTCGAACTGCGCGGCACGGTCTCGATGTGGCCGAGGTCGGCGCGGCCGAGGCCCAGGCCCAGGGTGGTGTCGGGGCCCAGCCCGTCGCGGGGCTCCAGGACGACCAGGCCGCGGCGGGCACCCACGAGGGCGGACCCGGCGCGCAGCAGCTCCTCCAGGGCGGCGGCGAGCGAGTCGGTGCGGACCAGCCGTTCGGTGAGTTCGTGGAGGGTGGTGAGGTCGGAGACCCAGCCGGCGAGGCGGTCCTGGAGGAGAGCGCCCGGACCGGTGGTGTGGGAGGTGGCCGAAGAGGTACCCGTGGTGCCGGGCGAAGGGCCCGTGGGCGGGGCGGCCGACGCGACAGTGTGAGCGGGAGCCGGAACCGTGGAATCGATTCCGGCCACTTTCGGGAGGTGAGGGACGGTCATGGCGTCCGGCTTTCCGACTGGTGCGTACTGCACGAAAGCATCGCAAACCCCCATGTCATTCTGCGTCGCAGGCAGTGTCTCCACATGTACACGCACTCGTGAGGGGATGTCCAGCATTGTCCTGCCGGGATTCCTGGTGTCCATGAGACCGGTGGTGCGGCTGGCCTCGGGATTGTCCCGGCGATCCGCGGATTCTGCGGAGTCGCTTGCGGGAACACGAAGTTGGCTTGAAACTGACTCGGGCAACGGCGTATTGCGGTCGACTGGCCTCGTTCGACGGAGCGTCACAGCGGTCGGGGTGGGTACGTACCCGGTGAGGCCCAGGGAGCGGCGAAGAGCCGCCCGGAACCTGGTGGCCGACCCGGGCGTCCTATCCACCGACGACCGAGCCCCATCCTCCCGCGGCGGAGGCGGCGAGCAACAGTGCGACGGCAATTCGCCAGGCGTCGCCACCCCCGCGCCATGCCCGTGCTTTTGACAGACGCAGTATGGACACCGCGACCCTCGCGGATTTCGTGCCCACGGTCCGCGGACCCGGCCGGGCTCGGCCCCGACGGATTCCCCCTGTCCACGACAGGGGCGTGATGCTCCAGCGAGTACGCACAGCAGCAGGTACGCACAGCGCGATGATCGACACATGTGGTGAATGACCATGTGGTGAATGCAGCCCTCGGTGTTGCCGGCGTGCAACGGAAAGGAACGAGCGCTCATGCGCGGGATTCCCGGAAGGCTACGCAGGTTCCTGTCCAGGCCGAACGACAGGGAGCCTGAGGTGTTCGGTGCGGCCCTGACCTTCGCCACCCAGTGGCAGTGGCCCGTTCTCCCGGGTGTGGCACCGGACCCCCAGGGGCGCGCCCGCTGCGGGTGCCCCGACCCGGAGTGCACGGTGCCGGGCGCTCACCCGTTCGACCCGGGGCTGCTCGCGGCCACCACCGACGCGCGCATGGTCCGCTGGTGGTGGACCAACCGGCCGACGGCGCCGATCGTGCTCGCCACCGGCGGCCGCGCGCCCTGCGCGGTGAGCCTGCCCGCCCCCGCGGCGGCCCGCGCCCTGGCCACCCTGGACCGCAAGGGCATCAGGATCGGCCCGGTCGTCGCCGCCCCGAACCGCTGGGCGATCCTCGTGGCCCCGTACTCCCTGGAGCAGCTCGGCGAGCTGCTCTACGCCCAGGACTACGTCCCCGGCTCGCTCCGCTTCCACGGCGAGGGCGGCTATATCGCGCTGCCGCCCTCCGCGACCGGGCACGGGCGGGTGCGCTGGGAACGGGCGCCGCTGCCCGGGTCGGCCGCGCCCTGGGTGCCGGACGTGGAGGCTGTGGCGGACGCCACGGTCGAGGCCCTCACTCGTACGGGTGTGAGCGCCCCCGAGTTCTAGGGGTGTCGTGCGCGCGGCGGGCCGGCCGGCTCCGCGCGCTCGTTATGTTCGCCCCCATGAAGCGCACTTCCGGGGGGCACGGAACGCGTCGGTCCCAGGGGCACGGGCGGGAACGGGCACCGGCTGAGTCGCGGGGTGCCCGCGGCACCCGGGGCCGGCACGGCGCCGAGCCGCCGCCGGGACTCGATCCCCGGGTCCGGCTGGCCGCACTGGTGGTGGCACTGGCGGCGGCGGTACTGCTCCCGCTGGCCGTGGCCGCCGCGGGTCCCGTCGGCGACCGTGTCGACGACGCCGACCGGGTGCGGGACAGCGGGGCCGCCGCCCCGCACCGGGACGCCGAGGAACCGGGCGCCCCGCCCGCCCGCTCGCCGCACCTGCTGGGCCTCGGGCTCGCCACCGCCGCCCGCTGCGGCCCCTCGCTCACCTCGCCCGACGGCGTCGAGGCACAGACCTGTGTGTTCACGCAGGGCGCCGAGACCTGGGCGCGCGCCTACTACCGCAACACGACCGGCCGCGCGCTGAGCACCTCGCTGAGCCTGCTGAAGCCGGGCGGCGGAGCGGTACGCATCACCTGCGCGATCGGCGCGGGGGACGAGCCGGGGACCTGCGAGACGCCCCGGCAGCGCACGGACGGCGAGCCCGGCGCCTACGAGGCGATGGCGGAGTTCGCGCGGGACGCGGCGGCCGACGACGGACCGCTGCTGCTGCGCGTGGGAAGCGGCTCGGCGCGGTCCTGAGTGACCCTCCGGCGCGCGCCGGGCGGGCCGTACGGCGCGACGCCGCCCCGCCGGGCAACGGCGTTACGGGGGAGGGAAGTTGGCGGAGGGGGCGGTTCCGGGGCAGGTCACCGGGCGCATGAAAAGACCCGGTTGCTGGCGACGGGGGATGCACCAGCAACCGGGCTATTGGAACGGTAACAAGAGATCGCCGGTTCGCAAATTCGATCTCGCCTATTCGGACACGGATGTGCTTGTCGGAAGCGGCAGTTGTGACGCGAGTCACCCGGTGGGGCGGCTGAGTCGTCGGTTCCCACCGGGCAGCTGTTGCCGACGCCGCACGGCCGACGGCGCACGGCCTCCGCTACGCGATCGACGTCGCAGAGCCGATGTCGCACAGCCGTCGGCACGCGGCCGGCGACACGCGCGTCCCGCCCGCCCCGCCGTCGTGGGCGGTGCGGTCCGCGGCCGTCCGGCGGCACCGTCCGGGCGGTGTGTCAGCTCAGGGTGACCTGGCGGTTCGTCAGGCCGCCGCGCGCCCGGCGCTCGTCCGGCGTGAGCGGCCGCGTCGACGCGAGCGCCTCCGCGAGGTGCTCGGCGAACTCGGTGGCCGGCTTCTCCACGTCCTGTGCCGTCATCTCGCTCGGCAGGTCCCACACCGGCACCACCAGTCCGTGCGCCCGGAAGGATCCCACCAGCCGGGTGCCCTCGCCCAGCCCGGACCGCCCGGCCGCGTGCAGCCGCGCGAGCGCGTCCAGGAGCTGCTCCTCCGGGTGCGGCATGACCCAGCGCAGGTGGTTCTTCTCCGGCGTACGGCACCAGTAGGCGGCGTCCAGGCCCTCCAGCCGTACGGTGGGAATGGCCGCGGCGTTGGCCCGCTCCAGGGACGCGGTCACCTCGGGCGAGGCGTTCTCCGCGTCCGGGACCCAGAACTCGAATCCCGTGTGCACCGCCGGGACGAACGTGGCCCCGGGGTCCAGTACGTCCTGCAGCCGGGGGCCGTCGGCCGGGGCGCGCCGGCTCGGCACCGAGGTGCCGGGCTCCGCCGTCAGCGCGCGGACCAGCGTGTCGGCGAGGTCGCGGCTGATGTCGCCGGACGCGGTGTCGTTCTGCAGGCCGAGCAGGACCGAACCGTCGTCGCGGCGCAGCGCGGGCCAGGCCATCGGCAGCACGGTGGCGAGGGTGACCGAGGGGACACCCTCGGGAAGACCGTCCTTCAGGGTCAGCTCGGCCGTGGCGGCCGGGACCAGTTCGCGCAGGGCGACCCAGTCGCCCTCGCCGGCCAGCCCTTCGAACGGGCGCTGCACCAGCTCGGTCGCCGCGTGCGCGGCGGCCCGGCCGTGGCAGGCCTTGTAGCGGCGGCCGCTGCCGCAGGGGCAGGGTTCCCGGGCGCCGACGACCGGAATGTCCGCCCCGGCGCTCACCCCGCCGCCGGTCCGGTGCCTGTCGGCCTTCGTCTGGGGTCGCTTCTTGGCCATCGTCGGTGTCTCCCGGTCACGGCTCGTCTCGTACGGGCGCGAGCCTAGCCGCTCGCACGGGCGGCGAAGGGAACCTGTGGACAAAGGGGAAGCGTGGCACACGACGTTCGGCACGGCCGCCGACACCGGCACGGCCGCCGGCACCGGCACGGACCACGACCGAGCGACCGGCCACGAGCCCCCGACCGCGGGCCGTCGCTTCGTCGCCTACGACGCCCGAGGGACCGAGGACACCGCGACCCGCGCGGCGAAGTCCTCACGGCGGCGCGCGGCATCGACGTCGTCCCGCACGACGACCCAGACGGTGACCTCACCGTGCGCTTCGTCCCGTACGCCCCAGTCGTGGGCCAGCGCCGTGATGATGTTCAGACCACGTCCGCCACGCGCGGTGACCGACGGCGTGGCCGGAACCGGCCGCGTCGGACCGCCGCCGTCCGTCACCTCGACCGTGAGCCGCCCCGGGGGGTCGACGCGCCACGCGGCCCGCACGTCACCGTCCCCGGCGAGGGCGTCGCCGAGGGGTCTGCCGTGCCGGCAGGCGTTGCTGAGAAGTTCGGAAAGGATCAGTACGGCATCGTCGATGACCGTTTCCGATACGCCCCCGCGGCGCAACTGCGCCCGCATCCGATGCCTTGCCTGCCCCACGCCCGCAGGGCCATGGGGTACGGCCATGCTCGACGACGCGGGCACCTCCTGTGCCACCACCAACGCCACCCCCGAGACCTCCTTCACCCCACGCCACGGAGTGGATGCCCCACCGCAATGGGCCGGAAACCGACCGGCCGACGTGCGACGGGTCACTCTTCGTGGCCGGACACGGACCGAACGCGCCGGTGCACTCCCCGTGACAGACCGGGGCGCCCGCCCAAGGAGCGGAGGGCAGCGGCGCCGCCCGCGGCTCAGCGGTCCAGCAGTTCCCGTACGGCCCGCGGACGGTTGGTGATGATGGCGTCGACGCCCAGGTCGACGCAGCGGCGGACGTCCTCGGCCGAGTTCACGGTCCACACGTGCACCTGGTGCCCGGCCTCCTTGAGGCGCCGGACGGTCGCCGGGTGATTGCGTACGATCCGGATCGAGGGGCCCGCGATCCGGACCCCCTCGGGCAGCCGTCCGTCCCGCATCCGGGGCGTCACGAACTGCGTGAGGAAGACGGTCGGAAGCATCGGTGAGGCGGCCCGTACGCGGTGCAGCGACCGCGCCGAGAAGCTCATCACCCGCACCGCGGACTCCTCGGGCGAGGCGGGCGCGTCCAGCCCGAACCGCTTCAGCAGGAGCAGCAGCCGCTCCTCGACCTGACCGGCCCAGCGGGTCGGGTGCTTGGTCTCGACGGCGAGCTCCACCCGGCGCCCGGCGTCGGCGACCAGGGTCAGCAGCCGCTCGAGGGTGAGGACGGAGGTGTCCCCCCGGTCCTCGGGCCGGTGCTCCCAGTCGGGAGCCTCGTCCGGGGTCTCGTCGTGGCGGTGCCAGGAGCCGAAGTCAAGGGCGGCGAGCTCGGCGAGCTCCAGGGCGGAGACGGCACCGCGCCCGTTGGACGTACGGTTGACGCGACGGTCGTGGACGCAGACGAGATGGCCGTCGGCGGTCAGCCGCACGTCGCACTCGAGGGCGTCGGCTCCGTCCTCGATGGCTTTGCGGTAGGCCGCGAGGGTGTGTTCCGGCGCCTCCTCGGAGGCTCCGCGGTGGGCGACGACCTGGATCGGGTGCCGGCGTGCGTGGGTCATCGCGTCATGGTGCCACCGGTGCGGGGTACGTGTCGGATCGTGCGTCCTGCCCGGCGGATCGCGCAGCCCGCGGGGGCGGTGCGGGGTCGGGAGTCCGTTTAGTCTTACTGGTCTTATATAAGGGTTGGCCGTGGGGCAGACCCACAGGTACCGCTTATGGTGCCCTGACGGTCCATGGGAAAAGCTGGCGGCATACAAGCACCTGCACAGCTGCATCGCGCCGGACCGTTCGGCGAGCGTGGGACGAGCGTGGCCGAAGTACGACCGAGAACAACAGCCGTGGATCGAGGAGAGAAGCTGTGAGCACCGAGAACGAGGGCACCACGGTACCCCCGGCCCCGTCAGCACCTCCCGTGCCGGTGGACGCTCCCGCTGCCTCCGGTCCGGGCACGCCGCCAGGGCCGACGGCCTCCGGTCATGGCTACGGGGAACCGCCGCAGGCCCAGGCCCCCGGTCAGCCGGCCGGTGCGCCGGGCCGCCCCGCCGACCCCTACGGACAGGCGCCCGGCGCCCAGGCCACCGCCTCGTCCCCCGTCGACGCCGGCTGGCCGCCCCCGCCCCCCGGCACGCCGGGTTACGGCGGCGATGACGGCCAGGGCGGCGGCTGGGGCTCCGGCTACCAGCCGACGCCGAAGCCGAAGTCCGGCCGCGGTGGCCTGGTCGCCGCGGTCCTCGTCGCCGCGCTGGTCGCGGGCGGCCTCGGCGGCGGCCCCTCGGCTACACGCTCGCCAAGGACAACGACTCCTCCGGCTCCACCACCGTCTCCGCCTCCCAGAGCGGCGGCGACGTCAAGCGCGCCGCCGGCTCGGTGGCCGGGGTGGCGGCCCGCGCGCTGCCCAGCACGGTGACCATCGAGGCCGAGGGCAGCAACGGCGAAGGCGGCACCGGTACGGGCTTCGTCTTCGACAAGGAAGGCCACATCGTCACCAACAACCACGTGGTGGCGGAGGCGGTCGAGGGCGGCAAGCTGTCGGCCACCTTCCCCGACGGCAAGAAGTACGACGCCGAGGTCGTCGGCCACGCGCAGGGCTACGACGTCGCCGTCATCAAGCTCAAGAACGCCCCGTCCAACCTCAAGCCGCTCACGCTGGGCGACTCCGACAAGGTGGCGATCGGCGACTCGACCATCGCGATCGGCGCGCCCTTCGGCCTCTCGAACACGGTGACGACGGGCATCATCAGCGCCAAGAACCGCCCGGTGGCCTCGAGCGACGGCCAGTCGGGCAGCAGCACCTCGTACATGAGCGCGCTGCAGACGGACGCGTCGATCAACCCGGGCAACTCCGGCGGCCCGCTGCTGGACGCGCGGGGCGCGGTCATCGGGATCAACTCCGCGATCCAGTCGTCGAGCAGCGGGGGTCTGGGCGGCGGCTCGGGCCAGGCGGGCTCGATCGGCCTGGGCTTCGCCATCCCCATCAACCAGGCCAAGTACGTCGCCCAGGAGCTGATCAGGACCGGCAAGCCGGTCTACCCGGTGATCGGCGCGTCGGTCTCCCTGGAGGACGGCACGGGCGGCGCGAAGATCACCGACCAGGGCGTCAACGGCTCGGACGCGGTCACCGCGAACGGCCCGGCGGACAAGGCGGGCCTCAAGTCCGGCGACGTCATCTCCAAGCTCGACGACAGGGTGATCGACAGCGGCCCCACCCTGATCGGGGAGATCTGGACCCACCGTCCCGGGGACAAGGTCGCCCTGACCTACAAGCGTGGCGGCAAGACCCACACGGTCGACCTCACCCTGGGCAAGCGGGTCGGCGACAGCTGACCCCACCCCCGCACCACGGCACCCGAACGTGCCCGACGGCGGGCCGGTAACCTGTACCCGCGCTGTCGCCCTCGCGGCAGCGCGGAGGAGGCGTGCCCGAGCGGCCGAAGGGAACGGTCTTGAAAACCGTCGTCGTGGCAACACGACCGTGGGTTCAAATCCCACCGCCTCCGCGTGCTGAGCAGTGAGAACGGCCCCTGACCAGGGTTGATGGTCGGGGGCCGCTCACGTGTCCGGTGCCCGTGACTGCCCGGTGTTCCCCGCGGTCTCCCGCTCGATCGGGCACGGTCGGGGCGCGGCATCAGGGGTTCTGCCTCGTGCACAGGTACTCATGGGCGGGCACCACGGGCTCTCCGGGGGTCGGGTCGATCGCGCCGACCCGTACCGCCACCCTCACGACTTCGGTCATGCTGTGTGCGGCGGTCCGGCTCACCAGGCGCCAACGATGCTTCGGCGGCACCTGTTTCGCCGGCAGTTCGAAGGGAGCCAGTTCCACCCAACGGTCGTAGTTGGTCGGGTAGCAGCGCACGGCGGCGTGACAGCGTCGGCACGTACGGGGTTCGATCCATTCCACGTCGTCCGGGCCCGGTGTGGGCTCCTGGGCCGCGATGGCTCCCTCTGCCGTGGCCAACTCGTTGGCGACCCGATTCCAGCACTCGTCGCAGAGATCGGCCGACAGGGGTACCAAGCGGCCTCGTTCACGAACGTCGGGCCCGCTTGCAGAACACAACAGACACTGAGGTCGGCTGATGCCTTCGGGAACCGCCATTTCTCGAGTGTGAGCGCCGGAAACCCGGCGCATACAGGGCGATTTTCTGCCTTGTTCGGCAAAGCTGCACTTCAATGACCCAACCGGTGCGCACCTTTCACTACTGCCTCAAACCACCGTCTACCCCGGCGCTCGTTCTCTCCTGCGCACCGTCACTTCGGGCACGGACGGGGTGGGAACAGGCGAGCATCTACGCGTGAACGTGTTGCAGAAGATCGACTCGACGCTTCCCGGTGATCTCCGCCCCGAGCGTGTCTGGTACACGGCGTACGGCTCCAACACGCATGTGGACCGTCTCGCGTGCTACATCCGGGGTGGGCGGCCGGTCGGGGCGGCGAGGGTCTGTCCGGGGTGTCGGGATCCACGGATGCCGGTCCGTTCGGTGGCGGTCGAACTGGGCGGCGCCCTGTACTTCGCGACCGAGTCGCCGGTGTGGGGCGGCGGGAGGGCGTTCTACGATCCGCGCGCCGGCGGGCGGGTGTGGGCCAGGGCGCATCTGGTGACGGCGGAGCAGTTCGCGGACATCGCGGCGCAGGAGATGTACCGGGAGCCGGGCGCGGAGATCGATCTCACCGAGGTGCTGACCCGGGGGACGGCGGCCCTCGGCGAGGGACGTTACGAGACGCTGGTGTGCGCCGGTCAGGTGGACGGGACGCCGGTGCTGACCTTCACCGCCCCCTGGGGAGGGGACGATGTCCGGTGGAATCCGCCTTCGGCCGCGTACTTGCGCCACCTGGCGAAGGGGCTGCTCTCGGCCGGGGTGTGGGACGCGGGGGCGGTCGTCTCGTACCTCGCGTCCTGTCCGGGCGTGGCGGGTCACTGGTCGGAGGAGGCGGTCATGGGGCTCTTGCGGGTGCGGGATTGATTCCATGGGCCGCGCGGGCCGTGTGCGGGGGCGGCGGGCCGGTCGGTCAGGTGGACGAGTCAGGTACGGCGGGGCGTCATGCGGGCCGCCGAGGCCACTGTGGAGCGGGCCTCCCGGAGGGTGAGGCCGGTGTGGACGGCGGCGTCGATCAGGGCGGCGGTCAGGGCGGGGCCCAGGCCGTTCTCGTAGGCGCGGCAGGCGGCCCAGAAGAGGCGGGTGTTGCGCTGGCCGGTGTGGGCGGTCAGGACGAACTGGATCAGGCCGTCGCCCTGGTGGGCGCGGGCGTGCGCGTCGGGCGGGTGTGATCCGGTGCCCGGACTGCCCGCACGGTGAGGACGCGGCGGTGGCAGCAACAGGCGCAGCAGCGGGGACGGGCAGGGGGCGGGCGACAGGTGGGCCGCGCCCGGTGCCGTCTCGTAGACGCCGTGGTCGGTGCGGGAGCCGGGGCCGACGAGATAGCCGCCGGCGCCCCGGATGTCGATGCCGGGGGCCAGCCTGCTCGCGGAGTTGGGGACCGCGACGTCCGGCGGTCCGGTCAGCCACAGGTGGCGGCCCCCGCTGGGGGTGACGATCACCACCGTCGGCGGGATCGTGAACAGGTGGCGCAGCGCCAGTTCGCGCAGCGCGGTGGTGGAGTCGGTGCCGGACTTGGTGTCCAGGTCGACGCCGATCAGATGGTGCGGGGGCAGCCCGCAGGCGATGCCGTAGCCGGTGGCCCAGGGGGCGGCGGCGAACAGCGCCCGGATGCGCCGCGGGTCGGTCGAGGCGTCGTAGACGCCGTGGCCGAAGCGGCCGCACTCGCCGTGGCAGGGCGGGCCGGCCGGGCGGTCGGGGGCGGAGCGGTCACGGTGCGGGGAGCGCAGGGCCGGCAGCTTCGTGCGCGACAGCGGGATCACCGCCAGGCCGCGCTCGGCGGCGGACAGTGCGTGGGCCAGGGCCATGGTGGTGGCCTGCCGGTCGATGGTGGCCATGGATCGATTTTCGTACATGCGTTCGAGAAAGGGAAGGGGATTTCCGGGCGCTGAGCGGTTCCGCCGCGGCCGTTCGGGCGATGCGCCGCCGTGCGCGGCCGTCCCGGGGGTGCTGCTGCCGGTCCTGCGGCGGAACCTTTCGCCTCCTGGGAGGGCTTGGTGGGCTCTGCGGGGTGGGCGGATCGCCGTGCTCTTCTGCCCGGGCGCGTCGTGTGAGAAAGATCGTGACGGGGGTTTGTCGACTGGTCCTCACGCTTCGGAGGGAATCACGGCTTCCGGGATGGTTCGTCGCGATGCGGTCGGGCAGCTTTGAGCCGCGACGTCGTGCAGAGCTCCGAGGCGGTCGGCCAACTGCCCGGAGAAAAGCCGTACTTCATGTGTGTCCGTACTTCATGTGCGTCCGGCCTTCGCCGGTGCGTACTCCCGTTTCTGGAGGAAGAACATGGCAAGCATCCGTACCGCCCGCGTCCTCGCCGTCGTCGCTGCCCTGCCGCTGGCCGCCGCCCTCCTCACGGGCGTCGCCACCGCGGACAACGGCGCCGCCGCGGACGACGGAGCGAACGCGGCCGTGGCGACCGTCAGCGGCAGCGGGACCGGCCTCGACAACGACGGCAACTCGGCGACCACACAACAGCAGGCGCTCGGCGCCGGCGCCGCCAATCAGAGCAACACCTCCCAGGTGAACGGGTCCGCGTTCACGACCGTCAACCAGGGGAACGAGAACGTGGTCGTCCACTTCACCCCTCTGTGGTGAGCGGTGCGGGGCCGACGGTCGCCGGCCGGTCCCGAGGGTCTGTACAGGGTGCGCCTCATGGGTTGTGACACGTCTGCGCGGCGGTGCCTTCGGTGCCGCCGCGCAGACGTTCGCCGCGGTGGCGTCGCGCGGACGTGTCGCCGCGGTGGCGCCGGGCCGCGGCCGACGCGCGGAGCGGGTCCCCACATCGGGGCCGATTTGACGGCGGACGGCTGAACGCCGCGTGTGGCGGACCGCCGGGAGGCGGGCGGAAACGTTCACTCGGGCCATGCGCGAACGTGGGTGTGATGGCTGGGGACGCGGTCGGGACCTGACGTGGGGACGGGTGCCCGGCGAGGTCGGGGTGTGGGCGCGGTGGCGGAGGGAATGCGGGAGCGGATTCCGTGGGGGGGAATTCCGGAGGGGGTGGACCGGGCTCGTCGGGGTCTGCGTCGTATGGGCACTCCTGTGCGGGGCCGGGGTGCCGGGGACCCCCGCCTCCTCCCTCGTCCCTGCCTCGGTGCCCGCCTCCGTCCTCGTCCCTTCTTCCGTCCCTGCTCCCGCTGCCGCCCGCACCGTCACCTTCCGCGGCTGGGGCATGGACACCTGCGGCGCCCCCTCCACCGGCACGCTCACCCGCTGGCGCACCTCCCGTTACCGGGCCCTCGGCATCTACTTCGGAGGCCGGGGCCGCGCCTGCCCCCAGCCCCGGCTCACCCCCGGCTGGGTGCGCGCGGTGGACCGCATGGGCTGGCGCCTGCTGCCGGTGTACGCCGGCTCGCAGGCGCCCTGCGTGAGCAGCGGCGTCAAACGGCACGTGGCGATCGGACGGCACCCCGCGCGGCAGGGCACGGCCGAGGGGCGCGACGCCGTGCGCCGGGCGCACGCCCTCGGCCTGCTGACCGGCAGCGCGCTCTACCTGGACGTCGAGTCGTACGACCGTCGGAAGAAGTCCTGCGCCCGGCGTGTGCTCTCCTTCGTCCGCGCCTGGGACCGCGAGGTGGGCAACAGCGGGTACCTGCCGGGTTTCTACAGCAGTGCCGACACGGGCGTACGGCACATCGAGGGCGCCCGCCGGGCGGGAGTCGAGGACCTGCCCGCCGTGATGTGGTTCGCCCGCTGGCGCGGCGCGCCCCGGCTGTACGGGGAACCGGCGCTGCGGCGGAGCGCGTGGCGCGGGCGGCGGATCCACCAGTACGCGGGGAACGTCCGCGAGCGGCACGGCGGCCGCACCCTGCTCATCGACCGCAACCTCGTCGACGCCCCGGTGGCCCGGGTCGAGGGAACCCGGCGGGTCCGACCGCTCCGGTCGACCGGGCCGACTGGGTCGCTCCGGTCGACCGGGCCGTCTGGTCCGTTCCGGTCGACCGGGCCGATCCGGCCCACTCGTAGTCCTTTCTCAGGGGTCGACCCTGAGTACCCGCAGTAGTCCTCCTCCACCTGTAGGAGGTGGGGCCCTCCCCCTTCCTACAACCTGAGGGGGACACGGCTTCGGGACCTGCGGCCGATCCGCCGGGGTGGGGCCCGCTCCTAGCGTTGAGTCATGACCACACCCGTCTGCACCAGCGCTTCGGCCGCCGCGACGCCGGCCCGGCAGACCCTGCCGCAGCCGTCGTACCCGTCGTTCTCGGCGTACGTGGCGGCCCGCCAGCCGCTGCTGCTGCGCACCGCCCGGTCGCTCACCGCGAACCCGAGCGACGCGGAGGACCTGCTGCAGACGGCGCTGGCCAAGACGTACGTCGCGTGGGAGCGCATCCAGGACCACCGGGCGCTGGACGGGTACGTCCGCCGGGCGCTGGTGAACACCCGTACCTCCCAGTGGCGCAAGCGGAAGGTCGACGAGTTCGCCTGCGAGGAACTGCCCGAGCCGGAGCTCACGCCGGCCACGGACCCGGCCGAGCAGCAGGCACTGCACGACGCGATGTGGCGCGCGATCCTGAAGCTGCCGACGCGGCAGCGGGCGATGGTGGTACTCAGGTATTACGAGGACCTGAGCGAGGCCCAGACGGCGGAGGTGCTCGGCGTCTCCATCGGCACGGTGAAGTCGGCGGTGTCGCGGGCGCTCGGCAAGCTCCGCGAGGACCCGGAACTGAGCCCGGTCCGCTAGGGCCTGTCCGGCGGCACCCCCCGGAAGGGGCCGGGGGCTCCGTGCTCAGTGTCCCCGCCCGCGTCCCCTGCCTCCGCTTCCGTCTCCGTTCCGAGCCCCGGGGCGCATTGATCGATCATTCAAGCCGCTAGTGACATACCGCGCGGTATGTGAGCAGAATCAGCCCAACCCCTACCGCCGCGCATTCCCGCGCGGCCATCCGCGCAGGCAATGTCGCCGCCCCGGGAGGACGCCGTGCTGAGCACGATGCAGGACGTACCGCTGCTGATCTCGAGGATCCTGACCCATGGGACGACCATCCATGGCAGCTCCCAGGTGATCACCTGGACGGGCGAGGGCGAGCCGCACCGCCGGTCGTTCGCCGAGATCGGCGTCCGCTCCGCCCAGCTCGCCCACGCGCTCCGCGAGGACCTCGGCGTCCGCGAGGACGACCGCGTGGCCACGCTCGCCTGGAACAACGCGGAGCACGTCGAGGCCTACTTCGCCATCCCCTCCATGGGCGCGGTGCTGCACACGCTCAACCTGCGGCTGCCCGCCGGACAGCTCGCCTGGATCGTCAACCACGCCGCCGACCGCGTGATCATCGTCAACGGCTCCCTGATCCCGCTGCTCGCCCCGCTGCTGCCGCACCTCCCGACCGTCGAGCACGTCGTCGTCACCGGGCCCGGTGACCGGGCACCGCTGGACGGCGTGCGCCCCGGCGTACACGAGTACGAGGAGCTGATCGCCGGGAAGCCGGCCGCGTACGACTGGCCCGAGCTGGACGAACGCCGGGCGGCCGCCATGTGCTACACCTCCGGCACCACCGGCGACCCCAAGGGCGTCATCTACTCCCACCGCTCGGTCTACCTGCACTCCATGCAGGTGAACATGACGGAGTCGATGGGCCTCACCGACCAGGACACCTCCCTCGTCGTCGTCCCCCAGTTCCACGTGAACGCCTGGGGGCTGCCGCACGCCACCTTCATGACCGGCGTCAACATGCTGATGCCGGACCGCTTCCTGCAGCCCGCGCCCCTCGCCGAGATGATCGAGGCCGAGCGCCCCACCCACGCGGCCGCCGTCCCCACCATCTGGCAGGGACTGCTCGCCGAGCTGACCGCACGCCCCCGGGACGTCTCCTCGCTCCACCAGGTGACCATCGGCGGCTCGGCCTGTCCGCCCTCCCTCATGGAGGCGTTCGACGCGCTCGGCATGCGGGTCTGCCACGCCTGGGGCATGACCGAGACCTCGCCGCTGGGCACGGTCGCCCGGCCGCCCGCCCACGCCGTCGGCACCGACGAGGAGTTCGCCTACCGGCTCACCCAGGGGCGTTTCCCCGCCGGTGTCGAGGCCCGGCTGACCGGCCCCGGCGGCGAGCGGCTGCCCTGGGACGGCGAGTCCGCGGGCGAGCTGGAGGTGCGCGGCACCTGGATCGCGGGCGCGTACTACAACGGCCCGGACGCCGAACCGCTGCGCCCCGCCGACAAGTTCAGCGAGGACGGCTGGCTGAAGACCGGTGACGTCGGCACCATCAGCCCCGACGGCTACCTCACCCTCACCGACCGTGCCAAGGACGTCATCAAGTCCGGCGGCGAGTGGATCTCCTCCGTCGACCTGGAGAACGCGCTGATGTCGCACCCGGACGTCACCGAAGCCGCCGTGGTCGCCGTCCCGGACGACAAGTGGGGCGAACGCCCGCTGGCCACCGTCGTCCTGAAGGAGGGCGCCACCGCCGACTTCACCTCCCTGCGCTCGTTCCTCGCGGAGGAGGGGGTCGCCAAGTGGCAGCTGCCGGAACGCTGGACGATCATCGAGTCGGTCCCGAAAACCAGTGTCGGCAAGTTCGACAAGAAGGTGCTGCGCAGGCAGTACGCGGAGGGCAAGCTGGACGTCCAGCAGCTCTGAGCGTCCGAGTTCACGGACGGCCGGCCCTGGGGGCGGGTGTTCCGTGAGTGCGGTGATCCCGACGGCAGCGATCCCGACGGCGGTGACCTCGACGGCGGTGTTTCACGTGAAACACCGCCCCCGCGTCAGTTCGTGCCGATGCGCGCCAGCAGGTCCACGATCCGGTCCTGCACCTCCGGACTGGTCGACCGCTCCGCGAGGAACAGCACCGTCTCCCCGGAGACCAGCCGCGGCAGCTCGGCCTGGTCCACGGCGGTGGTGTAGATGACCAGAGGTGTGCGGTTGAGCAGTTTGTTGGCGCGCAGCCAGTCGACGACACCCGCCTGACGGCGGCGCACCTGCATCAGGTCCATCACCACCAGGTTCGGCCGCATCTGCGAGGCCAGCGCCACGGCATCCGCGTCGGAGGCGGCCCGTCCGACCTGCATCCCGCGCCGCTCGAGCGTCGCCGTGAGAGCGAGCGCGATCTCCGCGTGCTCCTCGACGAGCAGGACGCGCGGCGGATGCTGCTCGGAATCCCGGGGGGCCAGCGCCTTCAGCAGTACGGCCGGATCGGCGCCGTACGCCGCCTCGCGCGAGGCCTGCCCGAGCCCCGCCGTCACCATCACCGGCACCTCGGCCGCGACGGCGGCCTGGCGCAGCGCCTGCAACGCCGTACGGGTGATCGGGCCGGTGAGCGGGTCGACGAAGAGGGCCGCGGGGAAGGCGGCGATCTGCGCGTCGACGTCCTCACGGGAGTTGACGATGACGGGCCGGTAGCCGCGGTCGCTGAGCGCCTGCTGGGTGAGGACGTCGGGCGCGGGCCAGACGAGCAGCCGGCGCGGGTTGTCCAGGGGCTCGGGGGGCAGTTCGTCGTCGAGCGGCGGGGGATGGGGCTGGTCGGCGATCTCCACGGCACCGCCGGGACCGTCGAGCGGTTCCGGACCCTCGTCGGCGTTCTTGTCCGGGGCTCCTATGGCGTACGACCGTCCGGCGCCCTCGGTGGCCCCGGCCTGGCGGGACTGCGGGGCCGGACCCGCGGACGGGTGCGGCCGACCGCCCGTCTCCGGACGCTCGGCGGCGGGTTCGGGCGGCGTGCCGAGCTTGCGGCGGCGGCCCGCACCACCGGGGTGGTGCGGCGGAGGCGTGTGTGCCTGGGATGCCGGCCCCGCCTGCGGGGCCTGCGGAGCGGTGGGCACGGCGCCGGTGGCCTGGCGGGCGAACGGTACGCCCTGGCCCAGCGTCCGCACGCTGATCGCCCGGCCCTGCGTCGAGTTCGGGTCGACGGGCGCGGCGGGTGCGACGGGTGCGCTCGGCGCGGCGGCCTCGGCGGGCAGCGGTTGCGCGACCCTCGGCGCGGCGGGCCGCTCCGGCGGGAGCGGGGTGCCCGGGGCCGGGGTGGGCGTGGGCTGCGCGGCGGGGGGTGGGGCGACACCGGGGGTGCCGGGGGCCGCGGCCGGCGGCCGCGCCGGCGCGGGGGTGGCCTGCGGGGGGACGGGCATGCCGGGAGTGGCCCCGGGGAGCGGGCCCGGTACGGGCGCCGGGCCCTGCGGTACGGCGCCGGGCGGCACAGGCTCGGGCTGCACCGGCTGCCCGGACAGCGGTCCCGGTGCCGGGAGCGGCTGCTGCGCGACGGGACCGTGGCCCCCGACGGGCGCGGCCTGTGCCTGCGCGGGCACGGCACCGGCAGCAGCGCCACCTTGCGCCGGCGGAACGGGCTGGGCGCCGCCGACCGGGGGCAGCTGGCCGGGAAGGGGAGCCGCGGGCGCGCCGGGCGTCGGACCACCCTGATCCATGACCGGCACGGGTACGGGCTGGAACTGCCCCGGCAGCGGGACCGGCCCGCCCTGCGCGGGCACCTGCGCGGGCACGGCCTGTGCGGCGGCCTGGACCGGCGCGACCTCAGGGCCTCCGACTCCCGGCATGCCGAACGCCTGGACGCCGCCCGGGACGGGAAGCGCCTGGCCGGGAACCCCTCCTCGCACCGGCTGTCCCGGCTGCCCCGGAACGACGGTCGGCTGCTGCACGCCTTGCACGCCCTGCAAGCCGACGGCCGGAATCGGCGCGGCGGCACCGGTTGTCGCGGGCGCGCCGGGTGCCGGCACGGCCTGTCCCGGAGCACCGGGAACCGTGGCGGGAACCGTGGGCACCTGCCCCTGTACACCCGTTGTCTCCGTCGGGCGGACCTGCCCCGGCACCTGTCCGGCGGGGGTGCCGGGTGCGGCTGCTGCCCGGCGGCGCCCCGTGGGGGTCTGCACCGGATGCGGCTGCGGCGGGGTGTGGTCCCCGTCCTGGTCGTGGGCGACGGCGTCGTGGCGGCCGACGTCCGCACCCTCCGCACCGACGGACATCGGCGCGGACGCCGCCGCGGCAGCCGCGGCGTACTCCGGACCGCGGTCGGCCTCGGCGGGTGGCAGCGCGAAGACGGGCCGCGCGCCCTGCTCGGCGGGGGCGGGAACACCGGCGGCACGCTCGGCCGCGCTCGCGAGGGCCCGCCGACGCCGACCGGTCGGCCGGCCGGAGGCCCCGGAACCCTCCACGGACTCGGTGGCTCCGGTGGGCGCCGCGGGGAGCGCCGGCGGGAGGGCCTGCGGCTCGGTGTCCCGGCGGGCCCGTCGGCCCGTGGGGGCTGGAACGCCCTGGGGCGGCACGGTCGCGCCCAGCCCGGTGGCCGCGGCGCCCGCCGCGTGCTCGGCCGCGGTGACGACGGCTCCCTCGGAGACGCCGGGCCCCCCGGCACCCTCGCCCGGCGCGTCCGTACCGGAACCGGGGTGTCCGCGCCGGCGCCCGGTGCCGTCGGACACCGCCTCCCCGGAGGCGTCCGGCGTGGCGGCACCGCCCTGCACAGGCACGGAGGCGGCCTCCGCGGCCCGGCGACGGCGCCGGCCGGTGGGCGCGGGGACCTCTTCCTCCGGGGCCGGAACCGCGCCGCCGCCGTCCAGGAAGGCGTCGGTGGAGGCCCGCCGGGCCCGCCGCCGTCCACCACCCTGCGGCGACCGCACGCTCTCGCCGTCACCCTCGGTACCCGTCTCCGCCGTGGCCGTACCCGGTGTACCCGGCGCATCCGCCGCACCCACGGGACCGGCTGCATCCGCCGCGCCCACGAGCGCCACCTCGGCACCCACCGCGGTTCCGCCCGTCGCCGGCGCACCGGTCGTCGGCGCACCGGCCGTGCCGCTGGCGGCCGCCGCGGGCACGGCGCCCGCCCCGGCGCCGAGCGGTACCTCGAGGACGTAGGCGCTGCCGCTCATCCCCGGCACCTCGTGCGTCTGCAGCACCCCGCCGTGCGCGCGGACGATGCCCCGCACGATCGGCTGGTGCACCGGGTCGCCGCCGGGGTACGGGCCGCGCACCTCGATGCGGACCACCTCGCCGCGCTGGGCGGCGGCCACGACGACCGTGTTGTCCATGTAGCCGCCCGCCGAGACCGGCGAGTTCCCGGTGGCGTCGACCCCGGCCACGTCCGCCACGAGGTGCGCGAGCGCCTGGGCGAGCCGGTGCGCGTCGACCTCCGCCTCGATCGGCGGGGCGTGCACCGCGAACTGCACGCGCCCGGGGCCGATCAGCTCGACGGCACCGTCGACCCCGGCCGCGACGACCGCGTCGAGCATGGCGGCCGTGCGCGTGAGCCCGTCCTCCCCGGCGTCCAGGCGCTGGAAGCCCAGGACGTTGTCGAGCAGGGTGGTGATGCGGGAGTACCCGGCCGCGAGGTAGTGCAGGACCTGGTTGGCCTCGGGCCACAGCTGCCCGGCGTCGTCCGCGGCGAGCGCGGACAGTTCGGCACGGAGCTGGTCCAGCGGACCGCGCAGGGACCGGCCGAGCACCGCGAAGAGCTGGTCGTAGCGGGCGGTCAGGGCTTCATAGCGGTCCTTCTCGCGTTCGCCCAGCGCCGCGTAGCGCTCGTCGCCCGCGGCGAGTTCCTCCGCGTGCCGCTCCCGCAGCGTCTCGAGCTCGGCGGAGTGCTCCTCGCGCACCCGCTCCAGCTCCGCCGCGTGCTCCTCGGCGAGCTGCCGCAGCTCCTGCTGGTGCCGCTCCTCCGACTCGTGCTTCTCGGCGCTGAGCGTGTCGAACGGGCGCCGGTCGGTGAAGGTCATCACCGCGCCGACGAGCTGGTCGCCGTCGCGCACCGGGGCGGTGGTCAGGTCGACGGGCACCTTGTTTCCGGCCTTCGACCACAGCACCTGGCCGCGGACCCGGTGCTTGCGCCCGGAGCGCAGGGTGTCGGCCAGCGGGGACTCCGCGTACGGGAACGGCGATTCGTCCTCGCGGGAGTGGAGCACCAGGGTGTGGAGCTCCTTGCCGCCCAGTTCGTTGGCCCGGTAGCCGAGGATCTGCGCGGCGGCCGGGTTGACCAGGACGATCCGCCCGTCGGTGTCCGTGCCGACGACGCCCTCGGAGGCGGCCCGCAGGATCATCTCGGTCTGCCGCTGCGACCGCGCGAGTTCCGCCTCGGTGTCCACGGTGCCGGACAGATCGCGTACGACGAGCATCAGCAGTTCGTCGCCGGTGTAGCCGTATCCGTCGTAGGCCTGGCGGGCGTCCTCGAGGTTGGCGCTGGTGACCTCGACGGGGAACTCGGAGCCGTCGGTGCGGCGGGCCGTCATCCGGGTCGGCCTGGTCCGGGCGCGCGGGTCGACGTGGTCGGGGCGGCGCATGGAGCCCGGGATGAGCCGGGAGTCGAACTCCGGCAGCAGGTCGAGCAGCCCCCGGCCGACCAGGGCGGTGCCCGGGGTCTCGAAGGCCTCCAGGGCGATGGTGTTCGCGTTGACGACCGTCCCGTTGGCGTTGACCAGCACCAACGCGTCGGGCAGTGCGTCCAGTATGGCTGCGAGGCGAGCAGCGCCTCGGGATGGCCTGCTGCTCACGAGTCGCGTCCTCCCTGTCACCGCACCTTGCCGACCGCGGGGGCCATCTTGCCAACCGTCCCGCAGCGTGTCACGCGAGGGAGTCTAAGCGCAGAGGCGGTCCCGGCGGCGCGGGATGAGGCGGAGGTCGCACGTGGGTGGGGCCGGTTCCTGCCGGGCGCACGGCGTGATCCCGCGCGCCGGGTGCAGGACCCTCACGACTCCTCCGCACCTCCTGCGTCCGCCGTCGCACGCCGGTGACCCGACGCATGCCGGAGCGCGCCGCACCCCTGGCTCCGCGCTCCGCACCTCTCCTGCTCACGGATACGTACGGAGCTGGTGGTCCTGGGCGGGCAGCACGGGCACGAGCGCCTCCCAGCGGGCGATCTCGCACCCGTCGACGCGGTCGTACGACGCGTCGACGGGCCGCCCGGCCCAGGTCCCGGTGACGCGGGCGGTGGCGGGCCCGCCGTACCGCATGGTGCACAGCGCGTCGGGCGGCACCGGTGCGAACGGGTCCCGTCCCCAGGTGGTCCGGCGGTCCAGCGTCGCGCAGGCCCCGCCGGGGTCGGGGTGGCTGCCGCCGCCGGGGTGGCAGCGCAGCAGGTACGTCCCGTCGGCGCGACCCGCGTTCCGGACGGTGACGGTGAGCCGGTCCCCGCCGGCGGCGTCGTACGGCCCGGCGGACGTCCGGCTGTGCGCATCGGCGGACACCACCCCTGCGGCGGAACCGGTCAGGACGACGGCGACAGCGGCGAGGGCGGCGGCGAGCGGGGGGCGACCACGGGCGGAACGGACGGGGCAGGACGGAGGACGTGCGGGGAGCCGGGCGGAACGCCCGAGGGAGACGTGAACCATGTCCTGCCCAACGCGCCAGGGCGCACCTGGTTGCGTGGGCGCCGCACCGGACAAAGGACTTTGCTCTGCCGCCTGCCCGCCTAGTACCGTGGGAGCCGATTGGTGACACCGCGCTCGACTGTGTCATCATCTGCACGCACCACTCGCGCTCGCGCGGGCGGCTGTGCGGGAGGCGTCGCCTAGTCCGGTCTATGGCGCCGCACTGCTAATGCGGTTTGGGTTTTAAAGCCCATCGAGGGTTCAAATCCCTCCGCCTCCGCTCCCACCACACCGAAGCCCCGGTCCCCAGGACCGGGGCTTCGGTCGTACAGCCTCGGCGCAACGATCCCCAGAACGACGTTTCCCCAGTTCAGGCCGGGTATGGCAAACGGATTTCGCGTCCCGCCGCCAGTCATGTAATGTTGTTCCCGCAACGCCGACCGGGCCGAAAAGCCCGGAAGGAAGAGCAACACAACAGAACACACAAGCACTCGTAGCTTAACGGATAGAGCATCTGACTACGGATCAGAAGGTTGCAGGTTCGAATCCTGCCGAGTGCACACAGGTCAAAGGCCCCGGATCACTCCGGGGCCTTTGTCGTTGCGGCGGTTCTTGTCCCCCATCCCGAGTAGTCGTGCCTTCCCGCACGTGCCCGGCAGGCGTACACCCTGAGTTGGGCACCGCGAAGCCGCGTGCAGCCACTCGCGGCGCCACGACGGCATGAACAGGACCCCGTCTCCTTCGACCACGCTGCGGTCCACGGCCTCCGCGATACGGCTGATGGCCAGGGCCCGGTCCAGCCCCTGCAAGCAGCGCCGGACCCGCCATGGTTACGTATTCGGTGTGACCGTGCTGCTGCGGGTGATCGGGCGGGGCCGTCGGTCGGCATTTCCCCTTCCGAGCGTGTACCTCGACGTGGGCCGTGCGCAGGACTTGACTGTCGTATGGCGTGATCCACCGGCTCAACAGGTGCTGTCAGACCCGACCAGCCCGTTCATCGACGGGAAGCCCGCCTCTCGAACACCGATCAAATCCTGTCGTCGGCGCGCTCCCGCGTCCTGCGGCCGCCTGGACCGGGCCCGGTCATCAGCCCGGTCAGCCGGTCGGTTGGTCAGCCCGGTGTGCCCGGTCACTCGCGTCGGTTGTCTCCGGGGCGGGTCGGGCACACGTTTGTGACGACGTCACTGGTCTGTGACGGGGATGTGCTGGAACGGCTCAGCGGCAACGCCTGAGGTCATGAGCCCCTCATAGTGGGTGAGTAACCACCGAGGGGCCGGAACGGATCCGGTCCCGGCCACCTGCTCAACACAAAGGGGAACCCCATGTCCGGCAACCGTCGCAAGGCTCTGCTCGTCTCCGCGGTCATCGTGGGTGGCGCCATGCTGATGACCGCGTGCCAGGACGGGGACACGAGCACGGACACCGGCGCCTCGCAGGGGTCCTCGTCCGCCGCCTCGTCCGGCAAGACGGCCGGCAGCACGGCCGGCAGCACGGCGGGCAAGACCGCCGGTTCCGGTGAGAAGGCGGCGAGCAGCGGTCAGAGCGCCGGCAAGGGGAACCAGGGCGCGGACGGTTCCGGCGTCGACACCGGCGACGGCACGCGGTCGAAGGTCGAGCAGACCTGCGGTGCCAACGACATCTCCTGGAGCACCAAGTCCGAGACGCAGGCCGGTGGTTACATCCTCATCACCGCCAAGGCGAAGTCGGGCATCACCTGCTGGCTGCCCGCCGCCCTCCCGACCGTGGCGTTCGGCTCCGACGGCACGCAGGCCGGCCCCGCGGAGCAGTCCGTCGGGCAGCAGATCAAGCTGAGCGGGAGCACCGCCGCCTACGCCGGAGTGAAGACCAAGTCCACCAACAGCGACGGTGGAGTGGAGTTCGACAACATCATCGTCGCCGTCGGCGACAGTGACCCCAACCCGGTTTCCCTGCCGGTCGACACCATCACCGTCGACAAGCCGATCGTCACCAACTGGCACACCGCCCCGGCGGACGCCGTTCCCTTCAACTGACCCGATCGACCACGCGAGAGGCTCCCGGCGACGAACCGGGAGCCTCTCGCGTCGTCCAGGACCGTCAGCCGTCAGCCGTCAGCCGTCAGCCGTCAGCCGTCAGCCGTTCGGGCTGCAGGTCGATGACGACCTTGCCCCGCGCGTGCCGGCCGGCCTGGAGTTCGGTCGCGCGGCGGATCTGTTCGATCGGGAAGCTCGCCGCGACGGGCACCCGCAGGCGGCCCTCCGCGATCAGGCCGGCGATCTCTTCCAGGGCACCGGGAGCGGCGTTCGCGCCGTTGGCCGCCGGCACGCCGTCGACCTGGGCGGCGACGGTGCAGATACGGCTGTCCGGGACGCCGAGTTCCCGGGCGACGTGCGCTGTCTCCACGCCGTGCAGGTCGACGGCGGCGGTGACTCCACCGGGGGCGAGCGCGCGGACCCGGTCGGCCAGGCCGTCACCGTAGGCGACCGGTTCGGCCCCGAGGGTGCGCAGGTACTCCGCCGAGGTCGCCGATCCCGTCCCGATGACGCGTGCTCCGGAGATCCGGGCGAGCTGGACGGCGAACACGCCCACTCCGCCGCCGGCGCCGCCGATCAGCACCGTGTCGTCGGGACCGGGAGCGACCACGGCGAGCGCGGCGGATGCCGTGCGGCCCGCGATCGTGAGGGTGGCGGCGGTGCGGTCGTCGACGCCGCCGGGGGTGTGGTGGACCTCGTTCGCGGCGGTCTCCCCGGTCGCGTCGATCACCACGAAGTCGGCGACCGCGCGGGACAGGGCACCTCCGAACACCCGGTCGCCGGGCGCGAAGCCGGTCACTCCGTCGCCGACCTGGTCCACCGCTCCCGCGTAGTCGGTCCCGAACCCGACCGGCAGGGTGAGGCCGAACCGGGCTGCGGTGCCCGCGTCGGCGGTCATGATCCAGTCCATCGGGTTCAGGCCGGCCGCGGTGACCCGTACCCGCACCTGGCCGGGGCCGGCCTGCGGTGCGGGAACCTCGTGGACGTCCAGGACCTCGGGGCCGCCGAACTCGTGCAGCTGGACCGCCCTGCCGATGCCCGCGGGTGATTGCCTGCTCAGTGCCTGCATGTGCGCCTGTCTCCTCGGTGCCGACGCATGGAACGCAAAGAAACGGACTATGCTCCGTTTGCATGGACGACCGTAACACAAGCGGAACGCGTTCCGTTTCTGATCGGGCGGGGGGCCGCGCGCCACGGGCGGACGCCGTCCGCAACCGTGACCAGCTCCTGGCCGTGGCGACCCGCGTCTTCATGTCGACCGACGCCGAGCCGTCGATGCGTGCGATCGCCAGGGAGGCCGGGGTCGGCATAGCCACGCTCTACCGGCACTTCCCGACCCGCGAGTCATTGGTGGACGCGGTCTACCAGGATCAGGTCGCGCGGCTGACGACCGGCGCCCGCGAGCTGATCGGCCGGCTTCCCCCGGCCGTGGCGATGCGGCGCTGGATGGACCTGTTCGGAGACTGGATCGCCGCCAAGAACGGCATGCTCGACACCCTGCTGGTGATGATCGAATCGGGCGAGATCACCCACGCGCGGACCCGGACCGAGCTGCTGACGGCCCTCAACACGATCCTCGACGCCGGCCGCGAGACAGGCGACCTCCGGCCCGACGTCACCGCCGAGGACATCGCCGCCTCGCTCATCGGGATCTTCACCGTGGCGCCCCGGTCGGGGCGCGGAGCCGACCCCGACCGTCTGCTGGACCTTCTGATGGACGGCCTGCGACGGCCCGTCCGGCGGAGCGACGGCGAACTCGAACCGCCGGCCGCCGGAGCGGAGTGACGAGCCGGGCGCCGCGAAGCGGGACGTTTTCCCTCAGAGGTTCCTCCGCAGAGGGTTCGCCCCCTGCGGAGGGACCGTCAGACGCGGTCCAGGGGGCGGTGGGGTCCTGCGGGGAGTTCGGCCGTGAGGGTGGCGCCGGGGGTGACCGTGCCGCCCTGGCGGACGACGCCCATGATGCCCGCCTTGCGGATCAGCCTGCCGTCCTCGTCGCGGCTCACCACCCGCTTGAGCAGGCCGTCCTGGAAGTTGTCTATCTGGAAGCACGGATTGCGCAGGCCCGTGACCTCGACGACGGCCTCGTCGCCGAGGTGCAGCAGCGTGCCGACCGGGAGGCCCAGCAGGTCGATGCCGCGCGTCGTGACGTTCTCGCCGAGATCGCCCGGGGACACCCGGAAGCCGTCCTCGGCGACCTCGGCGAAGAGCTCCTCGTGGAGCAGGTGCACCTGACGCAGGTTCGGCCGGGTGGGGTCCTGGGCCATCCGCGAGCGGTGCTTGACCGTGACGCCCGCGTGGACGTCCCCCTCCACCCCGAGCCCCGCGAGCAGCGTGATGCTCTCGCGGTTCGGCTTCGTGAACGAGTACACGCCGTTGCTGCTGACGGCCGTCACCGTTCCCTCGATCGAGGTCATGCTCATGATCGCCGAAGCCCCCCCGCTCACTCGACAGTGTGATCGAGCCCGAGCCTAACCTCGCCCGGCCACCGAGGCCGGCTTCCGTGACGGAGTCACGGAAGGAGACGCGGACGGAGAGGGTGAGGAGGAAGAGGGCGACGGAGAGGGCGAGGAAGAGAAGGGCGGGGCCGAAGCCGTGGGCGCGGACGGCTGAGAGGGCGGTGCCGGGGCGGGGCGTGTGCGATGGCGCGGGGTCGCCCGGCGGGGCGGGCGGGTCAGGGTGATCTGGCGGACCAGCTGCTGGAAGCAGGCCAGCGACGCGATCCCAGGCAGCGCGGCGGCCGACGTGTCGATCAGCGTGCGGGGCGCCTGCACCACGCACATCAGGACCGCCACGCAGGAGAACAGCAGCACCATCGACCAGGCGTGCACCGCCCGGCGCCGGTGCAGCGCGGCCCGCAGGACGGACAGCGAGGCCACCGTCCAGGGCCCGTAGACCAGCAGCGGCCACCACGAGACGAAGCTGCTCCGGGTGTGTACCAGGGCGATGAAGCGCAGGGGTTCGTACGTGACCATGCCGCTGAAGACGCTCACCATCGACGCGACGACCGCGGCCAGCGCGGCGATCAGACGGCCGATCCCGTTGATCGTGCTCCGGTGTCGGTGCTGCCGGATCCTCCGGTGTTTCCGGGGGACTTCGCGCAGGGGTGGGAGTTCCACCGTGATCTCCTGCAGCTTGCCCATCGGGGTGCCGGGGTGCGGCGTCTTGACCGAGGCCTCGTCGCGCGGGGACGGGACGGTGGGTGCGGAGAGGGCGGAGGGTACGGAGAGGTCGGAAGGTTCGGGGGGAGCGGCGGGACCGGGTTCGGGGGCGGGCGCCGGTGGGGCGTACGACGTGTACGGGGGGTACGCGGTGTACGGGTTGTACGGGCCGTACGGCTCGTACGGCGGCTCATGAGGCTCGTACGGCGCCTGCTGTTCGTACTCCGGGGGAAGCGGGGCGGGTGGCCCGGACGTCCCGGGCGTCCCCGGCGGCGCGGGGGCGAATTCCTCCGCTGTCGCGTCGCGGAGCAGGTAGGCCAGTTCCTCGGCCGGGTCCCAGCTCGCGTCCGGCGGGACGAGCGGGGCGGAGAAGGCCTCGGCGGTGGTCGCGAAGGCGCCGACCGGGGTCGTGAAGGTGTGGGGCGGGGAGAAGAAGGTGTCGGCCGGGGCCGTGAAGACGTCGGCCGGGGCGCGGTGGCGCCCGGAGCCGGCCGGGGGGAAGGCGTAGGAGTGGCCGGTGGTCCGTCGGGTGTAGTGGTCGGTGTGCTCGTCGTTCATGACAGGGTCCGCGGGGCCCGGTGCGCCCGGGGAAACGCG
This sequence comes from Streptomyces sp. B3I8, assembly GCF_030816915.1. Taxonomy (NCBI): domain Bacteria; kingdom Bacillati; phylum Actinomycetota; class Actinomycetes; order Kitasatosporales; family Streptomycetaceae; genus Streptomyces; species Streptomyces sp. B3I8. The sequence goes on along the minus strand of NZ_JAUSYN010000002.1, from coordinate 3,427,697 downwards.
GACCGCGTTCCCGCGCCGATCCAGCGCGGCTCGAGATCGGCCTCCAGCCGGCCCATCGTGTCCAGGAAACTCCGCAGCAGTGGCTCGGTCACCTGGAGGGCGACGGGCAGTCCGCCCCTGGACAAGGTGCCGGTGACGCTGCTCGGGGCGTGCGGTGGGGCGGGGGTGTAGGTGTACGGGCCCATGGCCACCGAGCGTGCCGAGACCGTGCCCCCCCGGCCCTCGGAGGGCACGAACAGGCCCAGGGACCTTCCTTTGATTGCCCTATTCATGTCTCGCATAACGCCACCTTTCTGTGGCGGATGCGCGGCGAACGGGTGAAGGATTTCCTCGATAAGTATTTAATCCAGAGGTCATTTTCGCGCGTACCGTCAATGTCTGAACATGGCTGTGCAGAACGAGAGTTGACCTTGCCGCAGGTGAGGTGGTGTGGCCCGGACGGGTGAGGGGATCCGCCTTTCGTTTCATGCGATATCCGTTGATGCGATTGTTCGGAAAGGAGGCGCGGAAAACGATTGGCACGGGGGTGGACGGGTGGGTGAGCATGTGGTCATGAAGCTGTCCGGCCCGCCGGCCTCACCGGTGCCCGTGCCCCCGTCGGTCGCCGTGCTCGCCCGCGGGCGCCGCCCGGTGCCCGTGTGGCGGAACGAACTGGGCGGGCTGACCTTCCGGTTGGACGGTGACGGGGGGCCGGGTGGGGCGGACACCTGCTTCGTCAAGTGGGCTCCGGCCGGCACCGCCCTCCCGCTCGCCGCCGAGGCGGAACGGCTGCGCTGGGCGGCGCGCTTCACCCCCGTGCCCGAGGTGCGGGAGTACGGCGCCGATGCCGACGGGAGCTGGCTGGTCACCCGCGCGCTGCCCGGTGAGAGCGCCGTCGCCCCCCGCTGGAAGGCGGATCCCGCGACGGCCGTACGCGCGCTCGGCGCCGGGCTGCGGGCGCTGCACGACCGGCTGCCCGTGGCGGAGTGCCCGTTCACCTGGTCCGTCGCGCACCGCCTCGAAGTGGCCCGACGGGCGGGCATCGTGGTGCCCGCGGACCTGCCGGACCCGCCCCCGGCCGACCTGCTCGTCGTCTGCCACGGCGACCCCTGCGCGCCCAACACCCTGCTGCACGAGGACGGTACGTGGGCGGCCCACGTCGACCTGGGTGCGCTGGGGGTCGCCGACCGCTGGGCCGACCTCGCGGTCGTGACGCTGAACATCGGGTGGAACTACGGCCCCGGCTGGGAGGGGACCCTCCTCGACGCGTACGGCATCGCCCCCGACCCGGTCCGGACGGCTTTCTACCGGCGGCTGTGGGACGTGACCTGACGCTCACCCGTAGGCACACCGGTCGTCGCGCGGACACCCGACTCGCCGTCGTCCGCACGCATTTCGAGCCGCCGCCCAGGAGTTCCCCGAGAGGCGCCTGTGCGTTTCTCAGGGAAATCACAGGTTTCCGCAAGCATGTTCTCAGAGGCGCCCGACATGGTGTGCATCATGACCACGACCTCGCCCCAGGGGCGCACCGAACTGCTGAGGCCGGACGGGAGTCCCGTCCGAGTGCTGGTGGTCGACGACGAACTGTCGATCACCGAACTGCTGTCCATGGCCCTCCGCTACGAAGGCTGGCAGATCCGCAGCGCGGGTGACGGACAGGGGGCGATACAGACCGCCCGCGGGTTCCGTCCCGACGCTGTCGTCCTGGACATGATGCTGCCGGACATGGACGGACTCACCGTGCTCGGGCGGCTCCGCCGGGAGCTCCCGGACGTCCCCGTCCTCTTCCTCACCTCCAAGGACGCGGTCGAGGACCGTATCGTCGGGCTCACCGCCGGCGGGGACGACTACGTCACCAAGCCGTTCAGCCTGGAGGAGGTCGTGGCACGGCTGCGCGGGCTGATCCGGCGCTCCGGTACCGCCGACCGCCGGTCGGAATCCGTGCTGGTCGTCGGGGACCTCACCCTCGACGAGGACAGCCACGAGGTCTCCCGGGGCGGGGACGACATCCACCTCACCGCCACCGAGTTCGAACTGCTGCGGTTCCTGATGCGCAACCCCCGCCGGGTGCTCAGCAAGGCGCAGATCCTGGACCGGGTGTGGTCGTACGACTTCGGCGGCCAGGCCAACGTGGTCGAGCTGTACATCTCCTATCTGCGGCGCAAGATCGACGCGGGGCGCGAGCCGATGATCCACACCCGGCGTGGCGCCGGTTACCTGATCAAGCCCGCCGTGTCGTGAGCCGACGCCGACGGCCGCGTACGCGGAGGGACCGGCAGGGCGGCCGCGCATTCTGCGGACGCGCCTCGTCGTCGCCTCGCCGGCGCTGATCGCCGTGGTCTGAAGGGTGATCGGGACCGTGACGACGGTGGCACTGCGCTCGCACCTCTACGACCAGCTCGACGGGCAGCTCCAGGAGATCGCGGCGCGGGCCTCCGGCGAGTTCCCCCCGCCCGAGGGTCTCAAGAACGGCACCGCGCCGGGCGGACAGAGCGCCGGCCGGCAGAACGGTGACGGGCAGAGCGCCGGCCGCCGGAACGGCGACGGGCGCCAGGCGCGCGGCACCGACCTCACCGACTTCGTCACCCGCGGCCCCCAGCCCCCGGCACCATCGCCGCCACGCTCACGGACGGCACCGTCACTGAGACCGAGGCCGAGGTCGGCGACAAGGCCAGGGACGACAACAACATCCCGCAGATGGAGGTCGGGTCGCTCAGCGCCGCCCAGCGCGAGGCGCTCGCCACCGTCGCGCGGGACGGCGACGAGCACAGCGTGGAGATCCCGGGCGCCCGCCGGCAGAGCGAGACGCGGGTACGGCAGTCCGTCGCCGACGCCGGCCACGAGCTGCGCACCCCGCTCGCCTCCATCCGCGGCTACGCCGAGCTGACCCGGCGCGGCCGGGAACGGGTCGGCCCCGACACCCGGCACGCACTCGGCCGCATCGAGTCCGAGGCCGGGCGGATGACCCTGCTCGTGGAGGACCTGCTGCCGCTCGCCCGGCTGGACGCCGGACGGCCGCTGCGGTTCGAACAGACCGACCTGGTCCCGCTGGTCGTGGACACCGTCAGCGACGCCCGCGCCGCCGGCCGCGACCACGTCCGGCGCCTTCAGCTGCCCGACGAACCGGCGCTGGTCTCCGCCGACGCCGCCCGGCTGCAACAGGTCCTGGTCAACCTGCCGGCCAACGCCCGCACCCACACCCCGCCCGGCACCACCGTCACCGAGCGCGGCGCGCTGCTCGCGTGGGGCGGTTCGCGGACGGCAGGATCCACTGCTTCATCGCCGGCGGCGGCATGGGCGGGGACTCCGGGACCTCGTCGAAGATCAGCTCATGGGTGGAGAGCAACTTCAAGAGGGTGACGGTCGGTTCGGCCACCTTCTACGACTTCACCCGGCCGACGGGAGGCAGCGACAACGGCTGACGACGGACGGACGGGCCGGTGGCCCGGGGCGCGGTGTGCGCCCCGGGCCACCGGCCCGTCCCGCCCCGTACCCGGGGCCGTCCGACCGTGTTGTGACGGCGGGCCGAGAGGGAAGATTCACAGACAGTGGTCGCCCGCAGTGCGGCCGGTCCCGGAGTGCGAGGATGGTGCGCCATGGTGAGGGCAGCCGAGCGGGCCGGTCGTCCGCCGCGGACCAGCGTCTGGCTGGAGGACAGGGCGCCCCGGGGCGGCGGACGCGGTGGCGGGGGACAGCCCTCGGGCCTGGACCGCGACCGGATCACCGCGGCGACGGTACGGCTGCTGGACGCCGAGGGGCTCACCAAGTTCTCCATGCGCCGGCTGGCGGCGGAGCTGAACGTGACCGCGATGTCCGTCTACTGGTACGTCGACACCAAGGACGACCTGCTGGAACTGGCACTTGACGCGGCGTTCGGCGAAATCCGCCCACCGGGACCGGAACCGGCGGGGACCGGACCGGCCGACTGGCGTGAGGAGCTGCGGACGCTGGCCGGCGCCTACCGCGCGCTGCTGGTGCGCCACCCCTGGCTGTCCTCGCTCGCCGGGACCTTCCTCAATATCGGCCCGCACGCGGTGGAGTTCCAGCTCGCCGTGCGACGGGTGGTCCGCCGCACCGGACTGCCGGCCGCCGGCCGGGCGGGTGCCCTCTCGGCGGTCTTCCAGTTCGTCTACGGCTTCGGCACCATCGAGGGCCACTTCGTGCGGCGCTGTGCCTCGGCGGGGATGAGCCAGGACGACTACTGCCGCCGGGCGATGAACGCCGTGACGCGCGAGCCGGAGCTGCGCGAGGCCGTGCACGACTCCGCGGACCTCGAAGAGGCCCGCGGGGACGGCACGGTGGAGGAGATCAGGGACCGTGACTTCGCCTTCGCCCTGGAGCTCCTGATCGCGGGCATCGAGACGATGGTCCGGCGCGGCGGGTGAGGGCGCGGGCGACGGCGAGGTGAGCGACGAGGCGGGGGCGACGGCGCCGGGCGTCGGGCGGCGTCAGTTCTGGTCGTCCGCCACCGGCCGGGCCGGGAATCCGCCGGTGGCGACCGGGCCCCAGCGGACCGGCGTCACTCGGATGAGGGACTTGCCCTGCTTGATCATGGCCTCGCGGTACTCGTCCCAGTCGGGGTGCTCACCGGCGATGTTGCGGTAGTACTCCACGAGCGGCTCGACGGAGTCGGGGCTGTCGATCACCTCGGCGGTGCCGTCGATCTGCACCCACGGTCCGTTCCACTCGTCGCTCAGCACGAGCACGCTGACCCGCTCGTCCCGCCGGGCGTTCCGTGTCTTGGCGCGTTCGGGGTAGGTGGACATGACGAGCCGACCGGAGTCGTCCACTCCGCAGGTCAGCGGCGAGCTCTGGGGGCCGCCGTCGGTCCGCCGGGTGAGCAGGATCGCCCGGTGCCGAGGGCGGACGAAGTCCAGCAACTCCTCCAGGGACACGGACGTGTTCGTCGCGATGTTGGGTGCCATGGGCCCAGCCTAGGGCTTCTCGTCTGAATCATTCCGGCGTCGCGGGGTCCGGCACGAAAGACCCTAGGCCGCCGCGTCCGGGTCCGCCGGGCGGTCCGGCCCCGGCGCGCGTTCCCCCAGCAGGGCGCAGGTGCCGGTGACGGCCTCGGTGAGGTCGTCGTAGACGGGGACGTCCCGCCGCAGCCCGGTGAGGGTCAGCACGCGCAGCACCAGGCTGTCCGGGGCGGCGACCAGCCGCAGCTCGGCGCCGGGGGCGAGCAGGGCGCGTATGTCGTCGACGAGCCGTACGCCCCGGGAGTCCATGAAGGCGGTGCCGGTCAGGTCCAGGACGAGGGTGTGCAGCAGTCCGGCCCGGTCCGCCACCACCCGGGCCGCCGCGTCCAGCAGCGCGGCGCAGTTGCCCAGGTCGAGGTCGCGGGGGAGGGAGAGCAGAGTGTAGCCGGGGAGGTCTTCGGGGCGCAGATCGTGGGAACTGGACGAGGCGGTCACGGTACTCACCTGCCAAACCGGTGTCAGGGTTTCCGTTTCAGGCCGCTTCCTGACCCGCCTGGCCCATTCCACCACGCCCGGTCGAATGGTGGAAGGTCTCTTCCGCAGAGTGGCACCGCGCGTCCCGGACAGCGCATCGAAGCAGTTAAAGTGCTGTCCGTCCTGTGCTCGCAGTCGGGAATGTGCTGCGGAGCTCTCCTGGGCACGGCCACCAGGTCGTGTCATGCCGAGAGGTTCGTGGTGGTCGCGTCCGACTTTTCTGATTTGCCTGATTTTGAGCCTGTGTCTGCCCCGGCGTTCGAACTCGCCGAGGTCATGACGGTCGCCTCGCAGCGGTTGCACGAGACATCCAGCCCGCACGGCACCCTGCACGCGGCGGTGCGGCTCGCGGTGCATCTGCTGCCCGGGGCCGAGTACGCCGGTGTCTCCGTGATCGAACGGAAGGCGCGGGGCCGGACCGTGGCGTGGACGGACGAGGTGGTGCGCACGGCGGACGCGCTGAGCGCGGCGCACGAGGACGGCGCGTACTGGCAGGACCTGTGGACCGAGCCGGTCGTCGTCATCCGGGACACGGAGGCCTCCGGCGACGCGGACGTGCTGTCGGGGCTCGGGCTGCGGTCCGTGCTCTCGCTGCGGCTGCGGGCGGAGCGGCGGCGGATGACGGTGCTGACGGCGTACGCGCGCAAGCCGGGGGCGTTCGACGAGATGGCGACGCGGATGGCGCGGCTGTTCACCGCGCACGTCGGGATGGCGCTGGACGCGGTGACGGTGCGCGAGCAGCTGACCGAGGCGATGCGGACCCGCGACCTGATCGGGCAGGCCACGGGAATCCTGATGGAGCGGCTCGGCATCGACGCGGCGTCGGCCTTCGACAGCCTGGTACGGGCGTCGCAGCAGGAGAACGTGAAGCTGCGGGAGCTCGCGCAGCGGATCGTGGCGGCGCGGGCGGCGGAGTGAGAGTAAAGGCGCGGGCGGCGGAGTGAGCGCGGGGGTTCTCGCCCCCGCCGCCCTGCCCTTCCCGTTCCCGGCGCCGACTACACCGCCGGCAGCGCCTCGCCCTGCACCGCCTGCACGTCGAGCTCGATGCGCAGCGTCGTCCCGACCGCCGCGATGCCCGCCTGGACGACCTGGTTGTAGTTCATCGCGAAGTCCTCCCGGCGCAGCTCCGTCGTCGCGCGGAACGCCGCCCGGGTGCCGCCCCACGGGTCCGCCCCGGTGCCGAGGTAGGCGAGGTCCAGGTCGACCGGGCGGACGACGCCGTGCAGGGACAGCTCCCCGTGCACGGTCCACCGGTCGGAGCTCGCAGGTGTCAGGCCCGTCGAGACGTACGTGATCTCCGGGTACGTCTCGGCGTCCAGGAAGTCCGGTGAGCGCAGGTGCCCGTCGCGCATGCCGTTGCCCGTGTCGATGGAGGCCGCGCGGATGACCGCCTCCACGCGCGACTTCTCGATCTCGGCGGGCGCGATCTCGATGCGCCCGGTGAACTCCGTGAACCGCCCCCGCACGCTGGAGATCCCCAGGTGCTGGGCGACGGCGGCGACGGAGGAGTGCGCGGGGTCGATGGTCCAGGGGCCCGGCGGCGGCAGTTCCGTACCGCCCTGGCGGGTCAGTGTGACGTTGCCCAGTTCGGCCCGCCCGCTCGCGGTGACGAGCGCGCTGGACGCGGTGGGCGCGTATCCGACCGCGGTGACGATGACGGTGTAGGCGCCCGGCGCGAGCGCGGTGGCGTCCCGGACGGTGCCCTCCGCGTCGGCCGCGGCCCGCATCACCTGCGTGCCGGTCATGTCGGTCACGGTGACGACCGCGTGCGACACGGCCCATCCGTCCCGCGTACGGATCCGTGCGGTCAGTCCCATCGGGCGCTCTCCCTCTCGGTGAATCAATGAAGCGAACGGCGCGAACGGCGCGAACGGCGCGAACAGCGCGAACGGCGTGAATGAAGCGGTGGGCCGGTAAATGTGGCCAAAGGCTTGAATGTCTCCTTGACGGCCGAAAAAACCGGCCCGCCGGGGGCGCACCGCCGTTCGGAGCGCGCCCCCGGCGGACCGGGGTACCGGCTACTCGCCCGGGTGGGCCAGTTCGATGTCGTGGCCGTCGACCTCCGGACCGGCGACCGTCAGCGAGGTGGCCACCGGCGGGTAACCCGTCGCGATGACGGTGTACTCGCCGCCGTCCAGGTCGGCGAAGGCGTACGCCCCGTCCACCCCGGTGGTGGCCGTGCCGACCACGTTGCCGGCGGCGTCCACCAGCGTCACGCGGGCGTCCGCGAGCGGCCCGTGCGGTGCCCGTACGACGCCCCGGAGCTGCGCACCGGCCTCCAGCTCGACCTCGATCCGGGTGACCCCGGTGCCGCCGACCTCGACGGGCAGCGCCCGCGGCCGGAACCCGGCGGCGTTGACCGCGACGGTCACCGCGCCCGGCACCAGCTCGGTGAAGGCGAAGTCGCCCTGCTCACCGGTGGACCCGGTGGCCAGCAGGTCGCCGCGCACATCGGTCACGATGACCATCGCGTCCTTGACCGGCAGTGCGCCGTCGGCCGTGCGGACCACGCCGCTCAGCCCGCTGGTGCCGCTGAGCAGGATGTCGTACGCCACCGGCTCGCCGCCCACCACGACGGTGGACGCCTGCGGCTGGAACCCGTCGGCGGCGGCGATCAGCACGTACGACCCGGCGCCGGGCGCGTCCACGGCGTAGGCGCCGTCGGCCCCCGCGACCGAGCGGCCGAGCTGGCGACCGCCGAGCGAGATCAGCGTGACGGCGGCCTGCGGGACGGGCGCGTTCTCGGTGCCGCGGACGTGGCCGCGCACCGGGATCCCGCCGGAGACGGGACCCGCGGCCGGCTCCTGCGGGGAGGCGGCGGTGGCGACGGCGGCGAGCCGCTGGGTGCCCTCGGGGCCGGCCGGGGCGGGGGCGGCGGCCCAGCTGGGCACCCGCTGTCCGCCGTCGGCGTCGGTCTCACCGGCGGGAACGGACTCGGCCGCGCTCGGGGTGGCGGCGCCCTCCTGGGCCTCCGCGACGACCGGGGCCGCGGCGGGGTCGACCGGCGGGTTCTCGCCGTCGGCGGCCTGGGCCAGCCCGCCCTTGGTCCGCAGCGGGACCTCCTTGATGAACAGCGTGATCAGGAAGGCGAGGGCGGCGACGGCCCCGGCGATCAGGAAGATGTCGGCGATGCCGTGGCCGTAGGCGCTCTCCATGACGGTGCGCAGCGGGGCCGGCAGCTTGTCCATGTCGGGGATGGCACCGGAACCGGAACCCGACGCGGCGGCCGCGTACTTCGGGTCGAGGCCGGCCAGGCCGTCCATGACGTAGTCGGTGATCCGGTGGGCCATCACCGCGCCGAGCGCGGAGACGCCGACGGCGCCGCCGAGAGAGCGGAAGAAGGTGACCGTGGAGCTGGCCGAGCCGAGGTCGCGCGGGTCGACCTGGTTCTGCGTGCACAGCACCAGGTTCTGCATCATCATGCCGATGCCCAGGCCCAGCATGGCCATGAAGATCGACATCTTCCAGTACGCGGTGTCGTACCGGATGGTGCCCAGCAGGCCGAGGCCCGCGGTCACCAGCACGCCACCGCTGACCAGCCACCCCTTCCAGCGACCGGTGCGGGTGATGAACTGCCCGGAGACGGTGGAGGAGATGAACAGGCCGCCGATCATCGGGATCGTCATGACACCCGACATGGTCGGGGACTTGTCCCGGGCGAGCTGGAAGTACTGGCTGAAGAAGACGGTGCCGGTGAACATCGCGACGCCCACGAACAGCGAGGCCAGGGACGCCAGCGTGATGGTGCGGTTGCGGAACAGCCGCAGCGGAATGATCGGCTCGCGCGCCTTCGACTCGATCAGCACGAACAGCAGACCGAGGACGATCGACCCGCCGACCATCACGTACGTCTGCCACGACACCCAGTCGTACTTGTCACCGGCGAAGGTGACCCAGACCAGCAGCAGCGAGACGGCGGCGGCGACGAAGGTCGCGCCGGCCCAGTCGACCTTGACGTCCCGCTTCAGGGTCGGCAGGTGCAGGGTCTTCTGCAGCACGATCAGCGCGACGACCGCGAACGGCACACCGACGTAGAAGCACCAGCGCCAGCCGAGCCAGGAGGTGTCGGTGATGACACCGCCGAGCAGCGGGCCGCCGACGGTCGCGACGGCGAAGGTCGCGCCGAGGTAGCCGGAGTAGCGGCCGCGCTCACGGGGCGAGATCATCGCGGCCATGACGATCTGGGCGAGGGCGGACAGACCGCCGACGCCTATGCCCTGCACCACACGGCAGACGATCAGCATGCCGGGGTTCTGCGACAGACCGGCGGCGGCCGACGCGAGGACGTAGATGACGAGCGCTATCTGGACGAGCGCCTTCTTGCTGTACAGGTCGGCGAGCTTGCCCCACAGGGGGGTGGTCGCGGTCATGGCCAGCAGGGAGGCGGTGACGACCCAGGTGTAGGCCGACTGACCACCGCCCAGGTCGCCGACGATCTCGGGGAGCGCGTTGGTCACGATCGTGGACGACAGGATCGCCACGAACATGCCGAGCAGCAGCCCGGAGAGCGCCTCCATGATCTGCCGGTGTGTCATCTGGACGCCGTCCGGGGTGCCTCCCCCGTGCTTGGCGTGAGCCCGCACACCGGCTGGTGTGGTCGTTGCCATGGGCTTCCTTCTCCTGCAGTTCTATGCGGGTGTACGGGTGGTCTGTGCCGTACCGGTGGTCTGTGGTGCCGTACCCGGCGCGGGGTGGGGCAGTCGGGCGGACGCCGTCGAGCGGCAGTCCCCGAAGCTGGCCCGCAGTCGCGTCATGAGCCGGATGAGCTGGACGACCTCGTCGTCGCTCCAGTCGCTGAGCCGGTCGGCCAGCAGCTCGGTGGTCCGTCGGGAGAGATCCTCGAGGCGGTCCCGGCCGGGCTGAGTGAGGTGGAGGATCCGGGAACGTCTGTCCGCCGGGTCCGGGGAGCGTTCGATCCAGCCGCGGTCCGCGACGTGGGCGACATGGCGGCTGGTGACCGACATGTCCACGGCGAGCAGCTCGGCGAGCCTGCTCATGCGCATGGCGCCGTGCCGGTCGAGGAGGAGGAGTACGGCGGCGGATCCGGAGGGGCAGTCCGGGGGCATGACCCGTGCCATGTCCCGCTTGACGGCTGCCACGGCGCTGAGCTGGCGCGCCAGCTCCTCGAACTGCGCCTGCCCTGTCGCCATGCCACACCTCCTGAATCGTTGCTCCAGGCAACCATACGGATGTTGGTTGCTACAGGCAAACAATAGAGGGGTGGAGCTGGCCAAAAATCGGCAAAGACAGGTCTTGTGAAGGTAAAGACGCAGGTGGAGAGGGGGTGTACCGGTCCCCCGGGGCCGGTGGACGTCCCCAGGAGTGGGGAACGCCTCCGGCAGGGAGGCAACGAGGGCTTCGGACCCCGTACTTGGGCTGGTGTCGGCTATTCGCTAGTGTCTCGGCCCATGGCTAACACCCAGGGCCCGCAGGGCAACCACGACCCCGCCGGCAGCACCCAGATGTTCCGTGCCTTCGTCGACGAGGCCCCGCAGGCACGCCGCGAGGAGCCCGCGGCCGCGGGCCCCCGCGTCGGTCTGATCATCGGCATCGTCGTCGCGGTGGCGGTCGTGGCCGCCGTCGCGTGGCTCGCCCTCAAGTAGGACGGCCGAGCGGAACGCACAGCGAAACGGGGCGGGGCGGGGCGGTGATCCGCCCCGCCCCGCCCCGTTGTCCCGGTGAACCGCTCGCCTGTCCCGGTGAACGGCTCGACCGGTCCGCCGATCCGTCGGTCGGCCGGTGAGCCGGTCCGTCAGTCGGAGATGAGCCCCTCCCGAAGCTGCGCAAGCGTGCGCGTCAGCAGCCGCGAGACGTGCATCTGGGAGATGCCGACCTCGTCGCCGATCTGCGACTGCGTCATGTTCGCGAAGAAGCGCAGCATGATGATCTGCCGCTCCCTCGGCGGCAGCTTCGCCAGCAGCGGCTTCAGCGACTCCCGGTACTCCACGCCCTCCAGCGCCGTGTCCTCGTACCCGAGCCTGTCCGCCAGGGAGCCCTCCCCGCCGTCGTCCTCCGGGGCCGGGGAGTCCAGCGAGGACGCGGTGTAGGCGTTGCCCACCGCGAGGCCGTCGACGACGTCCTCCTCGGAGACCCCGAGCACCACCGCCAGCTCGGCCACCGTCGGCGACCGGTCCAGCTTCTGCGACAGCTCGTCGCTGGCCTTCGTCAGGGCCAGCCGCAGCTCCTGGAGCCGGCGCGGCACCCGTACCGACCACGACGTGTCGCGGAAGAACCGCTTGATCTCGCCCACGACCGTCGGCATCGCGAAGGTCGGGAACTCCACGCCCCGGTCGGGGTCGAAGCGGTCGATCGCCTTGATCAGCCCGATCGTGCCGACCTGGACGATGTCCTCCATCGGCTCGTTGCGGCTGCGGAAGCGGGCCGCCGCGTAGCGGACGAGGGGCAGGTTGAGCTCGATGAGGGTGTCCCGGACGTACGCACGCTCGGGGCTGTTCTCGTCGAGTGCGGCGAGCCGCAGGAAGAGGGAGCGGGACAGGGTGCGGGTGTCGATGGCTGCCGAGGACGGAAAGGCCGGAGCCTCCGGGGCCACCAGGGCCTCGGCGGCGGGAAGGTCCTGAGGGTCCTGGAGCACGTCGGGCGTCGTCTCGCTCTTCGTGAGCGTGAGCACCTTCGAGCTGCCCTGGTCTGCGGACATGCCACCCCCTTTGGGTCGCGGACGGTCGCGGCGGACGCTCCCGTCGGAGGAACGCAGCCTCCACCTGAATACCGGCTGGAACGCTGCGGCAAACGCGCTGCCGGAAGAATGTCACATGTCGGCAACGCTCTGTAGAGACATGTCGATATGTGGGACGGCAATTCGCGCTGGAAGAGAAGGGTCTGACGGGTTTTCGGCCGCGGTGGGGCGCAAAATCGCCCTGCCCCCGATTCCCTCCCCCAGGTGATCCGTCGGACGCCTGTGCGTCACCCCTGGCGGGGGGCGGAAGTCCGGCTCACGCCTCGATGCGATTTGCGGAACGGAGCCGCGCGAAGCTGCGGGCGAGCAGCCGGGAGACGTGCATCTGGGAGACCCCCAGCTCCGCACTGATTTGCGATTGCGTGAGGTTGCTGTAGTAGCGGAGCAGCAGGATCCGCTGCTCTCGCTCGGGGAGCTGGACGAGCAGATGCCGTACGAGGTCGCGGTGTTCGACGCCGTCGAGGGCGGGGTCCTCGTAGCCGAGCCGGTCGAGCAGGCCGGGCAGCCCGTCGCCCTCCTGGGCGGCCTCCAGTGAGGTCGCGTGGTACGAGCGGCCGGCCTCGATGCAGGAGAGCACCTCCTCCTCGCCGATCCGCAGCCGCTCGGCGATCTCGGCGGTGGTCGGCGAGCGCCCGAAGGCGGTGGTGAGGTCCTCGGTCGCGCTGTTCACCTGCACCCACAACTCGTGCAGCCGGCGCGGGACGTGCACGGTGCGGACGTTGTCCCGGAAGTAGCGCTTGATCTCGCCGACGACGGTCGGCATCGCGAAGGTCGGGAACTGCACGCCCCGGTCGGGGTCGAACCGGTCGATCGCGTTGATCAGCCCGATGGTGCCGACCTGGACGACGTCCTCCATCGGCTCGTTGCGGGAGCGGAAGCGGGCGGCCGCGTAGCGCACGAGCGGGAGGTTCGCCTCGATGAGCGCCCCGCGCACGCGGTCGTGTTCGGGGGAGCCCGGCTCCAGAACCTGGAGCTGGGTGAAGAGCACCTGGGTCAGCGCCCGGGTGTCGGCACCACGGCGCTTCGGCGCGTCCTGCGGAGCGGGGCCGGGCACGGAGCCGGCCGGGGCGGATGCGGGCACGGCGGCAGACGGGACGGACGCGGTGGCCGGGGCGGAGGCGGGAACGGACGCGGAAGCCGGAGCGGACGCGGAGGTGGCGGCGGACGTGGGGGCGGGAGCGGACGTGGGGGCGGGGGCCGGAAGCTCGTCCTGGGGCGGCGCGGTACTGGCCGACACGGTCAACGCCACCTCTTCACTCGTCAACGCATCGTCGATTCATCCCTCAAAAGCGGTCATAGCATCACAAGACATGTGCACCGTGTGCAAGCACCGCATAACGCCGTGTTGAGAGAGAAGAACGGTCCGCGACCGTGAACTGCCGTACATTTTCGCGAGTTGACGTCGGGCCGCTGTGACCGGCCGCGCGCGCGTCAGTTCTTGGCGCCGTTGGCGAGCCAGGTCATGAAGTCGCCGACCGACTGGGCGGCGTTCGAAATGCCTTCGAATCCGATCTGGACGTAGTCCGCGGCCTTCGCCGGGTCGGTGATGATCACGTAGAGCGCGAAGACGACGAGTGCGTACAGCGCGATCTTCTTACCCTGCACCGCCACAGCGGCCACCCCCGTCTCCCGCGCCCCACCGACCCCGTATGCCGCCGGTGAGTGTAACCCGCGCACATGTTCGCCGACCGGAGAAGATCACACACACGCGAAAAGGGCCCCGCCGTGACGGGGCCCCTCTGTGGCGGTAGCGGAGGGATTTGAACCCTCGGTGACTTGCGCCACACTCGCTTTCGAGGCGAGCTCCTTCGGCCGCTCGGACACGCTACCGAGGGAGACCCTACCCCAAGGTGGGCCCCGCTCAGAAATCGGTTTCGGGTGCCCTTCCGGTGGCCGGGCGGTGCGGCGGACCGGTGCGGAAGAAGTCGGTGAGGAGGCGGGCGCAGTCGTCCGCGAGGACCCCCTCGATCACCTCGGGACGGTGGTTGAGTCGCCGGTCGCGGAGCAGGTCCCAGAGGGAACCGGCCGCGCCGGCCTTGTCGTCCCGCGCGCCGTAGACGACCCGGTCCACCCGGGACTGCTGGAGGGCGCCCGCGCACATCGTGCACGGCTCCAACGTGACGACGAGCGTGCACCCGGACAGCCGCCACTCGCCGGCCGCTGCGGCCGCCCGGCGCAGCGCGAGCACCTCCGCGTGCGCGGTCGGATCGCCCGTCGCCTCCCGCTCGTTGTGGCCGGTGGCCAGCGGGGTACCGTCCGCGGACAGCACCACCGCGCCCACCGGCACGTCCCCGCCCTCGGCGGCGCGCGCGGCCTCCCGCAGCGCGAGCCGCATGGGGGCCCGCCACCGGTCCCGTACCGGATCGGGGACCGGTGGTGCGTGGTGTGCCGTCACCCCGCGGGCCTAGCGCACTGTTTCCAGGACCTCCGAGGCACCCAGGGCCTCGGCGATCGCGGTCAGTGCTTCCTCGGCGTCCAGGGAGCGCAGTTCCTTCTCCCCCACGCCGAGGTCGTCGAGGACCTCGGCGTCGCCGACGGGGCCGTGCGGCACGGCCTCGGCGCCGGTGTCGTCGTCCTCGGCGTCGCCGTCGTTGTCGGCCTCTCCGTCCTCCGTGCCGTCGAGGTCGAGGTCCAGGTCGGCGGGGTCGCCGCCGGGTTCCCTGCCGAGCAGTTCGTCGGTGAGCAGGATCTCGCCGTAACTGCTGCGAGAGGCCGCGGCGGCGTCCGACACGTAGATACGAGGATCCTCCTCGCCGTCCACGCGTACGACGCCGAACCACGCGTCCTCCTGCTCGATGAGCACGAGCACCGTGTCCTCGTCGGCCGTGGCCTCCCGGGCCAGGTCGGCCAGATCCGACAGGGTCTCCACATCGTCGAGCTCTGTGTCGCTCGCTTCCCACCCGTCTTCGGTGCGCGCGAGCAGTGCGGCGAAGTACACCGTGACTCTCCCACTGGTCATAGGTGTGCCGGTTGGGGGGTCCCCCCGGCCAAGTAGCGGACGGGAGAGCTGTGCTCCGCCCCCGCCCACTCGGAATCGTGGCAGAAACAAGGCGTTCAGGGGATGTCTTCACGTCGCTGTGTTGCACCCCTCTCACGCGGAGGGAGTCCGGGGGCCGGACTCGTCCCGCGAGGTGCCTGCCGCTGCCGACCGTGATCGTACGCGGCGGAGGACGGCGCCTCGGCAGGTGGCCGCCCCGCGGAGGCCGTACCGCCTGGTCGGTGCGGGGGTGCGGGGGTGCGGGGGTGCGGGGGTGCGGGGGTGCGGGGGTGCCGGCGGAGCGTGCGCTACCAGCGGAACGTGCGCATGCGCATCGCGCGGCGCAGCCGGGCGACCTTCGCGCGGCGGGGCTGGACGCGCTCGCGCAGGGCACGGGCCTCCGCGCGCTCGCGCAGGAACTGGGCCCGTCGGCGTCGGCGCGCCGCCTCGGCGTCCGGCTCGGGCACCGGGTCCGGCTCCGGAGCGGGGGCCTGTCGCCCTCGCCCTCGCCGTGGGCCTGTGCCCCCGTACTGCTCTGTGTCCCTGCGGGACTGCTGGTCGGACATCGTCACATCACTCCGGTCGGTGCCTCCCACCTTCCCTCCGACGGGGGATTTGATGCGAGCGGGGGTGTGAATCGCGGAGCGGTCCCTTGCCGGGCGCGGCGCCGCCGGACCTGCGGCGCCCGGTTACTGTGGGGCCATGCGTCTCCACGTCGTCGACCACCCGTTGGTCGCCCACAAGCTCACCACGCTGCGCGACCGCCGCACCGACTCCGCGACCTTCCGTCGGCTCGCCGACGAGCTGGTCACCCTGCTCGCCTACGAGGCCACGCGGGACGTGCGCACCGAGGCCGTCGACATCCACACCCCGGTCGCCTCGACCACCGGCGTCAAGCTGTCCTACCCGCGGCCGCTGGTGGTACCGATCCTGCGGGCGGGGCTCGGCATGCTCGACGGCATGATGCGGCTGCTGCCGACCGCCGAGGTGGGCTTCCTGGGCATGATCCGCAACGAGAAGACGCTGGAGGCCTCGACGTACGCCACGCGGATGCCGGAGGACCTCTCCGGGCGCCAGGTCTACGTCCTGGACCCGATGCTCGCCACCGGCGGCACGCTGGTCGCGGCGATCCGCGAGCTGATCCGGCGCGGCGCGGACGACGTGACGGCCGTGGTGCTGCTGGCCGCGCCGGAGGGCGTGGAGGTCATGGAGCGCGAACTGGCGGGCACGCCGGTCACGGTGGTGACCGCGGCGGTCGACGACCACCTCAACGAGCACGGCTACATCATCCCGGGCCTGGGCGACGCGGGGGACCGGCTGTACGGAGCGGCGGAGTAGCCACTGCCCGGTGCGGGCGGCCCGGCGTGGGAGATCCGGCGTGGGCGGGCCCGGTGCGGTCAGGCTCGGTTCGCGGGCGGGCCCGGTGCGGTCCGCAGTGGCTAGCGGGTCAGCAGTGGATGCGGGTCAGCAGTGGGTGCGGTCGCCGGATCCGCTCTTGCCCGCCGTCGTCGCGGCGGGGTGGCGGAGCGCGGTCAGCGCCTTGTCGGCGGCCTGGGCGCTGTTCAGCTTCTTGAAGTCGTCCCCGAGGACGAGGTCGACGTCGTCGCCCTTGCGGCCGGCCTCGGTGCGCTGCTCCGCGCCGGTGAGCTGGGTCGCCAGCACCGGCAGCGAGGTGTCCTTGGCCGCGGCCGGGCCGAGGACCACGGCGACGCCCTTGACCTTCTTGTCGTACTCCTTCGTCGCGTTGCCGACGGTTCCGACCTTGAAGCCGCGCTTCTTGAGCTCGTCCGCGGTGTCCTTGGCCAGCCCGCCGTGCGTGGTGGCGTTCAGGACGTTGACGGTGATCCGCCCGGGCACGGGCAGCGCGGCCGCGCGGATGCCGGGCGAGGGGCTCGTCCGGGCCCGGCAGGCGGCGGCCTTGGTGCCGACGGACGCGGAGGCCTTGTCGCCGCCGGTGAAGACGTCGATGAGTTGCAGAGTTCCCCAGCCGATCAGCCCGAGCGCGGCGATCGAGGCGACGGCCCCGACCACCAGCCTGCGGCGCCTCCGCGGAGGGCGCATCCGCGGGTACTTGTCACCCGTGATCCGGTACTGGCCGCCCATGCCGGGAGGAGTCAGCATGCTCATGAGCGCAGCGTAGTGCGCCGAAGCGGCCGTGCCTACCAGATGATCATTCGATCAGGCCGAGTGCGACCCGAAAGGGGCAACGGGACGTCCGACGGCGTCCGGTGCCGCCCGATTCAGTCGAGTTCGAGCACTCTCGCGTGGAGCACCTGTCGCTGCTGCAACGCGGCACGCACCGCGCGGTGCAGTCCGTCCTCGAGGTACAGGTCGCCCTGCCACTTCACGACGTGCGCGAAGAGGTCGCCGTAGAACGTGGAGTCCTCGGCGAGCAGTGTTTCCAGATCGAGCTGCTGTTTGGTCGTCACCAGCTGATCGAGGCGGACCGGGCGCGGTGCGACGTCCGCCCACTGCCGGGTGCTTTCCCGGCCGTGGTCGGGGTACGGCCGGCCGTTTCCGATGCGCTTGAAGATCACACGGAAAGCCTACCGGTCCCGGCGTTCCGGGCGCAGCCATGGCGCCCGAGTGCACCACCGGAAAACCCGGTGCAGAACCGGGCAAAGAGGTGACCGGTCGCAGGGTGCGAGCGACAGCGGCATCCCGAACGGGCGCCGGTCCGCGCCCCTGTGCGGCTGCGGCGGCACCGTGCGAGGAGCGCGGGAAGCGGTGCGGAGGGCGGGTGTGGGGAGCAGTGGGGGCGCGCCGACGGTCGCCGGAACGTTCAGGCGTCCCCGGACGCCCTGGTCCGTGGGGCCTTCGCCGCCCTGACCGTCTTGGCCGTTCTGGTTGCCTTCGCCGCCGCCTTCATCTCCTGCTTGTGCGCCCGTACCCGCACCAGGGACTCCGGCCCCGTGATGTCCGCGACCGACCGGAACGCGTCCGGCTCCCCGTACGCCCCCGCCGCCTCCCGCCAGCCCTCCGGCCGCACCCCGACCCGCTTACCCAGCAACGCCAGGAAGATCTGCGCCTTCTGCGCCCCGAACCCCGGCAGCTCCTTCAGCCGCGCCAGCAGCTCCGCGCCGTCCGTGACGCCGGACCACACCGCCTCGGCGTCCCCGTCGTACCGCTCCACGAGGAACGCGCACAGCTGCTGGATCCGCTTCGCCATCGCCCCCGGGTACCGGTGCACGGCGGGCTTGTGGGACAGCAGCGCCGCGAACGCCTCGGGCTCGTAGGCCGCGATGTCGTGCGCGTCGAGATCGTCGGCGTCCATGCGCCGGGCGATGGTGTACGGCCCCGCGAAGGCCCACTCCATCGGCACCTGCTGGTCCAGCAGCATGCCGATCAGCGCCGCCAGCGGACTGCGGCCCAGCAAGGCGTCGGCGTCCGGCTGCTGGGCGAGGTGAAGGGTGACGTCCATACGACCGATGATCCCGCGCCCCGCGGTGACGTACCATTCCGGCGCACTGTTACTTAGGTGAGCCTAACTTCGTAAGGCGTGGTGCCGCATGACCTTCGACCTCTACCGCGACGCCCGGGGCGTCCCGCACCTGCGCGCCGGCGACGTCCTCGCGCTCGCCCGTGCACAGGGCCGGGTCACCGCCCTGGACCGCGCCTGGCAGCTCGAGGTGGAGCGCCACCGTGTCCGGGGCACCACCGCCGCCTTCCTCGGCACCGAGGCCCTGCCCTGGGACCGCTTCGCGCGCCGGGCCCGCCTCGACGACACCGCGAGGCGCTGCTACGCCGTCCTGGAGGAACGGGATCCGGAGACCGCCACCTGGGTACGGGCGTACGTCGACGGCGTCAACGAAGGGCTCGCCGCCGGCGCGCGCCGCGCCCCGGAGTTCGCCCGGACCGGGCTCGGCCCCGGTCGCTGGCGGCCCTGGACCCCGCTCGGGGTCTGGCTCGGCACGCACATCCTGTTCGCCGGTTTCCCGGCCAAGCTGTGGCGGGAGGAGGTGACACGGCACCTCGGCCCGGAGGCGGTCGGACTGTTCGCGGCCGACGGCCCCGGCACCGCGGGGAGCAACGGCTGGCTCGTCACCGGGGACCGTTCCGTCACCGGGCAGGCCGTCCTCGCGGGCGATCCGCACCGGTTCATCGAGGAACCCGGGGTCTACCAGCAGATACGGCTGGCCTGCCCGGAGTTCGACGTCGTCGGGCTCGCCGTCCCCGGCGTCCCGGGCATCGCGCACTTCGCCCACACCGGCACGGTCGCCTGGGCCATCACCAACGCCATGGCCGACTGCCAGGACCTGTACCGGGAGCGGCTGCGGCGCACGCCGGACGGGGTGGAGGCGCTCGACCCGGACGGCACCTGGCGGCCGGTCCCGACGCACACGGAGACGATCGAGGTGTCGGGCGGCGAGGGCGGATCCGACGAGGTGGAGAGGGAGGTAAAGGCGCAGGCGCAGGTGGAGGTGGAGGTGATCGAGACGGCGCGGGGACCGGTGGTGATCGGCTCACCGCCGCCGGCCGGAACCACCCCCGCGCCGACGCCGGGGTCCGGCGCGGACCCGTCCGCCCCCATGTCCCTCCGCTACCCTCCCCGCGTCACCGGGGACCTCGGCTTCGGCGCGCTGCTGCCGCTGCTGCGGGCCCGCCGGGTCGCGGACGTCGACCGGGCGTTCGACCGGTGGGCGGAGCCCGTCAACGTCGTACTGGCCGCCGACACCGAGGGCGGGACGCTGCACCGGGTCGCCGGACGCGTCCCCGTGCGCGCCGCCGCCAACCGGGTACGGCCCGTTCCCGCCTGGGAACCCGGCCACGAGTGGACCGGCCGGCACGGGACGCCGTACGGGGGTTTCGACGAGGGCCTGGCCGTGATGGCGAACCAGCGCGGCCCGTCCGCCCCGCTCGGCACCGAATTCGCCCCGCCGCACCGTGCCGACCGCATCCGCGCGCTGCTCGGCGGGCGCCCGCGGTGGCGGGCCGCCGACATGCCGGAGATCCACACCGACACCCACCTCGCCTCCGCCGCGCCCCTGCTCGACCACCTGGCCGCGCTCGACGGCCTCGCCCCCGCGCCCGCCGCCCTGCGCGAGCGGCTGCTGCGCTGGGACCGGCGGATGGCGGCGGACAGCGCCGACGCCGCGGCCTACGCGGCGGTGCGCGGCGCGCTCGTCCGGCGGCTCGTGGCCGAGCCCGCCCTGGCCGTGCTCGCCGACCCGCCCGCGTACCCGGAGATCTTCCGTCCCTGGCTCGCCCTCGTACCGCGCGTCGGCCTCGCCCTCGAACACCTCCTCACCGTGCCCGACCTGTACGGCATCGACCGCCCCGCACTGGTCCGTGCGGCCCTGGAGGAGACCGCGGCCGCGCCGTCGGAGGGCCTGACCTGGGGCGACACCCACCGGCTGGCCCCGTGGCGGGCACTGCCCCCGCCGGCGTCGGGCGACGCGTGGGAGGAGCCCGGCCTGTCCGGCGACCACGACTGCGTGCTGAGCACCTCCTCCGTACCCGGCCTGACGGACCTGTCCGCGCGCGCGTCCGCCGCCCGGTACGTCTGGGACCTCGCCCGGCGCGAGGACAGCGGCTGGGTGGTGCCGTTCGGCGCGTCCGGCGTGCCCGGAGACCCGCACCACCGTGACCAGTTGCCCCTGTGGCTCACGGGTGGTCTCGCCCCCGTCGTCACCGACTGGAACCTGCTGACCGAGGAGGACGTGGACCATGACCACTGAGAGGCCGTACGACGCCGGCCGCGCCGCCGTGCACGAGCAGCGGATCGACGGCTTCGGCACCGTCCGCCTGCTGCGCCTGGACCCCGCCGCCGACGCCGGGACGGTGCACGGCTGGGTGCGTGAGGAGCGCGCCGTGTTCTGGGGGATGAACGGGCTCACCGAGGAGCAGGTCGGGGAGGTCTACGCCCACCTGGGCACCCTCGACACCCACCACGCGTTCCTCGCCGTGAAGGACGGCGAGCCGGTGGGACTGCTGCAGACGTACGAGCCGGAGGCGGACCGGGTGAGCGAGTGCTACGCCGTCGAGCCGGGCGACCTGGGCATTCATGTTCTGCTCGCCCCGCCGGGGGCGACAGCCGCACCGACATCGGGCGGCGGGCGGCCGGTCCGGCCGGGCTGGTCGGGGGCGCTGCTGTCGGTGTTCACGACGTACGCGTTCACCGTGCTGGGCCGCACGCGGATCGTCGTGGACCCCGACGAGCGCAACGCGCGGGCGCTCGCGCGGTTCACGGCCGAGGGCTTCGTCCTCGGGCCCCCGGTGACGCTCCCGGAGATCGAACTCCCGGACGTGCACCTTCCGGAGAAACGGGCGAGGCTGGGCTTCCTGCGGGCGCCGGCCGGGGAGGGGCCCACGGCCGGCACGGCACGGTGATCCGCCCGGCTCCCCACGGCAGCGGGCGGTGAACTCCGCGCCGCGTCCACGGGCGACAGGGTCGTCAGGGGCGTGACTCCGCGAGGGCCTGCGGGCGCGGTGCGCGGCGGGGGAGCAGCAGCGGGGTCGCCAGCAGGAGCAGGCCCGCCGCGCCGATCGCCGTGCGCGGGCCGGTGAGACCGGCCAGCAGGCCCGACAGGGCCGTCAGCGCCGCGGTGCCGAGTTTGGTGGAGACGGACCACGCGGACAGCGTGCGGACGACCCGGTCGGCCGGGGTCCGCTCCAGCCGGTAGGTGGCGAACACCGGGTTGAACACGCCGCAGCTGGCGATCACCCCGCACTCGACGAGGACGACCAGGACGAGACCGGGGACGCCGGGCCGGACGAAGGCCAGCCCCAGCGGCCAGCAGGCGCGCAGGACGCCCGTGGTGAACAGGACCCGGTGCTGCCCGAACCGGGCGACCAGCCCGCGGGCCAGCCGGGAGCCGACCAGACCGCTCACGGAGGGCAGCGCGAAGGCGAGGCCGTACTGCCAGGGGGCGAAGCCGAGGGGGCCCAGCATCAGCACGGCGAGCAGCGGGGAGACGGCCATGAGCAGGCCGTTGTAGAGGACGGTGTTGCCGAACAGCGGGCGCAGCGCCGGGTCGCCGAGGATGAACCGCCAGCCGTCGAACAACTCGCGGACCCGGGAGCGGGACGGGGCGTGGGCACCCTTGGTGTCTTCGCTGTCCTCGAGGGTCTCGGTGTCCTCGTGGCGGGCCGGGTGCGGCTCGTGGACGGTGATCGCACGAAGGCCGGCGGCGGAGAGGAGATAGCTGGCCGCGTCGGCCAGGACGGTGGCCACCGGTCCGAACAGCCCGACCATCGCTCCGCCGAGCGGCGGGCCGAGCATGATGGCGGTCCAGTTCGTCGACTCGAACCGGGCGTTGACGAGGAGCAGTTCCTCGGGCGGCAGGAGGCTCTTGATGAAAGCGCCGCTCGCCGCCCGGAAGGCGATGTCGGCCACCGCGACGACGACCGACACGGTCAGGAGATGGACGAAGGTGAGCGCGTCGAGGAGGTAGGCGACGGGAATCGTCAGCAGGGCGGCGCAGCGGACGAGGTCCGTGGCGACCATGACGGGCCGCTTGCGCCGGAACTCCAGCCAGGGCCCGAGCGGTACGGCCGCCACGGCCCCCACCGCCAGCCCGGCGGCGGCGAGGGCGGAGACGGCGACGGGTCCGGAGTGCAGCACGAGGACGGCGATGAGGGGAAAGGCGTCGAACGCCAGCCAGGTCCCCAACGCGCTGATCCCGTAGGCCCCCCACAGCAGTCCGCCGCCGGCTCCCATGCACCGCCCCCGTCCCGTCCGCGCTCACCGGGCCCACCGCGCCTGGCCGAGCCCTTACCGTACGGCTCCGGGGACCCACCGGTGTCCAGGGGGCGTACCCCCTCCTTGAACGCCCCACGGTCACCATCCGTACGTAAGCAGAACCCCCAGAACTCCAGAACTCCAGAACCCCCGAGCCTCGGATCGCCGAGCCCCGGACGCCAGACCCCCAACCTCCTGATCCCCGACCGCAACGTACGGAGACGCAACGGACGTGGACGCACAGCGGGACCGCGGTTCCTCCCACCCCCACCTCACCCGCGCGCTCACCCTGCTCGGCGCCACCCTCCTTCTGCTGCTCGCCACCGTCTCCATCGCCGCCACCCCCGCATCCGCCCACGCCGTCCTCACGTCCTCGACCCCTCAGGACGGCACCGTCGTCAGAATCGCCCCCCGCACCGTCACCCTCACCTTCAGCGAGTCCGTCGGCCTGCTCGACGACTCCTTCCGCGTCCTGGACCACACCAACCGGCGCCTCCACACCGGCCGGCCCACCCGCGAGGACGGCCGCGGCGACACCGCCCGCATCACCCTCCCCGCCCGCATGGGCAAGGGCACCTTCACCATCGGCTGGCGCGTCGTCTCCGCCGACAGCCACCCCGTCTCCGGTGCGTTCACCTTCTCCATCGGCAAGCCGTCCCCCAGCGCGGCCGTCCTCCCCGCCGAGCCCTCCTCGAACGGCGCCTCCACGGTCCTCTACGACATCGCCCGCTACTTCGCCTACGGGGGCATCGCCCTCCTGATCGGCGTCTTCGCGTTCGCCGCCACCACCGGGCTGGAGCCGGCACGGGGCCCCGCCCGTCTGGGGTGGTGGACCCTGCTGGCCGCCACCGTCGCGCTGTTCCTGCTGCGTGGCCCGTACGAGCGGGGTACCGGGCCCGCCACCGCCCTCGACCCGACGCTGCTCGACGACACGGCCGCCACCCGCCCCGGCCTCGTCCTCCTCGTCCGGCTGCCGCTTCTCGCGGCGGCGGTCTTCTTTCCGCTGCGCCGGAGGGAGGGGGAACCGCTCAGGGAACGGCTGCGGCTCACCGGCGGTGCGCTGCTGGCACTGGCGCTCGCCCTCACCTGGGCCATGTCCGAGCACGCCTCCGCCGGCCTGCAGGTCCCGGTGGCGATCACGTCCGCGGTGCTGCACCTGCTGTCGATGGCCGCCTGGCTCGGCGGCCTGGTGGTCCTGCTGACCACGCTGTACCGGTCGCCCGAGAAACTCCCGGCCGGTGCGGTGACCCGCTTCTCCCGTCTCGCGTTCACCTCGGTCGTCGTGCTCGTGGCCACCGGCGTCTATCAGTCCTGGCGGGGCCTCGGCTCCCTGGACACCCTGACCACCACGACCTACGGCAGGCTCCTCACGGCCAAGCTGCTGGCCGTGGTGGTGCTGCTGGCGGCGGCCGCGTACTCCCGCCGCTTCACGGCCCGGCCGGCCGCGCCCCGGGAGGCGACGGCCCCCGCCCGGGCGGCACAAAACCGCGAACCGCATGCGGTTGCCTCCCTGTCCCCCGACGCGGAGTCGGCCGGCCGCCGTCGGTTGCGCACCTCCGTCCTCGCCGAGGTCACCGTGGGCGTCATGGTGCTCATGGTGACCACTCTGCTGACCGGAACCCAGCCGGGCCGCGCCGAGACGGAGGCCGTCGCCGCGCAGGAGGCGGCCTCGCCGATCCTGGGTGCCTCGGCCGCCGTCCCCTTCGTGGTGGGTGCGCCGGGTGGCCGGGGCAAGGCGCAGGTCGACCTGACCCCAGGCCGAGCGGGTGAGAACACGGTGCAGGTCGTGACGTACGGGCCGGACGACGGCATCGTCACGGTCCCGGAGGTCCGCCTCACGTTCACTCTGGGGGACCAGAAGCTCGGGCCCCTCGACGCCAAACTCGAGGATCAGGGCGGTTACTGGACCTCCGACGCCCTCAACCTGCCGCTCCCCGGAGTCTGGACGATGAAGGTGACGGTGCGGACGACGGACGTCGACCAGGTCACGGTGAAGAAGGACATCCGCATTGGCTGACGGCGGCGGTGTGAACAGCCCGAACAGCCCGAACGGCACGAGCGGCGTGACGCGGGTCCCGCGGCGCCGCCTGTTTCACGTGAAACAAGCACTCTTGGATGTTTCACGTGAAACGAGCACCGTTGGCTGCTTCATGCAAAACGAGCGGTGTCACCTGTTTCACGTGAAACATCCACCCGTTCGCCCCACTCGTCGCGCAACAGCTCCTTCATCCGCGCCGCCGCCCGCACGGCGGCCTCCCCGCAGCAGTTGTTGAACAGGACGTGCAACTCCTCGGTCCGGTCGGCCATCGTCCGCAGCCGGGGTATCCACTCCCGCAACTCGTCCGCCGTGTAGTCGTACCGGAACCGCTCCTCCTTGCTGCCCGTTCCCCACGCCGGGCTGCGCCCGTGGAAGCGGACGACGGCCAGGCGGAGCGAGGTGACGGGGGTGACGGGGGGTATGGAGGTGGGCAGGGTCTGCACCATGTCCACGGCGACGGCCGCCAGTCCGAGTTCGGCGAGGAGCGCGCAGGTCGCGTCGTACTGCCGCTCCCGCCACCACGCCGGATGCCGGAACTCCACGGCGACGGGCCAGTCGGCGGCGCGCTCGGCACACTCCCGGAGGGCGGCCACCGCCCGGGAGCCGGGCGAGAACCACGGTGGGAACTGGAACAGCACGGTGCCGAGCCGGCCGGCCTCCCGCAGCGGACGGACGGCTTCGGTGAACCGCCGCCATACCTCCTCGCGCAGCTCCGGTCCCTGGGGGAGTCCGCGCAGCTCGGCGGGAAGCACGCCCTGCCGGGTCGGGTGTCCGGTGAGCGCGGAGAACGCCTTGACGTCGAACCGGAAGCCCTCGGGCGTGCGGTCCACCCACAGGGTGCTGTTGCGGGCGCTGGGCACCGCGTAGTAGCTGGAGTCGACCTCCACCAGCGAGAACCGGGAGGTGTAGTGCCGCAGCCGGCCCTCGGCGTCGCGGGAGCCCTCGGGGTACCAGCCGCTGTTCACCAGCGCCCTGTCCGTCCACGAACACGCGCCGACCCGTACGCCGCCACCGGCTGTGCCGTCGCCCCTGCCTGAGCCCGAGCCCGCGCCTGAGTCCGAGCCCGGGCTGGAGCGCGCGCCCGTGTCACTGCCTTCGCCCCTGCCCGTGTCCCTGTTTCTGCCCTTGCCCCTGCCCCGGTCCATGGGGTCCGCTTAACCCGGACGGGCCCGTGAAAACGCCGAGTGCCGTGCGCGGCACTCGGCGTGACGGCCCGTCGGACGCGTTCAGGAGCGGGACACGGGGACGGATCAGCCCCGCCGCCGTATGTCGTCGAGGTAGCGCAGGACCGCCGCGACCCGGCGGTCGACCTGGTCGGCGGGGGACAGGTCCAGCTTGGCGAAGATGCTGCGGATGTGTTTGTGCACGGCTCCGTCGGTGACGACGAGCCGTTCGGCGATCGCGGTGTTGCCGAGGCCCTCGGCCATCAGCGCGAGCACCTCGCGCTCGCGCGGGCTGAGCCGTTCCAGCCGGCTGTCCTCGCGGCTGCGCGTGAAGAGCTGGGCCACGACCTCGGGGTCGATGGCGGTGCCGCCCTCCGCGACCCGGCGCAGCGCGTCCAGGAACTCCTCGACCCGGCCGACCCGCTCCTTGAGCAGATAGCCGAGCCTGCGGACGCCGCCGGTGAGGAGTTCGGTGGCGAAGGTCTGCTCGACGTAGGCCGACAGGACGAGGACCGCGAGGTCCGGGTGACGGCGCCGGGCCTCGACGGCGGCGACGATGCCCTCGTCGGTGTGGGTCGGCGGCATCCGTACGTCGAGGATGGCGACGTCCGGCGCGTGCTCGTCGATGGCCTTCAGGGCGTCGTCGGCCGTGCCGGCGGTGGCCACCACGTCGAGGGACTCGGCCCGCAGCAACAGGGCCAGGCCCTCGCGCAGCAGGGGGTCGTCCTCGGCGATCACAATCCGCATGGAAGTTCCACTTCAAGGGTTGTCGGGCCGCCGCGGGGGCTGGCCAGGGCGAGTGTTCCGTCATGTGCCGCGATCCGGCGGCGAATGCCGACCAGTCCGGAGCCGCCGTCCTCGTCGGCGCCTCCGTGGCCGTCGTCGGTGACGCGCAGCCACAGTCGGCCGTCGTGCGTGCGCACGGTGACCTGGGCGTGGTGGGCGCCGCTGTGCTTGGCGATGTTGGTGAGCGCCTCGGCGACCACGAAGTAGGCGGTCGCCTCGACGGAGGCGGCACACCGCTGGGGCGCGTCGACGTCGATGCGGCACGGTACCGGGCAGGAGGCGGCCAGTCCGTCGAGCGCCCCGGCCAGCCCGCGGTCGGCGAGCACCGGGGGCAGGATGCCCCGGGCGACCGTGCGCAGCTCGGCCAGTGCCTGCTCGGCGGCGCTCTGGGCACGTTCGAGCAGTTCCTCGGCGCCGGCCGGGTCGCGGGCGACCATGCGGCGGGCGGCGCCGAGCAGCACGGTGACCGTGACGATGCGGTTCTGCGTGCCGTCGTGCAGGGAGCGTTCGATGCGGCGCAGCTCGGTGGCGTGGGCGTCGAGCGCGGCGGCCCGGGTGGCGGTGAGCTGGGCGATCCGCAGGGACAGGTCGGCGTCGGGCCCGGCGGACAGCAGCCGTCGGCCCGGTTCGCCCTGGAGCCGGGCCATGCCGGGGACGAGGCCGAGGATGATCGCGAACCAGCCGACGGCGAGCAGGGCCACGGAGAGCGCGTCGGCCCACGAGTGGGCGACGCCGAACCCCAGCGAGGTGCTGGAGCTGTCCCGCGGCGCGAGACGCCACCAGAGCGGGAAGGTGGCGTCGCGGACCGCGAAGAGCATCAGCAGTATGGCGACGAGGCCGAGGAGCGCACCGAGAGTGCTGTGCCGGACCAGCCAGACCAGCTCGCGGCGGGTGGTGGGGTCGGTGACGGCGAGCCGGAGCCGGGTGGGCGGCCGCTCGGGGGCGATGACCTCCGCTCCCCAGCGGCCCAGCCGGTCGCGTTCGCGCCGGGCCAGGGCGTGCAGGACGCGCAGCACGACCGGGGCGAGCAGCAGCCCGACGCCGACCAGGCACGCGACGGCGGTGAAAGCGGTGGCCAACAGCACGACGCCCGCCATCATGGCGGTGCCGAACCCACTGGTGAGCTGCTCCAGCCCGCGGACCGCGTCCTTGGCGGCCCGTGCGGCGACGGCCCTCAGATCCCGCTCGGTGGCCTCCCCGGCCTGCCCCGTCCCGCCCGCCTTCCCGGACACCGCGTCACCGCCGGATCCGGAGGCACCGCGGGTGCTGCCGGGGCCGCCCGGCCCGGTGTACCTGTGGGAGCCGCCGGGGCCTCCCGCGGCCGCACCCTCCGGGGTTCTCCCGTAGGCCGGAAGCCCACCGTGTGCCCGGTCCTCGTCGCGCGCCTGCGGGGTGTCCCGGGACGGCCGCGTCCCCGAGGTGTCACGGGGTGTGTCGTGCGTCGGCATGGTGGCCTCCTTCCGACAACGACCCTAGGGCGCCGCACCGTTCGCCGTCAGCCCCGGACCCGAGGAGTACAGCCTGCTGTACCCCGGACCGGGCGGCTGGCGGGCTCGGAGGCGCGGGCCCGGCTGCCTAGCGTCTGAGGTGTGCCGAAACGGCGGGCCCACAGCCCGCCGGCGTCCCCGAAGGAGCACTCATGTCGCACCCCGACCCCTACCGCTTCACCGGCCCCGCCGACGACCACGAGCCGACGCGGTCCGGGGTCAGCCGGTCCGACGTCCTGCGCGCCCTGCTCTGGACGGTCCTGGTGATCAGCGCACTCGCCAACACCGTCGCCTCCTACGGCGACGCCTCCACCGCCGTGCACCTCGCGTTCGGGGTCGTCACCGCCGCGTGCGCCACCGTGCTCGTCCTGCAGCGTCTGCGGGGCCGTCGATGAACCGGCCGTTCGCGGCCCCCGGCCAGGCTCGGACCGGGTACGCCGCCCCCGCCCCCGCGATCGTCCTGGACCGGGTCGGCAAGACGTACCAGGGCGGCGTCCGTGCGCTCGACGACGTCTCGCTGACCGTCCCGCGCGGCACGTTCCTCGCGGTGATGGGCCCCTCCGGCTCCGGCAAGAGCACGCTGATGCACTGCGCCGCCGGCCTGGACACCCCCACCACGGGCAGCATCCGCATCGACGGACACGAGATCGCGGGCCTCGACGAGACCCGGCGCACCGAACTGCGCCGCGAACGCGTCGGCTTCGTCTTCCAGTCGTACAACCTCGTCCCGTCCCTGGACCTCGCCGACAACATCACCCTGCCGCTGCGCCTGGCGGGCCGGGCCCCCGACCGCGCGTGGCTGGAGATGCTGGTGGAGCGGGTCGGACTGGCCGGCCGGCTCACCCACCGGCCCACCGAACTCTCCGGCGGCCAGCAGCAGCGCGCGGCCATCGTGCGCGCGCTGGTCACCCGGCCGGCCGTGGTGTTCGCCGACGAGCCGACCGGCGCGCTGGACCTGCGCAGCGCCCACGACGTACTGCGGCTGCTGCGTGAACTCGTCGACGAGCTGGGCCAGACCGTCGTGATGGTCACCCACGACCCGGCCGCCGCCGCCCAGGCCCACCGGGCGCTCGTGATGGCCGACGGCCGCGTCGTCGAGACCCTCGACGCACCCACCGCACCCCGCCTTGCCGACCGCCTGGTCGCCCTGGGAGGACGCTGACCATGCTGCACCTCGCCCTGCGCACCGCCCGTCACCGGATCGCCGCCCTCCTCGCGGTGGCCTGCGCCGTCCTCGGCGCCGCCGCCCTGCTCACCGGCACCGGAGTGCTCGCCGAGTCCGGACTGCGCTCCTCCCTGCCCGCCGGGCGGCTGGCCGGCGCCGATGTGATCGTCGCCGCCGACCAGAGCGTGCGGGCCCCGGGCGACATGACCGTCCCGCTGACCGAACGCGGCACGGTCCCGGCCACCCTCGTGGACCGGCTCGCCGAGCTCCCCGGCGTGACCGGGGCCGCCACCGACCTCGGCTTCCCCGCCGCCGTCCAGACCCTCGACGGCGGCCTCGCCACCGCCGCCGACCCGGCCACCGCCGGGCACGGCTGGTCCTCGGTCCGGCTGCTCGCGCACCCGCGCGTCACCGGCAGGGCACCGGCCGGCGCCCACGAGGCCGCCGTGGACCGCGCCACGGCCACCGCCGCCCGGGCCGCCGTCGGCGACCGGGTCCGCATCGCCGCGGCCGGCCGTCCCGCCGCCGACTACCGCCTCACGGCGATCGTCGACGCGCCCGGCGCCGGCGTCCTCTTCGCAGACTCCGCCGCCACCGCGCTGGCCGGCCGGAACAGCGGCCCGCGCGCCGGCACCGTCGACCTGATCGGACTGCGCACCACCGCCGGGCACACCGACGAGGTCGCCGCCGCCGTCCGCGACCGGCTCGCGGCGTCCGGCACCACCGCCGAGCACCTGAAGGTCCTCACCGGCAGCGACCGCGGCGACGCCGTCTCCCCCGGCGACGGCGCCTCCCGCCCGCTGCTGCTCCTGCTCTCCTCCTCCCTGGCCGGCGTGGTCGTCCTGATCACCGGATTCGTGGTGGCGGGCGCGCTGACCGTCGCGGTGAACGGACAGCGGCGCGACCTGGCCCTCATGCGGGCGGTCGGCGCCACCCCGAAGCAGATCCGCCGGCTCGCCGCCGCGCAGGCCATGGTCGTCGCCGCGGTGGCGTACGTACCGGGCGCCGCCCTCGGCTACCTGCTCGCCGACCGGCTGAGGGACCTGCTCGTGGACCGCGGCGCGGTGCCCTCCGCGCTGCCGCTCACCGTCAGCCCGCTGCCCGCGCTCGCCACCGCCCTGCTGCTGGCCGGCGCCGTACAACTCGCGGCGCGGGGCGCGGCCTGGCGCACCTCGACGCGGCCGGCCACCGAGGCGGTCGCGGAGTCCCGTACGGAGCCCCGCGAGCCCGCCCGGTGGCGGACGTACGGCGGTCTGCTGGTGATGGTCGCCGCGACGACGCTCTCGGTCGCCCCGCTGCTGTCGCGCACCGCGATCGGCGCGGCGGCGACCCAGATGGCCGGCATCCTCGGCGCGATCGGCCTCGCCATGGCGGGCCCGGCGCTGACCCGGTGGGCGGGCGGCGCGCTCGGCCGACGACTGCGCCCCGGCACCACGGCGCCCACCTGGCTCGCCGTGGCCAACGTCCGCGGCTACGCGCTGCGCGTCGCGGGGGTGGTGAGCACCCTCGCCATGGCGGTCGCGTTCGTCCTGACGTATACCTTCACCCTGACCACCGTCGCGGAGGCCACCGCACAGGACACCCGCGCCGGCACCCTCGCCCAGCACCGGGTGACCGCGCCGGGCCTCGGCGGACTGCCCACCGGCCTCCTCGACGACGTACGGGCCACCCCCGGCGTGACGGCGGCCGCTCCCGTCACCTCGACCACGGTGGTGTACTCCTACCGCGAACTCGGCGACGTCACGACCGAGTCGGCCGCCGCGACCGTTCTCACCCCCGACGCCCCCCGCGTCCTCGACCTCGACGTACGCGACGGCAGCCTGGCCCGCCTCCGCGGTGCCACGGCGGCGATCAGCGACGACACGGCGCGCTCGCTCGACGCGGCCGTCGGCGACCGGATCACGCTCACCCTGGGCGACGGCACCACCACCCACCCGCGTGTCGTCGCCGTCTACCGGCGCGGCCTCGGTTTCGGCCCGTTCGCCCTCTCCCACGACCTCGCCGCCCCGCACACCACGACCGGCCTCGACCAGAGCGCCCTCGTCCGCACCGACGGCAGCCCGGAGGCGGACCACGCCCTGGCGGCCCTGGTCGCCAAGACGCCCGGTCTGGACGTGGGCGACACCGCCGACGAGAGCGACGGCGGACTGTCCGACGCGCCGGCGGAGGTCTGGATCAACCTGGCCACCATCGTCGTCCTGCTCGCCTACCTGCTGCTGAGCATCGCCAACAAGCTGGTGGCGACCACCTCCCAGCGCCGGGAGGAGATGGCCACGCTCCGCCTCAACGGCACGACCCCGGCCCAGATCCGCGCGATGATGCGACGCGAGGCGGTACTGATCACCACCGGGGCCCTGCTCGCGGGCATGGCCCTGACGGTCGTCCCGCTGGCCCTGCTGGGCACCGCCTTCCTGCACCACCCCTGGCCGGCGGGCCCGGTCTGGCTCGTCCCCGCCACGGTCCTGACGATCGCCACGGTGGCGTACCTCTCGCTCCAGCTCCCCACCCGCCACGCCCTGCGCACATCGCCGGCGGCGGTGCTGGGAGCGCGGGGGTAGCCGGTCGGGAGGGGGCGGTGAGGGGCGGCGGGGAGGGGTCGCGTGGTCACCGGTCGCGGTCGAGTGCCGCCCGCGTCACGGAACTGTCCCGGCGGACGGCGGCCTGGTACGGACCCGGGGCGGCGGCGGAAGCCGCCGCCGCGGCCGCGTCCCGGCAGGGTCGGCGGGGTGCGCCCCGAAAGAGAGTGCCCGGAGTCGGCAGTCCCCGCTGTAACAGGGATGTATTAGGCGATGACCGGGAGGAACGCGAAGCCGGCCGGACCCGCTCTAGGTGATCAGAAACGCTCGCTCGTACCGACGGACGGGCACCCCACCGGCACCACCGACCGACATCGAGGAAGACACCATGCGCGCTCACAAGATCACCATCGCCGCCCTCGCCCTCGCCGCGGGCCTCTCGCTCACGGCCTGCCAGAACGACGACAACGCCATGGCACAGGGCGCAGGGTCGGCCGCGTCGTCCGGATCCTCCTCGAACGGCGGCAGCGCGAACGGCGGCTCGGCGCACAGCGGCTCGAACGACAGCTCGGCTCAGGGTTCCGCGAAGGGATCCAGCGGCAAGAACTCGGGCGGGCAGGCCGCCACCGGCGGCAACGGCTCGGCCAAGAGCGGCATCGGCAAGTGCCGCACCGACGGCCTGGACATCACGGCCAACGACGCCACCGTCACCGGCGACGAGAAGAACACCGTCAATGTGACGTTCACGAACACCAGTGGCAAGTCCTGCACGATCGCGGGCTTCGCGGGCGTCGACCTCAAGACCAGCGCGGGCACGGTGTCGGCGAAGCGCGAGGGCGCGGCGGCCCCCGCGGTCGTCCTCAAGAACGGCGACCACGACACCTTTTACGTCTCCTACCCGGTCAACGACTCGGGCGGCTCTGGCGTCCGCATCACCGGGCTCGTGGTGACCCCGCCGGACGAGACGAAGTCGGTCACCCTCGACTGGCCGGGCGCCGCCTCGCTCCCCGTCACGGACGGCTCCGGCAGCACGGTCACGGTCGGCCCCATGGGCAGCGCCGGCCAGGGCGGCTGATCGGAGGACCTGTACCGGCCCCGCCCGCCGGCCCGCGCCGGAACACCGGCGAGGCGCATCCGCCGAGGGGCCCCACCACACACGGTGGGGCCCCTCGGCGCATACGCAGACCAGTCGGGGAAGCGGCCGCGACGACGTTCAGACCCCCAGCCCACCCAGGACGGACACCTCTTGCCCGGTGAACTCCCCCGTCAGCATCGGCATCGCCCTGCCGATGGCGGCCCTGGTCTCCGGCAACTCCAGCGAAGCACGGTGGTGCTCCCTGCTCTGCCAGACCTCGGTCACCCAGATCGTCACGTCATCGTCGTCGGCCACACCCACCACGTAGAGATGGCACCCGGCCTCACGAAGCCCGTCCGCACCACTCAACAGAATGGAGACGACGTCGTCGCGAAACCC
This sequence comes from Streptomyces sp. B3I8, assembly GCF_030816915.1. NCBI lineage: Bacteria > Bacillati > Actinomycetota > Actinomycetes > Kitasatosporales > Streptomycetaceae > Streptomyces > Streptomyces sp. B3I8. The sequence continues at coordinate 3,394,284 of NZ_JAUSYN010000002.1, read as the reverse complement.
GGGCTTTGCCTTCATCGACCCGATGTACCCGTAACCCACCACTTCCTCCTCCCCGGCACGGGGCCCGCCCGTACCGGGGAGGAGACACTGCCACCGCGGCCCCACCACCGCAACAACGACACCCCACGCGAGACGGACAACGACGAAGGGCCCCGCCAACAGTGAGGCTTTGACATCGTGCCCGGTGAACGCGGTGGAGCTGACGCGGGCAGCAGGCCGGGAAGCGGAGATCAAGGACGAGGTGGAGAAGATCCGGCACCGTGCCTGTCCGCTGGAGAAGCGGGGGCCGGCCGGTGCGGGCGAAAGACGGACGGTTCATGCCCACGGCCGCACCTGAACCTCCGTCCAGATGATCACCTGCTGCCACTCGAACAAGATCCGGCTTGCCACAACGCGCTTCTCTTGGGGGAGTCGTGTCGGCATGCTCCGAGAGGTCGGGCCGGACCCGGAGCCGGTCCTCGCCGCTCGACACCTCAGTGACGAGTTCTGCGCGGAATGCGACTATCCGTGATCCGCGACGGATCCACCAGGACTCCCGGCGAGTGGTGTCGAGTCCAGGTAACGAATCTCATACACGCGTTCAGCGAAGCGCCAGCCGTCCGGGGTGCGCCGGTAGCGATCGTGGTAGATCGCGTGATTGAGGTGCGAGGCGCCACCACGCGTCCGGATGACCTCGGAGAGACAGGCGCGGCCGGTTGCGGTGTCTCCTGAGAGTGAGACGACCCCGGGGTGGGTCGTCTGGGCGAAGACCTCGAAGCCGGCCTCACGTCGCTGCCCGAGACCCCGAATGCCGTCGTGGCCGACGGCCTCGATGCCGGCGTCCGGAATTCGGACAACGCCGTCCGGCATGAAGAGTGAGGCAAGTCGATCGTGGTCGTTCATCATCGCCGCGTCCGTGAACTCCGCGCGGAGCGCCTCGATCTCGAAGCGGTCCCTCAGCTCGTCCGGTTCACTCCTCACCGCCTCGCCCACGAGACGGCCGCCGACGGCGGTGCGGTCGTCGCGTGTGGCGACCAGGTCGACGACGATCCTGCCGCGATGTTGCTCGCCGAGCGCCATGGCGACCGCGTCTGTCACCGCGGCGACGAGCCGGGCCGCGATCCGCGGCCCGTCGGACCGGGTGAGCGACTTTTCCCGGACGGCGAGCGTCACGGTCGGCGCTGACTCATGGCGCGCGACCCCGCCGACGGCCCAGCGGCCGACCGCGAGTCCCGCGAGCTGTACGACCACGAGGTTGCGAGCCCACTCTCCGTAGACGGAGGTGACCGCGTCCGTGAGCCGGGCGATGAGGTCGTCCTCGTGCCCGGTGATCTGAGGCTCGAGAGCATGGACGGTGAGATGAGGCATGATCGATCCTCTCCCTTCTGGTCTCAATCGGTTGTCCCTCGGGGGAGGCGGCTCAGGCGACGGACACCGCGCGGGCACTTCGCACGGGCTCGAGTGCCGCGGTCCAGGCGACGACACGGTCGAGCAGTTCCTCCAACGAGCGCGCCCTGGACTCACTCGGAGTGAACACCGTGAAGTTCTCGAAGTCCGTGGCCAGGTGAAGGGAGACCTGGGACGGCACGTCCGCGAGCCCGAGCAGACCGCAGATCTGCCGCAACTGGGCCGCGGACCCGGCGCCGCCCGCGACGCCGTAAGCGACGATCCCGGCGGCCTTGTTCGCCCAGCCGGCGTAGACGAAGTCGATGGCGTTCTTGAGTGCGCCGGGGAGCTGGGTGTTGTACTCCGGCGTGACGAACACGAATCCGTCGAGCCTGTCGATCGTGCGCACCCAGGCCCTCGCCTCGGGGCCTCCGGTTCCGCCCATGGCGGGGGGAACCGGCTGGTCGAAGAGCGGAAGCCGGAACTCGGCGAGATCGACGAGCTCGAACTCGGCGTCGGACCTCCGCGCCGCGACGTCGTGGACCCACCCGGCGACCTGCGTGCCGAGCCGTCCCGGACGCGTACTGCCGATGATGATGCCGATCTTGGTCATGATGCGTTCTCCTGTCGCGAGATCGGGGCGAACCATGGGCACGCGGTCGCCGCTGTGGCCGACCGCTGTGCCAACGCCCACACCGACGCGGCAGTGGCCCCGATCGTCAGGAGACGGGTGGCCGTTGGTCGCCCGCTGACGTTCGCGGGGCCTGATCCGTCGTATCTCGCAGGAGGGTTCGTACGTGGCGAGCGAAAGGCGCTGACCGAATGGACATCACAGGCGGAAACGAAGACGCTCCGGCGCACCTTGCGGACGAGCGGCTCATGGCGGAGCGGCGCAACCTCGCCAATATCGCCTACCGGCTGCTCGGCTCGCTGACCGAGGCGGAGGATGCCGTCCAGGAGGCGTACACCCGTTGGTTCGCGCAACCTGTCGAGCGCCGGGACGCCATCGCGAATCCCGCAGCCTGGCTGACCACTGTCGTGAGCCGGATCTGCATGGACCAGCTCCGTTCGGCGCGGATGCGCCGCGAGCGGTACGTCGGTGAGTGGATTCCGGAGCCGCTGCCGGCGCGGGCCGAGTGGAGCGAGCTCTCCCACGGATCGACGGCGAGGGATCCCGCCGACGACATCACGTTGGACGAGTCCGTCGAGATGGCGTTCCTGGTCGTGCTCGACTCGATGACGCCGGCCGAGCGCGTCGCCTTCATGCTGCACGACGTGTTCCGGGTGCCGTTCAACGAGGTCGCGGAGATCGTCGGCCGCACGCCGGGTGCCTGCCGCGAACTCGCCTCGTCGGGTCGTCGACGAGTGGCTGCTGCCCGCACCCGAGGTGTACGGGCGCGGCGGCGTTCTGCCATCGTCGGTGAGTTCCGGCAGGCGTGGCAGGCCAAGGACGTTGATGCCCTGGTACGACTCCTCGACCCGTCGGTCGTCGCCATCGCCGACGGTGGCGGTCGCGCGATGGCCTCGCCGGTGCCGGTCCAGGGCCACCTTCGGGTCGCGGAGTTGCTGGTACACCTGGCGGGTCTCGCGGGCCGGCTCGACCTCCTCGAGCGGACCGTCAATGGCCAACCGGGGCTCGTCGCGGTGAACGGCAGTGAGGTGCTGACCGTGTACGCGTTCGACATCGACGAGTCCCGTATCCGACGTATCTGGGCGATTCGAAACCCGGACAAGCTGCAGTCATGGGGCAGCTGAGGCGCGCGTCGACCTCGAGCCTGACGACTCCCGCGGCAAGGCCGTCGATCGGTCGGGCCGTCGGCGCGCTGCGATGCCGTGCTCGAACCGGCCGCACCTATATCTCAGGAAGGAAGCACCGATGTCGTTCAGCTCCCACACCCTGCACCTGACCGCTCGCGGCGCGGACGAGGCATCCGCCTGGTACCGACAGGCCTTCGGAGCCACGGAGCTCACCAGGCTGGTGGTACCCGGCGGCCGGCTGATCCACGTCCAGGTCCGCATCGGGACGCTCACCCTGATGCTGGCCGACGAGTTCCCCGAGATGGAGTCCTTCGGGCCGCAGCACTTCGGCGGCACCTACGGTGCCGTCTACCTGCATGTCGACGATGTCGATGACACCTGGCAGCGGGCCGTCGATGCCGGGGCCACCGTGATTCGTCCGTTGAGCAACACCTTCTGGGGCGAGCGAGAAGGTCAGCTGCTCGACCCCTTCGGTCATCGGTGGGGGCTCACACAGCATCTCCGCGACGTCCCGCTCGCCGAGCTCCAGGAGCTCACGACCGAAGCATTCTCCGGCCTCACCGCGGGCTGAACGCTGTGGAGCCGGCGGCATGTTCCTGAGGGACTCTCCCGCACAGTTCGACGAGCCGGCTCCGGGCGGTGGCCGACTCCCGGGCCGCTGAGCCCGAACACCGACTGCCACATCCGGAAGCGGCTTCTCCGGGACGCCGGCGTTCGGAACGGCCGCCTTCACGACGCTCGGCACACCGCCGAGACCGTCCTCCTGGTCCTCGGGGTCCCTGACGTCGTGGCCGACTCGATCATGGGACGGGAGCCCGGGGGAGCGGCCCGGAAGATCGAGCACGCCATCTGGGGAGCCCCGGAAAACCTCGCTGTGGACAAAGACCAGGACAACGGCGCTTGAGGACAACGACGAAGGGCCCCCTGTTTCCAGGGGGCCCTTCGACATCGTGCCCGGTGAGGCACTGGCGGAGGATACGAGATTCGAACTCGTGAGGGGTTGCCCCGAACACGCGTTCCCACTGTGGTGGTGGGATGTTGGGCAGCGTGCGGGGGTGTTCACCTGCGTTCATGAGCGGCCGACCGCCGGTGCGGGGACAGTTCCGGGTCTCGCCTGAACGGCTGTGAACGACGCTGAATGAGACGGAAACCGAGACTGCCGTGCGACGGAGGACGCTCGCCCCATGGACGGGTCCGTCGCCAGGTCATGGCGCGTCGGTTCTCATGCGAACTTCGGCCGCTTCAGGTAGGCCACCAGCTGCTCGGGGTTGTTCGGCCCGGGCACGACCTGGACGAGCTCCCAGCCGTCCTCGCCCCAGGTGTCCAGAATCTGCTTCGTGGCGTGGACGAGCAGCGGCACGGACGCGTACTCCCACTTCGTCAGCTCCGCAATCCCACCTCCGGTGTGGGCGGACCGAGGAATGGTGTTGCTCGAGGCGGCCTTGGCCGCCTTAGGGCTTTCCGCCTTTGCTTGCCCACTGACTGGTGACAACAGCAACGGCGCCGCGCCTATCGCGAGCAGCAGTGCAACGCTGAGCGACCACCAACGGGGGCGGGAGCCGAAGCGGCCCAGCGTCGAGCGAGTGATTCGAGCCATGGAAGTCCTCCTCGTGATTGGGGACCGGGACGCCGCAGGGGCCCCGTCAACGGGACGAGGCCACCCACAGGTACTGGCAGCCCGGATGGCGGCGAGGGATGTTCATCCGTCACGTCGGATTTCGGGGCCAACCACTGTGCGTAGCGATTGGACACACATAGCGACGTTAGGTGGACACAGATGCTTTCGCACACCCCCAGGTGCCGAACGAGTGAACGAGAGATCGGCGCCCTGGGCTCGGTGGCAGAGCGGCGCACGGAGTGGGTCACGCGTTCGCCTACGGGCGGCCGCACAACGGCCTTGAGGCTCTGCAGGGGCCCCCAGCTCTGCCGGTGCGTGGCTTCGTTCGGCGGACGGCCGGACCGGCACCTTCGTCGCGGCCCGTTCTCGGCCTCAGCCGACGAAAGCCCGCCACAACGGCGCGTGTCGGAACGGCCCGGACCATGATCGGCTCGGGCCGTTTCCCCTGGTGCCCCGGCAGGATTCGAACCTGCGACACCCGTTTCAAGAGTTCGATCCGAACCCGCTGCGGCGGCTGTCGTCCACTGGTGCGACGGCCGGACAGGGGTGCTGATGTACGCCCTCGTCCGGTGTCGTTGATGTCAGCAGTGGATGTCGGAAGCCTTCTGATATGTGGCTCCGATGAGAACAGCCGTCCGCGTTCATACCGGTCGGGATGCCACCCTCCGAAGGCATCCTCGGGCGGGTTCGGTTGTTGTACTCGGCCGCTGAACTCCCTACAGCCTGATCAGTCTTGGGCGGGCTTCCGGGCGCCCGTAGGCCAGGGTGCGCGGCAGTACCTCGAGCATGCGTGTCACGTCGGCCACCGGCGCCCTGAGCAAGGCCTCGACGACGGGATCGGCCAAGCCGAGGGCGTCCAGCGACGAGGGGTCCAGTGTCACTCGCAGTACGTCGCCGTCCAGTTCCACTTCGCGTACGCAGCCGTAGGCGGTGCCCTGGTCGGGTGTGACGAGGCAGTGTGTGTCCATGCCGAGACGCACTTCTTGCGAGTCGGGCTCGTCGAAGTCACACATGAACAGCAGGGAGAACGCCGCCTCGTCGTCCGACTCGGCCACCCCCGCCATGACACAGTCGCCTTGGTCCGCCTCGTCGAGACCGCAAGCAAGCTGCGCCGTGAATCTGTACGTCATGCGGCCGTTGTAGCACCCGTCACCGACACTCGCGATCACATCGTGGCGAGCATCGACGCGGGTTCGTTGTGCCGCAGCCGACGACAGTCCGCCACGACGGCGGCGGCGCCAACCGATCAGGCGCGCGTGTGCCTCGCTGCACCACCGCCGGCCTCCGCCACGCTGCTGGATGACGTGCGTCCGAGCGACCCTCGAGGAGGGAGCCGCGGTAGGGGAGCATTGCGTTTCGACCTCTTCGTCCCGAAGCAACTTGATCGGGCGCCTGGCCTTGGGCTGGTGTGGCGCTCACCTGCACTGACGGTCCACAGACGTCCGTGCTCGTCCGTCGACGTTGTCACGCAGTGAGACACTCACCCCGCGACTTCGGCTCACTTCTTGCGGCGCTTGCTCGCCCTTTTCTTTAGCTCGGCCTGGCCACGCTTCGTCCAGCCACCTTGGTGGAGGTAGCAACGCGACGTGTCCTTCATCGTCTTGTTGCGGCAGCTGCCTCGATCCGTCGGCCAACCACACTTGCCCTGCTTCCACTCACCCACGGTCCTTCCCCTCCCACTGATCCGCCTTGAGTTCGGGCATCCAGCCTGGGGCACCTTGCCCATGCAGGGCAGGGCGCATGGCCGTTGGCGTCAGGCGATCCGGGCGCACGCCGGTCAGTACTTCGAGCCCAATGGGCCTGGCACCGACCACCGCTTTAGTAGGGCGTGCGCGCAGCACGCACGAGCGGAGCGCCGATGGGGCTCCACCCCTTCTGGGGACCGCGGGCATTCCCGACAGCGCGCTGAGAATGAGCGACGGGAGGGTTAGCGCCGCAACCCTCTCTGAGCTGCGCTTTTGTCGACTTGATGCGGTGATCCGCAGGGCCCTGCACCATTGGATGGCTAGACGTGCAACTCGGTCACCGTTCTCCTCGTCGAGGTAGATGGTGGGCGAGCCGCCACTGGGACTCTCCGGGTCCTTACCGAGCTTACGGAGGGCCATGATGTCCTCCTCGGATGCCGGTAACGATCTCTGTGCCAGAGCTTGCCCGCGACGGAGCCCTCAAGCCAGGAACTTGCCGAAACTTGCCAGGACTTCGGGCAGCGACCGGAGCAGTGAAACCTGGTCGAGCGGCAGGACGAGTGGATGCGGTCCACGTCGAAGGATCACCAGTTCGCCGGAGGCAGACAGGGAAGCCCCGGCAACCACTGGTGCTCGGCGAACAAGCATGTCAACGTGGACGACCTTCTGAATCCCCAGGTCAATCACCGTGGTGGACCTGTCCGCGAGCCTATGGAGGCGCCCCTGCCCCCGCACCATCCCAGCGATCCCTTCTGCCCCGAACCACCGGGCCCGGTGTACTGGGTCACCCCGCGCCACTTGGCCGGCGACGACGATGCGCTTGCCGAGCGGATCGGCGACACCCTGTCCGGCCTCGGTTGGCGCATGTGGCCCACCGCCCGCCGCACCCTGCTGTACGTCAGCCCGGACGGGCTGTGGGGTGCCGAGTGGGTCCTTGCGGCCTACCCGTTCGAGCTGGGCGGCCTGCCGGTGGCCTGGCAGCTGAGCGCCCGCCCTCATGCCGCCTCGGTGATGACCGCGTGGAACGCGTACTTCACCGCCGGTGTCCCGTACGAGGCGCTCGCCGATCTCCTCGTGGAGATCGACAGCCGCAGGGCGCCCGACGTCGGCTTCGAGGGGCCCGAGACCGTCCTCAGCGCGCTCTCTGCCCGCGGCTGGCTTCGCGACGCTGACCGCCCCCGCACCACCGCGATGGATCCCGGATTCTCCTGCAGCGTCTCCCTGGAGATGGTGCCGCCGTTCATCGAGGACGCCGACCCGCGCCCCGACCTGGTGGGTTGGCAGGCATGGGCGGAACCGGTTCTCGGCGCCCCGTATCTGTGGTGCGCCAGCTTCAGCGCCAGTGTCCCGCACGACCTGGTCGCCGCGTTCGCCTCCTCACTCGCCTCACCGGTTCCGGTGCCCCGCCGCACTGTGCCCGAGGGCGCCGAGGGCCGGCTCACCGTCATCCGCCTCAGCTGACGACCCCTGTTCCAGAGGATCCGCTGGCGGGCGGCTCGCCGATATCCGCATGAGCGGACGCACATGCCGTGCCCGCCAGAAGACAGAGAGGAAGAGATCTTGTTCTTTCGACGTGCTCGCGAGGACCGCGCGTTCCGTGAAGCCCAGCGCGCGGGCTATGAGTTGCTCCTACAGCTACAGGCCACGCAGCCGTGGCCCGACGCGCCCGAGCCGACGGCAACGGCTCCGGCTGCGGAGGAAGCTGTGGCGGTCGACTTCTTGCCGCCGGAGTTGCGGGTGCCGTCCCGGCGGGAGGTGGCCGGACTGATGATGCGCTGCCAGCAGCCGCTCGTCATCGGCGGCGAGGTCCGTACGTGCCCGGGGCGCGGGGCGTACCGGGACTGGATCGCGGAGACTGCGGTCACGTTGAACCGTCCCGGCGGTACCGGGCCAGCCATTCCAAGCTCACGTCGTTTCCCTGCTGGCGCGTGAGCGGCTGCACCGGCCGGTCGCCTCGCGCGACCCCCACGCTGTCCAGGATCCGGTCCACCACACCTTCCGGGTCCGCCAGCGCGTCCTCGTACGTCACCGTGATCGGCGTGATCCCGCTGTCGGAGAACCGGCGCGTCCACTCCTCGTTCTGCTCCCGGATCATGTGTTCCCAGTGCGCGATCCGGTTGCGACGATAGGGAACGTCAGCGCCCACGCCACGAACGTCGTCGGCATACCAGACGTCGGTCTCCAGCGCCCGGTACAGAGACACCGCTTGTGCCGCCGTGTCCAGCCGCCGGTTCCACACATATACCGGGCGGTCGAAGGCGCGCTCGATCACCTCGCGCCAGCTCGCTCCACTCGCGGACTGGTATCGCTGCAGCCCGGCGACGATCTCGTCCAGGTACGACCCCATGACGATCAGGCCCCACACGCCGTTGGCCGAAGTCCCGATCCGCATCAGCTTTCGTAGCTGGTCCGGCTGCGTCCGGTGCGCCGGACCGATCGGGATGTTCTCACCGTCCAGTTCAATAACGCGGTTGTACAGATACTCCCCCGGTTTCCCCGACAAACCCGTGCTCTCCAGCAGACCAGCCAGCAGGTGAGTCCCTGCCCTCGGTGTGCTGCAAATGAGCACGCCTCTGCCCGGCGCCGACGCCATGTCGCTCGCTCGCGCCACAGGTCGCACCCCCTTTTGACCGCCTTGACCGTCACTCGACCGCCCCTTAGCGTATTGGTTCCTAGATCGCACACGTGGGGCATGGGGGTCGGGGGTTGCGCATAGCGATCGCGTTCGATGGTCAGTACGCATCGGCGGCACGCAACATGCTGTCGTCGCTGGCCCGCTTCCTGCCGCCGAAGAGCGGTGTGCGTATCACGGCACTGATGACGGACGATTCACCGAGCGCTAAGGTCGTCGAGCACGCGAGGTCCCTCTTCCTCGATCTGGAGATCGTCCGTCTGCGCCGCGACCTGTCCGACCTGCCACTGCTGCGCTATCTGACCGGCGCGACGTACGCGCGCCTGTTCCTGCCAGAGCTGGTGCCGGACGACGTGGTGCTGTACATGGACGTGGACGTCGTGCTGATGCGAGACGTGACAGAGCTGTTCGCGACGGACCTCGGTGACAGCCCCCTCGCGGCCGTGCGGGACATGTGGCGTCCCAACCTCCACGAGGCGCTGGCAGACGGCGGCAGCGGACGATTCGCGCCCGACGCGCCCTACTTCAATGCCGGGGTGATGCTGTGCAACCTCCGCCAGTGGCGTCGGGAGAGCTTGACCGAGCGGGCCCTCCACTGGCTTGCGAGCCAGGATCAGGTCCCGGTCTGTCTGGAGCAAGATGCGCTCAACGCGCTCACGCACGGTCGATGGATCGAGCTGGATCCGCGCTGGAACGTGTTCCCGATGACTGACTTCCGCGACATCCCGCCCGAGGCTTGGCCGCCACGACTGGGTACGGAGTACGACGCGTACCGAGATCAGGAGCGACGTGCCTTCGTGCTCCACTTCATCGGCTCCCGCAAGCCATGGCGTCGCCCGTACCCGGACACCGAGAACCTCAGGCAATATCGTCACTTCACCGCGCCGACCGTCGAGGACGTGACGCCGAACCCCGTCGCCTCGCCATCTCGGCCGACCTCCCCGACCGTCGAGGACGTGACACCGAACCCCGTCACCTCGCCATCTCGGCCGACCTCCCCGACCGTCCCAGAGACGCCGCCCCTGGCGCATACCGGGAGAAGGGAGTCGGAACCATGGCCGACGGAGGTGTTCGGCTACCCAGATCCCCGGCGTCGCAAGAGGGCTGGCTTCGTCTGACCAAGAAGTACGCCTACGGCGAGGCCCTCCACGCCGTTCTGGTCGGGCGCTTGGTGGCGGAGCCGGACGCGTTCCGGGCGGCTCCGGGTTCCAGTCATCGCCATCGTCTTCACCTTCGTCAGGGTTGTCGTTGGGTGGATCAGAGCGGTCGGCGTGCGGCAGCGGCACGCGGTCACGGAACTGATCGGGATTGTCCTGGCTCAGAACCTTGCGCGCGGAGAGCGACCGACTCAAGGCGAGCATGACCCGGCTGCGGGAGACCGAGGCCGAGCGTGATCGGCTGCGAGAGGCGTTGGAGGAGACCAAAGAGGAACTGAAGGTCGCGCTGAAGGAGAACCGCTCGCTTTCGAGACACCGTCCGGGGAAGTGACACGAACCCCGGAACGATCAAGGTGACACAGAGCGCGGATTCAGCGGAACGCACAGCTCACGGACTCGCCATATGACATCGGAACGCGGAACCTCCACGCGGTCCGCATCGGGACGGTGGTCGTTGTGGTCTCGGGTAGCCCGGGTCTTGTCGATGCCCACGTGCGCAAGGCGGTTGCCAAGGCCATGGTGGTGAGGTCTGCGGGGTGAATCGGCAAGCCGCTCCGGTCCTGCCGCAACGGCGGCCCACTGGGTGGGCCGCCGTTGGCGTGCGTGCGGTCAGCTGTCTTCGTCCTCGGCGGGGTAATCGAAGCCGTTTCGTGCGGCGACGATCCTGGCCAAGCGGTCGCATTCCGCGTAGTCCTCGTCGGTCATGTGGGCGTAGATGTTGCTGCACAGGGCGCCCTCGGGGAGTTGGTCGATGTACTTCGTGACCAGGTCGAAGAGGGCCTTATGTATCTCGTTGGTTTCGCGCACCCACTCGTTCTCAAGCTCTCGCTGCGCGATCGCGGCGGTTATCTCCGCCGGGGTAGCGGTGCAGATGAGGTCGCGCTCGGCGTCGGTGAACGCGGTCCCGTAGTGGCGATTGATGAGTGAGTGGTCATCGCGGGGGGTGCTGGTCACTTCGGTGAGGAGGACGACGACATGGGGGCGGACGGAGGGCTGGGGCATGGGCGGTTCCTTGTGCGGTGTCGTGTGATCGGTGTCGGTGAAGGTGGCGGCTGGACGCGGGGGTGATCAGCGCCGCCGTGCTGGTGACGGATGTGGCGCTGGAGGGGCTGCCGCTGGTTGGATGGGAGCGGCGGGGTGTGGTGTGGTGCTGCGAGCCCTGGCTGCCGCAGCCAATGGGCTGGGGGCGTGGCGTTCGCCGAGGCGGCGGATGCGCCAGGTCAGTGCGCGGGCGGGGCTGTGGGCGTCGTCCAGGGTGCGCTGGCCGAGTGCCTGGTCGAGGACGGTGGCCGGGTTGTGTCCTGCTGCTTCTGCCTCGGCGAGCACGGTGGCGAGTGCGTCCCAGGCGGGGTCGTTGAGGATGTGCTCGGCGTGTTCCGGTACCGCCTGCTGGAGGTGGTGGGCGTAGCGGCGCTTGGTCTGGAGGTTGGGGGAGCGGCGTGCGAGGTCCGTCAGGACCGGGCCGGCGACCTGCGCGTACGCGGCCTGCAGGTGGATGAGGGTCTGCTCGGCTGCCGCCTGCTGCTGGGCGTGCTGGCGGGTGCGGTGCCAGTGCATCGCGTAGGCGACCGCGGTGAGGGCGACGTCCAGCAGCATCGCCAGCCCGGCACCGTCGCCATGCTGTGTGGGGTCTTTCCAGATCGCCTGGACGCTGCGGCGCAGGGCACGGGCACTGGCGTCGTCGCCGGCGATGCGGGAGCGGGTGGCGCGCTCGAAGGCGACGGCGGCTCGTTCGAGTTCGGCCCGCACCATGGCGGGGGCGGTGAGCGGGAGCAGGTCGAATGCTGCGCCGAGCGCGGCTAGCTGGCCCTGGGCCACGTCGTCGCTGCTGCGGGTGAGGTGGTGCGGGATGCGTTCGGTGGCGGCGGTCGCCTGGTGCCAGGGGTTGCCCGGCCGGACGGTAACCGGTTCGGGGCTGGTGGTGGCGAGGCGTCGGCGGATCTGGGGGAGGGAGAGGTCGGGGGCGAGGGTGGAGCCCGCGTAGAAGACCGGCTCGCCCTTGTCGTTGGTGTCGCCGGGCAGGGCGAAGTTGCAGCCGAGTGCGTCGCCGGAGGGGCCGCGCTTGAGGCGCACGGTCACGCCGGTGGCCTCCAGCAGGGCGAAGAACTCGGCCTCGGTGGAGGCAGCTGCCATCGCGCGGCGGACCCGCAGGCGCAGCATCTCGCGGGCGGTCGCGTCCTGACCCAGGCGCTTGGCCTTGAAGTGCTCCTTGCTGGTGGGCCGTTTGGCGGCGGTGCCGTCGCCCGGCTTCAACCGCCTCAGCCCGTAGTCGACTTCGATCTGGCGGGCTTCGCGTTGCACGGCGCGCTGGTCGTAATCGCGCTGGGGGCGCCGGCCGTCTTGCCGTACGAGGGTGGCGGCGATGTGGATGTGGTCGTCGGCGTGGCGGACGGCGACCCAGCGGCAGGCTTCGGTGTCGCCTGCGGGGGCGATGCCGGCGGCGGCCACGATCCGGCGGGCGATGTCGGCCCACTGGGCGTCGGTGAGGATCGGGTCTTCGGGTGCGGCACGGACCGGGCAGTGCCACACGGTGTACTTGGGTGCCTTGTCGCCGAGCATCTTCACGGGCTGGTCGAGCTGCGCGACGAGCTGCGCCTCTACTTCCTTGGGGCTGCGGTGGGGGCTGCGGCCGGGGTCGGGGGCGAAGTCGTTCCAGGAGGCCACCAGGTGCGGGTCGATGTGCTCGTTGGCCCGGCCCTTGCCGAAGAGGTAGCCGATCGTGCGGCGCGTGGCCTCTGGCCCCTTGCCGAGGATGATCTTCGGGATCAAGGGCTCACCGCCCCTCGGTGATCTGGGCGACGGCGGTGTCCACCTCGGCGATGGACGACTCGACACGCTCCAGGAGCCGCTGGGCGGTGTCGGAGTGGGGCCAGGCACCGTCCTTGTTGAGGTGCCAGGTGAGCTGATTGAGGTTGTTGCCGATGAAACCGAGCTGCCCGTTGGCAGCCATCAGCGTCTGCACCATGGCGCGGTAGTCGGCGACGGCGGCGGTGGGGTCGTCGGCGCGGGCGGCGGCGAGCGCGCACTCGGCGACGTAGCCGCCGGGCTGCATGCGGCTCAGGGCGGCGGCGTTCTTCACGAGAGCGATCTCGCTGTCGTTGTCACGGGGATGGACGCGGTGCTCGCGCAGCTGCTTGTCACGCAGACGGCGACGCGGTGCAGGCTGCTGCGGCACGCTGAACGACTGCTCAGCGCCCCCTGCCTCGGTCGGCTCCCCCGGGCCGACCGATCCCGGCGCCCCTGCGCCGGGCGCCTCCGCCCCCTCCAGGGCGCGGGCCGGGTAAGGACTCCTTATCCGACAACTTGCTGCGCTGTCTGGCTGCGCTGTCTGGGGTTGGGGTGGCAGCTATCTCCTGCTGGGGCGTGGGGAGTTGGTGGTGCGATTCGTGCATGGGGTGGGTCTCCGTGGGGTGTTGGGTGCTTCGCTGTGCTTGCTCCCGTGCCCCTGTGCTTGTCGGCGCGGGGCCACGGGGTGAGCCGGAAGCGTGGGGTGATCGGTGCGTTTGCGGGGTCAGACGGTGCCGACGGGGGCTGTGTCGAGTTCCCTGTGCCGCTGGGAGGCGGCTTCGTCGAGTCCGTCGAGGGGCTCGGCCTCGAAGCCGTCGTTCGCGGCGGGCTCGGCCTGGCCGGTGCGCTCGGCCTTCAGCTGGTCGCGCACGAAGGGGGCGCGCTTTTGGCTGATCCGTAGTTCTTCGCGCAGGCGCTTGGCGGTCAGCCGGTCGTCGCTCCAGTCGGCGGTCAGGCGTCGGGCCTCGTCGAGGATTTGGGCGTCGGTCCGGGTACGAGGGCGGGTGCGGTCGGCGGTCGACTCGGCGGTGGCGGGGACCCGACCGGTCGCCTGACGCGGGGCGGCTACGGTCGACTCCGACACGGTGGCCGACCGGGGCGGTCGGGTAGCGCGGGTCGACTCGTCGGCCTCGGCCGGCCCCGTCGCGGGCGCCTTGGCGACCTTCACAGGGGTCGACTCGGTCGGCTGCTCGGGGGCCGATTTCGCCTGGTCAGACCTCGACCGTGCGGCCTGCTGGTCGGCTTGCTGGGGCCCCGACTGGGCAGAGGCTGCTTCGGCGGAGTCGGCCGACGCGGGGGTGTGGTGCAGCACCTTCGCTACGAGGTCCGACCCGAAGTAGATCGACCCGACCGGGAGCGAGGTCGCCAGCAATACGAGGGCCCAGTTTGCGGGGGCACAGTCGGTCAGTCGGCCCCGCTGGACCGACGTGTCCGCCGAACGTGTTCTGCCATCCGGATACGGTCGCTACAGCGCGGAGTCCGAATTGACTGCAGCAGGGCTGGCAGTTAGGGATCGACCTGCATGGGAGATCAGGCCGCCGTGGCGGGTGTGTCAGCCGTCGCCTGCTTGGTCTCGACCTGGTCGAGCAACTGCAGCACTTCGTCCCAGACGCCGTCCGGATCGTCGGTCTTAAGGATCAGCATGGCCACTACGTCGAGGGCACGGTCGATCTTCCCGCCGGAGTCCTTCTTCGCCTGTTCGATGCGATTCAAATGGCGGGCCACCTCCGGCCGGGCGCTGGCGAACAAGGCGGGCAGCCTGTCGAGGGCGTCGGACAGGTCCCAGCCCTCGGGGATGAAGTACGTCGCCTGTGTCGGGTCCTGGCTGCACACCTTCACTGTCGGTTCCGTGATCCGCGGTCCGCTGGTGATCTCTACGTCTGGGAGCAGCTTCGAGGCAGCACGGTACAAGGCCGTCAGGTCCGGGTCGTGGCCTTCGAGGATTACCTCGGAGATGGTGATGCGCTTGGAGGAGAGGAGGGCGCGGGTGAGCACGGCTGCCGTGTCGAGAGAGGCCCGCTCGGGGTCGTAGACGGCGATGAAGCGGTCCCCGTCACGGCGCAGCATGACGGCCTTCGCCTGCTGGGCATCCCCTTGGCGCAAGTGGAGCGACGCGGCGAAGAGTCGCTCACGGGTGAGGATCGTCATACCGAAATCTCCGCTCGTCGCCAGTTCCGCCCAAGGACGTCCCGGTGGTTGCTGCTGTGGCCGTGCTGCTGGGTGCACGGCAGGCGGTCGGACCAAGTGTCGTCGGTGTCCGGCTGGCCATCCATCCGATCGCCAGTCAGTGGGTCGCGGCCGGGGCGTCGCTCCAGACACTCCTCGCACCTGACAAGGCCGGTGAGGGCGGCGCGCAGCGGGCTGGGGGCGACGCTGGTGCGCCGGCTGACGATCTCCGTCATGTACTTGGGGATGAGTTCCAGGACCACCTGGAGCGCGGCCTGCGGGTCGTCAGCCTGTCGGCAGGCGTCGGCCAGTTCCTTGGCCGTCTTCGCGATGACCAGCTCCCCGATTGGGGTGATCTGACCGTTCTCGGCGACGAGGGTGTCCGGAGGAAGTGCGTCAAGGTCGATATCGGTGGTCACGCGATCGCCTCGTTCTCGGCCTCATCTGATGCTCGTTCGTCCACGGGCTGGATCACGAACTCCTGGAGAAGCAGGTAAGCGAGCTTGAGGTCCAAGCCGCCATCGCGCTTGAGGAGCTTGTGTAAGCCGATCCCGGCCTCGACCAACAGGGTCGTTACGCCGCAGTACGAATCGTTCATCGCGCGGAGTTGCTGCCAGGAGACTGGAGTGGGTCCGGAGGCGAGAGTTGTGGGAGCGGTGGAGATGCACCGTCCGCCTGGGGGCGGCGTCGCCGTTGATGCCTCGGGGATTACAGCGGTCATGATCGTTCTCCTCCTTGGGGAGCACGGGTGGACGGCCTCGCTGGGAACCGTTGGCTGCCAGCAAGTGGGGCCTGCCTTGCCTTCCTAGCCGCCACGGTGGACGTCGAGCCAGGCGTCCCTCCCCGTTCGAGAGACATGCCGCCTGAAGCTGCTACCCAGCAGTACGATCCGTGTTTTTGGTGGCCGCCCGGGCGCTGGTGGCCAGCCTCCGCATGAAGGGCACTTGGGGCCTGCAGAGGTAGGCGACCGGTGTGTGCAATGAGGCCACACCACGTGCGGAGCGGGCCTACTCGACCGCTATGGCTGCCGGGGAGCCGCGGGAGGAAATGCGGGGCGGCGCCCAGCACGGTGACGCGTCAGAGGCACTGGCGGATGCACGCCGTCCGCCCAGGTCCGCGCCGATCCGATCACTGCAACTGAGACCAAAACTGAGACCACGCACGTCGAAGGGCCCCACCGCAAGCGGTGGGGCCCTTCGACATCGTGCCCGGTGAGGCACTGGCGGAGGATACGAGATTCGAACTCGTGAGGGGTTGCCCCCAACACGCTTTCCAAGCGTGCGCCCTAGGCCTCTAGGCGAATCCTCCGCCGGGAACATTACATGACGGTGGGGAGTGGTCGCGAACTCGATCGGGGGGCCGGCGATCGGGTACGCTGGGCCTCAGCCCCTCACGCGGCGCTATCTGACTGAACTCCCCCAGGGCCGGAAGGCAGCAAGGGTAGGTCGGCTCTGGCGGGTGCGTGGGGGGTCTTCGTTTTTCCCCGCCGGGAATGCCCGGGCCCGTGGCCCGAGGTTCCGGCCCGCGGTGGGGCCGTCGGCGTGTTCGGGGTCTCCTCGGTGGCGGGGTCCGTTGTCGGTGGGCGCCTATAACCTCGTATGCGTGTCCTCTCTCGCGCTGTACCGCCGTTACCGCCCGGAGTCGTTCGCCGAGGTCATCGGGCAGGAGCACGTCACCGACCCGCTGCAGCAGGCGCTGCGGAACAACCGGGTCAATCACGCGTACCTGTTCAGCGGTCCGCGCGGCTGCGGGAAGACCACCAGCGCCCGGATCCTGGCCCGCTGCCTGAACTGCGAGCAGGGACCCACGCCGACGCCGTGCGGCGAGTGCCAGTCCTGCCGCGACCTCGCGCGCAACGGCCCGGGCTCGCTCGACGTCATCGAGATCGACGCCGCCTCGCACGGCGGTGTGGACGACGCCCGTGACCTGCGGGAGAAGGCCTTCTTCGGGCCCGCGAGCAGCCGGTACAAGATCTACATCATCGACGAGGCCCACATGGTCACGCCGGCCGGCTTCAACGCGCTGCTCAAGGTCGTCGAGGAGCCTCCGGAGCACCTGAAGTTCGTCTTCGCCACCACCGAGCCCGAGAAGGTCATCGGGACGATCCGCTCCCGTACCCATCACTATCCGTTCCGGCTCGTGCCGCCCGGCACGCTGCGGGACTACCTGGGCGAGGTGTGCAGGCAGGAGGACATCCCCGTCGAGGACGGGGTGCTGCCGCTGGTCGTGCGCGCGGGCGCCGGGTCCGTGCGTGACTCCATGTCCGTGATGGACCAGCTCCTCGCCGGTGCCGGGGACCGGGGCGTGACATACGCCATGGCCACCGCCCTGCTCGGCTACACGGACAGCTCGCTGCTCGACTCCGTGGTGGAGGCGTTCGCCTCCGGGGACGGGGCGGCGGCGTTCGAGGTCGTCGACCGGATCATCGAGGGCGGCAACGACCCACGGCGGTTCGTCACCGACCTGCTGGAGCGGCTGCGCGACCTGGTCATCCTCGCCGCTGTTCCCGACGCTGCCGAGAAGGGGCTGATCGACGCCCCCGACGACGTCGTCGAACGGATGCGGGCGCAGGCGGGCGTGTTCGGCGCGGCCGAGCTCAGCCGCGCCGCCGACCTGGTCAACGAGGGGTTGTCGGAGATGCGTGGGGCGACCTCGCCCCGGCTCCAGCTCGAACTCATCTGCGCGCGCGTCCTGCTGCCCGCGGCCTACGGCGACGAGCGGTCCGTCATGGCCCGCATGGACCGGCTGGAGCGCGGCGTCGGTTTCGCCGCGGCCGGTGCCGGTCCCGCCATGGGCTACGTCCCGGGACCCGGGGCCCATGGCGGAGCGTCGGCCGGTGGTGCGCAGGGGGGATACGGCGCGGGCGATTCCGGGATGGTGCAGCAGGGAGGTCCGGCGCAGGCTCCCCCGGGCGACGCGCCGGTTCCGCCCGAGGGCGGTGTCGCCGCGGCCGGGGCGGTGGCGCGGAACGGCGGGGCGGTGCCACCGAACGGTCCCGGCAGTGAGCCTCCGGCGGCGGGTGCCGTCGCGCCCCCGCAGCCCGGGCCGGCCCCCGCGCCGCAGGACGGCTCCCCCGGTGGCGGCGCTGCCGCGCCCGGTGCTTGGCCCACCGCCGCGCCCACCGGCGCCGGTCGGCGTCCCGGTGGCTGGCCCACCGCGGCGCCCACGGGGGGCGGCGGCCATCAGGCGGGCGGTGCCGCCGCGGCTCCCGGTCCGCGCACGTCGACGGCGGCGGCCGCGCCGGCGCCCTCGGCTCCGGGCCCCGGCGCCGGTCCGGTTTCCGTTCCCGGCGGGCCGGATCCGCGTGTGCTGTGGCCCGACATCCTGGAGGCGGTCAAGAACCGTCGCCGCTTCACCTGGATTCTGCTGAGCCAGAACGCCCAGGTCACGGCCTTCGACGGCACGACGTTGCAGATCGGCTTCGTCAACGCGGGCGCCCGGGACAACTTCGCGAGCAGCGGCAGCGAGGAGGTGCTCCGGCAGGCGCTCTCCGAGCAGTTCAACGTGCAGTGGAAGATCGACGCGGTCGTCGAGGGACCGGGCGGTTCAGGAGGCTCCGGGGGCTTCGGTGGGCCCGGGGGCGGTGCACCGGCGTTCGGGCCCGGCGGCGCGATGTCCCCCGCCGGCGGCGGACCCGGGTTCGGCGGCGGGAGCGGAGGTGGCGGCGGTACGGGCTTCCGGTCGGGTTCCACAGGCCCGTCGCGCCAGGCCGACGGGCCTGGCGCGGAGGGGTACGGCACGGGCGGCGCCGGAGGCCGGAGCGGCGGGCTCGCCACCGCGCCCCCCACCTCGTCGCAGGCCGCGCCCCCCGCACCACGACCGTCCGCCGGCCCTGCCGCCGCGTCGGCCCCGGCCGCGGGACCGTCCCCGTCGGCGACCGTGGACACCGCACCGCGCCGGGCGCCCGTCGCGCCTGAGGACGACATGGCGGAGGAGGACGACCCCGACCTCGACGAGTCCGCCCTCTCCGGCCACGAACTGATCGTCCGCGAGCTGGGCGCGACCGTGATGGACGAGTTCTCGAACGAGTGACTCGAACGAGCAGGTGATTCGGACGAGCAGGTGATTCGGACGGCTGGGGGGCCCGGACGAACGGCGGGGGAGGCCGGCCGCAGGAGAGCGGCACCACCCCGGCACCGGCACGCGTCCCCGTGCCCGGGGCCCCTCCTCACCCCGACCTCGTTCGGATGAACGTACGAACGTCGTTCCTCCTGCCTCTCGTCGCCCGCCACAAAGCCACCGGTCCGCGCCCGTTAGGCTTCACCCCGTGAAGGTCCTCGTCATCGGTAGCGGTGCCCGCGAACACGCCTTGTGCCGTGCTCTGTCCCTCGACCCCGACGTCACGGCGCTGCACTGCGCCCCCGGCAACGCCGGCATCGCCGGGGTCGCCGAGCTGCACCCGGTCGACGCGCTCGACGGCAAGGCCGTGGCCGCGCTCGCCGAGGAGCTCGGGGCCGGGCTGGTCGTCGTCGGCCCGGAGGCCCCGCTCGTCGCGGGCGTCGCCGACGCCGTGCGCGAGGCAGGCATCCCCTGCTTCGGCCCGTCCGGCGAGGCCGCGCGCCTGGAGGGCTCCAAGGCGTTCGCCAAGGAAGTGATGGCCGCCGCCGGTGTCCCCACCGCACGGTCGTACGTGTGCACGACCGCCGAGGAGGCCGAGAGGGCCCTCGACGCCTTCGGGGCGCCGTACGTCGTCAAGGACGACGGGCTCGCCGCAGGCAAGGGCGTCGTCGTCACCGACGACCTCGACACGGCCAAGGCGCACGCCGCAGCGTGCGAGCGCGTGGTCGTCGAGGAGTACCTCGACGGACCCGAGGTGTCGCTCTTCGCGATCACCGACGGTGAGACGGTCCTCCCGCTCCGGCCCGCCCAGGACTTCAAGCGCGCGCTGAACGGCGACGAGGGCCCGAACACCGGCGGGATGGGCGCCTACTCGCCGCTGCCCTGGGCCGAGCCCAAGCTGGTCGAAGAGGTGCTGGCCACGGTGTTGCAGCCGACCGTGGACGAGATGCGCCGCCGCGGCACCCCGTTCTCCGGACTGCTCTACGCCGGCCTGGCGATCACCTCCCGGGGCGTACGTGTGATCGAATTCAACGCGCGCTTCGGCGACCCCGAGACCCAGGTGGTCCTCGCCCGGCTGAAGACGCCGCTCGCGGGAGTGCTGCTGGCGTCGGCGAACGGCACGCTCGCCGATCTCGAGCCGCTGCGCTGGAGCGACGACGCGGCCGTCACCGTCGTCCTCGCCTCGCACAACTACCCGGGCACCCCGCGGACCGGGGACCCCATCATCGGTCTCGACGAGGTGGAGATCCAGGACGCCCCGCACGCCTACGTACTGCACGCCGGAACCCGGCGCGACGGGGACCGGGTCGTGAGCGCCGGGGGCCGGGTGCTGTCCGTGACGGCCACCGGCGAGGACCTCACCCAGGCGCGCGACCGGGCGTACACCGCCGTCGCCCGCATCCACCTCGACGGCGCCCACCACCGCACGGACATCGCGCTGAAGGCCGCCACGGGCGAGCAGTGACGCGCGGGCCGGCGAGACCGGTCCGACCACTCCGCGAGGGCCCCGGTTCCGACTCCACTCGGAACCCGGGGCCCTCGCGCGTGGCCGAACCCGCGCGTGGCCGAAACGAGGACCCGCCACCGGCATCGCCGTCACCGGCACCCCGCCACCGGCACTTCGCCACTGACGACCCACCGCCGGAAAGCCCATTACCGGAAACGGTGTCGTGATGCACGCTCAGGTCAGCCACCTCTCCCCAAAGCCATTCCATCGAGTGACCGGCCCCCCATCCGGATGACGGGGCCGGAGGCCCCAACTAGGGTGCCGCGCAAGCGTTCCGGCACTTGGCCCACCGGCATTGCGATGTCGGTGGCGGGTGCCACAGTGGGGGAGTGAGCAACGCACGCCGACAGGCAGGGGGTGACGTCCGGTCGTGACCGGTATGGGTGTGGAGGCGGGCGCGCACGCCGCGCGCTCCAGGGCACTGGCCGTGCTGCGGATCCGCAGCCGGGCGGTGGCCGTCGCCCTGCTGCCCGCCGCCGTGGCCGCCGTCCTTCTCGTGGGCGGTGCCACCGGCCGCCTCGGCGGCGGCTGGTCCGCCGCACGCGGTGCGGTGACGGCCGTCGCCGTCGTCGTCCTGTTGTGCGGGGCGGGCATCGCCCTGGTCGTCGCCCGTGCCCGGCCGGCCGTGAGCCCCACGGTCCCGGTCGGTGAGAAGGCGGCGCCCGACCTGTACCGGTTGGTGCGCGACCTGGCCGACCGCCTCGACGTGCCCGTGCCCTCGGCGATAGCCCTCACCCCGGACTGCGACAGCTGGCTGGAGGACCGCACCCACCCCGCCCACGGCACGCCCCCGCACTCCGACCGCGGCGGTGCCGAGGACGAGGAGGCGATACGCGGCCCACGGGGCATACGCGGTCGCCTGCGTGCCCCCTTCCTGATATCCGGCGGGTCCGGCGCGGGCGACGGATCCCGCCGCGCCGACACGGCACCGGTGCTCGTGATCGGCTCGCCCTTCCTGTGGTGGATGCGGGTCGGCGAACTGCGGGCGGTGCTCGCCCCGGTCGTCGCCGGTACGGGGCCCTCGGCCCACCCGGACATAGCGGCCGCCCGGCGCTTCGTACGGGGGCTGGACGCGGCCGTGGCCGTGACCTCCGACCCCGGGCGCGGTCCGCTCGTGCGGACGGCGGGAGCCGGTGCCGGCTGGGTCGCGCGGCTGCTGCTCCGCAGTTGCCGGGAGCACGCGGCGGAGATGGAGCGCGGGGTGGCCGCCGCGGCGGCCGAGCGGGCGCAGACCGTGGACTACGGCGTGCGGATCGTGGCCCAGGAGCAGGTCGGGCTGGCCTACGCCGGCTGGGACCGGCTGCTGACCCGGGTGGCGCTGCCGGCCTGGCGGATGGGCCGCTGGCCGTCGCGGCTGGACGCGGGGGTCGTCGCGGCACTCACCGAGCTGTCGCGTCGGGACCGGCTGGCCGAGGGGTTCACCTCCCGGCTGGGCCAGCGGCCCGCCTGCGACCTGCTGGAGGAACCGGGCACGGTGGACGAGGCCGTCTCGCTCCTGGCCGCCCGTCTCTTCCACGGCGGGCCCGCGGAGTCCGGTCCCGACTGGGCACCGGTCGCCTGGCACGAGTACCCCGAGGAGGTCGTGGACCGCAAGTGGCGCATGGACGCGGCCCGGCTGCACCGGGTCCTGGACGCGCTCGGTGTCCGCCACTGCCCCGACGCGTCCCGCGCGGGCGCCCAGGGGCCGACCCTCGCCCGCCTTCTGGACCACCTGTCGGTGCCGGGGGGCGCGGACGGAGGGGACGGCTCCACCGCCGAGACCCCCGACGCCGTACCGGGCACCCTGCCCGACAACGCCTCACCCGGCAACGGCTCACCCGACTACGCCTCACCCGACTACGCCTCACCCGGCAACGGCTCGCCCGGCGACGTACTCGACTCCGTCCACGACGGCGGCGAGGACGAGGGCGGCACTGTGCCCGCTGCCGCGCTCGCTGCCGTGCTCGCCGCCGAGGTGGCGCGGGAGGAGGCCGCCGCCGGGCCCGGTCCGGTACCGGCCGCGGGGCAGCAGACGGGACCCGACCGGGGCCTGCTGGACGACGGCATGCTCCCGCTGTTCCCCCTCCAGCCGCCGCGCACCGGGCGCGAGCTGCTCGCCGACCACGTCATCGCCATGGTGTGCTGCGCCGCCATGGACACCGCCGGTGCCGTGCCGGGTCTCGACTGGCTCGACGGCCCGACGCTGCTCGTCCGGGGAAAGCGGGCGGCGGATCTGCCGCCGTTGGTGCGGACGCTGGTGGACACGGGTGATCCGGGCCCGCTGCGGGACTGGCTCGGACGGTCGGGGGTGCGCGCGGAGAAACCGGTGCGGCTGGTCTGATCCGGCCGGTCCGATCCGGCACCACCGATCCGGCACCACCGATGCCCGCACCGATGCCCGCACCGATGCCCGCACCGATGCCCGCACCGATGCCCGCACCGATGCCCGCACCGATCCCCGCACCGATCCCCGCACCGATCCGGCAACGCGATCCGTCACCCAGACGGCCGCTCCCGCCCGTCCCCGTTGTTTCCAGTCGTTCCCGCCGAAATGTGCCAACCGGACACCTCGCCGTCGCTTCTCGTCAAATTCACAACAACCGGTGACGGCGTGCGCGCATATTGTGATGTGCTTGGTCCGAACGCGTGGGCGGCATGGGTACGCGTCAGCTGACCGTGGCATAAGGCGCCGGGATCACCGACGCAGGCGAAAAGAGCATGGGGGAGGGACGGCGTATGGGATCGGAACGGATCCGTCGCTGGGAGTCGGGGGCCCTCGCGCACGCCGTCACGGACCCCTTCGGCCAGGGGCCCCTCCCCTGGCTGCGGGGCGAGGAGTACTACTTCGACGACACGGGCCAGGTCGTCCCCTGGTACGTCGACCCCGCCGCCGAAGAGGCCGAGCACCGGTCCGGCGGCGGCACCCGGGCGGCCTCCGTACCCGCCCCCCGCCACCCCTCCGACCGTCCCGCCCGCACCTCCGGCCCCCGCTCCGCGGACGACGTGCACGGCCAGATCAAGGGCTTCGCCTCGACCGGGGCGGTGGCGCCCGGGGAGGCCGTCGACTTCCACATCAGCGTCGACCCGCCCCAGGAGTTCGGCGTCGACATCTACCGGATCGGGCACTACGGCGGCGAGGGCGCCCACAAGATGACCAGCAGCCCGCGCCTGTCCGGCATAGTCCAGCCCCCGCCGCTCACCGCCGAGCGCACCGTCTCCTGCCACCACTGGTGGCTGTCCTGGCGGCTGCAGGTCCCCCAGGACTGGACCTCCGGCGCCTACGTGGCCGTCCTGACCACCACCGACGGTCACCGTTCCCACGTGCCGTTCACCGTGCGCGACACCCGCCCGGCCGACCTGCTGCTCCTGCTGCCGGACATCACCTGGCAGGCGTACAACCTCTACCCGGAGGACGGCCGCACCGGCGCCAGCCTCTACCACGCCTGGGACGAGGGGGGCCGGCTGCTCGGCGAGTCCGAGGCCGCCACCACCGTCTCCTTCGACCGCCCCTACGCGGGTGCGGGCCTCCCGCTGCACGTCGGCCACGCCTACGACGTGATCCGCTGGGCCGAGCGCTACGGCTACGACCTTGCCTACGCCGACGCCCGCGACCTGCACGCCGGGCGCGTGGACGTCACGCGGTACCGGGGCCTGGTCTTCCCGGGCCACGACGAGTACTGGTCGGCGAACATGCGGCGGGCCGTGGAGCTGGCCAGGGAGTGCGGCACCTCGCTCGTCTTCCTGTCCTCCAACACGATGTACTGGCAGGTGGAGCTGGGCCCGTCCCCGTCCGGCACCCCCGATCGGCTGCTGACCTGCCGCAAGCGCCAGGGTCCCGGCCGGCCGGTGCTGTGGCGGGAGATCGACCGGCCGGAACAGGAACTCCTCGGCATCCAGTACCAGGGCCGCGTCCCCGAACCGCGCCCGCTGGTCGTGCGCAACGCCGATCACTGGCTGTGGGAGGGTGCCGGAGCCCACGAGGGCGAGGAGCTGACGGGCATGGTGGCGGGCGAGGCCGACCGCTACTTCCCGCGCGCTCCTCTTCCCGAGCACGAGGACCGCATCCTGCTCGCCCACTCCCCCTACCGGGACGCCGAGGGTGTCGTGCGTCACCAGGAGACCTCCCTGTACCGGGCCCCCTCCGGTGCGCTGGTCTTCGCGTCCGGAACCTTCGCCTGGTCGCCGGCACTGGATCGTCCCGGGCATGTCGACGCCCGGGTCCAGCGCGCCACCGCCGGCCTCCTGGACCGCATCTGCAAACGGGAGTAAACGCTTCGGGGGCCGTGCCTCGCGCCCGGCGGGGCGCGCGTCCCGGCCCCCGACGGTCCACCCTGGCCGAAGCCGACGTTCCGCATACGGGAGAATCGAGCCATAGGACAGAACCGGGGAGGAACCGTGTCCGGATTCGTGGAAAAGCCCGAGCCCGTCCAGGTGCCGGGTCTGGTGCACCTGCACACCGGCAAGGTGCGCGAGCTGTACCAGAACGCGGCGGGCGACCTGGTGATGGTCGCCAGCGACCGCATCTCCGCGTACGACTGGGTGCTGCCGACGGAGATCCCCGACAAGGGCCGCATCCTCACCCAGCTGTCCCTGTGGTGGTTCGACCAGCTCGCCGACCTCGTCCCGGGGCACGTCCTGAGCACCGAACTGCCCGCCGGCGCCCCCGCCGACTGGCGCGGCCGCACCCTGGTCTGCAAGTCGCTGCGCATGGTGCCGGTGGAGTGCGTGGCCCGGGGTTACCTGACCGGCTCGGGCCTTGTCGAGTACAACGCGTCCCG
This sequence comes from Streptomyces sp. B3I8, assembly GCF_030816915.1. Classification (NCBI taxonomy): domain Bacteria; kingdom Bacillati; phylum Actinomycetota; class Actinomycetes; order Kitasatosporales; family Streptomycetaceae; genus Streptomyces; species Streptomyces sp. B3I8. The sequence goes on along the minus strand of NZ_JAUSYN010000002.1, from coordinate 3,368,793 downwards.
CACGGTCTGCGGTCTCGCCCTCCCCGAGGGTCTGGTCGACGGCTCCGAGCTGCCCGCGCCGATCTTCACGCCGGCCACCAAGGCGGCGGTCGGCGACCACGACGAGAACGTCTCCTACGAGGAGGTCGCCCGCCAGGTCGGCGCCGACACCGCCGCCCAGCTCCGGCAGGCCACGCTCGCCGTCTACTCCCGGGGGCGGGACATCGCCCGCGACCGGGGCATCCTCCTGGCCGACACCAAGTTCGAGTTCGGATTCGACGGCGACGACCTGGTCCTCGCCGACGAGGTCCTCACCCCCGACTCCTCCCGCTTCTGGCCCGCCGACGACTGGCAGCCGGGCCGCGCGCAGCCCTCGTACGACAAGCAGTTCGTACGCGACTGGCTGACCTCGCCCGCCTCCGGCTGGGACCGCACCGCCGAGCAGCCGCCTCCCGCCCTGCCGGACGAGGTGGTCGAGGCCACCCGCGGCAAGTACGTGGAGGCCTACGAGCGTCTGACGGGCGTCCGCTGGAACTGAGACCGCCGAAGCCCGGCGCCTCCGGGCACGACGAAGGCCCCGGTCCATCGGACCGGGGCCTTCGCTCGCTCCCGCTGGAGCCTGGAGCGGACGACGAGGCTCGAACTCGCGACCTCAACCTTGGCAAGGTTGCGCTCTACCAACTGAGCTACGTCCGCACTGCGCCGTGGCGCGCAGGCAACTATACCCAACCGTGCTCACGCGCGGGACGCACCGCCGGGTGACGGTCCTCCACCCCCGGCTCGGCAGCCGCCGAGGAGAGGTGGGTCCGTACGGTCCCCTCCGCGGGTGCTGCCCGCCCGGCGATCTGCGCGACCGGCGTCCCGTCGGCGGCGGACTCCCCCACCTGCGCCTCCCGCGCGGTCGGCGGCGAGTTCCCGCCGCGCGTCGCATCCGCCGCCAACTCGGTTTCGGCGCAGGCGATTCCCGCGTGCACGGCGTGGACGACCTCCGCGAGCCGCCGAGCGCCCACCGCCTTCGGCGCGAACCCGCGAACGGCCGCCTCCGTAACCCGCTCGGGACGGCCCGGCCGTCCGTGACCGGTCACGATCAGCACCCGGCGGCCGGGCGGCTCGTGGCGCAGGGACGTGGCCACCCTCACACCGTTCACCCTGCCCACGCACCGTCCGCCCCTCCCCGGCATCCGTGGCTGCGGCACGGCCGCATCGCGAGCGTGCGTACGCCCCGGAGAACGCGCCGGTACCTCCGGGTCCGGGCCGGCCGGATCGGGCTGACCGGTCAGTGGAGCGGGCCGCCGGATCGACGCGCGACGGACTGACGCGGGGGGATCGCGTCAAGGCCGGCGAGGGTCTCCGCGTCGAGGGTGATCGCGCCCGCCGCCAGGTTCGCTTCGAGGTGGCCGGTGGTGGCGGTGCCCGGGATGAGCAGGGTGCGCGGGCTGTGGTGCAGCAGCCAGGCCAGGCCGACCTGGGCCGGGGTGCGGCCCAGGCGCTCGGCGGCGGCGAGCACGGCGGGCTCGTCGGTCACCTTCGCCCCGCCCGGCAGCGCGCCGCCCAGGGGGAAGTAGGGCACCCAGGCGATCCGCTCCGCCGCACACAGGTCGAGCAGTTCCTCGTCCTCGCGGGCCACGAGGCTGTAGGGGTTCTGGACGCACACGATGCCCGCCGGCAGGGCGCGGCGCAGCACGTCCGGGGACACGCTGCTCAGGCCGATGGCGCCGATCTTGCCCTCGTCGCGCAACGCGGTCATCTCCGCGAGCTGGTCGTCGAGGCCGACGATCTGGTCGTCGGGCACGGGCGGCGTGAATCCGACGTCCGTACGGCGCAGGTTGACCACCGGGACCTGCTCGACTCCGAGCGTGGCGAGGTTGGTCTCGACGGCGGCGCGCAGTTCCTCGGGGCGTTGGGCCACCCGCATGGGGAACGGACCGCCGGGATCGGAGACGGCCCCCACCTTGCTGACGATCACCACGCCGTCCCCGGGTCGCAACGCCTCGCGGATCACGTCGTTGACGAAGCCGTTGCCGTAGAACTCGGCGGTGTCCACGTGGTCGACACCGAGGTCGACGGCGTGGCGCAGGAGGGCGAGGGCGGCAGCCCGGTCGTCGTGCAGGCGACGGAGCTGCATGGCGCCGTATCCGAGGCGCGCGACGATGTGGCCGGCCAGCTCGCCGGTGCCTCCGGGACGAGGCGTCGGGGCCGAGGCGATCGAGTCGGGGGCGGGGGTGGATCCGGACGTCATGGCGACCTGCTCCCGTGAGAGACTGAACGAAACGGAGGGACCTCCGTTACGCCCACCGTAGCACTACCGGAGGAGCCTCCGTTTTGAGTCCGTCCGCCGTCCCGCCGTCCCCGCCCCCGAGCCCGCGGCACCCGGCCGGGTCCGCCGATGCGGCCGACCCCGCCGGCCGGCCGGTGCGCCGTGATGCGCGGCGCAACCGCGAGAAGCTCATCGCCGCCGCTCAGGCCGCCTTCGCCGCGGCGGACGGCCCGGTCCCGCTGGAGACCGTCGCCCGCCGGGCGGGCGTCGGCATCGGGACCCTGTACCGCCACTTCCCCACCCGCGAGGACCTCGTCGATGCCGTCTACGCCACCGAACTCGACGCCGCCACCCAGAGCGCCTCCGCCCTGCTCGACCTGCACCCCGCCGACATCGCCCTGCGGGCCTGGATGGGCCGCTACGCCGCCTTCGTGGCCACCAAACGCGGAATGACGGACGTCCTGCGCACCGCCCTCGCCTCCGGTCGCATCGCAGCCCCCTCGCGCGAACGCGTCACCGCCACGATCACCGAGATCCTGGAACAGGGCGCCGCGGCCGGCACGCTCCGCGCGGACATCGGCTCCGACGACGTACTCACGCTGCTCGTCGGCGTGTTCGCCGCCATCAGGGACGGCGCCTCCCGGGAGCGGGTCGACCGCCTGCTCGATCTCCTCGTCGACGCGCTCCGCCCGAAGACGCTCCCGCGGACGGACTGAGCCGGTGGTCGGCGGAATCGCGGTCCTTCCGGACGCCGGCATCCGGACCGCCGGCATCCGGACCGCGCACGACGAAGGCCCCGGTCCAAAAGGACCGGGGCCTTCGATTTTCCCGAGCGGACGACGAGGCTCGAACTCGCGACCTCAACCTTGGCAAGGTTGCGCTCTACCAACTGAGCTACGTCCGCAATGCCCCCGACCGGCTTTCACCGATCGGTGCGGCACCAGCCTACCTGATCCACTGAGGGCATCGGTCCGGCGGTGCAGAGCGGGTGACAGGAATTGCACACTGCGCCTCCCCCTTGGAAAGGGGGTGTTCTACTACTGAACTACACCCGCATGTACTCCGTGAGCTGGACTTTTTCGGCCCTGCCCGGCGGCGTGCTCCAGACTTTAGCCGATCAGCGGGGGTGGTGCGCAAGTCGGTTGGCGCCGGGGGCGCGTGACCGGCCGTCGGCCGGTCACCACGAGCCGCGGACGACCGCCCCCGCCGCGCGCCCCGCCGCCCTCACTGCGCCTCGGCGAACGCCTCGTACACCCGCTTCGGGATGCGCCCCCGGGCCGGCACGTCCATCCGGTGCGCCTGCGCCCACGCCCGGACCGCCGCCGGGTCCGGGGCGACCACCGTCTCCCGGTACGCCTTGCCGGAGCGCGCCCGCTTGCGGCCCGCCTCCACGTACGGCGCGAGCGCCGTCCGCAGCTCCTCGGCATTCGTCTGGTTCAGGTCGATCTCGTACGACCTGCCGTCGAGCCCGAAGGCGATCGTTTCGGCCGCTTCCGAGCCGTCGATGTCGTCAAAGAGTGTGACCACGACACGCTGCGCCACGAATATCGGTCCCTTCGTGCGACATCACGGACCCGCGGATGCGGTCGCGTCCGGCGGATGTCGACTGTCCGGCTGTCAATGGAGTGGGTGTACTTGGGTGGGTGTACTGGGTCGGTGTACTTGGTGGGGTACTGCCCGGTACTGGCCCATTGATTGGCACCGCGTCTTTGGATGCCATTGAGCAAAGTATCGGCTATTGCCAATTCCTTTGTACAGGGCCGCGCAATGCCGTGGGCGGAACGACTAAATCCGCCCGCGTGTCCCCGCGCAATAGGAACCACTGTCGGACGCCTGATCTTTTCCTGATCTTTTCGTGTCGCCGGGCGGCCGACACCCGATCGTGACACCGCTCATGCCGATTCCGTGACGAAGTCCGGCGCAGTGGCTCTCCCGCGCTTGCCGGGGGCGTGTGTGACCGCCGTCGCCCATTCCGTGCTTTCCTACGAATCTACCCGCGTAGAAATTTCGTACGGGTAGTCTGAAGGAACCTGCTCAGCACCACACACCGGGAGTGCCAGTGGCACGCGTCGTAGTCGACGTCATGCTCAAGCCGGAGATCCTCGACCCCCAGGGCCAGGCGGTGCAGCGCGCACTGCCGCGGCTCGGTTTCGAGGGCATCTCCGACGTACGTCAGGGAAAGCGATTCGAACTCGAGGTGGACGGGCCGGTCGACGACGCCGCCCTCGCGCGGATCCATGATCTGGCGGAATCCTTCCTCGCCAACACCGTGATCGAGGACTTCACCGTGAAGGTCGAGTCCGCGGACGTGGTCGCGGGGGCCGCGAAGTGACCGCTCGTATTGGCGTCGTCACTTTCCCCGGCAGTCTCGACGACCGGGACACGCAGCGCGCGATCCGTGTCGCCGGCGCCGAACCCGTGGCGCTCTGGCACAAGGACAAGGACCTCAGGCAGGTCGACGCCGTGGTGCTGTGCGGCGGTTTCTCCTACGGTGACTATCTGCGCGCGGGCGCCATCGCGCGTTTCTCGCCGGTCATGGACACCGTCATCGACCAGGCGAAGGCCGGCCTCCCGGTGCTCGGCATCTGCAACGGCTTCCAGATCCTCACCGAGGCCCACCTCCTGCCCGGCGGCATGCTCGGCAACGACCACCTGCACTTCATCTGCCGCGACCAGAAGCTGCGGGTGGAGAACGCGGACACCGCCTGGACCACCGACTACGACGCGGGCCAGGAGATCAGCATCCCGCTCAAGAACATGGACGGCCGGTTCGTCGCCGACGCGCGGACACTGGCGGAGCTGGAGGCCGAGGGCCGCGTCGCCTTCCGCTACGCGGTCGACGGCGACTCCGCCGCCGGCTACGGCAACCCCAACGGCTCGCTCAACGACATCGCCGGCATCACCAACGCCGCGGGCAACGTCGTCGGCCTCATGCCGCACCCGGAGCACGCCGTGGAGCCGCTCGTCGGCAGCGGCCGCACCGACGGCCTCCCCTTCTTCACGTCGATCCTCAAGAAGCTGGTCAGCGCATGAGCAAGACACCTCTGGACACGGTCGAACACGCGGCCGCGACCCCCGATGTCGCGCTGCCCTGGGCCGAGCTCGGTCTGAAGAAGGACGAGTACGAGCGCGTCGTCGAGATCCTGGGCCGCCGCCCGACCGGCGCCGAGCTCGCCATGTACTCGGTGATGTGGTCCGAGCACTGCTCGTACAAGTCCTCCAAGGTCCACCTCCGCCAGTTCGGCGAGAAGGCCCCCGAGAACGACGCGATGCTCGTCGGCATCGGCGAGAACGCGGGCGTCGTGGACGTCGGCCAGGGCTACGCCGTCACCTTCAAGGTGGAGTCGCACAACCACCCCTCCTACGTGGAGCCCTACCAGGGCGCGGCCACCGGGGTGGGCGGCATCGTGCGCGACATCATCGCGATGGGCGCGCGCCCGGTCGCCGTCGTGGACCCGCTGCGCTTCGGCGCGGCCGACCACCCGGACACCAAGCGCGTCCTGCCCGGTGTCGTCGCCGGCATCGGCGGCTACGGCAACTGCCTGGGCCTGCCCAACATCGGCGGCGAGGTCGTCTTCGACGCCTGCTACCAGGGCAACCCGCTGGTCAACGCCGGTGCCATCGGCGTCATGCGGCACGAGGACATCCACCTCGCCAAGGCGTCCGGCGCCGGCAACAAGGTCATCCTGTACGGGGCCCGGACGGGCGGCGACGGCATCGGCGGCGCCTCCATCCTGGCCTCCGAGACCTTCGACGACGCGAAGCCGTCCAAGCGCCCCGCCGTCCAGGTCGGCGACCCCTTCCAGGAGAAGCTCCTCATCGAGTGCACCCTGGAGGCGTTCGCCGAGAAGCTGGTCGTCGGCATCCAGGACCTCGGCGCGGCGGGCCTGTCCTGCGCGACGAGCGAACTGGCGTCGAACGGCTCCGGCGGCATGCGCGTCACCCTGGACGACGTCCCGCTGCGCGACTCCACGCTCTCGCCCGAGGAGATCCTCATGAGCGAGTCGCAGGAGCGCATGTGCGCGGTCGTCGAGCCGGAGAAGGTCGGCCGCTTCCTCGAGATCTGCGACAAGTGGGACGTCATCGCCACCGTCATCGGTGAGGTCACCGACGGCGACCGGCTGGAGATCTTCTGGCACGGCGGCAAGATCGTCGACGTCGACCCGCGCACCGTCGCCCACGAGGGCCCGGTGTACGAACGCCCGTACGCCCGCCCCGAGTGGCAGGACGCCCTCCAGGCGGACGGCGCGGAGAAGCTGCCCCGGCCGCAGACCGCGGAGGAGCTGAAGGACCAGGTCCTGAAGCTGGTCGCCTCCCCCAACCAGGCCTCCAAGAAGTGGATCACCCAGCAGTACGACCACTTCGTGCAGGGCAACACCGTCCTCGCCCAGCCCGAGGACTCCGGCATGATCCGCATCGACGAGGAGTCCGGCCTCGGCGTCGCCCTCGCCACCGACGGCAACGGCCGGTACGCCAAGCTCGACCCGTACACGGGCGCGCAGCTCGCCCTCGCCGAGGCCTACCGCAACGTGGCGACGACCGGTGCCAAGCCGCTCGCCGTCTCCGACTGCCTGAACTTCGGCTCCCCCGAGGACCCGGCGGTCATGTGGCAGTTCGCGGAGGCCGTCCGCGGCCTGGCGGACGGCTGCCTGCAGCTCGGCACGCCGGTGACCGGCGGCAACGTCTCGCTCTACAACCAGACGGGCGAGGCGGCCATCCACCCGACCCCGGTCGTGGCCGTCCTCGGCGTCATCGACGACGTGGCGCGCCGCACGCCGGTCGCCTTCCAGGAGGAGGGGCAGCTCCTGTACCTCCTCGGCGACACGCGTGAGGAGTTCAGCGGCTCGGCCTGGTCCCAGGTGATCCACGACCACCTCGGGGGGCTGCCGCCCCAGGTGGACCTGGAGCGCGAACGGCTGCTCGGCGAGATCCTCATCTCCGCCTCCCGCGACGGCATGGTCGACTCCGCGCACGACCTGTCCGACGGCGGCCTGATCCAGGCGGTCGTGGAGTCCGCGCTGCTCGGCGGCAAGGGCGCGCGGCTGGTCGTCCCCGACGGTCTGGACGCGTTCACCTTCCTGTTCTCCGAGTCGGCGGGCCGCGCGGTCGTGGCCGTGCCGCGCTCCGAGGAGCTCCGCTTCACCGACATGTGCGGGGCGCGGGGGCTGCCCGTCACCCGCATCGGTGTCGTGGACGGCGACACGGTCGAGGTGCAGGGCGAGTTCGCGCTGCCCCTGGCCGAGCTGCGCGAGGCGCACGAGGGGACGATTCCCGCCCTGCTCGCGTAGCCGCGTACCGCGCCTTCCAGTACGTCGAGGCCCCGTCCGGACCTGAGCCCCGGGCGGGGCCTCGACCCGTCCGGACGGGTTCCGGGGGCGCGGGGAACCGCGCGAGCAACCACGACGCGAGCCGCACTCACCCACCCACCGCACTCCCCGGGCTCCTGGGTCCCAGGGGCGGAGCCCCCCGACAGGGAGGGGACGGGCAGCGGCGGCCGCGGGGGCGAGAAACCACCAGGCACCCGTCCCGCCCCCTCTACCCTCACCCCCATGCCCCCCGCCAAGAAGCGCGCCCGCACCTACGATCCCGGCAGGACCCGTACCGCCGTCCTCGCCCAGTTCCGGCACGTCCACGCGGCCGTCCGCACCCTCACTCCCGCACAGTTGTCCGGACCCACCCGCCTCGGTACCTGGACCGTGCGGGACCTCGCCGCGCACCTCACCATGGCCGTGGAGAGCGTCAACCTCGCCGTGGACCGCCCCGCCCCCGCCCGCGCGGAACGCGGCCCCCTGGACTACGCCTCCGCCACCGCCCGCCACGCCGACGCGATCGCGGAGGGCACCCACACCCTCGCCGAGGCCAACCCCGACCTGGACGCCCTCTACGCGCGCGTGGAGGAGCGGCTCGTCCAGGTGCTCACCGACACGCCCCCCGAGCGCCTCGTCGCCACCCGGGCCGGCGGCATGACCCTCGCCGACCACCTGGTCACCCGCACCGTCGAGCTCGCCGTCCACACCGACGACCTCAACGACGCCGTCCCGGGGCTGGACGTCCCCCTGGACCGCCAGGCCCTCGCCGCCTGCACCCGGCTGCTCGCGGACACCCTCGCCGCCCGCGCCCCCGGCGCCTCCACCGAGGTCCGCGTGCCGCCGTACGCCGTCGTGCAGTGCGTGGAGGGCCCCCGGCACACCCGCGGCACCCCGCCCAACGTCGTGGAGACCGACCCGCTGACCTGGATCCGCCTGGCCACCGGCCGTACGGACTGGCACACCGCGCTCGCGGGCGCGAAGGTCAGCGCGAGCGGTGAGCGGGCCGACCTGGGCGGACTGCTCCCGCTGATGAGCTGAGGCCCCGGTGTGCGACGGCTCACTCGCGACCCCCGCCCGCGCCCCCTGCGGCGACCGGCGGCCGACGGTCGCCGCAGGGGGCGCGGAGCGCTGTTTTCCCTGGTCAGGGGTGGTCGGTGACCAGGTGTCGGGGCGGCGCGGGGCTCGTCGCCCGGTCCTCGCCCCGTTGCCCGGGGACCGCATCGGATTCGGACCAGTGCGCGATCTCGCCTACACTCGATCGCGTGCCACGTGGTGACGGTCGACTCAGTCATGATCTGCTCCCCGGTGAGAAAGGCCCCCAGGACGCTTGTGGCGTCTTCGGTGTCTGGGCTCCGGGCGAAGAGGTCGCCAAACTCACTTACTTCGGGTTGTACGCCCTTCAGCACCGGGGCCAGGAGTCCGCGGGAATCGCGGTCAGCAACGGCTCCCAGATTCTCGTCTTCAAGGACATGGGCCTGGTGTCCCAGGTCTTCGACGAAGGTTCCCTCGGGTCCCTCCAGGGCCACATCGCGGTCGGTCACGCCCGCTACTCGACCACCGGTGCCTCCGTGTGGGAGAACGCCCAGCCGACGTTCCGCGCCACCGCGCAGGGATCGATCGCGCTCGGGCACAACGGCAACCTCGTCAACACGGCGCAGCTCGCCGAGATGGTCGCCGACCTGCCCAAGCAGGACGGCCGCACCCCCAAGGTGGCGGCCACCAACGACACGGACCTGATCACCGCGCTCCTCGCGGGCCAGTCCGACGAGGACGGCAAGCCGCTCACCGTCGAGGAAGCCGCGGGCAAGGTGCTTCCCCAGGTCCAGGGCGCCTTCTCGCTCGTCTTCATGGACCAGCACACGCTGTACGCCGCCCGTGACCCGCAGGGCATCCGCCCGCTGGTCCTCGGCCGGCTGGAGCGCGGCTGGGTGGTCGCCTCGGAGTCGGCGGCGCTCGACATCTGCGGCGCCAGCTTCGTACGGGAGATCGAACCGGGCGAGTTCGTCGCCATCGACGAGAACGGTCTGCGTACGTCCCGATTCGCGGAAGCGAAGCCCAAGGGCTGCGTTTTCGAATACGTCTACCTGGCCCGTCCTGATACCGACATCGCCGGGCGGAACGTGTACCTCTCGCGCGTCGAGATGGGCCGCCGGCTGGCGAAGGAAGCGCCCGCCGAGGCCGACCTGGTCATAGCCACGCCGGAGTCCGGGACCCCCGCCGCCATCGGCTACGCGGAGGCCTCGGGCATCCCGTTCGGCGCCGGCCTGGTGAAGAACGCGTACGTCGGCCGTACGTTCATCCAGCCTTCCCAGACCATCCGCCAGCTCGGGATCCGGCTGAAGCTGAACCCCCTCAAGGAAGTCATCAGGGGCAAGCGCCTGGTCGTCGTCGACGACTCGATCGTGCGCGGCAACACCCAGCGGGCCCTGGTGCGGATGCTGCGCGAGGCGGGCGCCGCCGAGGTGCACATCCGGATCTCCTCCCCGCCGGTGAAGTGGCCCTGCTTCTTCGGCATCGACTTCGCCACCCGTGCGGAGCTGATCGCCAACGGCATGTCCACCGACGAGATCGGCACCTCGCTCGGCGCCGACTCCCTGGCGTACATCTCGCTCGACGGCATGATCGAGGCGACCACCATCGCCAAGCCGAACCTGTGCCGGGCCTGCTTCGACGGCGAGTACCCGATGGACCTCCCCGACCCCGAGCTCCTGGGCAAGCAGCTGCTGGAGACCGAGCTGGCCGCCGGGCCCGCCGCCACGGCCGCCAGCGACGCGATCCGCCGCCCGTAGGCGCCCCGGGGGCCCGCCGGCCCGCCCGGCTCACCGTCGAGCCGCTCATCGTCGGGCCGGCGCCCGCGCGTGCCCCGGGGCGGGCCCGGCCCCTCCACGGCCCTCTCCGGGGCCCCGGACCGATTCCCCACCGAGACCAGCTCTCCCCCTTTCCGACCGCCGTACGACCGAAGGTGCGAACCCACATGTCCGAGACCACCGGGACGACCCCTGGCTCCCCGTCCGGTGCCAGCTACGCGGCCGCGGGCGTCGACATCGAGGCGGGCGACCGTGCCGTCGAACTGATGAAGGAGTGGGTGAAGAAGACGCGCCGCCCCGAGGTCCTCGGCGGCCTCGGCGGCTTCGCCGGACTCTTCGACGCCTCCGCCCTGAAGAAGTACGAGCGCCCGCTGCTCGCCTCCGCCACCGACGGCGTCGGCACCAAGGTCGACATCGCCCGTCAGCTGGGCGGTCTACGACACGATCGGCCACGACCTGGTCGCCATGGTCATGGACGACATCGTGGTGTGCGGTGCCGAGCCGCTGTTCATGACCGACTACATCTGCGTCGGCAAGGTGCACCCCGAGCGGGTCGCCGCCGTCGTCAAGGGCATCGCCGAGGGCTGTGTGCTGGCCGGCTGCGCCCTGGTCGGCGGGGAGACGGCCGAGCACCCCGGTCTGCTGGGTCCCGACGACTTCGACGTGGCGGGCGCAGGCACCGGAGTCGTGGAGGCCGACCGGCTGCTCGGCCCGGACCGCATCCGCGAGGGCGACGCGGTGATCGCGATGGCGTCCTCCGGGCTTCACTCGAACGGGTACTCGCTGGTCCGCCACGTCCTGCTGGAGCGGGCCGGGCTCGCGCTCGACGCCCGGGTGGAGGAGTTCGGCCGCACTCTCGGCGAGGAGCTGCTGGAGCCCACCAAGATCTACTCGCTGGACTGCCTGGCCCTGACCCGCACCACCGAGGTGCACGCCTTCAGCCACGTCACCGGCGGCGGACTGGCGGCCAACCTCGCCCGCGTGATCCCCGACGGGCTCCACGCGCGCGTGGACCGCGCCACCTGGACGCCCGCCCCGGTCTTCGACCTGGTCGGCCGGACCGGCGACGTCGAACAGCTCGAACTGGAGAAGACGCTGAACATGGGCGTCGGCATGATCGCCGTCGTCCCCGAGGGATCGGTCGACACCGCGCTGGCGACCCTGGGCGACCGTGGCGTCGACGCCTGGGTGGCCGGTGAGATCACCGGCCGACAGGACCACGCCACCGGCGCCACCCTGGAGGGCGACCACGCGCGGTAGAAAGGTGGAGGGCGGCACTCGCCCCCGCAGGCAGCACAGAACCCGGTCGGTGACCGGAAGTCACCGACCGGGTATGTGCTCAGTGCAGGTCAAGCGCCGCGACGATGCTGTGAGGACTGCTCGTCCTCGTCCTCGTCGTCGTCCTCATAGAGGTCGGCATAACGAGAATACAGCTCGTCGTCCTCTTGCTCATCGTCCTCGAACCGGTCGCCATTAGGCGGCTCGTTCGACGTCGATGCGCCCAGCTCCTCGGCCAGGCGTGACAGGTCCGTCCCGCCGCTGTTGTACTTCAGCTGGCGGGCGACCTTAGTCTGCTTGGCCTTGGCCCGGCCGCGCCCCATGGCTCGACCCCCTCAACGACGGGGCTCGACGGCCCCAGAGTCTTGACACGCGTTCATGATCTGGGACGGGCTCTCGGTGGAGAGACCGTCCGTAGGGCTTCCACGGTACCTGAGCCCACGCCCATACGGTACGTCGCCCGCAGGAGCAGCGTGTGCACAGGGTCCCCGGAAGGCCCCGTCCTGGCTGGTCAACCGCGATTTTAACCACTTGTCGGAGCACGACCCGCCGACAGACGTGAGAGTTGTCTCCATGTGCCCCCGGCGGGGTACCGGCAGCTCCCGGGCGGTCGCCCGGAGCTTCCGCGCGGTCGGGCACCGGGAACGGCGGGGGCCGTTCCCGGAGCGGCCGGGGGCGGCCACGGGGCGCTCCGCACGGTGGCCGGCTCCTGGCCGGAAACAGACCGCCTCCGGTCCGCCCGCCGCCCGCCGCCCGTCGTCCGTCCGCAATGCTCCGGTCAGCGTGCGGCGCCGGCTTCCGCCATCCGCTGCTCGGCGATCCGGTCGGCCGCGGCGGCCGGCGGAACCCCGTCCGCCTTCGCACGTGCGAAGATGTCGAGCGTGGTGTCGAAGATCTTCGCGGCCTTCGCCCGGCACCGCTCGAAGTCGAAGCCGTGCAACTCGTCGGCGACCTGGATGACACCGCCCGCGTTCACCACGTAGTCCGGCGCGTAGAGGATCCCGCGGTCGGCGAGGTCCTTCTCCACGCCCGGGTGCGCGAGCTGGTTGTTGGCCGCCCCGCACACCAGTTCCGCCGTCAGCACCGGCACGGTGACGTCGTTCAGGGCCCCGCCGAGCGCGCACGGGGCGTAGATGTCGAGCCCCTCGGTGGTGATCAGCGCCTCGGTGTCGGCGACGGCGGTGACCTGGGGGCGGCCTTCGGTGACCCGGTGCACGGCGTCCTCACGCACATCGGTGACCACCACCCGCGCGCCCTCCCGCACCAGGTGCTCCACCAGGTGGTGCCCGACCTTGCCGACGCCCGCGATGCCCACCGTGCGGTCGCGCAGCGTCGGATCGCCCCACAGGTGCTGGGCCCCGGCCCGCATGCCCTGGTAGACGCCGAAGGCGGTGAGCACGGAGGAGTCGCCGGCGCCGCCGTTCTCCGGGGAGCGCCCCGTGGTCCAGCGGCACTCACGGGCGACGACGTCCATGTCGGCGACGTACGTGCCGACGTCGCAGGCGGTCACGTACCGCCCGCCCAGCGAGGCCACGGCCCGCCCGTAGGCGAGCAGCAGTTCCTCGGTCTTGATCCGCTCGGGGTCACCGATGATCACGGCCTTGCCGCCACCGTGGTCGAGTCCGGCCATGGCGTTCTTGTACGACATCCCGCGCGCGAGGTTGAGGGCGTCGGCGACGGCCTCCTCCTCGGAGGCGTAGGGGTAGAAACGCGTACCGCCCAGGGCGGGGCCCAGGGCGGTGGAGTGGAGGGCGATGACGGCCTTCAGGCCGCTGGCCCGGTCCTGGCAGAGCACGACCTGCTCATGACCGCCCTGGTCCGACTGGAACAGGGTGTGCAGGACGCCGTGGGGTACGTCGGTCACGGTGGTGACTCCCGGTGATGTGGCGGCGATGGGTGCGGATCCCGTGCGGATGGCGGGCTCCGTGGGACGAGCGTAGAACGCGGCGGGGCCCGTGTTCCGCACGGTGTTCCCGATCACTCTCTCGCGACGGACACCGACACGCTTCCGTGGGACGATTTGGCATGGTTTCCGCCCGGCCGGGCGCCTCCACGGCCCACGGTCCGGCCGCGTCCCGGGTCCCGGCGGGGGCTTCGTGTGCGGGGCGCGGGAAAATGCTTCACGTCAGGTCGGGTGGGGGAGGGAGCAGGCGTGCCCAAGGTGTCCTCGGTGATCGTTCCGTACGCGTCCTACTTGCGTGTGTACGAACCGCTGGCCGCCTTCCCGGAACCGGAACGCGGCCACTGGGCGCGGTACGCGCGGCGCCCCGACCGCCCCTCCTACCAGGACGAGCTGCGCCGCTCGCTGGCCGACCTGCTGCCCACCCCGCCGGTCGCGGTCCCGGTCCACGAGAGCGACGACGCGTTCGTGACGGAGATCGACGGGGTGCTGTGCGTCTGCCCCTGGCGCACCCGGCTGCGCGGCTGGCAGGCGCTGGACGGCCTGGGCGAGGAACTGCCGCCGCCCGTGCTCGACGCGGTGCTGCCGCCGTTGGTGCGGCGCCAGGCCACGCAGGACTACGAGCGCTGGCTGCGCCGCAACCCCGACGCGCGCCCGTGGATCAGGTCCTCCACCTGGCACGTGCCGCTGCACTGGTTCGTCCTGGTGGGCGACGGGGAGCGGGAGTACGCCGGGGCGGGTGCGGAGCCCGGCGCGGGCGGGGTGCCGGTGCTGCGCTACCGCACGCCCATGGTGCAGGCGCGGCGGCGGGTGGCGCGGGGGCTGCGCGCGCTGCGGAACGCCTTCGACGAGGGCCCGATGATCGAGGGGCTGCTGGACGTGGGGCGCTGGCTGGAGGAGTTCCATCCGCGCTCCCTGGTGGAGCTGGACTACGGGGGGCTGGTGCATGTGCTGCCGCCCGAGGAGCTCGACGGCGACCACTCGGCGGCGGACGTCGCCGAGGGCATCGAGGCGTTGCGGCAGGGGGACGGGGCGGCGGCCGGCGAGGCGTACGCGCGGCTGGTGGAGCGCTGGCGGTCGGTCCGGGACCGCCGCTCGGCGAACTGAACGGGGCCTCGCGGCCGTCGGCACCGCGCTCCGGCCGTCGTCGACCCGGCCCAACTCGCTCCGCGTGTACGTCTCCTGACGGAACGTCGACTGATTCGCGGCACGCGTGTCCGACTGGGTACGGTGTTCCTGACCTAGCGGGAAACAGTGTGCGAATTGTGACCCATGCGACATGCTGAAGTGACAACCGTTGGCCCAAGGTTGACGTACCGACGGGGGAACGGTGTCGCCGGCTGGGACATCACCGACCGATCCGGGCGTATACCGTCAAGCGTGATGGATTGCACTTAACGCGGCCCTTGCGCCTAACGCCCTTCCTCGTGCCAAAATAGGACAAGGAGCCCGGGGGAGGCCCCTTCTGCCCAGGCATGGGTGGAGATTTCAGCATTGCATGCTCTTGGGGGGTTAGGTGGCGACTGATCGCCCTGTGACTGATCGTCACACCGGTGTGACTGTCCGCTATGACACGGTCCATCGGCATCCGTCGCTGATGAACACCTGGGAGGGCAATTCCATCGGTTTGGCCTACACGGCTGGACGGATGGTGTAGTTGTAGTGCCGAGGACAAGCCGTTCGTCCTATAACCGACTCGACCCTCGTCCGCCATTTCGGGCAACGTGGGTCAAGGTGCAGAATTTAGAGGAAAGAACCGAGAACGTCGGTTCTCCCGAGGAGGCCGCTCATGACCGCTCGCACCCCTGATGCCGAGCCGCTGCTGACCCCGGCTGAGGTCGCCACGATGTTCCGCGTCGACCCGAAGACGGTCACGCGGTGGGCGAAGGCCGGCAAGCTCACGTCGATCCGCACGCTCGGCGGGCATCGCCGTTACCGCGAGGCCGAGGTCCGCGCGCTGCTCGCGGGTATTCCGCAGCAGCGCAGCGAGGCCTGAACAACCGCTTCACCGGGCAAAACGGCTGGTTCCCCAACTGGTCGGAGCGTCCGGGAGCAACCCGCTCATCACAGCTGAAAGCGACGCGGGAGCTGCCCCAACAGCCCCCACGCCCACGTCACTCGGGGCCCTTTCCGGGCTCATTGAGGGTGCGTCGTCATCGCGCTGGACTCCGCCGAGTCCAGCGCGATTTTTTTGTGCCTGGCTGCGTCGGGCCCACGGCGCGTGGTTTTGTGTGTCCCCGTGTGCGTGGGTGGGCACGGGCCGGCCCGTCCGTGAGCGGGCTTGTCGGTGTCTGGGGAGGGGTGTCGGATCCGCTGCGGGGCGGCCCGGCGCACAGGATGAGAGGGAGGTGTGGAGACAGTGCAATTGCACATATTAAATTGACCGGAGGTAGGAGGTGTGTAAGTTCCTTCCTCCGTAAAAGTCATGCGGTGACTCCCGTCACACGCCGGGGCCTTGTCCCGGTCCTCGTCGCGGGCCATGACGGAGTTCTTGCCGGGCGGGCGGCCGCGGGCCGGCTGTCCGCCGCCGGAGCGGTTGTGGGCCGCGCGGCGAGCCGTCCCTGTCAGGCGGTGGGGGCCGGTGCGGCCGCCCGGAGCTCCTCGGCCGGGGGCGCCGCCACGGGTGGCTCGACGGAGTGCTCGTCCCCGCCGGCCGGTCCCGTCGGCTCCATGGCCAGTCTCAGGAGCTGACGGCAGATCGGACAGTGCCGGGTGAGATGGCGGTAGCCGACGGCGGCCGACAGATGGGCGCGCAGCAGTGCGCGGGTCGCGTGCGGAGAGGCCGCAGCGGTCATACGCCACCTCCGGGAGGACCGAGGTCGTGCTTCTTTAGGTAGCGACCGAATGTGACGCCGTCAAGGGACCCGGCAACGGTGCGAGGGGGGGGGCGCACCACCGCGCAGATCCCCTGACGCCCCGAATGTCCCGGACATGCCGAAAGGCCGTGCCCCCGGGGGCACGGCCTTTCTTCTTGCGGTCCTGACGGGATTTGAACCCGCGGCCTCCACCTTGACAGGGTGGCGAGCACTCCAAACTGCTCCACAGGACCAGGTGCTTCGCGGTCGCATTACTGCGCTGCGCTGCGAGACGAGACTCTACAGGAGGGCGAGCCCCGGGGTCGAACTCACCCCTTGTGCGCCCCCCGTCACGGCGCCGCGGCGTCGATCGCCTTCACGATGCGCTTGTCCGACACGGGATACGCCGTCCCCAGCGCGTGCGCGAAGTAGCTGACCCGCAGCTCCTCGATCATCCACCGGATCTCCCGCACCGCCGCCGGCACCGGCCGCCCCGCGGGCAACTGCTCCCGAAGCCACGCGTACTCGTCCCGCATCTCGTGGACCTTCTCCATGCGGGTCGTGTCGCGCTGGACGTTCGTCGGCATCTGCTGCAGCCGCCGGTCCGCCGCGATCAGGTACCGCATCAGGTCCGGCAGTCGCCGCAGCCCCGCCTCGGTCACGAAACCGGGCTTCACAAGGGCGTCGAGCTGCGCCCGTACGTCCGTCAGGTTCGGCAGCAGCGCGGGGCTGCGTACGGCCTTCAGGCGCCGCTCGCAGGCCTGCCAGGCGGCCAGCACCTGCTGCACCTGGCCCACCGTCCGTACGGTCGTGTCGACGATCTCGGCGCGCACCTTGTCGTAGAGCTTGCGGTACGACTCCTCGTCCCACGCCGGTCCGCCGAAGTCGGCGATCAGCCGGTCGGCCGCCGCCGTCGCGCAGTCCTCGAACAGTGCCTGGACCGAGCCGTGCGGATTGGCGGACAGCGCGAGCTTCTGCGCGTTCGTCAGCTTGTCGGACGCGAACTTGGCCGGGTTGACCGGGATGTTGCGCAGGATCAGCCGCCGCGTGCCCTTCCACATCGCCTCGGTCTGCTCGGCCTCGGTGTCGAAGAGGCGTACCGACACGGTGTTCGCCGCCGGTCCGTCGTCGACGAGTGCCGGGTACGCCTTCACCGGCTGACCGGCCCGCCGGGTCTCGAAGACGCGGCTGAGCGTGCCGAACGTCCAGTCCGTCAGCCCGGAGCGTTCCACCGACTCCCCGCCCTGCCGCTCGGCGGTCGCCGCCGCGGCCTGCGAGAGCGCCTTGCGCGCCTTCGGCCGCAGCCGCACCTTCAGCGCTTCCAGGTCCTTGTCCTCGGCCAGCTTGCGGCGTCGCTCGTCGACGATCCGGAAGGTGATCCGCAGATGGTCGGGGACCCGGCCCCAGTCGAAGTCGTCCGGCTCGAAGGGCACGCCGACCATGCGCTTCAGCTCGCGCGCCATCGTCGTCGTCAGCGGCTCCTGCAGCGGCACCGCACGTTCCAGGAACTTCCCTGCGTAGCTCGGCGCCGGCACGTAGTTGCGGCGGATCGGCTTCGGCAGGGAGCGGATCAGCTCCGTGACGACCTCCTCGCGCAGGCCCGGGATCTGCCAGTCGAACCCCTCGTCGGTGACCTGGTTGAGCACCTGGAGCGGGATGTGGACGGTCACGCCGTCCGCGTCCGCGCCCGGCTCGAACTGGTACGTCACCCGGAACGTGAGCGGGCCCTGGCGCCAGGAGTCGGGATAGTCGGCCTTGGTGACCGCCTGCGCCGACTCCCGGATGAGCATCTCCCGCTCGAAGTCGAGGAAGTCGGGCTGCTCGTGCCGCTTGTGCTTCCACCAGGAGTCGAAGTGGGCGCCGGAGACGACGTGTTCGGGGATCCGCTGTTCGTAGAAGTCGAACAGCGTCTCGTCGTCGACGACGATGTCCCGGCGCCGCGCCCGGTGCTCCAGCTCCTCGACCTCGCCGAGCAGCTTGCGGTTGTCGGCGAAGAACTTGTGGTGCGTGCGCCAGTCGCCCTCCACCAGGGCGTTGCGGATGAACAGTTCGCGGCTGACCTCGGCGTCGACCCGCCCGTAGTTGATCTTCCGCTGGGCGACGATCGGGACCCCGTACAGCGTGACCTTCTCGTACGCCACCACCGCGGCCTGGTCCTTCTCCCAGTGCGGCTCGCTGTACGTGCGCTTGAGGAGGTGTCCGGCGAGCGGTTCCACCCACTCGGGCTCGATCTTCGCGTTGACCCGGGCCCACAGCCGTGAGGTCTCCACCAGCTCCGCCGACATCACGAACCGTGGCGGCTTCTTGAACAGCGCCGAGCCGGGGAAGATCGCGAACTTGGCGTTACGGGCGCCCACGTACTCGTTGCGGCCCCCGCCCCTGCGAACGCCGCCCGGGCCGGAGGTACCGGCCGACCCCTCGGCGGTCTTGGACTCCTTCACGTCCTTCATGCCGATGTGGGAGAGCAGACCGGCGAGCAGTGAGACGTGGATGCGGTCGCCCGGGGCGTCCTCCTCGTTGAGGTGGATCCCCATCTGCTTGGCGACCGTGCGGAGCTGGGTGTAGATGTCCTGCCATTCGCGAATGCGCAGGAAGTTGAGGAACTCCTGCTTGCACATCCGCCGGAACGACGACGAGCCGCGCTCCCGCTGCTGCTCGCGGACGTAGCGCCACAGGTTGAGGAAGGCCAGGAAGTCGCTGGTCTCGTCGCGGAAGCGGGCGTGCTGCTGGTCCGCCTGCGTCTGCTTGTCGGAGGGGCGCTCACGGGGGTCCTGGATGGACAGCGCGGCGGCGATCACCATGACCTCGCGCGCGCAGCCGTTGCGGTCCGCCTCCAGCACCATCCGGGCGAGGCGCGGGTCGACGGGGAGCTGGGCGAGCTTGCGGCCGGTCTCGGTGAGCCGCTTGCGGGCGTCCTGCTGCGCCGGGTCGAGCGCGCCGAGCTCCTGGAGGAGCTGGACGCCGTCGCGGATGTTGCGGTGGTCCGGCGGGTCGATGAAGGGGAACTTCTCAATGTCGCCGAGGCCGGCCGCGGTCATCTGCAGGATGACGGAGGCGAGGTTGGTGCGCAGGATCTCCGCGTCCGTGAACTCCGGACGGGTGAGGAAGTCGTCCTCGGAGTACAGCCGGACGCAGATGCCGTCCGACGTACGGCCGCAGCGGCCCTTGCGCTGGTTGGCGCTTGCCTGCGAGACCGGCTCGATGGGCAGGCGCTGCACCTTGGTGCGGTGGCTGTAGCGGCTGATGCGGGCGAAGCCGGGGTCGATGACGTACTTGATGCCGGGAACGGTCAGGGAGGTCTCGGCCACGTTGGTGGCGAGGACGATCCGGCGCACTGTTCCCGCACCGGGTCGCTGGAAGACGCGGTGCTGCTCGGCGTGCGACAGCCGCGCGTACAGCGGCAGCACCTCCGTGGACCGGTACTTCTTCTTGTCCAGCGCGTCGGCGGTGTCGCGGATCTCCCGTTCGCCGGAGAGGAAGACGAGGATGTCGCCGGGGCCCTCCGCCATCAGTTCCTCGACGGCGTCGGTGATCGCGGTGATCTGGTCCCGGTCGGCGTCCTCCGAGTCCTCCTCCAGGAGCGGGCGGTAGCGCACCTCCACCGGGTACGTACGGCCGCTGACCTCGACGATCGGCGCGTCGCCGAAGTGCCGGGAGAAACGCTCGGGATCGATCGTCGCGGAGGTGATGACGACCTTGAGGTCGGGACGCTTCGGCAGGAGCTGGGCGAGGTAGCCGAGCAGGAAGTCGATGTTCAGGGACCGCTCGTGCGCCTCGTCGATGATGATCGTGTCGTAGGCGCGCAGCTCGCGGTCGGTCTGGATCTCGGCGAGCAGGATGCCGTCCGTCATCAGCTTGACGAAGGTGGCCTCCGGGTTGACCTGGTCGGTGAACCGCACCTTCCAGCCGACGGTCTCGCCGAGAGGGGTGTCCAGCTCCTCGGCGACGCGCTCGGCGACCGTACGGGCGGCGATCCGGCGGGGCTGGGTGTGCCCGATCATGCCGCGGACGCCGCGACCGAGCTCCATGCAGATCTTGGGGATCTGCGTGGTCTTCCCGGAACCGGTCTCACCGGCCACGATCACGACCTGGTGGTCGCGTATGGCCTCGGCGATCTCGTCCTTCTTCTGGCTGACCGGCAGTTGCGCGGGATACGTCACCACCGGGACGCGGGCACGCCGCGCCCCGATCCGTGCCTCGGCCTGTTCGACCTCGGCCTCGATCTCGGCGAGGACGGCGGCGCGGGCCTCCGGTTTGCGGATCTTGCGGGCGCCTTCGAGCCTGCGCCCGAGCCGGTGCGCGTCGCGCAGCGACAGCTCGGTCAGGCGGGGGGCGAGGGCGCCGAGGGCGGGGGCGGGGTGCGTGGACATACGGGAACCAGGATCTCACCTCCGGGAAACGAGAGGCGAACGGATTTGTCGCGGGGGGAAATGACCTAGCGTGGGTGTTATGTCAATCTCCGGGGAGCCCGAGCCCGGTCATGAGCCGCCGCACGGTGCCCATGGCCGGCCGCGTACGGGCGCGGAACGCCTGGCCGCGTTCCGGGAGTCCCCGTTCCTGCCCGCCACCGTGCTGCTGCTGATCCTCGCGGCGGCGGCCGGACTCTTCGCCGGCTCCTACACGTACGCCATGGCCAACCCCACCCCGCGCACGGTGCCCACGGCTGTCGTCGGGGCGTACGACAGCGCGCAGGGGCGGCGGTTCATCGCCGGGATGGAGAAGGCGCTCAACGCCTCGCTGAAGCTGCACGCGTACGAGGACCGGAGCGCGGCGGTCGAGGCGGTCGAGGACCAGAAGGTCTTCGCGGTGCTCGACGTGCCGTCCGCTGGGCGAACGCTCACCCTGGACGTCTCCGGGGCCTCCGGGGCAACGGTCGCCCAGGTACTGGAGGACGCGGGGGAACAGGTGGGCAAGGCCGCCGGGACGAACGTCACCGTCAAGGATCTCAAGCCGCTGCAGAAGGGGGACCCGCGTGGGCTGGCGATCTTCTACATCTCCCTCGCCGCCGTCATCATCGGCTTCGTCGGCGCGATCCAGCTCAGCGTGCACGCCAGAGCACTCGATCCGGCCGAGCGCATCGCGTTCACCGCGGCCTATGCGCTGCTCGGCGGGTTCGTGATCGCGGCGGTGGTCGACTGGCTGCTGAGCGCGCTGCACCTGCCGTTCGTGGAGTCGTGGCTGATCCTCGCGCTGACGATGTTCACGTCCGGCATGGTCTTCACGATGTTCAACACCCTGTTCGGCCGCTGGGCGATGCTGCCGACCTGGGGGCTGATGGTGCTGCTCGGCAATCCGTCGTCGGGCGGCGCGGTCTCCTGGCCGCTGCTGCCGTCCCCGCTCGGCGTGATCGGCCGGTGGCTCCCGCCGGGCGCGTCGGTCAACGCCCAGCACACGGCGGTCTACTTCCCCGGCCACCAGCACGCGTTCCCGTTCCTGGTCCTGGCGGGCTGGGCGCTCGTGTCCTGCACGGTCTTCTGGGTCTGGCGCCACCGCCACCCGGGTGGCCGTTCCGTCGGCCCGGCGCACGCCGCCCCGTGAGACCCCGCGCTCCTCGGCAGCCGACTGAAGGCGCTCCGGAACGGCTGAAGGCCCCGTCCCAGTGGGAGGGGGCCTTCGGTGGTGGCTGGGGCCGGGGTCGAACCGGCGACCTATCGCTTTTCAGGCGATCGCTCGTACCAACTGAGCTACCCAGCCACGACGTTTCACGTGAAACGTCAGCGGTCCTGACGGGATTTGAACCCGCGGCCTCCACCTTGACAGGGTGGCGAGCACTCCAAACTGCTCCACAGGACCTTGCTCTTGTGTGTGCGAACCAACGGGCGACAGTGTCGCACACGACCGCACACGGTACTACGTGCCCCCAACGGGATTCGAACCCGTGCTACCGCCTTGAAAGGGCGGCGTCCTAGGCCGCTAGACGATGAGGGCTATCGGCCCGCCTGGGCGCTTCGCGGCGCCTCGGGGACGTGAGAAGCATATGGGATGGCGGGAGGTATCGCCAAAACGGTTTACGGGGAGGGGCTCGGGGAGCGGCGGGTGGGGTTCGACGGGGTGGGAGAGCCGGAGGACGGCGTAGTCGAGGACAGCGTCGGGGACGGGGTGGCGCCGGGCTTGTTCTCGTCCACGAGGTGGCGGGCGACCTCCGCGGTCGTCCGGCCCAGGCCGCCCAGCTTGATCTCGTCCCACGCCTGGAGCCGCCGGCTGTCCCGGTCGAAGTAGAGGACCGACGCCTCGATCGGGTCCGGGTACTTCCCCTCGACCGCGCGCAGCCCGCTGCCGCCCGTCGAGCCCTCGATGCGCAGTCGTGTGCCGTACTCCATGACCTCCGTGCCCTCGTGGTGCAGATGGCCCGAGAGGACCAGCGGTACCTCCCCGTCCGTCTCCCGTGCCGCCGACGGCTCGTGCACGATCGCCACGTCCACGGGTGTGCCGGCGTTTTGCTGGTCGCGCAGGGACGAGGCGAGGCGGGCGCCCGCCAGCTCCTCCGCCCGGTCGCCGCGCTCGGCCGTGCGGTCGGGGGTGTACTGCGGGTCGCCGATCCCCGCGAACCGCAGCCCCGCGACGGTGACCGCCCGGCCGTCGTCCAGGACGCGCACGTTCTTCATCTTCCCCAGGTACTTCTGGGTGGTCGACGAGTCGTGGTTGCCCCGCACCCACACGTACGGCGCGCCCAGGCCCGCCACCGGGTCCAGGAAGCCGTTCTCCGCCGCCGTGCCGTGGTCCATCGTGTCGCCGGAGTCGACGATCACATCGATGTCGTACTGCTCCACCAGCGAGGCGACGATCTTCCAGCTCGCCGGGTTGAGGTGGATGTCCGAGACGTGCAGTACCCGGATCGTGCTGGGGTCCGGCTGGTACGCGGGGAGCGTGGACGTGACGTCGTACAGCTTCGTCACGTTCGTCACCAGGCGGGCCAGCTCCTTCTGGTAGACGTCGAACTCCGTGACGATGCTGCGGGCGCTGCCGACCAGGGACGGGGCGGAGGAGAGCAGGCCGGAGAACCTCGGCTCCAGCACCGCCTTGGGGTTCCACGTCGCGAACGCGCTGGTGCCGCAGGCGACGAGGAGCGCGAGGGCGAGGCCGCCGGACGCGAGGGCGCGGCGCGGGCGGCGGTAGACGACGAGGCCGAGCGCGGTGGCGCCGGAGACGACGGCCACGCAGGAGCGGACGGCGAGGTTCAGCGTGTCGTCGGCGACGTCCCGCGCGACCTCGTCCTGGAGGTCGGAGAGCCGTTCGGGATGGTCCACGAGGGCCTGGGCGCGGGTCTCGTCCAACTGGTCGACGTTCACGTCCAGGCGGACGGGGGCCTTGTGGGTGTCCAGCTCCAGCGCGCCGAGCGGCGAGACGTTGATCTTCGTGCCGCCGGTGAGGGAGGGGCGCAGCGCCATCGTGGTGTTCATGGGGCCCACGGGGGCGCGCACGTTGCCGACGACGAGCAGGCCGAGCCAGGCGCCGAGGAGGACGACGGCGGCGAGAGTGAGGGACTGGAGCCAGGGGTTGGGGCGGGGCGCGGATGTTTCGAGCAGGGGTGTTTCGCGCGCGGGTGTGCGGTCGCGGTGCGTGGCCCTTCGGAGCGGGGCGAGTGCGTGCAGGACTGCGGCGGGGACGCGGCGGGCCATTGGTCCCGTATGCCCACGTGGGGCCGCGAATATGCGGGATGCGCCGGAAGCGCGGTGAGGCGCGGGGGGCGCAGGGGCGCGGCGAGACGGCGGCGCGGAGGGTCGGGGGCGTGGTGGGGGGGGTCAGCCCCAGCCCAGTTCGTGCAGCCGGGTGTCCTCGATGCCGAAGTGGTGGGCGACCTCGTGCACGACCGTCACGGAGACCTCGTGCACGACCTCCTCCGGCGACGCGCAGTGGCGCAGCGTGGGGCCCATGTAGACGCTGATGCGGTCGGGGAGCACCCCGGCGTACCACTCGCCGCGCTCGGTGAGCGGTGTTCCCTCGTAGAGGCCCAGCAGTTCGGGGTCGTCGGCGGACGGCTCGTCCTCGACGAAGACGGCCACGTTGTCCATGACCCGCGTCAGTTCCGGCGGGATCCGGTCCAGGGCCTCGCTCACGAGCTCTTCGAATTCCTCGCGCGTCATCTGCAGCACCCGCCCATTGTCGTGCACGGGGCGCGCGACCGGCGGTCCGGCGGCGTCGGTGGTCCGACGGTTCCGGGGCGGTCCGGCGAAGGGTGGGGCGATCCGGCGAAGTCGGGGGCGTGTCCTCCCGCGGGGCGGGGGAGTTGGGCAGGGGGACCGCTTCGCCCGCCCCCGGAGGTGGCTGCCCGTGCGCCCCAGTGACGTTCCGTTCCGATTGGCCGCCGCCGTCATGACCGTGGCGGCCGCCACGGGATGCGTGAGCGTGGGGGACGACGCCGGGCACCCCGGGCCGGCGCGTTCGACGGGGCCGCACGGGGCGGTGGTGCGGGGCGAGGACGCGGCGGGCGCCGGTGCCGGTGGCGGCCACGTCGCCGGCGGGCAGCGCCGTACGAAGGGACGCTCGCCACGGCCGGGCGAGTCGGAACGCGGGACGGCGGCGCCCACCGCGTCGCCGGGCGCGAGGACGAAGCCGTCGACGAAGGCGTCGGCGAAGGGCGGCAGGGGCACGGCGGGCGCCGTCGGAGGGGGGAGCGACGACGGCCGGGCGGGCGGTGCGGGCGACCCGGCGGGGCCCACGGGCGAGCCGAGCGCGCCCGTCACCCCACCGGAGCCGGAGCCGACGCCGCCGCCCGTCTCCGAGCCGCCCCCGGCCACGGCGGAGCCGTCCCCCTCGGCCCACGAGCAGCAGGCGCAGCTGGTGGAGCGGGGACCGGTGCCGGTGTCGCCGGTGGCGGAGCCGGGGGCCGGGTGGGTCACGGCAGAGGAGGAGGAGTGAGGGCGTGGGAGAAGGGTGTCAGGGGCGCGGGGGAGGGATTCGCAGGGCTCTGACCCGTGGGTTTGCACCTCGGGGGCCTTGGTGCGTATGGTGGTAGATCGTTTGATCCCATTTGCCCGGCGCCAAGAAAAGACGCGCCGCGTGTGGCGCGTACTCTCCCTTACCGTGGCCGGACCGCATCGAGGCGGTCGATTGTGACTTCACGGAGTTGGGGCGCGTGCTGCCGTACAACTCCGGAAGGCTCTCCATTCGCATGTCTGTCGCCAGTACCGACCACGTCGTCCTGCCCGAAGGCCCTGAGGCCGTAGCGGGTACCGAGGGCGCGGCCGAGACCGACGCCCCCCAGCTCACCTTCACCGATCTCGGACTGCCTGAGGGCATCGTCCGCAAGCTCACGCAGAACGGTGTGACCGCCCCGTTCCCGATCCAGGCCGCGACCATCCCGGACGCCCTGGCGGGCAAGGACATCCTCGGCCGGGGCCGCACCGGCTCCGGCAAGACCCTGTCGTTCGGTCTGCCGACCCTGGCCACGCTGGCCGGCGGCCGGACCGAGAAGCACAAGCCGCGCGCCATCATCATGACGCCGACCCGCGAGCTCGCCATGCAGGTCGCCGACGCGCTCCAGCCGTACGGCGACGTCCTCGGCCTGAAGATGAAGGTCGTCTGCGGCGGCACCTCCATGGGCAACCAGATCTACGCCCTGGAGCGCGGTGTCGACGTCCTCGTCGCCACTCCCGGCCGGCTGCGTGACCTCATCAACCGCGGTGCCTGCTCGCTCGAGAACGTGCAGATCGCCGTGCTCGACGAGGCCGACCAGATGTCCGACCTCGGCTTCCTGCCCGAGGTCACCGAGCTGCTCGACCAGGTTCCGGCCGGCGGTCAGCGGATGCTCTTCTCCGCCACCATGGAGAACGAGATCAAGACGCTGGTCGACCGGTACCTGAACGACCCGGCCACCCACGAGGTCGACGCCGCCCAGGGTGCCGTGACGACCATGTCGCACCACATCCTGATCGTGAAGCCCAAGGACAAGGCTCCGGTCACCGCCGCGATCGCCTCCCGCAAGGGCCGCACCATCATCTTCGTGCGCACCCAGCTCGGCGCCGACCGCGTCGCGGAGCAGCTCCGTGACGCCGGTGCCAAGGCGGACGCGCTGCACGGCGGCATGACCCAGGGGGCCCGGACCCGGACGCTGGCCGACTTCAAGGACGGCTACGTCAACGTCCTCGTCGCCACGGACGTCGCCGCGCGCGGCATCCACGTCGACGGCATCGACCTGGTGCTCAACGTCGACCCCGCCGGCGACCACAAGGACTACCTGCACCGGGCCGGCCGCACCGCGCGTGCCGGGCGTACCGGGACCGTGGTCTCGCTCTCCCTGCCGCACCAGCGGCGGCAGATCTTCCGGCTGATGGAGGACGCGGGCGTCGACGCCTCGCGCCACGTCATCCAGAGCGCCGGCGCGTTCGAGCCGGAGGTCGCCGAGATCACCGGTGCCCGGTCGATGACCGAGGTGCAGGCCGAGTCGGCGGGCAACGCCGCGCAGCAGGCCGAGCGTGAGGTCGCCTACCTGACGAAGCAGCTGGAGCGCGCCACGCGCCGCGCCGCCGAGCTGCGCGAGGAGTCGGACCGCCTGGTGGCCCGGGCCGCGCGTGAGCGCGGCGAGGACCCGGAGGCGGTGCTGGCCGCGGCCCGCGAGAGCGAGGCCGAGGCCGTCACCGAGGACGCCGAGCGGCCGGAGGCGGCCGCCGTGTCGCTGCCGGAGCAGGCGACGACCGGCCGGGAGCGGAGCGCCGAGCGTCACGAGCGTCGTGACGACCGTCGGGACGACCGGCGTGATGACCGTGGTGGTCGTTCGTTCGAGCGTCGTGACGACCGTGGTGGGTTCCGTCGTGACGAGCGTCGTGACGACCGTGGCGGTTTCCGCCGTGACGACCGCCGTGACGATCGGCGTGATGACCGGCGTGATGACCGTGGTGGTCGTTCGTTCGAGCGTCGTGACGACCGTGGTGGGTTCCGTCGTGACGAGCGTCGTGACGACCGTGGCGGTTTTCGCCGTGACGACCGTCGGGACGACCGGCGTGATGACCGTGGTGGTCGTTCGTTCGAGCGTCGTGACGACCGTGGTGGGTTCCGCCGTGACGAGCGTCGTGACGACCGTGGCGGCTTCCGCCGTGACGACCGCCGGGACGACCGCGGTGGCCACCGCGGCAGCGACCGCCCGTTCAACCGTGACCGTCAGAGCGAGCGCCCCGGCTTCCGTGCCGGCGCGCACGACCGCCCGTCCGGCCGTCGCGACGACCACCGGGGTGCCACCGGCTCCTTCGGGCGCCGTGACGACCACCGCGGTGGCGGCTCCGCTCCGTCCTCCTCCCCCTCCTCGTACAACCGCCGTGACGACAAGCCTCGCTGGAAGCGCGGCAGCTGACGTCGGAGCGTGAAACGGGCCGCGGCCCTCACCCGATCACGGGTGGGGGCCGCGGCTCTTTTTCGTGCGGGTGTGACGCTTGTCACGTCTTCGGGGAGGGAATCGCTGGGGGCATGACAGATGAAGCGACCCACCACCCCTCGGACGAGGAACTGCTGGCCCAGCTCGGCTACACGCAGGTCCTCGCCCGCCGCATGTCGGCGTTCTCCAACTACGCCGTCTCCTTCACCATCATCTCGGTCCTCTCCGGCTGCCTGACCCTGTACCTGTTCGGGATGAACACGGGCGGCCCCGCCGTGATCACCTGGGGCTGGGTCGGCGTCGGCCTGATGACATTGTTCGTGGGGCTGTCGATGGCCGAGATCTGCTCGGCGTACCCGACGTCGGCGGGCCTGTACTTCTGGGCACACCGGCTGGCCCCGCCGCGCTCGGCGGCAGCCTGGGCGTGGTTCACCGGCTGGTTCAACGTGCTCGGCCAGGTCGCCGTGACCGCCGGCATCGACTTCGGGGCGGCGTCCTTCCTGGGCGCGTATCTGAACCTGCAGTTCGACTTCGAGGTGACGCCGGGGCGGACGATCCTGCTGTTCGCCGCGATCCTGCTGCTGCACGGCCTGCTCAACACCTTCGGCGTGCGGATCGTCGCCCTGCTGAACAGCGTGAGCGTGTGGTGGCACGTGCTGGGGGTCGCGCTGATCGTCGGCGCCCTCGCGTTCGTGCCCGACCACCACCGATCCGCCTCGTTCGTGTTCGGGGAGTACGTCAACAACACCGGCTGGGGCAGCGGGGTTTACGTGGTGCTGCTGGGACTGCTGATGGCGCAGTACACCTTCACCGGGTACGACGCCTCCGCACACATGACCGAGGAGACGCACGACGCGTCCACGGCCGGCCCGAAGGGCATCGTCCGCTCCATCTGGACGTCGTGGATCGCCGGGTTCGTACTGCTCCTCGGCTTCACGTTCGCGATCCAGTCGTACGACGGGGCGCTCGGCTCGCCGACCGGCGCGCCGCCGGCCCAGATCCTGCTCGACGCGCTGGGCGCCACGGCGGGGAAGCTGCTGCTGCTCGTGGTGATCGGCGCGCAGTTGTTCTGCGGAATGGCGTCCGTGACCGCCAACAGCCGCATGATCTACGCCTTCTCGCGCGACGGCGCACTGCCGTTCTCCCGCGTCTGGCACACCGTGAGCCCGCGCACCCGCACCCCGGTGGCGGCGGTGTGGCTGGCCACGCTGAGCGCGCTCGCGCTGGGGCTGCCGTACCTGATCAATGTGACGGCGTACACGGCGGTGACGTCGATCGCGGTGATCGGCCTCTACCTCGCCTACGTCATCCCCACGCTGCTGCGGGTCCGGAAGGGCGACGCCTTCGAGCGCGGCCCCTGGCACCTGGGCCGGTGGTCGAGGGTGATCGGGGTGGTGTCGGTGACCTGGGTCGTGATCATCACCGTCCTGTTCATGCTGCCGCAGGTGTCACCGGTGACCTGGGACACCTTCAACTACGCCCCGGTCGCCGTCCTCGTCGTACTGGGATTCGCGGCGGCGTGGTGGTTCGCCTCGGCCCGCCACTGGTTCCTGAACCCGCGTCACGTACGCAACCGCCCCCGGGAGACGGAGACGGAGGCGGCCGCGACCTGACCCCGCCGACACGGCCGGGTCACCGATACCCGATCGGCGACCCGCCCGCGTCGGGCTATGCTCGGGGAGGCAACACCACGCAACACCGCCAGGGCCCTTAGCTCAATTGGCAGAGCAGTGGACTTTTAATCCATTGGTTGTGGGTTCGAGTCCCACAGGGCCTACCCCCGGCAGGAGAGGGACGCTCCCTTGGACCTGCTGCGCGGCGTCCGGGTCGGCTTCCGTCGGCTCGGGCGCCGCCTTTCGCGGGCCCGTCCGTCAGCCGTCGTCCCGCGTGGCCGTCTTGGAGTAGTTGTCGTGCCAGGCGGCCTTGGCGCCCGAGTCGCCGATGCGGTAGACGTCCACCACGGCGCCGGCCGCGACCGCGAGGGAGAGGACCACGACCGCGCCCCGGAGCAGGGCCGAGGACGACCACGAGGCGCTCGCCGTGCCGTCCGGGGCGGGTGCCGAGCGTCGGGCCGTCCACCAGACGACGGCCGAGAACACGAAAAGGCCGAGAGCCCACGGCAGCAGGCCGTCGCCGAGCTCGGCGTGCTTGCGCACCAGCGGGTCGCTGCCGACGTGCTGCTCGAGCCATTCGCCCGCGTGCGTGGCCAACGGCACACTCGCCAGGGCGACGAACGCGAGGATCGGCAGCACCAGGCCGAGTCGCCGGGCGCCACGGGGCCATGCGGCGCACACCACGAGGGCCAGGGCACTCAGGGGCACCAGCACGATGACGAAGTGCACGAACAGGACGTGTGCCGGTAGTCCGTTGACCACGGTGAGGCTCATCAGGGCTTTCTCCATGGGAGGTTGGGTGGAACAGGCGGGTGTGGGGCGGTCGGCACTTTCGCACAGGAACTTCTCAGTCGGCTCTGACTCCCCTCGGGAGCGCCGGGCCCCGTGACCGCCTTCGACGGTCCGGCTCAGGGGGCGAGTGAGAAGCAGCTCTCTTCCTCCTGGCCGAAGTGCGGGAGGAGGACGGAGCGGAGTCCGTCCAGGCAGGCACGCGGGTCGTCGATCCGTTCCGGTGCCGGTGCGCCGCTCGCGCACGAGGGTGTCGCGGATCGTGCCGCCGACCGTCGTGACCGCCCCGAGGAGGAACGAGGGCGCCCCGCCGAGCCCGGAGTCCAGCGCCC
Organism: Streptomyces sp. B3I8; assembly: GCF_030816915.1. Classification (NCBI taxonomy): domain Bacteria; kingdom Bacillati; phylum Actinomycetota; class Actinomycetes; order Kitasatosporales; family Streptomycetaceae; genus Streptomyces; species Streptomyces sp. B3I8. Next base: position 3,338,426 of record NZ_JAUSYN010000002.1, on the reverse strand, counting down.
TGCTCGCGCCGATCACCGCGAAGGCGCTGAGGCCGATGCGTCGAGGGCGGCGATCGTGCCCTCCGCCGCAGGTGCCGGCTGAGCGCGAAGGCGAGCAGCCCGCCGATGGCGGGCGAGGGCGTGGTAGCGCCAGTCCAGGAGGGTGGCCGGGAACAGCGAATCGATGAGGACGTCACGGATGCGGCCCCCGCCGAGCGCGGTGATCATGCCGAGGACGACCACGTCGACGAGGTCCAACCGGGCGGCCTCGACGGCGGTCGGCGCCCCGTTCAGCCCGAAGGCGAACGTGCCGGTCAGGTCCAGGGTGAGCAACGGCAGGAGTTCGGGGCGTGTGGGGACGGAGTACCCCGCGGCGCGCGAACGTGTCGGGTCAGGCGTCCGTGGTGGGTGGTTGGGGTACGACGAAGGAGCCCTTGCCCCGCACGGTGACGATGAGGCCCCGCTCCCGGAGTTCCTGGGCGGCCCGGCGGGCGGTGAGGCGGGCGATGCCGTACTCGTCGGCCAGGTGGTTCTCGGACGGGATCGGCCGGTCGGGCGCCAGTTGGCCGGACGCGATCCTCCCGGCGATGACGTCGGCCAGTTGCACGTACAGCGGCCGCGCGCTCATGGGGTCCAGAGGTGTTTCCGGCTGCTCTGTATCGCTCACATGTCCAACGTAGGCAGGCGAGGACTTACACGGTCGAGTGGATCCCTCTGCACTTGTATACAGAGGGCTGTATCCGGGCGGTACTGTTCCCGCACGAAGACCCCGGCGGCCTGGCAGGGCCCCGGGGCACGGCCAACGCTTCGAAGGAGCGTCGACATGTACGACCTTATCCGGCGGCTCGCGCAGTGGCTGGGCCTTCTGTTCGGCCCGGGTACCGGGAGTCACCGCGCGGGGAGCCCGTTGCCCGCGCCCCCGAGTGCGCCCTGCGTCCCCTTTCACCCTCCGGTCCGACGTTCCCCTTACTGTCGCCACCTGCCGCTCGACGGCGCCGAGTCCCGGCTCGTGCGGCCGTACCTGGTGGCCGACGAGCGGGAACGCGCACGGCAGCGACGGCGCCGTGTCGCCCTCGTGCTCGCCGCCGACTTCGGGATCGATCTCGATACGCACGTCGTCGGCGCGGAGAGGACGGCCGCCTGATGGACTCGCTCCGGTCGTTCCGTTCGCTCAGGCTCCTCCCCTGGTCCTCCCCCGAGGGCAAGCCCTGCTTCCTCGACGCCGAGGAGGGCGCGGGAGGCTACGTCTCGCGGCTGGCCGACGACACCGAGGCAACGCAGCTCGCCGAGGGGCTGGACGTGCTCGGTGAGGCTCGGCGAGTGCTGGAGGACCCCGCCTCGCCGAACGTCGCCGTGCGGTACGCGGCCGTCCGGCTCGCCGAGTGTCTCGCCGACGCGCTGCGCGTGGCGGAGTCGCGCGGGCGGCGGCTCTCCGTGGGCGACTGAAGGTGGGCGGCGGGGGTCAGACCCCCGTCGCCCCGTCCAGGCGTTCGCGGAGCAGGTCGGCGTGGCCGTTGTGGCGGGCGTACTCGGCGATCATGTCGATGAGGATGCGGCGCAGGGAGATCGGTTCGCCGGTGCGTCTGCGGGTGCCCGTCCGGTCCAGGGACGGGGTGGCGTCGACGATGCGGCGGGAGTGCGCGCAGGACTCGCGCCAGAAGGCGAGGGCCTCCAGCACGTCGCCGTCGAGCCGTTCGAAGTCCTGATCGGGGTCGTCGTCCGAGTAGTACGGCAGGGGGACGTCCTCACCGGCGAACTGGATGCGGAACCACCACTGTTCGGCCCCGGCCAGGTGCCGGGTCAGGCCGTGCAGCGACAGGGTGGACGGCGGTACCGGGCGCTCCGACAGGCGTTCGGGCGGCAGGCCGGTGCACTTCAGCTCGAACGTGGCCCGGTGGTGGTCGAGGGTCGTGGTCAGGATCTCCCGCTCGTCACCCGTGTCGGGAACGGCCGGACGGGGATCTCCGGCGCCCTGCCAGCGCGGGCTGTAGTGCTGCGGGGCCGGGGTCGGGGTGGGGGAGGGTACGGGCGCGTCGGTCATCGTTGCCTCCGGTGTCTCGTCGTCGTCCGGTACGGCTGTGGACGTCGACGAGTCTTGCAGGGGGCACTGACAACCGGCTGGGCCCGCCGTTTCGCCGGCGGTGCCGCCTCAGCCCGCCGGCCGCTCCCGCAGCTCCGCCAGCGGCAGGGTGTGCCGGGTCTGTACGGCCTTGGCGTGCAGGTAGCGCACGTTGTGGGCGGTGGTGAAGACGCCGGTCGGGACGCGGTCGCGGACGGCGAGGTCGAGCGCGGTCAACTGCTCGGCCTTGTCCGGGTTGTTGGAGAGCAGGTCGAGCGTGCCGATGCCGAGGGCGCGCAGCATCTGTGCGGCGGCCGTGTAGTCCCGGGCGTCCTCCGGCAGGCCGAGTGCCGCGTTCGCCGCGTAGGTGTCCAGTCCGTCGTCCTGCAGCGCGTAGGCGTCGAGCTTGTTGTAGAGGCCGATGCCGCGGCCCTCCTGGCGCAGGTAGAGCAGGACGCCGCCACGTTCCGCGATGCGCTCCACCGCTTCACGGAGCTGCGGGCCGCAGTCGCAGCGGGCCGAGCCGAACACGTCGCCGGTCAGGCACTCGGAGTGCAGCCGCACCAGCGGGGGGCCGGTGGTCGCGTCGCCCAGCACGAGCGCCAGGTGCTCCCGGCCGTCGACCAGACCGTGGAACGTCACGACGTCCGCCGTGACCGCATAGCCGTCGCCGAAGCGCAGAGGGACGGCGACGCGGGTACGCACGGTGGCCTCGGGAAGCGGCCCGGGCGCCCCGGCGTCGGCCACGACGGCGTCGACGGCGTCGCCGGGGCCGGTGAGGTCCGCGAGATCGCCGGGCTCGGGTGCGGCGGGCAGGTCACGCATGGCTGTCGCCCTTCTGCGGAGCGGGGGCGTGCTTCAGATTTGAAGCACGCCGGGACAGCAGCGACTCTAATACTTGCTTCAATGTTCAAGCAAGCATGATCGTGCGTCCGGGGGAGAGCCCGGGCGCGGTCCGGTCAGGGGTCGGTCAGCTCCGCCCGAGCAGATGCGCGTTCGGCCGCCTGGCCGCCGGCGCGTACTCGGGCAGGTGCACGACCCGCACGCCCTCCGCCGCGAGCACGCCGCTCCCGTCCGCCCCCGGCACGAACGTGTCCGGCTCCCGCCACGCGGTCACCACCCGCCGCACCCCCGCCGCCAGGATCAGCCGCGCGCACGGCATCGGCCGCGACGCGCGCCGGGCACACGGCTCCAGGCTGCTGTAGACCGTCGCCCCCGCCAGCCGCGGGTCGCCGGGCGTCACCTTCGCCAGCGCCGCCTCCTCCGCGTGCACCGCCGGGTCGCCGCCCTCCCGGGAGTGCCCCCGGGCCAGCTCCGTACCGTCGGCGGCCACCACCACCGCCCCCACGCTGAACGCGGTCTCCGACGGCGGGCACAGTTCCGCCAGTTCGCACGCGATCCCCAGCCACCGCCGGTCCGCCGCCGTGGCGAGCTCCTCCGCGCCGGGCGCCGCCGGCACGTACCGCATCAGCACCACGTCCCCCACGGCCCGGGTTCCCACCAGCCGCATCCGTCCCGGCGGATACGCCCCCGTCCCGAACATGCGCGGCGCGGTGGCCTGCCCCACCAGCAACGGGGCCACCGCGAGCTGCAGTTCGTCGGCGAGCCCCTGCCGCAGCAGTTCGGTGTGCACCCGGCCGCCGCCCTCCACCATCAGCCGCCGTACGCCCTTCACCTCACCCAGGTGTGCGAGCACCGCCCGCCACCCCGGCTGCGCGCCCAGCGCGACGACGTCGACGTCCGCGGGGAGCTCGTCGCGCAGCCGGGCCGCGCCCTCCTCCGTGGTGTAGACCGCCTTCGCGCCCCCCGTGTGCCAGAACCGCGCGGCCGGGTCGAGGTCGCCGGACGCGCTCACCGTCACCTTCAGGGGGTACTCCGGCCGCCCGGCCGCGACCCGTGCGGCGCGCCGCTCGGGGGAGTTGACCAGCAGCCGGGGGTTGTCGGTGCGCAGGGTGCCGGCGCCGATCAGGATCGCGTCGCTCTCCGCCCGCACCTGGTCGACACGGTCGAAGTCCTCCGGGCCCGACAGCAGCAGGCGTTCGGGGCCGGTGTCGTCGAGGAAGCCGTCCAGGGAGACGGCGGCGGACAGCAGGACGTGGGGGTGAGGCATGTGCGCGCTCCGGGATGCGAGACGACGTGCGGACTACGTGCGGACTACGTGCGGGACTGCGAAGAGGGCCGGGAGCCGGGTGCGGGCGAGGTGGTTCAACTTTTGAACAATAACTACACTGCGGTCATGACGACCCGCTGGCTCACGTCCGAGGAACAGCGTGCCTGGCGCGCATACCTCGCCGCCTCCCTGCTCCTGGAGGACGTGATCGACCGGCAGCTCCAGCAGCAGGCGGGCCTGCCGCACCTGTACTACTCGGTGCTGGCCAATCTCTCGGAGGCCCCGGACCGGCGGCTGCGCATGACCGACCTCGCCGCGTCGCTGAAGGTCACCCGGAGCCGGCTGACCTACGTCGTCACCCGCCTGGAGAGGGACGGCAGCGTGCGGCGCGAGGCACACCCGGGCGACCGGCGCGGCAGCATCGCGGTGCTCACCGACGCGGGGGCGCGGCTGCTGGAGCGTACGGCCCCGGGGCACGTCGAGACGGTGCGCGCCGCCGTGTTCGACCGGCTCACGCCGGAGCAGGTGGGGCAGCTCGAAGAGATCTGCACGCGGATCGCGGGGGCGCTGGGCAGCGAGGAACAGCGCACGACGTGCGGTGACGCGCTCCCTTGGCGACGACGCTCGTCGGCCCGCTGAGCGGTTCGCCGCAGGGAGGTGCGGGCGACCGGGCGACCGGGTGACCGGGTGAGCAGCCGCCCAGATAAACGTGGTGAACGGCGTCCCCAGGATGACGTACACTGGTTCTACCGACGCGGGGTGGAGCAGCTCGGTAGCTCGCTGGGCTCATAACCCAGAGGTCGCAGGTTCAAATCCTGTCCCCGCTACCACGTCCCCGGGGGCGGAGGCCGAAAGGCTTCCGCCCCCGGGGTTTTTGTCGTATCACCGTTCACTGTCCGTACCGCCGTCCCGTACCGCCACCTCCAACCGCCCACTCCGTCCCCGCCACCCGCCCGGCTCACCGGGGGGTGCCCCGCGACGCCGCCCCGGTGACGCTGGTGACGTGGGGCAGCGGACTGAGAAACGGTCGACCGTGACCGCCGGGAACAGCAGCCGCGATGCGGCCGGCGTCCGTGTCGCGCTGCCCTTCCTCCCGGTGCTGCTGCTCGCCGCCGCGATCGTCTACGACTGCCTCACTCCGGTCGACTTCACCGCCGCTCCCCTCTTCACCGCGGCCCCCCTCGTCGCCTCCTTCCTGTACTCGTTGCGCGGTACCGTCCTGACAGCCGTGGTCGCCGTCCTGGCCGTGGCCGCGATTCACCTCGCCTTCGGCGTCATGTCGAACATCGACACCACCACCGAGCTGCTGACGGTCAGCACCGTCGCCGCCCTCGCCGTCCTGATCAACGTGCTCGTCGGCCGTGCCGGAGCCCGGCTGGCCTCCGTCCGTCACATCGCCGAGGCCGCGCAGCTCGCCGTCATGCCGCAGCCGGCCGAGCGCGTCGCGGGCCTCGACGTCGCCGCACGTTACGAGGCCGCGCAGGACGGGGCCGCGATCGGCGGCGACCTGTACGCGGTCCAGGACTCCCCGCACGGCGTGCGCCTGGTGCTGGGGGACGTGCGCGGCAAGGGCATCAGCGCCGTCAGCGTCGTCGCCGTCGTCATCGGGGCGTTCCGGGAGGCCGCCGAGCGGGAGGCCACGCTCGGCGCAGTCGCCCAGCGGCTCGAACGCGCGCTCGCCCGCGAGGCCGGCCGACGCCGGGACCTGGACTCCTTCGAGGGGTTCACCACCGCCGTCCTCGCCGAGATCCCGCACGACTGCACCCTCGTCCGCCTCGTCAACCGCGGCCACCCCGCCCCGCTGCTCCTGTACGACGACGGGAGGCTGCGCGTGCTCGAACCGCGCGAGTCCGCACTGCCGCTCGGCATGGGCGAGCTGGGCAGGTGGCCCGAACGCGCGGACGAGGCCGCGCTGCCGTACGGCGCCACGCTCCTCTTCCACACCGACGGGCTCTCCGAGGCCCGCGACCGGCACGGCGAGTTCTACGACCCCGCCACCCGGCTCGTCGGCCGCACCTTCTCCGGGCCGGACGCGCTGCTGAGCTTCCTTGCCGACGAGGTCGCCCGGCACACCGGCGGACGGGCGACGGACGACCTGGCGCTGCTGGCGGTACGACGGCCACATCCCTGAGGGGGCATGGTCGGCCGCGACGTCCGGGGCCACGTCCGGGCCGTCGTCTCCGGAGGACGTCCGGGCCGTCGTTTCCGAGGGTGTTCGTACCGGCGTTTCCGGACGGTGCGGGGCGTCGGTGCCGGTGGGTGCCGAGGGTGTCACCTGTCGTGACCGGATCGTGTCCCCCGGTGGGTTTACTGACCGCACGTCCGGGGCGCGGCTCTGCCTGAGGCCCTCATGGGGCCCGGTCAACTCGCCCGTTTTGCGGGGCTCGTGGCGCAAAAGTCCTGGCCAAGACGTGTAACTCGGGCCACTGAACAGCTTGGAATGTGCACCCCAGGTCTATTAACGTTCGATAACGCAGCACGGTCGTCCCAGCCGTCACAGGAGGCGGCCCCGTGCTCATCTGCCTAATCCCGCAAGGGAGCCGGGGAACCACCATTCAGGGGTGAATCGCGCGGCGGCCGCCGAGTGGACGCGGCCGTCGTACACGCGTAGGAGACCTTCCTGCTCCGAACCCGTCAGCTAACCCGGCAGGCGAGAGGAAGGAAAGGAGTGCGCCCACGTGGCGTCCAACCGGCCTGCCCAGAACCCCTCGTACGCTCCTGCCGGCACCGAGGTCGTCGACTTCGACCGCCGTTCCGAGGAGGGCACCTGGGAGGAGTGGAATCCCACCGCGGAGTCCGTTCGTCCCGTCCGTGGCCGGCACCGCGTCGCCAAGCAGCGCGGGGGCGGACTCGCGCGCAGCTCCACCGTTCTGGGCGTCGGCGTGATCGCCGCGGTCGGCGCGGGTGGCATGGCCACCGCGCAGACCGCCAAGCCGCCGGTCTCCATCTCCCTGCCGGACCTGTCCTCGGTCACCGAGTCGGCCAAGGCGCTGGTCGGTGACGACTCCGGTCACGACTCCGGCGACCACGCCGACACCACCGCGCAGACCGCCTCCGCCCCGCTCACCGGCGCCGGACTGACCGGCGTCGACACCGCCGCGGGCACCACGGACGCGGGCGAGGCGCTGCGCGCCCGGATCATGCGGCAGGCCGAGGCCCAGCAGGACCAGGTGGACAGCGCCACCGCGAAGGCCGCCGAGGCCGCCGCCGCCAAGCAGGCGGCGTCCGCCGCCGAGGAGGCGGAGGCGAAGGCGGAGAAGAAGGCCGCCGACGCGAAGGAGAAGGCGGAGGCGGAGGCCAAGAAGAAGGCCGCCGCGAAGAAACTCGCCGAGCTGGCCAAGCAGTTCACGCTGCCGACCTCCTCGTACACGATCACCTCGACCTTCGGTGAGGCCGGATCGATGTGGTCGTCCGGCTATCACACCGGCCTCGACTTCGCCGCGCCCACCGGCACGCTCATCAAGGCGATCCACAGCGGCACGATCACCGAGGCGGGCTGGGCCGGCTCCTACGGCTACCGCACGATCCTCACCCTCGACGACGGCACCGAGCTCTGGTTCTGCCACCAGTCCTCGATCAGCGTCAGTGTCGGGCAGAAGGTGAGTACGGGCGAGGTCATCGGCCGCGTCGGTGCCACCGGCAACGTCACCGGTCCGCATCTGCACCTGGAGGTCCACCCCGGCGGCGCGGCCACGGGGATCGACCCGATGGCGTGGCTGCACGGCAAGGGGCTGAATCCCTGAGCCCGCCAAGGCCCCGCCGGGCCGGTCCCTGTCGGGCCGGTCCCTGTCGGGCCTCTGGCAGGGCCGGTCCCTGCCGGGCTTCGGGCCGGGCCGGTCCCCGTCGAGTCGATTCCGGCTGCGCCTGCCCCACCGACCCGGCCCCGCCGTGCCGTGCCGTGCATCGCCGGCCGGCCGTGTCCTTTCGGGCAGCGCACTGCCCTGCCGGGCCGATTCGCGACGGAATCGTCCCGGAGTCCGCGATTCCGCGCGCGGACTGCGGAGACTTCTACTTAACATCGTTAAATGATGTCACTTCGCCCTCTGGGCTCAACCCATCTCGCGGTCGCTCCCCTCTGCCTCGGCGGCAATGTCTTCGGCTGGACCGCCGACGAGGCCGCGTCCTTCGCCGTGCTGGACGCCTACACGGCCGCCGGAGGCAACTTCGTCGACACCGCCGACGGCTACTCGGCTTTCGTCCCGGGCCATAAGGGCGGCGAGTCCGAGACCGTACTCGGCAGGTGGTTCAAGGCGCGTGGCAACCGCTCCGACGTGGTCCTCGCCTCCAAGGTCGGCCGGCACCCCGAGTACCAGGGGCTGTCCGCCGGCAACATCAGGGCGGCGGCCGACGCCTCGCTGCGGCGGCTCCAGACGGACTACATCGACCTGTACTACACGCACTACGACGACCCCGACGTGCCCGTCGAGGAGATCATCGGCACGCTGGACGGGCTGGTCAGGGCGGGGAAGGTGCGCCACATCGCAGCCTCCAACATCTCGGCCGAGCGGCTGCGCGCCTCGCTGGAGTTCTCCGAACGCGAGGGCCTGGCCCGCTACGTCGCCCTCCAACCGCACTACAGCCTGGTCTCCCGGGACACCTACGAGGGCGCCCTCCAGGACGTCGCCGAGGACGCCGGCCTCTCCGCGGTGCCGTACTTCGCGCTCGCCTCGGGGTTCCTGACGGGGAAGTACCGGCCGGGAGCGACGGTGGACTCGGTGCGCGCGGGGCGCGTGGCGCAGCTCGTGGACACCGAACGGGGCGCGCGGGTGCTGAAGGCGCTCGACGAGATCGCCGGCGCGCGCGAGGTGGAGATCGCCACGGTCGCCCTCGCCTGGCTCGCCGCCCGCCCGACCGTCCTCGCGCCGACCGCCTCCGCCCGGACGGTGGAGCAGCTCCCGGCGCTTCTGGCGGTGGGCGAGGTCACGCTGACGGAGGAGGAGACGACGCGGCTGGCGGAGGCGTCGGCGTAACGCTTGTGTGGGCGGCCGGGGGGTGGGCCGGCTGGGCGTGAGGTGCCTGGGCGTGGGGCGCTTGTGCGTACGCCGGGCCGCCTCCGCCGTACGCCGGGTGGTGGCCGTGGACCGGCCCCCCGCCGTGCGCCGGGAACTGCCCGTGGACCGGGCCGCCTCCGCCGTGGACCGGGCCTCCGCCGTGCGCCGGGAACTGCCCGTGGACCGGGCCGCCTCCGCCGTGCGCCGGGAACTGGCCGTACGCCTGACCCCCGCCGTACGCCTGCCCCGCGCCCTGGCTGCCGTACCCCGGCGCGTGCCCGTACCCGGGCGCGTGCCCGTACACCGGCCCGTGCCCGTACACCGGGGGTACGCCCCACAGGACCGACCCCGCCAGCATGTGGCCCGCGTGGGCCAGCGCCGGGCGGGCCACCTCCCGCCGGTGCCACAGCTCCCGCAGCAGCTCCCGCTCCCGTGCGACGAAGTCGGCGCCCGCGCGGCCCGAGCGCCCCCGGTGGCGCAGGAACGCCAGCGACGTCGCGTACGCCTCGTACTCGGCGACCGTCCGCGCCGCCGCCTTGCCGAGCCGGTCCCTGGCCTGGTCGCGGGCGAGCCGCCGAGCCTTCATCGAGCTCATGACGAAGGGCTCCGGCATCGTCAGCCAGCCGGCCGCCACGTACGCCGGCAGCTCGGCGCGCACGGTCCGCAGCTCCCGCTGCCGGGTCGATATGACCAGCCAGGTCAGCAGCCCGAACATCGGCACCATGAACGCCCCGTAGACCGCGAAGAAGCCGTAGCCGTCGCCGAACGAGGTGGAGCCGTTCCACAGGGAGTGCATGCCCATCGCGAGCAGCAGGCCGCCGAGCGGGGCCAGCGTCCGGCGCACCCGCCGGTGCTCGGCGGTCAGCGCGCTGATGCCGAAGCCGATGCCGGTGAACACGGTGAACAGGGGGTGCGCGAAGGGGGACATCACGACGCGCACGAAGAACGTCGCGGCCGTCACGGAGGCGATGCCGCCGTGCCCGCCGTTGGACTGGTCGGTGCCGAAGGCGGTGCCGAGGTACAGGATGTTCTCGGTGAAGGCGAAGCCGGTCGCGGTCACCCCGGCCGTGACCACACCGTCGACGATGCCGGTGAAGTGACGGCGGCGGAAGAGGAAGACCAGCAGCACCGCCGTGGCCTTCGCGGACTCCTCCACGATCGGCGCTATGACGGTCATGCCGAGGGTGTCGGCACCCTTGGGGTCGGCCGTCGCGACCGCTATCCAGTGCGTGGCGAAGCTGTTCGCGATGATCGCGACGAGCGCCGCCGCGCACGCCCCCCAGGCGAAGCAGAAGGCGAGGTTGCGCCAGGGCCCCGGCTCGACCCGGTCCAGCCAGCGGAACGCGGCGATCAGCAGGGGGACGGGGAACACGGCGAGCCCGAGCCCGACCAGGAGCCCCTCGGTGCCGGTCTGCTGCCGGACCAGCGCGAGGATGACCAGCCCGGACAGGGCGAGGAGCGAGCTCAGCGCCGCGTACCGCACCCAGGTGCGCTGCCACCAGTGCGGATGCCGGAGCACGCCGCCGGGAGGGAGGGACCCGGTCGGGGCGGGCGGATACGTCGGATACGGGGGACTGGTGGCCACGGCATTGACCCTAACGAGGGAGGGGCGCCCGGTGCTGCTGGTTGTCGCTGCTTGTCATCGCTGCCCTTGGGCGCTTCGACGGCTGTCGTGCGGTACGCGGCGGAACAGCAGGTCGTTCACGACATGACCCTTCTCAATGCCCTGCCCCTCGAAACGCGTTCGGGGGCGGAAGGCGGGACGCGGCGCGAAACCGCCGCCGGGGTGGTCGTTGGCGAAGCCGGGGTGCGCGGTGAGCACCTCGAGCATCTGTTCGGCGTACGGCTCCCAGTCGGTGGCGCAGTGCACCAGCGCGCCGGGGCGGAGCCGGGTGGCGGCCAGATCGAGGAACTCGGGCTGGATGAGCCGGCGCTTGTGGTGGCGCTTCTTGGGCCAGGGGTCGGGGAAGTAGACGCGCAGTCCGGCGAGGGAGTCGGGCGGGAGCATCTCGCGCAGCAGGATGATCGCGTCGCCGTTGCCGACGCGGATGTTGGTGAGGCCCCGGGCCTCGGCGAGGTTGAGCAGATTGCCCTGGCCGGGGGTGTGCACATCGACGGCGAGGAGGTTGGTGTCCGGGTCGGCGGCGGCCATGACGGCGGTGGCCTCGCCCATGCCGAAGCCGATCTCCAGGACGGTGGGGCGGTCGTTGCCGAAGAGGCCGGCGAGGTCGAGGGTGCGCTGCCCGTCGATGTCCAGACCCCAGGCCGGCCACAGGCGCCGCAGGGCGTCCGCCTGGCCGGCGGTGACGCGGCTGCGGCGGGGCTGGAAACTGCGGATGCGCCGCTCGAAGTGCGAGCCGGCGGGGTCGGCGGCGGGCCCGTCGGGAAAGCGGGGCGTCTTGGCAGGGGCGGAAACATCGAGGGATTCAGACACAGTGCGCCCAATTTTACGGCGTCCCACTGACAACGTTCCGCCCCCGAAAAAGCCCCCGAAAAAAGGGAGGCACTCCCCGCAGGGGCGCGGGGCGGCGCCCGATCCGCGACTTCACCGCACGTGCGCGAGCCGACCACCGTGCTCCATAAGGGGCGCGGGGAACTGCGCGACAAGCCCCCACCCACCCGCACTCCCCCCACACCCCACCCACCCGAGCTCCCCGGGCCAGAGGGGCGGAGCCCCTCAAGGAGGAGACAGGTAAGGGCGGCGGGGGCGAGAAAACACATGCGCGCACCCCCACCCGCAGGGCACCCCCACCCGCAGCGCACCCTCCCCGGCACCCCAGGCCCTCAGCACCCCCCGCATCACGCCCACGTACGCCCAGGCACACCGCCCACGTACGTCCAGGCCCACCGCCTACGCCGGCGCCGCCATCAACAACGGCCGCGCCCGCTCACGCAACTCCACCACCCGCGGCTCGTCCCCGTACGGCTCCAGCCGGTGCAGCAGATCCTTCACGTACTCCGTCGTCCGCGCCGACGAGATCCGCCCCGCGACCTCCACCGCCCGCACCCCCTGCTCACACGCCGCGTCCAGGTTCCCGGACTCCAGTTCGGCCACCGCCGAGACCACCAGCCGCAGCCCGTGCGACCGCACGAACTCCTCCGTCGGCTTCGACAGCGCCTGCTCCGTGAACCGCCGCACCTGACGCGGCGCCTTCAGATCCCGGTAGCACTCCGCCGCGTCCGCCGCGAACCGGTCGTAGGAGTAGAACCCGAGCCAGGACGGGTCGCCGTCGCCGTCACGCGCCCGCTCCAGCCAGCCCTCCGCGGCCTTGAGCGCGCCACCGGCCGCCTGGGCGTCCCCGGCGCGCGCGTGCGCCCGCGCCTCGACCAGCCGGAAGAAGCTCATCGTGCGTGCGGTCGCCAGCCCCCGGTTGCGTTCCAGCGCGGCCTGCGCGAGGTCGACGCCCTCGTCGCCGAAGCCCCGGTAGGTCGCCTGGAGGGACATCGAGGCGAGCACGTACCCGCCGAGCGGGACGTCGGCCGCGGCGCGGGCGAGCCGCAGCGCCTGGATGTAGTACCGCTGGGCGGCCTCCTGCTGGCCGGTGTCGAACGCCATCCACCCGGCCAGCCGGGTCAGTTCGGCGGAGGCGCCGAACAGCGCCCGGCCGACCTCGTCGGAGTAGGAGCCGAGCAGCAGCGGTGCCGCCTCGACCCGCAGGCACTCGGGGACCATCGACGAACGCCAGTCCCCGCCCCCGTACTTGGAGTCCCAGCGTCTGGCGTCCTCGGCGGCCTCCCGCAGCTTGCGCACATCGCTGTGGCCGACCCTCGCCGGCGCGGAGGAGCCGTCCGACGGGCTCGCGTCACGCGCCACCGAGCTGTCGGCCGGGGTTATGAGCCACCGCGACGCGGGGGTCGCATAGGCGCTCACGGCGAACGATCCGGCCAGCGACTGCCAGATGCCGCCGGAACCGGCCCGGCGTCCGGCGAGATCGAGGCGGTAGAGGTCGGTGGCCGAGCGCACCGCCTGTCCGACGTCCCGGGGGAAGGCGAGGCCCACCTCGGGCGCGGGATCCGCGTCCGCCAGGCCGATCTCGTGGAGCGGCACCGGGCGGCCGAGCTTCTGGCCGATGGCCGCGGCGATGAGGTGGGGCGCGGCGCCCTGCGGCACCATCCCCTTCGACACCCAACGGGCCACCGACGTCTTGTCGTACCGAAGTGTCAGCCCGCGCTGGGCACCAAGATCGTTGACGCGCCGCGCAAGCCCCGCGTTGCTGATTCCCGCGAGGGCGAGAACGGCGCCGAGTTTTTCGTTCGGCCCGCGTTGCTCCCTGGACATGCGCCACCCCTCGACACAGACGGCTGCCGCGCTGGCATAACCACGCGGCATTCGTAAACCCAGCGTAGTTCGCCGGATCCCAAGCGTTAAGGGGCGTTTTTCCGGTTGGCGGGATGTGACCTACGGGGCAGTACGCAGTGTCGCGGCGTGCCCCTGCCGTGTGGCCGTGCGCCCGTCCGTGCGCTCTTCTCCGGCCACGGGGGGAGCGGTTCCATGGGCGACGCGTGGGTCGGCCCGCTGTACTGGAGCCAGTGGGCTGGGGGACGCCGCCGCCTACATCCCCGCGGGCGGCGGACAGGTCCGGGAGGCGTGCTCCGTCTCCCGGGCCGCGCACCGTGAACCGGTGCCTAGAGCCTGTACGGAGCGTACTCAAACCTGCCGTCGCACGGATGATTTGGCCGAAAATCGACGGCGGCCTCCGTACGTATTTCCGTCGCCACCCTGCCACTTGAGGGCGTGAAGAGCGTTTTCAGGGAGCGTACCGGGGGCGCATTCACATCGCTGTTCGACCCCATCTCCCGTGCCGGAGGCGTGTGTTCGGCCTGTGCGGGCACTCCCCAGGGGGCGCACACGGGGGAGCACAAGCCGCGGCGGAGCCCCTCCCGGGCGCACTCTTCGTGGCAGCATGGTGCCCAGTTCGTACGGTGCACCGGTTGTCCACAGTCCCTGGAGGCGGCGATGCGGTGGTTGGTGGGATGGAGCAGTGCCGCCGCGAGCGCCGCCACGAGCGTGGCGGGCATCGGTTCCGCCGGCACCACCGGCTACGACGGCGAGACCGTGCAGCCGGTCGGCTCCCAACCCCTGTGGGGCGACCCGGACCCGCTGTGGGCGGTCGGTGACTGGCGCCCCGACGAGGTCCGCGTCGTCAAGGCCGACGAACAGACCCGCATCGCCGTCCTCGGCACCTGCGGCGCCACCGACGAACAACTGCGCGTCGCCCTCTTCGCCGCCCGCGGCGGGGCACTGCGGCACCTGACGGCCTGGCCGGGCAGCTACACGGCCGTCGTCCAGGTCGGCCGGCGGATCACCGTCTGCGGCGACCTCGCGGGCGCGCGGCCGGTGTTCCACACCCCCTGGGCCGGCGGCACGGCGTACGCGACGGCCGCCCTGCCGCTCGCCGACCTCGTCGAGGCCAACCTCGACTTCGGCCACCTCGCCGCGCTGCTCGCCGCCCCCGACGTGCCCGCCGCCATGCACGACTCGACACCCTACGAGGGCGTACGACGCGTCCCGCCGGGGCACGCCCTCATCCTGCGCGCGGGGGCGCGCGAGGTCGCCGGGTACGAGCCGGTCGCCTCCCTCGCCGTCGCCGCGCCCCCGGCCGACCCCGCCGGCGCCGTGGACGCCGTCCGTGACGCGCTCGTGGAGGCCGTACGCGCTCGCCTCGCCGCGCCCCGGCACGTGCCCGGCATCGACATCGACCCCGGGCCGGTGCCCGGGATGGGCCCCGCCGAACGGCGGGCCGCCCGCGGCATGCCGGTCCCCGGCATCGGCGCCGACCTCTCCGGCGGCTCCGCCTCCGGCGCCCTCGCCCTGCTCGCCGCCGGGCTGCCCGGCAGACCCGGCACCGTCCTCGGCCACGGCACGGGTGCCGGCGAGCGTCTGCTCGCCGTCACCTTCAACGACCTCGCCGTCCCCGGCCGCGAGGCCGAGATGGAACGGGCCGGCGCCCTCGCCGCCAACCCCCGGCTGCACCACGTCGTGGTCACCGGCGGCGAGGAGATCCTGCCCTTCGCCGACCTCGACGGCCCCCTCACCGACGAACCCGGCGCCGTCCTCGTCTCCGCCGCCCGGCACCGCGCCCGGCTCGCCGCCGGCAGCGCCGACCACTTCACCGGATACGGCGCCCGGCAGGTCCTCGACGCCCACCCGGCCCGGCTCGCCGACCTCCTGATGGACCGCAAACGGCGCCACTTGGTGCGCCCCGTCGCCGCGCTCGCCAAGGCGGACGGCTCCGTGCTGGTCCCCGCACGCGTCTACGCCGCCGCCCGACGACTCGCCCGCACGCCCTACCGCAGCGGCGTCGAGGCGCTCTCCGACCAGCTCATGCGGCACCGCTTCGACGAGTCCGACGGCGCCGTGGGGGCCTCGCTCGCCGCGCTGACCTGGGCCAGACCGGGGCCGGCGGCGCGCTGGCTGACGGGGGAGGCGCTCGCAGAAGTATCGGTTCGTCTGCAGAGCGCGGCCGGCCGTACGGGCGCCATGGGCATCGGCCCCGGGCAGCGCCCCGGCGACTTCCGGGCCCGCGCCGCCCTCGCCCGGCACGCCGCCGAACTCCGCGTCCTGGAACAGGCCGCCGAGATCCGCTTCCAGCGCCTGCACGCCCCCTTCCTCGACAACCAGGTCGTCCGCGCCTGCCGGGCACTGCCCGAGGCGCTCCGGGTGCAGCCGGGGGCGCGCGCCTCGATCCTGCGTACGGTCCTGGAGGGCGCCGGCGTCACCGACCTGCCGCCCGGATGGGGCGCCCCCTCGGGCGCGTCCTCGGCCGCGGCGGCCCGGACGGGGCTGCGGGTGGCGGCGACGTCCCTGGTCGACCTCTTCGCCACGCCCCTGCTGGCGGAGGCGGGCCTGGTGGAAGCGCGGGTGGTCCGCAAGGCACTGCGGGCGGCGGCCCAGGGCGACCCGCTGCCCCTGGACGGCATTGCCGACCTGGTCTCCCTCGAACTCTGGCTCCAGCGCCTCCTCTCCCGCCGGGGCACATGCTGGACGGGCACCCCCGCCCGCCAACGCGCGGTTCCCGCGGGCATCCCGCCCCGGGACCGGGCCCTGGGCACGGCCACCCGCACGTAGCCCCCGGGACCGGGCTCGCGCGTGCCGTCCGGCACCGGGTGGCGGACCGTCGAGCCGACGGCCCACCACCCGTCCGAGCGGACACCTCGAAGCCGCGTGCAGCGCTGCCCGCGGCGTCAGTGCTCAGGCGCCGCGGCGCCTCACATGGCTTCAGCCCCTCACACGGCTTCAGCGCCGCGCGCCCTGGCAGTACCGCGCGCAGTGCCTCACGCGTGGGGACGTGACCGCA
This sequence comes from Streptomyces sp. B3I8, assembly GCF_030816915.1. Taxonomy (NCBI): domain Bacteria; kingdom Bacillati; phylum Actinomycetota; class Actinomycetes; order Kitasatosporales; family Streptomycetaceae; genus Streptomyces; species Streptomyces sp. B3I8. Next base: position 3,321,989 of record NZ_JAUSYN010000002.1, on the reverse strand, counting down.
GCCCCTCCAGGAGGATGTCCAGCAGCCGTGCCGAGGCCGCCGCCTGCTGTGCCGCGTCCGGCAACGCGGGGGCGCCCGTGGCTATCACCAGCAGGACATCGGCGACCGTCACGTCGGGCCGCAGTTCGCCGGCGGCCCGTGCCCGGTCCACCAACCGGCCCACCACATCCAGCAGTTCGACCGCGCCGGGGTCGTCCAACGCCGCCTCCGGGACCTGCTGCCGCTCCACCAGCCGCAGCTCGGGAGTCGGCCGGCCGATCCGCTGCTGCGGCACCAGCGTCTGCTCCGGAACCCCGCCCGGAACGGACCCCGCGGCCTCGGACGGAATCCGGCCGACGTCCGCACCCTCGCCCTCAGCCGTTCCCGGCCCTGCTCCCGCCCCCGGGGCCGTGCCCTCGGCCGGTCTCAGGCCCCGCTCCTCCTCGGCGACCCCGACGCGCAGTACCTGCGGCGGCAGCAGCCGGCCCGCGCCGGACGCCACCGACGTGCGCAGGAAGCGCTGGAGCGCCGACCACGGCTCGTCCTCCTGACCGAGCGCCGTCCGCGCCTGGTCGGTCAGCCGGGAGGTCTCCTCCTCGGCTATCCGCCGGACCAGGACGTCCTTGCTCGGGAAGCGCCGGTAGACCGTGCCGACGCCGACCCGTGCCCGCCGCGCCACGTCCTCCATGGGCGCCCCGTACCCCAGCTCGCCGAAGACCTCGCGAGCCGCGCGCAGGACGTGCTCCAGATTGCGCTGTGCGTCCACCCGAAGTGGCGCCGTCCGCGGTCCGTCACCGTGTCCGGTACCGCGCGCGTCACCGCGTCCGTTGCCCACTGCCATGCCCACCGGTCCGCCGGATGCGACGGTGGACACGGGCGACCAATGAGAGTCCTGAATATGCATAAGCGTTCCCCCGGTATTGGCGTCTCCCCCCGGAGACTCCCCGTTCACTGCAGCCGGAGCGCGCGGAACGAGCGTCGTGCCCGGCACCGGCCCGCCCCGTCGCGCGCCTCACCCGGCACATCCCCCTACACCCCGTCGGGACACGAACATAGTTGAGCGGGAGTCAATTCAGAAGGGGCAGGTTCCGCACGGAGCGCCCCCCGATCGGCGCACGGGGGCGTTGTGTCCCGATTGCCCGCTCCCCCCGTCCCCCGATCACGCCGCTGAGCTGCGCACTCGCTCCCTTTCCGGGCCGTGGGCGGGGATTCGGCCAACCCCGGACGGGGCACAGGTCCAGTCACACAAACGGTCGGCCCTGTGGACAAACTCCGGCGACGGGTGCGTCATGGGAGGGTGAAGGTACCGGTGCGCATTCTCATCGTCGGCGGCGGCTACGTCGGGCTGTACACCGCGCTGCGTCTGCAGCGGAAGCTGAAGCCCGAGCTCGGGCGGGGCGAGGTCGAGATCGTGGTGGTCTCCCCCGACCCGTACATGACCTATCAGCCGTTCCTGCCGGAGGCCGCGGCCGGCTCCATCTCCCCGCGCCACGTCGTCGTCCCGCTGCGCCGGGTCCTCGCCGGCTGCCGGATCGTCGTCGGCGAGGTGCGGACGATCGACCACTCCAAGCGCACCGCCACACTCACCACCCTCGCCACCGAGGAGACCGGCGGCACCGAACAGATCTCCTACGACGAGCTCGTGCTCGCCCCCGGGTCCGTCTCGCGCACCCTCCCGGTCCCCGGCCTCGCCGAGCACGGCATCGGCTTCAAGAACGTCGAAGAGGCCATCGGTCTGCGCAACCACGTCATCGAACAGCTCGACATCGCCTCCTCCACCCGCGACCCCGCGATCCGCGACGCGGCACTCACCTTCGTCTTCGTCGGCGGCGGCTACGCGGGCGTGGAGGCCCTCGCCGAACTCGAGGACATGGCCCGCTACGCCTCGCGCTACTACCACAACGTCCGGCGCGAGGACATGAAATGGATTCTCGTCGAGGCCACCGGCCGCATCCTCCCCGAGGTCGGTGAGGAGATGGGCCGCTACACCGTCACCGAGCTGCGCCGCCGCAACATCGACGTACGCCTCGACACCCGACTGGAGTCATGCGTCGACCGGGTCGTCGTCCTCAGCGACGGGGCCCGCTTCCCCACCCGCACGGTCGTATGGACCGCCGGCGTCAAACCGCACCCCGTCCTGGCCGCCACCGACCTCCCGCTCAACGCGCGCGGGCGGCTGCGGTGCACCCCTTACCTGACCGTCGACGGCGTCGACCACGCGTGGAGCGCGGGCGACGCCGCCGCCGTGCCCGACGTGACCGCCGACGAACCCGGCAAGGAGACCGCGCCCAACGCCCAGCACGCGGTGCGTCAGGCGAAGACGCTCGGGGACAACATCGCGCGCTCGCTGCGCGGACAGCCGCTCCAGCAGTACTCCCACGCCTACGTCGGCTCGGTCGCCTCACTGGGGCTGCACAAGGGCGTCGCGTACGTGTACGGGCGCAAACTGAAGGGATGGCCGGCGTGGTTCATGCACCGCACCTACCACCTCAGCCGGGTGCCCACCTTCAACCGGAAGGCACGCGTCCTCGCTGAATGGACCCTCGCCGGCCTCTTCAAGAGGGAGATCGTCTCGCTCGGCTCCCTCGAACATCCCCGTGCGGAGTTCGAACTCGCGGCCGGTGGAAAGTCCCCGCAGAACCCTTCCGGCAACCCGAAGGGGTCGTCCTGACCGGATTCAGGAACTCCGACGCGGGGGCAGGCGTCTGACGTATGTCGCTCCGGTCGGCCAGACTGGACCGCGATGCCGGACGAGCCGACCGCTCGCCTCCGGCCCCAGGCCTTCCACCGCGCCGTGCGGCACCGAGGAACACCCTCCCTCGCCCTCCGGCCGGACCAGGAGCCGGCCGACCGACAACAACACCACGAGGCAAGAATTCGGTGAACTTCACGCGCTGGAGCGCCCGGCTCCCCGGAACGCAGCGCCGCGCCGCCGCGCGGACCGAGCACCCGCTCGCTACGGACCGGAGGGGGGAGGGAGCGGTGCCCGCGGCCCGCGCCGAGCCGTCCACCGGCGGCCCGCATCCCGCACCCGCCGTCGAGAACCTGCCGGTCCGCGAGGTGCTCGACCGGATCCCGGCCCTCGTCGCCCTGGTCCACGGCCCCGACCACCGCATCGCCTACGTCAACGACGCCTACACCGCGGCCTTCGGCCCCCGCCCGCCGGGAGCCCCGGCCCGCGAGGCACTGCCCGAACTGGCCGCACTGGGCCTGCTGCCCCTCCTCGACCAGGTGCTGCGCAGCGCCCGCCCGCGCACGGTCAAGTCCCGCAAGGCACCCGACGGCCGCTCCTACACCTTCACCTGCACCCCCGTCGCACTTCCCGCCACTGACGCGGTGATGACCGCTCCGGCAGCCGCGGCCCACGCCACCGCGGTACCTGCGGAAGTGGACGCGGGCGAGGCGATTCCCGCCCCCGTGCCCTCCGCCGCCGCACCGCGCGCCGGAACGTCACGCGAGGGCGTACCCCGGGGGAGCGGCGGCGCACGCCCCGGCGCCTCCCTCGGCGGCGTGCTCGTCTTCGCCACCGACGTCACCGACCACGCCGAGGCCGCCGAACGGCTGCGCGCCAGCGAACGCGAGCAGCGCCGCACCGCCGTCACCCTCCAGCGCTCCCTGCTGCCCCAGGAACTCGAACAGCCGGACGACCTGCGCATCGCCGCCACCTACCAGCCCGGCGGCACCGAGGCCGCCGTCGGCGGTGACTGGTACGACGTCATCACCCTGGGCGGCGGCCGCACCGCCCTGGTCATCGGCGACGTCATGGGCCGCGGCGTCCGCGCGGCGGCCGTCATGGGCCAACTCCGCACCGCCGTCCGCGCCTACGCCCGCCTCGACCTGCCCCCGCACGAGGTGCTGCAACTCCTCGACGGCCTCGCCGCCGAGATCGACGCCAATCAGATCGCCACCTGCGTCTACGCCATCCACGACCCCAACGAGGGCCGGCTGGTCTACGCCTCGGCCGGCCACCTGCCCATCCTCGTGCGCGACGAGACGGGCAAGATCCTGCGCACCGACGAACCCAACGGCCCCCCGCTCGGCACCGGCGGCTGGATCCACAGCTCCGGCTCGGTCCCACTCGGTCCGGGCTCCACCGCTGTTCTCTACACCGACGGCCTCGTCGAACGGCGCGACAAGGATCTCGACGAGGGCATCGCCGCCCTGGAACGCGCCCTGGCCGGAGCCACCGGCAGCCCCCAGGTCGTCTGCGACCGTCTGGTCCGCTCCGCCGGAGTCACCGCCGACCACGACGACGACGTCGCCGTCCTCGTCCTCCAGCACCCCACCCGCACCGGCCACGACGGCGAGCTCTTCCGCAACGCCGCCCTGGAACTCCTCGGCGGCGTCGAGGCCGCACCCCGCGCGCGTGCCTTCGCCTCCGGCGTCCTGACCAGCTGGCGCTTCCCCAGCGACCTGCACGACGCGGGGGTCCTCGCCACCAGCGAACTGGTCGCCAACTCCCTCAAGCACGGCACACCACCGATGCGGCTACGACTGCGCCGTACCGACCGCCGCCTGATCATCGAGGTCACCGACGGCGACGACCACCTGCCCCGCCGCCGCCGGGCGGAACCGATCGACGAGGCCGGCCGGGGCATCGCCATCGTGGCGACGATCGCCTCCAGTTGGGGCTCCCGCCGCACACCGGGCGGCGGCAAGGCGGTGTGGTGCGAGTTCGCCCTGTCGAAGGACGCGACGACGACCCACTGACCCGAACCGCCGGAACCGGGCGATCCGATCAGCTCTGCGCCACCGCCGGCTCGGGGGCGGCGCCACCGTGAGCCACCACACGGCTCCGCGCCGCCGAAGGCTGGTTCTGGCTGAGGGTGAGCTGCCGTCCCAGCCGTATCGCGAGGAAGGTGATCCCCAGCGAGAACATCAGGAACGTCCCTATGTAGGGCGCGAACAGTGACGCCCCCATGGGGCCGCCCACCGCCGGACCCACGGCCATGGCGAGCTGCTTCACCAGCGCGAAGACCGAGTTGTACTGTCCGGCCATGCCCTCGGGCGCCAGATCGGCCACCAGCGGCGCCACCGTCGGCGACAGCATCGCCTCGCCCAGCCCGAACAGCGCGTACGTCGACACGAACGCCGCCGTCGCCATCGCGTGCCCGGCGTGGCCCAGACCCGCGTACCCCGCCAGCACCCAGGCGAAGGCCCATATGAGCCCCACGACGGCGATGACCCGCGACCGCCTTCGCCGCTCGACGATCCGCAGCACGGCGAACTGCGCGACCACGATCACCGCGGTGTTCGCGGCCAGCGCCGTCCCCAGCGTGGACGGCGACACGCCCGCCGCCTCGACGCCGTAGGCGCTCAGACCGGAGTCGAACTGCCCGTAGCAGGCGAAGAACAGCACGAACCCGAGCACGCAGAGTTGCACCATGGCCCGGTCGCCCATGATCTGCTTCCAGCCGCTCGACGTCCGGCCGGACACGGCCTCCGCCATACGCGGCGCCTGCGGTACCCGCACGGTCCCCATGACGACCACGAGCAGCAGGAACATCGCCGCCTCGATCGCGAACAGCAACGTGAAGGACGCCGGACGCGAGGTGTCCACGAGGTGACCGCCTATGAGGCCGCCGACGCCGAGCCCCAGGTTCTGCAGGAAGAACTGCATGGCGAAGGCGCGCGACCGTGTCTCGCTCGGTGAGCAGTCGACGATCATCGTCGCAAGCGCCGGCTGCATCACGGCCTGCCCGGCCCCGAGCAGCGCCGACGACAGCAGCACGCTCGCCGCGCCGCCCGAGAACCCCAGAGCGAGCGACCCGACAGCGGCGGCACCCAGGGCGGCGAGCAGCACCGGAAGCGGACCGCGCCGGACGATGGCCCGCCCCGCGAACGGCAGCACGACAAGTGCCGCCACGGCGAAGACGGCGAGCACGGCACCCGCCGTCATGGCCCCCAGCCCCCGCACCTGTGTCACGTAGACGTACAGATAGGGGACGGTGAAGCCGAGGCCGAACGCACTCAGTGCGTTGCCCACGTGGATCCGGCGCATCGCCGCGCCCATCGCCCTGGTCACTTTCACCTGCCCTTGGTCGGAAGTCCTTGCACCACCTGCACGAGTTAGAGGTGAAGACTTCGAAGCTAAAGTTTCGAGTTGAAGACTACACCTCGAAGAACTTCGATGCCAAGCACCGGCGTGCGATACTGCGCACATGGGCGACACCCCCGACATCGGCGAGCCGACACTCGAAGAGCAGATCGCCGCCTACCAGCGGGAGTTCCGGGATCTCGACCCCCAGGTCGAGAAGATCGTCTCCGCGCTGTCCCGCCTCAACCGCCGCATGAACGTCGCGTACAGCCGTCAGACGGCGGACCTCGGCATCAGCAACGCCGAGTGGGAAGTCCTCAAGGCACTCGTCCTGTCCGGTGCCCCCTACCGCCTGGGCCCCGGCGATCTCGCCAAGCGCCTCGGCCTGACGCCGGCCGCAATGACCCACCGCATCGACCGCATGGTCGGCGAGGGGCTGGTCACCCGGGAACGGGACGAGAACAACCGGGTCCGTGTCATCGTCGAGCTGACCACCGAGGGCCGAGAGAAGTGGCTCGAGGTCATGCGGCTCGCCACGGTCTTCGAGGAGGACCTGCTCCAGGACCTCACCCCGACGGAGCGTGTACTCCTCGGCGAGGTCCTGACCCGGCTGCTGCGCAGGGTGGAGGACGCCCAGCCGGACGCCGGCGGACGTCTCAGCGACCTGGACTGACCCGCGCCGAGAAGCGCGAGGGCGGGCAGGAAAAAATCTTGACAGCGATGTTTGACTCTGCCTCCCCGGATCTGTAACGTTCTCCGGGTTGCCACGGAGCCGTAACGGTTCCTCGGCAACATCACGCCGCAGCAGCGGCACCACACCTTCAGCATGATCTCCCGGCGGGGTCGATTTCGGCATGCCCGAATTCCTATTCCGTTGGAGCCCGGCCGGCCCCGATTGGGAAACGCCGAGAGGATCCGCTAACGTCTGGGACGTCGGAACGGCCCAACGGCCGGGAAGACAACCCCTCCTGACTGGGGATCGGATCGAAAAAGGATCTGATAAAGTCGGAACCGCCGGAAAGGGAAACGCGGAAGCGGGAACCTGGAAAGCACCGAGGAAATCGGACAGCGAAAACGTCTGATAGAGTCGGAAACGCAAGACCGAAGGGAAGCGCCCGGAGGAAAGCCTGAGAGAGTCTCTCGGGTGAGTACAAAGGAAGCGTCCGTTCCTTGAGAACTCAACAGCGTGCCAAAAGTCAACGCCAGATATGTTGATACCCCGACCTGGTCGGTTTCCGATCGGGTTGAGGTTCCTTTGAAGAAGAACACAGCGAGGACGCTGTGAACGGCTGGGCTTATTCCGCCCGGCTGTTCCGCTCTCGTGTGTGTTACCGGGATGACCCGGAAGCATTCACGGAGAGTTTGATCCTGGCTCAGGACGAACGCTGGCGGCGTGCTTAACACATGCAAGTCGAACGATGAACCACTTCGGTGGGGATTAGTGGCGAACGGGTGAGTAACACGTGGGCAATCTGCCCTTCACTCTGGGACAAGCCCTGGAAACGGGGTCTAATACCGGATAACACTTCCACTCTCCTGAGTGGTGGTTAAAAGCTCCAGCGGTGAAGGATGAGCCCGCGGCCTATCAGCTTGTTGGTGAGGTAATGGCTCACCAAGGCGACGACGGGTAGCCGGCCTGAGAGGGCGACCGGCCACACTGGGACTGAGACACGGCCCAGACTCCTACGGGAGGCAGCAGTGGGGAATATTGCACAATGGGCGAAAGCCTGATGCAGCGACGCCGCGTGAGGGATGACGGCCTTCGGGTTGTAAACCTCTTTCAGCAGGGAAGAAGCGAAAGTGACGGTACCTGCAGAAGAAGCGCCGGCTAACTACGTGCCAGCAGCCGCGGTAATACGTAGGGCGCAAGCGTTGTCCGGAATTATTGGGCGTAAAGAGCTCGTAGGCGGCTTGTCACGTCGGGTGTGAAAGCCCGGGGCTTAACCCCGGGTCTGCATTCGATACGGGCTAGCTAGAGTGTGGTAGGGGAGATCGGAATTCCTGGTGTAGCGGTGAAATGCGCAGATATCAGGAGGAACACCGGTGGCGAAGGCGGATCTCTGGGCCATTACTGACGCTGAGGAGCGAAAGCGTGGGGAGCGAACAGGATTAGATACCCTGGTAGTCCACGCCGTAAACGGTGGGAACTAGGTGTTGGCGACATTCCACGTCGTCGGTGCCGCAGCTAACGCATTAAGTTCCCCGCCTGGGGAGTACGGCCGCAAGGCTAAAACTCAAAGGAATTGACGGGGGCCCGCACAAGCAGCGGAGCATGTGGCTTAATTCGACGCAACGCGAAGAACCTTACCAAGGCTTGACATACACCGGAAAGCATTAGAGATAGTGCCCCCCTTGTGGTCGGTGTACAGGTGGTGCATGGCTGTCGTCAGCTCGTGTCGTGAGATGTTGGGTTAAGTCCCGCAACGAGCGCAACCCTTGTCCCGTGTTGCCAGCAAGCCCTTCGGGGTGTTGGGGACTCACGGGAGACCGCCGGGGTCAACTCGGAGGAAGGTGGGGACGACGTCAAGTCATCATGCCCCTTATGTCTTGGGCTGCACACGTGCTACAATGGCCGGTACAATGAGCTGCGATACCGTGAGGTGGAGCGAATCTCAAAAAGCCGGTCTCAGTTCGGATTGGGGTCTGCAACTCGACCCCATGAAGTCGGAGTTGCTAGTAATCGCAGATCAGCATTGCTGCGGTGAATACGTTCCCGGGCCTTGTACACACCGCCCGTCACGTCACGAAAGTCGGTAACACCCGAAGCCCGTGGCCCAACCCGCAAGGGAGGGAGCGGTCGAAGGTGGGACTGGCGATTGGGACGAAGTCGTAACAAGGTAGCCGTACCGGAAGGTGCGGCTGGATCACCTCCTTTCTAAGGAGCACTTCTTGGCTGCTTCGGCAGTCCAGAGGCCAGTACATCGGCGTACGTCCGGTGCTGGTTGCTCATGGGTGGAACGTTGACTATTCGGCCGGGTTTCCGGGTCGGAGGCTGCTAGTACTGCTCTTCGGAGTGTGGAACGCATGATCTCCGGGCGGGGTCTGGTCGGGCATGCTGTTGGGTGTCTGAGGGCACGGCCGTGAGGCTGGGTCTTCGGGTTGCCGGCCCCAGTGCACTCGGGATGTTGTTCCGGGGTGATGGGTGGTTGGTCGTTGTTTGAGAACTGCACAGTGGACGCGAGCATCTGTGGCCAAGTTTTTAAGGGCGCACGGTGGATGCCTTGGCACCAGGAACCGATGAAGGACGTGGGAGGCCACGATAGGCCCCGGGGAGTCGTCAACCAGGCTTTGATCCGGGGGTGTCCGAATGGGGAAACCCGGCAGTCGTCATGGGCTGTCACCCTTGCCTGAACACATAGGGCAAGTGGAGGGAACGCGGGGAAGTGAAACATCTCAGTACCCGCAGGAAGAGAAAACAACCGTGATTCCGGGAGTAGTGGCGAGCGAAACCGGATGAGGCCAAACCTATGGCGTGTGAGACCCGGCAGGGGTTGCGTTGTGGGGGTTGTGGGATCTCTCTTCTGTCGTCTGCCGGCGACAGGACGAGTCAGAAACCGTTGATGTAGGCGAAGGACATGCGAAAGGTCCGGCGTAGAGGGTAAGACCCCCGTAGTCGAAACATTAGCGGCTCGTTTGAGAGACACCCAAGTAGCACGGGGCCCGAGAAATCCCGTGTGAATCTGGCGGGACCACCCGCTAAGCCTAAATATTCCCTGGTGACCGATAGCGGATAGTACCGTGAGGGAATGGTGAAAAGTACCGCGGGAGCGGAGTGAAATAGTACCTGAAACCGTGTGCCTACAAGCCGTGGGAGCGTCGCGTTGAGTGCTTGCACTCAACGTCGTGACTGCGTGCCTTTTGAAGAATGAGCCTGCGAGTTTGCGGTGTGTTGCGAGGTTAACCCGTTGTGGGGTAGCCGTAGCGAAAGCGAGTCCGAACAGGGCGGTTGAGTAGCACGCTCAAGACCCGAAGCGGAGTGATCTAGCCATGGGCAGGTTGAAGCGGCTGTAAGAGGTCGTGGAGGACCGAACCCACCAGGGTTGAAAACCTGGGGGATGACCTGTGGTTAGGGGTGAAAGGCCAATCAAACTCCGTGATAGCTGGTTCTCCCCGAAATGCATTTAGGTGCAGCGTCGTGTGTTTCTTGCCGGAGGTAGAGCACTGGATAGGCGATGGGCCCTACCGGGTTACTGACCTTAGCCAAACTCCGAATGCCGGTAAGTGAGAGCGCGGCAGTGAGACTGTGGGGGATAAGCTCCATGGTCGAGAGGGAAACAGCCCAGAGCATCGACTAAGGCCCCTAAGCGTACGCTAAGTGGGAAAGGATGTGGAGTCGCAGAGACAACCAGGAGGTTGGCTTAGAAGCAGCCACCCTTGAAAGAGTGCGTAATAGCTCACTGGTCTAGTGATTCCGCGCCGACAATGTAGCGGGGCTCAAGCGTACCGCCGAAGTCGTGTCATTGCAGCATGTACTCCCAACGGAGGCTGTGATGGGTAGGGGAGCGTCGTCTGCCGGGTGAAGCAGCCGTGGAAGCGAGTTGTGGACGGTTGACGAGTGAGAATGCAGGCATGAGTAGCGATTCACACGTGGGAAACGTGTGCGCCGATTGACTAAGGGTTCCTGGGTCAAGCTGATCTGCCCAGGGTAAGTCGGGACCTAAGGCGAGGCCGACAGGCGTAGTCGATGGATAACCGGTTGATATTCCGGTACCCGCTGTGAAGCGTCAAACATCGAGCATCGTGATGCTAAGGCCGTGAAACCGCCGGGTGCGTCTTCGGACAATCTCGGAGTGGTGGAGCCGCCGGCCCAAGCGGTTAGTAGGTGAGTGATGGGGTGACGCAGGAAGGTAGTCCATCCCGGGCGGTGGTTGTCCCGGGGTAAGGGTGTAGGCCGGACGGTAGGTAAATCCGCCGTTCATGGAGGCTGAGACCTGATGCCGAGCCGATTGTGGTGAAGTGGATGATCCTATGCTGTCGAGAAAAGCCTCTAGCGAGTTTCATGGCGGCCCGTACCCTAAACCGACTCAGGTGGTCTGGTAGAGAATACCGAGGCGTTCGGGTGAACTATGGTTAAGGAACTCGGCAAAATGCCCCCGTAACTTCGGGAGAAGGGGGGCCATGTCTGGTGAGGGGACTTGCTCCTTGAGCTGGGTGTGGCCGCAGAGACCAGCGAGAAGCGACTGTTTACTAAAAACACAGGTCCGTGCGAAGCCGTAAGGCGATGTATACGGACTGACGCCTGCCCGGTGCTGGAACGTTAAGGGGACCGGTTAGTCATCTTTCGGGGTGGCGAAGCTGAGAACTTAAGCGCCAGTAAACGGCGGTGGTAACTATAACCATCCTAAGGTAGCGAAATTCCTTGTCGGGTAAGTTCCGACCTGCACGAATGGCGTAACGACTTCTCGACTGTCTCAACCATAGGCCCGGTGAAATTGCACTACGAGTAAAGATGCTCGTTTCGCGCAGCAGGACGGAAAGACCCCGGGACCTTTACTACAGTTTGATATTGGTGTTCGGTTCGGCTTGTGTAGGATAGCTGGGAGACTGTGAAGCTCGGACGCCAGTTCGGGTGGAGTCGTCGTTGAAATACCAGTCTGGTCGTGCTGGATGTCTAACCTGGGTCCGTGATCCGGATCAGGGACAGTGTCTGATGGGTAGTTTAACTGGGGCGGTTGCCTCCTAAAGGGTAACGGAGGCGCCCAAAGGTTCCCTCAGCCTGGTTGGTAATCAGGTGGTGAGTGTAAGTGCACAAGGGAGCTTGACTGTGAGACCGACGGGTCGAGCAGGGACGAAAGTCGGGACTAGTGATCCGGCGGTGGCTTGTGGAAGCGCCGTCGCTCAACGGATAAAAGGTACCCCGGGGATAACAGGCTGATCTTCCCCAAGAGTCCATATCGACGGGATGGTTTGGCACCTCGATGTCGGCTCGTCGCATCCTGGGGCTGGAGTCGGTCCCAAGGGTTGGGCTGTTCGCCCATTAAAGCGGTACGCGAGCTGGGTTTAGAACGTCGTGAGACAGTTCGGTCCCTATCCGCTGCGCGCGTAGGAGTCTTGAGAAGGGCTGTCCCTAGTACGAGAGGACCGGGACGGACGAACCTCTGGTGTGCCAGTTGTTCTGCCAAGGGCATGGCTGGTTGGCTACGTTCGGGAGGGATAACCGCTGAAAGCATCTAAGCGGGAAGCCTGCTTCGAGATGAGGACTCCCACCCACTTGATGGGGTAAGGCTCCCAGTAGACGACTGGGTTGATAGGCCGGATCTGGAAGCACCGTGAGGTGTGGAGGTGACCGGTACTAATAGGCCGAGGGCTTGTCCTCAGTTGCTCGCGTCCACTGTGTTGGTTCTGAAACCACGAACGATCAGGCCGTGTTTGGTCACCGGTTGCTGGTTGTGTGTTTCATAGTGTTTCGGTGGTCATAGCGTAGGGGAAACGCCCGGTTACATTCCGAACCCGGAAGCTAAGCCTTACAGCGCCGATGGTACTGCAGGGGGGACCCTGTGGGAGAGTAGGACACCGCCGAACAATTATTGTGGGAGACCCCGCACCTCATGGTGCGGGGTTTTCTGCGTTTACGATCCGGTTTTATGGACCGCCCCGGGGGCCGTGGGCCGGGTAGCGTGGCCGTCATGGACCACGTGATTCGCGCCATTCGCACGGGCGAGTGGGCGGCCGTGAAGCGGCTGCGGCTCGAGGCGTTGCGGGACCCGCTGGCGCATCTCGCCTTTCTGGAGACGTACGAGAACGCCGCCGCGAAGCCGGACGTCTTCTGGCAGGAACGCACGTCGACCGCGGCGGAGGGAGCGTTCCAGCGGCAGCAGTTCATTGCCGAGCGGCCCGACGGTGAGTGGGACGGCTCCGTGACCGTGATGGTGGAGGAGGCCGGCACGGAGGACTTCCTCGGGCACGTCGTGGAGCATCGGCAAGGGCATCTGGTCGGCGTCTTCGTGCGGCCGGAGCAGCGCGGGAGCGGTCTGACGGGGGCGCTGTTCGACGCCGCGGTGGACTGGTGCTGGAAGACCGGGCTGCACCGCGTGCGGCTGTTCGTGCACGAGCACAACGTGCGGGCCGAGGCGTTCTACCGCAAGGCCGGGTTCGTACCCACCGGAGTCACCGGGGCGGTGCCGGGCGACTCGGGACACCAGGAGCGGGAGATGGTCCTGCGGCGGCCGGCCGAGCCCGCACAGGTCCACAGAGCCCTGTGAGCTCCGGGCCGGGCCGGGCCGGGATGGCATGCCGGGCCCGGCTGCTCGGGGCAGCGGCAGGACTGCGTGCGGGGCCGGCCGCCAGGAGCCGAGGACGCTGATGTCGGACCTGGGACAACACCCGTTCATAATCGGTCGCGTGATGCGTCTCGCGATTCTTGGTCCTGTCCGTGCATGGCGGCGGGACGAGGAGATAGACCTCGGATCCCCACAGCAGCGTGGACTGCTCGCGCTGCTGCTTCTGCATGAGGGGCGCCCGGTGGAGACCGAGGCGATCCTGGAGGCCTTGTGGGGCGAGCGAGGGCCTCGGGGCGCTCGGGGCACCGTTCGCACCTACGTCTATCGGCTCCGCCCGATTCTCGGCGACATGGCGGTCATCGAGTCGACCGGCAACGGCTACCGTCTCACGGTTCGTGACGGGACGTTCGACCTGACGGAGTTCCGGGAGCTGACCGACCGGGCTCGCAGGGCACGCCGCGCCGACGACGCGGCGAGTGCCGCCGAGTTCCTGCGCCGGGCGCTCGGCACATGGCAGGGGCCGTCCCTGTCGGGTGTCCGGGGCCCTTTCTTCGAGCGCGAGCGCGACCGGCTGGAGGAGCTGCGGCTGGCTGCCCTGGAGGAGGTGTTCGCTCTCGAACTGGAGGCCGGGGGGCAGCCCGATCTGACGTCCGAGATCCGGGCGGCCGTCAGGGAGCACCCGCTGCGGGAGCGGCTGCACGAGCAGCTCGTGCTGTCGTTGTTCCGGGCCGGCCGTCGGGCCGAGGCCCTGGCCGCCTATCAGCACACACGGCGGCTGCTGCGCGAGGAGCTGGGCGTGGATCCCGGACCCGCGCTTCGCGCGCTCCACAGCCGCATCCTGCGCGAGGACGACCATTCGCCCGCTCCAGCGGCCCCTGAGCCGGTCCCGGCTCCCGCGCCCGCTGCGGTTCCGGCACAACTCCCGGCAGAGCTGGCGGTGTTCACCGGGCGCAGCGCGGAGATCGAGGAACTGTCCTCGACGTTGCGCGATGCCGCGCACGCGCCGGTCATCGGCATCACCGGCCTGGGCGGCATGGGCAAGACCGCGCTGGCCGTGCGTCTCGCGCACACCCAACGGCACCTGTATCCCGATGGGCAGCTCTTCGCCGACCTCGGCGGCGTCGAGCATCCGGTCGGCCCGCTGGAGGTGCTCGGCCGGTTCCTGCGTGCGGTCGGGGTGTCCCGGCTGCCGGCATCGCTGGACGAACGTGCCGCGCTGTGGCGTACGACGGTGTCGGGGCGCCGTCTGCTGATCGTCCTGGACGCGGTCTCCAGCGGTGACCAGGTGCGGCCGTTGCTGCCGGGCGCCGTGGGCTGTGCCGTCATCATGACCGGTCCGCGGCGCCTCGTCGATCTGCCCGGCATTCCCTGGCTGCGCCTCGGCGTTCTGCGGCCCGAGGACGCGTTGCACCTGCTCGCCGCCATCTCCGGGACCCGGCGGGTCTTCGCGGAGCAGGCGGCGGCCCGTCGCCTGGTGGAAGCCTGCTCCTACCAGCCGCTGTCGGTGCATGTGGCGGCCGCCCGGCTGGATGCCCGGCCGTCGTGGACGATCGACCAGATCCTTGCCCAGCTCGAGGACGATCTGCGCCAGCCGGTCGTCATGCATGAGGACTGCAAGATTGTCGACAGGCCGTTCCGTGATGCCCAGGGACGCATGGACGTCTTCCACCGCAATGCGTTCCACCTCGCCGCCGTTCCCGACTGCGGCCGGCTGGATGCCGCCATGGCCGCGGCGGTGCTGGACCTGCCGGTCAACGAGGCCACAGCCGTCATGGAAGCCCTCGTCGACGCCCACGTGGTGGAGACCGGCGCGAACGGCGACTACCACTTCCTCGGACTCGTCAAGGCGTTCGCGCGACGTCAGGCTCTGAACGGGCTCGGGCACGAGCACTGCCAGCAAGCGCTGCACCGGTTGCTGCGTCACTGTCTGACCGTCAAGGACACGGTGGGCGACGAGGATCTGCGCGCGGTGGTGGATCAGATCACCGACCTTCCGGACGCGCTCGCGGAGCTGGTGTCGCCCTCACTGCCCTGACCCTCGCCGCGGGCCGTCGGTGAAACGGCCCGTCGACGCGCCGTCGACGCCACGTCGACACGCGTTCGATGCAATGCACGCATGCTCGATTCACACACGCGCGCCGCTCTGGCCGCGCAGATCACCGGACCCGTGTTCGGACCGGAAGACGAAGGGTTCGCCGCGGAGTGCGCGCCCTTCAACCTCGCCGTGACCCACCGCCCTCGCGTCGTCGTCGGGGCCCGCGACAGTGCCGACGTGCAAGCCGCCGTTCGCTTCGCCGCCCGACGGGGTCTGCCGGTCGCCGTGATGGCCACCGGTCACCAGGCGATCCTCGCGGCCGACGACGCGGTGCTCATCACCACGCACCGCATGGCGCAGGTGAGCATCGACCCCACGTCCCGCACAGCGCGCGTGGCGGCGGGTGCCCGCTGGCAGCACGTGATCGACGCGGCGACGCCGCACGGGCTCGCGCCGCTCAACGGCTCCTCGCCGCTCGTCGGAGTCGTCGGCTACACCCTCGGCGGGGGCCTGAGCCCCACCATGGGCCGTGCTCACGGCTGGGCGGCCGACCATGTCACCTCCCTGGAGGTCGTGACGGCCGACGGTGCGTTGCGCTTCGTCGACGCCACGTCGGAACCCGACCTGTTCTGGGCGCTGCGCGGCGGCAAGAGCAACTTCGGTGTCGTGACCGCCATGGAGTTCGCCCTGTTCCCGGTGGAACAGCTGTGGGCGGGCGGACTCTTCTTCGACGGCGCCGACGCGGCGGCCGTCCTGCACGCCTACGCCCGGGTCACGGCCGGGGCGCCGGACGAACTGAGCTCGTCGATCGCGCTGCTGCGGCTGCCGGCCCTGCCCGGCGTGCCCCCGTTCCTCGCCGACCGGTTCGCCGTGCACGTCCGCGTCTCCTACCTCGGCCCGGAGGCCGACGCCGCCCGGCTGGTCGCGCCGCTGCGGGCGGCCGCACCCGTCCTCGTGGACACGCTGGGCCCCATGCCGTACGCGTCCTTCGCCCAGATCCACAACGACCCGGCGGACCCGGCGCCGTTCATGGAGCGCACCGCGATGCTGGGGTCGCTGACCGGCGACGCCGTCGACGAGATCCTGGCCGCCGCCGGCCCGACGGCCGACTGCCCGGTGCACTTCGTCGAGTTGCGTCACCTCGGCGGCGCGCTGGGCCGCGCCGCGGACAACGCCGTCGGACACCGGGACGCCCGGTTCGCGCTCTGGGTCGTGGGTGTCGGGGCGCCTGACGCCTTCACCGCGATGAACGCCTACGCCGACGAGCTGCTGCAGCGGATGCGCCCCTGGTCGACCGGTGGACGCTACCTGAACTTCATGGCCGCCCAGGACACCGGCGTACTGGACGTGAGCGCGGCATACGACGCGCCCGACTACCGCAGGCTCCGGGGCATCAAGAGGCGCTTCGACCCGGACAACCTCTTCCGCCTGAACCACAACATCCCTCCCGAGGAGAGCCCGATGTCCGAGGCCGCACTGCAGCGTCTGACCGACCACGCCGAGATCGCCGACGCACTGCACCGCTACACGGCCGGGCTCGACCACGGCGACGCCGAGCTGCTCGCCTCGTCCCTGACCGAGGACGCCCTGGTCGACCTGACACCGGCCACCGGCAAGATCGGTCTCGACTTCCCTCCGCTCAAGCCGCGGGACGCGGTCGTGGGAGCGCTCATCCCGGCGGTCGGCCCGCTCGACACCAGTCACGTGATCAGCAACATCCGCGCGACCGTGGACGGCGACACCGCCCACGTGAACTGCTACGCGATGGCTCAGCACTACTTGCCCCACGAGGGCCCCAGGCCGGACCGGACCCGGCACGCGCTGATGATGAACCGCTACGACGCGGACCTGACGCGCGACGGAAGCACCTGGCGCATCAGCAGGCTGACGATCGACAGCGCCTGGTTCGAGGGCGACAAGACCGTCCTGCTTCCCGGCGACTGAGCGATCGGTGGCGCCCCGCGGCGGCAGGGCGCCACATCCTCTTCCGTACTTCAGGGACGAGCGGCTAGACGGGGAGCCGGTACTGCGGCCAGCGGGAGCGGAGCTGTTCCCGGGAGCGGAGCAGGGCCAGGGTGGGGAGCCCGCGGTCGGCCCCCGTGTCCAGGAGGTCCGGGAGCTGGGGGAGGGGGGCCACCGCCGCCACGTCCTCCAGGACGAGGGCAAGTGGTGGGTCGAGGCGACCGGCAGATGACCGTTCGGCCATGCGGCGGCCGCGCTCGACCACGTGTGAGACGAGGGCCGTCAGCAGGGGCATCGCGCCGGGACGCTGCCTGGGGTCCTCGATGGGTTCACCGACCACATAAAGCGTTCCCCCTTCGTTGACGAAGGAATCCAAGGCGAGGGTGTCATTTCGGTTGGGAGTGCAGGCCTCGCGGATATTGACGGTGAAGAGTGAGGACAGTGCGCGAGCCGTCAACTCCTGTGCCATGTCACGGCGGTCGGGGTGCGAGGTGAGGGTCGCCTCCAGTTCGCCCGCCGTGCCGGGGGACGCCTTGGGACTGGTGCGCAGGACCCGTACGGCCTCCTGGACGCCGGTGCCCTGGGCCCAGCGGTGGAGGTGGCGGACGGCGCGGCCGTCCACGGCGGCGGCGTGCAGACAGCAGCGCAACAGGGTCTCGGCGGTGTCCGCGAGGGCCTGGTCGATCCTGGCGGTGGGGCGGACCGGGGCGAGGAGCGCCTCCGCGCGGGCCCGCGCCGTCGCCTTGTCCTCGCAGCCGGCCGAGGGGGACCAGTGGAGGCGGGCCGGGGTCTCGCACAGGTGCGAGGGGTCGTAGAGGAGGACGGGGCCCAGCTTGGCGCGGGCGTCCTTGGTCTCCGCCCACAGTGAGGGGTCGGAGGTGAGGACGACGGCGGGGCCCGCGGCGTCCCGTACGGCCTGCACGGCGGCGGGGCGCCGGGAGTCGGCGTGGCCGAGGAGGAGGGAGGGGTGTTCCCAGCCGCCGCTTCCCGTCGCGGCGGCCGTCTGCGCGCGCGTCGGCATCCCGTCGTCCACCGCGGGGCGCGGGGACGGTACGCCCTGCGTAGGGCTCCCGGGTGTCGGCGCGGCCTCGATCGGCGGGGTAGTCACGGGAGGAGTCGCGGCAGGGGCCACCGGAGGAGCCACCGGAAGGGCTACCACCGGGGCCGCCGGTTCCGGCCCCGTGGGCGCCGTCGTCGGCGCCGCCTGCGCGGGCTCCTGTGCCAGAGGTGCGCCCTGCGCCGCCGCCCGCCGCCGGGCCCGTACCGCTCGCGCTCTCGTCAGCGTGCCCATGATGAACACCGTCAGGACGAACAGGATCATGAGCTGGGCGATGAACAGGCCCCAGAACAGCCCGTATCCCGAGAGCTGGTCCGCCGGGGTGTCCGGCCATGCGCCCCTGAGGTCGTGCGGCTGCCCCATCAGGTGGCGCATCGCCGACGGGGTGCGGGAGAACGTGACGGCGTGCGGCCAGCCGCCGGCGGCGAACAGGCCGGACAGGCCCGTGGCCGTCCACACCAGCAGCGTCGTGCCGAGCAGGAACAGCAGCAGCCCTATGAGCAGGCCGTCCGGGATGCCGCCCCGGCCGCCGCCCGGTGTTACGTCGTCGTGCTGTCCGCCCGCCTGGTGACCGCGGTCCTCCGGTCTCATGTCGGGTCCATGCCTCCCCGCTGTTCCCGCACCCATGCCCATGCCCGCGCCCAGCTCGCGCCCGGCGCAGCCTGCGCTGCTCACCCTCTTTTACGCCACGGTCGACTCCGAGGACCCGTCCAGGCCGCTCAGTTCGCCCAGATGGTGCTCCATGAAGGCCGCGGCCCGCTCCTCCGCCTCCAGTTCGGCGGCGCGCAGGGCGTCGTCCTCCGGGCGGTCGAAGGAGGACTCGGTCATCGCGCGGTCGGTGAAGACGAGCGGGCGTTCGGTCTCGGTGATCAGGTGCTTGACGACCTGGACGTTGCCGTTGACGTCCCAGACCGCGATGCCGGGTGTCAGCGTGGGGATGATCTCCACCGCCCAGCGGGGCAGGCCGAGCACGCGTCCGGTCGCCCGTGCCTCGTCGGCCTTCTGGGCGTAGACGGTACGGGTCGAGGCCATCTTCAGGATGGCGGCGGCCTCCTTGGCCGCCGCGCCGTCGACGACGTCGGAGAGGTGGTGGACGACCGCCACGAAGGACAGGCCCAGCCGGCGGCCGAACTTGAGCAGGCGCTGGAAGAGCTGGGCGACGAACGGGCTGTTGATGATGTGCCAGGCCTCCTCGACCAGGAAGATGCGCTTCTTCCGGTCGGGGCGGATCCAGGTGTGTTCCAGCCAGACGCCGACGATCGCCATGAGGATGGGCATGGCGATGGAGTTGCGGTCGATGTGGGAGAGGTCGAAGACGATCAGCGGGGCGTCGAGGTCGATGCCGACCGTGGTGGGGCCGTCGAACATGCCGCGCAGGTCGCCGTCGACCAGTCGGTCCAGGACCAGCGCGACGTCCAGGCCCCAGGCCCGTACGTCGTCCAGGGCGACGTTCATCGCCTCCGCCGACTCGGGCTCCGGGTGGCGGAGTTGCTCCACGATGTCGGTGAGGACCGGCTGGCGCTCGACGACCGTCTCGTTGACGTACGCGTGGGCGACCTTCAGGGCGAAGCCGGAGCGCTCGTCGAGTCCGTGGCCCATGGCGACCTCGATGATGGTGCGCAGCAGGGCGAGCTGGCCGGTGGTGGTGATGGACGGGTCCAGCGGGTTGAGCCGGATGCCGTGGTTCAGGGCCGCCGTGGGGTCGAGGCGGATCGGCGTTATGCCGAGCTCCTCGGCGATGAGGTTCCACTCGCCGACGCCGTCCTCGCCCTGGGCGTCCAGGACGACGACCTGGCGGTCGCGAAAGCGGAGCTGGCGCAGCACGTACGTCTTCTCCAGTGCCGACTTGCCGTTGCCGGACTCCCCGAGGACCAGCCAGTGGGGCGCGGGGAGCTGCTGGCCGTAGAGCTGGAAGGGGTCGTAGATGTACCCCTTCCCGGAGTACACCTCACGGCCGATGATCACACCGGAGTCGCCGAGGCCGGGGGCGGCGGTCGGCAGGTAGACGGCCTGGGCCTGGCCCGTGGAGGTGCGGACCGGGAGCCGGGTGGTCTCGACCTTGCCGAAGAGGAAGGACGTGAAGGCTTCGGTGAGGATGGACAGCGGGTCCCGCATGGGGCAGCCCTACCTTCGGATGCCGGTGGCGAACGGAAGAGTGTTCACGAAGGCGCGATGGTGCTCGCGGTCGCACCACTCCAGCTTCAGGTACGACTTTCCGGCCGAGGCGCGGATGGTCCGCTTGTCGCGGGCCAGCGCCTCGGGGTTGCGTGAGGAGACGGTGATCCAGCCGACCAGGTTGACGCCGGCCGCGCCGCTGGCGAGGTCCTCGCCGCGCTGGTCGAGGCGGTTGTCGGCGGCCATGTCGCGTGGGTCGACGGTGCGGTTCATCTTGGCGGCGCGGCTGGCCTCGGCGGCGTCGTTCGTCTTCTCGGTCAGCATGCGCTCGATGGCGATCTCGGTGGGTTCGAGGTCCATCGTGACGGCGACGGTGCGGATCACGTCCGGGGTGTGGACGAGCAGCGGCGCCAGGAAGTTCACGCCGACCGGGGTCATCGGCCACTCCTTGACCCAGGCGGTGGCGTGGCACCAGGGCTCGCGGGTGGTGGACTCGCGGGTCTTGGCCTGGAGGAACGTGGGCTCCATGGCGTCCAGTTCGGCCGGCCAGGCGTTGCGCCTGGTCATCGCCTGGATGTGGTCGATGGGGTGGTCCGGGTCGTACATGGAGTGGATCAGGGAGGCGAGCCGGCCCTGGCCGAGCGGCTGGCGGACCCGGATGTCGGCCTCCTGGAGGCGCGAGCAGATGTCGGTGAGCTCGCGGGCCATGACGACGGCGAGCCCGGCGTCGCGGTCCACCTTCCGGCCGTGCTGGGTGCGGGCGGCGCGCGCCATCGCGTTGGCCTCGGCGGCCAGTTCGCGGTTGAAGTGCATGCAGGCGACGAGGTAGGCGCGGTGCTGCTCGCTGCTGGTGGACACCATGGACTGCAGTTCGTCGTACGAGCGCTGCAGCCAGCCCGGGGAGCGCTCGTCGCCGCGGACGGAGACGTCCTTGGCGTGGGCGTCGGGGTCGGCGGGCAGGGTGCGGGCGAGCATCTGCAGGCGGCTGACGAAGCCGTCGCCGTTGGCCACGTGCTTGAGGAGCGTGCCGAAGCGGTCGACGAGGGCTTCCTGGTCCTCGCTGTCGCGCAGGCCGACGCCGGGGCCCTCGATCTCGATGGCGGCGGTGACCGTGCGCCGGTCGGCGTGCAGGAGGACGGCGATCTCGTCGGGGCCGAAGGGGGCGGCGAGCCAGGAGATGCGGCCGATGCCGGGCGGCGGACCGATCTCGACCTCGCGGCCGTCGAGCCGGGTGCCGGCCTCCATGGCGACGCTGCGGTAGGTGGGGTTCCGCTTGACCGTGCGCTTGAAGCTGCGGTTGATCTCGAACCACTTGTAGAACGTGCGGCGCCGGTAGGGCACGTAGACGGCGGCGAGCGCGAGCATCGGGAAGCCCATCAGGAGCACGATGCGCAGGGAGAGCGTGGGGACGAGGAGCCCGCACATCATGCCGAGGAACGCGCCGGCGACGATCAGGGCGATCTCGCCCGTCTCGCGGTTGCGTCCGATGATCGCGTTCGGCCGGGCCCGGCCGATCAGGTACGTCCGGCGGGGCGCGATCGTGTGCGACAGGTGGGACTCGGTCGTCAACGCCCTTCACCTCCCGTGCTCTTGGTGCCGCTGTTGCGGGTGTTGCTGGCGTGTGGCGTATTGACGGGGCTCGTGCGTGGCGCGGGCGCGGGGGAGGGGACTGCTCCCCCGCCTGCGTTCCCCGTACGAGAGCTGTGGGCGGCGACGCCGCCGGAGGCGGGGTTGGAGGGGCGGGCGCCGCCGGACGCGGAGCCGCCGCCCCCGCCGTTGTCGGCGCGGGTGCTGTGGGCCTTGATGCCCTGGGCGACGAAGGTGGCCGGCGAGCTGATGACGGCCGCGGCCTTGTTCTCGGCGCCCTGCATCATGCGGTTGTTGCGGCCGGCGGCGATCTCGTCGCCGAAGCCGGGCACGAAGCGGTAGATCATGGCGCTGGCGAAGATGGCCAGCAGGATGATGGCGAGCCCGGAGACGACCGCGGAGAAGGAGTTCGGGCCGTCGTCGGAGGAGAGCGCGCCCGCGAGCCCCAGGACGATGACGATGACGGGCTTCACCAGGATCACCGCGATCATGATGCCCGCCCAGCGGCGTACGTGGCTCCACAGGTTCTTGTCGACGAGGCCGGCGTAGACGACCGTGCCGAGCAGGGCGCCGACGTAGAGCAGGGCGGCGCGGATGACCAGCTCCAGCCAGAGCACGCCGGCGGCCAGGATCGACACCAGGGACACCACGATCAGCATGATCGGGCCGCCGCCGATGTTCTCCTGCTTGTCGAGGGCGCCGGAGAACGTGCCGAAGAAGGTGTCCGTCTGGTCGCCGGTGGTCTTGGCGAGGACGTCGGTGACGCCGTCGGTGGCGGAGACGACGGTGTAGAGGATCAGCGGGGTGAAGGCGGAGGCCAGCACCGTCAGCCACAGGAACCCGATGGCCTCGCCGATCGCCGTGCCGAGCGGCACGCCGCGGACGGCGCGCTTGGCGACGGCGAGCAGCCACAGCACAAGGGTGAGGATCGTGGAGGCGGCGAAGACGACGGCGTACTGCTGCAGGAACTTGGTGTTGGTGAAGTCGACGGTGGCGGTGTCCTTGACGGCCTCGGACAGCTTGTCGACGGTCCAGGAGGCGGCGTCGGCACAGCCGCGGGCGAGGGAGGAGAGGGGGTCGAGGGTGTCGCTGACGCCGGGGGAGTTGGAGGAGCCGGAGCCGCTCTTCTCGTTCCCGCGCTGGCAGTAGTCGCCGGCCTGTCCGACGATGGCGCCGCAGTCCTGTTTGCTCGACGATTCCGTGGGCGACGGGGAGGTGGAGGGGCCGGGGTCGGCGAAGGCGCGCGTGGCCAGCAGGACGGCGCCGGTCTGGACCGCGGTGACGACCGCCGCCAGGCTGAGTACGCGGTGCTTACCGGGCATAAGTGAAGCCTCCGTACTCCTCGACGGCCTTGCTGATCTCGTCGGAGGCGGCGGCCTTGTCGTCACCCGGGACCGGGGTGGGGCCGTCCTTCTGCGAGTCCGAGACGATCTTCCAGTCCCCGTCGGTCCACCGCAGATCGAAGGTCCACGTCGACCACGAAGAGGTCACGGGGTCGGTGGAGCCTGCACCGGCCATGCCGAGGAGGCCCATGTACCAGACGGAGATGCTGGCGGTGTCGTTCGTGTAGTCCTTGACCTTGCTGCCCACGGGCACGGTGCGGGAGACGAAGGTGCTGCCCGAGGGTGGGCTGCCGTCGGGCTTCAGGCCCAGCCGGTCGAGGAAGCTCGGGGAGTACGCGTCGTCCATGACGCCCTGGAGCTTGCCCGCGGCCGCCTTCGTGTAGACCGTGTCGACGATGACGTGCCGGGTGTCCTTGTTGAACATGCCGGTGCCGCCCATCGCCACGGCGTAGTTCGTCGCCGCGCTCTGCGCGCCCTGTTGGTCGTGGGCGTAGCCGGTGGGGATGCCGGAGGTTCTCGTGCCGACCGGGCGTTTGCCCGTGGCCGATGTCGGGGCCGATGCGGCCTTGCCGCCCGACCGGGCGCCGTCCGACGACGAGCCGCCGTCTTTGCCTCCGCTGCCCCCGCGGTTCGCGAAGGCGATGGCGGCGATCAGCACGACGACGACGGCGACGACCGTCACCATGCTCCGCGAGGCACCTCCGCGGCCGCGCCGCGCGCCCCCGTAGACGTCGCCGGGGCGATCCGGAAGCCGTGTGCGGGTCTGCCCCGTGCCTCCGTAGCCGCCGTCGCCGTATCCCCCGTCGCCGCCTCGTGAGGAGGCGTCACCGTATCCGCGCTCGTCACCGGGACTCATGCCGCCCACGCCCCCTCCGACCTCGACCTCGTCCTCGACCATGCCCTTGTGCCGGTACTCGCACTCGTGCCGGAGCACTTCGCGCCGGCCCGCTCCGGTTCCGCCGACCGTGTACCGGCGGAGCGCGCCGGGGTACGACGGTAGCCGCGCTGCCCCTCGGGGGAGTGCGGTGCGACGGCTCGATGGTGACTGGACATCAGGTAAGCGGAACCTCAACCGGTGGGGCGCGAAAGGCGGACGGGTCGACGGGGCCGGGAGTGCGCCCGGCGGGGACCGACGGGGTGCCGGACGGCCGCCGTCGGCGTGCTAGACGGCCATGCCGTACACGATCGTGAACACTGTGCCGAGCGAGCCGATGATGAAGACCCCGGTCAGGCCGGCGACGATCAGGCCCTTGCCCTGTTCCGCGCTGAACGTGTCGCGCAGGGCCGTTGCGCCGATGCGCTGCTTGGCCGCGCCCCAGATGGCGATGGCGAGGCAGAGCAGAATGGCGACGGCCATGACGACCTCGACCATCACGCGGGCCTCGTTGCCGAGACTGCCGAACGGACCCCAGTCTGGGGCGATTCCGCCGATGATGGTGTTGATGTCGCCTTTTTCGGCCGCGAAAAGCATGTAAGTCACCGCCCCTGTCGGGTAGTTCTCCGAACCTGTGCACCTCTGTCTTACCGCACGGAGGCCAGGCTCATTCTCGCTGACAATGCCGCTGTCGTATGTCGACTTGGCGTCATTGATTGGCGAGTTTCGTCTGTTCTCTTGTCTTCCGGACCGCCGGGCGTCTCCTGGGGGACTCGGGGCGGCGTGCGGGGAATCGTATGGTCACTCTGTGTATCACGGCGGATTACGCCGGGCAATGACATGATGGCGGAACCTGTGCCGTGGTCCGGTCGTTAGCCCCTTTACGCCCCTGAGGCCCCGTCACGTCGACGGTGTGCGCCGCCGCGACCCGAGCCCCTCCTCGACGGCCCGGATGAGGCCGCCGCGCGACGGTGCGACCCCCGCGCGCCGTCCCGCCGGGGACTGACGTGCCGTCGGTTGACGGCTCGGCAGTTCGCCGGGGCGGTGCATCACCCGTCCGAATGAAGGTTAACGCCGTTGGAGGACGGTCGGGTGGGGAGGCGGGGGCGCGGGGGGCACGGGTGGCCGACGGGAGGGTGGCCGGGCCTCCTTCGTTGCCCGTGTCGCGGACTGTTGTGTTTGCTGTGGCAAGCCTGTTACGTAGCTCGGTTGCGCGAGTTGAGCTGCCTGGGGAACAGTGGTACGGGAGTCAGGCGTAAGGCAGACGTAAGAACGCACGAACGCAGGACGCAGAGAGTCGGAACAGTCAGGGGGATCGATCGCATGAAGTTCGACATGGGTGCCCAGACCCTGCAGACGCTGATGCGGGACTCGCGCGGGTCGGGTGACGACCTGGGCACGCTGATCCGTCAGCTCGTGCAGGCCGCGCAGCCGCTGGAGGGCAAGTTCAACGGTGGGGGCCGGGTGGCCTTCGACCGGTTCAAGGCGCGGGCCGATTCGATCACGACCGACCTGAACGCCTCGCTGTCGGCGATCCTCGGCGGGCAGTCGGGCATGGAGTCGGCCTTCGGATCCGGAGACCAGGAGCAGGGCGACAACGCGAAGCAGCAGATGTCGGCGGCCAATTTCGACGGGGCGCGGTTCGGCGCCCGCTAGGGGCGTTCGGGGCCCGCCACGGGTCGCTGCGCGGGCAGGGCTGAATTTCTTCTCACGGGGAGTGGTGTGTGATGGCGCAGGGAATGGATCGTCGCTCGTACGACACGGGTGCGTCGGGTGACACGCAGATCAACATCCAGGCGGTCGTGGGCCGGCTGGAAGAGGTCATCGCGGCGCGCGACCGGCAGGTCAAGGCGGCGATGTCGGACTTCACCGCGGACGGCGTGGCGGACGAGTACCACGGCAAGGAGCAGCGGTGGAACCGGGCCTCGCAGGAGGTCAAGAACATCATCACGCTGGTGAAGACGACGCTGGAGAAGAACGACGGCACCGCGCAGTCGACGCTCTCGCGGGCCAAGTCGGCGGTCGACAACATCGGCTGACACCGGGCCGGTGGCCGGTGGCCGGTCACCGACGGTGTGTGAGAGACAGGCAGGAGCGGCGGCGCCGGGGCCGGTACGACGGCAAGGGGCCCCGGCGCCGGAACGGGACATGGACGGACTGACGAGCACGGGGGTGCGCACGTGTCGGGCTGGGATCTGAAGCCGCAGGGCATTTCGAGCGTGTTGAAGACGACCGGCGAGACGGCGTCGAACATCGAGAAGCACGCGAAGTCGTACGGGACACATCTGACGTCCGCGGCGACCAACGCCGGCACGATCTCCGCCGAGGGCGGGGGGCAGGGCGGCGAGAAGGCCCAGGGCGGCCTGGTCGCGCTGGCCCTGTCGCAGTACGCGGAGCACGCGACGACGGACCTCAAGTTCATCGCGGCCCGGGCGGGCAAGTCCCTGCAGGGCGCGGTCGACGCGACGACGGCCTATCTCAACGGTGACGAGGAGATGGCGGCCGAGGCGCAGCACAAGGCCCTGTCGGCGCCCGACCTCGACCCGAAGACGCCCGGGGTGCAGACCGGGTGATCGGCCCCGCGAAGATCCCGCAGTAAACGGGTCGTCCGGAAGAGCTGGAGCCGAGCCGAACCGTTCTGGCGCGGCTGCGCGGAATCGACTGGGGTGACGATGCCGCCGCGTACGTGCACGCCAACTCCCGGGCGTTGCTGATGCGGGAGTATCTGCGGCGTGCCGCCGAGTGGGCTCAGGTGCTCGGGGAGCGGGAGGGGTGGCCCTTCTCCGACCTCGCGGAGCGCGTTGCGCCCGGCGTCGAGCGCGCGCCCGAGGACGAGAGCGAACGGGACGAGGTGCGGGTGGAGGCTCGCCCCGGCCTCGCCGCCCCTCCTCACCCGCACGCCCTCCACCCTGGACGCGCCCGACGGCGAGGGCGCCGCCACCTCTTACGCCGAGGTCGAAGAAGGACGGCCACGCGAACGTCCGCGTGGCCTCGTCCGGCGGCGCACCGACGACGACGCGACGTTCGGCGAGCGTTCACGCGCGACCTCCGCCGGGAGCCCACGGAGTACCTGCGGCTGGTCGGTCTCGGCCACAACGAGGTCGACCACGTCGAGATCACGGCGGCCGACGCGGCCCGCTTCACCGAGGACGCGACGCGGCGGCCGGGCCCGCCGCGGCCCTCCCACGAGCGCTGACTTCCGCCGCGCGCACAACGGCGCACCGGGTAGCGGGCCTACCACACCGCACACGCTCTGGCGCTCCGGCAATCGGGTGAATCGGCAGGAGAACGCGCCAAGCGGACGTATGGATGCGAACCATACTGACGGCGTCCCGCAGGCCGACCACCCGTGCCCTCGGCGCGCCGTGCCTCTGCCTGCTCTCGAACGGTTCTGCTCAGCCGGTCCGGAGCGGCGTGACCGCTCCCGCCGGCGACGAGGAACAGGAGCTGTGCCATGCGTCGCACCCGTATCCGCTCGTTCGCCGTGGCCGCGGTGGCCCTGGTCGCCGCCCTCGGCGCCGTACCCACCGCGTCCGCGGCCCCAGGCGCCTCCGGCAGCCGGGCCGCCTACCGCTGCACCCCCGGATACTTCTGCATCTACAGCGACTGGAACGGCGGGGGCACCCGCTGTCAGTGGTCGCAGGCCAGGAAGGCCAACACCGCCGACGACTGTTCCTTCATCCAGCGTGGGAGCAACGTGCGTTCGGTGAGGAACAACACCGGGCACCGCGTGCAGTACTACACGCGCACGAACTACCACGGCCGCGTCGGCTCCACCCCGTCCCAGGCGGGCGGCAACCTCCAGGGCAGCTACCAGATCCGTTCCTTCAAGCCCCAGTAGAGCCGGACTCGGGGTTCGGTTCGTGACGTCAGGGCCGTCGGTCGTCTCGCCCACGGTCCTGACGTCACCGTCGTCCGGACGTGCGGCCCCTATGGCCCCTCCACGCCCTCCACTCCCTCCACGAAGTGGTCGAACTCGCCCGCCTGGACGCCGAGTACGAACGCCTCCCACTTGCGGCGGTTCGTCGTGACGACGGTGTCCGGGGCGCTGGTCTCGCGGAGGTAGACGGGGGCCTCGGGGTCGCCCTCCGCGTATCCCTCGCCGTACGCGATCTCGATCCAGGGCCCGGGCCCGGGGTCGTCCGGCGGCGCGGCCCGCTCCCAGACCAGGCCGGAGGGTACGTCAGACATCCGTTTTCTCCCTCGACTTCAGGGTCCGCAGGAGGGCGCCGAAGGCGGCGCCGGGTGCGGCGACGACGGTTCCCGCGGGGTCCCCGCTCTCGGTCACGAGGACGACCCCGGCGGGGTCCACGGCGGCAACGTGCACGCAGGAGTTGCCCTCCGGGCAGTACGAGGACTTCTGCCAGGTCGGTATCGGCATTCCGGGCTCCTTCACAGGGTCTTGAGGATGGTGTGGATGAACGTCGACGACTGCTCCCGCGTGAGGGCCGCGGCCTCCATCCGGTCGAGCAGTACGCGGTACTTGTTCAGCTGTGCCTCGGCGTCGAGGAAGACCGGGCCGTGCGACTGGTCGAGGTTGACGGTGTCGAGTTGTGGCACGGGTCCCTCGGCGTAGTAGATCGACTGGCCCGAGCCGGGGAAGGTGTTCGCGTCGAAGGGGATGACCTGGATGCGGATGTGGTCGCGCTCGTTCATGTCCAGCAGGTGCTTGAGCTGCGCCCGGCTGATGTCGGCGCCGCCGAACCGCATGCGCAGGGCGGCCTCGTGGATGATCACCTGGTGCGGGGTCGGGTCGTCGCGGAAGAGGATGCCCTGACGCTTGACCCGGAACGAGACCCGGTGCTCCACGTCCGGCGGCGGCAGCTCCGGCACCGCCTGACGGAAGATCTCCCGGGCGTACTCCGTCGTCTGGAAGAGGCCGGGGACGTGCACCGTGACGGCGGTGCGCAGGCGCGTGGCGTAGTGCTCCAGTTCCGCCAGGTTCAGCATCCCGGTGGGGAGGATCTCGCGGTACTCCTCCCACCAGCCGCGCCTGCGGTCGGGGGTCATCGTGGCGAGAGCCTCGACGAGGGCCTTGTCCGAGCAGTCGTAGTGGCAGGCGATGGTGCGCAGGCGGTCGGGGCTCACCCCGTGCCGCGCGGCCTCCATGTTGCTGACCTGGTTCTGCTTGATGCCCAGGAGCTGGGCGGCCTGCGTGGAGGTGAGGCCGGCGCGCTCCCGGAGCTTGCGCAGTTCGGCGCCCAACCGCAGTTGACGCACGGTGGGTGTGCTTCTCATGGTCAACGTTCGTCCCCTCCGGCTCCCACGTGTCACTCACATGCATGAAAGCTAAAGCCCTTTGGGCTTTTAGGTCTAATAACTTAGAGGTTGCCGCTACCGTCATGCCGTGCGCGGGGAACCCTCCGCACCCCTCCCACTCCCCTCAGTGATCGGAGTCCTGCATGGCAACCGTAGCGCCGTCCTGGGCCTACACCCTCCATCTTCCGCATGATCCAAGGGCGCCCGGGATCGGGCGCAGCACGCTGCGGCGGGTGCTGGGCAGTTACGGGCTGGAGCCGCACACCCCGACCGCCGAGCTGCTGGCCGCCGAGTTGCTCGCCAACGCGCAGACGCACACGAAGGGGGAGTACGCCCTGCGCATCCGGTTCGACGGCATGCGCGGGCGGTTGCGGGTCGGGGTGTGGGACCGGAGTTCCGCCCTGCCGCCCGGCTTCGGCGGACGGGGCGCGGGCGTGCCGCCGGGAGCGGCGGACCCGTGCGCGGAGTCGGGGCGCGGCCTCCACCTCGTACGGGCGTGCGCCGACGACTACGGCGGCTACACCCTCCGCGAGCTCGGCTCCTCGCACGGCGGCAAGCTGCTGTGGGCCGAGTGCCGCGTGTGACCGACGGGCCCGGGGGTACTCCCCGGCTGACATGAAGCGCCCCCGACGCGCGCCGGGTGGCGGCCCTCGTCACCACGGCCGCCGCCCTCGCCGCTCCTGGTCGCGGCACCTGCTGCTCGGCTGTGCGGTGCTGCTCACCGGCACGTGCGTCAGCGTGGCCTCCGCCGACGAGGGGACCGGGCGCCCGCCCCTCGGGGTGACCCGCACCGCCCCGCCGTCGCCGCGCACCGCACGCGTCGGCGTCCTCCTCGACGGCGACGGCGACGACGACGGCGACAGCGGTGGCGGTGGCGGTGGCGGCCGGCATTTCTGTACCGCCTCCGTCGTGCACAGCCCCCGCCACGACCTGATCGTCACCGCCGCGCACTGCGTGGACGGCGGCGGGCCGCTGTGGTTCGCGCCGGGGTACCGGGACGGTGCGGCGCCCTACGGGGTGTGGAAGGTGCGGAACGTCCTCTACGACGACGCGTGGGCCGAGGGCGCGGACGAGGACCACGACCTCGCCTTCGCCGTGCTGGACACCCAGGACGCCGAGGACGGCGAGGACGGCGGCGGCCGGGGTGTGGAGGACGTGGTCGGGGCCGGCGCCTTTCCCACCGGGCCACCGCACGACGGGAGGGGCGGCGGCAGCGACGGCATAGGCATCGGCATCGGCGTCGGCGTCGTCACCGTCGTCGGGTATCCCGATGCCCGCGAGACCCCGATCGCCTGTACCGCCCGGCCCGTCGCTCTCGGCCTCACCCAGCAGCGCGTCGACTGCCCCGGCTTCACCGGCGGTACCAGCGGCAGCCCCTGGGTGGACCGGGCCGGGGAGGTCGTCGGCGTCATCGGTGGCCATGAGGAGGGCGGTGCCACCGCGGACGTGTCGTACAGCGTCGTCGTTGGGGAGGACGCGTGGCGGCTGTACCGCACCGCCATGGCGCAATTGTGATCATTCCCTCGGCGCCTTCCCGCCTCTAAACTGACGGGCGGTGGACTCCCGACCGGCGAGGGGCGGTTGACGGTGCGTAGGACATGGATCTGGGTCACCGTTGCCGCAGGCGGTGGCCTCGGCTTCGTGATGGCGCTCGTCGTCGGGGTCTACATGGTCGCCGGGAACATGGCCAACGGCGTCGGTGGCGGTGCCGTGGCGCTCGCGAAGGGTGCCGTACCGGGTGCGTACCAGGACCTCGTACAGAAGTACGGCAACACCTGCGCCGCCCTCAACCCGGCGCTGCTCGCCTCTCAGCTCTACCAGGAGAGCGGGTTCAACCCGAAGGCGCGGAGCGCGGCGGCGGCCGAGGGGATAGCCCAGTTCATCCCCAGCACCTGGGCCACCCACGGTGTCGACGGCAACGGGGACGGCCGGCGCGACGTCTGGGACCCCGCCGACGCGATCCCCTCCGCCGCCGCCTACGACTGCAAGCTCGCCGAGTACGTCAAGAGCGCCTCCGGCGACCCCACCCAGAACATGCTCGCCGCGTACAACGCGGGCCCCGACGCCGTGCTCCGCTACAACGGCGTGCCGCCGTACTCCGAGACGCGGAACTACGTCAAGACGATCACCACGCTCGCCGAGAGCTTCGCCGCGCCCGTGACGACGGTGGAGCCCAGCGAGCAGGCCGCGGCGGCCATCAACTACGCGCAGTCCAAGCTCGGGACGCCGTATCTGTGGGGCGGGAACGGAACGGCCGCGGAAGGTGGGCGGTTCGACTGCTCGGGGCTGACCAAGGCCGCGTACGCCAAGGTCGGCATCACCCTGCCGCGCGTCGCCAACGACCAGTACAACGCCGGGCCGCACCCCAAGCGGAGCGAACTCCGTCCCGGTGACCTCGTGTTCTTCTCCAACGATCCGACCAACTCCCGGGCCATCCACCACGTCGGCATCTACGTCGGCGGCGGATACATGATCGACGCGCCGAAAACCGGGGCGGTCATCCGGTTTGACCCGATGGACACCCCTGACTACTTCGGCGCCACCAGGGTCACCGAAGATGGCGCGAAAGCGCTCCCCAGCTCGGTGTGAAACAGCATCTCGGAGGGCATACGGCCGCTACCCGGACGGGGGACGCACGGGGGCCATCTGGCTTGATAGCGTCCCCCTTACGCATTGCCTGAGCTGCGGCGACGCATTTCTCTTCGATAACGTCTGCGTGATCATTCAGTGGAACGTGGAACGTTCCGAAGGACGGTGTGCGTTCCTGTTGACGTAGACAGCGGCAACCATCCCGTGCGAATCCCGCCGCCCACGAGCGGAGTCACGGAGACGGCCCGGCCGGTTCTACGACCACGGGGGTGGAACCGCGGCGACGCGTGTACGTGTGCGCAGGCGCACGCACGGCGGAACCGCACCGATGAGACTGGCAATGACGACGAAGGGGCCGCTGCACGATGGCTGGACTCGCCGAATCCTCCGGGACGAACCCCGACGTCGAACTGCTGTACGACATCAACGGCCTGGCCAAGGACGCCCCGCACGGGTTCGACCGGGTGATGGAGTTCATCGGGGAGTACGGGCTGCTGTTCGCCATGGTGCTGCTGGTGCTCTGGTGCTGGTGGGGCGTGCGCCGACGGGGCGGTGAGAACGCCGCGTCCTCCGTGGCCGCACTCGTGTGGGCGCCGCTCGCGGCGGGGATCGCGGTGCTGGTGAACGTGCCGATCCGGGGATTCGTGGAGCGGCCCCGGCCGTTCGTCGACCACGACGGCCTCGAGGTGCTCGTCGACGGCAAGGACGACTTCTCCTTCGTGAGCGACCACGCGACGCTCACCATGGCCGTCGCGGTCGGGCTGTTCGTCGCCAACCGGCGCTTCGGGCTCATCGGGATCGGGCTGGCGCTGCTGGAAGGGTTCTGCCGGGTCTACATGGGGGTGCACTACCCGACCGACGTCGTGGGCGGATTCGCGCTCGGCACGGCGGTGGCGCTGCTGCTGTCGCCGGTGGCGATGGCCCTGCTGACGCCGGTGGTGCGAGCGGTGGAGAAGTCGCCCCGGCTGGGATGGCTGGTACGGGACCGGCGGCGGGCGGGCATCGTCTCCGACGCGTCGGCCGAGGTCGCGGGGGAACGGGACCTGGCCGCGTAGGAGGCGCTTCGCCGTCGCCGTCGCCCCAGCTGCTCGCGTCGCTCCCGCTGTTCCCGTCGCGTCCGCCGGTCCGCCGGTCCGTCGTCTCCGTCGCCGCTCACCCGGCGCTGTGGTTCTCCGCGTCCGTTCTCGCCAGGCTTCTCGCCCTGCGCGCGGGGCCGCGCCAGCCGCAGGTGCAGTGGGCCGCGCAGAAGCGGCCCTGCTCGACCGTCGTCGTGCGGTGGAGCGAGGGCGAGGGCGGTTCGTGAATCTCTTCCGGCACGTCAACACGCTACCCACAGGGAGACCGGATTCCTCCGGCGCGTGACGGGTATCCGCGGCTCTCGTTAACCGGGCGACTGGAGGGACGGGACCGACCCGGCTGGGGGTAACGGCGATGGTGGCGCGGCGGCACTGGCGGACGAGCACGGCGGTCGTCCTGGCAGCTGCCGTGGTGGCCTGCGCGGGCGGCTGCTCGGGCAAGCGCGCCGGGGCGGCGGAGGCGGGCTCCGGCGGTGACACGGTCTCCGTGCTGCACAGGGCCGCCGACCGGCTCGCGCGGGCCGGCACCTCCAGGGCGCAGACCTCCATGGAGATGGCCACCGGCGGCACCCGCGTCACCATCCGGGGCGCCGGCGTCTACGACTACCGCGAGCGGCTCGGGCGGCTGAAGGTGCTGCTCCCGGAGGACCCCGCGGGCGCACGCGAGCACCGGCCCATCACCGAACTCCTCGCACCCGGGGCCCTGTTCATGAAGAACCGCGGGGCCGGGGTGCCCGCCGACAAATGGGTACGGGTCGACATCGGCACCCTGTCCGACGGCAACCTCGTCACCGGTGGCGTCACCGATCCCTACGCCGCGGCCGAGGTGCTGCGCGGGGCGCGCACGGCGACGTACGTCGGGCGGACCGAGGTCGCCGGCACCCCGGTGCGGCACTACCGGGGAACCGCCGACCTCGCGCTCGCGGCGCGCGACGCCTCCGGGGTGGACCGGGGGCCGTTCACGGCGGCGGCCAAGGGGTTCGCCACCGCCGAGGTGCCGTTCGACGTGTACCTCGACGACGAGGGACGCGTCCGCAAGATCCGGCACCGGTTCAGCTTCGTGGGCGGGCAGTCCAAGGACCCGGTGGCCGTCGCGTCGACGGCCCTGCTGTACGACTTCGGAGTGGACGTCGATGTCCGGCTGCCCCCGGGGGCCGACATCTACGACGGGAAAATTGCCGAAAAGTGACTGGCGCCACGGGGGTGAGCGCGAGAACTAGCCCTTCCGTGCCATGCGCGGGACGTGTGCCGCTCCCTACTCTTGGAGGTCGGTGACGGCAGGAAGAGGTGATGCGCGTGGCTCCGGTCGGTGGGATGGCGGTTCAGGACCACGTGGCTCTTGCCGAGATCGAGCTGTGCGGTGAGCTGATCATCGCGGCGTCCGCGGCGAGCGGGGAGCGGTTGCCCCTGGAGAGCATCGATCAGGTGCTGCGGGTGGGCGAGGAGAGCACGGACTGACGGGAGCGGGTCTCCGTCTCCGTCTCCGCTCCGTCGACGGTGTGCGCCGTGTGCGCCGTGTGCGACATGCGTGTCATGTGCGCTATGTGCGCTATGTGCGCAGGAGGCGTGCGATCGCCTTCGTGGCTTCTTCCACCCTCGTGTCGATTTCGTCACCGCCCTTGCGGGCCGCGTCCGCGACGCAGTGGCGCAGGTGCTCCTCCAGGAGCTGGAGCGCGAAGGACTGCAGGGCCTTCGTCGAGGCGGACACCTGGGTGAGTATGTCGATGCAGTAGACGTCCTCGTCGACCATCCGTTGCAGGCCTCTGACCTGGCCCTCGATGCGGCGCAGCCGCTTGAGGTGCTCTTCCCTCTGCTTGTGGTAGCCGTGGATGCCGCGGTCGTGGTCCGTGAGCGGGGCCGCGACCGCGGCCGGTGCCGTGGTGTCCGGAATCGTCGCGCCCGAAGGCGTCGTGTCCGGCATCGTCGTGGAGGGTGCGGCCGGGCCGGCCTCGGGGGGCGGGGTCGTCATGGCGTCCTCCTGGGAAGCGCGGAACGGCGAGCGATGGGGGCGGTCGGGGACGGTCGAGTCGGGGGTGCCGGGCATCGGATGCCGGGTGTCGGGCGTTTCGGGTGCGATGCGGGCATACCCCCCACCCGTATATGGTAGTGGACTTCGCGGGGTAGGGGATGCCCTGCCGGTACGCCCGGCCGTACTCGAGGACCCGCCCCGGTGCCGAACACCTTGTTCGATGGGCGACACTGGGGGCGGCCCGTTAGCCGTGGCCGGATGATGCGCCTAGCATCAGCCTGACCGAAACCGAAGCATCCCGAGGACCCCACGTGCGCTTTCGTCTGACCCCCAGGGAGACGAGCTTCTACGACATGTTCGCCGCGTCCGCGGACAACATCGTCACGGGCTCCAAGCTCCTCATGGAACTGCTCGGGGCGGACACCTCCGCCCGGGCCGAGATCGCAGAGCGTATGCGGGCCGCGGAACACGCCGGTGACGACGCGACGCACGCGATCTTCCACCAGCTGAACTCCTCGTTCATCACGCCCTTCGACCGTGAGGACATCTACAACCTCGCGTCGTCGCTGGACGACATCATGGACTTCATGGAGGAGGCCGTCGACCTGGTCGTTCTCTACAACGTGGAGGAACTGCCCAAGGGCGTCGAACAGCAGATCGAGGTGCTGGCGCGGGCGGCCGAACTGACCGCCGAGGCCATGCCGAACCTGCGGACCATGGACAACCTCACCGAGTACTGGATCGAGGTCAACCGCCTGGAGAACCAGGCCGACCAAATCCACCGCAAGCTGCTCGCCATGCTCTTCAACGGCAAGTACGAGGCCATCGAGGTGCTCAAGCTGAAGCAGATCGTGGACGTCCTGGAAGAGGCGGCCGACGCCTTCGAGCACGTGGCGAACACCGTGGAGACCATCGCGGTCAAGGAGTCCTGAGGCGCGTCCATGGACACCTTCGCTCTGATCGTGACCGTCGCGGTCGCGCTCTTCTTCACGTACACCAATGGTTTCCACGACTCGGCCAACGCGATCGCCACCTCCGTGTCGACACGGGCGCTGACCCCGCGTGCCGCGCTGGCGATGGCCGCCGTGATGAACCTCGCCGGCGCGTTCCTCGGATCCGGGGTCGCCAAGACGGTCAGTGAGGGACTGATCAACACGCCCGAGGGCTCCAAGGGGATGGGTATCCTCTTCGCCGCGCTCGTCGGCGCGATCTTCTGGAACCTCGTGACCTGGTACTACGGCCTGCCCTCATCGTCCTCGCACGCGCTGTTCGGCGGCATGGTCGGCGCGGCGCTGGCCGGTGGGATCAAGGTTTACTGGAACGGGGTGCTCGACAAGATCGTCATTCCGATGTTCCTGTCGCCGGTGGTCGGTCTGATCGTCGGATACCTGGTGATGACCGCGATCATGTGGATCTTCCGGCGGGCCAACCCGCACAAGGCCAAGCGCGGTTTCCGGATCGCCCAGACGGTCTCGGCGGCGGGCATGGCGCTCGGGCACGGTCTGCAGGACGCGCAGAAGACCATGGGCATCGTGATGATGGCGCTGGTCATCGCGGACGTCGAGGACTACGGCGACGCGATCCCGGTGTGGGTCAAACTCGTGTGCGCGGTGATGCTGTCGCTCGGCACGTACGCGGGTGGCTGGCGCATCATGCGGACGCTGGGGCGGAAGATCATCGAGCTGGATCCGCCGCAGGGGTTCGCGGCGGAGACGACGGGGGCGTCGATCATGTTCACGACGGCGTTCCTGTTCAAGGCGCCGATCTCCACGACGCATGTGATCACTTCGGCGATCATGGGTGTGGGGGCCACGCGGCGGGTGAACGCGGTGCGGTGGGGGGTCGCGAAGAACATCGTGCTGGGGTGGTTCATCACGATGCCGGCGGCGGGGGTTGTCGCCGCGGTGAGTTATTGGGTGGTTGACGTGGTGGTGCTGTAGCGCTCCGCTGGGTGGGGGGTGGTTTTTCGCCCCCGCCGCCCTTGCCCTTCCCGTCCCTTCAAGGGGCTGCGCCCCTTGGACCCTGGGGGGAGGGCGGGATGGGTTGTGGGTGGGTGCGGGTGGGACGTGGCTGGTCGCGCAGTTCCCCGCGCCCCTTTTTTTGCGCGGTTCCCCGCGCCCCCTTTCCCTCGCGCCCCTTTCGGGGTGCCCCCCAAGGCTGAAAGGGCCCGTCCCCCGGTGGGGGGCGGGCCCTGGCTCGCGGTGGCACCGCCATGCAGCACCGCGAGGGTTCGGGGGATCAGCCGAAGCGGCCGGAGATGTAGTCCTCCGTCGCCTGGACCGACGGGTTGGAGAAGATCCGCTCCGTGTCGTCGATCTCGATGAGCCGGCCGGGCTGGCCGACCGCCGCGAGGTTGAAGAACGCCGTACGGTCCGAGACGCGGGCCGCCTGCTGCATGTTGTGCGTCACGATGACGATCGTGAAGCGTTCCTTCAGCTCGCTGATCAGGTCCTCGATCGCGAGGGTGGAGATGGGGTCGAGGGCGGAGCAGGGCTCGTCCATCAGCAGCACGTCCGGTTCGACCGCGATCGCGCGCGCGATGCACAGACGCTGCTGCTGGCCGCCGGAGAGGCCGGAGCCCGGCCGGTTCAGACGGTCCTTGACCTCGTTCCAGAGGTTGGCGCCCTTCAGGGACTTCTCGACGACGTCGCCGAGCTCGGACTTCTTGTACTTGCCGTTGAGCCGCAGGCCCGCCGCCACGTTGTCGAAGATCGACATGGTGGGGAAGGGGTTCGGGCGCTGGAACACCATGCCGACGTCGCGCCGTACCGCCACCGGGTCGATCCCGGCGCCGTACAGGTCCTCGTCGTCGAGCAGCACCTTGCCCTCGACCCGGCCGCCGGGGGTGACCTCGTGCATCCGGTTCAGGGTCCGCAGGAACGTGGACTTGCCGCAGCCCGAGGGGCCGATGAACGCCGTCACCGAACGCGGTTCGACGGTCATCGAGATGTCCTCGATCGCCTTGTGGGAGCCGTAGAAGGCGGTGAGCCCGCTCACATCGATTCGTTTGGCCATGACTGGTACTTCGCTTCCGGTCTCGTGTGGGCGGGGAGTCAGCGGGGGGACTTCCAGCGGGCGATGCCGCGGGCCACCAGGTTGAGGATCATCACGATCGCGATGAGGGTGAGGGCCGCCGCCCAGGCACGGTCGTAGGCCGCGCCGTAGCCCGCGCTGTTGGCGTACTGCTGGTAGATGTACAGCGGCAGCGACGCCTGCGGGTCCTTGAACGGGTTGGTGTTGATGAAGTTCGTGCCCCACACCAGCAGCAGCACCGGGGCGGTCTCGCCGGTGATGCGGGCGACCGCGAGCATGATGCCGGTGGTGATGCCGCCGATCGACGTCGGCAGGACCACCTTGAGGATGGTGCGCCACTTCGGCACGCCCAGCGCGAGGGAGGCCTCGCGCAGCTCGTTCGGGACGAGCTTGAGCATCTCCTCCGTGGAGCGGACCACGATCGGCATCATGAGGATGGCCAGGGCGAGCGAGCCGGCGAAGCCGGAGTAGCCCATGTCGAGGATGAGGATCCAGAAGCTGAGGACGAACAGGCCGGCGACGATCGACGGGATGCCGGTCATGACGTCGACGAAGAAGGTGACGGCCTGGGCGAGCTTGCCGCGCCCGTACTCCACCAGGTAGACGGCGGTGAGCACGCCCACCGGCACGGCGACGACGGTGGCGAGGCCGACCTGCTCCAGGGTGCCGAGGATGGCGTGGTAGATGCCGCCGCCGGCCTCGGTGTCGGCGACCACGCCCATGGAGTGGGACAGGAAGTAGAAGTCGAGATCCTTCACGCCCTGCCGGACGGTCTCCCACAGCAGCGAGGCCAGCGGGAACACGGCGAGCAGGAAGCAGACCCAGACGAGGCTGGTGGCGACCCGGTCCTTGGCCTGGCGGCGGCCCTCCACGCGGGTGGCGATGCCGTAGGTGCCGAGGACGAACAGAATGGCCGCGATCAGGCCGAGCTGCGCCGGATTGTCCATGTCCGCGACGAGGCCGAGGACGACGGCGACGACGACCGCGCCGGCGGCGATGGCCCACGGGGACCACTTCGGGAGCCGGGCGCCGCGCAGCGTGCGGGGCGCGGCGGCGGTGACAGGTGCGGTGCTCATGCGTTGGCCCCCGAGTACTCCTTGCGGCGGGCGATGATCATGCGGGCCGCGCCGTTGACCAGCAGGGTGATGACGAAGAGGACCAGGCCGGAGGCGATCAGGGCGTCCCGGCCGGTGTCGGTGGCCTCGCCGAACTTGCTCGCGATGTTCTGCGCGAAGGTGCCGCCGCCCGGGTCGAGAAGGCTGGCGTTGATCTTGAAGGTCGGGGAGAGGACCGTGGCGACGGCCATCGTCTCGCCGAGCGCGCGGCCGAGGCCGAGCATCGAGGCGGAGATCACGCCGGAGCGGCCGAAGGGCAGCACCGACATGCGGATGACCTCCCAGCGGGTGGCGCCGAGCGCCAGGGCCGCCTCCTCGTGCATCCGCGGGACCTGGCGGAAGACCTCACGGCTGACGTTGGTGATCACCGGGAGGATCATGATGGCCAGCAGGATGC
The DNA here is from genome assembly GCF_030816915.1 of Streptomyces sp. B3I8. NCBI lineage: Bacteria > Bacillati > Actinomycetota > Actinomycetes > Kitasatosporales > Streptomycetaceae > Streptomyces > Streptomyces sp. B3I8. The sequence goes on along the minus strand of NZ_JAUSYN010000002.1, from coordinate 3,282,342 downwards.
CGACCGTCAGCAGCGAGCGCGGGGCGCCCTGCTGCCACTCGAAGATCCCGGTCCAACCGAAGTACTTGTCCAGCCAGCCGAACAGGCCCTCCAGGTGCGGCACCAGGACGAGGGCGCCCCACAGGCCGTAGACGATGGACGGCACCGCGGCCAGCAGGTCGATGACGTAGGCGAGGGTGCCGCCCAGCTTGCGCGGGGAGTAATGGGTGATGAACAGCGCGATGCCGACCGCGACCGGGACCGCGAGGGCCATCGCGATGATCGACGAGACCACCGTGCCGAAGGCCAGGACCGCGATGCCGAAGACCGGCGGGTCGACGTTGGTGTTCCACTCGAGGGTGGTGAGGAAGTTGCCGTGGTCCTTGCTGATGGCTATGGACGCGCGGTAGGCGAGGAAGGCCGCGATCGCGGCCATGATCACCAGCAGGAAGATGCCGGAACCGCGGGACAGGCCGAGGAAGACGCGGTCACCGGGGCGGGTGGCGCCGCGGCTCGCGCGCTTCTCCTCGGCGGTCGCGGGTGCCGGGGCGGGTGTGGTCGGTGGGGGCTGCTCGGCGTCGCCCGGCTGTTCGGGCTGCTCGGTGTTCTGGGTGGTGGTGTCCATGAGGATCTCCGGTCTGCGGAACCGTCACGGGCGGCGGTTCCGGGCGGCGGTGCACCGGACGGCACGGTCCGCCCCCGACGACCCGGGGGCCGGGGCGGACCGCACGCTCAGGTCGGCTCAGCTCAGGCTCGAGATGGTGTCGCGGACCTTGGTGATGATCTCGTCGGGGATCGGCGCGTACTTGGCGTCGGCCAGCTGCTTCTGACCGTCCTCGGACGCGATGTAGGTCAGGAAGGACTTGGTCGTGGCGAGCGTGTCCGACTTGTTGCCCTTGTCGCAGACGATCTCGTACGTCACCAGGGTGAGCGGGTAGGCGCCGGCCTCGGTGGGCTTGTAGTTCATCTGCAGCGCCAGGTCCTTGCCGGTGCCGGTGATCTTCGCGGCGCCGATGGCCTTGGTGGCGTTGTCGACGGTGGCCTCGACCGGGTCGGGGGCGTCCGTCTTCAGCTTGACGGCGTTGATGCCGTCACCGGCGTAGGAGAGCTCGAAGTAGGAGATCGCGCCCTCGGTCTGCTTCACCTGCTGGGCCAGACCGGAGGAGCCCTGCGCGGACTGGCCGCCCTTGGCCTGCCAGGCCTTGCCGCCCTCGTACTTCCAGTCGTCCGGCGCGGCGGCGATCAGGTACTTGGTGAAGTTGTCCGTGGTGCCGGACTCGTCCGAGCGGTGGAAGGCCTGGATCTTCGTGGACGGAAGCTTCGCGTCGGGGTTCAGCTTCTTGATCGCCGCGTCGTCCCACTTGGTGATCTTGCTGTCGAAGATCTTGGCGAGCGTCGGGGCGTCCAGGACCAGGTTGTCCACACCGGGGACGTTGTAGCCGACCGCGATCGGGCCGCCGACCATCGGGAGGTCCACGGCCTGGCCGCCGGAGCACACCTTCTTGGAGGAGGCGACCTCCTCCGGCTTCAGCGCGGAGTCCGAGCCGGCGAACGCGGTCTGGCCGCCGAGGAAGGCGGTGACGCCTGCGCCCGAGCCGCTCGGGTTGTAGTTGATCTGCACGCCCTTGCAGGCCTGGATGTACTGCTTCACCCAGGCGTCGACCGCGTTCTTCTGCGCGGACGAGCCGGACGCCTGGAGCTGGCCCTTGGCGTCGTCGCACTTGATGCTGCTCGCGTTGGCGGCGGACGAAGCGTCGCCGTTGCCGGTGGAGCCCGTGTCGTCGGAGCCGCACGCCGTCAGGGCCAGGGCGCCGGAGACGGCGACAACACCGAGGGAGAGGGCGCGCAGCCGATTCTTGCGCTGAAGCTTCACTTTCGGGAGTTCCTTCCAGAGACCGCCGGTGGGGGCGGCGTGCGACGTCATGGTCCGGGCCAGGTGGGGCCGGCTTGTGATCGTCGGTGCGGGAGCGGTGTTGCCTGGGCGCTTCGCACCGGGTGAAGCCGAAATTAGGCAGAACAGGTGAAGGGGGCGATGGGTGAGGGTTAACGGGGGGTGAACCCCTGCGGGCGGGGCGGGGGCTTCGGCCCCCGCCCCGTAGGGCGCCTTCCGGGGAGGGGGTTCATGGGGCGTTGGCGGGTGCGGGTGGGGTGTGGCTGGTCGCGCCCGCGCGGCGGAGCCGCAGATCGATACAGTCCCGCGCCCCTTGAGAGGCGCCCCTGGCGGGGCGCCTTTCCAAGGGGCGCTCACCTGTACGGCGCCCCCTTGTACAGCGCCCCCTATACACCCTGGCGTTGCCAGGTGTGGTGGAAGGCGAAGCGGGCGGCTTCGACCTCGTGGCGTTGGTCGGCGTGGAGGACGCCGAGGGCGTAGGCCGTCGCCGGGGCGATGCGCGGGGTGCGGGCGGCGGCGGCCGCCGCCGCGGCGGCCTCGGAGGCGTCGCGGTGGCGGGTCAGGGCCTGGCCGGCCGCCCGCAGCCGCGCGTCGGTGGGGGCGCCGGTCAGGACCTCCCGCGCGTAGCGGTGCAGCCGCAGCAGGAGCCGTACCTGGTGCCAGGGGGCGTCCTGCGGCTGCGGGGCGGTCTCCGGGGCGAGACCGTGGACGAGGGCCGCCGCGTTGTAGGGGTGGCCGGCCGTCACCAGGGGCAGCGCGGCGACCGCGTCGGTGAGCCGCTCCTCGGCCGAGGCGGCCAGGAGACGCAGGTCGGCGCCGGTCGCGGCGGGGGACAGCGGGACCTCGCCGGCCAGCAGAGCGACCCGGTCGGCGACGGCGTGGAAGCGCCCCGAGCCGAGAGCCTGCAGGGCGGTGGTGTGGGCGCGGGTGCGGGCGAGGGTGAGCCGGCGGTCCAGCAGGGCGCCCGCCTTCGCCGCGCCGACGGTGAGGCCGGTGCGGTCGGGGTCGGCCGGCGCCTCCGCCCCGCCCGTGCGCGCCCCCACCCCGGCGGGGGCCGGGACCGGCACCGCGCCGGACAGCCGGTGCAGGGCGAGCAGCAGGCGCTCCAGGCGGGAGGCGTAGGCGTGCTCGTGGGCGAGGGTGCCGGAGAGCCAGGCCAGCTCGGGGCGCAGGCTCTCCGACCAGTCGGCGTCCAGCAGCGGCCGGAAGGTGTGCAGCGTCCCGCTGATCCGCCGCGCCGAGCGCCGCAGCGCCCGTACCGCCTCCGCGGACTCCTCGGGGGAGCCGCCCCCGCTCTCCCGGTGTGCCCGCAGCGAGCGGAGGAACTCGGTCGCCCGGGCCCGCAGATACGCGGCGAGCGCGTCCGCGGCGACGGGGAGGGACCCGTCCGGACGTCCGGCGCCGGGTCCCCGCCGGTCCGGTACGCCCCGGGGGGCGGCGTCCGGCGCGGGCACCGGCACGCCGTCGGCCGACGCCGTCGGTGCCGTCGGGCCCGCGGAGGCCGAGGGGCCCTTGGGCGCCGTCGAGGTCGACGGGCCCGTGGGCGTCGGTGGAACCGTCGCACCGGCCGGGGCCGGGAGGCCCGGCCTGGCCGGCGGGGTGTTCGGGAGCGTCGGGTCAGGGTGTCGCTTTGCCACGCCGGCGCCTCCGGGCGTCTATGAGCATCTCCTGGACGTTCCGCAACGGCTGGCCCTCCGCGTCGATCGCGTGGCGGGTCCACTCGCCGTCGGGGCCGAGGTGCCAGGAAGCCGTCAGGTCGGACATGCCGGTCTCCAGCAGCCGGTTCAGGGCCGCCCGGTGGCCCGGGTCGGTGACCCGTACCAGTGCCTCGATACGGCGGTCGAGATTGCGGTGCATCATGTCCGCGCTGCCGAACCACACTTCCGGCTCGCCCCCGTTGCCGAAGCCGAAGACCCGGGAGTGCTCCAGGAAGCGGCCGAGGACGGAGCGGACGCGGATGTTCTCCGACAGCCCCGGCACCCCCGGGCGCAGCGCGCAGATGCCGCGCACCCACACGTCGACCGGCACCCCGGCCTGGGAAGCCCGGTAGCAGGCGTCGACGACCGCCTCGTCCACCATCGAGTTGACCTTGATGCGGACGTAGGCGGGGCGGCCCGCGCGGTGGTGCTGGGCCTCCTTGTCGATGCGTGAGACCAGCCCGTCCCGCAGCGACTTGGGGGCGACGAGCAGCCGGCGGTAGGTCTCGCGGCGGGAATAGCCGGAGAGCCGGTTGAACAGGTCGGAGAGGTCCGCGCCGACCTGCGGGTCCGCGGTGAGCAGCCCCAGGTCCTCGTACAGCCGTGCGGTCTTGGGGTGGTAGTTGCCGGTGCCGACGTGCGAGTAGCGGCGCAGCGTCTCGCCCTCCTGCCGGACGACGAGGGAGAGCTTGCAGTGGGTCTTCAGCCCGACCAGCCCGTACACCACGTGGCAGCCGGCCTCCTCCAGCTTGCGGGCCCACTTGATGTTGGCCTGCTCGTCGAAGCGCGCCTTGAGCTCGACGAGGACGAGGACCTGCTTGCCGGACTCGGCGGCGTCGATGAGCGCGTCGACTATGGGGGAGTCGCCGGAGGTGCGGTACAGGGTCTGCTTGATGGCGAGCACGTCCGGGTCGCCCGCCGCCTGCTCCAGGAACGCCTGCACGGAGGTGGAGAAGGAGTCGTACGGGTGGTGCAGCAGCACGTCACGTTCGCGCAGCGCGGCGAAGATGTCGGGCGCGGACGCCGACTCGACCTCGGCCAGGTCGCGGTGGGTGCCGGCGATGAACTTGGGGTACTTCAGCTCGGACCGGTCCAGGGCCGCGATGCCGAACAGTCCGGTGAGGTCCAGCGGGCCCGGCAGCGGGTACACCTCGGCCTCACTGATCTTCAACTCCCGCACCAGCAGGTCCAGTACGTACCGGTCGATGGACTCCTCGACCTCCAGCCGCACCGGCGGCCCGAACCGACGCCGCATCAACTCCTTCTCCAGCGCCTGGAGGAGGTTCTCCGTGTCGTCCTCCTCGACCTCCAGGTCCTCGTTGCGGGTGAGGCGGAAGGCGTGGTGCTCCAGCACCTCCATCCCCGGGAACAGCTCCTCCAGGTGCGCCGCGATGACGTCCTCGACGGGTACGTACCGCTGCGGGGAGGCCTCCAGGAAGCGGGACAGCAGCGGCGGCACCTTGACGCGCGCGAAGTGCCGGTGCCCGGAGACCGGGTTGCGGACGACGACGGCCAGATTGAGGGAGAGCCCGGAGATGTACGGGAACGGGTGCGCGGGGTCGACCGCCAGCGGGGTCAGCACGGGGAAGATGCGGTGCCGGAAGAGGGTGAACAGGCCCGCCTGTTCCTTCTCCGTGAGTTCGTTCCAGCGGACCAGGTGGATGCCCTCGTCGGCGAGGGCCGGGGCGACGTCCTCGTGGTAGCACGCGGCGTGCCGGGCCATGAGCTCGCGGGAGCGGGCCCAGATCATCTCCAGCACCTCGCGGGGCTGGAGCCCGGAAGCGGAGCGGGTGGCCACACCGGTGGCGATGCGGCGCTTGAGGCCGGCGACCCGGACCATGAAGAACTCGTCCAGGTTGCTGGCGAAGATCGCGAGGAAGTTGGCGCGCTCCAGCAGGGGCGTGGCCGGGTCCTCGGCGAGTTCGAGCACGCGTTCGTTGAACGCGAGCCAGCTGCGCTCCCGGTCCAGGAAGCGGCCCTGGGGGAGCCGGCCGCCGTCCGCCGACTCGTCGTAGACGTCGAGGTCGGCGTCGAGATCGGGCTCCAGGTCCGAGCCCGTGGCGGCGACCGTGTGCGGGCGGTGCGCGGCGAGTGACCCGACGGAGGGCTGCTGTGCGTGCGCCACGGGCGCCTGGGCGTTCTGCTGGCTCATGGAGCCATTCTTCCGCGTACGGAGCGGAACAGGCGCGTCGGAGACAGGGGAAACAGGAGGTGGCGGGGTGTCGGGGGTACGTCCGCCACCCGTGCGGGACCCCTGCGCGGGGGGCGGCGCGGGTGCGGGCACGGGGGGTCGCATTGGCCGAGCCTCGCAAGCCCGGCTGAATCACTGGTTACGGCGACATGACGTGCGGGATACCGGGGGGCGGACCGGGGGTGCGGGGTGCCCTCCGGCGAGGTCGGGGGCGGTGCCGGAACCCGCGTCCGGCGGGGGCGGTCCCGGAACCGCTCACCCCTGACCCCACCGGACGCGTCGGCCCGCGCCGGGAGTCAGCTCTCCGTGCGGTACATCAGGTCCGTCTCGTGCGTCGTGAAGCCCAGGCGTTCGTACACCGTCACCGCCGCCGTGTTGTCGGCGTCGACGTACAGCATCGCCGTGGGCAGGCCCCGCTCCGCGAGGTGGCGCAGGCCGATGGTGGTGAGGGCCTTGCCGAGGCCGCCGCCCTGGGCGGAGGGGCGGACGCCGACGACGTAGACCTCGCCGAGCCCCTCCTCGGCGTGCGCCTTCGTCCAGTGGAAGCCGAGGAGTTCGCCGTCGCGCTCGGCCAGGAAGAAGCCCTCGGGGTCGAACCAGGGCTCGGCCATGCGGTCGTCCAGGTCGCGCTGGGTGAGGGAGCCCTGCTCGGGGTGGTGGGCGAAGGCCTCGGCGTTGGCGGCGAGCCAGGCCGCGTCGTCCTGCCCGGGCCGGAACGTCCGTACGGTCACACCCTCCGGGAGCTTCGGCTCGGGGGCGTCGAAGCCGGTCAGCGGGCGGCGCATCTGGCGCAGTTCGCGGAAGAGGGTGAGGCCGAGGACCTGGGCGAGATGCCGGGCGGCGGAGTGCCCGCCGTGCGCCCACACGCGCAGCCGCTTGCCGGTCGCGGCGAGCAGTGCCGCGCCGAGCGCCCGGCCGTGGCCCTGCCCGCGGCGGGAAGGGCGCACGACCAGTTCCGCGGCCGGTGCCTCCACCGGGTCGGTGTCCTCCAGTTGCGCGTAGCCGACGAGGGTGCCGCCGGCCGACAGCAGCAGATGCCGTACGCCCTCCCGGGCGCCGCCGCGCAGTCGCAGCCGGCCCTGCTCGGACACCGCCTGCTGCCCGTCGCTCCGGGCGGCCTCGGCCAGCAGCGTGGCGACGGCCTCCGCCTGGTCGGGGGAGAGCGCGGTGAGGGTGTCGAGGGAGCGGTCCTGGGCGGTCGGTGCGGTGTCGTCGCTGGTCATGCGTCCGAGCGTACGGGGAGGGCGGACGCGTGTCGCGTGTCTTGCGGGGCAGGGGCCTCACCCCCGGCGGGGCACCGCCGACCCCCGGCAGGGCGGGGCTCAGGATCGGTCGTGGTCGAGGACCACGTCCTCCTCGCAGACGATCCGTCCGACCGACGACAGGTCGACGAAGTTCTCGTGGTCCGGGTCGACGACCTTCAGGAAGTTGTCGCTGCCGAACAGCGCTTCCAGGTCGGCCGTGCTGTCGAACCACGCCTCGACCACCGAGTCGTACTCCGGTTCGGGCTGCTGGGGTGCCGGGACGGGGTACGAGACCACGAACCGGCGCATGTGCCGTCGGGTCTCCGGGATCGACAGGAGCAGCGGGCGGTGGACGTTCTGCTGGTAGTGCGCGAACTCGTCGTGGGTCATGCCCCGGCGACGCTTCAGTGTGAGGATCAGCTTGATCATTTTCTTGGTGTCCTCTCGGTGCATGACAGACACTCTGTGTGCGCGGCGGTGCGCCGCCCAGAGCGCCGTGACGCTGGTGGTCGGACCACCACCCTGGGCCGTTCCCCGGGTGACATGCTGGACGCGTGGATGACGTACGTTCCCGGGAACTCGGCGCGTACCTGCGCGCACGGCGGGACCGGCTCACCCCCGCCGACGTGGGCCTCGCCGCGGGTGGCGGCCGGCGCCGGGTCAAGGGGCTGCGCCGGGAGGAGGTCGCGGTCCTCGCGAATGTCGGATCGACCTGGTACACGTGGCTCGAACAGGGGCGTGACGTGCGGCCCGGCGCCGAGGTGCTGGCGGCGATCGCGGACGCCCTGCTCCTGTCCGACGACGAGCGTCGGCACCTGTTCCTGCTCGGCGGTCGGCCGGAGACGGACGGCCGGCAGCCGAACACGGACGCACTCGCGGGCCCCGCGGGGGACGACGGCCGGCTGCGGGTCCTGCTGGACAGCCTCTCGCCGCACCCGGCGGTGGTGATCGACCCCCGGTTCGAGATCCTGGCCTGCAACGCGGCGTTCCGGTTCATGATCAACGACATCGAGGCGCTCCCGCGGACGGACCGCAACTGGGCGTACCTGCACTTCACCCACCCCGACTGGATCGACGGGCAGGCCGACTACGCCGAGGAGTGCGAGATCCTCGTGGCCAAACTCCGCGCCTGCCGCGGAGAGACGCTCACGCATCCGGCCTGGGGACCGCTGCTCCGCCGGCTCCGCGAGGAATCGCCGCTGTTCGCGCGCCTGTGGGACCGGGCGGACGTGTCCTCCGGCTCCCGGCGGGTGAAGCGGATCCGGTCGCCGCACGTCGGCAGCCTGTCCCTGCGCACGGTCACGCTGCGGCTCCACGAGAATCCGCACACCCGCGTGGTCGTCCACCAGCCGGAGGACCGCACCACACGGGAACGGCTCGACGAACTCGCCGCGCGGATCGCCCGCGGCGGCATCGACGGCCCCGCCCCCGTACGGCACCCGCGCCCCGCCACCTGACGAGGCGCCCGGGCCCGGCCGGCCGCCGACGGCGGGTCGGGCGGGCACCCTCGGCCGGTCGGGCGCCCCGGGCGGTTACGCCTCGGGGCCGGTCGAGCGCCCCCGCCGGGCGGAGGTCGGCGGCCGGGCGGGGCGGAGGTCGGCGGCCGGGCGGGCGGCTCCGGCCGGTCAGGGGTTCGCGCCCGGCTCCGACACCGGTGGTGGTGTCGGTGCGCCGGGGAGACGGACGGTGACGACCGTGCCGCCGGCCCCGTCCGCAGCCGGGGCGAGGGAGACCTCGCCGCCCGCCTGCTGGACCGTGCGGGCCACGATGGAGAGGCCGAGGCCGGAGCCCGGCAGAGCCCTCGCGCCGGGGGAGCGCCAGAAGCGGTCGAAGACGTGGGGGAGTTCGTCGGCGGCGATGCCGGGGCCGTGGTCCCGTACCGTCAGGACGCCATCGGCCAGCCGCACCTCGATCGTGCCGGCCCCGGGGCTGAACTTCACCGCGTTGTCCAGGATGTTGACCACCGCCCGCTCCAGCGAGGACGGCTCCGCGCGGACGTACCACGGCTCCACGTCCGCCGTGATCGTCAGCTCCGGACCACGCAGCCGGGCCCGGCGCAGCGCCGACTCCACGATGTCCTGCCACGCGAGGATCTGCGTACGGTCCGAGTGCTGGCCGGTGTCCGGGCGGGAGAGCTCCTGCAAGTCGCCGATGAGCGCGGCCAGTTCCGTCATCTGCGCCTTCACCGAGGCGAGCAGCGCCTTGCGGTCGGCGGCGGGAAGGGGGCGGCCGGTCTCCTCGCTGCGGGTCAAAAGTTCGATGTTCGTCCGGAGGGAGGTGAGGGGGGTGCGGAGCTCGTGGCCGGCGTCCGCGATGAGCTGTTGTTGCAGGTCGCGGGAGGAGGCGAGGGACGCCGTCATGGAGTTGAAGGAGCGGGAGAGGCGGGCGATCTCGTCGTCGGCGGGTTCGTCGACCGGGATGCGGACGGTGAGGTCCTCCGTGCGGGCCACGTGTTCGACGGCCGCGGTGAGCTTGTCGACGGGGCGCAGCCCGGCGCGGGCCACGGCCAGTCCCGCGGCCCCGGCGCCGAGCACTCCTATGCCGGAGACCAGCAGCAGGATCAGCGCCAGATCGTTCAGGGTCGACTGGGTGCTCTTGAGAGGGGTCGCGACGAGGAGGGCGGTGCCGGGGACGACCTGCGGCTCGGTGCCGAGGCCCTGGGTGGCGGTCAGCGGGATCGTCCGCACGCGGACGGCGTCGCCGTCGTCGTCGGTGCCGTTGCGGCGCACGACCCGGTCGGCGGAGTCCGCTTCCTGCGCCACGCGTCTGTCGGCGCCGGTGACCTTCACCATGCCCGCGGAGTTCGAGGAGACGCAGGCCGTGCCGTCCGCCTGGACCAGTTCGAGGTAGTAGTTCTCCCGGGTCCGCAGCTGGCTCGGGGCGCCCTGCGGGGTCTGGGTGCAGTTGTTGAGCGTGCCGACGACCTGGGAGTACTGCTGCGGCCGCTGGGTGGCCTGCTTCAGGTCGTCGTCCACCTGGGCGTACAGCCTGCCCTGCACGATGAACCAGCACGTCACCGAGACCGCCGCCACCGCGAAGGCCACCGCCGCGGCGACCAGCAGGGCCAGGCGGGAGCGGAGCGGCAGTGCGCGGAAGCGTCGGATCACTCCGCGCCGCCCGCGCGCAGGACGTACCCGACGCCCCGCACGGTGTGGACCAGGCGCGGCTCGCCGCCGGCCTCCGTCTTGCGGCGCAGGTACATGACGTACACGTCCAGGGAGTTGGAGCTCGGCTCGAAGTCGAAGCCCCAGACGGCCTTGAGGATCTGCTCGCGGGTCAGCACCTGGCGCGGGTGCGCCATGAACATCTCCAGGAGCGTGAACTCGGTGCGGGTCAGCTCCACCGCGCGCCCGCCCCGGGTCACCTCGCGGGTGGCCAGGTCCATGCGGAGGTCGGCGAAGGCGAGGGTGTCGTTCTCCTCGTCCGCGCCGGCCATGGCGGCCGCGTAGGAGCTGCGGCGCAGCAGGGCGCGGATGCGGGCGAACAGTTCGTCCAGTTCGAACGGCTTGACCAGGTAGTCGTCGGCGCCGGCGTCCAGGCCGGTGACCCGGTCGCCGACGGTGTCCCGGGCGGTGAGCATCAGGATGGGGGTGGTGTCGCCGGAGGCGCGGATGCGGCGGGCGGCGGTGAGGCCGTCCATGCGCGGCATCTGGATGTCGAGGACCAGCAGGTCGGGCCGGTACGCGGCGGCCTTCTCCAGCGCGTCCGCGCCGTCCACGGCGATCTCGGTGCCGTAGCCCTCGAAGGCGAGGCTGCGCTGGAGTGCTTCGCGCACCGCCGGCTCGTCGTCGACGATCAGGATGCGCTGGGTGTCACGGTCGCCTTCGGCGGGGCTCATGGGCGTGGGGTTCCTCGGGTGCGGTGGGACGGGCGGGACACGGGGGCTGCGTGCCGTGCGCCGGCGCGGAGGGTGGGCGCGGACGCCTCAAGCGTCGCACGTCAGGCCAGGGGGGTGTCCAGCCTGCGCAGGGCGACCCGGCGGCGGTGCCGGCGGGCGGTGGTGGTCCGCAGGCCCATGAGCTGCGGCTGCGACGGGACGGGCGGTACACCCGGGACAGGGACGACCTCGGGGGCCCGGGGTGTCGGAGGGTGGAGGGCGGCGGCGACCGCCAGGGCGAGCGCCGTGTCCGCCGCGCTGATGCCGACGGCGACGTTGGTGCCGGTGCCGGTGCCGGTGCCGGTGCCGGTGCCCGTGCCCGTGCCGGTCGTCGTGTGCGTCACCTGCTGGATCATGTCGGTCTCCTTCGGTGGGTCCGCCGCGCCGGGGCCGGGGCGGCGGTCAGTTGTCGGAGCCACCGGCCCGCAGTGTCGCGAGGTCGGACTTGACGGTGTCGATCGGGATGGCGAAGCCGAGGCCGACGCTCCCCGCGCTCGACGAGGAGGAGTCGGCGGCGGAGGAGTACATCGCGGAGTTGATGCCGATGATCTGGCCGGCCGCGTTGATCAGGGCGCCGCCGGAGTTGCCCGGGTTGAGGGAGGCGTCGGTCTGGATCGCCTTGTACGTCGTCGTCGAGGAGCCGGTGTCGCCGTTGAACTGCCGGCCGCCGAACTGGAAGGGCCAGCTGCCGTCGCCGCCCTGCTGCTGTTGCTGCTGCTCCTCGTCGGTCGAGACGGTCACGTCGCGGTGGAGCGCGGAGACGATGCCGCTGGTGACGGTGCCGGTGAGGCCCTCGGGGGAGCCGATGGCGACGACCTGGTCGCCGACCTGGACGTTGTCGGAGTCGCCGAGGGAGGCCGGGTGGAGACCGGAGGCGTCCTCCAGCTTGATCAGCGCCAGGTCCTTCTTGCTGTCGGTGCCGACGACCCGGGCGGTGTAGCTCTTGCCGTCGTGGGTGCGGACCTTGACGGAGGAGGCGCCGGAGACGACGTGGTTGTTGGTGACGATCTCGCCGCCGCTGGTGAGGATCACACCGGAGCCGGTGGACCGGCCGGCGTTCGAGGTGGCATTGATCTCCACGACGCTGGGGCTGACGGCGGCGGCTATGGCGGCGACCGAGCCCTTCTTGTCGACCGGGACGGCGCTGGCGCCGGTGCTGCTCGCGGCGACCGTGTCGGAGGAGTGGGTGAGCTCCTGGATGCCGTAGGCCGTGCCGCCGCCGACGGCCGCGGCGGCTATGGCGACGGCGGCGAGGAGGGTGACGGGGCCCTTCGCGCGCTTGCGGCGGGCGGTGGGGGCCGGGGCCGACCGCGCGGGCTCGTAGGACGGGGGAGGCGGCCACTCGGGGTTCACGGGAGCGTACAGGTGCGCGTCGGCGGGGCCCTGGGGGGTCCGGCCGGCCTGAGGGTGCTGCTCGTGGTCGCCGCTGCGGAAGCTGCTCTCTGTCATGGAAAAAAGAGTGTCCCGCGATCATGAGAGACGACTGAGGGACCGCTGAGAAGCCCGACAGAAGTGCGTATGCCCGATATAAAGAGGGGTCCCGCCTCTGAAAAGGGGCGCGGGGAACCGCTCGATCTTTCGATGGTCCGGGCGGCGGAGCCCCCCGGGGGACGGGAAGGGTGAGGGCGGAGAGGGCGGAAAACCGTGCCCTCAGGCCGCGCACCCGCAGGACGCACGCTCGACCAGCCGGGACGGGAACTGCTTCAGACGCTCCCGCTGCGACCCGGGGACGCGGAGGCCGTCGTCCAGGACGAGGTCCACCGCCTCGCGCGCCATCGCCGACCGGTCGGACGCCACCGTCGTCAGCGGCGGATCCGTCAACGCCGCCTCCTTCACGTCGTCGAACCCCGCCACCGCCAACTCCGCGGGCACCTCGATCCGCAGCTCCCGCGCCGCCCGCAGCACCCCGATCGCCTGGTCGTCCGTCGAGCAGAAGATCGCCGGCGGCCGGTCGGGCCCGGCGAGCAGTTCGAGCCCCACCCGGTACGCGTCGTAGCGGTTGTACGGCGCCTCGAACAGCCGCCCCTCCGTCGGGATGCCCGCCTCGGCCATCGCCTGCCGCCAGCCCTCGACGTGGTCGGAGACCGGGTCGCCCACCGCCGGGGTCTCGGCCGTACCGCCCATGCAGGCGACGTACGGGTGGCCGTGGTCCAGCAGGTGCCGCACGGCGAGCCGGGCACCGCCGAGGTCGTCCGTCACCACGGCCACGTCGTCTATCATCTCGGGCCGCTCGTGCAGCAGCACCACCCGGGCGTCCCACGCCTCGATCTCCGCGGCGGCGTGGTCGTTGAGCGCGTGGCTGACCAGGATCAGTCCGGAGACCCGCATGCCGAGGAAGGCACGCAGGTAGTGGACCTCGCGCTCGGCGATGTAGTCCGTGTTGCCGACCAGCACCATTTTTCCGCGCTCGGCGGCGGCCTGCTCGACCGCGTGCGTCATCTCGCCGAAGAACGGCTGGCGCGCGTCCGGCACGATCATGCCTATGAGGTCGGTCCGCCGCGAGGCCATGGCCTGGGCGACCCGGTCCGGCCGGTACCCCAGCTCCTTGATCGCCGCGAGGACACGCTCGCGCGTGGCCGGGGCGACCGGCCGGGGTCCGTTGTTGATGACGTAACTGACGACGGCGGTGGAGGTCCCCGCCAGCCGCGCCACATCATCCCGAGTCACCTTGGCCACGCGCGGAGTCTACGCGGATGGAACGGCCCTGGGCAGGGACTATCCCCCGCTTCTCACGACTCGGGATCAGGCCTCGGAGGCGGCCCTGGCGGCGGCGTCCGCGGCGGCGCCGGCCGGCTCGCCCGCCTCGTCCCGGTTCGCCCCAGCCGTCTCCTGCGGCCTCGACGCCTTTCCCTGTGACTTCTCCTTGTCCGTCCGCTCGGTCCGGTCCGGCTTCTCCGGGGTGACGAACCGGTAGCCGACGTTCCGCACGGTGCCGATCAGCGACTCGTGCTCGGGGCCGAGCTTGGCCCGCAGCCGTCGCACATGCACGTCGACCGTGCGGGTGCCGCCGAAGTAGTCGTACCCCCAGACCTCCTGCAGGAGCTGGGCGCGGGTGAAGACCCGGCCCGGGTGCTGCGCGAGGTACTTCAGCAGCTCGAACTCCTTGAAGGTGAGGTCCAGGACGCGGCCCTTGAGCTTGGCCGAGTACGTCGCCTCGTCCACCGACAGGTCGCCGTTGCGGATCTCCATGGGGGAGTCGTCGCCCGCGATCTGCTGCCGGCCCATGGCCAGCCGCAGCCGGGCCTCCACCTCGGCCGGGCCCGCGGTGTCCAGCAGCACGTCGTCGACGCCCCAGTCCGCGGTGACGGCCGCGAGGCCGCCCTCGGTCACCACCAGGAGGAGCGGGGAGCCCGGCCCCGTGGAGCGCAGGAGCTGGCACAGGCTGCGCACCTGCGGCAGGTCGCGGCGGCCGTCGATCAGGATGGCGTCGGCGCCGGGGGTGTCGACGAGGGCCGGGCCCTCCGCCGGGGCGACCCGCACGTTGTGCAGCAGCAGGCCGAGCGCGGGGAGCACCTCCGCCGACGGCTGGAGGGCGTTGGTGAGGAGCAGCAGGGAGCTCATCGCGTCCTCCCCTCCGGGGGCGTCGTCCTATGGTCGTACTCGGTTCGCTGGCCCATGACGTCTGGTCCTTCCTCGGTTCCCTCGAGGACGTGTACGGCACTGTGCTGCTTCGGTGTCTCTTCCGTGCTTCGGTGCTTCCGTGGTGCTTCTGTGCTTCCGCGCGCCGCGTCGGCTTCCCGCTTCGTATACAACGGCTGCGAAAGCACAAAAGGACCCGGGGGCTTCTCTGCCCGAGTCCTCTGCGCAGCACAATAGCCCACATGAGCGGTGGCAGGGCAGGTCGTGAGGCCCGTTCCACGAGGTGTCCGACAGGTGAGACGCCCGCGGCGGCGGTGTACGGGACGTCTCCGGAGGGGGTGCGCCAGGGGTTCCGGCGGCGGTTCCTGAGCACGGAGGACGGGATAGGGATCGACGCCGCGTACGACCCCGGGGAGCCCGGCGGGGACGTCGGCGGGGGAGCCGGCGGCACCGGGCTCGCGCTCGTGGTGGCGCACGGTTTCACCGGTGATCTGGAACGTGCGTACGTACGGCGGGTCGCCGCCGCGTTGCGCCGCCACGGGGCGGTGGTCACCTTCTCCTTCCGGGGCCACGGCGCCTCCGGCGGGCACTCCACCGTCGGCGACCGCGAGGTGCTCGATCTGACGGCGGCCGTACGGTGGGCGCGTGAGCTCGGCCACACCCGGGTGGCCACGGTCGGCTTCTCGATGGGCGGCTCGGTGGTGCTGCGGCACGCGGCGCTGCGGCCCGGGGGCGCGGAGACCGACGCGGTGGTCGCGGTGAGCTCGCCGGCCCGCTGGTACTACCGGGGCACGGCGCCCATGCGCCGGCTGCACTGGCTGGTGACCCGGCCGGTCGGGCGCGCGGTGGGCCGCTACGGCCTGCGCACCCGCATCCACCACCGGGACTGGGACCCCGTACCCGCCTCCCCGGTCGAGTCGGTGCCGCTGATCGCGCCCACCCCCCTGTTGATCGTGCACGGCGACCAGGACGCCTACTTCCCCGTCGACCACCCCCGCATGCTGGCCGACGCCGCCCCCGGCCACGCCGAACTCTGGCTGGAGCCGGGCATGGGCCATGCCGAGAACGCCGCCGCGGACGAGCTGTTGGAGCGCATCGGGGCGTGGGCGGCGGCGCGGGCGGGCTAGCCTGACGGTGTTCACAGCCGACGCCGGGACACCGGCCGGCCCCACGATCGAGGGACGAGATGGCAACAGGCACGGTGCGCTACTGGGCCGCCGCCAAGGCCGCGGCCGGAATCGCCGAGGAGCCGTACGACGCGGTGACGCTCGCGCAGGCACTCGACGCCGCCCGGGAACGACACCCCGGCGAGCTGGACCGGGTTCTGCTGCGGTGCTCCTTCCTCGTCGACGGGAACCCGGTCGGGACGCGTGAACACGAGACGGTACGGCTGGCCGAGGGCGGCACGGTAGAGGTGCTCCCGCCGTTCGCAGGAGGGTGAGCATGACCGAGCAGCCGTATGGCTACGGGGAGTACGGGGAGTACGGCGAGCGCGAACGCCGGGAGCACGGGGAGTACTGGGAACCCGGGCAGCAGTACGGAGGCCAGGCCCAGAGCCAGGGCCAGGGGCAGACGTACGAGGGGTACCAGGGCGGATACGACGCCGGATACGGGGAGCAGGGCGCGTTTCCGCAGGCCGCGCAGCCGTACCCCCAGCAGCACCAGCCCCACCAGCCTCAGCAGGGCTGGTTCGACGGTGACGTCGCCGACCCGCAGCAGCACACCCAGCAGTGGCAGGGGCAGACCTGGGAGACCAGCGTCCAGCCCTCGCTCACCGTTCCGACGGCGGCGGAGACGGCCTACATGCCGACGACGGGGGCGGCGCCGTACCAGCAGCCCGCGGCCGCGCAGGCCCCCGCTCCCGCGCCCCCCGTCCCCACGGTGGAGGGGAACGGCGGCGCGGCGGGGGGGAACGGCGCCGGCGCGGGCTACGGGGCCGCCACGGTCGCCGGGAACGCCCGGATCACCGACGCGCAGCGGGCCCGGCTGGAGGGCCGCTCGCCGATCATCGAGCCCGGGATGCAGCCCGCGCTGCTCACCGCCGTGCTGGGCGCGCTGCTCGCCGGGGCGGCGGCCGTCGGGTCGTACGCGCTCGTGCTGCCGCTGGTGGTGCTGCAGGCGGTGACCGCGGCCGGCTGGTTCCGGCTCAACGGCATGTGGCCGGCCCGGCAGGGCATCGCGCTGGCCTTCCTGGGCGGCCTGGTGGCCGACGTGGCGGTCCTCGCGGCGGGGCGGGAGCACGGACCGGCGGCGATCCTCGGCACCCTCGGGGTGTGGGTGCTGCTGACCGTGGTGCTGCAACTGCGCTCGCACGCGGATGCGGACGAACGGATGTACGGCCTGATGGCGACGGTCGTCTCGGCCGCGCTGACGATCGTGGCGACGGGGCACCTGGCGGCCGACACGGACGCGGTCGCGGTGGGCGGCGTGGCGGTCGCCGTGGCGATCGTCGCGCGGGCGCTGCCGCTGCCGACGGCGGTGTCGGTGGTGGTCGCCCTGCTGGCGGCCGCGGGTGCGGGGATCGCCGTCGGCGGCATGACGGACCTGGGGTCGGCCGGTGCGGTGCTCGGGGCGGGGGCGGGGGTGTGCGCCCTGATCGGGCACCGGGCGGCGAGCTACGACTACCCGTCGCGTTTCGTGCACTTCACGGCGGGCGTGTCCCTGCCGCTCGCCGCGGCGGCGCCGGCGGTGTGGGTACTGGGGCAGGCGCTGGGGTGACGTCGGTGGGGCGGCGGGGTGCGTTGTTCGCCCCTGCCGCCCCTGCCCTTCCCGTCCCCGCGAGGGGCTTCGCCCCTTTGCCCCGGAGAGCCAGGGTGGCCGGGACGGGCGGGAGGTGCGGATGGATAGGGCTTCTCGCGCAGTTCCTCGCGCCCCTGGAAGGGGCTTCGCCCCTCTGTCTCCGGGAAGCTCGGGGGGTGGCGGGTCGTCCGGCGGGTGAGGGCCGGTGGGGGTTCTCGCGCAGTTCCTCGCGCCCCTGATGGGGTGCCGTCCACCCGATCTCTCCCGGGGCGCCCTGCGCGGGTTAGGCTCGCGGTTCGACCGACCGACGCGGGGGACACCGGACATGCGCGCGCTTCGAATACTTCTCATCGTCGTCGTGATCCTCGGCGGGCTCTTCACCATCGCCGACCGCGTCGCGGTTCATTTCGCCCAGAGCGAGGCCGCCGACCGGATCAAGACGAACGAGCACCTCGCCGAGACCCCCAGCGTCTCCATCGACGGTTTCCCCTTCCTCACCCAGGTCGCGGGCGGCGAGCTCGACGAGATCCATGTCGGCATCAAGGACTACGAGGTCGCCACCGGCACCGCCGGGAAGAGCGGCGCCGCCGGCGCCGGCACCATCCGCATCGACGACCTCCACGCCGACATGCACGGCGTCGACTTCTCCAGCGACTACTCCTCCGCCACCGCGCGCACCGCCACCGGCACGGCCACCATCTCCTACGACGAACTCCTGAAGGCGGCCAAGCCGGAGCCGACGCAGGTCTTTCCCGGCGTCACCGCGAAGGTCCTCGGTCTCTCCGACGGCGGCAACGGCAAGATCAAGGTGAAGGTCAGGCTGGAAGGTTCGGTGGGTCCCAAGAAGTTCTCGCAGACGACCTCCATCCTCAGCTCCGTCACTGTCGAGGGCGACACCGTCAAGGTGCACGCCGACTCGCTGCCCGAGACCGGCCTGGGCCTCGTCGAAAGGGACGTTCGCTCGGTCACCGACTTCCAGCAGGTCATCGACAAGCTGCCCGGCGGGATCAAGATCGACAAGGTCGAGGCCGCTCAGGAGGGCGTGCACATCACCGCCAAGGGGACCGACGTCGACGTGACGGGCTGAGTGGCCGAGTCCCGCACTCCCGCCCCGGCTGGTATGAGACGGCCGTCCGCAGGGTAGGACCGCCTCTGGCCTCCCAGGGCCATGCCCCGTCACGGCCCCGTGCCGTACGACTGTCCGTCAGCCGAGACAGCCCCGTCCGTCCAGCAGATGACCGTCCTGTGCGGCGCGGCCGACAATGGCCGCGAAAAGGGGCAGCGGCGGACCCGGCGCGGGACTCACGGAATCCTTGACCCCTCACGCGTCTCGTATCGCGGACGATCTCGTCTCAGCATGCGACATGCCGGTGACATGCCCGCCCGTCCGTCCCTACGATCGCTGCATGCAGTGCTACTCGAGCGTGCCCCGACTGCGGGGACAGGCGGATCTGACGAAGCGGCGGGCAGTCGACCTGTGCCGCGTCGCCGCCATGCTCTGTCGCACTTTCTGACCGGAGGCCGCCGCCTCCGCGTTCCCCCCGGGCGCCCTCGCCCCCGAGAGCCCCACCCCGCGCCGTACGCGCCCCTCCCGGGTCACGGCCGCGCGCCCCGCACGATTCGGCACCATCCCGCACCATCCCGCCGTAACTGCCCCGGAGGAGAAAAGCATGAGCCGCAGCGACGTACTGGTCGACGCCGACTGGGTCCAGGCGCACCTGGACGACCCGAACGTGGCCGTCGTCGAGGTCGACGAGGACACCGCCGCGTACGACAAGAACCACATCAAGAACGCGATCCGCATCGACTGGACCAAGGACCTGCAGGACCCGGTCCGTCGGGACTTCATCGACCAGGAGGGCTTCGAGAAGCTCCTGTCGGCCAAGGGCATCGCCAACGACACCACCGTCGTGCTCTACGGCGGCAACAACAACTGGTTCGCCTCGTACGCGTACTGGTACTTCAAGCTGTACGGCCACCAGGACGTCAAGCTCCTCGACGGCGGCCGCAAGAAGTGGGAGCTGGACTCGCGCGACCTGGTCGACGGCTCCGAGGTCCCGAACCGCCCGGCGACCCAGTACAAGGCCAAGCCGCAGGACGCCTCGATCCGCGCCTTCCGCGACGACGTCGTCGACGCGATCGGCTCGAAGAACCTCGTCGACGTGCGCTCGCCCGACGAGTTCTCCGGCAAGCTGCTCGCCCCGGCCCACCTGCCGCAGGAGCAGTCGCAGCGCCCGGGCCACGTCCCGACGGCCGCGAACATCCCGTGGTCGAAGAACGCCAACGACGACGGCACGTTCAAGTCGGACGACGAGCTCAAGGAGCTCTACACCGCCGAGAACGTGGACCTCGCCAAGGACACCATCGCCTACTGCCGCATCGGTGAGCGCTCCGCGCTCACCTGGTTCGTGCTGCACGAGCTGCTCGGCCAGGAGAACGTCAAGAACTACGACGGTTCCTGGACGGAGTACGGCTCCCTCGTCGGCGTGCCGATCGAGCTCGGCACCGGCAAGTAACACCTCACGACCGACGACGTCGCCCACGTCGCCGACGTCACCGACGACACCGACCTTTCAAGACCTCTTCAGGAGTAGGACATGTGCGGAGCGAAGGCCGGCGGCCCGGACGCCTCGACGATCAAGCCCGGTGAGACCACCATCCAGGGCCAGGTGACCCGCGACGGCGAGCCGGTGACCGGTTACGTCCGGCTGCTGGACTCGACCGGCGAGTTCACCGCGGAGGTCCCCACCTCCGCGACGGGACAGTTCCGGTTCTACGCGGCCGAGGGCACCTGGACCGTACGGGCCCTGGTCCCCGGCGGCAGCGCGGACCGCACGGTCGTCGCCCAGCAGGGCGGCCTCGCGGAGGTCGCGATCGCGGTCTGAGCGCACGGGCGCGGGCACGCGCGCCGCGCCACGAACGGCCGAAGGGCCGCACCGCCGGTGGTTCCCGGCGGTGCGGCCCTCCGGCCTGTCCGGGGCCGGCGCGGATCGGATCCGGGCCGGTTCGCCGCGCGGCGAACCGGCCTACGCTGAGAAGCATGTACGCACGTCGGCGCCGGACCTACTTCGTGATGATGGGGACCTGCATCGGGCTCTTCGTGCTGGCCTGGGGAGTCGTACGGATGTGGTCGGGTCCCGGCGGCCATCGGGATGTGCGTGGTGGCCATGGTCATCCCGCCGGTGGCCGCGATCGTCGCCAACCGGCACGGCCCCGACGACCGCTGGTGGGACGACCCCTCCGGGGACCCGAAGTCCGACGAGTGGTGGGACGAGCTGGACGGCAGGAAGCGCCGGTAGCCCCGTGGGCGCTCGTCTCAGTAGACGAGCGCCTGCGTCTCGTCCGCCATCGCCTCCTGCACGAACACCTGTGCGCCCGCGATCCGGATGCCCTCGATGAGGTCCTTCTCCGTGAGGTCCCGGCGGGCGGCGCACTGCGTGCACAGCGTGATGCGGCCCGCCGCCATGACCGACTCGATCAGGGCGGGCAGCGGCGCGGCGTGCGGCAGTTCGAACTCCGCCGCCCGCCCCGGCACCGCGAACCACGCGGACTCGCCGGTCAGCCAGAGCGACACGTCCACACCACTGGCCACGGCCACGGCCGCCACGGTGAACGCCTGCGAGCAGCGCTCGGGCGCGTCGGCCCCTGCGGTCACCTTGATCACGAGCTTCTTCGCCATGCCCGAATCGTAATCAACGTGCCTACAACCGGGGCCGGAACCCATGGGTCTTCTGTGCCGCACGGAGACGGAATCTGTGCTTCACCTTTTTGTGGGGGACGTGTTGGAACAACCCGAGAAGAGACCCGACGCGCCAGAAGCGCCTGGAACAACGCCTGTTGAGCTTTCTGTCGAAACCTCTGCCGAGCCCGCTGTCGAAACCCCTGCCGAACCCCTCGGCGAACTTGCTGCCGCCCTGCCTGCCCCGTCCCTTGCCGCGCCCACTGCGGCACCCCCTGCCGTTCCACCTGCGGTTCCCTCTGTCCCC
Organism: Streptomyces sp. B3I8; assembly: GCF_030816915.1. Taxonomy (NCBI): domain Bacteria; kingdom Bacillati; phylum Actinomycetota; class Actinomycetes; order Kitasatosporales; family Streptomycetaceae; genus Streptomyces; species Streptomyces sp. B3I8. The sequence continues at coordinate 3,261,159 of NZ_JAUSYN010000002.1, read as the reverse complement.
TCCACGCCGCCGGCCCGGCGGCGACGCGGTCCGCTGCTGTTCGTCGGGGCCACCGTGCTAGGACTGGTCGCCGGTGCCTGCGCCGGGTACCTGGTCCAGGCCGACCGCGCGCCGACGAAACTGCCCTCGCTCTCCCAGCCGCGGTTCGCGCAGGCCAAGGGCGAGCCGGAGCCGTTGTCCGCCGCGCAGGACGCCCGGCTGAGGACCGACGGCGACCTGCGCAGGCTGCTGCTGAAGAAGCCGGCCGGCGCCGAGGACGCGGAGTGGCTCACGGGAGCGGACGGCTGGCTGGACCAGGTCGCGTACGCGGAGAGCTATGAGAAGCCCGCCGACGCCTTCGAGGAAGCGGCGGACGAGCACTTCCGCCGGGCCGCCGTCGTCGGCTGGACCACGGGGAGCGGAACCGACGTGGAGATCCGGCTCGTGCAGTACCGCCAGGAGGAGTCCCTGTCGGCCGAGCAGGACAACGAGAACAACCAGTACTGGTCGGGCCGCAGGAGCGGCACGCGGAGCTGGGCGCTGCGCGGCACGCGGGACGGCCGCGCGTACGTGCACAGCCGGCCCGAGACGAGGGCCGGCTATCAGCCGCAGTACGGCGCGGAGGCGTTCGCCTGGCGTGGCGACGTCTGCCTGGAGATCCTCGTCACCGACACGCAGCCGGTCCCCAAGGCCACGATCATGCGCCTGGCCGAACGTCAGTTGGAGCGCCTGTGAGCCAGGAAGAACCGACCCCGCCGGCCCCGACCCCTGACTCGTTCCCGCCCCCGCCCCCGGCCGCGGCGTCCGGCAGGCGCCCCCGCGTGCTGCGGGCCGTCGCGGCCGCCGTGCTCGCGCTCGCCGTCGTCGGCGGGCTCGGATACACCGCCGTCGCCGTCGACGGGGCCGACCGCGACGCGGGCGCCCCCGTGTGGGAGTTCCCCGAGAGGGACACCGACGACCACAAGGCGCCCGCCGTCTCCGGGCTCGCCGCGCTGCTCGTGCCGTACGGCTCCGACGGCAGTGACGGCTTCGGACGCGGCCCCGACCTCGGCGAGTACGGCGCGGACGTCGAACTCAGCGGCGCCCGGGCCACCGCCCTGCGCAAGGAGGAACTGCGCGGCCTGCCCCGCTCCCAGCGCAGGCTGCTGGAACGGCAGATCGACAAGCAGCACATCAAGGGCATGGCGATGCGCAGCTACCTCGACGACAGATACGCCCGCGAAGTCAGCACCGTGAGCATCACCCTGGTCCGCATGGACCGGGACTCCGTACGGGCCGCGGCAGCCGGTCAGAACACGCTCTTCGATGCCCTGGGTGACGCCCTGCGCGCGGGACCCCGGATCGAGGGGCACAAGGACGCGCGGTGCTACCGGCCGCCGAAGGGCACGGGTGACGACCTCGACACGATGTACTGCTACGCCCCCCAGGGGGACGTCCTGGTCACGGCCGCGGTGGACGGGGTGGCCCCGTTGAAGGCCGGGGAGGCCATGCGGCTCCTCAAGGATCAGCTCGACCGCATCGCGGAGCCGGGGGAGGCGGTATGACCGACCAGCAGCAGGAGACGCCGGCACGGCAGGAGACCGCCGTCCGGGAAGTGGCTGCCGTCCGGGAAGTGCCTCCCGTCGAGGAGGAGGCCTGTGTCCAGGAGGAGGCCCCTGCACAGGAGGAGACCGTCGCCCGGACGGAAACCCTCGCCCAGGAACAGCCCCCCGCCCCCGCGGCCCCGCCCAAGAAGGACCGGCGGGCCGTGTGGACGGCGCTGCGGTGGACCGCCGCCGTCGTCGTGTTCGTGGCGGTCGGGGTGTCCACGGCGTACGGCGTCGCCCGCGTCGACCGCACGGACCTGCCCGGGCTGGCCACCGCCTCGGACGGCCGCTGGGACTACCCGGAGCTGACCCGGCCGCCGCTGCCCTCCGGCAGCCCCGGCCCCTTCGACGAGGGCAACGCGGCCGGCGCGCACTACGCCGACCTGCGCGACCTCGTCCTGCCCGCCCCGAGGGGCGCGACCGTCGACAAGGCGCTGCGCGGCTCCGACGGCTGGCTGAGGACGAAGGACTTCCTGGCGGCGTACGCCGAGAAGGACGACCGGGAGACCCTCGGCGGCATGCTCGCCGACCGCGCGCTGCGGCACGTCGCCGCCCGGGGCTGGACCACGCCCGACGGCACGCACACCCGGATCTACCTGCTGCAGTTCAACACGGCGGTCGTGGTGGACAACCTGTTCGTGGAGTACCTGGCCGACGCCGACAGCCCGGCCTACGCGCTGCGCGGGGCGGAGACGTCCGTCTTCGACGACCACTGGCCGCAGAAGGCGGTCGTCGGGGACGTCCACCGCTCCTGCTACGTGGAGTCCAAGCCGTACGGCGCCGAGCAGGTGCGGCAGGCCTACCTCTCCGCCGGCGACGTCCTCGCGCTGGTCACACAGTCCCGCAAGGGCAGCGCGAAGGCCGTCCCGTTCCAGCAGACGGTGGTGCTCCAGGCCCAGCTCCTGAGCTGAGCGGCCCGGAGAGGAGGGCCGGGCCCCGGCCGCGTAAGCTGGGGCCCGGCCCCGTAGTGCCACTGCCGTGTCCGTGCGTACCGCTCGTACCGCTCGCCCGAGGAGCACCCTGTGGAGACTTTCTTCGAAACCCTGCTGGTCCTGGTCTGCGTCGGTGTGCTCGCCTTCGCGTACCTGACCGTGAAGAAGCTGTACCAGGGCCAGCGCTGACCGTCGTCCAGGAGCCCCGCTCATGATCGAAATCCCGTCCGACCTCCACAAGGGCCTCGTCCCGCTCGCCTTCCTGCTCGGCAACTGGGCCGGCGCGGGCGTGCACGACTTCCCCGGCTCCGAGAAGTGCAACTTCGGCCAGGAGGTCTCCTTCACCCACGACGGCCGGGACTTCCTGGAGTACCACTCGCGCAGCTGGGTGCTGGACGGCGAGGGCAACAAGGTGCGGCCGCTGGAGACGGAGTCCGGCTTCTGGCGGATCGACGCCGACCGCAAGGTCGAGGTCACCATGGTCCGCGACGACGGTGTCGTCGAGATCTGGTACGGCGAACTGGCCGCCAAGAAGCCGCAGGTCGACGTGGTCACCGACGCCGTGGCCCGCACCGCCGCCTCCGGCCCGTACACCGGCGGCAAGCGGCTGTACGGGTACGTCAACAGCGATCTGATGTGGGTCGGCGAGAAGCAGACCCCCGACGTCGAGCTGCGCCCGTACATGTCGGCCCACCTGAAGAAGGTCGTCTCCCCGGAGGACGTCGAGCGCTGGGCCAAGGCTCTGCCCGAGGACATGCCGGACGACGGGATCGCGTTCTTCAAGTGACGTTCTTCGAGTGACCCCTGGGGCGCCTTTTCGGCGCCCCTTCGGCATCCCTCTCCGGGCGATCCGGGCGATCCGGGCGATCCGGCGGTGTGCAGGCGGGATCCCGCCGATAGGGGCGCGATCCCGACGGTGGGCGGGCGCGGGGGTCCTAGACTGGGGCGCGTGGTAGCCACCGACTGGAAATCCGATCTGCGGCAGCGCGGTTACCGGCTGACGCCGCAGCGCCAGCTCGTGCTCGAAGCGGTCGACACCCTGGAGCACGCGACTCCGGACGACATCCTGGCCGAGGTGCGCAGGACGGCCTCGGGGGTGAACATCTCGACGGTCTACCGGACCCTCGAGCTGCTGGAGGAGCTGGAGCTCGTCTCGCACGCGCACCTGGGGCACGGGGCGCCGACCTACCACCTCGCCGACCGGCACCATCACCTGCACCTGGTGTGCCGGGACTGCACCGACGTCATCGAGGCGGACGTCGGGGTGGCCGCCGAGTTCACCGCAAAGCTGCGCGCCGAGTTCGGGTTCGACACCGACATGAAGCACTTCGCGATCTTCGGCCGCTGCGAGGCGTGCACGCGCCGGGCGCAGGCCGGGCGTCCGGCGGAGAAGTGAGCCGGGAAGCAGGTCGAGAGGCAAGCCGGGAAGCAGGCCGGGAAGCAGGCACGGAGCAGACCCAGAAATAAACGGGGCGGAAATCCGGTCGTAGGCTGTATGACCATGAAGAGCCCTCTGCTGTCCCTGCCAGGCGCCGTCCCCGCCGAGGGCGTGGACGAAGGCGTCGCCGCCCATTACGGCGACCTGTTCCGCGAGCAGCGTGCCCTCGCCGACGGCACCGGTTTTGTGGACCTCTCCCACCGCGGCGTCGTCACGGTCACCGGCGAGGACCGGCTGAGCTGGCTGCACCTGCTGCTCACCCAGCACGTCAGCGACCTCCCCGCGCACCAGGCCACCGAGGCGCTCATCCTCTCCCCGCACGGCCACATCGAACACGCGCTCTACCTGGTCGACGACGGTGAGACCACCTGGGCGCACATCGAACCCGGCACCCAGGAGGCGCTGCTCGCCTATCTGGAGTCGATGAAGTTCTTCTACCGGGTCGAGGCCGCCGACCGCACCGGCGACTACGCCGTCGTCCACCAGCCCGCCGGTTCCATCGCCGAGGTGCCGGACGGCGTCGTCGTACGCGAGACGCCGTACGGGCGCGAGCTGTTCCTGCCCCGGGGCGACCTGGAGGCGTACGCCGCCGGGCACGGGCCGGCCGCCGGGCTGCTGGCGTACGAGGCGCTGCGCGTGGAGCACCACCGCCCGCGCCTCGGCTTCGAGACCGACCACCGCACCATCCCGCACGAGCTGGGCTGGATCGAGACCGCCGTCCATCTGCAGAAGGGCTGCTACCGGGGCCAGGAGACGGTCGCCCGGGTGCACAACCTGGGCAAGCCGCCGCGCCGGCTGGTCTTCCTGCACCTCGACGGCAGCGAGGTGCACCTGCCGCCGCAGGGCACGGAGCTGCGCCTGGCCGCGGACGGGCCCGACGGCCGCAAGATCGGCTTCATCACCACATCCGTACGCCACCACGAGCTGGGTCCGGTCGCGCTCGCCCTGGTCAAGCGGAACGTCCCCGTCGACGCGCCGCTGCTCGCCGACTCGACGGCGGCGGCGCAGGAGACGGTCGTCGAACCCTGAAGTCCGCCCCGGAATTCTTCGCCCGTCGGGCCCTGGAGTCCCTCGTCCGCGCCGTCAGATCTCCAGCAGGACGGTGAACGGGCCGTCGTTCGTCAGCGACACCCGCATGCGGGCCCCGAACCGGCCCGTCGCCACCGTCGCCCCCAATTCCCTGAGGCGGGCGACGACTTCGTCGACCAGCGGTTCGGCGACGTCCCCGGGCGCCGCCGCGTTCCACGTCGGGCGGCGCCCCTTGCGGGCGTCGCCGTACAGCGTGAACTGGCTGACGACCAGCAGCGGCGCGTCGATGTCGCTGCACGACCTCTCCTCGCCCAGCATCCGCAGCGTCCAGAGCTTGCGGGCCAGCTGCGCCGCCTTCTCCTTGGTGTCCTCGTGGGTCACCCCCACCAGGACGCACAGCCCCTCGCCCTCGATCGCGCCGACCGTCTCGCCGTCCACGACGACCTCGGCGCCGTCCACCCTCTGCACCACCGCTCGCATGCGCACCATGATGCCGTGCGCACGGTGTACGACCTCGGGGGGTACCCGAAGAGGATTCTTGTCGGTCCCCGACCGCCCGTCCGGGGCCGTCAAGGGGCACTTGGTCATAAAGCGGTCACCGGGGATGGCACGATGCGTGGTGCGGTCGCACCCGTCGGTGCGCCGCACCGGTCGAGGGGACGGTGGAGCAGCAGCATGACCACACCGAGCATCGGGCAGCAGCCCGACATCGCGTCGTCGGCCCGCACGGTGCGCGCGGGGGAGCACCGGCCGCCCGTGCAGCGCACGGACAGCCCGCTGCCACCGGAGCCGACCGAGCCCGACCTCTCGGCCCTGAGCCTGCCCGAGCTGCGCGCCCTGCGCCGGGACGCCCAGCGGGACGAGGCGGATCTGAGCTACGTACGGCGGCTGCTGCAGGGGCGCATCGACATCCTGCGCGCGGAACTGGCCCGGCGCGGGGGGACGGCCGCGCCGGAGGACGGCTTCGTGCAGCGGCTGACGGCGATCCTGACGGACGCGCCGACCGCGCAGCGCTCGTCGGCCCGGCACGTGACGCTGGGGACGCCGCAGAGCGAGCGGTACCGGCGGCTGGCGGCGGAGATGCTCGGCGAGGTCGAACTGTCCGACCTCGGGGCCCGCACGGACGAGGAACTCACCACGGGCCTCACCCGCCTCGCCCGCCACGAACGCAAGATCTCCCGCAGCCCGTCGTGCCCTGCAGCGCACGACGGACCACTGCACCAGAGAGATCGCCCGCAGATACCGCGAGGGCGAGGCCCAGGTGAAGGACCTGCTGGGCTGAGGGGCAAGGACACGGCCACCGGCCGGGGCACGGGGATCACGCGGCGGGAGCGGCAGCGGCGGCGAGGTGCCCGGGATCGGGCGGCACCGAGCGGAGCCGGGCGGTGTGGGCCCGTCCCCGGACGGTGACGGTGCAAGGCCGTGGTGGGTCCGCCCCCGGACGGGCCGGTGTCAGGCCCGCCGCGGGTCCGTGCCCGACCGGCCTCAGGCCGGCGCGGCGGCGACGCAGAACTCGTTGCCCTCCGGATCGGCCATCACCACGTGGTGCCCCTCGGCCTCCGCCAGCACGACCCCGCCCGCCCGGACCAGCCGCTCGGACTCGGCCCTGATCCGCGCCCACCTCTCGGCGGGGCCGCCGTGCCCCGGCACCCGGATGTCGAGATGCAGCCGGTTCTTCGCGGTCTTCGGCTCGGGCACCGTGAGGATGCTCAGCCGGGGACCGACGCCCTCGGGATCGCAGAGCCATGCGGCGTCGTCCGCGGAATCGTCCTCGGAGAGGTCGTCGAACTGCGCGAGCCACTCCTCGCGCGTCGCGAAGGGAGCGGGCGGCGGCTCGTCCACGTAGCCGAGGGCCGTCCTCCAGAACTCGGCGAGGAGCGTCGCGTCCGCACAGTCGAGGGTCAGATCGATTCTGGCTGCCATGGCAGGACCGTAGAGCATGCCTGTGACAGCCGCCGCCGAGCCGCCGCCGTGCCGCCGAGCCGCCGTCGGGGCCGCCGGAGCCGCCGCCGGAGCCGCGGCCCGGCGGGCGGAAACTGCCGCGACACCCGCGTCCCCACCCCCCTAGCGTGACCGCATGACCACGCCCCGCACCCTCGTCGTCCGCCCCGTCACCACCGCGGACATCCCCGACTGGCTCACGGCGTTGAAGACCGTCTTCCTCCGCACCACGGACCCCCTCGGCGCCGACGCCCAGCCGGAGGCCCTGGCCGAGCGCATGGAGCCGATAGACCCCGCCCGCACCCTCGGCGCCTTCGACGACACGGCGCCCCACCCCTGTGTCGCCACGTTCCGCTCCTTCCCCCAGGAGCTCACGGCCGTGGGCGGCACCGCCGTCCCCGCCGACGCGATCAGCAATGTCGGCGTCCTCCCCACCCACCGCCGCCGCGGCCTGCTGAGCCGCATGATGGCCCACGACCTGGCCGCCGCGAAGGAGCGCGGCGACGTCGTCGCCACCCTGGTCCCCACCGAGTACCCGATCTACGGCCGCTTCGGCTTCGGCCCCGCCACCCACACCGCCGAGTGGACGGTCGAGGTCCCCCGCTCCGGCCTGGACCCCCGGTGGTCCGCACCCGAGGACGGCGGCCGGATCGACCTCGTCGACGGCGCGGACGTCCGCAAGCTCGGCCCCGGTCTGCACGACCGCCTGCGCGCCGCCCAGCCCGGCGCGGTCGACCGGTCCGACCTCTGGTGGCGCGCCGCCACGGGCCTCGTACGGTTCGGCCGGCCCTGGACGGAGCCGTTCCACGCCACCTTTCACTCGGCGTCCGGCGAGCTGGAGGGGCTGGTGACGTACACGTGCGACGACGAGTGGGGCGGTGGCACGCAGCCTCAGGCCACCGTCCAGGTCAGCCGGCTGATCGCGACGACCCCGGCCGCCGAGCGCGCCCTGTGGCACCACCTCTGCTCGATCGACTTGGTGACCCGGGTCCGCAGCGGCCACCGCGCCCCCGACGACCTGCTGCCGCACCTCCTGCCCGACCCGCGCGCCGCCCGCCTCACCACCCTCGCCGACCACCTGTGGGTGCGGATCCTGGACGTCGTACGGGCCCTGGAGGCGCGGACGTACGAGGGGGAGGGGACGCTCGTCCTGGAGGTGGTCGACGGCGGTGGCCTGGCCGGCGGCCGCTACCGGCTGGAGGCGGGCGCGGACGGCGCCCACTGCGCGGAGACGACCGAGGACCCCGACCTGACCCTGGCCGTCGGCGACCTGGCGCCGCTCTGGCTCGGCGACGAGTCAGCCGCCCGGCTCGCCGCGCTGGGCAGGGTCCGGGAACGGCGAGAGGGCGCCGCCCGAATGGCCGACGCCCTGCTGCGCACGTCCCGGCGACCGTGGTGCCCGGACATCTTCTGACGCCTGGGCCGTGCCTGGAACCTGTCGTTGGACTCATAGCGACGGCAGCGTCTGTTCAGTTGTGGCTGTGCGGTGTGTGCCGTATGCGGTTGTGGCTGTGCGGTGGCGCGGTGGCGCCGTGATGACGTTGTTCGGTTGTGGCTGTGCGGGTGGTGCCGGTGGTGCGGGTCGAGCTCCCGGCTCCCCTCCGGAAGGGAGATCGACCGACCGGACCGACCCACCGGGCCGACCGGGTCGACCGACCAATGTGACCCAGACCCGCCAAGTTGGCGACCAACTCAACCAGAGTTATCTCCACTTGGACGCGTCTTATAACCACCCTCCCATGAACTGCCCCGAGATGGCGAGAAGTTGTAGGGTTTGGTCGTGACGCCGGAACACGCTCCGGAACGACCCGAACACGCGCCGGGCACCGTCCCCGCCGACGGGCGGAAGAAGCCCCCGGGCTCCCGGCGCCGCGCGCGCGAGGTGGCCGACGCGCTGCGCGCCCGGATCGGCTCGGGTCAACTGCGCCCCGGCGCGCGCATGCCCACGCAGGCGGCGCTGGCCGAGGAGTTCGGAACCGAGCGCGGCACTGTGCGGCAGGCCCTGCGCATCCTGCAGTCGGAGGGTCTGCTCGCGGGTGTCTCCCGGGGCAGCCCGGCGACCGTCGCGCCGGGCGCCGGGCGGGCGCCGGACGGCCCGACCGCCTCCACGCCCCGGCCCACCACGGTCGCCCTCGCCCCGCGCATCTCGGCCGCCTTCGCCGCGCCCCACGTGGAGATCGACGCGCTGTGTCTGACGTCGATCTCGCTGACCCTGGCCGTGGGAGAGCCGTTGCGCCAGATCCACGCGGGGCGCATCAAACCGGCCAAGGTCGACGTGCGGGTGCTGCTGCCCCGCCGGGACATCCCGCTCGCCTTCCCCACGCCGGTGGCCGCCGCCGGCACCGACGCGAGCGCCGCCGCCTCCGCTGCCGTCGCCGACAACGAGGTGCACCGCCGCTGGCTGGCCCAGCGCAACGCGCAGTGCCAGGTGCTCCAGCACAACCTGCTGTCCCTGCGCAGCACCCACGGCATCGACGCACGCGTCACCTTCCGGGCCCTGCCGTTCACCCCGCCGGTGAAGCTGTACCTGCTCAACGGCGCCGAGGCGCTGTTCGCGTACTACACGGTGCGGCGGCGCGAGGCCGAGATCGACCACACGGCCCTGCAGATGTACGACGCGGAGGGCACGCAGGCCGTGCTGTTCCCGTTCGCGCGGGGCGACGGGGCCCGGGACACGACCTTCGTCGAGCAGTCCCGCCGGTGGTTCGACGCCCTGTGGGAGACGATCAGTTCGGACCTGGACCTCACAGCGTCGGCCCGGTGATCAGCAGCGCGAGGACGACCACCCCGAGCGAACTGCACGTGGCGTTCCTGGCCCGGACGCCGATGGTGAGCAGCACCAGCCCGACGAGGCCCATCGGACCGTACCGCCACTGCAGGAACTGTTCGACACCGGCGGTGAACACGGTGCTCAGGAGAATCTGGACGGGCATGGTGGCACCCCCTTCAGGGTGGACGGGCGGTGCGGGAAGCGGCTCTCACCAACTATGAGCAAGTTGGTTGCCAACTTGGTTGTAGTTATTCCCAGTTGGTCCCCACCTCAAAACAAGTCTCAAACAACTCGTCCGAGATGGAGGAAAGTTGTAACGTTTGGTCGTGTCCCAGCAGAATGCCGAGCGAGCCGAGAAGCGCTCGCCCCAGGAGATCGCCGACGCGTTGCGGGAACGTATCCGCGCCGGCGAGCTGAAGGCGGGCGACCGGCTGCCCACCCAGGCCAGGTTGGCCGACGAGTTCGGGGTGGAGCGCGGCGTCGTCCGCCAGGCCCTGCGCGTGCTCCAGGAGGACGGCCTGCTGAGCAACGTCAGCAAGGGCAGCCCGCCGCGCGTCGCCGAGGCCGCGACGCCGGCCCTGGACGCGCCCCGGCCGACCATGGTGGCCCTGGCCCCGCGTCTGGTGGAGGCGTTCTCCTCACCGCACGTCCGGGTCGACGCGGCGTGCCTGACCGCCGAGACGCTGATGGTGGCGCTCGGCGAGCCGGTCCGCATGATCCACGAGGGGCGGCTCCGTCCCCACTCCATCGACGTCCGCATCCTGCTGCCGTCCCGCGAGATCGACCTGGCGTTCCCGGTCCCGGTCGACGGCCGTGGCGGGGACGACGCCGTCCACAGGCGCTGGCTGGCCCAGCGCAACGCCCAGGGCCACGTCCTCCAGCACAACCTGCTGTCCCTGCGCTCCACCCACGGCATCGACGTCCAGGTCCGCTTCCGCGCCCTGCCGTTCACGCCGCCGATGAAGCTGTACCTGCTCAACGGCGGGGAAGCCCTGATCGCGTACTACATGCTGACCCGCCGCGCGGAGGAGATGGAGAGCGGCATGACGGAGATGTACGACGCCCTGGGCTCCCAGTCCCTGCTGTTCTCCTTCGAGAAGCGCACCGGGCATCGGGACTCGGCCTTCGTCGACCAGTCCCAGTTGTGGTTCGACGCCCTCTGGGAAACCATCACGTCGGACCTGACACTCTCCTAGTGACTCCTGAAACGACGCAGAGCGAGACGACGCAGAGCGAGACGACGCGAGGCGAGACGACGCACAGCGAACCGGCGCACAGCGAGACGACGCGGACTGGTCCGGTGACAACGGAGACCGAGAACGTCCGACAACTGGTCACCCGTGCCCGTTTCGTGCTGTGGGACTTCGACGGGCCGATCTGCAGGCTCTTCGCGGGGCACCCGGCGGACGTCGTGGCGCGGGAGATGCGCGACTGGCTGGGGCATCAGGGCCTGCTCCACCTGTTGACCGAGGAGGAGCAGCGGGCCGCCGACCCGCACGTCATCCTCCGGGCGGTCGACGAACGCCACCCGGGCAGCGATCTCGTCACGGCGCTCGAGGAGTTGCTCACGCACCACGAACTCCTCGCCGTCCCCAGCGCGCGGCCGACGCCGTACGCCGACCCGGTGATACGCACCTGGACCGCGGTCGGCGCCCGGCTCGCGGTCACCACCAACAACTCCGCGCGCACGGCCACGGCCTACCTGACCACCCGCGGCCTGCTCGGCTGTTTCGCCCCGCACATGTACGGACGTACGCACGAGCTCCATCAGCTCAAGCCGGACCCGCACCACCTCAACCGCGCCCTCGGCGCCCTCGGCGCGGCCCCCGAGGACGCCCTGATGATCGGCGACAGCCCCTCCGACGCCCAGGCCGCCGCCCACGCGGGCGTCCCCTTCCTCGGCTACGCCCGCAACGACGACAAGGAGAAGGCCCTGCGCACGGCGGACGCCACCACGATCGTCGCCGCCCTCGACCAGGTCCTGGAAGTTCTGCGGACGATGTGACTGGTGGCCGGGGGCGGGGCGGCCGGTCACCACACGTGGGTTCGGCCCGTCACTCTCCTGGCACGTCAGGTGTCGTGCGGGCAACGGGATCTGGCAGCATGCTCGTTCACGGGGGAGTACCGTGCTTCACTTCCGCACCACTGGTGCGGACTCAGCCCAGGGAAATGACGAACCATGTCATCCGAACGAGTCTCCTCTCCCGCGCGGGACCGCGCCGCCGAGATGAGCGGCCACCCGAGCGCGGTCGAGGGGCCGCTCGAGGGCTACCACCACGAGACGTATGTGATCCCGCTGCCCGAGGCGGTGGCCGGCGGGGAAGCGGGGCGTGGCAAGTGCCGGTCGCCGCGGGAGAACCTGCTCTGGTTCGACCGCCGCTGTTTCCGGTCCGAGGAGCGGCTGCTGCTCGCGCTGCGCGGGCACATGGACGGGGCAGCGGTCCCCCGCGTCTACACGGTCGCGGACGAGACGTTCCTCCAGGAGTTCATCGAGGGACGGACGCTCGGGGACCTGTACCCCTCCGGGGAGCCGGTGCCCGACGCCATCGTCGACCAGATCTTCGTCCTGTTCGAGAAGCTGGCGGACATCGCCCCGGGCGACCTGTCCGTCGAGCGCAGGTGCACCCCGGACGACCGCTCCGACGACCACGACTGCGCGGGCTTCCTGGAGCGGCTCGTCCTCTTCGCCGAGGAGCGCGTCTACCGGTACAACCGTCCGCGCCTCGGCACTCTTTTTGCCGAACTCGGCCTGGGCGACGGCTGTTTCGGTGCACTGCGGGAGCGCGTCGCGGGGCTGAGGCCGCGCCGCTTCTGTCTGCTCCACGCGGATCTGCACCGCGAGAACTTCGTCGTGGACGCGGGCGGCCGCCTGTGGACCATCGACTGGGAACTGGCGATGTTCGGCGACCCCCTCTACGACCTCGCGACCCACCTTCACCTCATGCGCTACCCGCGCTGGCAGCACCGGTTGGTCGCCAAGCGGTGGGCCCAGGTGATGGAGGAGCGCTGGGCGGGGTCGATCTGGGAGGGCGGGACGGAGGGCTGGGAGGAGGACCTGGAGAAGCTGCTCGACTTCAAGCGGGCGCAGTCCGTGTTCACGGACGTCGTCCGCGCCACCGAGTTCCTCACCCGCGGCCCGGGCCACGGCGACGGCGTCCTCACCCGGGAGGCCCGCCGGGTCCACTCCGTTCTCACCGCCGCCGAGCGCCCCCTCCGGCTTCCCGGCGTCCCCTCCCCGGAACGCATCGCTGCGGCCCTGGAGCGCACGGTCCGGGGGCGGTCGGCGGTCCTGGAACGGCCGGCAATCCCGGGGCGCGGGGGCGCTGCGTAGGCTCGGCGGTATGAGGGCGACAGTCGGGGACGACGGGGACAGGGGCGGTACGGGCGGGGCGGCCGGGGGCGGCGGCGCCGCGGGTGCCGTCGGGCTGCGGGAGCGGAAGCGACTGCGGATGTACCAGGAGGTGTCCGAGACCGCGATCGCGATGTTCCTGGAGAGGGGGTTCGACGCGGTGTCCGTCGCGGAGGTGGCCGCGGCGGCGGAGATCTCCAAGCCGACGCTGTTCCGGTACTTCCCCACCAAGGAGGACCTGGTCCTGCACCGGTTCGCCGACCACGAGACGGAGCCGGCCCGTATCGTCGCCGCCCGCGGCGAGGGCACCTCGCCCGTCGCCGCGCTGCGTGCCCGCTTCCTCGACGGCCTCGACCGTCGCGACCCCGTCACCGGGCTCAACGATCACCCCGCCGTCCTGGACTTCCACCGCCTCCTCTACGGCACCCCCGCCCTGGCCGCCCGCCTCCACGGCTACCTCGAACGTTCCGAGGCCGCACTTGCCGAAGCCCTCGGCTCCGGCCTCGACGCCCGGCTGGCCGCCGCCCAGATCATCGCCGTGCAGCGGGTGCTGGCCCTGGAGAACTGGCGGCGGATGGCGGCGGGGGAGCGGGCGGACGAGGTCCACGGGGACGCCGTCACCGCGGCCGGGCGCGCGTTCGACCGGCTCGACGGCGGTCCGGGTCTCGGCTACTCGGTTAAAAACGTTACTCGGTAATAGATTTCCTCTACGCTGGGCCCATGCCCTCCGTCACGCCCACGCCCGCACCTTCTTCGCCCGCGCCCGCCTCCCTCCGCCACGAGCGCGCCCACCACGACGCCTGCCGTGCCGCGCTCGCCGCGATGGTCGCCGGCGCCGACGAACAGGTCGTCGTCGGGGAGGACGTCTCCGCCTCCGGCGCCGATGCCGAGGTGCTGGGCAGGCAGCTCCGCGGGCAGGCCCGGGACCTGCGGGAACTCCCGGAGGGGCCGCTGTTCTTCGGACGGCTCGACCATGCCGCCGACGCCCCGGAGCACGCCGGGCAGAGCTACCACATCGGCCGCCTCCGGATCTCCGAGCACCCCGCCGCCCCGCCCCTCGTCGTCGACTGGCGTGCGCCCGTCTCGCGCGCCTTCTACCAGGCGAGCGCCGCCGACCCGCAGGGTGTAGCGGTCCGCCGCCGCTTCGGCTGGGCCCCCGGCAGCCGCGGCGACTCGGCCGACCTCACGGGGTTCGAGGACGAGCCCCTCACCGGCGGCACCCCCGCGGCCGAGGGCGGAGATGCCCGCGTGCCCGAGGGCGGAGGTGCCCACGTGCCCGAGGGCCCCGGCCGCCTCCTCACCGCCGAGATCGAGCGCCCCCGCGTCGGCCCCATGCGCGACATCGCCGCCACCATCCAGCCCGAGCAGGACGACCTCGTCCGCGCCGGCCTCTCCACCACCCTGTGCGTCCAGGGCGCCCCCGGCACCGGCAAGACCGCCGTCGGACTGCACCGGGCCGCGTACCTCCTCTACACCCACCCGCAGCGCATCCGCCGCGGCGGACTGCTCGTCCTCGGCCCCAACCGCACCTTCCTCTCCTACATCGCCGAGGTGCTCCCCGCCCTCGGCGAGACCGGCGTACGGCAGTCCACCCTCGCCGACGAGATCGCCCGGCACCCGGTCACCGCCGAGGACGACGCACGCACCGCCGCCGTCAAGCACGACCCCCGTACGGCGGAGGTCCTGCGCCGCGCCCTGTACGCCGGGGTGGGCGCGGGCGCCGCCGCCACGGACCTCACGGTGCCGGACGGCTCGTACCGCTGGCGCGTCCCGGGTGCGACGCTGCGCGGGATCGTGGCGGACGTGCGCGCCGAGGAACTGCCGTACGCGGTGGGGCGCGAGCGGGTGCGCACGCGGATCGCGCACCACGTGCGGGCACGGGCCGAACGGCGGTCCGGGCCGCGCGGTGCCGCCTGGCTGCGGCGCGTCTCGCACTGCCGTCCGGTGACCGCGTACGTCGACGCGGTGTGGCCCCGGGTGCGCCCGGAGGAGATCCTCGCCGCGCTGCTCGCCGACGGGGCCGTGCTCGCCGCGGCGGCCGACGGACTGCTGGACGCCGACGAGCAGAAGGCGCTCCGGTGGCCGCGGCCGCCCCGCTCCCACCGCTCGGCGCGCTGGTCGGCGGCCGACCTCGTGCTCCTCGACGAACTCGCCGGACTGATCGAACACCCGGAGGGCTACGCGCACGTCGTCGTCGACGAGGCGCAGGACCTCTCGCCCATGGAGTGCCGGGCGATCGCACGGCGGGCCGCCTTCGGCTCGCTCACCGTGCTCGGCGACCTCGCGCAGGGCACCACCCCCTGGTCCGCGCGCGACTGGCCGTCCCTCCTCGCCCACCTGGACCGGCCGGGCGCCGCCGTGATCCCGCTGACGACCGGGTTCCGGGTGCCGGAGGCCGTCGTCGGACTGGCCAACCGGCTGCTGGACCGGCTCGACGTGGACGTGCCGCGGGCCCGGTCACTGCGCCGGGACGGCGAGCTGACCGTCCGGCGGGTGGAGCGGAGGGAGGAACTGGACGGTGCGGTCGTCGAGGCGGTCCGGGCGGCTCTCGCGCACGAGGGGTCGGTGGGGGTGATCACCGCCGATCACGACGCCGGGCGGGTACGGGCCGCGCTCGCCGCCGCCGGCATCGTGGCGGCCGGCCCGGAGCAGCCGGCTGCCCCGGTCGTCGTCGTGCCGGCGGGCGCGGTGAAGGGGCTGGAGTACGACCACGTCGTCGCCGTCGAACCGGCCGCGATCGCCGGGGCCGAACCGCGCGGCCCGCACCGCCTCTACGTCGTCCTCACCCGCGCCGTCTCCCGCCTGGACGTCCTGCACAGCCGCCCGCTGCCGTGGTGACGGCGCCGGCCGCCGCGTACCTGGTGCCGTTCGCCCCGTAACCCCCGGCTGAGGTGCACCCCGTCGGATGTGACGTACGCCATGGGAACTCGCCCGCACGCACGGGCAGTTCTGCGCGTGACCACAGATATGCGAAGCCGTGTCCGCGCCGGGGACCCGAACGCCTTCGCGGAACTCTTCGACGACTGCGCCCGGGCCGTGTACAACCACGCCTTCCGGCTGACCGCCGACTGGTCCGCGGCCGAGGACGTCATGTCGGCGACGTTCATGGAGGCGTGGCGCCGCCGCGCCTCCGTGGACGCCGAAGGGGGCTCGCTGCGGCCCTGGCTGCTGGGCATCGCGACCAACGTCGCCCGCTCCCAGTACCGCGGCAACCGCCGTTACCGGAACGCGGCCGCGGCGGTGGCGGCCGCGGGTGCGGCCCGGGAGCGGGTCGAGGACCATGCCGAGGAGACGGCCGCACGGCTCGACGACCGGCGCCGGATCGCCGCCACCCTCACCGCCCTCGGCCTGCTCGGACGCCCCGAACGCGAGGTGCTGACGCTGTGTCTGTGGGAGGGCATGGAGTACGCCGACGCCGCTCGCGTCCTCGGCATCCCCCTCGGCACCGTCCGTTCCCGGCTCTCCCGCGCCCGCCGCAGGCTCCGCAGACTCGCCGACGCGGAACTGCTCAGGGAGAGCGGTCCACAACCGCCTCCGAACAAACGGGAACTCACCCGCGCGAACCGGCAGACAACAGGTGATCGCGGATACGTGATCCGGCCCGCACAGGAAGGACACCGATGAACGCCACCCCCTCTCAGCCGCACCCGGTCGAGTGGACGGAGACCGAGGGCCTCCTGCCCCCGGTCGCGCGGGACCTGCCGCCGGGCCGCCACCGGTTCCACAGGGAGCAGATGATGACCCGCATCCACGAGGACCTCCGCACGGCCGCCGCCGCCACCCCGGTCGCCGCCACCGCGTCCGACGACCGCCCGGTCGCCGTTCCCCGGCACCGCAACCCGTTCCTGCGCCGTGCCGTCCTGGTGCCCGCCGCGGCTCTCGCGCTGACCGGCGCGGTCGTGACCGGCGTCGTCATGTCCGGCGGGGACGGCGGCGACGGAGGCAAGACCTCGGCCGCCGTCGGCCCCGCGCTCACCACCAGGATCGGCACCGCCGACGCCGCCGGCGCCCCGCGCCTGCTCGACCGGATCTCCCTCGCCGCCGCCGGCGTCTCCGACCCGGCGCCGCACGCCGGCCAGTACGTCTACATCGCCTCGAAGACGGCCGACACCTACCCCCGGACGATCGAGGACAAGACCGAGGTCGTCAGCGAGAAGCTGCACACCCGTCAGGTCTGGCTCTCCCCCGACGGCAGGGACGGCTGGCTGATCGAGCCGGGCGAGACCGATGAGAAGGGCGAGACCCTGGCCGGGGAGAACCCGGCGAGCGCGGCCTACGACGCCCTGGCGAAGCTGCCCACCGACCCCGACGCGCTGCTCCGGCGGATCTACCGGGACTCGGACGCGGTACGGGACAAGGAGGTCCCCCGCGACCAGGCGGCCTTCGTCGCCATCGGCGACCTGCTCACCGAGAGCTACCCGCCGGCCGGTCTCACCGCCGCGCTCTACAGGGCCGCGGCCAGGATTCCCGGGGTCGTGGCGGTGGACGACGCGGTCGACGCCGTGGGCCGCCACGGGGTGGCGATCGCCCGGGAGAACGACACCGACGGCGAGCGCACCGAGTGGATCTTCGACAAGAAGACCCTGCGGTTCCTCGGCGAGCGCACAGTCGTGGTCAGGGAGAGCCCGGACGACCCGTTCGAGGCCGGCACTGTCGTGTCCACCAGCGCGATCACCGAGCGCGCGGTGGTCGACGCCAACAAGCAGGCGCCGAGCCAGGCCGGCTGACAGCGACGGCATCCGGGGCCGGCTGTGTCCGGTCCCGGATGTGGACACCGGCATTGTTGACGAGGATGAGGATGTCGAACCGGCCGTACGCCTCCACGGTCCTGGCGAACAGGCGCTCGACGTCCGCGGGCACCGACACGTCACCGTGCACGGCGATCGCGGTTACCCCTCGGGCCTGGACGGCCCGCACCACAGGTGTCCGTTCCCAGTAGAAGTGGCGGAGAGCGAGGCCTCTGACCAGAGTCCCGTCAGTTGGAGCGGGACATCGTGAGTCCTTGGCGTCCCAGCGCATGTGGTTGTGGAAATCCGGGTGATCACTGGCCCCATGGTGTCCCAGTAGAACTGGCGGCGGGCGCAGAGCCTCCGGCCGGCCCGGCCGCAGCGGCTCGGGGACCAGCGTTTTCGCCAGCAGCAGCGACGCATCAACCGCCTTGGTGCCCGCAGGCCTCAGCACCGCCGCGCAGATCGTCCGGGTCGCCACGTCGACGGCGATGGTCAGTTCAGGACGACCGCTCACCCCGTTCTCCAGGATCACCAGCACGTCCAGCGGAGCCGTGTCGATCTGCACCAGCTCGCCCGGTCGGCAGGCCGCGGACGGCGTGAACATCCCCTCGGGCCGCCGAGCTTGGGAGCGGCGGGAAACAGCCGAGCCGAAGGCGTGCGTGCCCACGCTCACTGCCTCGACAAGCCGGTAGAACGTCGTCTTCGACGGCATCGGCACCACCCCGGCCCCGTGCTGCTCGGCAAGCAGGCCTCGACCCGGCGCCGCACCCGGCCTCGTGTCCCAGTCGACTCTTCCAACTGGCCCGCCAGCACCTCCGCGACGGCCGCCACCACCCGCTCATCAGCCCGGCCAGTCGGTGAGGACAGACGGGTCTTGCGGTGATCGACCAGCCCCCGGACCCCTTGACCCCGGTAGCGGGCCCGCATCCGCTCGACCGTCCACGCGCTCACCCTCCAGCCCAGAGCACGCAACTGGGATCTATGGGTTGCGACGGAGCGTATCTTCGGCGGCTGGTGTTCGGACGACGGGTTCTGCTACTTCGGCCTGTGGATGGTGGGGCTCGGCCGGAACGCCTTTTCTCGGGCAGTAGCCGATCCCGACGCTCTGGCCGACACTCCTGAGGTCCAGTGCCTGGTGGCTCGCCCTCGCGGGCTCTGGAACGACGACTGGCCCGAGTGGGAGCCCCCTCGACCACGTCGCCATGGAGGTGTACGGGCTCCTCACCGGTATCGACGACAGCGGCGACGCCTTCTATGAAGCCGTCGAAGCCGAGCAGGACGATGCGGGGGACAGCCGAGGACCGCCCGGCGAGCAGTGGGACGTGCGGAGCGAGGACGAGGCAGCGCGCAAACCGCCTCGGCTGAGCACGATGTCCCCCCTGCGGCCGCTGGCCCGGTAGGGGCGACAGCGCGAGGAATCAGGTCAGCGTCTCGACGGGGGCGCCGACAGCCGGTCGGTGCCACTCGTGGCCGCAACCGTCGGAGCAGAAGCGCTCCCGTCGACGTCCGTCGGCGACGGCCGGCACCGCGATCAGCAGCCGGAACGACTTGAGGCGCTCGTCGCGCGGGGTAAGACTGACGATCTTCCCGAGTTGCTGGTCGATCCGCCCCCGTGCGATCAGAACTGCCGGTGTGTGCGTGGCGCGAAGTCCGGAACGGCGGATACTTTCCGGGCCGTCCTCGGTGGTGGCGCGAGCCTGAATGCAGAAATGTGACAAGAGGCGCAGGGTGTCGGACTGCTCTTCAGCGGAGAGGCTCTCGAACCACTCGATGCCCTGTGACATCGGCCGAAGGTCCTGGGCGAGCTCGTTGAGAACGATGTACGGATCAGCCATTCGCACGCCCCCGTTGTCCTCGGATCGCCGTTGTCCATGGTGCTGCGATGTGGAAAGCCCCGAACCCGCCCTCACCGCTTCGGATCTGCACGTGGTGATGTGCTGTGCGAGGTGCACCTTTACCTGTACGCCGTGCTGAGCTGCACTGTTGATGGGGAGTTGAACCCCCGCGTTGCTCTTCACGCGCCAGGAGTGGGCTGGAAAACCGCCGGCCCTCGGTGTGTGCACGCCTCCGAAGCTGCTACCTGCTCCACATCGTCCCCGCCTGCTGGACTACTCAGTCCAGCAGATCCACTTCCCAGTTCGTACGCTGGATCCGCACATCGACCTCGCGGATCTCCCGCGCGAGAACATCCGCCTGACCGCGCAGTTCCGCGACCGGAAGCGCGGAAAGCATCATCAGCTCGGACCGGAGTTGCCGGCCGTATCCGCGCTCGCCGCTACCCGCGGCCGCGTCCGCCGCCGCGGTGACCACAGAATGACGCAACCGCAGGACATCCCGGCGGGCGAGGGCATCGGTGAGCGTGCCGTCGGGACCCATCTCCACGGTGGCATTGGTCCGGTTGATCCGCCGGATCAACGTTTCCAGAGCGCTCAGCACCTCACCGGCCTCGGCCAACAACTGGGCGGCATCCTCGGCGGGCGCCTCCCCCTCCTGGTACCGCGCACTGCTGACGACGCGCGCTCGCAACTGTTCTACACGGCGCGTCGCTTCCGCACGTTCCGCCAGTGCCTCAGCAAGCTTCACTGTCTCCACCTCCCCCTCCATGAGCTCGCACGAGTATACGAGTGCAAACCAGCTCATACGCACTTGGATTTTGATCCACAGGAGCCCTGACCAGCCACTGGAGTGAGAGCGGACAGCCGCTCAGAGCGCCACGAAAGAG
This sequence comes from Streptomyces sp. B3I8, assembly GCF_030816915.1. NCBI lineage: Bacteria > Bacillati > Actinomycetota > Actinomycetes > Kitasatosporales > Streptomycetaceae > Streptomyces > Streptomyces sp. B3I8. The sequence continues at coordinate 3,240,683 of NZ_JAUSYN010000002.1, read as the reverse complement.
AATCCGGCAGTACGAACGAGAACGAGTGGGAATCCGACAGCTTCAGCGCGACAGGACACCGGCCGGCCAGCTTCGTCGGAACTCCGCCAGGTCGTTCGCCAGAACCACTGGGACTCGCCACATCCACTGAGAACGGACACGCACCACAGGATCGACGTTCCCTGTACCTCGCGTGGTGTGGCGCACTTTTGCAAGCGGGTGCTTGCAAAAGTTAGCGAGGGTGGGGCATGGTGGAGGCATGGCATCGCTCAACGTCGGCAATCTCGGTGAGTACCTGCGTGAACAGCGGCGGAACGCGCAGCTGTCGCTCAGGCAGCTCGCCGACGCCGCCGGCGTGTCCAATCCGTACCTGAGCCAGATCGAACGCGGGCTGCGCAAGCCGAGCGCGGACGTGCTCCAGCAGGTCGCGAAGGCGCTGCGGATCTCTGCCGAGACGCTGTACGTGCGGGCCGGGATCCTCGACGCCGAACGTGACCGGGTCGAGGTCGAGACCCGGGCCGCGCTGTTGGCCGACCCCACGCTCACCGAGCGCCAGAAACAGGTGCTGCTCCAGATCTACGAGTCCTTCCGCAAGGAGAACGGACACGAGAGCGGGCTCGGGGGCGGGCTCGAGAACGGAGTCGGGAGTGTGCACGGGAACGCCGGAGCGGGCGGCGCGGCGGGGCGGGTCGCCGCGGAGGTGGACGGTACAAAGGGTGCGCCGGGCGCACCCGACGCGCTCCACCCGTCCGACGCCGCGACCGCCCCGGACACCGGCACCGTGAACGGTTCGCGTACGACCGGCGGCGACGCCGGACCGCGGCGTACGGCCGGCTGACCCCCGGCCGCACCCACCGGACGGGCAGCCGGCCGGGTGCCGCGGTCACCACAAACCCTCAGCAGACAGCAATCCGGGAGGACCATCGTCATGGCCATCACCGACGACCTGCGCAAGACCCTCAGCGACCCCAAGCCCCTCTACTTCGCCGCCGGCACCGCCGACCTCGCATGGAAGCAGGCCCTCCGGGTGCCGAGCCTGGTCGAGCAGCTGCGCAACGAGGCGCCGGCCCGCATCGAAGCCGTGCGCAACACCGACCCCAAGGCCGTGCAGGAAAAGGCCGCCGCCCGCGCCAAGGAGGCGCAGGAGACTCTCCAGGCCCGGGTCAACGACCTCATCGGCTCCCTCGACACCGACCTGAAGAAGCTCGGTGAGTCCGCCCAGGACCTCGCGCTGCGCGGGGTGGGCGTCGCCGCCGAGTACGCCGTCCGGGCCCGCGAGGCCTACGAGAAGGTGGCCGAGCAGGGCGAGCAGGCCGTGCGCACCTGGCGTGGCGACGCCGCCGAGGAGATCGAGGACCTCGCGATCGCCGTCGAGCCGGAGCCCGCGCCGAAGAGTCAGGACAAGCCCCGGCCGGTGCAGTCCGTCAAGCCCGTGGTGAAGCCCGCGGAGCCGGTCCGGGTCGAGGACGACAAGCCGTCCGCGACCGCGCCGAAGCCCGCCGCCCGCAAGCCGGCGACCCCGGCGAACTCGGCGGCCTCCGCGAACCCGGCGAAGAAGGGCCCGGCGCGCAAGACGGCCCCGGCCAGGAAGACGACGCCGCCGGCCAAGTGATCGCGGCGCGGGAACGGACCGGGCGCTCCGGGCACTTCCGGAATGCCCGGTCCGTTCTCCGGGTACGGTGGCCGTACCGGCGCACGGTCGGCCGACGGACGACTCGATTCGGATGGTGGGCAACATGCTGATGACGGCATTCGGCGGCCTGATGTGGCTGCTCTACACCGCCATGCTGGTGCTCGCCGTGGTGGCGCTGGTCATGGCCGTGCTCTTCCGCGACGACGCCTACCGGGCCGCCGACAAGAAGACCAAGAATTTCTGGCTGATCATCCTGGGCGTCACGGTCGCGGTGAACCTGCTGATCCCCATGCTGTTCCTGCAGCTCGCCGGCCTCGTCGCCACGATCGTCTTCTTCGTGGACGTCCGTCCCGCCCTGCGCGGGGTCTCGGGCGGCGGCTTCGGCCGCGGACGCGGCGGCGGCAGCAGCAGTGACGGCCCCTACGGACCCTGGAACGGCGGCCGCTAGGACCCTGGTCGACCGAGGAGGCCCCGGCCCCGACCCCTGACGCGGTCGCGTCGGCGGCGTCAGGACCTGCGGTCCAGCAGGACGACGGCCACGTCGTCCGTCAGTTCACCACCGTTGAGGTCGCGGACCTCGTCGACCGTGGTGGTCAGCAGCCTCTCACCGCTCAGACCCTGCTCCAGCCGGTGGCGCACCAGCGCCAGCATCCCCTCCTGGCCGAGGCGTTCCCCCGTGTCGCCGACGTGGCCCTCTATGAGGCCGTCGGTGTAGAGCATCAGGCTCCACTCGGCACCCAGCTCCACCTGCGTCCGCGGCCAGCGGGCCCGCGGCAGCAGGCCCAGCGCGGGGCCGTTGTTGTCGTACGGCAGCAGTTCCGCCGGCCGGCCCGGGCGGGCGACCAGCGGAGCCGGGTGACCGGCCAGGCACAGGCCCGCGCGACGGCCGTCCGGCGCGATGTCCACCGTGCACAGCGTCGCGAAGATCTCGTCGTTGTCGCGCTCGTGCTCCAGTACCTCCTGGAGGGTGGAGAGCAACCGGTCCCCGCAGAGCCCCGCCAGCGTCAGCGCCCGCCAGGCGATGCGCAGCTCCACGCCGAGCGCCGCCTCGTCGGGGCCGTGCCCGCACACGTCGCCGATCATCACGTGCACGGTGCCGTCCGGGGTGCGGACGGTGTCGTAGAAGTCCCCGCCGAGCAGCGCGCGCGAGCGACCGGGGCGGTAGCGGGCGGCGAAGCGCAGGGAGGAGCCCTCCAGCAGCGGCGTCGGAAGCAGTCCGCGCTCCAGCCGGGCGTTCTCCTGCGCGCGCAGCTTCGACTCGGTCAGCCGCCGCTCGGCGGTGTCCGAGCGCTTGCGTTCCACCGCGTACCGGATCGCCCGGCTCAGCAGCCTGCCGTCCAGCTCGTCGCGCAGCAGGTAGTCCTGCGCGCCGACGCGCACCGCCTCTGCGCCGCGCTCGGCGTCACCGGAGGCGGTGAGCGCCAGGACGGCGTGCCGGGGCGCGAGCTCCAGCACGTGGCGCAGCACGGCCAGCTCGTCCTCGCCGCCGCCGCTGCCGGCGGCTCGGCCGGGGGCGGGCAGCGCGAGGTCGAGCAGGATGCAGTGGACGTCGTCGGTGAGCAGCCGACCGGCTTCCGTGAGGTTGCGGGCGGTGCGCAGCCGGATGGGACGGCCGGCCGAGTCGAGCATCTCCGGCACGACCGGCGAGCCCGCCGGGTCGTCCTCGATCACGAGCAGGGTGAGGTTGGCGGGCGCGACGTCGCCGGGGACCGGCACACCGGGCACACCGGGCACACCGGGCGCGGCGATGCCGTCGGGCACGGTGGTGCCGTCGGCCGACGCGTCCGGGGCCGGACCGCGGACGCCGTCGGTGGGCGGCTCGCGGCCTGCCTCCGTGGACGGGCCGCCGGACCGGGGTGCGGCCGGAGCCTGACCATTCTCCGCGGCCGGGATCGCTCTCTGCCGCGGTACGGGTACGGGCATCGTCTTGGTTTCCTTCCCTCCCCCCGAGGGCGTGGTGGGGGCGAAGGACCTCGCCCACCGACGGGGACCATAGCGGTAGCCGCGCCCGCGGCGGAATGGTGTTCCGGAGCACGCAGGGCAGGTCGCCACCGTCATATGCCGTGATACGCGGCGCACTTGGACACCCGGGGGCCGCACGCTGAATGACGAACGTCACGTGCGCGGCCCACTCGCCGACGGGCCGAGAAGGGCTCGCCGAGGGCCGGACGGTGGGGTGCGTCACGCGGATGCCGCACATGGACACACCGCGGATGTCACCCGGTGTCGTGGGGCGTGCGCGGTACGCCTCACGCGTCCGGGCGCACCACCCCGAGTATCGGCATCGTGCCCGCGCCGGCGATCGTCACCGTGCGGCCGGGACGCGGGGCGTGGACGATCTTGCCGTCGCCGAGATACATCGCCACATGGCTGGCGTCGTCGAAGTAGATGATCAGGTCACCGGGGCGCATGTCGGCGAGGGCGACGTGCGTGAGCTGCTTCCACTGCTCCTGCGAGGTCCGCGGGATCGCGTGCCCGGCGGCGAGCCAGGCCTGGGACGTCAGCCCCGAGCAGTCGTACGACTTCGGGCCCTCGGCGCCCCACACATAGGGCCTGCCGATCTGGTCCGTCGCGAAGGTCACCGCCTTGCGGCCCGCCGCGGACGCCTTGGTGTCGAGGTCTCTCAGGACGCCGGAATCGAGCCAGGCGGTCTGTGCCTGTCGGGCGGCCTCCTCCTCCAGCGTGGCCAGCCGCTCCTTCTCCTTCTCCTCCAACTGGTCCTGAAGCGTCTCGGCGGCGGCGATCCGCTTCTTCACGCGCTTCTTCGCCGAGGCCTTGTCCTTGCGGTTGGCCTCCAGCTTCTTGTAACGGGCGGAGGCGTCGCGGGACAGCTTCCCCAGTTCGGTTCTGGTCTGCTTCAACTCGTCGATCAGGCCCATGGTCGCCTGCTGGCCCTGCCGGGCGAGTTGGGCACCGTCGAGGAACTTCTGCGGGTTCTCGCTCAACCAGAGCTGCAGCTCCGGCGAGAGCGTCCCGCCGCGGTACTGGGCGCGGGCCGCGGCCCCCGCCCGGTCCTGCAATTCGCCCAGTTTCGCCTTGGCCGCGTCGATCTGGCGGTTCAGCTCGGCGATGCGGGCGGACTGGCTCTCGGCCTTCTCCTCCGCCGCGTTGTAGGCGTCCGTGGCGACCGCGGCCTCGTGGTACAGCTTGTCCAGCTTCTCGCGGACGGTCTCGAGTCTGGCGTCGGTCGCAGTGTCGTCGGCCGAGGTCGGCGGGAGGCCGGCCGAACTGCCGTCCGTCGAGCCGCCGTCGGCGGAGTTCTTGGCGTCCGCCGTCGAACTCCCGCTCCCCGGGCCGTCGGAGGACGGTGCCGGCGGGGGCTTCGGCGCCGAAGCGCTCGCGAAGGCCGTGCCCGGTGCGCCCAGCATGGTGACCGCGCAGACCAGGGCGATGGCCGCCGTGGTCAGGCTCCGCTTTCCGGATCCCATACTCCGTCCCCCAACACCTGAGTTTCCCGTCAGTAACTTCCGGACGCCTGGGGGATCGTGCCACGTAGCCGCCCGGAACGACAGGGTGCGTCGTACCGGGAGCTGCCTCCCCCTCGCCGTGTCCGCGACGACGATCTCCTGGCGACTGTGACGAACGAGGAGTGGAGATCGTTCCCCCGCGTCCGGTACGGACCGCTGTGGACGTCTGCCGCGGAGGCGCCGCAACGTCAGCCGCGGAGGCGTCACGACGTCCGCCGCGGCGTCGGCCGCACGCCCCCCATGCGGGCCCTGTGCGCCTTGCGTGACCTACTTGCGCGACCTATATGCCCCGCGCTCCCTGCGCTGTGGACACCGGCGCGGCCGTCCAGCCGCGGGGGGCCAACGCGGCCCAGGCCACGGTGACTTCTCCCTGGCGCCAGCGTCCGGCGCCGTCCGTCACCGGCCAGTCGCCGGCCAGCGCGCGGACCGTGCGTATCCACCGCTGGCGGGCGCCGTACGAGGCGTAGGGCGCGGCCGCGGCCCAGGCGCGGTCGAAGTCGCGCAGGAACGCGTGCACCGGCTCGCCAGCGACATTGCGGTGGATGAGCGCCTTCGGAAGCCGTTCCGCGAGATCGGAGGGGCGCTCCAGGGAGCCGAGCCGGGTCGCGAAGGTCACGGTGCGGGGACCCTCGGGGCCGAGGGCGACCCAGACGTGCCGTCGGCCGATCTCGTCGCACGTGCCCTCGACGAGCAGTCCGCCGCGGGAGCCGGCCGCCGGGTCGGCCGGGGCCAGCCGGGCGCACAGCCGCCGCCAGACCGCGACGACCTCCTCCTCGTCGTACTGCCTCAGCACGTTCGCGGCGCGGATCAGCGCGGGCCGGCCGGGGACCGGCACCTCGAAGCCACCGTGCCGGAAGTCGAGCCCGTCACGTGCGTAGGGCTGAGCGGCGGCGACGCGGGCGGGGTCTATCTCGATGCCGACGACGCGGGTGCGGGGGGCGGCGGAGCGGAGCCGGCGAAGCAGTTCGACGGCGGTCCAGGGAGCCGCGCCATAACCGAGGTCTACGGCGAGGGGGACGGGTGAGCGGCGGAGCTCGGAGCCGTGGGCCGCCGCGATCCAGCGGTCCATGCGGCGGAGCCGGTTGGGGTTGGTGGTCCCGCGAGTCGCCGTACCCACGGGGCGGGACGCTGCGCGGGTTGTCATGCGTACGAGATTAGGCGGGAGCGGCACATGCCGTGCGGGCCTGTGGATAACTCCCCCGCACCCCGGCGCCACCGGGTACCGGTTACCGCCCTCAGCCGCTCAGCCGCTCAGCCACCCGACTACCCGGCTACCCGGCCACCGGCCACGTGCACCCGACGCCCCCGCCGGGTACCCGACCGAAGAACCCCGCCCCCGCACGAGGTACCCGCCTCCACCCTCGAACGGTTGAGCGAACTCCGGTAATAACTCGGCAAAGATCCGCCCGCCGGAAATGGAGCGGAACGCTCCGGCGTTCGCCCTAGTCGGAGGGGCACCCACGCCCGCCCCGCGCTCCGACACACCCGCCCCGCGCCCCACACGCCCTCGTCCGCCCGCTGCAAGGAGGAACGCCACCGTGAGCCAGTACATCAACAGGCTCGGGCGTCGATCGGCAGCCACCTCCTCCCCCCGCCTGCGCCTCTCCCGCCGCCCCCGCCGCGTCGCGATGCTGTCCGTGCACACCTCCCCCCTGCACCAGCCCGGCACGGGCGACGCGGGCGGCATGAACGTCTACATCGTGGAGCTGGCCCAGCGTCTGGCCGCCCTCAACATCCAGGTCGAGATCTTCACCCGCTCCACCAGCGCCGCCATGGACCCCACCGTCCAACTGTGCCCCGGCGTCCTCGTCCGGCACATCGACGCCGGCCCCTACGAGGGTCTCGCCAAGGAGGACCTGCCCGCCCAGCTCTGCGCCTTCACGCACGGCGTGATGCAGGCGTGGGCCGGCCACCGCCCCGGCCACTACGACCTCGTCCACTCGCACTACTGGCTCTCCGGCCACGTCGGCTGGCTCGCCGCCCAGCGCTGGGGCGTCCCCCTCGTGCACGCCATGCACACCATGGCCAAGGTCAAGAACGCCAGCCTCGCCGCCGGCGACACCCCCGAGCCGGCCGCCCGCGTCATCGGCGAGACCCAGGTCGTACGGGCCGCCGACCGCCTCATCGCCAACACCGACGAGGAGGCCGGCGAACTCGTGCGCCATTACGACGCCGACCCCGCGCAGGTCGCCGTCGTCCACCCCGGCGTCAACCTGGACCGCTTCCGTCCCGCGGACGGCCGCGCCGCCGCCCGCGCCCGCCTCGGCCTGCCCCAGGACGCGCTCGTCCCCCTCTTCGCGGGCCGCATCCAGCCCCTCAAGGCCCCTGACATACTCCTGCGCGCGGTCGCCGTCCTCCTCGACCAGCGCCCCGACCTGCGCTCCCGCATCGTCGTCCCCGTCGTGGGCGGCCCCAGCGGCAGCGGCCTGGCCAAGCCAGAGGGGCTGCAGAAACTCGCCGCCCGGCTCGGCATCGCCGACGTCGTACGGTTCCGGCCGCCCGTCGGACAGGAGCAGCTCGCCGACTGGTTCCGGGCCGCCTCCGTCCTGGTCATGCCCTCCTACAGCGAGTCGTTCGGCCTCGTCGCCATAGAGGCACAGGCGGCCGGCACGCCGGTGCTCGCCGCCGCCGTCGGCGGGCTGCCGGTCGCCGTGCGGGACCGATGTACGGGCTTCCTGATCGACGGGCACGATCCCGCCGCCTATGCGCGCGTGCTGGAGGACTTCGCCGACACGCCGACGCTCACGGACACCATGGGCGACGCCGCCGCCCGGCACGCCCGCTCCTTCGGCTGGGACGCGGCGGCCGCCGCCACCGCCGAGGTGTACACCGGAGCCGTCCACGAACACCGGCGCCGTCTGCGCGCGGCCGCCGCCGAGGCCCGTCGCGTACGCTCCCACCATGGCTGAGGCGGAGCAGCGGGTGACACGTGCGGGCGAGGTCGTCGAGGCCGCCCTGAAGGACGCCGACCTGGAGTGGGAGAGCCCCGAGCCCGGCGCGTACGTCGTCAAGCTCCCCGGCACCCGGAAGCTGTCGACCACGCTCTCCTTGCGCATCGGCCGGCACGCGCTCTCCCTGAACGCGTTCGTCGTCCGCCACCCCGACGAGAACGAGGCCGGCGTCCACCGCTGGCTCCTGGAGCGCAACCTCAAGCTGTACGGCGTCGCCTACGCCGTCGACCGCCTCGGTGACATCTACCTGGCGGGCAAGGTGCCGCTGGCGGCCGTCACCTCCGAGGAGCTCGACCGTCTCCTCGGCTCCGTCCTGGAGGCGGCGGACGGCGATTTCAACACCCTCCTCGAACTCGGTTTCGCCTCCGCGATCCGCAAGGAGTACGCGTGGCGGGTCTCGCGCGGCGAGTCGACGCGCAACCTGGAGGCGTTCACCCGCCTCACCCGGGACGTGGACGACGAGGGCTGAGCGCCGCCGTTTCAGCCCGTGCGGCCCGCGGCCGCGCCCGTACGCGCGTACTGGCCCGGTGTGACCCCCACCAGCCGCCGGAAGTGCCGGGTCAAGTGGGCCTGGTCGTAGAATCCGCCGGCGACCGCGGCATCGGCCGGCCGCATCCCCCGCAGCAGCAGCCGACGGACGCGCTCGACCCGGCGCGACATCAGGTACTGGTGCGGCGCGATCCCGAAACAGCGACTGAACGCCCGTACGAGGTGTGCCGGATGCGCGTGCACCAGCCGCGCCGCCTCCTCCAGCGCGACCCCCTCCACGAGCCGCGCGTCGAGCAGTTCGCGCAGCCGGTGGGCGACGCCGCGGTCCGGGGGCGGCACCTGAAGGCGCTGCCGGGACCGCAGATGCCCGTACAGCCGTTCGGTGACGAGGGTCAGCCGGCTCTCCGCCTCGAACTCGTCGCCGGGCCGGCCGAGCGCGGTGTGCAACTGTCCGATCCGGGCACGCAGCAGCGGATCGCGCAGGTCGGGGCCGTCGACGGCGGCGCCCACCAGCCCCGCGTCGAGCACCGAGAGATCGAGGTAGAGCACCCGCTTGCGGAAACCGCGCTCGGTCACCGGTGACCCGTTGTGCGGGACGTGCGGCGGCAGCAGGGAGACGGTGTCGTGCGGGGTGCCGTGCTCGTGCCGGTCCAGGTCGTACCGCACGGCGCCGTCGTCCACGATCAGCAGCGTCCAGGCGTCGTGGACGTGCATCGGGTAGGCGTACTCGGTGTAGTGGGCGTGGAAGACCTCCACGACGCCCGGTACGCGCGGGCGCCAGGCGGAGACCTCGCGCTGAGCGACCATGCAAAAAACGTACAAGACCGGGCCACGCGTGTACCGGCAGTCTCACTCCATGAGCACCGAGAACGCCGAGAGCACCGGAACCGCTGGAAGCACCGGAACCGCTGGAACTGCCGGAACCGCTGAGACCGCCGGGGTCACCGGAACTGCCGGGGCCGCCGGGGCCGCCGGGCCCGCCGGAATCGTCGAAGCCTCCGTGCGCGGCGCGGCCGCCCCCGTCACCCGCTTCGACACGAAGATCGCCGTTCTGCTCCGTGACGACCTGGAGACGTGGCAACGCCTGAACGTGACCGCGTTCCTGGTCAGCGGCCTGGGCACGCAGGTGCCCGAGGTGGTCGGGGAGCCCTACGCGGACGCGGACGGAGTGGCGTATCTGCCGATGTTCCGCCAACCGGTGCTGATCTTCGAGGGCACGAAGGAGATCCTGAAGGCCGCCCACACCCGCGCGCTGTCCCGCGCGCTGCCCCGCGCCCTGTTCACCCGGGACCTGTTCGCCACGGGCAACGACCACGACAACCGGGCGGCGGTGCGGGCCGTGCCGACCACGGATCTGGACCTCGTCGGCCTCGCGGTCCACGGCCCCCGCAACGCGGTCGACAAGACCTTCAAGGGCGCGCGCATGCACCCGTGAACACAGCTCCGCTCGTTACCCACTTTCGGGTGACGATGCGAAGGTCTGCCGGGGTGGCGCGATCTGGCGTGAGGCCCCGACGGGCCTGTGTAGTCGGCGGCGAAACGGTCGGTGCGACGTCAACCTGACGCCGTCATCTCATAGATGGACGTTGCAGGCGAGGGTCACGAAAATATGGACAAGGTGTAACACAACGTCCATGTCGGGTTCATGCGGTGCCCTTCGAGAGCACTGTGGGGACGTGCGGCCGGCCGGTCGCACTCGCACATCGCACCGTTCCCGTCTGCGGCCCGAGGCCGTGGGCGAGGCGTGCCCGCACCATGCAGGGGGAACCTGTGTCCAATTCCGCTCCCGCTTCCGCTTCCTTCGCCCCCCGTCGTCTCGTCGCCGCCGCGCTCGCGGCGGGGGCACTGCTCGGAGTGGCGGCGCTGCCGGCGTCCGCCGCCGACCACGCGTTCCCGCAGCGCCAGCAGGTTCAGATCACCCACGTGAGGTTCGACGCCCCGGGCCGGGACGACGGCGACAACCGCACCCTCAACAAGGAGTGGGTGGAGATCTCCAACAGCGGTCGCCACGGGGTCAACCTGAACGGCTGGACGCTGTCCGACGAGAGCGGCCGCACCTACACCTTCCGTCACTACCGTCTGGAGGGCCGCTCGACGGTGCGCGTCCACACCGGACGGGGTTACGACACCCGCCATGACGTGTACCAGGACCGTCGGCACGAGGTCTGGGACGAGCGCGACACGGCGACCCTGCGCAACGACCGCGGTCACCGCGTCGACAGCGTCTCCTGGGGGCGCGGCCGCCGCCACTGACGCGACGGCCGGGATCCGGCAGACGTGAGGAACGAGTGACGAACGAAGCTCCCTGCCCGCGGAGGTGCCGCGGGCAGGGAGCTTCCGTGCGACGGCCCGGCGGCCACGTCGTCGCGCTCGGTCACCACGCGGCGGCCACGTCGCGGCCATCCCGTCGTCGCGGTGCGGCAGACTGGATCCATGGGGGCACACGAACTCGGGGCGGCGCTGCGGGAGTTCCGTGACCGCACCACCCCCTCCGCGGTCGGACTGCCGTCCGGCGGACGCCGGCGGGCCCGAGGCCTGCGCCGGGAGGAACTCGCCGAGCTGGCCGACGTCTCCGCGGACTACCTCAGACGCCTGGAGCAGGGGCGTCGCCGCCCGTCTCCCACCGTCGTGACCGCCCTGGCCCGCGCACTGCGGCTGAGCGAGGCGGAGTACGAGCGGCTCTGCGCGCTGGCCGGACACGCCGCGGCCGACGGACAGGTACCGCACGTGACCGGGGCGGGCGCCATGCGCCTGCTCGAACGGCTGGGGAACACCCCGATGTGCCTGTGCGACGCGGCGTGGAACGTGGTCGGCTGGAACGACGCGTGGGCCGCACTGCAGTGCGGGGAGCCGACCGCGAGCCCCTGGGACCACAACCTGGCGTGGCGGATCTTCGGCGACGCCCCCAGCAGGGTCCACCGCACCGCCGAGTACGCGACCGGCTTCGAGGCGCTGCTCACCGGGCGGCTCCGCACCGCTTTCCTGCGCTATCCGGCGGACGACTCCCTCGCCGCGCTCGTCGACGAACTGCGCGGCACCAGCGCGTCGTTCGACGGCCTGTGGCGCACCGCGCGGACCACCGGCGCGCAGGAGGACCGTTCCGTACTGAGTCATCCGGACGTCGGTGACATCACGCTCGACTGCGACCTGCTCGCCGTCCCGGACGGCGACGCCGTCGCGATGATCTTCACTGCACCGCCGGGCTCCGTGGGCGCGGGGCGGCTGCACGAGCTGGTCGGTGACCGCGCCGCCGACGCCGTCGGGGGCCAGACAGGCCCAGGCTGACCGGCTTCCCGGCTGGCATCGTCACGGGCATGAACGAGAAGACGACGTCCCAGACCATCCTGAGCCGCATGCAAAAGGCCATGAACGCCCATGACCTGGATGCCTTCGCCGACTGCTTCGCCGAGAACCTCCGCTCCTACCAGCCGCTGCACCCGCAGCGGGGCGTCATCGACCACGCGAAGATGCGGGAGAACTGGGGCGGCCTGTTCGCCCACGTCCCCGACCTGGTGGCGGCCGTCCGGCGGTCCGTCGTGGACGGCGACCAGGTGTGGGCCGAGTGGGAGATCGGCGGCACCACAGTGGAGAACACGCGCTACCTGTCGTGCGGCGTCACCATCCTGACCCTCGAGAACGACCGGATCGCCTCGGTCCGCTTCTACTTGGACAACGTGGACATGGCCGACTAGGGCAGGCCGTGCGGACCGGATCGCGGGAGGAGGGGGAGAGGGCCCCGGCAGCAGCCACTGAGCCAACGCCGCACTCACCGGTCCGAGTTGCCTCACCTCGCCACCACTACCGAAAAGTGGAAAAATAGTACATACAATGTGATCTCGATAGAAGGGGCTGAATCATGCCTCTCCCGAACGGAAGATTCAGACTGCGCAGTTATCAGCACAACGGTCAGTGGCTCTTCGTCTCGAACGACATGGAAGGCCCCGACCATGTTCTGGAAGGTCACCCCTTCCCCGACGAGTTCCGCGACCAGTTCGAGGCCCACCCCGACGGCAACGGCGGCGTCCGCCTCTTCAACCCGGCAACGGACTGCTACGTCTTCGTATCCAACGACGTGCGCGCGGGCGACCGGGTGGTGGAGGCGCACCCCTTCGAGCACGAGCCCCGGAACAGCCTGTTCCCCAACCAGCAGTCGGAGGGCAGCTGGACGTTCTGGAGCGCCGACGCGCAGGGCTTCCTGTTCCTCTCCAACGACCAGAAGGGCGGCGACTACGTGATCGAATCGCACCCACCGGACGAGGTCCGCAACCGCTTCTTCGCCGAACCCGTCTGACAGGCCCGCCGCCTCATCCTTGGGCGGCGGCCCGCCACCACTCGGTGACGCATCCCTCTTCCACGGCCCACCACTCCCGCGCCACACCGCGGTCGAGCAGCCGCCGCACCTTGGCGATATCAGCGGCGGGCGGAACATCCAGAGCGACCATGCGGAACCGCTCGACGCCCTCCCCGTACACCCCCAGCGCGTGGAAGGCGTCGATCACACTCTGCCGTGCGGCTCCGGAACCGCCGTCACGGAACACGATGAGACGGATGGTGCAGTTCTCCGAACCCCGCACCACCGTGCCGGCCCATCGCACACCCTCCTCATCGGCGTCGGTGGCCACGATGTCCCCACAGGCGATGCCACGGACGAACCAAGGAACATTGTCGAGCCGCGCGGTCCCGTCCCCCTGATCGACCGCCCACAGACTCTCCACCGACACCGGGGGCCAGTCGTCCTCGATCTCAAGCCGAAAGTGCACCTTCACGTGAGACCCCTGGCTGTTCGGCATGGTCCCAGAATGCCCACCCGGCCCAGGCTGCCCCACCCTGCCCGAGTGCGACGCCGGCCCAGCCCCACCAGTAAGCCCCCGATCCGCCAGGAAGCAGCAGGTCGGGGGCTTACTGGTGTGCGCTTACTTCTTCTTGCCCTGGGTCTTTCCGGGGATCTTGGTGAGCTGGGTTTTTGCAGGTCGGGGGCGGTGGGCTCGTGCGCCTGGTGGTCGTCGTTGGTCGTCATTGGCCATCATTGAGCGGCCTCGGACGGCCCAGAGACGGCCCAGCCAACCTGATGGGTAGGCGTCATCCTTCAGGACTCCGCCGGCGTCGGCCGCCGCCGCGCAGCCACTCGAACCAGCTCACGAGGAACCACCACAGTCGCCACAACCGACCTCTTCGGCGTGGCCGTCGTACAGGACTGGGCTGTGGATGTGAGCGTGTGAGACGTGGGGACGGGGCACGGAGTCTGGGTGCTCGGCCACGCCGCCCGCCCCCATGCAGATGGCAGAACCCGTTCCGCCCTGCCCTGTTCCGGCATGCTTGCCCTCGTCGTGTTACTCCAGCACAGCGCCCCATGCGCGGAGTGTGGCAGAGGCGAGGGAGACCTGTCCCCGAGTGACGACGTTTGTCTTACATGCGGTCCGTCTGAGCCTCAGCCACCGACAGTCAGCTACGACGGTGGGTGGGCCGACCGACCAGGCGCGCGTGTGTCTCGCTGAACCCACACTGGCCTCGGCCACGCTGCTGAGTTTGCCCGTCGACCAGAGCAAGCCGCGCCGGCGGACGCGCGGGGCCGAGACCTTGGGGAGAGGACTGCTTCGTCCCGAAGCAACTTGGGTGAGGGCGGCGCCTTGGGCTGGTGCGCTTCTCACCTGCACTGATGGTCCGCTGAAGTCCGCGCTCGTCCGCCGTTGTTCGTCGGCGTTGTCACGCAGTTAGACACTCACGCATGCTGCCCACCGCTCAGCAAACGCAGGTCGTTCGAGACCATTACCTGAGCGAGGCGTCCGGCGATGGCCACGACTTCGGGCCAGGCTGATGCCTGAAGGTACTCAGCGTCGGTGTCGTGGGGTGCCTCCGCGGCGGCAGCGTTGAGCGCGACGCCGAGTGCCCGCATGAGGGCTACCTCTTCCTCCGTTCTCAAGCTGATGCCGAGAAACCGCTCAGGCTCATCGGCGTCACAGAAGTCATCGAAGAGCGTGTGGAAGGCGTGGTCGATGTTCTCGAACTTCGAAGGGTCGAGCCACACGTCCCGCTGCCACGGTGGATTGGCCAAAGCCAAGACCACAGGTACGACGTGGACGCGGTGATTCGCCATGACTTGGGCTTCTGCGCTCACGAGCCTGAGCCTAGCGACTGCACCTTCAGAAGGCGCTGGTGTTTTCAGGAGCACCACTTTAGGAGAGAGGCTGGGGCGTAGGGCCGGTGACCTGGGGCTTCGATGACTGGTGAGCCACCCACCAACTCGACCGCTAGGCATTCTCGTTGACCGCGGCTGACCCCCACTTCTGGCACGGCAGTGGCACGAACCTCAGCCGACGACAGCCAGCCACGACGGCGCCGGCCGATCAGGTGCGCGTATGCCTCGCTGCACCCCCGCCGACCTTAGTACTCCAGCTGTAGATCGTGATCCTCATGGTTGTTGGGCGCCTTGGCCGCTGGTGGCGGCTGACGCGGGCTCGGACCTGTTGTCGACGGCGCGGTCAGACCAACGGAGTGAGTGCATGGGTTCACCGCCTGCTGACGCCCGCCAATTGCGTCCTCGCCCACGACGCGGTCCGCCTGCTCGCCGCCCGAGGCCGCCGCGCGCAGCGGCTGGCCGACGGCATGCTCGAATGGCGCCTGGCCGAGCTTCCCGTCGAGACCTGCGCCGCGTGACCACCGCACCCGAGACCGGACGACTGCTGGTCGACGGCACCGGCATGCTCTGCGTCACCCTCCTGTTACACCTGCGCGAGCGCATCCGGGACGCCGCGCCGGACACGATCGTGCACGTCATCGTCACCGATCCGGCTGCTCCGCTCGACCTGCCCGCCTGGTGCCACCTGACCGGCCACAGCTACCTCGGCCTTCTCCCACGCCATCGCACCGACCAGACGGTTTACGCCCTGCGGATCGCCGCAGACGCCGCACCTACCCGCTCTGGCGCACCCTGGCACCGAGCACCGAGCTGACCGCCCCTCGCGGACGCTCGACCAGCATCCGCCGTCCCCGCGCCGTTGATCGCCGCCGACCCGGGGAACGGCGCAAAGGCGTCGCCTTCCCGCCCCGGGGCACACCGCATCCCGCTGCGGTTTACAGCCGGGGCGCAGCGTGTCTAGCGTGGAAGTCCAGTGCTCCTCGGCTCACCGCTTGGAGCGGAGTGCCCATGATCCGTTCATCCGCGTTGCCCACCCGATCGTCCCTGACGGGTCGGCCGGGGGATCGCGGACGGCTCTGCGCGCGCTCCCCTCCGGTCGGCCCGATTCCATCGGACTCACCAGGGGGCAGAGGAGTACCAAATGACGTACAGCATCTCCGGGCACTATATCGCGGGCTGTTCATGCGCCGTGATATGCGGGTGCCCTGTGGACGCGCAGCCCAGGGACGCGCGGGGCGGCACCGAGTGCCGTGGCACCGCGGTGTTCCACATCGCCGACGGGAGGTTGGACGAGGTCGATCTCTCAGGGGTCGACTTCGCGTTCTACAACCTCTTCCCGTCGAATCTGACGGCCGGTGACTGGAAGGTCGGCGTCGTGATCGACACCGCTGCCAGCGATGCGCAGGCCGATGCCGTCGGGCGGATCCTCTCCGGTCAGGAGGGCGGCCCGTTCGGCGAGCTCGCACAGTTCATCGGCGAGTTCCTCGGTACCGAGCGCGGTGCGGTCTCGCTCTCCGGCGGCGAGCAGCGGGGCCTGAGCGTCGAGGGGCACACTCAGTTGACGTACGAGCCGCTGCGTGGCGCCGACGGCACGCCGACCACCGTGACGAACGCGATGTTCGGATTCGCCCCCGAGTACGGGATCGGCAAGGCCACCGGCAGCTCGGACGCCTTCGGCCTGAGCTACGAGCCGAGCTACGGAGAGGAGGCCGACTTCGTCTTCGCCAGCGAGCAGGAGGCCGGAGCACCCATGGCAAGGGCGTGATCGGCTCACGAGTAACGCGGGGGGATCCGACGAGCTCCCCGCGGACCGGCGACGAGCGTCCGAGGCTGCTGGAGACGGTGTTCTCCGCAGCCTCGCTGGCCAAGTGCGTGCCGATCGCAGTGGTCGTCGGCACGCTGCTGTCGCTGGTCAACCAGGGTTCGGTGCTGTTCGCCGGTTCGGCCACGGCCGTGACCTGGATGCGGGTGCTGGTCAACTACCTCGTGCCGTTCTGCGTCTCCAGTGCCGGCTTCTTCGGCAGTCGGCGCGCCATGTGGCGCGAGCAGCACCGCCGCTGACTCACATCGACGGCATCATCGCTCCGCCGGAGGGCTGCAGCCCCAGCAGCAGCCAGTCCTGGAAGGGCGCGAGCACCGCCAGCACCAGGAACGCCACGCCCATGACACGGGCCAACTGCGGGCCCCGGTACCAGAGCTTCTCCAGGAAGATCAGCGCCGCGAGCCCGGCCATCGCCGCGATGTTCATGACTCCGAGCGGGATCAGCACCACCATCAGCGCCCAGCAGCAGCCCAGGCAGTACGCGCCGTGGTGCAGTCCCACCCGCAGGTCCCGGACCGCCGGGCGGTAGGAGGCGTAACGCATCAGCTGGGCTATCGGGCTGCGGCAGTGCCGCAGACAGATGTTCTTGAGCGGGCCCAGCTGGTACAGCCCGGCGAGCGCGAAGGCGGCTGCGCCGATCCACTTCCCGGCCTCCGGATGCCGGTCGACCAGGTCGCCGGTGAGCGCCAGTCCGCCGTACGCGAGCAGCCCGAAGGCCGTCCAGACGAGCAGATAACCGCCGAGGAACTCCGTGGTGCGCACGGCACGGGTGAGGCCGCCGGACTGCCGCGTGATGCCCTTCGCCCAGGTCACCGCGACGGGAGCGACGGACGGCAGCATCATGGCCGCCATCATGGCGACCCACAGCAGCAGGAACAGCGGCAGCGCCATCCCCATCGTGCCCGGCTCGATCCCCATGTCCAGCGCCTGGCCCACGGTGAGCACCCAGGCTAGGGCGGCGATCACGACGATCAGCGACCACGCGACGGCGAGATCCCGCGCTGGCAGCAGCACCCCAGGCCGCAACGGATGGTCGTTGGTGACGGAGCGCTGAATGGTTCGCATGGTGCTCTCCTACCGGACCCTTCCAGGACACCACGGATCCCGGCACCGCAAAACCCGGGCAGGCGCCGCTGGGCATGCTTCGGTCAGGAGCACAGGATGGAAAGGAGGGAGGATGCCCGGTCCGGTCCGGTCGCCGGGCACACAGGGGGATCCGGGACCCACCGGGCCGGGCCGTGAGGAGTGAGAGCAATGGCAGAGACAGCGGCGCCGACGGGTCCCTGCGTGGCATGTCGCAGGCGACTGGTTCGACGTGTGCAAGTGCAACATCCCGTGTCCGTGCTCGTTCGCCCAGCCACCGACGTACGGTGACTGCGACGGCGTCCTGGTCTGGCACATACGCGAGGGCAACTACGGAGACGTCCGGCTGGACGACCTTAACGACTGAAACTGAGCCGCAGTAAGGCGGTGTTCGCCCCGCCCAAGGGCGGCAAGCTCCGGGACGTGCCACTTCCGGGCCCGGTCGCCGATGCGCTTCGGGCGCACATGAGGGAGTTCCCGCCGGTCGAGATCACCTTGCCGTGGAAGGTGGCCGACGGGCCCGCGGTCATCAAGCGACTCCTCTTCACCGGGCCGCGCGGTGGGCACGTCTGGCGGACGTCGCTCAACGAGGAGGTGTGGAAGCGGGCGCTCGCCTCGGCCGGTGTGATCCCGGAGCGAGAGCCGGGCGGGTCGTACGCCGAGTCACGCGAGAACGGCATGCACGCGCTCCGCCACTTCTACGCCTCGGTGCTCCTGGACGCGGGCGAGAACATCAAGGCCCTCGCCGAGTACCTCGGCCACTCGGACCCGGGCCTGACGCTCCGGGTGTACGCACACCTCATGCCCTCCAGTCAGGAGCGCACCCGTAAGGCCGTAGCTGCCATCTTCCAGGCTCGGTAGACGCTACATTGGCAGTAATATTCTGCTGCAGCGTTTAATGCGGCACTATAAGTGCTCGCTGCAGATTTTGCAGCGGAACTATTAGTGCTGGCTGGGTAGCTAATTATGGGAATATTGGTGCTGGATAAGTGTTAGGCGCGGCATTATTAGTGCTCAGTAGAGCTTGGTTGGGTGTTCGTTAGGTGGCGCCCTGGATGCCTTGGTGCCTGCGGTGTCGCGTGGATCAGTTGCGAACAGAGGCCTCCGTAGGCCCGTTCGAAGCGCTGGGGAGCGGGGGTGGCGGGCCAAGGGAGGTCCGCCCCTGTTCCCCATAACGTCCTGTTGCTAGCTCACGGGAAACGTCTTTGAGTGTTCCCCTCCTCGCGCGGATTGGAATCTCGCGGAACAGGCGAGTAATGTCTGCCACCGATATGGCGGAGGGGCCGCCCGGCCAGGGGTGACCCCTCCTTTCCATCGGCACACTCATTACTCACCGCATTGGAGAACTTATGAACCGCATGGAGAAGTCAATGGTGCCACGGCGCCGCCTTCGCATCGACCTCACCCCCCGGGAACTTCCGTTCGGCCTCATCGGCGGTTGCGGGGCAGGGTTCAGTCTGTGGTCCGGGACCCACTCTGCCGTTGTGCTGCCGCTGGCGTTCCTGGTGTCCATCCGAGTGATCATCCGACTCATCTAGCCTGACGGCCCAGAGACGGCCCAGCCCCGCCAAAAAGCCCCCGCCCCGCGAAGAAACCGCAGGTCGGGGGCTTGCTGGTGGCGCGTTACTTCTTCTTGCCCTGGTTCTTGACCGCCTCGATGGCTGCTGCCGCTGCCTCGGGGTCGAGGTAGGTGCCGCCGGGGTTGAGGGGCTTGAACTCGGCGTTCAGGTCGTAGGACAGGGGGATGCCCGTCGGGATGTTCAGGCCTGCGATGTCGGCGTCCGAGATGCCGTCCAGGTGCTTGACCAGGGCGCGGAGGCTGTTGCCGTGGGCGGCGATCAGGACCGTGCGGCCGGTGAGGAGGTCGGGGACGACCGAGTCGAACCAGTACGGGAGCATGCGTGCGACGACGTCCTTCAGGCACTCCGTGCGCGGACGCAGCTCCGGCGGGAGCGTGGCGTAGCGGGGGTCGGAGAACTGGGAGAACTCGGCGTCGCGGTCGAGCGGGGGCGGCGGGGTGTCGTAGGAGCGGCGCCAGAGCATGAACTGCTCCTCGCCGAACTCCGCGAGCGTCTGCGCCTTGTCCTTGCCCTGCAGGGCGCCGTAGTGACGCTCGTTCAGGCGCCAGGAGCGGTGCACCGGGATCCAGTGGCGGTCGGCCGCCTCCAGGGCGAGCTGCGCCGTGCGGATCGCGCGCTTCTGGACGGACGTGTGGACCACGTCGGGCAGCAGGCCGGCGTCCTTGAGCAGCTCACCGCCGCGGACCGCCTCCTTCTCGCCCTTCTCGTTGAGGTTGACGTCCACCCAGCCGGTGAACAGGTTCTTCGCGTTCCACTCGCTCTCGCCGTGGCGGAGGAGGATCAGCTTGTACGGTGCGTCGGCCATGCCTTTGAGCGTAATGGACGCCCTTGGAGGGGTGCGTGCGGTGGTCGGCAGGTGGACGCCGGGGTGGTCTGCGGGCGGGTTTTTATTTCGGTGGCCCGGCGGGGCCGGTGCGCGTAAGGTGTGCTGGCGGAGTTCGACACTTACCTCGGCTGTCGACGCCCGCACCGTCGTCCGTCCGTACGTTCGTGGGGGAGTCCATGTCAGTCGCCGGTCTGAGTCGCGCCGCGCGCGAGGCCGTCTCCGGTATGCCGCGCGCCTTCTGGTGGCTGTGGACCAGCACGCTGGTCAACCGGCTCGGAGCCTTCGTCGCCACGTTCATGGCGCTGTACCTCACCGTCGACCGTGGCTACTCCGCCTCGTACGCCGGACTCGTCGCCTCCCTCTACGGGTTCGGCGGCGTCGTCTCCTCGATCGGCGCCGGAGTGATGACCGACCGTCTCGGACGGCGGCCCACGCTGCTCATCGCCCAGTCCTCCACCGCGTTGTCCGTCGCCCTGCTCGGCTTCATGCGCGACCCCGTCGCCATCGCCGCCGTCGCCTTCCTGGTCGGCATGGCGAGCAACGCCTCCCGGCCCGCCGTGCAGGCGATGATGGCCGACATCGTGCGGCCCGAGGACCGCGTCAGGGCGTTCTCCCTGAACTACTGGGCGATCAACCTCGGGTTCGCCGTCTCCTCCGCCGGCGCCGGATTCATCGCCGAGGTCAGTTACCTCGCCGGGTTCCTGATCGAGGCGACGATGACCTTGGCCTGCGCGGTCGTCGTCTTCCTCAAGCTGCCCGAGTCACGGCCCGCACCGGCCGACGGAGCAACGGCCAAGGGCGATGCCGTCCGGCTCGGGACCGTGCTGCGCGACCGGCGGTACATGGGCGTCGTCACACTGTCCTTCCTGGTCGCCCTCGTCTTTCAACAGGGCGCCGTCGGGCTGCCCGTGGCCATGGGTGCGGCCGGGTTCACGCCCGCCGACTACGGTCTCGCGATCGCCGTCAACGGCGTGCTCATCGTCGCCCTGCAGATACCCCTGACCCGCTTCATCGTCCACCGGGACGCCGGCAGGCTGCTCGTCGTCTCCTCTCTCCTCGCCGGGTACGGGTTCGGGCTCACCGCCTTCGCCGGGTCGGTGGGTGTCTTCGCGCTCACCGTGTGCGTCTGGACGGTCGGCGAGATGATCAACGCGCCCACCCAGACCGGCCTCGTCGTCCGGCTGTCACCGATCCACGGGCGCGGGCGGTACCAGGGCGTCTACAGCCTGTCCTGGTCCGTGGCCGCGCTCGTCGCCCCCCTGATGGCCGGGTTCGTCATCGACCACCTCGGCGCGCGGTGGCTGTGGGGCCTGTGCGCGGCGGTGGGCACCGTCGCGGCCCTCGGCTACGGCGCCCTGATGCGACGCCTCCCCGAGGAGGAGCCGACGGTCACGGTCACCGGAGTGGAGCTGGTGGAGTCGGTGGAGCAGACGGAGCCGGTGGAGCAGACGGGGCCGGTGGGGCAATCGAAGCCGGCGGGGCCGCTGGGGCAACCGGTGGAGTGACGCGGTCGGCCCAGCGACTGGAGTCGGTGGTGCGGGCGCAAGGTGGTGCGGTGCGCCCCTCACCCCCGTGCGCGGTGCCGGTCCGGTGCCCTCAACCGCACTGGCAGGGTGCGCCGGACTGGCAGCCGCAGCCGCACCCGCTGCCGCAGCCGCAGGCGGCTATCAGGGGAAGGCCGATGACCTCGGCCTGCGTCCGGGTCTCGCGTTCCTGGGTGGGGTCGGGCGTGCTGGGGGATTCGGGCATGGGTCTCGGTCCCTCCTCGTTGCCGCGGTGGCGCGGTCGCCGCGACGGGCCGGTGCCCGCGCTGCTGCCCAGTGCATGCCCGGTCCGTCGGGCGCATCAACGGCGCACGGAGGCGTTCGCACACCTACGCGACCGTCGCGCGCCCCCCGCGTGGAGGTTCACGCCCATCGCGTGGAGATGGGCGCCCGTGGCTCGCGTCGTCGGTGCGGTGCGGGAAACCTCGGCCGTTGGCGCGGGAGGCCTCAGCCCTCGGTACAGGGCGGTCCTCAGGCCCCGTCGACCCCCGTCACCGGCTGGATGTCCGCCTGGATCTCGTCCGCGTGCTCACCCGTCACCAGGTACACCACCCGCTTCGCGACCGACACCGCGTGGTCCGCGAACCGCTCGTAGTAGCGGCCCAGCAGGGTGACGTCGACCGCCGTCTCGATGCCGTGCTTCCAGCGGTCGTCCATCAGGTGCTGGAAGAGCGTGCGGTGCAGCAGGTCCATGTCATCGTCGTCCTGCTCCAGCTGCATCGCCAGATCGACGTCCTTGGTGATGATGACCTCCGCCGCCTTCGCCATCAGGCGCTGCGCGAGCTGGCCCATCTCCAGGATCGTCGCGTGCAGGTCGTGCGGGACCGCGCGCTCGGGGAAGCGCAGCCGCGCCAGCTTCGCTACGTGTTGGGCGAGGTCGCCGGAGCGCTCCAGGTCCGCCGACATCCGCAGGGAGGTCACGACGATCCGCAGATCGGTCGCCACCGGCTGCTGCCGGGCCAGCAGCGTGATCGCCCGCGCCTCCAGCTCGTGCTGGAGGTCGTCGACCTTCTTGTCGGCCTCGATCACGCTCTCGGCCAGCTTCAGGTCGGAGTCGAGGATCGCCGTCGTGGCGCGCCCGATCGCCGACCCGACGAGCCGGGCCATGTCGACCAGGCCCTCGCCGATCGAGTCCAGTTCCTCGTGGTACGCGTCCCGCATCAGGTCTTCCTCTCACTTCGGCCGACGGGGTGCCGGAGCCCGGTGAACCCCACGCTCCCACGTTCCGGGCCGTACGCGTCCGTTTCCGGCATCCCAGATGAACCATCCCTGGCCCCAAGGTGAACTCTGGGCGACGAGTGTTCGAGGTCGCACCCGGACGGCTGTGGCCGGGGCCGAATCCGTGCCTAACCTGGTCGCATGGACGTGAACGCGGCGGTCGCCGCAGCGGCAGCGATCGCCGGAGTGCTCACCGGTGTCATCGCCATGCTGGCGTTCCGCTGGAGCGAACGCGACCAGGCGCGCCCCACCCGCTCCTCCCTGCACACCGACACCGTCCTGCCGCCCGGCGTGGACACCGTACTGTCCGTGCTCCGCTCGTCGGCGGTCGTCCTCGACGAGGCCGACGCCGTCGTCAAGGCCAGCTCCGCCGCGTACGCCCTCGGGCTGGTCCGGGGCGGCGAGCTGGCCGTGGAGCCGATGCTTCAGATGGCCCGCGACACCCGGCGGGACGGTGAGATACGACAGGTCGAACTGGACCTCGCCCAGCGTGGTGGCGGACGCGGCGAGGCCCTCGCCGTCTCCGCGCGCGTGGCGCCCCTCGGCTCGCGGCTGGTGCTGCTCCTGGTCGAGGACCTCACCGAGGCCCGGCGCATCGAGGCGGTGCGGCGCGACTTCGTCGCCAACGTCAGCCATGAGCTCAAGACCCCCGTGGGCGCGCTCTCCCTCCTCTCCGAGGCCGTCCTGGACGCCCGGGACGACCCGGAGGCGGTGGAGCGGTTCGCCGGCCGCATGCAGGTCGAGGCCACCCGGTTGACCAACCTGGTCCAGGAACTCATCGACCTCTCCCGCGTGCAGAACGACGACCCGCTGGAGGACGCCGAGCCGGTCCGCGTGGACGAACTCGTCGCCGAGGCGATGGACCGCTGCCGGCACGCCGCCGGGACGAAACAGATCACCATGGCCGCGGGAGGCACCGCCGACCTTTATGTCTGGGGGCACCGGGGCCAGCTCGCCGCCGCCCTCGGCAACCTCGTCGAGAACGCCGTCAACTACTCACCCGCCCGTACGCGCGTCGGCATCGCCGCGCGCCGGGTGAACGCGCCCGGCGGCGATTTCATCGAGATCGCCGTCACCGACCAGGGCATCGGCATATCCGAGAAGGACAAGGAGCGCGTGTTCGAGCGCTTCTACCGTGTCGACCCGGCCCGCTCGCGGGCCACCGGAGGCACCGGTCTGGGTCTCGCGATCGTCAAGCACGTGGCCGCCTCGCACGGCGGGGAGGTCACGGTGTGGAGCTCGGAGGGACAGGGCTCCACCTTCACCCTCCGGCTCCCGCGGGCGGGTGCGACCCGCGACCGCGCGCAGGGGCCGCCCCGAAAGCCCGAGCGGGCCGGTCATCCGCCCGTCACGGCCACCTACGAGGACGCCGCCGGCGACGACACCGCCGTCGGGCGTTCGAACAGGACCGACGGGGCCGACAGGATTGACGGGACCGTCGGGACCCACAAGGCCACCGACGGAACCTACGAACCCGACGGCACCGAAGGCACCGACGGGACCGGCGACAGCGTCGACGCCGGCCCTCCCGTCCCCCACGATCGTCTCGACGACCTCCGCGGCCTCGATGGAGAGGCCCGACGGTCCATCGCACCATCCCCATACGCACCGCTCACCGCCCCGGAGGTCCTTCCGTGACCCGAGTGCTCGTCGTCGAGGACGAGGAGTCCTTCTCCGACGCCCTGTCCTACATGCTCCGCAAGGAGGGCTTCGAGGTCGCCGTCGCGGCCACCGGGCCCGACGGCCTGGACGAGTTCGAGCGCAACGGCGCCGATCTCGTCCTGCTCGACCTGATGCTGCCGGGACTTCCCGGCACCGAGGTCTGCCGTCAGTTGCGCGGGCGCTCCAACGTCCCCGTGATCATGGTGACCGCCAAGGACAGCGAGATCGACAAGGTGGTCGGCCTGGAGATAGGCGCCGACGACTACGTCACCAAGCCGTTCTCCTCGCGCGAGCTGGTCGCGCGCATCCGCGCGGTGCTGCGGCGCCGCGGGGAGCCGGAAGAGGTCGCTCCGGTGGCGCTGGAGGCCGGGCCGGTGCGCATGGACGTCGACCGGCACGTGGTCACGGTCTCCGGAGCCAAGGTCGACCTGCCGCTGAAGGAGTTCGACCTGCTGGAGATGCTGCTGCGCAACGCGGGGCGCGTGCTCACGCGGATGCAGCTCATCGACCGGGTGTGGGGAGCGGACTACGTCGGAGACACGAAGACGCTCGACGTCCACGTGAAGCGGTTGCGCGCCAAGATCGAGCCGGACCCGGGCGCCCCGAGATACCTGGTGACGGTCCGGGGCCTCGGCTACAAGTTCGAGCCGTAGGCCGCACCGAGGCCTGCCCCGCCGCGGTCCGTCGACCGCGGCCTGTCGCACGAGTTCCCCGCGCCCCGGGAAGAAAGGGGCGCGGGGAACTCGTGCGTTCTGCGGGTCTTGCGGGCCTCGCGGAACTCGCGGGTTTCGCCGGACTCGGTGCAAGCGGTGGGGGACGGCGGAGGCCCCCTGCCCGGCGCACCGAGCCGACGCTCCGGCTACTGGGCCGACGCTCCGGCTACTGGGCCGACGCGCTCGACGACGCGGAGGAGGACGCCGAGGACGAAGCCGAGGAAGACGTCTTGGGCTTCTTCGGCGTGGACCCGGAGGCGCCCTCGGCCGACGCCGAGGAAGAGGCCGACGTGGACGCCGATGCCGTACCGCCGCCCGGCGGCACGGGGACGCTGCTCGGCCCCCACTTGCTGAAGTAGCTCTCGGCCGGCACGACGAACGCCTTGAGGCTTACGGCCCCGGTCTCGCTGAACGTGAAGGTGAGCTTCTGCGCGTCGCCGTCCCGTACCGCCTCGCGGCCGCTGTTCAGCACCGCCGCGGCGTTCCCCTGACCACCGAGGACGAGCGAACCGTGGGCCGGAACGGTGACCTTGCCCTTGCCCTTGGCGGGCGAGAGGGCGGCGGCCCCGCCACCGTCGAGCGCGACGGAGTCCAGCGTCTGGGGGGTGTCGCTCCCGTTGAACACGGTCGCCGAGATGGCGGCCGGGCCGGTGTCCTTCGGGTCGGGCTGGGTGATGACCAGCGCGTTCTGCACCTTGATGGGACCGACGCTGATCGCCGCGTTGTCCGGCTTGACCTCCAGCGTCTGGGCGTTGTTGCCGGCACCGCACGCGGCGAGCGAGGCGATCGAGAACGCGATGGCGGCGGCGGCGAAGGCGCCGCGTCGAAGGCTGCTGCTCACGGCGGCGGCAACTCCTTGAACGTGGGCGGAACAGGACGGCTGCCTGAATAAAGCCGTCCTAAGCATCTGTCAGCGGGCCTTAGGTTACCGAGGGCCTCCCGACCCGCCGCACCCGACCCGCCCCTCCGGGCCCGCCACCTGCTTCCGGCCGCTCCGGCGCCCGCTCCCGGCGGCTCGACACGCGCTTCCGGCCGCTCCGGCGGACCGGTGCGGGGGGCCGGCGTGCGGAAGTTGTTGCACGGTCGATCGTTCCGTCTCCACGGCCGGCCGTTCCGTGCTCGGCGGGCATTCGTGAAATCACGAGAACCACTCCCGTCACGGTTAACCGCCGCTATACCCCGCGCCAATTCCGTAACGCGGCCGGTGACTCCTGTCGTCCTTGACTCCGTACTCCGCGCCGTACTCCTTGAGTGCTACTTGATCGCACCGCCATCACCCGTTCGGCCTGTCTTGATCAATTCCTGATTCGTCTTGTATCCGGGTGCACATCACCGAACGGAGTAGCGATTGTCGATCATCTGGAGACGGACATATATGGATGTTCCGCCCCTGGTCACCGGCTTCCGGGTGGTGTGACGGGCGTGTTTCGTCCCACCCGCACAGCCGCTCCGACCTGCGAATACCTGGCCCCGTTCGCCACCCGCAGCACGTTCCGGTTGCGCTTGTCAAGCCCTGAGATGTGCCCTGACCTGCGAAAACGCCATTCAGAAGACGTCGTTTCCGTGTTACCCTGGATAGCCACGGAAGGGGTACCTGTCACATGACGTTCAAGGTTGGCGACACCGTGGTCTATCCCCATCACGGGGCCGCGCTGATCGAGGCTATCGAAACTCGCCAGATCAAAGGCGTGGACAAGACCTACTTGGTGCTCAAGGTCGCCCAGGGCGACCTGACGGTGCGTGTGCCAGCGGACAATGCGGAGTTCGTCGGCGTGCGTGATGTGGTCGGTCAGGACGGACTGGACCGGGTCTTCGAGGTGCTGCGCGCGCCGTACGCCGAGGAGCCCACGAACTGGTCGCGTCGTTACAAGGCAAATCTGGAGAAGCTCGCGTCCGGCGACGTCATCAAGGTCGCCGAAGTGGTGCGCGACCTGTGGCGCCGTGAGCGTGAGCGCGGACTCTCCGCAGGTGAGAAGCGCATGCTCGCCAAGGCCCGGCAGATCCTGGTCAGTGAGCTCGCCCTCGCGGAGAACACCAACGAGGACAAGGCCGAAGCCCTGCTCGACGAGGTCCTCGCGTCCTGACGCACGGTCCTCGCGTCCTGACGCACGGTCCTCGCGTCCCGACGCCGGCCGCGTCCTGACGCAACAACGCACATCCGTGCCGCCCTCCAGGCGGGACGAACGGCCCGGCGGACCGTACATGTGAGATGCCGCGGTGCCCGATGACGCAACAGCTGTCGCCGGGCGCTGCGGCATGTTCGTAACCTGACCCACACTCCTTGCCTGCTTGCTCCCTGCGCCGCCGTTGCCCTGTGCGTACCAACGCGCCGCGAACCCATGCCGACCTGCCCGTACGGATCCGCTCGGGCGGAGCGGGAGCCGTCCCGGACACGGACGCAGAAGCTGACGCGGGCAGCGCTTCGCCCGGCCGGCGTGCCGTGGGTGGGGCGCGGGGCGGCTGTCGTACGCCGTCAGGGGTGGTCCCGGACCCCGGTGTTTCGGGAGAGGCGGCTTCCCCCCGATACTGAGCGTGCCGAGCGGGCAGCCCGCTCGACCGGATGTCACGGAAGGGTCCGGTCGAGGCGCGCACCCGGCACTCCCCCAGCCTTCGGCGCTGCTCGGGCAGGGGGTACCCCCAGGGCCATACCCACCCCGGTGGAGCACACAAACCTGACAGGAACCGATGTCCGACGAATCGCGCCCCTCGTCCTCAGACGCCTCCCCGTACGCCGCCGATCCCGCCCGGCAGACGGCCGATTCGGCCGATTCGGCCGCGCGGACGCCGGGGTCGAGCCGTCCCGCACCCCGCGTGGCAGCGGTGATCCCGGCCGCCGGCCGAGGTGTACGGCTCGGTCCGGGCGCCCCCAAGGCGCTCCGTGCGCTGAGCGGCACACCCATGCTCATCCACGCCGTAAGGGCGATGGCCGCCTCCCGTGCCGTCCAGCTCGTCGTCGTGGTCGCCCCGCCCGACGGTGCCGCCGAGGTCAAGGCCCTGCTCGACGCGCACGCCCTGCCCGAGCGCACCGACTTCGTCGTCGTCCCCGGTGGGGAGAGCCGCCAGGAATCGGTGCGGCGGGGCCTGGACGCGCTGCCGCCCGGCCACGACATCGTCCTGGTGCACGACGCGGCCCGGCCGCTGGTGCCCGTGGACACGGTGGACGCCGTCATCGAGGCCGTACGGGACGGCGCACCGGCCGTCGTACCGGCGCTGCCGCTCGCCGACACCGTCAAGGAGGTGGCGCCGGCGAGCGGACCGGGGGCGCCCGAGCCCGTGGTCGCCACGCCCGAGCGGTCCCGGCTGCGCGCGGTGCAGACGCCGCAGGGCTTCGACCGCGCCACGCTGGTGCGCGCGCACGAGACGGTGACCGGCGAGGTGACCGACGACGCGAGCATGGTCGAGCGACTCGGGCTCACGGTCGTGGTCGTGCCCGGGCACGAGGAGGCGTTCAAGGTGACGCGGCCGCTGGACCTCGTCCTCGCCGAGGCCGTCCTCGCCCGCAGGAGGCTCAACGATGGTTTCTGAGACGGGAGGGACACCGGACGTGCGCGACGCACAACAGGTCGTACTGCCGCGGGTCGGCATCGGGACCGACATTCACGCCTTCGAGGAGGGCCGCGAGCTGTGGTGCGCCGGTCTGAAGTGGGAGGGGGCGGGGCCCGGGCTGGCCGGTCACTCCGACGCGGACGTCGTCGCGCACGCCGCGTGCAACGCGCTGTTCTCCGCGGCGGGGCTCGGCGACCTCGGACAGCACTTCGGCACGGGGCGGCCCGAGTGGGCCGGGGCCTCCGGGGTGACGCTGCTGGCCGAGGCGGCACGGATCGTGCGGGCCGAGGGGTTCGTGATCGGCAACGTGGCGGTGCAGGTCGTGGGGGAGCGGCCGAAGGTGGGCAAGCGGCGCGAGGAGGCCCAGCGGGTGCTGGGCGAGGTGGTGGGGGCGCCGGTCAGCGTCTCCGGCGCGACGACGGACGGCCTCGGGTTCCCCGGACGCGGGGAGGGGCTGATGGCGGTGGCGACGGCGTTGGTGGCGCGCGTGGTGTGAGCGCGCGCCCGGCAGGCTGAGCCCGGGGCGTGCGCCCCAGCCCTGGGCGCGCGCCCAGAGGCCCGAAGGCCCCCGCGGACGGGATCGCCGCCGCCCGTTCACGAAAACGCACAGCTTGGGCAGAATGGGCGTGGGGCACTCCCCACGGCCCACTACCCTGGTGGGGTGACCATTCGTCTGTACGACACCAGCGCCCGGCAGATCCGTGACTTCGTCCCGCTCACACCGGGTTGTGTCTCGATCTACCTGT
This sequence comes from Streptomyces sp. B3I8, assembly GCF_030816915.1. Classification (NCBI taxonomy): domain Bacteria; kingdom Bacillati; phylum Actinomycetota; class Actinomycetes; order Kitasatosporales; family Streptomycetaceae; genus Streptomyces; species Streptomyces sp. B3I8. The sequence goes on along the minus strand of NZ_JAUSYN010000002.1, from coordinate 3,211,288 downwards.
GCGGTGCCACCGTGCAGGCGGCCCCGCACATCGGGCACATCCGCTCCGGGCTCAACTTCGACATCCTGCGCCGGTGGTTCGCGTACCGCGGGTACGACGTGACGTTCGTCCGCAACGTCACGGACATCGACGACAAGATCATCGCCAAGTCCTCCGACCAGGGCCGTCCCTGGTGGGCCATCGGCTACGAGAACGAGCGCGCCTTCGACGACGGCTACACCGCCCTCGGCTGCCTGCCGCCCACGTACGAACCGCGCGCGACCGGCCACGTCACCGAGATGGTCGAGATGATGCGCACGCTCATCGAGCGCGGGCACGCCTACGAGGCCGACGGCAACGTCTACTTCGACGTGCGCTCCTTCCCCGGCTATCTGGAGCTGTCCAACCAGGAACTGGACAACCTCCAGCAGCCCTCGGGGAGCGGCGAGACCGGCAAGCGGGACCCGCGCGACTTCGCGCTGTGGAAGGCGGCCAAGCCCGGCGAGCCGACCTGGGAGACCCCGTGGGGCCCCGGCCGCCCCGGCTGGCACCTGGAGTGCTCGGCGATGGCGCACAAGTACCTCGGCTCCGCGTTCGACATCCACGGCGGCGGGCTCGACCTGATCTTCCCGCACCATGAGAACGAGATCGCGCAGGCCAAGGCCTACGGCGACGAGTTCGCCCGGTACTGGCTGCACAACGCCTGGGTGACGATGAGCGGCGAGAAGATGTCCAAGTCGCTCGGCAACTCGGTGCTCGTCTCCGAGATGGTCAAGCGCTGGCGTCCGATCGTGCTCCGCTACTACCTCGGCACCCCGCACTACCGTTCGATGATCGAGTACAGCGAGGAGTCGCTGCGCGAGGCCGAGTCGGCGTTCGGGCGGATCGAGGGCTTCGCGCAGCGCGTGGTGGAGCTGGCGGGGGGCGTCGTCGAGCCGTCCGCCGAGGTGCCGCCGGCGTTCGCCGAGGCGATGGACGACGACCTGGGCGTTCCGCAGGCGCTCGCCGTCGTGCACACCACGGTCCGGCAGGGCAACAGCGCGCTGGCCGCCGACGACAAGGAGGCCGCCGTCGCCCGCCTCGCCGAGGTGCGGGCCATGCTCGGCGTGCTCGGGCTCGACCCGTTGGACGAGCAGTGGGCCGCCGCGGACGACCGGGGCGACGATCTGCACGGCGTCGTCGACACTCTCGTCCGTATGGTCCTCGACCAGCGGGAGGCCGCCCGCGCCCGCAAGGACTGGACCACCGCGGACGCCATCCGTGACCAGCTCGGCCAGTCCGGGCTGGTCGTCGAGGACGGCCCGCAGGGGCCGCGCTGGAGCCTCGGCCCGCGCTAGGCGCGGACTCGCCCGGCGCCGGCGCGGGCTCCGCGTCGGGGCGTGCTCCGCTTCGCGGGCGCTCCCCGTCGGCGGCGCTTCGTGCCGGGCGTGCTCCCGCGCACGCGCCTCGCAAGATCGATTGTGCCGTCCGGGCCTCCGGGCGGCACACTGCACAGACGTACGAACTTCATCGCGTGCGAACCTCATCGCACCGGCTCACGAGAGACAGGGCAGGTCATGGCAGCCAACAACCGCCGCATGTCCGGCAAGAAGGGCGCGCAGGTCGGCAGTGGCGGCCAGCGGCGCAAGGGCCTGGAGGGCAAGGGCCCGACCCCGCCCGCCGAGGCGCGCAAGGGCCACAAGAAGAACCGCATCGCCACCACCAGGGCCAAGCAGGCCGCGCGCCGCCCCGCACCCCGGGGGCGCGGCGGCAGGTCCACCTCCGAGCTGGTCGTCGGCCGCAACCCGGTCGTCGAGGCGCTGCGCGAGGGCGTGCCCGCGAACACGCTGTACGTCCAGCAGTTCATCGACAACGACGAGCGGGTGCGCGAGGCGCTCCAGCTCGCGGCCGAGCGCGGCGGCATCAACCTCATGGAGGCGCCCCGCCCCGAGCTCGACCGGATGACGAACGGCCTCAACCACCAGGGCCTCGTCCTCCAGGTGCCGCCCTACGAGTACGCGCACCCCGAGGACCTGGTCGGGGCCGCCCACGACGCGGGCGAGGACCCGCTGATCGTGGCGCTCGACGGCGTCACCGACCCGCGCAACCTGGGCGCCGTGGTCCGTTCGGTCTCCGCGTTCGGCGGGCACGGCGTGGTCGTGCCCGAGCGGCGCGCGGCGGGCATGACGGCGGGCGCCTGGAAGACGTCCGCCGGTACGGCCGCCCGTACGCCGGTCGCGCGCGCCACCAACCTGACGCGCGCCCTGGAGGCGTACAAGAAGGCCGGGATCGCGGTCGTGGGGCTGGCCGCCGACGGGGAGGCCGTGCTCGGCGACCTGAAGGCACTCGACGGGCCGGTCGTGATCGTCGTCGGCAGCGAGGGCAAGGGCCTGTCGCGGCTGGTCGGCGAGACCTGTGACGTGCGGGTACGGATTCCGATGCCCGGTGGTGCCGAGTCACTCAACGCCGGTGTCGCGGCCGGGATCGTGCTGTACGAGGCGGCGCGCCGCCGGGCCTGAGCGCCCCGAACGCCCGCACGACCGGTCACCTGATCCGGTCGAAGCGGGCGGGGTGGCCCACCTTGACGCGGTCCGGACAGATCGACGGGGCCAAAGCAGTGTCCTAACGACACGTCACTCGGTTAGATCAGTGTGGACACCAGAACACCCCGCACACCCTCGGGGGACCGAGCGTCGGGCTTCGGTACACCGGCCCCGGACGACACTCCCGCGCTGAGCATGGTGAAGGTGCCGAGCGATCCGGCGCAGGTCGTCGTCAACCACGCGAGTTTCCGCGTGGAACTGGGCGCGTCGACCCGGCGCGCCCGTTCGGCCGCCGTCGCACGGCACGTGAGCGCCATGCAGGGCGCCGTGCGCCCCGCGGGCCGGCCCGGCGATGCCCGGCGTCGCCCCGTCGTCTGGAGCGGCCGTTCGGCACCCGACGACACGGGCGCCCACCGGCTGCTGCAGGCCGTGCGGGCGGGCGGAGTACGCCACGGCGAGGAACCGGCGGGCGACGCCGGGTCGACACAGGTCATCCCCCGCGTCGACGCCTTCTCCGGGGACGGCGACACCGGCGCCTCGACCACGCGCACCCCGTTCGTCGGCGGCCCGCGCGTCCCCGACCCCGCCGTCGGCACCCGCCTGCTGCCGCAGATGCGGCGCGTCGAGAGCACGTACGACGAAGAGGCGTACGGGGACCGGGCGTACGGCGACGAGACGTACGGGAATTCCGGGTACGACACACCGGACGGCGACGGCTACCGCGCCGACGGCTATGACGGCGGCGACCACGGCGACGGGACCGCCGAGGGCACCGAGGACGAGGCGGCCGACCGCACCGGCCGGCACGCCGGCGCCACGCAGGCCGACGTGCGCCATGCCTACTACCCCGGCCGTCGCATGAACCTCGGCGTGGTGCTGCTGCCGCTGCGGGTCTTCCTCGGCTTCATCTCCGTCTACGCCGGCATGGGCAAGCTGTGCGACCCCGTCTACTTCGACGGCGGCGAGCGCGGCTCCATGGTCAAGTGGCTCAACTCCCTGCACCCCTGGGAGGCGGCCGAACCGCTGCGGCAGTTCGCGCTCCAACACCCGGTCGGCGCCGGGCTCGTCATCGCGTTCCTGCAGGTGCTCGTGGGCGTCCTGACCGTGCTGGGGCTGTGGCAGCGGGTCGCCGCGGTCGTCGGCGCCGGTCTCTCGGCGGCCCTCATCGTCACCGTGAGCTGGAAGACCGTCCCGGTCTACGACACGCCCGACATCATCTACCTCGCCGCCTGGTCCCCGCTGATCATCGCCGGGGCGCCCGTCTACTCGATCGACGGCCGCCTCGCCGCCGGGGCCTGGCGTCGGCTCGGCCCGCGCTCCGACATCTGGGACCTGCGCCGGTACGTGCTGCGTCGTGGCGCCCTGCTCACCGCCGTGGTCACCGGGTTGACGCTGCTGATCGGCTCGCTGCTCGGCGGTGCCGTGCGGGACGCCGACCGGGTCGTCGTGCCGGGGCCCGGCGAGGCGCCGCACAACGAGCAGCCCGGCTCCCCGCTGCCGAAGGCGCCCGGCGAGCGACACCGGAAGGTCAGCCCGTCGGCTTCCGCCGGGGCGCCGACGCAGGGCGCCACGTCCTCGCCGTCGCGGTCCGCCACGGCGCCCGGTGCGAGCCGGACGACGGGCGCGGTCACCGGCGGGCAGCCCAGCCAGACCCAGGGCACGGCCGGGCAGGCGCCGCCGCAGGACCGGGCACCGGCCCAGCGGGCGCCGAGCACCAGCGCCGGCCCGTCGACGGCGGGCGGTACGGGTGCCGCCGGCGGCGCCACGAGCGGCGGGACCGGCAGCACCGGGGGCGCCGGAGGCAGCGGTTCCGGCGGCTCGGGTGGCTCGGACCGGCTGGTGGGCGGGCTGCTGGGGTAGGGCCCATACGCCGTCCGCCGACCCTCACGCATACGACGAGAGCCCCGCGCATCGCCTGCGCGGGGCTCTCGTCGTGCGTCCCCGTATGCCTCCGCCCGCGCCTGTTTCCGCGAGGAGGGCGCGCGGCAGGGGGCGGCGCGGGGGAGGGTGTTCAGTGGGGGAGGGCGCGTTCAGTGGGGGAGGCTCGCCAGTTCCTTCGCGGCTTCCCGCAGGTCCTTCGCCGTGTCGATGGCACGCCAGTACGCGCCCTGCGGCAGCGGGAAGCCGGACAGGCGCCGCTCCCGGGCCAGCCGGGGGAACGTGGTGCGCTCGTGGTCGCCCCGTTCCGGCAGCAGCGCGGCGAACGCGGGGGAGAAGACGTAGACGCCGGCGTTGACCTCGAACGGGGACGGTGGCGCCTCGATGAAGTCCGTGATGTGGCCGAAGCCGTCCGTCTGCACGGCGCCCCAGGGGATGCGAGGGCGGGCCAGCGCGAGGGTCGCCACGGCGTCCCGCTCGGTGTGGAAGTCCGCCATGTCGCGCAGCGGGAAACGGGTCCAGATGTCGCCGTTGGTGGCGTACCAGGACCGGTCGGGGTGGGGAAGGTGCGCGGCGGCGTACTTGAGGCCGCCGCCTCGGCCGAGCGGCTCCGTCTCGACGACGGTGGTGACGGCGACGGGCAGGTCGGTGGAGTCCAGCCACTCCTGGAGAACCTCGGCAAGGTGCCCGCAGGAGACGACGACATCGCTCACGCCCGCCTCGGCGAGCCAGGTGAGCTGGTGGCCGATGATCGGCGTGCCCGTGCCGGGGATCTCGACCATCGGTTTGGGACGGTCGTCGGTGTACGGGCGCAGCCGGCTGCCCTGGCCGCCGGCCAGGATGACGGCTTGGCGAGGGCGGGAGGCGGTGGTCGGATCGGTCATGCCCCTAGGTTAGGCGGGCAGTTCCGCGCCCCTCGCGGGGCGCGGTGTCGATCCTGCGCCTCTGTGCGACTCCGCTCAGCCCTGGAACGCCGCCACCCCCGTGGCGAACGACGTGTCGCAGACCGGGCGGGCGTATGACTGGGCCCGGATAGGACCGTAGACACGCACCGCGGCGCGGCCCAGGGCACGGGCGATGGACGCGCAGTGCCTGGCAAGCGACGGGCGTTCGTCGACCGCCTGCTGAAGGTGGGTCAGCGCGACGGCCGGGTCCTTCTCCTGCATTTCGAGCAGGAGTCTGTCGCGCAGCGCATCCTGTGGCGCGCGGGTCCTGGCATGACCGGCGGGGCCCGACACCTCGGCGTCGGACGCGGCCAGCACCGAGTCGGTGGAACCGCCGGACCAGTTGACCCGGGTGACCGCGAGTGTTCCGGAGAGCACCATGACGACGGGCAGGACGAGGGCGAGGGAACGGCCGATCCGGCGGGCGGGGCCCGGACCGCGCCGTGTCCGCGGGGTAGTGGAGTGCTTCACGCGAGTGAGCGTAGCGTGCGGTGATGGCGTGGGAACATTCCGTCACCGGTTCGGGGGATGTCGAACCCGGGTTTTCTGGGTACGGGGTTGACGCACACGGCTCGAAACGTCCGGTCTGCCGGGGTCTTTCCGTGGCGCGTGAGAGCAGCGAAGAGGGCCCCGCAGCAGCCTGCGGGGCCCTCTTTCGTCATCTCGGGTGAATCGTCGTCCCGGGAGAAGCGTCACGAACGCCGGTTCCACGAACGCCGGTTCCACGGCGCCGGTTCCACGACGCCGCGGGCGCTCGCGGCCACGGTCGGCCGTGTCGGCCCGAGTCGGCCCGTCTCAGTCCGTCAGACGCTCGCCCGTCGAGGTGGAGAACACGTGGGTCTCGCCCGCCCGCGGCACGACGTGCAGCTGGGCGCCCTTGTCCGGCACCTGGCGACCGTTGACGCGGACCACCAGGTCCTTCGTCTCGCCACCGACCTCGGCGGCACCGTAGACGTAGCCGTCGGCGCCGAGCTCCTCCACGACGTTGACGGAGACGGCCAGGCCGGCGGGCGCGTCCTTGGACTCCTTGGACAGCGCGGCGGCGGCGGCGCCGTTCTGCTCGACGATGTCGAAGTGCTCGGGGCGGACGCCGACGGTGACCGTGCGGTCGCCCCGGTCGGCGGCGGCCTTCAGGGCGTCACGGTTGACCGGGACGACGCTGTTGCCGAACTTGACGCCGCCGTCGGTGATCGGGACCTCGACCAGGTTCATCGCCGGCGAGCCGATGAAGCCCGCGACGAAGAGGTTGGCCGGCCGGTCGTACATGTTGCGCGGCGAGTCGACCTGCTGGAGCAGACCGTCCTTGAGCACGGCCACCCGGTCGCCCATCGTCATGGCCTCGACCTGGTCGTGGGTGACGTAGACGGTGGTGATGCCGAGGCGGCGCTGCAGCGACGCGATCTGCGTACGGGTGGAGACACGGAGCTTGGCGTCCAGGTTGGACAGCGGCTCGTCCATGAGGAACACCTGGGGCTCACGCACGATGGCGCGCCCCATCGCGACACGCTGGCGCTGACCACCGGAGAGCGCCTTCGGCTTGCGGTCCAGGTAGTCCGTCAGGTCGAGGATCTTGGCGGCCTCCTCGACCTTCTGCCGGATCTCCGCCTTGTTGACGCCGGCGATCTTGAGCGCGAAGCCCATGTTGTCGGCGACGGACATGTGCGGGTAGAGCGCGTAGTTCTGGAACACCATGGCGATGTCCCGGTCCTTCGGCGGAAGGTGGGTGACGTCGCGGTCACCGATGCGGATGGCGCCGCCGTTGACGTCCTCGAGCCCCGCGAGCATGCGGAGCGAGGTGGACTTTCCACAACCGGACGGGCCGACCAGGACGAGGAACTCGCCGTCCTCGATGTCGATGTCGAGCGCGTCGACGGCGGGCTTGGTCGAACCCGGGTAGACACGGGTCGCCTTGTCGAACTGAACAGTGGCCATGGTGAATGGGCCCCCTTCTACCGGCAGGAACGTGCCGGACGATCCGTTGTGGAAGGTGGTGCGCCACTACGGCTGATTCCGTTGTGGTGTGGTCCACAGGAGTGAACTGGCACAGGACGCTACCTGGTGTTCACCTGATCTGTCAGTAGTTCCGGACCCGTGAACTTCGTACCGATCCTGACGGGGCCCCCGCGGCCGATGGGTACACTGCACACGCACGCCCGCGCGCCGGGCGTGTACGCCTCCTTAGCTCAGTCCGGCCAGAGCAACGCACTTGTAATGCGTAGGTCGTCGGTTCGAATCCGACAGGGGGCTCCGAGGGGGACAGCGGTACGGCGAAGGCCCGGGTCAGTCGATCCGGGCCTTTCGCGTGGCCGAGCGGGCGCGGGGGTGCGGGTGGGGGCGGGTCAGGGGATGGCAGGCGAGGCCGATCAGGACTGAGACGAGGTGGCCCAGGTCGGTGACCGTGCGGCCGGTGAGCAGGGGGACGGTGAACGCCGTGAGCAGGACGGCGGCGTAGGCGTACCGCCAGGGGGGCGGGACGCGGTACGTCAGGACGCCCATGACTCCGGCGAGCGCGTAGCTGACGCCCGTGTCGAGGGTGTCGACGGCGGAGTGCGGTGCCCTGCCGAGGTGTATGGCCCAGAGCAGGGCGCCCTCGCTGACAAGGGTGGCCAGTACGTGTGCGGCGGCGCAGACGGTGAGCCAGCGGGCGGTGCCGAGCCAGTGTTCGGCGCGGGCGTGGAAGAGGGTGTAGAGGGCGGCGTACGGGAGCCAGTGGCCGTCGTCCGTCCACAGGGCGCTGGAGAGCAGGACGCGCACGGGGTGCTCGGACAGCTCGTGGATGTTGGTGGACCGGTGCCGCAGGAACTCGCGTGCGAACTCGGGGGACATGCGGTGCAGCGCGACGGTGGTCCCGAAGAGGGCGAGCAACCAGAGGTAGGTGCCGGGGGCGCGTCGTACGTAGGTCCAGAGGTGGCCCGCGCGCCACCGGCGCGTGGCCGTCGTCGCACGCTCAGCCATGAGGTCAAGGGTGGCAGGGGCGCCGTGATCCCGCAGCGGTCCCGTCCGTCGGTCGTGTGTGACACTGCCCGCATGATCCGTACCGCGACCCCCGACGACGTCCCCGTGCTCCACGCGATGATCCGCGAGCTGGCGGAGTACGAGAAGGAGGCCGATCAGGCGCGGGCGACGGAGACACAGTTGCGCGAGGCGCTCTTCGGGGAGCGCCCGGCGGCCTTCGCGCACCTCGCCGAGGCGGACGGGGAGCCGGTCGGGTTCGCGCTGTGGTTCCTGAACTTCTCCACCTGGCGCGGCGTCCACGGCATCCACCTGGAGGACCTCTACGTTCGTCCGAGCGCGCGCGGCGGCGGTCACGGTCGGGCGCTGCTGACCGAGCTGGCCCGCATCTGCGTGGCGCGCGGCTACGGGCGCCTGGAGTGGGCGGTACTGAACTGGAACGCCCCCTCGATCGCGTTCTACGAGGCGCTGGGCGCCCGCCCGCACGACGAGTGGACGACGTACCGGCTGACGGACGGGGCCCTGGCGGAGCTCGGAGCCATTGACGGTGGGACGGGCGCCGGATCAGGGACGGGCGCCGGATCGGTGGACTGACTCGGGGACCGGGGCCTCGGTCGGCGTGGCGTGCTTGGGCGCCCGGGCGGTCACCATGGTTCCGGCGACCACGGCGGCCAGCAGGAACACGGCTGCCGCCCACCACAGGGCGGTCGTGTAGCCGTGCACGACGCCCTCGCGGACGACCAGGTTCCGGTGGGACGGGTCGGTCAGGTGCGCGGCGATGAAGGCGGTCGCGCTGCTCGTCGCGATCGTGTTGAGCAGGGCCGTGCCGATGGAGCCGCCCACCTGCTGCGAAGTGTTGACGGTCGCCGAGGTGACGCCCGAGTCGCGGGGGGCGACTCCGGAGGTCGCGGTGGCGAAGACCGGCATGAAGGTCAGCCCCATGCCGAGGCCCATCAGCAGCAGCGGGGGGAGGAGCTCGCTGGTGTACGACGAGTGCACGGTCATCCGGGTGAGGATGACCATGGCGATCGCCGAGAGCAGCATGCCCGGCACCATGAGGGTGCGCGGCGGTACGTGGTGCAGGAGTCGGGCGGAGATCTGGGTCGAGCCCACGATGATCGCCACGGTGAGCGGCAGGAAGGCCAGGCCCGCGCGGACCGGCGAGTAGCCGAGGATGACCTGCAGGTAGTAGGTCATGAACAGGAACATGCCGAACATGCCGATGACCGCCAGGCCCATGGTCAGGAAGCAGCCGGCCCGGTCGCGGTCGCGGAGGATGTGCAGCGGCAGCAGCGGGTCGGGGGCCCTGGTCTGCCACCACACGAACGCGGCGAGCAGCACGGCGGCCACCGCGAACAGGGCGAGCACGAACGGGTCGGTCCAGCCGCGGGGCTGGGCCTCGCTGAAGCCGTAGACGAGGGCGACGAGGCCGCCGCAGCCCAACAGGACGCCGGGCACGTCGAGGCGGGCGTCGCCGTGGCGCGGGTGGTCGTGGAGGAGGGCGAGTCCGCCGAGGACGGCGACGGCGGCGATGGGGATGTTGACGTACAGGCACCAGCGCCAGTTCAGGTACTCGGTGAGCAGCCCGCCCGCGATGAAGCCGATCGCCGAGCCGCTGCCGGCCAGGGCGCCGTAGATGCCGAAGGCCTTTCCGCGCTCCTTGGGATCGGTGAACGTGGTGGTGAGCAGGCTCAGCGCGGACGGGGCGAGGACGGCGGCGAAGGCGCCCTGCAGGGCACGGGCGCCGAACAGCATGCCGGAACCGCTCGCGGCACCGCCGAGCGCCGAGGCGACGGCGAAGCCGACCAGTCCGATGAGGAAGGCGCGCTTGCGGCCGATGAGGTCGGCGATCCGCCCGCCGAGCAGCAGCAGACCTCCGAAGGCCAGGGTGTAGGCGGTGATCACCCACTGTCGGTTGGCGTCGGACATGTGCAGGGCGTGCTGGGCGGAGGGCAGGGCGATGTTCACGATCGTCGCGTCCAGGACCACCATCAGCTGGGCCAGGGCAATGATCACCAGGCTCCACCAACGGCGAGGGTCGGCCCCCGTCGATTCGCCCGTTCGGGTGGCGCTCATGGGGTTCAGAACATCACGAATATGGATATGTCGCATCTCCAGTAGTGAGGCGGATGCGTCGGGCGGCGGGGCATTGTCAGTGGGGCGGCGCACTATGAGGGCGTGGCGGACGAAGGCGCGGGAGAGCGGCGGGTGCAGTGCGGGTGTGGGTGACGGGGCCGGTGCGGGTGCGGGTGTGGATGAGGGGAGGCGGGGACGGGTGAAGCGGGCGCGTGTGGTCGCGGCGGCGCGTCGACCGGGGGTACGGCTGCCTCCGCTCGAGCCGTACGGGGGCGGGCAGCTGGAGCCGGAGGGGGACTACGACGGACTGGAGTTCGGGGGCACCGACCTGGCCGCGCAGGACGGCACGGGCTCCCGGTTCATGGACTGCGCGCTGACGGGCTGCGCGCTGGACGAGACGCGCCTGGCGCACGCCCGGGTGTACGACAGCCGGCTGACCGGCATACGCGGGGTGGGGACGAACCTGGCCGACGCCACCCTGCGCGACGTGGAGCTGGTGGACGCGCGGCTGGGCGGGACGCAGTTGCACGGGGCGGTGCTGGAGCGGGTGCTGGTGCGCGGCGGCAAGATCGACTACCTGAACTTGCGGGCCGCTCGGCTCCGGGACGTCGTCTTCGAGGGGTGCGTCCTGGTCGAGCCGGACTTCGCGGGGGCGCGGCTCGAACGGGTCGAGTTCGTGGACTGCGTGCTGAAGGAGGCGGACTTCGGCGCGGCCCTGATGAAGGACGTCGATCTGCGCCGGGCGGCCGAGCTGGGCATCGCCCGAGGGGCGGAGCGGCTGGCGGGGGCGGTGATCAGTCCGGCCCAGCTCATGGATCTGGCGCCGGTACTCGCGGCGGAACTGGGGGTGAGGGTGGCGGGGGAGGAGGACTGAGGCGGGGAGAAGGGCCGGGAGAGGTGGAGGAGGGGAGAGGAAGGAAAACTTGAGGGGGACGCGGACGGGTTGAGGCGGGCTGAGGGGGCCGCGGGGGCGTGTACGCCGGGCGGAGGCGGCGACGGGCACCCCGGTGGCCCGTGGGGACGTCGGGTCGGCGGCCGTCAGACGACGCGGGGGAAGCGGGCCTCCAGTGTCCAGATCGCCGGGTTGTCGCGGAGCGACTCGTGCAGGTCCGTCAGGTCGGCGAGCAGATCGTGCAGGAAGTCGCGGGCCTCGCGGCGCAGTTCGGCGAACTGGAAGGTGAGCGGGTCCTCGTCACCAGGCATCCAGTCGGCCTCGATGTCCACCCAGCCGAAGCGGCGCTCGAAGAGCATGCGGTCGGTGGACTCGGTGAAGTCGATCTCGGCTCGCTGCCGGCGGGCGGACCGGCTGCCGAGGGGGTCGCGGTCCAGGTGTTCGACGATGTCGCACAGGGCCCAGGCGAAGTCGAGCACGGGCACCCATCCCCAGGCTGTGGACACTTCCCGGTCCGCGCGGGTGTCGGCGAGGTAGACGTCGCCGCAGAACAGATCGTGCCGCAGGGCGTGGACGTCGGCACGGCGGTAGTCCGTCTGCGGGGGATCGGGGAAGCGGGTGGAGAGGGCGTAGCCGATGTCGAGCACGGGCTGATGGTGTCACGGCGGACGGGGCGGGCCGGCGCCGGCCGCCGCCGGGCGGGTCCGGGGTCCCCGGCGTGGCGGGGGCCCCGGACGGCGGCGGAACTCAGACGTTGACGCCGAAGTCCTGGGCGATGCCCGTCAGACCCGAGGCGTAGCCCTGGCCGACCGCGCGGAACTTCCACTCGGCGCCGTTGCGGTACAGCTCGCCGAAGACCATGGCCGTCTCCGTGGCCGCGTCCTCCGACAGGTCGTAGCGGGCGATCTCGGCGCCGCCGGCCTGGTTGACGATGCGGATGTACGCGTTGCGGACCTGCCCGAAGTTCTGCGAGCGGGACTCGGCGTCGTAGATGGAGACCGGGAAGACGATCTTGTCGATGTCCGCCGGGAGGGCGGCCAGGTTGACGTTGATCGCCTCGTCGTCGCCCGCGCCCTCGCCGGTGCGGTTGTCGCCGGTGTGGACGATGGTCTGGTCCGGGGTCTGCTTGTTGTTGAAGAAGACGAAGTGCTGGTCGGAGTAGACCTTGCCCTGGGGGTTGACCGCGATGGCGGAGGCGTCGAGGTCGAAGTCCGTTCCGGTGGTGGTGCGGACGTCCCAGCCGAGGCCCACGGTGACGGCGGTCAGGCCCGGAGCCTCCTTGGTGAGCGAGACGTTGCCACCCTTGGACAGGCTTACAGCCATTGTTGGGAGTCCCTTCCCTTGATTCGTTCGCGTGCGTACGTGTGGGCGCCTCGAGGGACGAAGCGACAGCTATCCCCTTGAACGCGGTGGGGCCCCCGGATGGTTCCGGGGTCTTTACCTTTTTTACCTTGCCGTGCCCTCGGGGGCGATCCCCGCCCAGCATCCCCGAAAACCTGGTGACGTGGGCCGGTGTCGACCGGGAACATGGGAGGCATGTCCGGTCCGTATGTCGTGCGTGGTTCCGTCTCGTTGCCCGAGGCCGAGCTCGTGTGGAAGTTCTCGCGCTCCTCGGGGCCCGGTGGGCAGCATGTGAACACCACCGACACCCAGGTCGAGGTGCGGTTCGACGTGGCCCGGACCGAGGCGCTGCCCGAGGTGTGGAAGCGGCGTGCCCTGGAGCGGTTGAACGGGCGGCTGGTCGACGGCGTGCTCATGGTGCGGGCCTCCGAGCACCGTTCGCAATGGCGTAACCGCGAGGCGGCGGCCGTGCGTCTCGCCGCGCTGCTCGCCGAGGCGACCGCGCCGCCGCCCAAGCCGCGCCGGCCGACGCGGATCCCGCGGGGAATCAACGAACGGCGCCTGCGGGAGAAGAAACAGCGTTCCGATACCAAGCGAGGGCGTTCCGGCCGCGGCTGGCAGTGAATTCCCGCGCCGCGCCGCGCCGTGCCACGCCGTGCTCGTCATTCGACCGCATGCGAGTGGATGCGATCGCATGCTGCGAATGGATGCGAATGCAACGCCGGCCCGAGCGGTGCGGCGAATCGGCCGCCTGCGGCCGGGCCCATGGACCGCTCAATGACCGGACTCAATGACCGGACTCGATGACCGGACTCGATGACCGGACTCGATGACCGGACTCGATGACCGGACTCGATGACGGGGCTCGATGACGGGGCTCGATGACGGGGCTCATTGACCGCCTTCACGACCGCACGGACCGACCGACCGATTACGTCCGGTCGGCCGACCGATCGGCCGGGTCGCCCCACTTCGCCGACCCGTCGTCGGCTCGTCCGACCGCGTGTCCGACCGGCTGTCCGAGGGCCGCCCTCACCCGAGCGTCCGGTAGCGGCCGCGGAAGTACGTCAGGGGCCCGGCGCCCGCGTCGGGCGCGGTGGCGGTCAGGACGCGGCCGATGACGAGGGTGTGGTCGCCGGACGTGACCCGCTGCTCGGTGCGGCACTCCACGGTCGCCAGCGCCCCGCCCACAAGGGGCGCCCCGGAGGCCTCCCCCCGTACGTACGCGATGTCCTCGAACAGCAGCCGGTCGCTGATGCGGCCCTTCATCGCGAACCGTCCCGCGATGTGCCGCTGGCTCTCGGTGAGCACCGAGACCGCCCACAGCGGCTGTTCGTCGAGCAGGTCGTCCATGCGGGAGCCCTCGCGCAGGCTGACCAGGACCAGGGGCGGGTCGAGGGAGACCGACAGGAAGGCGGTGGCCGTCATGCCCACGTCCTCGCCGCGCGGGCCCTCGGGATCCAATGCCGGTTCGTGCGCGGTCACCAGGACCACGCCCGCGGCCAGGCGGGACATGGCGGCACGGAACTCGTCGTTGCTCACCCCTTCAGCATGCCCGGAGGCAGGGAGGCCGGGGCCGTGGAGCCGGGTGGAGGGGAGGGACCGCGACGGTACGGACGAGGGGATCTGCGAGGTTTCGAGCACGATCACGACGGTAGTTGCCGTGTTCGCGACGGCGCATCGGGCCAGGGGTCCAGACGAGACCTAGGACCGGGGCCGCAGTCCTGCGCCCACGGTGAACGGCCCCACGGGTCCCGGCGCCCGTGCGTGCCCACGGGTTGCCGTGCCCGTGCCCGTCCGTGCGCGATGTCCCGGCGACGCCCGGTGATCGGCAACCGCCCACGCGCCCGCTTCCGGCGTCGTATGCTCACAGGCGTTCACCGGGGGTTTCACAGGGCATTGCAATGTGTTCCGCAATCGCACAGTCAATGCGCGTGAAAGCACGTGAGAACACGTGAAAGGCAAGTGAAGGCACGGGTGGGCGTTCGGGAAAAACGCAGAAACCCCTCTCAAATGCTCATCTTTTGTTGTGACTTGAGTCACAAGATGCGTATTTTGTTGACCCTGCGTGCCGAGTGGGCAGCGCGCTGTGATTCAGTAGCGGTGAGGATGCAGGGCGTACGCCGAAGACAACCCTGGGGTTACGGAGTTACCGCGAGATCTCGAGGGGAGGGCGCATGGAGACCGACTCGGAGCCGTACGTCCGTCTTGCGACTCTGCGGAAGCTCCACGAGGTCATGGCGGACATCCACACCGCCCGCAGCCTGGCGGACACGCTGCAGACGGTCGCCGACGGCGTGGTCAACGGCCTCGGGTACGAGCTGGCCGCCGTCAACCTCGTGCGCCCCGACGGCCACCTCGTCGTCGCGGCCCTCGCCGGGGACGCCACCGTCGAGGCGATGATGGCGGGCCGGGTCGGCTCGCGCTCGGCCTGGAACCGCCGGCTGAACATGGGCGAGGCCTGGGGCGACCTGCGTTTCATATCCCACACCGAGGGCTGGGTCCTCGACGGGGACGACGTGCCGCAGTGGCGCGCCGACGGCCCCGAGCCACGCTTCGAGGACGAGTGGCACCCCGCCGACCGCCTGTTCGCCCCTCTGTACGGGCCGGGCGGGAGCGACTCCTCGGGTGAGCTGATCGGCGTGATCTCCGTGGACCGGCCGCGCAACGGCCGCCGGCCCGGCGCCTGGGGCCGCGAGGCGCTCCAGATGTACGCCTTCCAGGCGGCCACCGCGATCAGCAACGCCCGGCTGCGCGCCAACATGCAGCGCGCGCTGGTGCGGCTGGAACGGGACCAGCAGGCGCTGCGCGCCAGCGAGGAGTCCTTCCGGCAGGCGTTCGAGTACGCCCCCTCCGGCATGGCCATCGCCGAGATGGGCGGCGACCAGCACGGCCGCATCCTGCGCTGCAACGACGCGCTGTGCCGGCTGCTCGGTCGGCCCGCCGCCTCCATGCGCCGCTACTCCTTCTCCGACCTGGTCCACCCCGAGGACATCAGCACCCTCCTGCGTACCTCCGCCGAGGGCGGCCGCGCCGAGCTGCGCCTGGGCCGCCGGGACGGCACGTACGTCTGGGTGTCGCTGCGCAACTCCGTCGTCGCGGACGCCGCCGACGGGCCCCGCTTCCTGCTCACGCACGTGGAGGACATAGAGGAGCGCAAGCGGCGCGAGCTCCAGCTCGCCCACCGGGCCTCCCACGACGCGCTCACCGGACTGCCCAACTCCGCCGAACTGCGTTCCCGGCTCTCCGCCCGGCTCTGTCAGCGCCCGTACGCGGCGGCCGCCGACGCGGCCGAGTCGGTGGACGCGGCGCACGGGCAGTACGGCGAGTCCGCCGGGTTCGGCGAGCACGCGGCGTTCGGCGTCTTCGGGGAGGCGGGCCTCACGGACACGCCCCCGGGCGGCCACCCCGCGGTGTACGACACCGGCGGGCACGGCTTCGGCAGCCATTCGGCCCGGGGGCCGTACGACGGCTTCGACCATCATGTGCACACCGTCGCCCCGGCCGACGGGACGGACGACGGCACCAAGGGGCTCGCGGTCCTCTTCTGCGACCTCGACGGCTTCAAGTCGATCAACGACCGGTTCGGGCACAACGCCGGTGACGCCGTCCTCGTCGAGGTGGCGGGCCGGCTGACCCGGGGCGTGCGCGACGGCGACACCGTCGCCCGGCTCGGCGGCGACGAGTTCGTGGTGCTGGCCGACGGTCTCGGCCGCGCCGACGCCCAGGACCTCGCCGTACGGCTGCGCAACGAGATCATCCAGCCGATCCGGGTCGACGGCCGGGTGATGCGGGTGGGCGCCAGTTTCGGCATCGGCTGGGCGCACTGCGGCATGACGGCGGACGAGGTGTTGAAATCCGCTGACGAACGGATGTACGTCGAGAAACGATCCCGTCCCAAACAGCACAGGCGGGCCGGATAGCCCCAGCTCACCGCAGGGGTGAGCGGGAAGACACCCATATGGGTCGTCGGAAGCGGGTACGCTCGCAGTTCAGCCCAGCACGCATCCGCACCCCCACCCGCTAGGAGCACCAAGGGATGACGCCCGGCAACAACGGCGCGAGCACGCCCGAGGACGACGACCCGTTCGGCTACCTCTACGAAGACGGCCAGGCCAATGGAGCCCAGCCGCCGAGCGGTGGTTACGGCTACCCGAACTCGGTCAACAGGGTGCGGGCGGTCGGTCAGCGGCAGTACGGCGGCGGACAGCAGACTGGTCAGTACGGGTCGGCGGGGGCGCCGGGGCAGACCGCGGCCTACGGCCAGGTCCCGCAGCAGCAGGCGTACGGCACCTACGGGCCTCCCGGGCAGCCGAACCCGCACTACGCGGCCCCCGAGACCGTCCCCGGCGGGACGCCGCCCGGCCGGCGGGGCCAGGCGGGCGGCAACGGCGGCGGGCGCGGCCGGGGCCCGAACACCAAGGGCCTGCTGATCGGCGCGATAGCGGTGGTCGCCGCCGTGGTGATCGGCATCGGCATCGCGATGCTCGGCGGTGACGACGACAAGAAGGACGGCGCGGGCGGGGACACCACCCCGTCGGCGCGCCAGAGCCCCTTGCCCAGCAACTCGGGCGCGGACGACTCCGGCGACTCCGGGAAACTGCCCACCACGGACGCCAAGACGCTGAAGCTGGACGGCGGCACCACCACGGCGTCCGACGTCAAGGGGGCGAAGGCGGACGGCGGGGCCTACGTCACCGGCTTCAACAACCCGGGCGCGTCCGTGACCTGGACGGTGAACGGCATCGCCAAGACCGGCAAGTACACGCTGTACGTCGGTTACGGCGTGCCCGGCAAGGACGCCAACGCCACCCTCACGCTCAACGGCGAGGCGCAGTCCCGGCCGATCAACATGTCGAACTTCGCGAAGGCGCCCGCGGGCGACTACGAGAAGGGCTGGACGTCGACCTGGGCGAACATCCAGCTCAACAAGGGCACGAACACCATCAAGATCTCCTGCGAGCAGGGCAATTCCTGCGACGCCAATCTGGACCAGCTCTGGCTGCTGGACGGCTGGAAGTAGCCGGGCGGGGCGCTCGACGCCCACCTCGCCGACGGGCTCACGCCACCAAGGCGCACACGTTCACGGCGTCGGCACGCTCACGCGGCCGTCGTCGCCTCCGGGGTCACCGTGACCCGGGTGAGCAGGTCCTCGTAGACCTCCCGGTCGAACTCGCCCGCCGCCGGCGACAGGACCGTCGCCGCCGACAGGGCGGTGGCACGTGCCAGTCTTTCCGGCCAGGGCAGGCGTTCCACCAGGGCCGACAGCAGGCCCGCCACCGCGGAGTCGCCCGCGCCCGTCGGATTGCCGCGCAGCCCGCTCGGCGGCACCGCCCGCCAGCGCCCCTCGGCGCTCACCGCGAGCAGCCCCTTCGCGCCCAGCGAGGCGACCACCGTGTGCGCGCCCCGGCGCCGGGCGTCCCGGGTGGCCTGTCCGGGCTCGTGCGAGCCGGTGAGTTCCGCCAGCTCCTCCGCGTTCGGTTTGACGAGGTCGGGGCGGGCCGCCACCCCGCGGCGCAGCGGTTCGCCGCTGGTGTCGAGGAGCACCGGCACCCGGTGTGCCCGCGCGGTGCGGACCAGTCCCGCGTACGCCCCCACCGGGACGCCCGGCGGCAGGCTCCCGCAGAGGGCGACCGCGGCGGCCGAGCCCAGCAGTTCCTCGTACGTCCGCTGGAAGGCGGACCACTCGGCGGGGGCGATGAGCGGCCCCGGCTCGTTGAGCTGGGTGGTGTCGCCGGTGGCGGCGTCCACCACGGCTATGGTCCGCCGGGTCGCTCCGGCCACCGGTATCAGCGCGTCCACCACGTCGGAGCAGCCGGCGAGCGACTCGCGCAGGGCGTCGCCGGTGCGGCCGCCCGCGAAGCCGGTCACGGTCGCCCGGTGGCCGAGCGCGGCGAGCACCCGGGCCACGTTGAGCCCCTTGCCGCCGGGCCTTTCGGTCACCTCGCTCACGCGGTGCGACGCGTGCGGGCGCAGCGCGGGGACGCGGTAGGTGATGTCGAGAGCGGTGTTCAGTGTGACCGTGAGGATCACCCGGGCCGACCTCCCTCGGATCGTGCGGTGACGCGTGCGCGCACGGCCGGCGTGCGCGCCGCTCCCACAGTGCTGCTCAGTGCTGTTCCCGCCGCGCTGTTCCCACAGTGCGCGCGCCGGTGCTGGTTGCGGAGGTTCGATCATGCCAAACGAGTCGGTGGTGGGCCCAGACCCCCGGGCCCACCGTCGATGCCCGAGGGGCGGTCAGGACCGGGACGGATCAGCCCAGTTGGGGATCGATCACCCACTCGCCCCGACGCATCACGCCCTTCAGTGCGAACTCCTCGTCGAGAACGACCAGGTCGGCATAGGTGCCAGGGGTCAGTGAGCCCACCTCGTCGGCCTTGCCCAGCAGCCGTGCGGGGTTGGCCGAGAGGGCGGCGACGACGTCCTCGACCGGGAGCCCGTCGACCGTGACCGCCCGCTGGAACGCCCGGTCCAGGGTGAGGGTGGACCCCGCGATCGAGCCGCCCTCCACCAGTCGGGCCACGCCGTCGCTGACCTCGACTTCCAGCGGGCCGAGCAGATAGCGGCCGTCGCCGAAGCCGGCCGCGTCCATGGCGTCGGTGATGAACGCGACCCGGGCGGCGCCCGCGTGCCGGAACGCCAGCTTCAGGGCGGCAGGGTGCAGATGGGTGCCGTCGTTGATGAGCTCGACGGTGACCCGCTCGTCCTCCAGCAGCGCGGTGACCGGTCCGGGGGCGCGGTGGCCGAGGGTGGGCATCGCGTTGAAGAGGTGGGTGGCCACGGTCGCGCCCGCGTCGATGGCGGCGACGGTCTGCTCGTAGGTGGCGTCCGTGTGGCCGACCGCGGCGATCACGCCCTGCTCGACGAGCAGCCGCACGGAGTCCAGGCCGCCGGGGAGTTCGGTGGCGAGGGTGACCATGCGGGCCTGCCCGCGGGCCGCGTCGACCAGTTTGCGCACCTCGGCCGGGTCGGGGTCGCGCAGCAGGGCGGCGGAGTGCGCGCCCTTGCGGCAGGGGGAGATGAAGGGGCCCTCGAAGTGGATGCCGGCCAGGTCGCCCTGCTCGGCCAGTTCGGACAGCAGCCCGGCGCGCTGGACGAGCTGGTCCGTCTCCTCGGTGACGGTAGAGGCGACGAGGGTGGTGGTGCCGTGCTCCCGGTGGGTGCGGATGCCGGTCAGTACGTCCTCGACGGAGCCGGAGGTGAAGGAGGCTCCGCCGCCGCCGTGGTTGTGCAGGTCGACGAAGCCGGGGACCAGCCAGTGACCGGAGAGGTCGACGGTGTCTGTGCCGGGCTCGGCGGGGGAGTGCGGGGAACGGGTTCCGTCGCCGGTGGCGGCTGTGATGCGGGCGCCTTCGACGACCACGCGGCCGTCGTCCACGATCCCGGTGGGGAGCACCGTCCGGGCACCGACGAGAACCTTGCTTGGGGCCATCAGGTGGTTACCTCCGAGGAGTCAGTGGTGTCGCGGACGGGGGGAACGAGGGGGGCGGGGCCGGGGTCCGCGGGGGGACGCGCGCCGGTGGCGTGCAGGTCCCAGGCGAGTAGGCCCGCGCCCAGACAGCCGGCGTTGTCGCCGAGGCCGGCGGGCACGACGGTCGGCAGCTTCTGGAAGGTGACCCGGGCGCGCAGCGCCTCGCGCAGCGGGTCGAACAGCGTGGGTCCGGCCTCCGCGAGCCCGCCACCGATGATCAGGGTGCGCGGGTCGAGGAGGGTGAAGGCGGTGACCAGACCGTCGGCGAGCGCGTCGACGGCCCCCTGCCAGACCTCCGCCGCCCGTGCGTCCCCGGCGGCCACGGCCCGGGCGCAGTCCGCCGCGTCCGCCTCCGGGTCGCCGCAGGCGGTGGCCCAGGCCTGGCCGACGGCGGCGGCGGAGGCGTACCGCTCCAGACAACCGCGCTGCCCGCAGGGACAGTCGACGCCGCCGGGGCGTACGACGACATGGCCGATCTCGCCGGCGAAACCGTGCGCGCCCGCCTCGACCCGGCCGTCGATGCCGATGGCGCCCGCGATGCCGGTGCCCAGCGGCACGAACAGGAAGCGGTCGGCACCCCGGCCGGCGCCGATGCGGCCTTCGGCGAGGCCGCCGGTGCGCACGTCGTGGCCGAGGGCGACGGGGGCGCCGCCGAGCCGTTCGCTCAGGAGGGCGCGCAACGGTACGTCGCGCCAGCCCAGGTTGGCCGAGTAGACGGCCACGCCCCGGTCGTCGTCGACGATGCCGGGGACGGCGACACCGGCCGCGGCGGCCGGTTCGCCGAACTCGGCGAGGCCGTGGGCGCGCAGTTCGGCGGCGAAGTCGAGGACCGCCGCCGTCACCGCCTCGGGGCCCCGTTCGCGGCCGGTGGGCCGACGTGCGCGGTGGAGCAACTCGCCTTCCACCCCTACCAGGGCGGCCTTCATACCGGTGCCGCCCACATCGAGGGCGAGGACGTGTTTCACGTGGAACAGTGTGACGCTCCGACCCGGAGAGGTCTAGTCCACTGTGGTGGTGTAGACCTTATGACCGGGCCGTTTCGGTATACGAGACGGTAACCACGTACAACCAGCGAAAACAGGAGTGGATCGGTGCGGCGGCGCGGGGCGCGGAGAATGACGGTACTGGGCGCGGCGATCACCGCACTGGGGATGACGGCGACCCTCGCCGGCTGCGGGGGTCCGGGCGGCTCCGGGGACGTGACCCTGAAACTGGTCGCCGCCGACTACGGCGACTCGGCGGCCAACTCGTCGAAGAAGTACTGGGACGAGCTGGCCGGCGCGTACGAGGACGAGCACCCCGGCGTGAAGGTCGACGTCAGCGTCTACTCGTGGAACGACGTGGACAGCAAGGTCAAGCAGATGGTCGACCGGGGCGACGCCCCCGACCTGGCGCAGATCGGCGCCTACGCCGACTACGCGGCCGCCGGCAAGCTCTACCGCGTCTCCGACCTGCTCTCCATTCCTGTCCAGGCCGACTTCGTGCCGGAACTGAGCAGGGCGGGCGAGGTGGACCGGGTGCAGTACGGCATGCCGTTCGCGGCCTCCACCCGGCTGCTGTTCTACAACAAGAAGCTGTTCGCCAAGGCCGGGATCAGCCGGCCGCCCGAGACCTGGAACCAACTGGCCGCCGACGCGCACGCGTTGAGGACGGCCGGGGTCAGCACGCCGTACGCGCTGCCGCTGGGACCGGAGGAGGCGCAGGCCGAGACCCTGCAGTGGCTGCTCAGCGGCGGGGGCGACTACACCGACAGCATCGGCGACTACGACCTGGACTCGGTGGAGAACGTCGCGACGTTCTCCTGGTTGAAGGACGAACTCGTCGGCAAGGGCCTCACCGGACCCGTCCCGCCCGCGAAGCTGAACCGCGCGGACGCGTTCGCCGCGTTCGCGCGCGGCGAGGTCGGGATGCTCAACGGGCATCCCACGCTGATGAAGACGGCACGGGCCAAGGGCCTGGACTTCGGCATGGTGCCGATGCCCGTGAACGGCAGCGGGAGCGGGAGCGGGAGCGGGAACGGCGACGAGGGCGCGGACGGCCGGGACCGGCCGTCGATGGGCGTCGCCGACTGGATGATGGCCTTCCGGCAGCCCGGCCACCGCGAGCAGGTCGGGGACTTCCTCGACTTCGTCTACAGCAAGAAGAACGTACTGGCGTTCTCGCGCGAGTACGACCTGCTGCCGGCGACGACGTCCGCCTCCGCGGACATGGCCTCCTCCCCGAAGGACGCCGACCTCGCGCCGTTCCTGGAGCAGCTCGCCGGGGCGGAGCTGTATCCGGTGGGCAAGACGTCGTGGGCGACGGTGAGCGCGGAGCTCAAGAAGCAGATCGGGACGGCGGTGTCGGAGGAGGGCAGCTCGGCGGGGGTCCTGGGGCAGCTCCAGCGGACGGCGATGCGGGAGGACGCGACGGGGTGAGGGGCCGGTGCCGGCTCCCGGCACGGGGGATTGTCAGTGGTGGGTTCTACTGTGAAGGGCATGGAACAGACGGAGGAGCGGCGGGAGCCGGTCGGTCCGAAGGGGACGGGGCCGGGCGGGCAGGCTGACGCGTCGGGCCAGTCGGGCTCGTCCTCGTCGGGCTCGTCCGTGCCGTCGGGTTCGTCGGACGTGCGGGAACTCCAGGCCCGTGAGCGGGCCGTGCTGGCCATGGAGCGGCGCGGCTTCGCCGGTCCCGGCGCGAAGGAGCGCGAGATACGGGAGCGGCTCGGGCTCGCGCCCGTCCGCTACTACCAGCTGCTCAACGCCCTGCTCGACGATCCCCGTGCCCTCGCCCACGACCCGGTGACCGTCAACCGGCTCCGCCGCGTGCGCGAGGCCCGCCGCGCGGAACGGTAGGCCGCCGGGCAGGCGTGAGGGCGGGGCCGCGCGGATAGGGTCGAGGACATGGGCAGCCACACGGACTCCACGGACCCCGGGGACGCGCCGCACCGCACGGGTGACGCCGTTCCGACCCCCACGACCGCGGCCGGACGCGAGGGGCTGGAGGCGCTCCTCACCCGTCCCGAGCGGGCCGTTCTCGCCTTCGACTTCGACGGGACGCTCGCCCCGATCGTCGCCGACCCCGAACAGGCCAGGCCCCACCCCGACGCGGTGCCGGCCCTCGCGGCACTCGCGCCGAAGGTGGCCTCGGTGGCCGTCGTCACCGGGCGCCCGGCGGGGGTCGCCGTGGCCCACGGGGGGTTCGCCGGGGTCGCCGGGCTCGAACACCTGGTGGTGCTCGGGCACTACGGCGCCGAGCGGTGGGACGCGGTGACCGGGACGGTCAGCGCGCCCGCTCCGCCGCCCGGGGTCGCCGCCGTACGGGCCGAGCTGCCGGGGGTGCTCGACGCGGTCGGCGCGTGGCAGGGGACCTGGGTGGAGGAGAAGGGCGGCCGCGCGGTCGCGGTCCACACCCGCCGGGCGGCCGACCCGCAGGCCGCGTTCGAGGCGCTGCGCGTGCCGCTGGCCGACCTCGCGGCACGGCACGGACTGATCGTCGAACCGGGGCGCATGGTGCTGGAGCTGCGGCCGCCGGGGACGGACAAGGGGGCCGCGCTGTCGGAGTACGTGCGGGAGGTGGACGCCGGGGCGGTGCTGTACGCCGGTGACGACCTGGGCGACCTGCCGGCGTTCGCGGCGGTGGAGGCTCTGCGGTCGGCAGGGGTGCCGGGGCTGCTGGTGTGCAGCGGCAGCGAGGAGGTGGCGGAGCTGGCGAACCGGGCGGACGTGGTGGTCGACGGACCGGCGGGCGTCGTCCGGTTGCTGCGCGCGCTGACCGCACGGCTCACCTGAGAAGGACGTCCAGAAGCGACCATCGAGGACTGATCGAGGGCTGGGGGACCTCATGTGAGTTCCATGTGAGTCGGAGGGCCATCGGGCGCTGCCGAGGGGACGCGCCCCTGGTCGGAGCCTCGGCGCTCCCATGGAACGCTCATGTTCGTCCAGATCCGGCGCACGTCGGCAGCCGACAGTGAGCGGGACACGCGACGGTCGCGTGCACCCCCACCACCGGTCTGGAGTCCCGATGATCGAAGTACGTGGCCTGTCGAAACGCTACGGCGAGGTCCTGGCCGTGGACGATCTGACGTTCGCCGTCCGGCCCGGGGAGGTGACCGGGTTCCTGGGGCCCAACGGGGCCGGCAAGTCGACCACGATGCGCATGATCCTCGGCCTCGACGCCGCCAGTTCCGGGACGGCGACGGTGGGCGGACGGCCGTACTCGGCACAGCCCGCGCCCCTGAAGGCGGTCGGAGCGCTGCTCGACCCTGGGGCGGTGCTGCCCAGCCGCACCGCCTATCACCATCTGCTGGCCCTGGCGGCGGGCAACGGGATCCCCCGCGGCCGGGTGGGCGAGGTACTGGCGGAGGTCGGCCTGGAGAAGGTGGCCCGCCGGCGCGCGGGGACGTTCTCCCTCGGTATGCGTCAGCGGCTCGGCATCGCCGCGGCCCTGCTGGGGGATCCCCCGACACTGGTCTTCGACGAGCCGCTCAACGGGCTGGACCCGGAGGGCATCGTGTGGATCCGCTCGCTGATGCGCAGGATGGCGGCCGAAGGACGCGCGGTCCTGATGTCCAGCCATCTGATGAGCGAGATGGAGCTGACCGCCGACCACCTCCTCGTCATCGGCCGCGGAAAGCTGATCGCCGACATGACGATGAAGGACTTCATCGAGGCCCACTCCGAGCGGGAGGTCCTGGTCCGCACCCCGCAGGCCGAGGCGCTGCGCGACATGCTCACCGCGGCCGTTCGGGTACGGACCGAGGGCGCGGACACCTTGGTGGTGACCGGCCTGGAGGCCGCCGAGATCGGAGCCCTGGCGTCGCTCGGCGGGGTGGAGCTGCACGAGCTCACTCCGCGCCAGGTCTCGCTGGAGAAGGCGTTCATGGACCTGACCCGCGATGCGGTGGAGTACCAGTCGTCGGACCAGCCGGGGAACCGGTCGGCGGATCGGCCGGCGGATCAGTCGGCGGATCAGTCGGCGGGCCGGCCGGCCGACGAGTTGGCGAAGAAGAGGACGAGCCGATGACGCGTACCACCGCAACCACCGCAACCACCGCCCCCCTGCGCACCGGACCGGCGAAGGCGACCTTCCGGCACTGCCTGCACGCCGAGTGGATCAAGATACGGACGATGCGGTCGACGGCGTACGTGATCCTGGGCACCCTGGCGTTCTGCCTCGGGCTCGCCGCGCTGAACAGCTCGTCCGCCGGCAGCGAGTTCGCCGACCTCAGCCCCGCGGACCAGGCCTCGTTCGACCCGCTGGCCACCAGCCTGCGCGGCTACCTGCTCGCGCAGATCGCGCTCGGACTGCTGGGCGGCCTGGTCATCACCTCGGAGTACGGCGCGCGCACGGTCGTCCCCACCCTGATCGCCGTCCCGCACCGGGCGCGGGTGCTGGCGTCCAAGGCCGTGGTGCTGGTGGGCGTGGCGCTCCCGACCGGGATCGCGGTGTCGCTGGCCGGGTTCCTCGTCGGGCAGGCCTCGCTGTCCGGCGCGGACGCTCCGCACCTGGCACTCTCCGACGGCGTGGCAGCACGCGGCATCCTCGGTGGCGGCGTGTATCTGGCGCTGGCCGCGCTCTTCGGACTGGCGCTGGGCACGGTGATCCGCTCCACCACGGCGACGGTGACCTCGCTGTTCGGCGTCATGCTGATCGTCCAGGCCTTCGCTCCGGCACTGCCCGGAGGGCTTGGTGACTGGGTGTCGAAGTACTGGCCGCCGATCGCGGGAGGGCAGATCATCACCAGCTACCGTGACCCGGCTCGCTTGAGTCCCTGGGCGGGAGTGGGCGTCATGGCAGGGTGCGTGACGGTTCTGCTGGTGGCGGCGTTCGTCGTCTTCCGCAAGCGCGACGCCTAGGGCCTGTCGCGAAAGTCCCGCCTGCCCCGCGACGCCATGCACGCACTCTCGCCGCAGGACCCGCCCTCCGGGCGGACGACGGGACTTTTGCAACAGGCCCTAGCGGGGCCGGACAGTGAGCACAGCGAAGGCAGCAAGCACAGCGAAGGCAGTAAGCACAGCGAAGGCAGTAAGCACAGTGAGGGCAGCGAGGACCGTGAGGACATGAGAACCATCAGCCGGGGACGGGTGCGATGACGGCGGCACGACGACTGCTCCTGGTGGAGGACGAGCCCACGCTGCGCGAACTGCTGTCCGCCAGCCTGCGGCTGGCCGGCTTCGAGGTGCGGACGGCCGAGGCAGGGGGCCAGGCCCTGCGGGCCGTTCGCGACGAGCGTCCCGATCTGATCGTCCTCGACGTCATGCTGCCCGACTTCGACGGCTTCGAGGTCGCGCGCCGCCTGCGCGCACTCCCCTCCGGACCCGGCGTCGACGGGCACCCGCCGATCCTCTTCCTGACCGCCCGCGACGCGGCCGAGGACCGCATCAGCGGTCTGCGGGCCGGCGGGGACGACTACGTCACCAAGCCGTTCAACCTGGAGGAGCTCGTCCTGCGCATCCAGGCCGTGCTGCGCCGCACCAGCGGCCGCCGCCCCGACGGGCTTCTCGTCGTCGACGACCTGGAACTCGACCCCGACAGCCACCAGGTGACCCGGGACGGCCGGCCGGTGCCGCTGTCCCCGACCGAGTTCAGCCTGCTGCGCGTGCTGATGGAGAACGCCGGGCAGGTCCTGTCCAGGAGCCAACTCCTGGACAGGGTGTGGCACTACGACTTCGACGGTGACGACTCCATCGTCGCCTCCTACATCAGCTATCTGCGCCGCAAGATCGACGCCGGGGAACCGAAGCTGATCCACACGGTCCGCGGCACCGGCTATGTGCTGCGCAGGCCGCCCGTATGAGTGCCGCTCCCGGGCGGGGCCCCATCAGCCGCCTGTCGCTGCGCGGCCGGGTGGTGGCCCTCACGTCGCTGCTGGTCGTCGCCGCCCTGCTGGCCAGCGAAGGCATCCTCGTCACGCTGCTGGAACGGCAGTTGGTGCGGCAGCTCGACGACCGGCTGCGCGTCGCCGTGAAGACGGCGGCGCTGCTGCCGGGCGGGGAGGACGCGCCCGGCCGGACGGCGTCGCGGACCCGCGACGCGCTGGAGCGCGACCTGGCGGGCGATGTGTACGTCGCCCAGCTGGACGCCGAAGGGCGTCTGCTGCGCACTCCGCGTCCGGCCGTCCCAAGCGCCCCGCGGCTCCCGTCCCTCGACACCGCGGCGGTCGCGGCCCACGGCCGGCACCCCTTCCAGGTCCCGGACAAGGGCCACGACGGTAGCGACGACGACGAGTGGCGTGTCGTCGTCGCCCCGGCGGCCCCCGACGGCGGCACCGGGACGGCGGACGAGGTCGCGAGCGTCGTCGTGGCCGGTTCGCTGGCCCCGGTCGACACGACGATCCGGCGCCTGGGCGTGTGGATGCTGGTGATCGACTCCGCGGTGCTCGTCTGCCTGGGCGTCATCGCCTGGTTCGCCGTGCGCG
The DNA here is from genome assembly GCF_030816915.1 of Streptomyces sp. B3I8. NCBI lineage: Bacteria > Bacillati > Actinomycetota > Actinomycetes > Kitasatosporales > Streptomycetaceae > Streptomyces > Streptomyces sp. B3I8. The sequence continues at coordinate 3,183,834 of NZ_JAUSYN010000002.1, read as the reverse complement.
CGGGCTTGCGGCCGTTGCGGCGCATCGAGACGACGGCGGCGGCCATCGCGGGCGGAGACCTGTCGAGCCGGGTACCGCGGCCGGCCACGACCCGCACCGAACTGGGCCGGCTGTCCGCCGCGCTCAACGGCATGCTGGACCGTATCGAGGCCGGTGACGCCGCCCGCTCGGCCGTCAACGCCCGCATGCGCGCCTTCATCGCGGACGCCAGCCACGAACTGCGTACCCCCCTGTTCGGGATCAAGGGCTTCACCGAGCTGTACCGGATGGGCGGCATGCCCGAGCGCGGGGACGTCGATGCCGCCATGAGCCGTATCGAGGGCGAGGCGGGCCGCCTCGTCCGCATCGTCGAGGACCTGCTGCTGCTCGCCAGGCTCGACGAGGACGCCGCCGCCGACGCACATCCGACCCTCCGTCTCACCCCCATGGATCTGCGCACCCTGGCCGCCGACGCCCTGCACGACCTGCGGGCCCTGGACCCCGAACGCCCCGTCACCCTCACCGGCCCGGGCGGCGGTCCGCCCGGCGGCGCCCCCGTGCTGGGCGACGAGTCCCGGCTGCGGCAGGTCACCTCCAACCTCGTCGGCAACGCCCTCGCCCACACCCCGCCGGGCACGCCGGTGCGCATCGGCGTGGGCACGCTGGGGGACCAGGCGGTCTGGGAGCTGAGCGACGAGGGGCCGGGGATCACGGCCGAGCAGGCCGCTCACATCTTCGACCGCTTCTACCGCGCCGACACCGCCCGGGGCCGCACCAGGGCCGGTGGCGCGGGCCTCGGTCTGTCCATCGTCCGCTCCCTGGTGTCCGCGCACCGCGGCCGTGTCGACGTCGACTCCGTGCCGGGAAACGGCGCCACATTCCGCGTCCTGCTGCCGTTGTATTCCGACAGCCTCGACAGCCCCGACAGTTCTGAGCACGACAGCTCTGACAGTCCAGACGGCTCCGACGGCGATTACTGAGGACTACCGGTGGGAGAGGAGACATCCCGCCGAGCCCTACTTGTTTTTGAGTACGCGGCGGCATCGCTGGGGCGGACGACACGAAGAGGCCCTCCCGGAAGGCTGAGAGTCGTTCCCGACAGCCCCGAACAGGGAGATGTTCTCGCATGGCCACTTATCTGCATCGGCTGGGCCGCTGGGCCTTCCAAAGGCGCCGCATCGTGGTGCTGGCCTGGCTGGCGGTGCTGGCCGCCGTGTTCCTCGGGGCGATGAACGCCCCCGAGGCGCCGGACGATTCGGCCTCCCTGCCCGGCATCGAGTCCCAGCAGGCGTTCGACCTGATCAACAAGCGGTTCCCGGGCGCGGAGGCGGACGGGGCCGAGGCCCGCGTCGTGTTCGTCGCGAAGCACGGCGGGCACGTCACCGATGCCGCCAACCGCTCTGCCATCGGGCACTTCGTCGACGCGGTGGCCGACGGGTCCGAGGTCGCCGACGCGAGCAGTCCCTTCGACGCGCACGCGGTCAGCAAGGACAGGTCCACTGCGTACGCCACCGTCACCTACAAGGTCACGAGCGACGATCTCACCGACGCCGGCAAGACGGACCTGACCAAGGCGGTCGAGCAGGCCCGGGACGCGGGTCTGACCGTCGAGGTCGGCGGCTCCGCGCTGGAGACCGAGGCCGGGGAGGGCCTGGGCGAAGTGCTCGGCGTCCTCGTCGCCGCGGTGGTGCTGCTGATCACCTTCGGCTCGCTCGCCGCCGCCGGTCTGCCGCTGCTCACCGCCATCACCGGCGTCTGCGTCAGCCTGGCCGGGATCACCGCCGTCAGCAGTGCCTTCGGGTTCTCCTCGACGGTCGGGGAGCTGGCGATGATGCTCGGCCTCGCCGTCGGCATCGACTACTCCCTCTTCGTGGTCTCCCGCTACCGCGAGGAGCGGGCCGCGGGACACCGGCCGCAGGAGGCGGCCGCCCTGGCCGTGGGTACGGCCGGCAGCGCGGTCGTCTTCGCCGGGCTCACCGTCGTCATCGCCCTGCTGGGCCTCTCCGTGGTCGGCGTCCCGACGCTCACCAAGATGGGCATCGGCTCGGCGGGCGCGGTCCTGGTCGGCGTCCTGGTCGCCCTCACCGCGGTGCCGGCGCTGCTGGGCTTCTGGCCCGACGCGGTGCTCGCCCGCCGCGACCGCAAGGGCGAACGCCCCGCCCGCAAGGTTGCCCGCCGCACCTCCACCCCGCGCCTCGGCCGCCTCCGCGGGAACCGGACGGCGGGCACGCTGAACGGCGCCGGGGCGGCGGACATGCCGACCGCGGCCTGGACGACGAGCGTGCCGGTCCCGACCCCGTCGGAGAAGGCCTCCCGGGGCGTGCGCTGGGCCCGGTTCGTGGTGCGCCGGCCGGTGCCGGTGCTGCTCCTGTCCGTGGTCGGCCTCGGGGCGCTCGCGGTGCCGTCGCTGGACCTGCGGATGGGCATGCCCGGCGCCGAGGCCAAGTCGACGTCGACCACGGAACGCCGTGCCTACGACGATCTCGCCAAGGGCTTCGGCCCGGGCTTCAACGGCCCGCTGACCGTGGTCGTCGACGCCGGCAAGGCGCGGGACCCGGAAGGGGCCGTGGCGACCGTCTCCGACAAGCTCGCCGGCACGAAGGGCGTCGTCTCCGTCTCGCCGGCCCGGTTCAACCAGGCCAAGGACACGGCGGTGATCACCGCGGTCCCGTCGACCGCGCCCACCAGTGAGCAGACGCAGGACCTGGTGCACACCATCCGCGACGAGCGCGCCGCGGTGGAGTCGGCCACCGGCGCCGACATCAAGGTCACCGGCACCACCGCCCTGAACATCGACGTGGGCCAGAAGATGCAGGACGCCCTGGTCCCGTACCTCCTGGTCGTCGTGGGTCTCGCCTTCCTGCTGCTGATGGTGGTCTTCCGGTCGGTCCTGGTGCCGCTCAAGGCGGCGCTCGGCTTCCTGCTGTCGGTCGGCGCGGCGCTCGGTGCGATCGTCACGGTCTTCCAGGAGGGCCACGGAGCCGGATTCTTCGGCGTGGACGAGACCGGGCCGATCATGAGCACCATGCCCATCTTCCTGGTGGGCATCGTCTTCGGCCTCGCCATGGACTACCAGGTCTTCCTGGTCTCCCGGATCCGCGAGGCACACCTGCACGGGGAGCAGTCGGGGCAGGCCGTCGTCACCGGTTTCCGGCACAGCGGCCACGTCGTGGCGGCCGCTGCGCTGATCATGATGGCGGTGTTCGGCGGGTTCATGACGGGCGGCGAGTCGATGGTGAAGATGGTCGGCTTCGGGCTGGCCAGTGCGGTCTTCTTCGACGCGTTCGTCGTCCGGATGGCGTTCGTGCCGGCGGTCCTGGCGCTCCTCGGCAAGCGGGCGTGGTGGCTCCCGGCCTGGCTGGACCGGCTGCTGCCCCGCGTGGACATCGAGGGCGAGGCCCTCACCGAGCAGGCCCACGCACCGCGTGACCCGTCCGGCGACGAAGCGCACACCTCGGCCCCCGCGCGGGTCGTCTGACGAGGGCGTGCGGTGCGGGTCGTGCGACGGAAGTCGCCCGGCCCGCACGCCGAGCGGGCCGCTCACGGACACAGCCCCACGAGCGGCCCGTTCGGGGCGTGCACCCTGCCCACCTCCTCGAGCCGCCGTCACGGCACCGCTCGGAGGAAGCCCATGACCACCCGGGGAGACACACGGCATCATGACTCACCTACGCGTCGTCCTGACCGGCATTCTCCTGTCCGTGGCGGCTCTGACCGTCACCGTCGCCGAGACCCGTCATGACGGCGACACCGCGGGGGACAGCGGCGTGCGTGGCCCCTATGTCGCTCTCGGCGACTCCTACACCTCCGGTCCACGCATACCGGTTCAGAGCGGCCGGCCCCGCCGGCTGTGCCCGCTCCGACCACAATTACCCGGCCCTGCTCGCCGCCGGACTCGAACTGGGGCCGCGCATGTACCGCGACATGAGCTGCAGCGGTGCGACGACGGCGAACCTCGCCTCGCCCCAGCACACCGACGACGGCCTCAACCCCGCGCAGCTGTCCGCCCTTTCCGGCCGGACCCGGCTCGTCACCCTCGGCATCGGAGGCAATGACATCGGCTTCGGCGAGATGCTCACCCGCTGCCTCACCATGGGGACGGTGTACGGCGTCGTCGCTCGCCTCAAGGACGTGTCGGAGGACGCTCCCTGCCGAGAGCGCTACGTCAAGGACGGCACCGACAGCACGCGGCAACGGATGGCCGCTCTCGGGACGAGGCTGTCCGGCCTGCTGGAAGAGATCGGGCGACGTGCGCCCGAGGCGCGCGTGTACATCGTCGGCTACCCCGCGATCCTGCCGCCCGGCGACACCGGCTGCGGACTCGCGCTCCCCCTCGCTCCGGGCGACATCGCCTACCTGCGGGAGAAGGAGCACCAGCTCAACGACGTGCTGCGGCGACAGGCCCGGGCAGCCGACGCCACCTATGTGGACACCTACACCGCATCCCGGGAGCACGGCGCCTGTTCGGCCGGGAACACACGGTGGATCGAGCCGATGATCCCCCGTAGTCCGGCGGCCCCGGTGCACCCCAACGCGCGTGGACAACGCGAGATGGCACGGATCGTCCTGCGTGCCATGAGGGCGACGCGGTGAGCTCGTCCGGACCGTCCGGCTCGTCCGGGCCGGGGACCGACGGGGCCGGCGGAGGCCCCGGTCGTCATCGCTCCGCCGGGTGGTGGGTCAGGGACGCGAGGATGATGCCGCGTGCCGCGTCGACCGTGTCCGTGAAGGCGGCCGGGTCGCGGCCGATGCGTTCGGCGCCCGCGCGCATGACGCCGGACAGCAGTTCCACCGCGAGGCGTACGTCGCCGACGTCGCGGAACTCCCCGCGCGCGATGCCGTCGCGGACGACGTTCTCCACCTCGACCACGATCGCGTTGAACGGGTTGTCCGGCCCCTTCGGCACCTCGGCGACCAGCGGCCCGGAGCCCGGCCGGAACATCAGCTGCATGGCCTGATCCGCGGACGCCTCCAGGAACGCCTCGATGATCTCCCGCATCCGCTCGGCGGCCGGTGCCGCGGACCGCGCCGCGATCGCGGACACACGTGCGACCGCGGGCCGGGCCGCGCGCTCGATCAGGGCAATGACCAGCGCGCTCTTGTCGCCCGCGTAGTTGTACAGCGTGTTGCGCGCGAGTCCGGCCCGGGCCGCGATGTGCCCCATGTTGATCGACTCGTAGTCGCGTTCGAGCAGAAGTTCCCGCATCGCCTCGGCGAGATCGGCCCACACCAGCTCGTGGTGTTCCTCGATGCTGGTTCCCCGAATCCGCGGCATCCGGCCATTCTCCCCCGCCGGGGCGAGCCCCGTACCCCGGGCCCGTACCCACGGGCCGTACCTACAGGCCGTACCTACAGGCCGTACCCACGGGTCCGTACCCACGGCCCGTCCCCCCGCGGGCCGCATCCCGCACCCGCGACACGCCCTTCAGCCCGCCTTCGCCTGCGCGGCGGCCATGGCGACGCCCGCCAGGTGCGGGTTCTCCTGGTACGTCGCGGTGAGTCTCACCCGGCTCAGGCGCCAGCCGTCCGGCGTGCGCATCGCCTCGTTGTCGTAGAAGCCGACCACCAGCCAGCGGTGGGGGCCCTCGCCGGCGAGTTCCTCCGGCAGCCAGTGCTCGGCACGGACGTGCGCGTGGATCCGCGCGCTGTCGCCGTCGATGTCGACGACGTGGCCGGTGATGGCGTGGTGGGTCGCGGTGTAGGCCGCGAAGGCGGTGCGGAGGTTGTCGAGGTAGTCATCGAGCGGCACGGTCATCGGCGGCATGCCGGCCACCGACTCGAAGTCGAGGGTGAGCGGGTCGGTGAAGACAAGGCCGGGCAGCTCGGTGTACTCCTTCCGGTCCGAGATGTCGGCGTAGCGGCCGAGCAATTCGATGAGATCGGCGCGATCGGTGAGGACGGCGAGATCGCCGCGTCCGCCGCGGTCGTTGAGCGCGTTCATGGGGGACTCCCTGTCCGGCGGGCGGCCTCGACGTGGTTCCACGCCTCTAAGCGACACCCTGTCGTAAAAATTACGACAGGGTGTCGCGAAAAACAAGCGAGGCCGCTTGGGGGCCTGTCCGGGCCCCGGACCCGGTCCTCAGCCCCCGCTCAGCCCTCCAACGCGTGCAACTGGTCCAGGAACCACCGCGACGGCGGCAGCGCCGTGCCCGCCGCCGCCAGTCGCTTCGACCGTTCGACTCGCTCGGCCGCCGGCATGGACAACGCCTCGTGCAGCGCCTCCGCCGTCGCGACCACGTCGTACGGGTTCACCACGATCGCGTCCTCGCCCAGTTCCTCGTACGCCCCCGCCTCCCTCGACAGCACCAGCGCGCAGCCCTCGTCGGAGACGAGCGGCACCTCCTTGGCGACCAGGTTCATCCCGTCCCGTACGGGGTTGACCAGCGCCACATCGGCCAGCCGGTAGGCCGCGAGCGACCGTGCGAAGTCGTCCTCGACATGCATCAGGACCGGTGTCCAGCCGTCCGTGCCGTACCGGGCGTTGATCGACTCGGCCACCCGCCGCACCTCGTCGGTGTACTCCCGGTACACCGCGAGGTCCTGCCGGGAGGGGTAGGCGAACGCCACGTGCACCACCCGCTCGCGCCACTCGGGCCGCGAGGCGAGCAGTTCCTCGTAGGCGCGCAGTCCGCGCACGATGTTCTTCGACAGTTCGGTCCGGTCGACCCGGACGATCGTCCTGCGGTCCGGGCCGATCTCCTCGCGCAGCGCCGTCATCCGCTCCGCCACGTCGTCCTCGTGCGAGCGGGCGCGCAGGAAGTCGGCGTCCGCGCCGAGCCCGTGCACCCCGATCCGGGTGTCGCCGAGCCCGCCGGCCACCGCGTCCGCGCACGCGGTGAAGGCGTCCGCCCAGCGGTGGGTGAGGAAGCCGAGCCGGTCGGCGCCGAGCATGCCGCGCAGCACCTGCTCGGCGATGTCGTCGGGGAGCATCCGGAAGTAGTCGACGGGCGCCCAGGGGGTGTGCGAGAAGTGCCCGATCCGCAGGTCGGGGCGGAGTTCCCGGAGCATTCCCGGGACCAGGGTCAGGTGGTAGTCCTGGACCATCACGACCGCGCCCTCGGCCGCCTCCTCGGCGAGCGCCTCGGCGAAGGCCCGGTTGTAGGTCTCGTACGAGGCCCACTGGCGCCGGAACTCCCGATCGAACACGGGTTCCAACGGGGTCTGGTACAGCATGTGGTGCACGAACCAGAGCACGGAGTTGGCGATGCCGTTGTAGGCGTCCGCGTGCACGTCGGCCGGCACGTCCAGCATCCGTACGCCGTCCTCGCCGACCCCGCGCCGCACCGCCTCGCGGTCACCGTCGCCCAGCGCCGAGCACACCCACAGCGCGCCCGCGTCCGGCCCGATGGCCGACAGCCCGGAGACCAGCCCGCCACCGCCCCGCCTGGCGTGCAGCGAACCGTCCTCCCGCACGGCGTACGAGACGGGCCCCCGATTGGAGGCGACCAGCACCTGAGCAGCACCGAACCTTGAAGCCATACGCCTCAACCTAGCCCGGCCCCCGAACCCTCAAACGTGCACGGACACCTCACCGCACCGATTCCGTCACACGACCTGTGCATACAACGGGTGTAAGCGGCCGGCCCATGCCCCGCCCTCCCCCTACGCCACCTTCCCCGCCGCGTACTCCGCGATCTCGGTCATCGGCGGGCGCTCCTCCGTGTCCACCGGATGGGTGCGCGGCTCGAAGCCCTGCGGGCCGCGTTCGAACTGGGTGAGGGCGGGGCGCAGAAGGTGGCCGCGGGCCAGACGGAGCTGGGCGGTGCGGTAGATCGCGGCGGCCATGCGGCCCAGTGCCTGCCCGTCCTGGTGGCGGTGGTGGCGTACGCCGACGTCGACCTGGGCGAGCGCGTCGAGGCCGACGGTGTGCAACGCGTCGACCAGCATGCCGAGCTCGACGCCGTAGCCGACCGGGAACGGGAGCCGTTCGAGCAGCGAGCGGCGGGCCGCGTACTCGCCGCCGAGCGGCTGGACGAAGCCGGCCAGCAGCGGCCAGTGCATGTTGAGCAGTGGCCGGGCCATCAGCTCGGTGACCCGGCCGCCCTGTCCGGCGGCTCCGGCGAGCGGGCGGTCGTACATCGCCTTGACCAGGTGCACGTCGGGGTCGGTCAGCAGCGGGCCGACGATGCCGGTGACGAAGTCGGAGGAGAACGCGCGCAGATCGGCGTCGACGAAGCAGACGAGGTCGCCGCGCGTGACCAGCAGCGAGCGCCACAGCACCTCGCCCTTGCCGGGCAGGGCCGGGATGCGCGGCAGGATCGCGTCACGGTGCACGACCCGGGCGCCCGCCGCCGCGGCCACCTCGGCGGTGCGGTCGGTGGAGCCGGAGTCGACGACCACGATCTCGTCGACGAGAGGCACCCGCCGGACCAGGTCGCGGCGGATCGTCGCCACGATCTCGCCGACGGTCGCCTCCTCGTCCAGCGCCGGGAGCACCACGCTGACCGACTGGCCGGTGGCCCGCTTGGCGGCCATGACCTGCTGCAACGGGCGGTCCGCCACCGACCACGAGCGCGCCTTCAGCCAATGCTCGACTTCCTGCAGCACGGTCGGTGGCTCCTTCGTGATCCATCTCGCGGTACGGACGACTCGTCCAAGTGTCCTGGCCTTCGGTTACAGTCTTGAACAACGCAGATGGCCGTCGCATGCCGGGGGCCACCGGCGCCACCACAACCGAATACCGCTCATCCAGAGGGGCAGAGGGAAACGGCCCGATGAAGCCCCGGCAACCCTCCAGCCGGCACTCGTAGATCGCTGATCAATCCCGATCACTCCGCGAGGCTCCCGGCTAGGGAAGGTGCCAAATCCGTCTCACGGCGAGATGCGTCGTGAGGAAGATGAGGAGAAAGGGCCTCGCCTCACATGGCTGTGCAGACTGTCGAAGACACCACCGGCTCCACCACTTCTGCCACCTCCGCCCCTTCCGCCACCGGGTCCGTCGATCTCGGTCCGGCCGCCGCGCTGAGCTGCCGCGAATGCGGCCACCGGGTGCCGCTCGGTCCCGTGTTCGCCTGCGAGGAATGTTTCGGGCCGCTCGAGATCGCCTACGACTTCTCGGGTCACGACACCGAGGAACTGCGCCGGACCATCGAAGCGGGCCCCGCGAACATCTGGCGGTACGCCCCGCTGCTGCCCGTCCCGGCGGACGTGGCGACGAAGCCGAACATCAACCCCGGCTGGACCAAGCTCGTCAAGGCCGACAACCTGGCCCGTGAACTCGGCGTCACCGGCGGGCTGTACATCAAGGACGACTCCGGCAACCCGACGCACTCCTTCAAGGACCGCGTCGTCGCCCAGGCCATCGAGGCCGCCCGTGCCTTCGGCTTCACCACCCTGTCCTGCTCCTCCACCGGCAACCTGGCCGGCGCGGTGGGTGCCGCCGCCGCCCGGGCCGGCTTCCGCTCCTGCGTGTTCATCCCGCACGACCTGGAGCAGGGCAAGGTCGTCATGGCCGCGATCTACGGCGGCGAGCTCGTCGGCATCGAGGGCAACTACGACGACGTGAACCGTTTCTGCTCCGAGCTGATCGGCGACCCGGCGGGCGAGGGCTGGGGCTTCGTCAACGTCAACCTGCGGCCGTACTACGCCGAGGGTTCCAAGACGCTGGCGTACGAGATCTGCGAGCAGCTCGGCTGGCGGCTGCCCGACCAGCTCGTGGTGCCCATCGCCTCCGGCTCCCAGCTCACGAAGATCGACAAGGGGCTGCGGGAGCTGATCGAGCTCGGGCTCGTCGAGGACCGGCCGTACAAGATCTTCGGCGCCCAGGCGGAGGGCTGTTCGCCGGTGTCGACCGCGTTCAAGGCGGGCCACGACGTCGTACGGCCGCAGAAGCCGGACACGATCGCCAAGTCGCTGGCGATCGGCAACCCGGCCGACGGCCCCTACGTGCTGGACATCGCACGCCGCACGGGCGGTGCGGTGGAGGACGTGAACGACGAGGCGATCGTCGACGCGATCCGGCTGCTGGCGCGGACCGAGGGCATCTTCGCGGAGACCGCCGGCGGTGTGACGGTCGGCGTCACGCGCAAGCTGATCGAGGCCGGTGTGCTCGACCCGTCGCTGACGACCGTCGTCCTCAACACCGGTGACGGCCTCAAGACGCTGGACGCGGTGGCGGGCACGGGGCTCACCGCGACGATCCGGCCGTCCCTGGAGTCCTTCCGGGAGGCGGGGCTCGCGTAGCCCCCGCGCGGCCCTCGCGCGGCAGGACCGGCCGTCCCCCCTTCCCCACAGCGCCCCCCTACGGGCACCCTCGCACCCGACCGGAGGTCATCACCCCCATGAGCGTCACCGTTCGCATCCCCACCATCCTGCGCACCTACACCGGCGGCAAGGCCGAGGTCGACGCCGAGGGCACGACCCTCGGCGAGGTCATCGCGGACCTGGAGAAGAACCACACCGGGATCGCCGCCCGGGTCCTGGACGACCAGGGCAAGCTGCGCCGTTTCGTCAACGTGTACGTCAACGACGACGACGTCCGCTTCGAGCAGGGGCTCGACACGGCGACGCCGCAGGGTGCGGGCGTGTCGATCATCCCCGCGGTCGCCGGCGGCTGAGACGGGCGTGGCGGGCGGGACGCGCCGGACGGCGTCCACGTTCCGCGTCCCTTACCCTCGGTAATGCAGATCACTCAGCGTAGAACGAATTACCCCCTCCGCGAGAGAAGCGGAGGGGGTAATTCTGTATGATTGAGCGCGATACAATTGGGGAACGCACCCCGGATTTCCGAGACCGGGCGACGGCAATCTTGTCGGGCTTCCGACAAGAAGTAGCCAAAGTGTGCAGGGCTTTTGCGTCCTATGCGCCTTTTGTGCGGTCCGACTTGCCCTGAATTCGAGCGAATTCTCCGTACATTCCCGACCGGTCGTGCCCAGATTTCTCGTCCGACTGACCTGTTGCACACGGCAGTTGGACAGATACATTCAGCCGCGGTCGACGCGTTCCGGCGCACGCCCCCAACCGTTGGGGGGTGAGGTCTGACCCGGATCCGCGAAGTGCGGATCCGTGCAAGGGCCAGTAATAGGGGAGTTAGGCATGGCTCAGGGCACCGTCAAGTGGTTCAACGCGGAGAAGGGGTACGGCTTCATCGCGGTCGACGGTGGTGCGGATGTGTTCGTCCACTACAGCGCGATCCAGATGGACGGTTACCGCACTCTGGAAGAGGGCCAGCGGGTCGAGTTCGAGATCTCGCAGGGTCAGAAGGGGCCGCAGGCGGACATGGTCCGCGTTGCCGGCTGACGCGCGCGCCGACTGAAAGTTCGACGTGAACGAAGGGCTCGTGGGCACCGTCGGGTGCCCGCGGGCCCTTCGGTCTGTCCGGAACCGGGGCGGCGTCGGGCGCCCGCGGGCCCGCCGGTCCGTCCGGAACCGGGGCGGCGTCGGGCGCCCGCGGGCCCGCCGGTCCGTCCGGGTTCCGCGGGGTGGCGCTTGCACTCTCGGGGGGTGAGTGCTAATCATTGGCGTTAGCACTCACAAGGTGAGAGTGACAACTATGGACCGGGTCGGTGAGGCCCTGGCGAGGTGGGGCAAGGAACCACCAGCCGGTGCCGTCCGTCGCGGGCGCGGGCGCGGTCCGGAGCAATCCACCCCAGTCCGGGAGGACCACTTCACATGGCCAAGATCATCGCGTTCGACGAGGAGGCGCGGCGCGGCCTCGAGCGCGGCATGAACCAGCTCGCGGACGCCGTGAAGGTGACGCTCGGCCCCAAGGGCCGAAACGTCGTCCTCGAGAAGAAGTGGGGCGCCCCCACGATCACCAACGATGGTGTCTCCATCGCCAAGGAGATCGAGCTCGAGGACCCGTACGAGAAGATCGGCGCCGAGCTGGTCAAGGAAGTCGCCAAGAAGACGGACGACGTCGCCGGTGACGGTACGACCACCGCGACCGTCCTCGCCCAGGCGCTGGTCCGCGAGGGCCTGCGCAACGTGGCGGCCGGCGCCAACCCGATGGCCCTGAAGCGCGGTATCGAGAAGGCCGTCGAGGCCGTCTCCGCCGCCCTGCTCGACCAGGCCAAGGAGGTCGAGACGAAGGAGCAGATCGCCTCCACGGCCTCCATCTCCGCCGCCGACACCCAGATCGGCGAGCTCATCGCCGAGGCGATGGACAAGGTCGGCAAGGAAGGCGTCATCACGGTCGAGGAGTCGCAGACCTTCGGTCTGGAGCTCGAGCTCACCGAGGGCATGCGCTTCGACAAGGGCTACATCTCGGCGTACTTCGCGACCGACATGGAGCGCATGGAGGCGTCGCTCGAGGACCCCTACATCCTCATCGCCAACTCCAAGATCTCCGCGGTCAAGGACCTGCTCCCGCTCCTGGAGAAGGTCATGCAGTCGGGCAAGCCGCTGCTGATCATCGCCGAGGACGTCGAGGGCGAGGCCCTGTCGACCCTGGTCGTCAACAAGATCCGTGGCACCTTCAAGTCCGTCGCCGTCAAGGCCCCGGGCTTCGGTGACCGCCGCAAGGCCATGCTCGGCGACATCGCCATCCTCACGGGCGGCGAGGTCATCTCCGAGGAGGTCGGCCTCAAGCTGGAGAACGCCGGTCTGGAGCTCCTGGGCCGCGCCCGCAAGGTCGTCATCACCAAGGACGAGACCACCATCGTCGACGGCGCCGGCTCCGCCGACCAGGTCGCCGGCCGGGTCAACCAGATCCGCGCCGAGATCGACAACAGCGACTCCGACTACGACCGCGAGAAGCTGCAGGAGCGCCTGGCGAAGCTCGCCGGCGGCGTCGCGGTCATCAAGGCCGGTGCCGCCACCGAGGTGGAGCTCAAGGAGCGCAAGCACCGCATCGAGGACGCCGTCCGCAACGCGAAGGCGGCCGTCGAGGAGGGCATCGTCGCCGGTGGTGGCGTGGCCCTGCTCCAGGCCTCCCAGGTCTTCGAGAAGCTGGAGCTCGAGGGCGACGAGGCCACCGGTGCCGCCGCCGTCAAGCTGGCGCTCGAGGCCCCGCTGAAGCAGATCGCGGTCAACGCCGGCCTCGAGGGCGGCGTCGTGGTGGAGAAGGTGCGCAACCTGACCCCGGGCCACGGCCTGAACGCCGCGACCGGCGAGTACGTCGACCTGGTCAAGGAAGGCATCATCGACCCGGCGAAGGTGACCCGTTCCGCGCTGCAGAACGCCGCCTCCATCGCCGCGCTCTTCCTGACCACCGAGGCCGTCATCGCCGACAAGCCGGAGAAGGCCGCCCCGGCGGGCGCTCCGGGCGGCATGCCGGGCGGTGACATGGACTTCTGATCCTCTCCGGGTCCGGCCTCCAGCCGGGCCGGGCCCACCGAGGACCGGACAGGAAGTCCGACGCACGCCGTCGTGGACCGGCACAGGCCGGCACACGCCGACGTTCGAGTGCGACAGAGGGCGGCACTCCCCGCACGGGGGGTGCCGCCCTTCGGCGTGTTCGGCGCCCGCGCCGCACGGAGGCTCGGGAGGTCGCGGTCACAGTGGTGGGGCGGACGGGAATGCGTGGGCCGTACAAGACATTGACCAAGGGGCGCATTGCATGCGCGTGCACATACTGAACGGTTTATCCACGTCCTCGAGGAGCCCGTATGACCGCCCCCGCCGACACCACCACCTCCGGTGCGGACACCTCCGCCTCCCGCGCCGCGCGGATCCTCTCCCGCCCCGTCGCCCTGAACGGCCTGACCGTCCCCAACCGCATCGTCATGGCGCCGATGACCCGCATGTTCTCCCCGGGCGGCGTCCCGGGCGAGGACGTGCGCGCCTACTACGCCCGCCGGGCCGCCGCGGGCGTCGGGCTGATCGTCACCGAGGGCACCTATGTCGGCCACCCCTCCGCCGGTATCAGCGACCGCGTCCCCCGGTTCCACGGCGAGGAGCAGCTCGCGGGCTGGGCGGAGGTCGCCGACGCGGTGCACGGGGCGGGCGGCACGATCGTGCCGCAGCTCTGGCACGTCGGCATGGTCCGTGAGCAGGGCCGTCCGCCCTTCCCGGACGCCCCCGCCGTCGGCCCCTCCGGTCTGCGCGGCGGCGAGGCCGAGGCCACCGGCCGGGCGATGACCCGGCAGGACCTGGACGACGTCATCGCCGCGTTCGCCGACGCGGCCGCCGCCGCCGAGCGCATCGGCTTCGACGGCGTCGAACTGCACGGCGCCCACGGCTACCTCATCGACCAGTTCCTGTGGGAGCACACCAACCGCCGCACCGACGCCTACGGCGGCGACCCGGTGGCCCGCGCGAAGTTCGCGGTGGAGATCGTCGAGGCGGTTCGGGCGCGGGTGTCGCCGGAGTTCCCGGTCATCTTCCGCTACTCGCAGTGGAAGGCCGACAGCTACGACGCGCGGCTCGCCGGGACGCCCCAGGAGCTGGAGGCGATCCTCACACCGCTCGCCGAGGCCGGGGTGGACGCCTTCCACGCCTCCACCCGGCGCTACTGGCTGCCCGAGTTCGACGGCTCGGACCTCAACCTCGCGGGCTGGTCGAAGAAGCTCACCGGCAGGCCCGCCATCACCGTCGGCTCGGTCGGACTGGACGGCGACTTCGCCCGCTCCTTCAAGGGCGAGGGCGCCCCCGTCAAGAACATCGACGAACTCCTGGACCGCATGGAGCGCGACGAGTTCGACCTCGTCGCCGTCGGCCGCGCGCTGCTCCAGGACCCCGAGTGGGCGCGGAAGGTGCTCACGGGCCGCTTCGACGAACTGGCCCCCTACGACGCGGCCGCCGCGAAGACCCTGCACTGACCGCGGGCGGGACGGCGGGGGCCGCCGCCCGGACGACCGCGACCGGTCACAGGCCCCCGCCCATCGGCTCGATGTCGACACGCACCGGCCGGCCCCACACGCGCAGCACCTCGTAGTCGGTGAACTCGTGCACCAGCCGGTACGCCATCGCCGGGCGGGGTCCCCGGCGCTGCGCGTCGAGGTACAGCTCCGCCTCGCGCCGGTCCCGGCGCGGGGTGCCGCACAGCTGCCACTCCTGCCCGTTCCACGCCTCGGGCAGCCAGCGCTGCTGCGGCTGCGGCCGGTCCTCCCGCGTGCCGTACCGGGACGGGACGCGCTCCCCGGGGCCGACCCCCGCCCGGCGAGGTCCGCCGCCGTCGTACTCGGCGCGCCGGGCGGCCCGGCGCCGCGTCTCGCACAGCAGGCACAGATCGGGCGCGTCCTTGTCGACGGGCCCGGTCGGATGCTCGGCGCACCGCGTGGTGGGCCGGTCCCCGCTGATGCTCTCCTCCAGCAGGTCGAGCGCGCGCTTCAGATCGTCCTTGGCCTCGTGCAGCTTGGCGTCCGGCGTGTCGGCGCCCAGCGCCTCCCCGTGCTCCCCGAGCACGCGCAGGGCCCGGCCGAGCGCGGTGAGCTGTGCGTGGTTCATGTCCGCCAGGGTCGCACACGGGACTGACAGCGCCGCCGGACGGACGGTTGCCGCGGTGGTCACGGAGAGGTGGCGTCGGTCCAGTGTCGTTCGCCGTCGTGCAGGGTGCCGGTGGGGTGCAGGCCGAGGGCTGCGGCGACGGCGGCGGAGGGGTGGTTGTCCGGGTGGACGTGGGCCGTGAGGGGTGAGATGCCCTGGTCGCGCAGCCAGTGGGTCATGGCGGCGGCGCCCTCCTTCGCGTAGCCGTTGCCCTGGAAGGCGTGGCCTACGACCCAGGCGAGCTCGGCGGTAGGACGGTGGTGGCCGTCGGGGCGGGTGAGGGTCGCCTGTACGGTGCCGACCAGCTTGCCGTCGGTGTGGCGCCGCAGCATCCAGTTCAGCCAGCCCTGCGTGCGGTCGGGCGAGTGGCCGGCGGACTGGCGGCGATAGCGCTGCTCCAGTTCGCCCCGGGTCGGCGGGGTCCCTCCGATGTACGTGTGCAGGCGGACGTCGGCGAGGAATGCCGGCGCTTCCTCCGCGTGCGCGACGCGCAACGGTTCCAGCCGCAGTCGCGGCCCTTCGAGCGGTACGGCGACCGGCCAGGCGGGGAGTTCGGACATGACGGCATTCTCGCCGCCGTCGGGTGCCTCAGTCGGCGTACTTCTTGAGCTGTTCGGTGTCGAGCGTGATGCCCACCGGGGGCGGGAGCTCGACGGTCGCCCCCCACGGGTAGGAGGGGGACTGCCGGTAGCGGCCGTCCTTCGGTTCGCTGTGCACGACGACGGTGTGGTGGTCGCGGTCGATGAGGAGGTAGACGGGGATCTCGGCCTCCGCGTAGCCGATGGGCTTGTCGATGCGGTCCCGCTTGTCGGTGTCGCGGTCGTGGGAGGTGATCTCCACGGCCATCAGGGCCCCGCCGGCTTCCGACCACTCGCCGTCATCGACGAAGTGATCCACCGGTGCCAGGAAACCGTCCGTCCGGGCGCGACCCTTGCGGTAGGCCTCTGCCCTGACTCCACGTTCGGGGGCGAGGTCGAGGTCGGGACGCTGTTGCATGCACTGGCGCTGCAACCACAGGAAGATCGACGTGTGCTTGCCGTCCGGCACTGCCTTGACCTCTAGTTTTCCGTGTACGTATTCGAGCCGGACGGTCTCCGGCGCCCGGCGTTCCAGTTCTTCGAAGTCCTCGACGCTGAGGCCGTCCTTGGCGTGGACCCGGCCATTGATGAATTCGAGCCGTACCCCCTCAGGGGCGGCCTCGGCGAGTTCCTCGAAGTCCTCGACGGACATCTGCGGGTCGTCGGCGGTGCTTGGGGTCATGGTCTCGCCTCCTTCCCCCCATCGTGCCCCGGGATGGTGCCGTCGGATCGTGGGAGCCGTCATGCGGGTGTCCGTTCCTGTCGTCGTTGAGGCATTTTGGCCCGGATGGCGGCGGCGCGGGCGTGAACCGAGGGGGCGGGAAGGGGCGCGTGGGGGCGCGGGGGAGAGGGCGTGTCCCGACACGCGCCGCACACGCCGCCGGGCAGCGCCTCGGGGCGGCCGGGGACGCCGCACTCCGCGCACTCCAGCAGGCGGCGCGGTGTACGCGGCGCCTCGGGCACCGGCTCCGGCGGCAGCTTGGTGAGCAGGCGGGAGCGGATCAGGGCCGCCGGGTGGTGCACCGGGCTGGGGAGCCCGCCGGTCAGGGCGTGCGTGATGTGCTCCTCGGTGGCTCCCCGCGTGAACCAGTCGCCCAGCAGCGGCGCCAGTTCCGCGCACTCCGCCTGCGAGAGCGTGAGCGCGGGGGCCGTTCCCGGACATGTCGGCGTTCTCGGACAGCCGGTCGAGGTACGCGGCGACGGAGGCCTCGCGGCGCGGCAGGTGTGTGAAGTCGTGGCGTGTGCGCGGAAGTTGTCCCGGCACGGAGCGTTTGCCGTAACCCGGGTTCGCCATCGGGTGCGGGGTGCTGTGCGGAGAGCGGGGGTCGTCACTAGAGTTGGCGGCAGCCATGGGATCGAGTTCCCTCTGGGATTGGGCGATCTCGTAGGTGAGACCCCCGCAGGTGTTCGTAGCACCTGACGGGGGTCGTTACGTCTGCGGGCAACCTAGAGCTTGATGACGGTCCGTGGCAAACGCGTCGCTTTGTGTTGACGGGGAGGGGGGGTGGGTACAACCCACCCCCCAATCCGTACAAAGAGGGCTCGCAGCTCGGTACTTGAGCTCCGGGCGGCGGGGCGCGGCGGCAGTGCGGGTTCAGTCGAGGTCCAGCACGCCCACGGTCTGATCTCCGCTGGTCTCGCCGGTCGTGCGGAAGCCGAGTGCCCGGTAGAAGCCCTCGGGGCCGTCCGGTCCGGGATGCCAGGTGGTCGTCAGGCGTGTGCCGCCCCGGCGCCGGATCTCGTCGGCCACGGACCGCACCGCGAAGCGTCCGTAGCCCCGGCCCTGTTGGCCGTCCGCGATGTTGAGACGCCAGAGCCCCGAGCGCAAGTCGGTGCCCTTGCCGGTCCAGTCGACGTCGAAGAAGGCCATGAGGAACCCGACGATCTCGTCGCCGTCGCAGATGAGCCGGGGCCATGCGATGTCGGGGTGGACGTACGCCTCGGCGAGCGACTTCACCACGGGCGCCACGAGGTGTTCCTGGTCGGGGCGGACGCGCAGGTCGATCGCGCTCTGGAAGTTGTCGGGGCTGATCTCTCGCAGGTGTGGATGCGGATGCGGATGCGGATGCGGCGGTATCGGCATGTCCGCACTCTGGGCGGGGAGGGCGGGTGGGGCAACCCCGCCTCTCCCGTCCGTGCGGCAGTGGCTCAGTGCCGCCGCTTGAGGCCTTCGACGAACGGTGCCCATGCCGAGGCTCGGAACACGAGCTTCGGGCCCTGGGGGTTCTTCGAGTCCCGTACGGGGACGAGGGCGGGGTGCCCGTCGGCGACTTCCAGGCAGTCGCCGCCGCTGCCGCCGCTGTGCGTGGACTTGCGCCAGCGGGCGACTTCGAGGCAGTCGCCGCCGTCGCCGCCGCTGTAGCTCGACTTGTGCCATGCGGCGTCGGTCAGGTCGTACTCAGGAAAGCTCCTCATGCTCGTAATCCTGTGCCATTTCCTCCAGTAGGGCCAGAGAGGTTTTCGGCGACAGGGCGCAGGCCGTGAGGAGTTCGTAGGTGAGGCGCTGGTGGCGGACGACCGCCGGTGCGTCCTCCAGCCTCCCGGTGGCGACGCCCTCGAAGTAGACCAGCGGCGGAGCGTCCTCGAAGTCCATCAGTTTGATGGCGCCTTGCATCGCGGCGTGAGCTCCTGCCGAGAACGGCAGCACCTGCACGATCGCCCGGTTCGTGCGGACGATCTCGGCGAGGTGGCGCAGAGCCTCCGCCATGACACCGGGTTCGCCCACCACCCGGCGCAGCGCTGCTTCGTCAAGTACGGCCCACAACACCAGATCTGTTGGGTCGTTGAGGAGGTGCGTTCGCTCCATCCGCGTGGCGACCAGCTTGTCGATGGCCGCCTCCGGCGCCGTCGGCTGGTAGGCGCGGAACACCGCGCGTGCGTACCCGGCGGTCTGGAGCAGGCCGGGGATGAGCAGAGGCGCGTATGCGCGGATCGCCACCGCCCGCGCCTCCGCCTCCGCTGCCTCCGCGAAGTGTTCCGGGTACTCCGACTTCGCCGCCGCGCGGCAGTTGCGGAGGAAGAAGTCCACGCCCAGCACCTCGTCCAGCATCCGCGCGTACTCGGGTTGCATCCGTCTCGTGCCCGCTTCCAACTGGCCGATGTACGAGCCGCTGACGAAGAGGCGGCTGCCCAACTCCTCCTGGCTCAGGGCCGCCTTCTCGCGCGCGTGGCGCAACTCCGCGCCCAGCAGCGCACGGGGTGAGGACGACGGGTCGAGATCTTTGGGTCCAGGCATGAATCGCCCCCTGTCCTTTTCGTCCCACGACCTCTCTTGTTGGGGCGGAACGTCTGGCCAGGTTAGAGCGCGGGCATACACGCTGGGTGGCGTATCGAAAACTCTGCGTGAGGAAAGTGGGGCGCACAGTGCGGTCGACCGAGGAAGTCGTGGCGTCGTTGCGGGAGGCGTTGGCGGAAGCGGGTGTCGTGCTGCCGTCGTTGGGGGTGGACCCGGTGACCGGTGCGAGCGACGAGCCGTTCGCCCTCGTCGCGTTGGGGCGCTGCAACGTACGGACGGCGGAGCGGCTGACGGCGGTGCTGCGCGGGGAACGGCCACCGGTCGGGACGTACATGGTGGACGTGCGGGACGGGCGGATGGGCGAGGTGTGCGGGCATGTGGGCGGCCGGGTGCAGTTGCGTCCGGTGGGCGGCGGCCGGGAGTGGGACTGCCCGCCGGACGGACTGCGGCAGGCCCCGCCCGACGCGGTGCTGCGCGAACGCGTCCGCTGCATCAACCAGGAGGCCCGCCTGCCGTGAGCGGCGGCGGGCGTGGTCCGGGGTCGGGGGTCAGCCCATGGTCTTCGCGCCGTCCAGGGACTCGCGGATGATGTCGGCGTGGCCGGCGTGCTGGGCGGTCTCCGCGATGACGTGCAGCAGGACCCTGCGGACCGTCATGCGGGCACCCGGCTGGATCCAGGGCGCCTTCGGCAGCAGGTGGGAGGTGTCCAGGTCGGGCACGGTCGCGACGAGTTCGTCGGTGTGTTCGGCGACCTTCGCGTACTCGGCGAGGACCCCGTCGAGCGTGTCGCCCGGCAGCATGCGGAACTCGTCGGCCCGGCGGGCGAGGTCCTCCTCGGTGAGGGCGGTGAAGTCCGGCATCACCGAGGCGCCGTGCACGATGAACTCCGCCCAGCCGCGCTCGACCGACGTGACGTGTTTGATCAGGCCGCCCAGACACAGTTCGCTGGCCGTGGTGCGCCGGCCCGCCTGCTCGTCGTCGAGATCACGGACGGTTTGGACGAGGAACTGCCGGTGCTTGCGCAGCGCGTCGCGGATGTCGGCGCGCTCGCCGGTGAGGGCCTGCTCGGTGGAGTTCGTGGAGTTCGTGGTGTCGCTCATGGTGGTCGGGGTCCTTCCGCGCGGTCCGGTGCGCCGGGTCCCGGGGACTTCCGGGTTTCCGGTGCGGCGTCGGGGATCACCGTAGGCTTCATAGAGGTCGGATCACGTCCTATTGGGCCGGTTCCCTGGCCGGGCCCCCGTGGGCGGAAGAATGGGTCGCATGGTTCACCTCGGCACCGACCCCGCCGCCCTCCGTGCCCGCTGGCGCGAGGCCCTGCTCGCCGCGCGCGGCGACGACCCCGGTGGCCCTGGCCCCGGCTCCGCCGCCCCCGACCCGGACCCGTACGCCGACGATCTGCTGCGCCGCTGGTCGGAGCCGCAGCGGCGGTATCACACCGCCGCCCACCTCACCGCCGTGCTCGACCACGTCGATGCGCTCGCCGCGTACGCCGATGACCTCGCCGTCGTCCGTCTCGCCGCCTGGTTCCACGACGCCGTCTACCTGCCGGACCGCTCCGAGAACGAGGAACGGTCGGCCCGGCTGGCCGTCCGGGCGCTGGCGGAGGCCGGAGTTCCGCAGGCCCGTACCGACGAGGTGGCCCGCCTCGTCCGCCTCACCGTCACCCACGCCCCCGCGCCCGACGACCGCGACGGCGCCGTCCTGTGCGACGCGGACCTCGCGATCCTCGCCGCCCCGCCCGAGGCGTACGCGGCCTACACCGCCCAGGTCCGCGAGGAGTACGCCTTCGTCCCCGAGGACGCCTTCCGTACCGGCCGTGCCGACATCCTGCGGCAACTCCTCGCGCTGCCACGCCTGTTCAGCACACCGCACGGCAGCCAGGCGTGGGAGGACCCGGCCCGCCGCAACCTCCGCGCGGAACTCGACCTGTTGACGTCCTAGGAGTTTTCCTCTCCGGTCGGTCCGTTCCGGGATGTCAGCCGATGGTGAAGCGCTGGTTCTGGGCACCTCGGTCGCAGCGGGCGGTGCGGTAGTAGCCGTCGGCCTGCTGGTAGAGGCAGCGGCCCGTGCCGACGCTCTGGAGCATGACGGCGCTGCGGGCGGCGGGCTGGACGGTGCGCCACTTCTGGTACGAGCTGCCGTTGCAGGGCAGGGGGTAGACGTCGCCCCGGTCGTTGCTGTCGAGACAGCGGCCCCAGAAGCTGTTCCTGAGAGTGGTGCTGGTGTTGAGGCGGCCGTTCCACTGCCACCGGAGGCTGCCGCGCCCGGTGGAACAGCGGTCGCCCTTGAGGACGGTCTCGTCGACCTCGCGCAGGCATGCACCGTAGCGGTAGTTCGCGAAGCGGCTCGTGGTGGTGGCGGTGGCGGCGGTGGTGGCGGCCGAGGCGGGAGTGGAGGTGAGGAGGGGGAGGGCGAGGCCGGCTGCTGCGACGAGGGCGGCGAAGGCTTTCCGGGTCGGTCGGCGCACTGGGGTCTCCTTGCGGTGGTCTCGGGAGGTACCTCGGCAGGATCCCCGAACACCACTGTCCGCACCTGAAAATGGGGAAAAACCACCGGATCGAGCTGCTCGTGCCGGCCCGTCCCGCAACTCCTGGTCGAGGCAGGTGAAACAGGCGGAACTCGCGGAACAGGCGAAGCAGTCGACCCCGTCGCCCGTCGCCCGTCGCCCGTCGCCCGTCGCCCGTCGCCCGTCGCCCGTCGCCCGTCGCCCGTCGCCCGTCGCCCGTCGACCCCGTCGATCCGGTCGATCCGGTCGATCCGGTCGAACAAACCGGTCGTACGGCCGCCTGCCCGCGTCCTACCCTCGGCCCTATGCAGAACATGGGTGGGGAACAGGTGACCGAAGCCGTCGCGCACGCGGTGTCCGCGCTGGCGGTGGGCACCGGGCGGGACTGGGCGGGGACCAAGGCCGGAGGGCTGGAGTGGAGCTGCCGGTCCACCGCGCAGCACGTGGCCGGCACGCTGATCGCCTACGCGGGACGGCTGGCGACCGGGGCGCGGCAGCGCGTCTCCTTCGACACCGTCCTCCTCGACGAGGCGGACAACACCGCCGTCCTGGACGTGCTGACCACCGCCGGCGCCCTGCTGGCCGCCGCGGTCGCCACGGCCCCGCGCGAGGCGCGCGCCTTCCACGCCGCCCCGTTCGGCAGCGCGAGCCGCGAGGGGTTCGCGGCGATGGGCGTCACGGAGGTCCTGCTGCACACGTACGACATCGCCACCGGCCTCGGCGTCCCGTACGAGCCGCCGGCCGAGCTGTGCGGGGGCGTACTGGAGCGGATCTTCCCGCACGTGCGCCCCGGCCACGCCCCCTGGCCCACCCTCCGCTGGGCGACCGGCCGCGGCGACCTGCCCGGCCGCGCCCCGCTGACCGACTGGTACTGGAGCAACGACCTGGTGATCCCCGCCGACGGCCTCACCCTCCAGGGCGTCACCCCGGCGGCCGCCGCCGACCTGGCCGCGGGCGGCAGCGGCGGCTTCCACTGGATCGGGAACGGCCCGTACGAGGGGGAGGGCGCGGGGGAGGCCGGCACGCGGGTCGCGGCCGGGATGATGCGGCAGACGTACGAGGCCGGGACGCACCGGCCGGAGTGGGGCATGTTCGTCCTGGTCCGCGCCGAGGACGGCCGCGCGGTCGGGGCCATGGGCTTCCACGGGCCGCCGGACGACGAGGGCCGGGTCGAGGTCGGCTACGACCTGGCCGCCTCCGCCCGAGGCAACGGCTACGCCACGCGGGCGCTGCGCGCGCTGTCGTCCTGGGCCGCCGCCCGCGACGACGTACGGACGGTCTTCGGGAAGACGGACCCGGCGAACACCGCCTCCCAGGCGGTACTGACCAGGGCGGGCTTCACCCGCGTCCCGGCCGAAGGGGACCTGCACCTCTACGAACTGCCCGGGTGACGCCACCGGGAGCCGCGCGGGTGACGCCCCGGGTGCGGTCAGGTGCGCGTGGCGGCGCCCTTGCGCCGGCGCAGTCCCGCCGACGTCAGCAGCCGGACCACCTCACGGCTGCTCACCTCGACCGCGCCCGCGCCCACCGCGTCCGCGTACCGATGGGCGGGGAGGTCGTAGTGGTCGCGTTCGAAGGCGCGGCGGGGAACCCCCAACGCCTCGGCGAACGTGTGGAGTTCGGCGTAGGAGACGTCGCTGACCAGGTGCGACCACAGCCGGCCGTGGCCGGGCCAGGTGGGCGGGTCGACGTATATCGTCACGAGCGGCGCGTCCCTCCCGTCACCGCCGCGAGCGAGCCCACCGCCGCGACCTTCACGCCCGCCTTGTGGCACACCCAGTGCGGGTCGGGGCCCAACTCCGGTTCCACCTCCAGCGCGTGCGGGTCGCCGGTGGGGCAGACCGGGCACAGCGGCCAGCGGCCGTACTTCTCCAGCAGCGCGTCCTGCACGTCCTGCGCGACCAGCCCCGCCACGAAAGTGGAGCCGTCGGGCCACTGCTCCACCCACCAGCGGCGCTGGGTGACGGAGTCCTCGACGAGCGAGACGACGTCGGCCTGGGCGACGTCCCCCGCGACCAGGTCGGCGAGCACACGTGCGCGGGCCGTGTGGAGCACCTGCTCCAACGGGCCGATGGACGGGGACGGAGACGGGGATGAGGATGAGGACGGGGACGGGTCTGGGGACGAGGACGGGTCCGGAGGGTTCATACACCCATTGTGCGCACTCTTGACCGGGCCACCGCATCGAAAATATCTTTCAGAGTGTGAGGTATGAGGTGAAGGAAACTTTCGCGGTGCACGCGGCTTCGGCGGCTCCGGCGGCTCGCGCTGTACCCGTTGCGCCCGCCGCTCCCCCGGCCGCACCCGCGCCGCCCGCGCCGCCCGCTCCCGCCGCGTTGGCCGCCAAGGTGCGCACGCTCGCGCCGTCGATGACCCGTTCGATGCAGCGCGTCGCCGAGACCGTCGCCGCCGACCCGGCCGGCTGCGCCGCGCTCACCGTCACCGGCCTCGCCGCGCGCACCGGCACCAGCGAGGCCACGGTCGTACGCACCGCCCGGCTGCTCGGCTACCCCGGTTACCGGGACCTGCGGCTCGCCCTCGCCGGGCTCGCCGCCCACCAGGAGTCCGGCCGGGCCCCCGCCGTCACCGCCGACATCGCGGTGGACGACCCGCTCGCCGACGTCGTCGCCAAGCTCGCCCACGACGAGCGGCAGACCCTCGCCGACACCGCCGCCGGACTGGACACCGCGCAGCTCGGCGCGGCCGTCGCCGCGCTGGCGGCGGCCCGCCGGATCGACGTGTACGGGGTCGGGGCGTCCGGGCTCGTCGCACAGGACCTCACCCAGAAGCTGCTGCGCATAGGGCTCATGGCGCAGGCGCACAGCGACCCCCACCTCGCCGTCACCAACGCGGTGCTGCTGCGGGCGAAGGACGTGGCGATCGCGATCACCCATTCGGGTTCCACCGGGGACGTGATCGAGCCGTTGCGGGTCGCGTTCGAACGCGGGGCCACCACCGTCGCGATCACCGGCCGGCCCGGCGGACCGGTCGCGCAGTACGCCGATCACGTGCTGACCACCTCCACCGCCCGGGAGAGCGAGCTGCGGCCGGCCGCGATGTCCTCCCGTACGAGCCAACTCCTCGTCGTGGACTGCCTGTTCATAGGCGTCGCCCAGCGCACGTACGAGACGGCGGCGCCCGCGCTCGCCGCGTCCTACGAGGCGCTCGCGCACCGCCACGCGCCCCGCGGCGGCGCCACCTCCCGCTGACCACGGCCCCGTGGCGGCCCCACCTCCCGCTGACCACGCGGGCCGCAGGCCGCGGTCCCGCACCCTCACCGGAAAGAGCCGCACCACCATGACCTCTCCCGCGTCCGAAGACGCCCCCCGTGCGCTGCGCGCCCAGCTGGAGACCCTGACGACCGAGGCGTTCCGCCCGGAACTGGCGAGCATCGACCAGCTCTCCACGTTGGAGATCGCCACCCTGATGAACGGCGAGGACGCCACCGTCCCGGCCGCCGTCGCCGCCCGGCTGCCCGAGATCGCCGCCGCGATCGACGCCACCGCCGCGCGCATGGCGCGGGGCGGCCGGCTCCTCTACGCGGGCGCCGGCACCGCCGGGCGGCTCGGCGTGCTGGACGCCTCCGAGTGCCCGCCCACCTTCAACACCGACCCCTCGCAGGTGGTGGGCCTGATCGCGGGCGGTCCCGGCGCGATGGTGACGTCCGTGGAGGGCGCGGAGGACTCCAAGGCGCTCGCCGAGGACGACCTGCGGGCGCTGGACCTCACCCCGGACGACACGGTGGTCGGAGTCTCCGCCTCCGGGCGCACCCCGTACGCCGTCGGCGCGGTCGAACACGCCCGCACGCGCGGGGCGTTGACGATCGGGCTGGCCTGCAACGCGGGCAGCGCGCTGGCCGCCGCGGCGGACCACGGCATCGAGGTCGTCGTCGGTCCCGAACTCCTCACCGGCTCCACGCGCCTCAAGGCGGGCACGGCGCAGAAGCTGGTCCTGAACATGCTGTCGACGATCACGATGATCCGCCTGGGCAAGACGTACGGGAACCTGATGGTCGACGTGCGCGCCTCCAACGACAAGCTGCGGGCCCGTTCCCACCGCATCGTCTCCCTCGCCACGGACGCGACGGACGAGGAGATCGAGGCAGCCCTGACGGCGACGGACGGCGAGGTCAAGAACGCGATCCTGATGCTGCTGGCCGACGTCGGCGCCGCGCGGGCCGCGCGCCTGCTGGCCGAGAACGCGGGGCACCTGCGGGCGTCGCTCAAGGCGGCGGCGGACCCCGCCGGCCGCCGCTGAGCCCGCGGAGTCCGGGCCTCGCGGGCTCGGCGGTCCTCAGCTCGCCAGGCCGTGGCGGAACGCGTAGACGACCGCCTGGACCCGGTCGCGCAGGTTCAGTTTGGTGAGGATGCGGGAGACGAACGTCTTCACCGTCTCCTGGCTGATGACCAGGGTGGCGGCGATCTCGCTGTTGGAGAGGCCGTCCGCGATCAGCCGGAGCACCTCCAGCTCGCGGGGGGTGAGCGGGATGTCCCGCGGGGTGCCGTCGGTGGGGCGGATACGGGCCGCGTACCGGCCCACGAGCTGACGGGTGACGTCGGGGTCCAGCAGCGCCGCGCCCATGGCCACCGTGCGGATGCCGTGCAGCAGGCGGTCGGGCGGGGCGTCCTTGAGGAGGAAGCCGCTCGCTCCGGCGCGCAGCGCCTCGTACACGTACTCGTCGAGGTTGAACGTGGTGACCACGAGGACCTTGACGGGGTGGGTGACCCCGGCCCCCGCCAGCAGCCGGGTGGCTTCGAGGCCGTCGAGGACCGGCATGCGGATGTCCATGACCACGACGTCCGGCTCGAGTGTCCGGGCGAGGTCGACGCCGGTCCGCCCGTCGCCGCACTCGCCCACCACCTCCATGTCGGGCTGCGCGTCGATGATCGTGGTCAGGCCCATGCGGATCAGCGCCTGGTCGTCGCAGACGACGACCCGGGTCGGCGCGGCGCCGGAGGGCGGGGGTGTGTTCACGAGCGGCTCCGGGCCGGGGCGGGAACGCGCGCCCGGACGACGAAGCCGCCGCCCGCGCCGGGGCCCGCGCTGAAGTCGCCGCCGAGCACGTCGACCCGCTCGCGCAGGCCGGCCAGGCCCCGCCCGCTGCCACCGACGGCGGCGGCCCGTGAGCCGGTGCCGTCCGTGCTGACCTCCACGGTGATCTCCCTCTCCCCGTGCCGCACCATGACCGAAGTGCGGCTGCCGTGAGCGTACTTGAGCGCGTTGGTGAGTGCTTCCTGCACCACCCGGTAGGCGACGAGGTCGGCGCTGCCGGTGGAGACCGGCGGGGTGCCCTCCTCGGTGAACTCCACCGGCTGGCCCGCCCGGCGGGTCTGCTCCACCAGGGTGAGGACGCGGCCGACGGCCGGTGTCCTGGGCTCGGCCGGGGCGTCGCCGCCGGTGCCGGTGCCGGTGCCGGTGCCGTGGTCGGGGTTGAGCAGGTCCAGGAGGTGCCGCAGATCGGTGATCGCCCGTCGGCCGGTGTCGGAGACGGCGCTGAGGGACTGGTCCAGCCGTTCCGGTGCGGAGGCCAGATAGCGGGCGGCCTCCGCCTGTACCACCATCGCCGTCACGTGGTGGGTCACGACGTCGTGCAACTCCCGTGCGATGCGCGTGCGTTCGGCGGTCCGCGTCTCCACCGCGATGCGCTTGCGGCGCTCGGCCTCCGCCCGGCGGGTGGTACGCAGCCAGCCCCCGGCGCCCCACGCCAGACCGAGCGCCAGGTAGAACGTCGCGAACCCGGTGACGGTCTCGCCGGTGCCGATCCGCGCGAGGGCCACCACCAGTGCCACGTACACCGCGGTCAGGCCGAACACGGTGGCCCGGCGGTGCCGTTCCAGGTGCGAGCCGGTGCTCAGCAGCATGACGGGCATCGCGGTGGCGGCGAAGGTGTGGTAGCCGCGGAGCTGGTCGAGGGCGAACCCGCAGAACACCAGGCCCAGGGCGAGGGCCGGCCACCGTCGCCGCACCGCGAGCGGCAGGGACTCCAGCAGGATCACCACGACGGCCAGTGCCTCGTACGGGCGGTCGTGGACGCCGCCGAGGACCGTTCCGTTCTTGCTGAGCGCCGGGACGAACGAACCGACCAGGAGGAGCAGCCCGAACGGAAGGTCTCGCACGACGACGTCCAGCCGGTACCAGGCGCCGCTCAGTCTTCTCTGAACTCCGCCCAGCCGGCGCTTCATGCCGCCCAGTCTGTTTCGCACGTCGCCCAGTCTCTCCTGCGTTCCGCCCGGTCGGTGAGGGGGGCCGTCCTGCCCGTGCCGTATGCCGTCCCGCCGTTCCGTGCCCGGGAACGGCCGGAGCCGGAGCCCGTCCGGCCGGTGCCCGGCACCGCCCTCGCGGTGCTCGGCCCCGTCCGTCCAGTGCTCCGGCGTCCCGGCGGATCGCTGCCGCGTCATCACCGGGCGAGGGCGACGAGGGCGTTCGCACGCTCGGCGCGGCGCAGGGGGACGATGTTGCCGCGGCGGTGGGCCACGATCAGGAAGCAGACCGTCAGCAGCGTGCCGAAGAGCACCGCGTACAGGCTCGCCTCGGGGCCGAACTGGCCGCCGGTGATCAGCTTGTCGCCCGACAGGGTGGACTTCAGCAGACCGTGGGTGTCGCCGTTGCCCGAGACCTGGGTGCTGAAGATGCCGGACTCCATGAAGTTCCAGGCGAAGTGCACGCCCATCGGCAGCCACAGGTTGCGGGTGGCGGCGTACGCGGCGGCGAGCATGGCGCCGGCCTCGACGGAGATGGCGAGGGCACCGGCGACGGTGGCGTCGTCGTTGAAGAGGTGCATGCCGCCGAACACGAGGCCGGACAGCACCAGTGCGACGTACGTGCCCAGGCCCCGCTCCACCAGCCGGAACAGCAGGCCGCGGAAGACGATCTCCTCGGTCGAGGCGGCGCCGGCCATGAAGCCGATCAGGCCGATGGCCCCGCTCACCGAGTCGATGCCGTGGACCTTGTAGTCACCGAGGAAGTAGATGTTGCTGATGACGCAGAGGAACATCAGCGTGCCGAAGACCAGGCCCCAGGCGGTCGCGCTCGTCGCGCCCTTCCCCTGGAGCTCGGTGACCTCGCGGTTCTCGGTACGGCCCACGACCCACCGGTAGACGAACACCATGGCGGCCACGGTGAGCGCGCCCGCCAGGAGCGACAGCCACGGATTGTCCTTCACCCCGTTGATGGCGGCGCCGCTGATCGCGTAGACCGCGAACACGGCCACTATCTGCAGGACGATCTTCATGGCTTTCATGACATGCGCTCCCTCTGCCGGTCCGTCCGACTCCGGTTCTTCTCCCGGCCCGCGGTCCGGCGTTCCGCGGTGAACCGAACACTACGGAGACGATGTTCGAGAATCGTCACCGTGCAGTGGACACTCACCTGTAGCTCGCACGGGGGACAACGGAACGGGTGTGGCTCGCGTGAGGCCCCGACCGGGCTGGTCAGAGCGCCGGTCGGGGCCTCGTCGGGGAGAAGCGCCGCGTCACGGAACGGACAGCCTTCCGGCGCGTCAGGAACCCCCGGCGCACCAGGCGCCTCCGGGGTCCGCAGGTGTTCCGCGGGTGTTCAGGACCCGCTGGGACGCTCCCGGTACGCGTCCACGACCGCCCGGCGCAGCACCGCCGTCTCCTCCATGACCGTGCCCTTCCTGCCCGCCGTGACGTCATGTGTGAGATAGCTGCGCTCGCCGAGGAACGCCAGCGTCTTCCGGTCGAAGATCCACTCGGTGGCCGTCGAGGCGTGCGCGTCGACGCGGAGGATGGCGACGCCGTGCCGGCCGGCCGGGTCCGTGGCGTCCTCCCGCCGGGTGACGCCCGGGATGCGGGCGGCGGCCTTGTAGAGGGCGGCGGCGTTCTCGGGCGGCATGACCGTCTCGTGCAGCAGCTCACCGATCCGGTCGAACACGGCCTGGTCCCGCTCCTGGCCGTCCTGGACCGGGGTCAGCCGGTACAGCTTCCTCAGCAGGGTCGCGGGGTCGGTGGGCAGAGAGGCCAGCCAGGTGTACGTGGGCCGGTCGATGCCCGGGGACACGCCGGGGGAGCCGGCCGGCAGGAACTCCCGCAGCGGCGCGTACCCGCCGTCCTCGTGGATCAGGCCGACCTGCTTCACGGGGCCGGAGCGCTGCGACTTCCAGATCTCGCGTTCGTGCAGCCTGCCCGGGACGAAGGAGCCGTCCGGCTGCCCCTCGGCACCGGCGGTCAGGCTCTTGACGTAGGTGAACTGGTCGTCGCGGACCGGGGCGGCGTCGGTGTCGGCGGCCACGGCGGCGATCCGGTCCAGCAGGACCGTGGCGGAGCCGGTGGGTGTGGCGGAGGTGGCGGTGTCCGCGCGGGTGCCGGTGGCGTCGTGCGTGACGAGGGTGACGGTCAGCGCCCCGGCCAGTGCGAGGGCGGCGACGGGCAGCCACAGCGCGGGGCGGGGGAGGAGGGGGCGGCGGGGGGCGGCGCCGGCGGTGTGGGCGTCGGTGCCGGCGTGGGCCGTGGCCCCTGCCCGGGCCTGGTCGTTGTCGATGAGTCGCATCAACCGTTCCTTGTGGTGGAGGTGACGCTCAGGAGGCAGCTCCCGCTCGGGTGGGGCCGGCAGCAGCCGGGCCAGTTCGGCGCGGGTCTCACGCAGTTCGCGTGACGCGCGTGCCGTGTCGTCACCGTCGGCCCGCCCGGGCCCGTGGCCTGAGGCGTTCATCGGGATGTGCCCTCCTGAAAGTCCGTGAGTGTCAGGGCCGCGAATGCGTCCCCACGCCGTACCTCTCCGCGGCCGGGGGCGGGTTCCGTCCTGCCCTCCGCCCGGTGTCCGGTCCTGCCCTCCACCCGGTGTCCCGCCCCGTCTCCCGCCCGCGCCTCCGTCTCCTCGGCGAGCCGCTCCCGCACGAGGCGGCGCAGCCGGGCGCGGGCGCGGGACAGCCGGGACCGTACGGTGCCGACCGGCACCCCCAGCGCCTGCGCGGCCTCGGCGTAGTCGAGGCCGGACCACACGCACAGGGCCAGCACCTCCCGCTCCGCGCGCCGCAGCCTCCCGTACACCTGGCGCACGGCGGCGAGGGTGCGGGCGTCGTCGAGCCGTCCGGCGGTCTCGTCGGCGAAGTCCGGCACGGGTTCCGGGGCCGGGCGGCGGGAGAGGAAGGCGAGCCGGCGGCCGGTGCCGCGGCGGACGTTGCGGGCCTTGTTGGTGGCCATGCCCAGCAGCCAGGGCAGGACCGCGCCCCCGTCGGGCTCCAGCCGCGCGCGGTGGCGCCAGGCGTCGAGGAAGGTGTCCGCCATCACCTCCTCCGCGAGCGACCAGTCGCCGGTCAGGCGGTGGGCGTGCAGGTGGACGGCGCGCGCGTGCTCCTCGTAGAGCTCGGCGAAGGCGTCCCGGTCGCCCGCGCGCAGGCGTGCCCGCAGGGAGTCACTCATGTCGCCGTGCGCCGGGCAGTGTCGCCGAAAGGCCGGATCGTCGATCGCTTCGTCGTTCACTCGGGTCGTCGTCTCGCATCTCGTGGCACCTCACACCCGTTGCCTCTCCGTACCACCGGCACGGTTCCCGTGACCTGTGCCACAACGGCGGTGAGGCGGGGGCGCGGGGGGCGCCGGGAGGACTATAGGCTGTAATTGGACTAGACCTGTCAGGGTGAAGCCGGTAGATCTTGCGGTCTGCGGGCCTGTGGCCACCGTCTTCGGGAATCGAGGGTTCATGAGCAAGCGTGCAGTCCTGGAGGTGATCGCACTCGACGCCGAGGATGCGGTCGCCGCCCAGGCCGGAGGCGCGGACCGCCTCGAACTGGTCGCCGACATGGCCGCGGACGGACTGACCCCGCCGGTCGCGACCTTCGCCGGCATCCGCGCCGCCGTCGATCTCCCGCTGCGCGTGATGCTGCGCCTCGCGGACGGCTTCACGGCCGGTGACCCGGCCCCGCTCGTGGCAGCCGCACGCTCACTGCGGGAAGCCGGCGCGGACGAGTTCGTCCTCGGTTTCCTCGATCGGGACGGCGGCCCCGACCTCGCCGTGCTGGAATTGCTGGCGGCCGAACTGGCCGACTGCCACTGGACGTTCCACCGCGCGATCGACCGCGCCACCGACCGCGCCGGGCTGCGCAAGCTCCTCGCGGACCTGCCCGGCCTCGACACCTACCTCAGCGCGGGCTCGGCGTCCGGCGTCGCCCACGGCCTGCCGACCCTGTGCGCCGAGGCCGCCCTGCACGGCGAACCCGGCTACACCCAACGCCTCATGGCCGGCGGCGGCCTCACCCTCGCCCACCTCCCCACCCTGCGCACGGCCGGCATCGACGCCTTCCACATCGGCGGTGCCGCCCGCCCGGAGGGCTGGAGGGGCCCGGTGACGGCGGAGGCGGTACGCCGGTGGCGGACCGCGGTGGACACAGAGGCGCCTCGCGCCCAGGAACCGTAAGGCGCGGGCCGGGCGTCCTGCTGATCCGACGGGTGTCCGAGAAACGCCCGACGGACGTTCCGGGAGGGCGGCGACCATGGCCGAGGACGAGCGGGGCCGGGACGACCGGCATCACCAGGAACCCTGGTGGTGGGGGATCGGGCCGCTGGGGGCCGGTCTGCTGGTCCTCGTCGGGGTCGGGGCGCTGGTGTGGGTGTTCGCCCGGCCGGGCGGTTCCTCGGACAACCCCGCCGACGGCTACCAGGCAGCCAAGATCATGTGCGTCGGCCTCGTGCTCGTGGGCGGCTCCGTGCTGCAGCGGTTCCGCAGCCGTGCGACGCGGGGGCGGAAGGCGGAGGAGCGGGAGGAGGGCTGACCCTCCGTACCCGCCCCGCCCGCCCGGTCAGCCCAACTGCTCCGGCAGCTTTGTCGCATGGGTGATCGTCAGGCCCGAGACCGCGCGGGTCAGGCAGACGTACAGGCGGCGCAGGCCGGTGCGGTCGTCGGGTTCGGCGTCGACGATCGCGCCGGGTTCGTCCAGGACCACGTAGTCGTACTCCAGGCCCTTGGCGAGGGAGGCCGGGACCAGGGTGAGGCGGACGTCGGGGGTGGTCTCCTCGCCGGGGGTCAGGTGCGGGGTGCCCGCCGCGGCCAGGGCCTCGGTGAGGGCGGGGATGCGGGTGTCCGCCGCGATCAGGGCCGTCGAGCCCTCGTTGGCCAGCGCGTCGTGGCAGGCCGCGAGCACGTCCGCGTCCCCGGTCGCCCGCCGGATCTCGAACGTGCCCGGGTTCTCCCGTACCGACGCGACCGGGGTCAGGCCCGGGGCGATGTGCGGGAGGAGGCGGGAGGCGTAGGTGATGACGTCGGTGGGGACGCGGAAGCCCGCCGTCAACTCCTCGATCAGCGCGTCCTGTTTGCCGAGGTGCGTCAGGGCCTCCTGCCAACTCCGGGTCGCCCACGGGGTGGTGCCCTGGGCCAGGTCGCCCAGCACGGTCGCCGAACCGGTGGTGCAGCGGCGGCCCACCGCGCGGTACTGCATCGGGGAGAGGTCCTGCGCCTCGTCCAGGACGACATGGCCGAGCGAGTGCGTGCGCCGGACCAGGTCCGTCGCCTCGTCGATCAGCACGGCGTCCGCCGCCGACCACTTCGCCGACTTCACCGACCGCGCCGGACGGGTCCAGAGGATCTCCTTCCGCTCGGCCTCGTCGAGGATCCCCTCGGCGTGCGCGGAGAGGAAGTCCGCGTCGGTGAGGAGGCGCAGGACGAGCTTGGCCGGGTCGACCGGCGGCCACAGCGTCTTCACCGCCGCCTTGACCGCCGCGTTGCGGGCGACGGAGTCCTGCACCCGGTCGTCCGGGGCCTCCCCGGAACGCTCCATTTGGACGAGGACGGCGTGCGCGATGCGCTGCGGCAGCGCCTCCCGGGCCGCGCCGTAGCGGATGTCCCGGTCCAGCAGTTCCCGCACGAGCTGCTCCAGTTCGTGCGCCGGTACGCGCCAGCGCCGCGAGCCGCGCACCACGACCACCGGCTCGGTGGGCATCGTCACGTGGGAGTACACGGCCCGGCGCAGCACCTCGGCCATCCGGGCGTCGCCCTTGACCACGGCCGCGGCGGCGCCGTCCGTGCCGCGCACCTCGACGTGGGCGACCAGGTCGTCCACCGTCGCCTGCCGCACCTCCAGCTCGCCCAGGGCCGGCAGCACCTGCTCGATGTACTGCAGGAAGGAGCGGTTCGGGCCGATGACGAGGGTGCCGGTGCGGGCCAGCCGCTCGCGGTGGGCGTAGAGGAGGTAGGCGACGCGGTGCAGGCCGACGGCGGTCTTGCCGGTGCCGGGGCCGCCCTGCACGCACAGGCTGGCGGTCAGGCCGGACCGTACGATCTCGTCCTGCTCCGGCTGGATCGTGGCGACGATGTCGCGCATCGGGCCGACGCGCGGGCGCTCGATCTCCCGCTGGAGCAGCTTGCTGGTGGTGGCCGCCTCCGCCGGGTCGGACAGATGCTCGTCCTCGTACGCGGTGAGCTCGCCGCCGGTGTAGCCGAAGCGGCGGCGCAGCGCGATGTCCTGCGGGTCCTGCTTCGAGGCGCGGTAGAACGGCTGCGAGACGGGGGCGCGCCAGTCGATCACCATGGGGTCGCCGTCGGTGTCGTGGACGTGCCGCCGCCCGATGTAGAACTGTTCGCCCGCCGCGCCCTCGGCCTGCTCGGCGCCGGGGGAGTGCAGGTAGTCGAGGCGGCCGAAGAAGAGGGGGGTGTCCTTGAGGTCGGCGAGCGCCTTGATCCGCTCGTCGATCTGATGGGCGAGGGCGACGGTGTTGACCCAGTTCGCGGTGACGTTCTTGATGTCCAGCGCCTGGACGTCCTCGCGCATCGCGCGCAGGGCGGCCCGGGAGGCGGCCAGGTGGGCGCGTTCGCGGGTGAGCGGGTCCAGGGGATCCGGGGCAGGGATGGCCGACGGGGCGGGAGGGGTGGACACGGGCGGTTGCCTCCGGGGCATGACGGTGTGCCGGCCGGGGCGGAGAACGGCCGGCTGTACGCGTGTGGGCGGGGCGGTGCCCGCGGCGGTGTCGGTGCCGGGGGCACTGCGGTCTGCCGTCCGGTTTCCGTCCGGACGGCGGCGCTCCGCGGAGGGAGGCGGGCAAGAGAGGGGATTGTAGGTGACGGGGGTGGGGGCGGGCCAATGATTATCCCGTGGGACGGGGCGGGCGGGGCAGGTGGACAGGCGGCACGTCCGCCTCAGGCCCTAGGGGATCCCTACACCCACAGGTGTAGGGAAGGGGTGTTTCGTCGGTACCGGGTGGAGGTGCCGGATACGCCCGTAGGCCGATGCGCCGGGAGGCGCGGGATCGCACCCTGGAAGCATGAGTGCAGCGACCTTTTCTCCGGCCCCCGGGCGGCAGGCGCCCCCGGCGGGTACGACGGCCCTACGGAACGGCACGGCGTCCTCCCGCCACCGGTTCGGTGACGCGGTACGGGCGGTGACGGCGTTCGCCGGTGCGGCCCTCGACGTGGTGATCCTCGGGGAGTACGCGGAGGAGGCGGGGGTGCGCCGGCGCTGACGGGGACGGGCACGCCCCTCACCGACGCCTCCGCGACCCCCGGAGCGGCAGGCGCCCCCGACCCGCCCCTCACCGTCTCCTCTGCGACCTCCACGCCAGGTACAGCGCCGAGGCCACCGCGGCGCCCCGTACGACCCATGGCCAGGCCTGCGAGACCGCCTCGTTCATGTGACCCGTGGCGATCGGCTCGCCCCAGCGGCCCTCGGAACGGCCCCACAGCCACACCGCGCCCGCGGCGACGGACGCGCCCGGCAGCACCATGACCGCCCACTTCACCTCCGCCGGCGTCAGCCGCCGCGAGGCGTAGGCGATGACCCAGCCGAGACCCAGCGCGATCCAACTGCCGAGCACCGCACCGACGACGAGCAGCACGGCGGCGAACAGCAGCAGCGGGTTCTGCCGGCCGGTGAGGCGCGGCAGCCGCACACGGCGCCGCGCGCTCTTCCCGGCGGGCGCGGCGGCGGCCTCGGGCACCCCGGCTCCGGCCGGGGCCACAGTTGTTCCCTCCGCGGCGGGCGCGGACGCCGCCGCTTTCCCTGCCGCCCCCGGTGAGCTCAGCAGGTCCGGGATCTCCACCCCGCCCACGAACCCCGGCACGCTGTCGCCCAGGTCGAACGAGCCGACCTCCTTGCGCCACCAGTCGGGCGGCGCCCCCCGGGTGTCCCCCAGCTCGTCCGTCCCCGCCAGATGCGGCGGCGACGGGGCGTACGGGTCGGCGGCGGGGGCCGGGGACGGCGTTTTCGGCGCCGAGCCGCCCGGATCCTTGCCCGGCCGGGGCCGCGGCAGCACCCGCCGCAACCGCTTCCCGGCCGACGACGGCGACGACGGGGCCGACGACGCCTGCGGGGCCGTCGGCCGGGAGGGCGCCGTCTCCTCCGCCCGCTGCACCGGCACCGAGGCGGGCGGCCCGTCCGCCGCCCCCGGTGCGCCGCCCGCCGCGGCCACGACCTCGTCCGGGCTGCCCAGGCGGTCGATGATGCGGCGGACGGCGGCCGGACTGTCGACGGCGGTCCGGCCGCGCCGCCGGTCGATCTCGTCCCGCAACCCGGACACCAGCCGCATCCGGTCCGCCGACGGCAACTGCCGCTGCGCCAGGTCCGCGACCCGGCTCAGATACTCGTAGACGACCTGGTCACTCTCAATCCCCACGAACCCCTCCGGGGGCAGGCGCCGAAACCTCGCGCCACGACAGTACCGCTCCCGTCAGCGCCCCTCCCGCCCGTCCTCCGTGAGGAGTTCGTCGGCGTCGACGATGCGGTAGGCGTAGCCCTGTTCGGCCAGGAACCGCTGGCGGTGGGCGGCGAAGTCCTGGTCGAGGGTGTCGCGGGCGACGACCGAGTAGAAGTGGGCCTGGTGACCGTCGGCCTTCGGCCGCAGCACCCGGCCGAGCCGCTGGGCCTCCTCCTGCCGGGAGCCGAACGTGCCCGAGACCTGGACGGCGACGGTCGCCTCCGGCAGGTCGATGGAGAAGTTCGCCACCTTCGACACCACGAGCACGCTGATCTCGCCCGTCCGGAACGCGTCGAACAGCTTCTCGCGCTGGGCGTTGGTCGTCTCGCCCTTGATGACGGGGGCGTCGAGGTGCTCGCCGAGTTCGTCGAGCTGGTCGATGTACTGGCCGATGACGAGGATCTGCTGCCCGGCGAACCGGCGCACGATCGCCTCGGTCACCTTCCGCTTGGTCGCGGTGGTGGCGCAGAAGCGGTACTTCTCCTCCGCCTCGGCGGTGGCGTAGGCGAGCCGCTCGGAGTCGGTGAGGTTGACCCGCACCTCGACGCAGTCGGCGGGCGCGATGTAGCCCTGCGCCTCGATCTCCTTCCAGGGCGCGTCGAACCGCTTGGGGCCGATGAGCGAGAACACGTCCGACTCGCGGCCGTCCTCCCGGACCAGCGTCGCGGTCAGACCGAGCCGGCGGCGGGCCTGGAGGTCGGCGGTGAACTTGAAGACCGGGGCGGGGAGCAGGTGGACCTCGTCGTAGAGGATCAGGCCCCAGTCCCGGGAGTCGAACAGTTCGAGGTGCGGGTAGACGCCCTTCCGCCTCGTCGTCAGCACCTGGTACGTGGCGATGGTGACGGGGCGGATCTCCTTCCTCGTCCCGCTGTACTCGCCGATCTCGTCCTCGGTCAGCGTGGTCCGCTTCACCAGCTCGTGCTTCCACTGCCGGGCGGAGACGGTGTTGGTGACCAGGATCAGCGTCGTCGACTTCGCCTGCGCCATCGAACCGGCCCCGACCAGCGTCTTCCCGGCGCCGCAGGGCAGCACGACGACGCCGCTGCCGCCGTGCCAGAAGTTCTCCACCGCCTGCTTCTGGTACGGGCGCAGCGCCCAGCCGTCCTCCACCAGTTCGATGGGGTGCGCCTCGCCGTCCACGTACCCGGCGAGGTCCTCGGCGGGCCAGCCCAGCTTGAGCAGCGTCTGCTTGATCTGGCCGCGCTCGGAGGGGTGCACGGCCACGGTGTCCGGATCGAGGCGGGCGCCGACCAGCGGCGCGATCCGCTTGGACTTCAGCACCTCCTCCAGGACCGGGCGGTCGGTGGTGGTCAGGACGAGGCCGTGGGCGGGGTGCTTGCTGAGGGTCAGCCGTCCGTAGCGGTCCATCGTCTCGGCGATGTCCACGAGCAGCGCGTGCGGGACGGGGTAGCGGCTGTACTGCACCAGCGCGTCGACGACCTGCTCGGCGTCGTGCCCGGCGGCGCGCGCGTTCCACAGGCCGAGCGGGGTGACGCGGTAGGTGTGGATGTGCTCGGGCGCGCGCTCCAGTTCGGCGAACGGGGCGATCACGCGGCGGCAGGCGTCCGCCTGCTCGTGATCGACCTCCAGCAGCAAGGTCTTGTCCGACTGGACGATCAGTGGTCCGTTCACCTGTTCGACTCCATCTCGCGCACTCCCCACACCGGCCAATCGTCCAGTGTGCAGCATCGGGGCCCCTCCGGGTCGTGGAGAGCCGTGCGGGGCCGGGGCAGGGGTGCGTGCCGGGCCCGGTCGGGGGTGGGGAGCGGCGGGACGAGAACTCCCTCCCGTCACCCCCACCCGCTACCGTTGGCCGGATGAGCACCGAGGACCACCCGGCGGAGCCGGGGACCGCCCCCGCACCACCCCGCTCCCTCGCCGAGGATCTCCGGAGCCGGCCCGACCCCACCCTCGCCGCCCTCCTGCGCACCCGCCCCGACCTCGTCACCCCCGTCCCCGCCGACCTCACCCAGCTCGCCACCCGCGCCGCCACCCGGGCCAGCGTCGTGCGCGCGCTGGAGCGCCTGGACCGGTTCGCCCTCCAGACGGCACAAGCCCTCGCCGTCGCCCCCGACCCGGCGTCGTACCAGGAACTGCGCACCCTCATGGCCGGCGACGACGGCGGTGGCGGCGGCGAGGGCGACGGCGGCGACCGTCACCGCGACGTCGAGCGGGCCCTGCCCGCCGCCGTCGCCGCCCTTCGCGACCAGGCCCTGCTCTGGGGGCCCGACGACCGGCTCCGCCTCGTCCGCACCGCCCGCGAACTCCTCGCCCCCTCCCCGCAAGCCCCGTCCGCCACCGGCCTCGGCCCGACCGTCGCCGAGGCCGCCGCCGGGATGTCCCCGGTCCGGATGCAGGAGATCCTCACCGCCGTCGGGCTGCCCACGACCGCCGACACCGTCTCCGCCATCGCCGCGCTGACCGGCCTGTTCACCGACCGCACCCACATGTCCGCCCTCCTCGACGACATCCCCGCCGACTCCCTCGACGTCCTCTCTCGCCTGGTCTGGGGCCCGCCCTACGGCCAGGTCACCGCCGACCCGGCGCCCCGGCTGCGCACGCTGCTCGACCGCGGCCTGCTGCTGCCCACGGCACCGGGCACCGTCGTCCTGCCCCGCGAGGTCGCCCTCCACCTGCGGGCCGGCCGCGCGCACCGGAGAGCCGAACCCCTGCCGCCCGCACCGGCCGCGGCCGCCACCCACCGCCCCCAGGTGGTGGACGCGACGGCGGCCGGGCAGGCCCACACCGCCCTCGCTACCGTCGAGGAACTGCTCAAGGCGTGGGACGGCGGCGGCCCCGCCGTGCTGCGCGCGGGCGGGCTCAGCGTGCGCGACCTCAAGCGGACCGCCGTCACCCTCGACGTGTCCGAACCGGACGCCGCCTTCTGGCTGGAACTCGCCTACGCGGCCGGGCTGCTCGCCTCCGACGGCGAGGCCGAGGAGCGGTACGCGCCGACGCCCGCGTCCGACGAATGGCTGCGGCTGCCCGCCGCCGAGCGCTGGGCCTCGCTCGCCGGCGCCTGGCTGGCGGCGACGCGGACGGCCGGCCTGGTCGGCGGAAGGGACACCAAGGATCGGGCGCTCGCCGCGCTCGGCCCCGGCCTGGACCGCTCGGCCGCCCCCGAGGTACGGCAGCGGGTGCTGTCGCTCCTCGCCGAACTGCCCGAGGGCGCCGCGCCCGACCCCGAGTCCGTGCTGGCCCGCCTCGCCTGGGAGCGCCCCTCGCGCGGCGACCGCGCCGGCGCCGACGACCTGCGCGCCCGCCTCGCCCGGTGGACACTCACCGAGGCGGAACAGCTCGGCGTCACGGGGCGGGGCGCGCTCTCCGCGCACGGCCGCGCCCTCCTGCCGCCGGCCGAGGGCGAGCAGCCGTCCGGCGACGCCGTCCGGCGGCCCACCGTCGGGGAACGGCCCGGCGACGCCGCCGGGCTGCTCGCCCTCGGGAAGGGACCCGCCGACGCCGCCCGGCTGCTCGCCCCGCTCCTGCCCGAACCACTCGACCACGTGCTGCTCCAGGCCGACCTGACCGCCGTCGCCCCGGGCCCGCTGCAGCGCCCGCTCGCCGAGGTGCTCGGCGTCCTGGCCGACGTCGAGTCCAAGGGCGGCGCCACCGTCTACCGCTTCACCCCCGCCTCCGTACGCCGCGCCCTCGACGCCGGCCGCACCGCCTCCGACCTGCACGCCTTCCTCGCCGAGCACTCCCGTACGCCGGTCCCGCAGCCGCTCACCTACCTCATCGACGACGTGGCCCGTCGCCACGGCCATCTGCGGGTGGGCGCGGCCTCGGCGTACGTGCGGTGCGACGACGACGCGCTGCTGCGCGAGATCCTCGCCGACAAGCGGTCGGCGGGGCTGCGGCTGCGCACGCTCGCCCCGACCGTGCTGGCCTCGGCGGCCGACCCGGCGACGCTCCTGGAGGGGCTGCGGGCCATGGGCTACGCCCCCGCCGCCGAGTCCGCCGAGGGCGACGTGC
The DNA here is from genome assembly GCF_030816915.1 of Streptomyces sp. B3I8. Classification (NCBI taxonomy): domain Bacteria; kingdom Bacillati; phylum Actinomycetota; class Actinomycetes; order Kitasatosporales; family Streptomycetaceae; genus Streptomyces; species Streptomyces sp. B3I8. The sequence continues at coordinate 3,143,562 of NZ_JAUSYN010000002.1, read as the reverse complement.
TGATCACCCGCGCCGACGCCCACCGCACGTCGCCGCGGACGCCGCCCGCGCCGGTGCCGGACGGCCCGCCCGTGCCGGACACGACACTGCTCGCGGCGGCGGTCCGCGCGATCCGCGCGGGCGACCGGGCCGCCACGGCCGCCCGCCGGCCCGGCCCGGCCGGCTCCGGGGACTCCGCAGGCTCCGGGGACTCCGCCGGCCCCGCCGGCCCTGTCGAAGCGGCCCCCGGCGCCCTGCCCCGCACCTCGGCGGCGGAGACCCTGGCCACCATGCAGGCGGCCGTCCTCACCGGCGAGTCGCTGTGGATCGGCTACGTCAACGCCGAGGGCGCCGCCAGCCAGCGCGTCATCGCCCCGGTCAAGGTCGAGGGCGGCTTCGTCACGGCCTACGACCACACGGCCGACGAGGTCCGCACCTACCCCCTGCACCGGGTGACGGGGGTGGCGGAGCTGGAGGAGGACTGAGGGGTTGCCGCCCGGCCAGTGGCGGGAAACGGTTTGCGAGGATGGGGGCATGACCTCCTCCGCGCTGACCGTCGGATTCGACCTGGACATGACGTTGATCGACTCACGGCCGGGTATCCACGCCTGCTACCTGGAGCTGTCCGCGCGGACGGGGACGTACGTCGACGCCGCCCTCGCGGTCACGCGGCTCGGGCCGCCGCTGGAGGAGGAGCTGGCGAACTGGTTCCCGGCGGAGCGGATCGGCGCCGTCGCCGACCTCTACCGGGAGATCTACCCGGCGTACGCCGTCACGCCGACGCTCGCGTTGGCCGGTGCCCGGGAGGCGATGGCGGCCGTGCGGGATGCCGGGGGGCGCTCGGTCGTCGTCACGGCCAAGTACGAGCCCAACGCCCGGCTCCACCTGGAGCATCTCGGGATCGAGCCCGACGAGGTGGTCGGGGGGTTGTGGGCGGAGCGGAAGGCGGAGGCGTTGGTCGCGCACGGGGCGGGGGTGTACGTGGGCGACCATGTCGGTGATGTGCGGGGGGCCCGGGCGGCCCGGGCCCTTTCCGTGGCGGTCGCGACGGGGCCCTGTGGGGTGCGGGAGTTGCGGGGGGCCGGGGCGGATGTGGTCCTGACGGACCTGACGGAGTTCCCGGGGTGGCTGGGGGAGTACGTGCGGGTGGCCGCCTGAGGGGTTCGCCCGGAGGTTCTTCGCCCCCGTCGCCCTTACCCTTCCCGTCCCTCCAAAGGGCTCCGCCCCTTGGACCTCGGGACGCGGGAGAGCCCGGGTGGGTGGGGTCGTGGGGCGGGTGCGGGTGGGTGGGGACTTCTCGCGCGGCTCCCCGCGCCTCTGAGGGGGCGCGGTGGGTGGCTCGTGTTCGTCCTCAGGGGCGCGGGGAACCGCGCGAGCGGCCACGACGGGGCCGCACTCGCCGTACGACGCCCGCTCACGCCCCTTGACGTGAGGCGTCGCGGGCTCGGCGGCGGCCCTCTGCCACCGTGCGCAACACCCCCGCCGCGGCCAGCAGGAAGCCGACCCCCATCAGCATGCACAGGCCGTACATGTACGACGGCAGCACCTCCGTGCCGAGCAGCAGCGGGGCCACCGTGATCATCGTCGCCACCGCGCCCAGGAAGAACACGATCGCCCCGGCGCGGATCAGCCGCTCGCCGGCTCCGGCGGAATTCGTTTGGGTTTTGTCACGCACTCGACCAGGGTAGTTCCAGCCCGAGGGGAACACCCCGGTGACGTCTTGTCAGCGGACGGTGAACCACTAGCCTGGGTACCGGCGGGTCCCAGCACCCGCCCCAGTGCTGTCAACGGCACTTCTCCACAGCGGTTTCCGACGAGTACGAGGACGAGGACAGGCATGCCTACCGGCAAGGTCAAGTGGTTCAACGGGGAGAAGGGCTTCGGTTTTCTCTCCCGCGACGACGGCGGTGACGTCTTCGTGCACTCCTCGGTCCTCCCCGCCGGAGTCGACGCCCTCAAGCCCGGCCAGCGGGTGGAGTTCGGCGTGGTCGCCGGACAGCGCGGTGACCAGGCGCTCTCCGTGATCCTGCTGGAGCCCGCCCCGTCGGTCGCGGCGGCGCAGCGCAAGAAGCCGGACGAGCTGGCCTCGATCGTGCAGGACCTGACGACCCTCCTCGAGAACATCACCCCGATGCTCGAGAAGGGCCGCTACCCGGAGAAGGCGTCCGGCAGGAAGATCGCCGGCCTGCTGCGCGCGGTCGCCGATCAGTTGGACGTCTAGAGAAGCACCGGTACCCGTCAGGGGAACGCGAGCGCGTCCGGGCCGAGGGGCGGGAGCAGTCCCTCGGCCGCCGCGCGTTCCAGCAGGCCCCGGATCGCCGCGTACCCGTCCTCGCCGAGGTCGGCGGTGAACTCGTTGACGTACAGCCCGATGTGCTGGTCGGCGACGGCCGGGTCCATCTCCTGGGCGTGCTCCAGGACGTAGGGGCGGGAGACCTCGGGGTCCTCCCACGCGGCTCGCACGGACGTGCGCACGGATTCGGCCAGGCGGTTCAGGGTCTCGGCGCCCAGCGACCGCTTGGCGATGATCGCGCCCAGCGGGATCGGCAGCCCGGTGGTGCGCTCCCAGTGCTCGCCCATGTCGGCCAGCTTGTGCAGCCCGTAGTCCTGGTAGGTGAAGCGGGCCTCGTGGATGACGAGCCCCGCGTCCACCCGGCCGTCGCGCACGGCGGGCATGATCTCGTGGAACGGCATGACGACGATGTCGCCGACGCCGCCCGCCCGTCGCCCACCACCACCCTCGGCCGAGGGCCCTGCGATCCCGCCCCCCTTGATTCCGACGGTGTCCGCCGCCCACAGCCGGAACAGCAGGTAGGCGGTGGACCGCTCGCTCGGCACGGCGACCGTGCGCCCGGCGAGGTCCGCGTCCGCCTCCCTGGTCAGCACCAGCGGGCCGCAGCCCCGGCCGAGGGCGCCGCCGCAGGGGAGCAGGGCGTACTCGTCGAGGACGTAGGGCAGCACGGCGTAGGACACCTTCAGCACGTCGAACTCGCCGCGCTCGGCCATGCCGTTGGTGAGGTCGATGTCGGCGAAGGTCACGTCGAACGCGGGGGCGCCGGGGACGCGGCCGTGGGCGAGGGCGTCGAAGACGAACGTGTCGTTGGGGCAGGGGGAGTACGCGATCTGCAGGGTGCCCGGGGTGGACACGGGCTCAGTCGCGGTCGGTGCGGTCGTCATGCGGATTCCAACTCTCCAGGACGGGCGCCAGCTTCCCGAAGGCCTCGGTGAGCACGGCGAGGGCGTCGCCGATCCGCCAGGCGGCGCGGTCGCGGGGGCCCACCGGGTTGGAGACGGCGCGGATCTCCAGGACGGGTGTACGGTGCGCGGCGGCCGCCTCCGCCACGCCGAACCCCTCCATCGCCTCGGCCAGCGCCCTCGGGTGCCGGGCGCGCAGCTCGGCGGCCCGGCGGGCGGTGCCGGTGACGGTGGAGACGGTCAGGACGGTGCCGGTGCGGGCGCCGGTGGCCTCGGCGGCCCGGCGCACCAGGGCGGCGGGCGGCAGGTGGGTGACGGTGCCGAAACCGAGGTCGGTGACGGGCAGGAAGCCGGGCGTACCGGTCGCGCCGGGGCCGGTGGTCCCGTCCGTCTCGGCGCCGAGGTCGGCGACGGTGATCTCGTCGGCGAGGACGAGGGCGACCGGGGGCGCGTCCGGCAGGAAGCCGCCGCCGATGCCGGCCGAGACGACCAGGTCGTACGGGGTGCCGTGCAGCGCCGCGGCGGTCAGCGCGCCGGCGGCGGAGGCGGCGGCGAGGCCGGGGCCCACACCGGCCGCGAGCAGGTCGTACACCGGTCCGCCCGGGTGGGCGAGGAACCGGTTGAGCAGGGCCGCGGGGAGCGGCACCTCCCGCGGGGTGCCGTCGAACGCCTGCGCCACCGCGTCCCGCTCCGCGGGAACGGCGGTGGCGACCAGTACGCGCGGCGGCACGGGGCCGGACGGGGCCGTGGTCAGGAGTCCTTCTCGAGCGTGAAGTTCCACAGACCGGTGACCTTGTTGTCGTCACCCTCCTGGATCGACACCTTCGTCGAGTTGCCGCTCGCGCCGTACTGGGCGTTGAAGAACACGCTGCCGGGGATCGTCCGGTAGGTCTTGGTGCTGGAGTCGGTCAGGGGCCGGCCGTTCATCAGGACGGTCCACTTGTTGTCGGCGATGTCCGGGTCGACACCGAAGCGGACCGTCTCGTCCGGGTCGACCTTGATCGACTCGATGTCCTTGTCCTTGATGCAGGACTCGCGCACGGACGTCGACAGGGCCTTGTCGTCGTCGTTGTAGCAGGAAGCCTCCGAGCTGACCGAGTCCTTGCCGACGGTGATCGTCGCCCTCGGGGTGGGCTTGTCGCAGGCGGACAGCAGGAGCAGTCCGGCGGAAACGGCGCCGGCGGCGGCGACGGCGCGGCGGCGTCGCACAGCGGATTGCATCGAGGTCATGGGCGAAGGCTATCTGGCACGCACGAAGTGGTCCCCACGTGGGGTCCACGGCGTGCCGTCGTCCACAGCGGGTGGACGGTCGCCAGCAGGCCGGTCGCGACGATCGCCGCGCCCACGGACATGCCCAGCACGCCGTTGAGCGGCAGCACGATGCCGATCGCGCCGCCCAGCACCCAGGCCATCTGCAGGGACGTCTCGGACCGCGCGAACGCGGAGGTGCGCACCTCCTCCGGCACGTCCCGCTGGATCAGCGCGTCCAGCGACAGCTTGCCCAGCGCCTGCGCGCAGCCGGCGAACGCGGCCAGGCAGGCGACGAGGACCGTGCCGAAGAAGACGGCGGCCGTGATCGCGACGGCCAGGACGACGGCCACCACGGTGACGATGATGACCTCCGGCCCCCGTGCCTTCAGCCAGGCGCCGACCATGGTGCCCAGCGCGTTCCCGGTGCCGGCCGCGACGCCGACGATGCCGAGCGAGACGGCCGCGCTCGATCCGGCCAGCGGCTGCTCGCGGAGCAGGAACGCCAGGAAGAAGATCAGGAACCCGGACAGACAGCGCAGGGACGCGTTGGCGGTGAGCGCGTGGATGACGGTGCTGCCGACGGTGCGCAGTCCGGGACGGCGCCGGGCGGCCTTGCCGGTGGTGGCGTACTCGGTGGGCGCGTCGCGGGCGGAACCGGCGGTGGAACCGGCGGCGGCGGAACCGGCGGCGGAACCGGTGGCGGCGGAACCGGCGGTGGCGGAGGGTGTGGTTCCGGTCGGTGCGGAGCCGGGGGGCGGGCCGGGCGTGTCGGGGGGCGGTGGCTGCGCCCCGTGGGGCCCGTGGTCTTCATGGGGCCTGTGGGGCCTGTGGGGTCCGTGGTTCCGCGCCGCGAGGAGGGCGAGGTGTTCGCCCTTCGCCGAGTCGACCTTGCGCGGCAGCGAGAACGACAGGAACGTGCCGCCGACGAAGATCAGGAAGGCGCCGTAGAGGGGATAGCGGGGGCCCAGCGCCTGCAGCCCCGCCCCGATCGGCGCCGCCACACCGGTGGCCAGCAGTCCGCCCAGGGTCACCCGGGAGTTCGCCTTGACCAACGAGAACGCGGGCGGCAGCAGACGTGGCACGACTGCGCTGCGGACGACGCCGTACGCCTTGGAGGCGACCAGTACGCCGAGGGCCGCCGGGTACAGCTCCAGGCTGCCGGTGGCGACCGCCCCGGACAGCAGCAGGGCGAGCAGCGCCCGGGCGAGCATGGCCGCCGCCATCGCGGCACGGCGGCCGTGCGGGAGGCGGTCGAGGAGGGGGCCGATCACGGGGGCGAGGACCGTGAAGGGGGCCATCGTGATGGCGAGGTAGAGGGCGACCCGGCCGCGGGCCTCGTCGGTGGGGACGGAGAAGAACACGGTGGAGGCGAGGGCGACGGTGACCATGACGTCGCCGGCGCCGTTCACGGCGTGCAGTTCGATGAGTTTGGCGAGACCGGACTCTCCGGCGCCCTGGGCGTGGGTGGCGCGCCGGATGCCGCGGTAGGTCCCGGTCACGGGGAAGTGGAGGGCGCGGCCGATCCTGCGGGCGGAACCGCGCACGCGGCCCGGCCCGCCGCATCGGTCCTCGCCGGCCCGGGACGGGTCCTGTGCGGGGGTGTCCCGGGGCGGCCTCGCGGCTGCCACCCCGTCATAGTGCCCCGGGATGGGCCGGGGTAGCGCGGTTACCGGCCCTATCGGTGGGAGTGGCGTGCGGCGGGGGGAGTGGTACGGGGTGCGGTGCGGGGGCGGCACGGGGTGTGGCTCTGGCTTTTTCCCGCCCCCCGCCGCCCTTGCCCTTCCCGTCCTCGGGGGGCTCCGCCCCTGTGCCCCCGTATGGGACTTGGTCCCGTTTTGCGCGGTTTTCCGCGCCCCTTTCGTGACCGTGCCGTACCCGTGGATCCGTCCCCGCCGGAGGCGCCGGTGTGGGCCGGGCGGCCGAGAACAGGTAGCGTGCCTTGCGCGCCCCGGCGGTTGTTCTCGGCCGCGCGCCTCCTCGCCATCCCGCAGAATGGATGGCTGAAGGTGCGCCCGAGTGCGATCGGGCGCGGACGTCGACGCGGCCCTTCGGTCCGCTCCGTCCGCACCCCCGCCAAGGCCGGCGCACCCGTGAGACGGCGTAGGAGAGAAGCGATACCTGTGAGCGCAGCGAGCACGCGAAGCCGCACCCCCGATCGTCTGTGCGCCGAGGCCGTCGACCTCGCCCGCGCCGCAGCCGAGGAGGCCGCCGCCCCCGGCATCGTCGGCGCGCACACCGGAGCCGTCTCCGAGGGCGACCGCGTCGTCACCCATTACTTCGAGTGCCAGGAGCTCGGTTACCGGGGCTGGCGCTGGGCGGTGACCGTCGCCCGCGCTTCCCGCGCGAAGAATGTCACCGTCGACGAGGCGGTCCTGCTGCCCGGCCCCGACGCGGTGCTCGCCCCCGAGTGGGTGCCGTGGAGCGAGCGGCTGCGCCCCGGCGACATGGGCCCCGGCGACCTGCTGCCCACCGACGCGGACGACCTCCGGCTGGAGCCGGGGTACACCGGCGAGGACGAGCCGGCCCCGAACAGCGCGGTCTCCGCGGGCATGGCCGAGCTGGTCGAGGCGGAGGACGCCGAGGTCACCGCCGGCACACCGGCGCACCTCCCGTTCGCGCCCCTGCGCGGCTCCGTCGCCGCGATCGCCGAGGAGCTCGGGCTGCGGCGGGCGCGCGTCCTCTCGCGGTACGGGCTGCACATCGCGGCCGACCGCTGGGAGGAGTCGTACGGAGCGAAGACCCCGATGGCGCAGGCCGCGCCCGCGTCGTGCGCGAGCTGCGGCTTCCTCGCACCGATCGGCGGGTCGCTCGGACAGGCGTTCGGCGTGTGCGCCAACGAGTTCTCCCCGGCGGACGGGCGGGTCGTCTCCCTCGCGTACGGCTGCGGCGGGCACTCGGAGGCGGCGGTGATGCCGAAGGCCCCGGTGCCGGCGGCCCCGGTCGTCGACGAAACCCTCCTCGACCCCTTCCCCCTGCGCCCGTCGACGGACACCGGCTCACTCCCTGCGACCGAACCGGCGGACACGGAACTCGGCCACTCGTAACGAACCGGCCGGCCCGTCCCGGGCGCGCGTCCAGCCGACGGGGCAGCCCGCCCGACCACCCCGAGGACGCGTGCCGTACCACTCGCAACCGGCCGGCACGTCCGGCCCGCCCCGGTGCGCGCCGGGTCGCCGGCAACCGGCCGGCGCCCCCGGCCCACCCAGGGGCGCGCCGGGCCGCTCGTGACCATGCGGCGCCCCGGCAGACCCAAGGGGCGCGGGGAACTGCGCGACCAGCCACCCACGGACCCGCACCCGCCGGCGCACCGAATCGAACCGCCCCGAGCCGCGAGCACCCTCCCGCCGCAAGGCACCCCCGGCCGGGGGTCGGCACCCCCGACCACCGGGGGTCGGGCACCCCGCCCCCCGGTCCGGTAGCGTCGGGCCGCACGTCTCGCAGAGGGAGAGTCAAGCGTGAGCAACTTCGTGCGGCCGGCGCCGGAAGGCGCGGACCCGTTCGGTACCGCCCGCCTGCGGCGCGGCGTGCTGGACGCGTGGGCCACCAGCCCCGCCCGCTTCCGCGAGGACGCCAACGCCGAGGAGGACCTCGTCCTCGGCGGCTACCGCGACCGCCTCGTCGTGGAACTCGCGCAGAACGCCGCCGACGCGGCCGCCCGCGCCGGCGTCCCCGGCCGGCTCCGCCTCACCCTGCGCGACGGCGTCCTCGCCGCCGCCAACACCGGCGCCCCGCTGGACGCCACCGGCGTCGAGTCGCTCGCCACCCTGCGCGCCTCCGCCAAGCGGGACGGGGCCCCCGGCGCCGTCGGCCGGTTCGGCGTCGGCTTCGCCGCCGTGCTCGCCGTCAGCGACGAGCCCGCCGTCCTCGGCCGGCACGGCGGCGTGCGCTGGTCCCTCGCCGAGGCCCGCGACCTCGCCTCCGACACCGCACGGCACAGCCCCGGCCTCGGCGACGAGATCCGCCGCCGCGACGGCCACGTCCCCCTCCTCCGGCTGCCCTTCGCCGCCGAGGGCCGCGCCCCGGAGCCGTACGACACCGTCGTCGTCCTCCCGCTGCGCGATCCCGCCGCCGAGGATCTCGCCGAGCGGCTGCTCGACGCCGTCGACGACGCCCTGCTGCTCGCCCTGCCGGGCCTGGAGGAGGTCGTCGTCGAGAGCGGCCAGGAGGAGGCCCGCACCCTGCGCAGGCGCGCCGACGGGGCGCACACCGTCGTCGAGGACACCCGGCACGGCACCACCCGCTGGCGCACCGCCGGCGGCCACGGCCCCCTCGACCCGGCCCTGCTCGCCGACCGGCCCGTCGAGGAACGGCTGCGGCCGCACTGGTCGGTCACCTGGGCCGTGCCCGTCGACGCCGACGGCGGCCCGGCCGCGCCCCGCACCAGCCCCGTCGTGCACGCCCCCACCCCCAGCGACGAACCGCTCGGCGTCCCCGCGCTGCTCATCGCCTCGCTCCCGCTGGACAGCACCCGCCGGCACGCCGCGCCCGGACCGCTCACCGACTTCCTCGTCGAGCGCGCCGCCGACGCCTACGCCGAACTCCTCGCCGGCTGGCGGCCGGTCGGCGACGGCATCCTGAGCCTCGTCCCCGGCCCGCTCGGCAAGGGCGAACTGGACGGCGCGCTGCGCCGGGCGATCCTCGACCGGCTGCCCCGCACCGCCTTCCTGCCGCCCGCCGACCCGCCCACCGCGCACGCGGACGCGGGGGAGGACGACGACACGCTGCCCGAGGCGCTGCGGCCCCGGGACGCCGAGGTCGTCGAGGGCGCCGGCGCCGACACCGTGCGCGTGCTCGCCGAGGTACTCACCGGACTGCTCCCCGCCGGTCTGGAGCGGCGCGTGGAGCTGCGCACGCTCGGCGTGGCGCGGGTGCCGCTGACCGAGGCGGTGGACCGGCTCGCCGGCCTGGAGAAGGACCCCGGCTGGTGGCGTCGGCTCTACGACAGCCTCGCGGGCGTAGACCCCGACCGGCTCACCGGGCTGCCCGTCCCGCTCGCCGACGGCCGTACCACGATCGGCCCCCGCCAGGTGCTGCTGCCCGCCGCGGACGGCCCCGGGGTCGACCCGGCGACGCTGGCCCGGCTCGGGCTGAAGGTCGCCCACCCCGACGCCGCCCACCCCCTCCTGGAGAAGCTCGGCGCGCTGCCCGCCACCCCGCGCGCCGTGCTCACCACCCCGCAGGTGCGGGCCGCCGTCGCCGCCTCCCTGGACGGCGAGGCCCCCGGCTGGGACGAGGACGGGCTCGACCCCGAGGAACTCGCCGACACCGTCCTCGCCCTCGTCCGAGACGCGAACCTGGAGCCCGGCGACGAACCCTGGCTCGGCGCGCTCGCCCTGCCCGACGAGGACGGCGAGCCCGCGCCCGCCGGTGAACTCGTGCTGCCCGGCAGCCCGTTCGCCGCCGTCATGCGCGAGGACGAACTCGCCCTCGTCGACGCCGAACTGGCCGAGCGCTGGGGCGAGCAGCCGCTCGCCGCCTGCGGGGTGCTGGCCGGTTTCCAGCTCGTGCGCGCCACCGATGTCGTCCTCGACCCGGACGAACTGGAGCCGCGCGAGGGCGACTTCGCCGAGCCCGACGACGCGGGGCTGCTCGACGCCGTCGACGTGTGGTGCGAGGACGTCCTCGACGGGCTGCCCGAGGGACCCGTGCCGCCGGTCGCCACCGAGATCGTCGCCGTGCGCGACCTGGACCTCGTCGACGACGACCACTGGCCCGAGGCGCTCGCCCTGCTCGCCCGGCCGCCGCTGCGGGACGCGCTCACCCAGCCCGTGCGGGTCCTGCTGCCGGACGGCACGCACGAGGTCGTACGGCCGTACACCGCGTGGTGGCTGCGCGGGCACCCCGTGCTCGACGGCCGCCGCCCCGCCGGGCTGCGCGCGGCCGGCGGCGATCCGCTGCTGCACGGCCTGTACGACGAGGCCGACGCGAGCGGCTTCGAGGACGAGCAGGTGCTGCGGGCGCTGGGCGTGCGCACGTCCGTGGCCGCGCTGCTGGACGAGCCGGGTGGCGCGGCCGAGCTCCTCGACCGCCTCGCCGATCCGTCACGACCGGTCTCCGCGGCCCAGTTGCACGGGCTGTACGGGGCGTTGGCCGAACTGGACCCCGAGCGGGTGACGTTGCCGGACGAGGTGCGGGCGGTGGTGGACGGGGAGGTGGTCGTGGTCGACGCGGCCGACGCCGTCGTGGTCGACTCGCCGGATCTTCTGCCGTTCACCGAGGGGGTGCCGCTGCTGCCGGTGCGGCCCGTGCTGGCCGCCGAGCTGGCCGAGCTGTTCCAGGTGCGGCGGCTGAGCGAGTCCGTGACGGGGGAGGTCGGGTCAGAGGGGACGGAACACGACGTTCCGGGGTCCGTGCGGGTGCTGCTGGGCGCGAGCACGCCACACACGTACGTCGAGCACGAGGAGCTCGTCGTGGACGGGGTCGGCCTCGACTGGCGCCGGACCAGGGACGGGGTGGTGCACGCGGCGACGCTGGAGGGGGTCGCGGCGGGGCTGGCGTGGGCGGCGGGGCAGTGGCCGCGGCGGTTCGAGGTGGCGGCGCTGCTGGAGGACCCCAGCCGCACGGGGGAACTGGCCCGGGACCGCTGGTTCGACTGAGGGGCAGGGGGCGGGCGGACGGGGGTGCGCACGGATTTTCCCGTCCCCGCCGCCCCTGCCCTTCCCGTCCCTCCGAAGGGCTCCGCCCCTCGGACCCCGGCAGGGGGCTTCGCCTCGTCTCGCGCGGTTCCCCGCGCCCCTGACAGGGGCGCGCCCGGCGACGATCTTCGCAACGTGTTCGCAAAATATCCACGGCGGGGGCAACCCTCCCCGCCTCCCGCGCATCTGATCAGCGAGTCAATCGGACTCACGTCAACCTCGGGCCCACGTGATCACACCGTGGACCCCCTTTCTCCACTTGGGGAAACCGCATGCGCATACGCGCCACCGTGGCCGCCGTCTCCGGCGCCCTGGCCCTCTCCGCCCTCGCCGTCCCGGCCGCACACGCCGACGGCCCCGCCACGCCCGACCACTCGGACGCGGCCAAGGTCCTGGACGCGGGCCAGAGCGCCGGTACCAACTCCGCCAGGACCGGCAGGACCGGCACCTCCGGCACCCCGTACAGCCTGAACGCCACCTTCTCGAACGTGGTCGTCAACAAGGGCAAGGCGATCGTCGCCGGTATCTCCAAGAAGGTGAGCGTGCCGGTCACCTTCACCGTCACCCACGGCACCGGCGTCGACGTCACCGCCGACGACTTCTTCGCCGGCGTCGACCTCTACCGCGGCACCAGCTACGCCGACTCCGACTACGAGCTCTCCAGCGACGACCCGGCCACCTGCACGGTCTCCTCGTCCACGGTCGCCAAGTGCACCGAGACGATCGTCGTCTCCCCGGTCGACGACCTGCTCAACGAGGACGCCGGCGCGTGGAAGGCGGACGCCTTCGCCGTCGCGTTCAACGGGCAGGACCCGACCGACCCGAACCTGGACCTGAGCAAGGTCGGCGTCGCCGAGAAGGACGGCTTCGCCGCGCCGAACCTCCAGCGCTACTCCAAGCTCACCGTCAACGCCTCGCCGGAGCCGGTGAAGAAGGGCAGGACCATCACGGTCACCGGCACCCTCAGCCGCGCCAACTGGGACACCGACGCCTACGCGGGTTACACCGTGCAGTCGGTGAAGCTGCAGTTCAAGAAGAAGGGCAGCAGCTCCTACAGCACCCTGAAGACCATCAAGTCCGGCAGCAAGGGCGCCCTGAAGACGACGGTCACGGCCTCCGCCGACGGCACCTTCCGCTACAGCTTCGCCGGCACCTCGACGACCCCCGCGGTCAGCTCCTCGGGCGACGCCGTCGACGTGCAGTAGCAGCAGTAGCGACAAGCGATCTGCTCGTTGCGAGCAGTCGTGCCGCGGGGCCCCCGCGCGGTCCCTCCCCGGGACCGCGCGGGGGCCCCGCCCGGTCCACCCGCCGCCAGCCCAGCTCCAGCACGGCCGAGGCGAGCGCCGCGATGCCGACCGCCACCCACGGCATCCACAGGCCGACCAGCCGCAGCGCGAAGAACACCTGGAGCCCGGGCACCACGAGGACCACCAGGAACGCGGCCCCCATCGCGGCCACCAGCACCACGCGCCACCAGGTGTAGGGGCGGGCGACGATCGCCAGCACCCACAGCGAGATCAGGAACAGCGTGAGTGTCGCCGCGCTGGTCTCCGCCTGGAGGGAGCCGGGTCCGCTGTAGTGGTGGCGGGCGAGCAGATACGTCACGAACGTGGCGACCGCGGCCAGCACCCCGCCCGGGATCGCGTACCGCATCACCCGTCGTACGAAGTGCGGACGGGCGCGTTCCGTGTTGGGGGCGAGGGCCAGGAAGAACGCCGGGACGCCGATCGTGAGGGTGGACAGCAGCGTCAGGTGCCGGGGCAGGAACGGGTACTCCACCCGCGCGCACACCACCAGCACCGCGAGCAGCACCGAATACACCGTCTTGACCAGGAACAGGGTGGCGACGCGGGTGATGTTGCCGATGACCCGGCGGCCCTCGGCGACCACCGACGGCAGGGTGGCGAAGCTGTTGTCGAGCAGCACGATCTGCGCGACCGCCCGGGTGGCCTCCGAGCCCGACCCCATCGAGACGCCGATGTCGGCGTCCTTGAGCGCGAGCACGTCGTTGACGCCGTCGCCGGTCATGGCGACCGTGTGCCCGTCGGACTGGAGGGCGCCGACCATGTCCCGCTTCTGCCGGGGGGTGACCCGCCCGAAGACGGTGGCGCCGTCGAGCGCCTTCGCCATCTCCGCGCGGTCCTCGGGCAGTCCGCGGGCGTCCAGCACCTCCCCGGTGAGGCCCAGCTTGCCGGCCACCGCGCCCACCGAGACCGCGTTGTCGCCGGAGATCACCTTGGCGTGCACGTCCTGCCGGGCGAAGTAGCGCAGGGTGTCGGCGGCGTCCGGGCGCAGCCGCTGCTCCAGCACGACCAGCGCGGCCGGCCGCACGCCCGCCGCCACCGCGGGGTCGTCCAGCGCGCGGTCGGTGCCGGCCAGCAGCAGGACCCGCAGCCCCTGTTCGTTGAGCCGGACGGTCTCGGTGAGGGCCGGGTCGTCGGGGCCGAGCAGCACGTCGGGGGCGCCCAGCAGCCAGGTGCCGGTCCCGCCGTCCGGCTCCTCGAAGGAGGCGCCGCTGTACTTGCGGGCGGAGGAGAACGGCAGCGCCTCGACGCATGTCCACCCCGCGCTGTCCGGGTAGGCGTCGATGAGCGCCTGGAGGGAGGCGTTGGGGCGCGGATCGGAGGCGCCGAGCGCGCCGAGCACCGTACGCAGGTACGTCTCGTCGGCCCCCTGGAGCGGCCGCAGCTCGGTGACGTCCATGCCGCCCTCGGTGAGGGTGCCGGTCTTGTCCAGGCAGACGGTGTCGACACGGGCCAGCCCCTCGATCGCGGGCAGCTCCTGCACGAGGACCTGCTTGCGGCCGAGCCGGATCACGCCGATCGCGAAGGCGACGGAGGTGAGCAGCACCAGGCCCTCGGGGACCATCGGCACGATCCCGCCGACCGTGCGGCCGACGGAGTCCTTGAAGCCGTGCTGCTCGACCACGAGCTGGCTGACGACCAGGCCGAGCGCGGTCGGCACCATCATCCAGGTCACGTACTTGAGGATGGTCGAGATGCCGGTGCGCAGCTCGGAGTGGACCAGGGTGAACCGGGAGGCCTCCTCGGCGAGCTGGGCGGCGTACGCCTCCCGGCCGACCCGGGTCGCGCGGAACGCGCCGCCGCCCGCGACGACGAAGCTGCCCGACATCACCGGGTCGCCGGGCTGCTTGTCGACGGGATCGGCCTCGCCGGTCAGCAGCGACTCGTCGATCTCCAGGCCGTCGGTCTCGACGCACACCCCGTCGACGACGATTCTGTCGCCGGGGCCGATCTCCAGGACGTCGTCCAGCACGATCCCCGAGGTGGCGACCTGGGTGGTGCGCCCGTCCCGGCGCACGGCCGGGTGGGCCTCGCCGATCACCGCGAGCGAGTCCAGGGTCTTCTTGGCCCGCCACTCCTGGATGATGCCGATGCCGGTGTTGGCGAGGATCACGTACCCGAACAGGCTGTCCTGCACAGGTGCCACGAACAGCATGATCAGCCAGAGCAGCCCGATGATCGCGTTGAACCGGGTGAGGACGTTGGCGCGGACGATCTCGCCGAAAGTCCGGCTGCTGCGCACGGGAACGTCGTTGACCGCACCGCGCGAGACGCGTTCCGCGACCTCCGCGGCGGTCAGCCCGCGCTCGCGTCCGGGCGGCGGCACCGGGTGCACGGGGTCGAGTCCGGCAGCCGCGTCGATATCGGTCATGTCTTCGACGGTACGTGCGGGCCGGTGCGTTCACCTCCGCACCAGGTGACAAATCCGACCTGGGGAGGAGCGCGGGGCAAAGGGCCCTCGTGCGGTGGTTGCAGGCGGGGCGAGCCGCTTGGTACCGCAGGCTCAGGCGGCGGTACCGGTTCCGGCTCAGGAGGCGAACCGGTCACGGCTCGGTCGGCGGTAGCGGTCACGGCTCAGGAGACGCGGCGACCACGGCTCAGTCGGCGGCGGTGCCGGCCTCCTTGCGGGCGGCGTCCCGCTTGATCGCGGCGTCCCGCCTGCGCACGTACCAGACGCCGATCAGCCCGAGACCACCCCCGGCCAGGCACGTCCACACCCACCACGTGTGCCCGTGGTCGTCGAACCAGCCGTAGAACGGGAGCTGTACCAGGAAGAGGACGAACCACAGGATCGTGCCGCCGGTGATGGTGGCGACCACGGGCCCCTCCAGGGGCTCGGGCGCCTCGTGCTGGGGAGTCCACTTCGCCATGCGCACAGCTTACGAGGCCGGGAGGGCGGGGCCCCGCCCGGAGCGCGCGCGGACACCGGCGGGGCCTGCCATGAGGTCCGGCGAGGCACCGGCGCGGGACCGGCGAGGAGGTCTACGCGCGGAGATAGCCTTTTCTCGTTCATATGTTCATACTGAAACTGTTGACGTCTGGCTGTATTCGTTCGTACGAACCTCCGAAGAGGCCCCGGACACCCCCCGAGGCGCCACTCTTCGGTGGTGTGACGTGCGCGGTCCCGGGGGAACCCGGGGCGGCGCACGTCGGCCCGACCCGAACACTCCCCTTCCCCGACCCCGCATCCCCTGAGGTCCGCATGCCCACCTCGGCTCCCGCCAAGGTCCCCGCCCCCGGGCAGCCCGGCGGTCGTTCCGCCACCGGCCCCCTCGACCGCTACTTCAAGATCTCCGAACGCGGCAGCACCCTGCCCCGCGAGATCCGCGGCGGTTTCGCCACGTTCTTCGCGATGGCGTACATCCTCGTGCTGAACCCGATCATCCTGAGCGGCGCGAAGGACGTGTACGGGCACCAGCTGGACCACGGCCAGATGGTCACCGCCACCGCCGTCACCGCCGCGTTCACCACACTGCTCATGGGTGTCATCGGCAACGTCCCGATCGCGCTGGCCGCCGGCCTCGGCGTCAACACGGTCGTCGCCCTCCAGCTCGCCCCCCGCATGTCCTGGCCGGACGCGATGGGCATGGTGGTGCTGGCCGGCTTCGTGGTGATGCTGCTGGTCGCCACGGGCCTGCGGGAGCGCGTGATGAACGCCGTGCCGCTCGGGCTGCGCAAGGGCATCTCGATCGGCATCGGCCTGTTCATCATGATCATCGGGCTGGTCGACTCCGGTTTCGTCAGCCGCATCCCGGACGAGGCGCACACCACCGTGCCGCTCCAGCTCGGCGCGGACGGCCACCTCAACGGCTGGCCGGTGCTGATCTTCGTCCTCGGCGCGCTGCTCACCCTCGCGCTGATCGTGCGCAAGGTGCCCGGCGCGATCCTGATCTCGATCGTCGCGATGACGGTCCTCGCACTGATCATCGACGCCACCGCCACGATCCCCTCCTGGGGCCTGACCACTCCCAAGTGGCCCGGCAATCCGGTCGCCACCCCCGACTTCGGGCTGCTCGGCAAGGTCAGCCTGTTCGGCGGCTTCGACAAGGTCGGCGTGCTGACCGGCGTCCTGTTCGTCTTCACCGTGCTGCTGTCGACCTTCTTCGACGCGATGGGCACGATCATGGGCATCGGTGACGAGGCCAAGCTGACCGACGCCGACGGCCAGATGCCCGGCATCAACAAGGTGCTCTTCGTCGACGGCATCGCGGTCGCCGCGGGCGGCGCCAGCTCCTCCTCGGCCACCACCTGCTTCGTGGAGTCCACGGCGGGCGTCGGCGAGGGCGCGCGCACCGGCTTCGCCAACGTCGTCACCGGGCTGCTGTTCGCCGCGGCGCTCTTCCTCACCCCGGTCGCCACGATGGTGCCGTCCCAGGCGGCCACGCCCGCGCTGATCGCGGTGGCCTTCCTGATCCTGTCCCACTCGATCAAGGACATCGACTGGGCGGACTACACGATCGCCGTCCCGGCGTTCGTGACGATGCTGATGATGCCGTTCACGTACTCCATCACCAACGGCATCGGGATGGGCTTCCTCACCTTCGTGGTGCTGCGCCTGGCCGCGGGCCGGTGGCGCGAGGTGCCGGTGGCGCTGTACGTCGTCGCGGCGGTGTTCGGCTTCTACTACCTGATGCCGGCGCTGGGCCTGACCTGATCACGGGGCGGTCCGCCCGCCGCCCACCGGGAGCCGTCCGCGGCCGGCCCGTCTACGGGGAGCCGACCGCGGCCGGCTCCCCGTCGTCGCCGTAGAACTCCTCCGTCCTCTCGACGGCGTCCTGGAATCGCTCGTCGAAGTCGTCACGAACGAGCGTCCGGACCACGTAGTCCTGGACGCTCATTCCTCTTTTGGCCGCCCGGCGCCGTAGCCGGTCGAGCAGTTCCCCGTCCATGCGCAGGCTGAGCACGCTGGTCCCCATGGCCACGAGGGTGGCCGGATCCGTGGGGGTGGTGGAAGGTTTTCTGCTCCCATGTCACTCGTACGGGTGATTCGTCTCGTTCTGTTGTTTTGGTGCGGGGAGGGTGTGCGTGTGTGCGCCGCCGGGCCGGCAGTGGCCGGAGTCACCACGCCGGACGCGCACACGAGTGGTCTTTAGCCAAAGTAATGAGTTACGCTAACGAGCATGCCTGACCTCACCCATGGCGACGATGCCGCCGCCGTGAGCGCTTTGCGCTCGTCCGTGATGCGCCTGTCGCGTCGACTCAAGCACCAGCGGGTCGACGAGTCGCTGAGCCCCACCGAGATGTCGGTGCTCGGCACCCTGGCGGTGTGCGGTTCGGCCACCCCGGGTGAGCTGGCCCGCAAGGAGCACGTCCAGCCGCCGTCGATGACCCGCATCGTCGCCCTCCTCGAGACCAAGGGTCTGGTGAGCCTGGAGCCGCACCCCGAGGACCGTCGGCAGAAGGTCGTCAGGCCGACCGAGCGGGCCACCGTCATGCTCGCGGAGAGCCGGCGCCGGCGGAACGCGTTCCTCGCCCACCTGATCGAGGGCCTCGACGAGGACGAGTGGGCGAGACTCCGCGCCGCCGCCCCCGTCCTGGAGAAGCTCGCGCACCTGTGACCCTCCCCGGACGGGCACCCGGCCCGGCCTCCGGGCCCACCGCGGCACCCGACCGGCGCCCTCCCCCCCCGCACCCCCACACCCCCCGCACCCGTCGTCACGCCCGAGGAGGCGAGCCCTTTTGAGTTCGGGACCCGGAGCAGACTCCGCCCCCGCACCAGCCACCCACGACTCCTCCCCGCCCCCGTCGCGGACGCCCGCCGAAGCTCCGGCGCCCCTCGAAACCCGGACGCCCGTCGAGGCGCGGACGCCGGCCGAGTCAGGGCCCCCCGCCGGGCCCCGGACGCCCGCCGATCCCCGCAAGGCGTCGATGTTCAGCTCGCTGCGCATCCGCAACTACCGCCTGTTCTTCATCGGCCAGGTCGTCTCCAACACCGGCACCTGGATGCAGCGCATCGCCCAGGACTGGCTGGTGCTGAGCCTCACCGGCTCCTCCACCGCCGTCGGCGTGACCACGGCCCTGCAGTTCCTGCCGATGCTGCTGTTCGGCCTGTACGGCGGTGTCCTCGTCGACCGGCTGCCCAAGCGGCCCACGCTGCTGTTCACCCAGTCCGCGATGGGCGTCGCCGGCCTGGTCCTGGCCGTGCTCACGCTCTCCGGCCACGTCCAGGTGTGGCACGTGTACGTGGTCGCCTTCGCCGTCGGACTCGCCACGGTCATGGACAACCCGGCGCGGCAGACCTTCGTGCCCGAGATGGTCGGACCGGACCAGCTCCAGAACGCCATCAGCCTCAACTCCGCCAACTTCCAGTCCGCCCGGCTGGTCGGCCCGGCCGTCGCCGGTGTGCTGATCACCGGGGTCGGCACGGGCTGGGCGTTCCTGTTCAACGGCGTCTCCTTCCTCGCCCCGATCGCCGGCCTGCTCCTCGTGCGCTCCCGCGAGCTGCACGAGATCCGGCGCGCGCCGCGCGGCAAGGGCCAGCTCCGAGAGGGGCTGCGGTACGTCGCCGGACGGCCCGAACTGGTCTGGCCCATCGTGCTGGTCGGCTTCATCGGCACCTTCGGCTTCAACTTCCCGGTCTGGCTCTCCGCCTACGCCGACGACATCTTCCACGCGGGCGCCGGCGCGTACAGCCTGTTCAACACGCTGATGGCGGTCGGCTCGCTGATCGGCGCGCTGCTCGCGGCCCGGCGCGGCACGGCCCGGCTGCGGGTGCTGCTCGCGGCGGCCCTCGGCTTCGGCACACTGGAGGTGGTGGCCTCGGTCGCCCCCGAGCTGTGGCTGTTCGCCCTGTTCATGGTGCCGATCGGCATCTTCGGCATGACGGTGAACGTCACCGCGAACACGTCCGTGCAGATGACCACCGACCCCGCGATGCGGGGCCGGGTGATGTCCCTGTTCATGATGGTCTTCATGGGCGGTACGCCGGTGGGCGCGCCCCTGGTCGGCTGGGCCACCGACACCTTCGGCGCGCGCGTCGGCTTCGCGGCCGGTGGCCTCGTCTCGCTGGCGGCGGCGGCCACGGTGGCCGTCACTCTGCTCCGGGTCGGCAACCAGCGGGTGCGGGTGACGTGGCAGGGCGGACCGCGGGTGCGGCTGTGCCCGCGCGGCGCGGCGGTCTGAGGAGACGGTCCGGCAAGGCGGTCCGGCAAGACGGTCGGAGAGAGGTGGCGTCGTCATGCGACTGTTCGCGGCGGTGCTGCCGCCGGCGGAGGCGGTCGAGGAACTGGCCGCGGCCGCGCGGGCGGCGGAGCTGCGGAGCCTGCCGGGCGCGGACGCGCTGCGCTGGACCGAGCGGTCCGGGTGGCACTTCACGCTGGCGTTCTACGGGGAGGTCGACGAGGGGACCGTGCCGGAGCTGTCCGCCCGGCTGGCCCGGGCCGCCGGCCGCGCCGCCCCCTTCCCGCTCGCCCTGCACGGCGCCGGCCGCTTCGGCGACCGGGCGCTGTGGGCGGGCGCGTCCGGGGACGTGGCCGCGCTGCGGCTGCTGGCCGGGCGGACGGAGGCGGCGGGCCGCAAGGCGCGGGTGCCCGGCGCCCCCGGGGACGCCGGGAGGGCCTACCGGGCGCATGTCACGCTGGCCCGGAGCGGCCGGCGGGCGACCGACCTCCGCCCGTACGTGAGGGCGCTGGAGACCTTCGAGGGCCGCGCCTGGGAGGTGCGCACCCTCAGCCTGGTCCGCAGCCGCCTCCCCGCCGCGGGCGTCCCCGGCGAGCGCCCCCGCTACGAGACGGTGGCCCACTGGGAACTGTCCCGCTGACCACCGGAGCCTGACCACCGGAGCCTGGCGGCCGGGGCAGGGCGGCCGGGACGGGGGCGGGACAGCTCCGCCGCCCGCCCCCGGATACCCTCGACCACGTGGACCCGAAGACCCGCAACCGCATCATGGCCGTCGTACTCGTGGTGATGTTCATCGTCGTGGCCCTGGCGGCCGCCCTGAACCAGTAGGGCACGCGGGGCACGGACACCCGGGACACGCCCTCACCGGCGTCTCGCCGGGCCCCTCGTCGAACGCCCGTCCGGCACGCGTCCCGTCAGGCGCCTCGGCGGACGCCCTCCGGACGCCCTCACCGGACGTCTCACCAGGCGAACGCCTCCGGAGACGGCCCCGGGCCCGGGAAGATCTCGTCCAGCGACGCCAGCAGTTCCTCGCTCAGCTCCAGCTCCACCGCCCGCAGCGCGGACTCCAGCTGCTCGCCCGTGCGCGGTCCGACGATCGGGCCGGTCACCCCCGGCCGGGTCAGCAGCCAGGCCAGCGCCACCTCGCCCGGGGCCAGCCCGTGCTTGTCGAGCAGGTCCTCGTAGGCCTGGATCCGTGCCCGCCCGGCGGGGTCGGCCAGGGTCTCGGCGGCCCGGCCGCCGGCCCGGCGCCCGCTCTCCGCCTGCTTCTTCAGCACCCCGCCCAGCAGCCCGCCGTGCAGCGGGGACCAGGGGATGACGCCGAGCCCGTACTCCCGCGCGGCCGGAACGACCTCCATCTCGGCGCGCCGCTCGGCGAGGTTGTACAGACACTGCTCGCTGACCAGGCCGTAGGACCCGCGGCGGGCGGCGATCTCGTTGGCCTGGGCGATCTTGTACCCGGCGAAGTTGCTCGATCCGACGTAGAGGACCTTGCCCTGCTGCACCAGGACGTCCATCGCCTGCCAGATCTCCTCGAACGGGGTGTTCCGGTCGACGTGGTGGAACTGGTAGAGGTCGATGTGGTCCGTCTGTAGCCGCTTCAGCGAGGCCTCCACGGCCCGCCGGATGTTGACCGCGGAGAGCTTGTCGTGGTTGGGCCAGACCGGGCGGTCGTCGAGCGTCATGTCGCCGTACACCTTGGTGGCGAGGACGGTCTTCTCGCGCCGGCCGCCGCCCTTGGCGAACCAGTTGCCGATGATGGTCTCCGTCCGGCCCTTGTCCGCGCCCCAGCCGTAGACGTTGGCGGTGTCGAAGAGGTTGATGCCGGCGTCCAGCGCCGCGTCCATGATCGCGTGGCTGTCGGCCTCGCCGGTCTGCGGACCGAAGTTCATGGTCCCGAGGACCAGCCGAGCGACCTTGAGTCCGGTGCGTCCGAGCTGCGTGTATTCCATGGACACAAGCCAACGTGCTGGAGTGCGCTCGAAGCAAGGGGACGACCCCGGGCGGGGGGAGGGGTCAGTCGCAGGGGAAGTTGTCGGTCTTCAGGACCAGGTCGAGCACGGTGCCGGTGAGATCGACGTCCGCCCCGAAGTCGACCCGGGTCTCGGTGTGGTAGTCGCCGTCCTTGGATGCGTGTAGGCGTGACACCGACCCTGGTAGGGGTCGACGATGAGGTAGAGCGGCACCTCGGCCAGCGCGTACGCGGTTTTCTTCGGCCCGTAGTCGTTCTGAGCGGTCCCCTTCGAGATGACCTCGGCGACGAACTCGACATCCTCGTACCGCCAGCGGCCCTCGGCGTCCTTCGTGGCGCCCTCGCGCAGTTCGGCGACGTCGGGGCAGAAGCCGTTCTCGTGGCCGGGAAAGTCGATACCCGCATATGCCCCCCCGAAAATGCGACCCCGCCCGCGCTCAGACCCTGGCGGTGTACTCGCCGCCCCAGCCCCAGGCCTGATGCATCGCCCCCGCGAACGCCGCCGCCAGCTTGTGCTCGCCGGAGGCGTTGGGGTGGGTGCCGTCGTAGGTGTCGAGAGCGATGTCGTAGGACTCGGGGACGGAGGCGAGGAGGAGCGGGGAGCCGGGCTCGTCGAGGTCGGCGACGGTCTTGGCGAGCAGCTCGTTGAAGCGGGCGACCTCCGCCGCGAAGAGCGCGTCGGTCGTGGCGCGGACGTTGGGTATCACCGGCAGCAGCACCATCCGCACCCCGGGCCGGGCCTCCC
This sequence comes from Streptomyces sp. B3I8, assembly GCF_030816915.1. Classification (NCBI taxonomy): domain Bacteria; kingdom Bacillati; phylum Actinomycetota; class Actinomycetes; order Kitasatosporales; family Streptomycetaceae; genus Streptomyces; species Streptomyces sp. B3I8. Next base: position 3,121,362 of record NZ_JAUSYN010000002.1, on the reverse strand, counting down.
GCGCCCGGGTCACGAACCGCACCGTGTTCTCCGCCGTCTGCTCGGCATCGGTGTAGAAGCCCAGATCGATCAGGCCGAGGGAGACGAGCAGCACGTCCGCCCCGCTCGCGCGCACCGCGTCCCCTATCAGCGGGGCCAGGTGCTGCCAGCCCTCGCCCCAGCCGGCCAGGTGGGCGCGGGGGAAGTCGGGGTCGGCGTACTCGTACGAGACGGGTGCGTCCAGCGCCTTGTCGTAGAGCGCCTCGCGTGGTCCGACCAGCGCGAACGGGCCGCCGTAGGTGGTGCGCAGATGCTGCCACAGCCGGTAGCGCCAGGTGTGCTCGCCCGCGCTGCCGATGGTCATGGAATCGCCGACGGGCATGAACCTGAGCATGCGCTCATGATGGCCGACGGGGGTGGGCGCGGGGAACGGCGGACGGCCCGGTGGAATGTGAGACGGCCCACCCCACGGGTCGGCCCGCGGCCCCTCCACGGCCCCTCCACGGTCCGGCCGCGTGCGGTGCGAGGAGGTCCGGAGGCCGGTCCAGGACCGTCCGGCGCCGGCCCGCACCGACCACCCGCCGTGAAGTGCCGGGCGGGATGGCAGGCTTGACGCCATGCGCCGACCGTTCGCCCTCCTCGCCGGGGCCCTGCTCGTGGGTGCCCTCGCCGCGCCCGCCGCCTCCGCCTCGCCCGCCGCGGACGGCGACGCGAGTTTCCGGATCAAGGACCCGCGCATCACCGAGTCCAGCGGCCTCGCCGCCTCGCACCTGCACAAGGGCGTCTACTGGACCCACAACGACAGCGACGACGGGCCGTACCTCTACGCCGTCGACAGCGCGACGGGCCGCACCCTCGCCCGGATCACGCTCAGCGGCATCGGCACCCCGCGTGACGTCGAGGCCGTCTCGATCGGGCCGGACGGCCGGATCTACGTCGGCGACATCGGCGACAACCTCGGCGGGACCTGGCCCTACGTGTGGATCTACGCGCTGCCGGAGCCGAAGAAGCTCGTGGACCGGACCGTGCGGGCCACGCAGTACGTCGTGAAGTACTCCGACGGGGCGCGGGACGCCGAGTCGATGGTGGTGGACCCCAAGGACGGGCGCGTCTACATCGTCGACAAGAAGGAGGACGGCGGCCATCTGTACGAGGGGCCGGCCAGGTTGTCGTCCTCGGGGAGCAACATCTTCAAGCCGGTCGCGGCCGTCGACCTGTGGGCCACCGACGCCGCCCTCTCCCCGGACGGCGAACAGCTCGCCGTGCGCGGGTACTTCGGCGGCGTGCTCTACGACTGGGAGGGCGGCGGGCGGATCAAGCGGGCCGGCCGGCTGAACGTGCCGCTGCAGGGCCAGGGCGAGTCGGTCACGTACAGCGCCGACGGCACGAAGCTGATGTTCGGCTCGGAGGGCGCCGACAGCCCGGTCACGGCGCAGGACGCGCCGGGGAAGGGGGCCTCGTCCTCGTCGTCCGGGAGCGGCAGTGGGAGCGGGTCGGCGCCGGGTGACGACGGTCCCGTGAGCGGCCGGAACCTGAAGGTGGGCGCCGGTGCCCTGATCGTTCTGGCGCTCGGCTTCTTCGGGCTGCGCCGGCGGCGCGGGCGGCAGTGACGTCGCACGGTGGGAGAGGCGTTGCGAGAGGCGGGTGCGCCGGGTGTCTTGACGGGGGGCCCGTTCCTGGCTTCCATGGGGGACGCAGGGCTGTGGGAGCGCTCCCACATGTTCCGGGCCCGTGCCTCCGAGAGGAAGCAGCGAGATGTTCCGCAGCTTGCGAAGAGCGCTCCGCACCGCCGCGACGGTGCTCCTGTTGCCCATGGCCCTCGGCCTGACGGCGACGACCACCGCCTCCGCCGCGCACGCGGCCGAGGACACGACCGCCACCCCCGCGGCGGCCGCCGCCGGAGCGGGCTACTGGCACACCCGTGGACGCCGGATCCTGGACGCGGCGGGCGAGCCCGTCCGGATCGCGGGCATCAACTGGTTCGGCTTCGAGACCACCAACCTCGTCGTCCACGGCCTGTGGTCCCGTGACTACAGGAGCATGATCGACCAGATGAGGTCGCTGGGGTACAACACCCTCCGCATCCCCTACAGCGACGACATCTTCAAGAGCGGCGCCACGCCCCTGAGCATCGACTTCTCCGAGGGCAAGAACACCGACCTCCAGGGCCTGAGCTCGCTCCAGGTGCTGGACAGGATCGTGGCGTACGCCGGGCAGGACGGCCTGAAGGTCATCCTCGACCGGCACCGTCCGGACTCGGCGGGCCAGTCGGCGCTCTGGTACACCTCGTCCGTCCCCGAGTCGACATGGATCGCCGACCTGAAGGCGATGGCCGCGCGGTACAAGGGCCAGGACACCGTGATCGGCATCGACCTGCACAACGAGCCCCACGATCCCGCCTGCTGGGGCTGCGGCGACCAGGCCACCGACTGGCGGCTCGCCGCCGAGCGGGCCGGCGACGCGGTGCTGTCCGTCAACCCGGACCTGCTGATCTTCGTCGAGGGCGTGCAGACGGTGAACGGCGTCTCCGGCTGGTGGGGCGGCAACCTGATGGGCGCCGGGCAGTACCCGGTACGGCTCGACGTGGCGAACCGGCTCGTGTACTCGGCCCACGACTACGCCACGAGCGTCGCCCAGCAGAGCTGGTTCAGCGACCCGTCGTTCCCGGCCAACATGCCGGGCGTCTGGGACAAGTACTGGGGCTACCTCTTCAAGCAGGACATCGCCCCGGTGTGGGTGGGCGAGTTCGGCACCACGCTGCAGTCGACGACGGACCAGAAGTGGCTGGCGGCCCTGGTGGACTACCTGCGCCCGACGGCGACGTACGGCGGCGACAGCTTCCAGTGGACGTTCTGGTCGTGGAACCCCAACTCCGGTGACACCGGCGGCATCCTCAAGGACGACTGGACAAGCGTCGACACGGTGAAGGACGGCTACCTGGCGAGCGTGAAGGCGCCGGGCTTCCCGCCGGCCGGGAGCGGCGACGACGGGGGCGACGACGGCGGCGGGACCCCCGCCACGTCCTGCGCCGCCACGTACACCGTCACCGACGACTGGGGCGGCGGCTTCAACGCCCAGGTGACGGTGAAGAACACCGGCACGACGGCGCTGAAGTCGTGGCGGATCACGTGGACGTGGCCCGGCTCGCAGAAGATCACGAACATCTGGAACGCGACGTACACCCAGTCCGGCGCGACGGTCACCGCGACGAACGCGGCCCACAACGGCACGGTCGCCGCGGGCGGTTCGACGAGCTTCGGCTTCGGCGGAGCACCGGGCGGCGGCACCGCGCCGAGCGTGAGCTGCTCGGGGACGTAGGCCGTAGGCGGAGCGGGGGGCGCCCGGGACCCCGGGTGTCCGTGCGGCCCCCGCTCCGCGACTCGGAGCTCGTCCGCCTGTGGTGACCCGGAGCTCGTCCGCCTGTGGTGACCCGGACGCCGGAAGTCGTCCCGCTCCGGCCGGCAGGGCGACCGCGTGGACCGGATGCGGGCGCCGGTGAGCGCCCGGTGCGGGACGTCGCGTCACGGCTCCTGCCCGCGCACCTCCTGGGGGGGCGGGCGCCCGGGGCGCCTGCGATACTCCGGGCGCCGGGTGGCCCCACCCCGTCATGCCCGCGTGTAGCCGCCGTCGGCGAAGAGTTCGGCGCCGGTGACGAACGACGCGGCGTCCGAGGCCAGGAAGAGGGCGGCTTCGGCGATCTCGGCGGGGTCGGCCAGCCGGCCCAGCGGCACCGTCGCCTCGGCGAACCGGTCGGCCTCGGCGCCGACGGCGCCCAGCAGGGCGGGGGTCCGCGTGGGGCCCGGGCTGAGCAGGTTGACCCGGAACCGGCGTTCCCGCGACCGGCGGGCCCAGTTGTGCACGAGGTTGGTCAGCGCCGCCTTCGAGGCGCTGTAGACCTCCAGGTTCTCGTTGGGCCGCGCGCTGTTGCTCGAGCCGATGACGAGGACGGAGGCGTTCTCCGTGAGCAGCGGGAGCGCCTTCTGGACGGTGAACAGCGTGCCCTTGATGTTGACGGCGAGCGTCAGGTCGACGTTCGCCTCGGTGTGGGCACCGAGCGAGGCGTCCGCGGCGACACCCGCGTTGGCCACCAGGACGTCGACGCGTCCGGCCTCCTCGCGGACCCGCTCGTAGAGCGCGTCGAGGTCGGCCAGGACCGAGACGTCGGCCCGTACGCCGGTGGCGGCGGGGCCGATCTCCCCGACCGCGGCTTCGAGGCGGTCGGTGTCCCGGCCGGTCACGAAGACGCGTGCGCCCTCCCGGACGAAGCGGTGGGCGACGGCCAGCCCGATCCCGCTGGTCCCTCCGGTGATCACGGCGACCTTCTCCTGCAGCACGCCCGGCATGGCGGACCCCTTCGGTTGTGGAATGCATCGTCCATAACGTTCGTCCGCACCGTAGGCCGTTATGGACGACCCAGTCAAGAATGGGTAGGGTGAGGGCATGCCGAGACCACGCGCATTCGACGAACGCGAAGTCCTGGCACGGGCCCGGGAGCAGTTCTGGGCGACCGGCTACGCGGGCACGCGGATGGACGACATCGCCAGGGCGACCGGCCTGGGCAAGGGCAGCCTGTACGGCGCGTTCGGCGACAAGGGCGCGCTGTTCCACCGGGTGTTCGGCGACTGGTGCGCCGCCGTCGTCGAGGTGGCCGAGGGGCGGCTGGCGGGCGGCCCGGACGCGGAGGCCATGGAGCGGCTGTCGGGATACGTGCGGCTGATGGCGGAGAACACCGCCTCCGACACCGGGCGCCGAGGGTGCCTGATGGCCAAGGGCACGGCGGAACTGGCCCAGCAGGACCCGACGGTCGCCGGGCGGTCGGCCGAGACGATGACGGCACTGCTGACCCTGCTGCGAACCGAGATCGCCGCCGCCCAGCGCCACGGCGACATCGACGGTGACGCGGACCCGGAGCGGCTGGCGGCACTGCTGCTGACGGTGGTCCGCGGCATCGAGGCGGTGGGCAAGGCCGGCCTGGACCCGGAGACGGTGCGGGGCGTCGCCGACACGGCGCTGGCGGTCCTGCCACGGCCCGCCACGCGGAAAGCCCCCGCGACCGGGCACGCCCCGGACCGCGAGGCCTGACCTTCCGCGGACATCGCACCGGGGGCGGCACCGGGGCCGGTGGGGTGCCACCGCTCCCCACCGCACCGGTGCCGCCGTCTCAGCCGCGCGGCGCGAACTTCAGGTCGCCCCGCATCACGGCGCGGATGTGGTCGCCGGCAAGGGCGGCGTGCGGGACGCCCAGGTCGATCGCGCTCGCCTCGTCCAGGCGGGCGAGCTGGGCGTCGGTGAAGTCGACGTCCAGCGCGCCCAGGTTGTCCTCCAGCTGCGCGGGGGTTCGGGCGCCGAGGAGCGGGGCCGTGACGCCCGGGGTGCGCAGGGTCCAGGCCAGGGCGACCTGGGCGGGGCTGTGGCCCAGCTCCGCGGCGACCTCCTTCACGACGTCCGCGACGGCGAGGTTGCGTTCGGTCAGCGTGCCGAGGGCGGCGTTGAAGCTCCTGCGGGTGCCGTCGGTGGCGTCGATGTTCGCCGGGGTCAGGTCGTCGCGCGTGTACTTGCCGCTCAGCACCCCGCCGGCCAGCGGGGAGTACGGCAGCACGCCCAGGCCCAGTTCGCGGGCCATGGGGATCAGGTCGCGCTCCCCGGTGCGCTCCAGCAGGTTGTACTCCAGTTGCAGCGCGACCAGGGGCGACCAGCCGCGCAGATCGGCGATCGCCTGCATGCGCGACACCTGCCAGGCCGGGGAGTTGGAGATCGCCACATAGCGGATCTTGCCCTGGCGGACCAGGTCGTCCATGCCACGCAGGATCTCCTCCACCGGGGTGGTGAAGTCCCAGACGTGCAGGTACAGCACGTCGAGGTAGTCCGTCTCCAGCCGCCGCAGGCTCCCCTCCACCGAGGTGAACAGGTTCTTGCGGTGAGCGCCCGAGGAGTTGGGGTCGCGGGGGTCGCTCAGCGTGGTGTACTTCGTCGCCAGCACCAGGCGGTCGCGGTCACCGCGGGTGAACTCGGCCAGCATGCGCTCCGAACTGCCCGCCGCGTACGTGTCGGCGGTGTCGACGAAGTTGCCGCCGCGCTCGACGTAGAGGTCGAAGACCTTGCGGGACTCCTCCCGCTCGGACCCCCAGCCGGTCTCGGTACCGAAGGTCGCCGCGCCCAGCGCCAGCGGTGAGACCCGCAGGCCCGAGCGGCCCAGCGGCCGGTAGGTGTCGAGGGTGAGTGACATCGGGGACTCCTCGTGTGTGCTCGTGATCCGTTTCCGTCGGCAAGCCTGTGACGGTCGCGGGCGGGGGGTAAGGGAAGGAAGTTCCTGGGAACACGGGTCCCACCCCCGCTGTTGCAGCGGGCATGACCACGACCACCCCCGGTGTGGGCGCGACCCGCTCCGTGGACACCACCCAGGAGCTCGCCGCGTTCCTGCGGACCCGGCGCGAGAGCCTGGACCCCGGGGACTTCGGCCTGCCCGCGCGCCGCCGCTCCCGGCGCACCCCGGGGCTGCGCCGGGAGGAGGTCGCCGAGCTGGCCGGGGTCAGCGTCGACTACGTCGTACGGCTGGAGCAGGCCCGCGGCCTGCGGCCCTCCGCGGACGTGGTGGAGGCACTGGCCGGCGCGCTGCGGCTGGCGCCCCGCGAACGCGCCTACCTCTTCGACCTCGCCCGGCAGCGCCCCCGCGAACCCGGCAGGCCCGCCACCGCCGCCGCGCCGCAGCTCGCACGCCTCGTCGACGACCTCTCGCCGCTGCCCGCCATGCTGCTGAACCACCGCTACGACATCCTGGCCTGGAACGCGCAGATGGCCGGACTGGTCATGGACTACGGCACCCTGCCGCCGGAACAGCGCAACTCCATGTGGCTCTGCCTGCTGCACCCGCGGATGCGTGACTTCTACGTCGACCGCGAGCGGGTGGTCCGGGAGGGGATCGCCCATCTGCGTGCCGCCTGGGCCGCGCACCCGGAGGACCGGGCGCTGAACGGCCTGATCGCGGAGTTCGGCGCCCGGGTCGAGGAGTTCCCGCGCCTGTGGGCCGAACGGGACGTCCAGGTCAACGGCCGCGGGAACAAGGCGATCCGGCACCCCGAAGCGGGCGAACTCGCCGTCCACTTCGAGGTGCTGAGGCCGCTCCAGGACCCGGACCAGCTGCTGATGATCTGCCGCGCCGCGGACGAGGGCAGCCGTGCGGCGATGGACCGGTTGTGGGGGGACCGCTGAAACCGGTCGCGGTCCAGGTGGCGTCGGTCGGGGGCGCGGTGGCGCCGGCCCCCGGGTTCCGCCCCGGCCCGTGTGCTCACCGGACCGGGGGAACCACCCGTGTCGTCGAAGTGACGCCGGGCAGCGGGCGCTTGCCCGTGAGTACGGCCGTGCCCGAGTCGTCGCCCTTGAGGAAGGCGTCGAAGAACGCGGTGGCGTAGGCGGTCAGCGCGTCCTGCTGGGGTGCGGGGGCCAGTTCCTGCGCGGGGCAGGTGCTGTCGTCCTCGCCGAGCGGGGCGGGCGGCGTCCACCGGGTGTTGAAGTAGTTGTGGTTGCCGTGCAGCAGGGAGACCGAGTAGGCGGGTTCCCTGGTGCGTCCGACCACGTCGTCCAGGTACTCCTGGCCGTGTTCGCGCACGGCGCCGTCACAGCTGGAGGTCACCACGGCGACGGGTGTCCGGGTGACGAGGGTGTCGCTGTTGTCGCCCTCCGGGTCGTCGAACTTCACGGGGGCCAGGGCGAGTACGGCGCCCACGCGGACGCCGTCCGGCATCTCGTCCCGGTGCTTGTCCGACGCCTGCCACATCACACCCTTGCCGCCCCGGGAGTGCCCGAGGGTCCCGACGCGGTGCATGTCGACGTGGTCGCGCAGCGCGGGCAGACGGTCGGCGAGCGGGCCGCCGCCGGAGGCGAGCCGCTTCCACAGGCGCAGGTGCGCGTTGATGAGCCGGGCGCGGTCGCCGTAGTCGAAGGAGCTCATGTTGATGCCGTCCACGCTGATCGAGACGGTCACGAAGCCGCGCGCGGCCAGGGCCTCGCCGAGGTAGTCGTAACCCCGGTAGCCGGGGAACGCGCCGCCCAGGTCGCAGGGCCAGGCCGTGGCGTCCTCGTCGGTGCAGCCGTACCAGGCGCCGTGGGACATCACGATCAGCGGCAGCCGGCCGTGCAGCCCGCGCGGGCGGTGCACCACCGCGCGCAGTTCGCTGACCGTGCCGGAGACGGGGTCGGTGTACGCCGTGTCCCCGAGGTCGTACGTCTCGGTGACGGTCGCCGTCCGTGCCGAGGCGCTGCTCGTGGTGGGGGCCGTGGCCGGGCCGTGGCCCCCGGTCGCGGCGGCCGCGCCGTCCGTGCCGACGAGGCCGGCGGTCAGCAGCAGCGCGGCGCCGAGCACCCCGGCCGCCGCAACGGGTGTCCGACGGGGCCTCTTCCTCGCCCCGTACATCGTCCGGCCCTGTGTGCGTCGTTCCATCTCGGTTCTCCTGCCCGGCTCTCGCGGTCGGCCGCCGGGTGTTTCCGGGGCTCCGTGGCGGACCCGGGTGTTCCGCCGCCCCTTTGAGACGACACGGCGCCCCGATCGGTTGGAACCGGTGTGCCGGAGACGGCGGGAGGGGGGTGGGGGAGGCGGGGGGAACGGGGTGGGGGAGGCGGGGGCGGTGCGGACGGGAACGGCGAAGGGCGCCCGGTGGATGCCGGGCGCCCTTCGCCGTCGTCGCCGCGCGGGCCTCGTGCGGCCCCGCGTGCGGTTACAGCTTCTCGATCACGTAGTCGACGCACTTCGTGAGTGCCTCGACGTCCGCCGGGTCGATCGCCGGGAACATCGCGACGCGGAGCTGGTTGCGGCCCAGCTTGCGGTACGGCTCGGTGTCGACGACGCCGTTGGCGCGCAGGGCCTTGGCGACCGCCGCGGCGTCGATGTCGTCGTCGAAGTCGATCGTGCCGATGACCTGCGAGCGCTTGGCCGGGTCGGTGACGAACGGGGTGGCGTACTTGGCGTCCTCGGCCCAGGTGTACAGGCGGGTCGAGGAGTCCTTCGTGCGGGCCGTGGCCCAGTCCAGACCGCCCTGGCCGTTGATCCACTCGAGCTGCTGGTTGAGCAGGAACAGCGTGGCCAGCGCCGGGGTGTTGTACGTCTGGTTCTTCAGGGAGTTGTCGATCGCCGTGGGCAGCGAGAAGAACTCCGGGACGTGGCGGCCCGAGGCGTGGACGCGCGCGGCGCGCTCCAGCGCGGCGGGGGAGAACACGCCGATCCACAGGCCGCCGTCGGAGGCGAAGGACTTCTGCGGGGCGAAGTAGTAGACGTCCGTCTCGGAGACGTCCACCGGGAGGCCGCCGGCGCCGCTGGTCGCGTCCACCAGGACCAGCGCGCCCTCGTCGGCGCCCGCGACCCGCTTGATCGGCATGGCGACACCGGTCGAGGTCTCGTTGTGCGTGAACGCGTACACGTCCACGCCCTCCTCCGCCTTCGGCTCCGGGTGCGTGCCCGGGTCGGAGGCGATCACGGTGGGCTCGGCCAGCCAGGGGGCGAGCTTGGCCGCCTTGGCGAACTTGGAGCTGAACTCGCCGAAGTTCAGGTGCTGCGACTTGTTCTCGATCAGGCCGTGGGTCGCGATGTCCCAGAACGCCGTCGAGCCGCCGTTGCCGAGGATCACCTCGTAGCCGTCGGGGAGCGAGAACAGCTCGCGGACGCCCTCGCGGACCTGGCCGACCAGGTTCTTGACCGGGGCCTGGCGGTGGGAGGTGCCCAGCAGGGAACTGCCGGTGGCGGCGAGGGCGTCGAGCGCCTCGACCCGCACCTTGGAGGGACCGGCGCCGAAGCGTCCGTCGGTGGGCTTGATGTCTGCGGGAATCTCGATATCGGCCACGGGGGGAGATTAGCCCGTCACGGAAACGTGGGCGAAACGTGTCCCGTCGGGTGAGACGGCGCCGCTGGGGATTCACCCGGACGTGCGGGGGCGACGTCGTACGGGTGTGCGGGGGCGGGGCGTGGGCCTCGGATCCGGGTGTGCGCGGGGGCGTGCGGAGGGCGCCCCCTCGGGACTGCGGGAGCGCCCGGGGCGGGACCGCGGGAGCGCCCGGGGCCGGGACCGCGGCGGGGGCGCTCGGGCGGGACCGCGGCGCGGGCGGGACTGCGGCGGGGCGTATTCACGACGTCGTGGCGGTGGCGGCGCACAGCCGGTCCAGTGCGGTCGCGCTCGGGCTGCCCGGCTCCGCGCTGTAGAGGACCAGGCGCAGCTCGGTGCCGGGCACCAGAAGCGTCTGGGCGTCCAGGTCCAGCTCGCCCAGTTCAGGATGGTGCAGGCGCTTGCGCAGCGCCGGCCGCGGGTCCACCTCGTGGCTGCGCCAGCCGGCGACGAAGTCCGGGTCGTGCGCGGCGTACTCGTTGACCAGCTCGCCCAGCACACGGTCGCCCGGCAGCCTGGCACTGGCCGCCCGCAGGTGCGCGGCGGACTGCCGGGCGAAGTCGCCGTCGGCGCCCGCGGGTGCCGAACAGAGGGTGCCGCCCAGCCGCACGGCGAGGCGCACCACGTTGCGCTCGTGGACGGGCAGCCGCCCGAAGTCGGTGATCAGCGCGGCCGCCGCGGTGTTCCAGGCCACGATGTCCTCGCGCTCGTCCACCAGATAGGCGGGCATCGGACCGAGCCGGCGCAGCAGCCGCAGGGCGGCGTCGGGCACCGGCGCGCGGACCGGGTCGTCCGTGCGGGGCGGGAGCTGTCCGGCCAGCCGCGCCAGGTGCTCGCGCTCCGCGGCGGTGAGCCGGAGCGCCGTGCCCAACGCGGTCAGCACCTGCGGCGAGGGGCGCGGCGCGCGGGCCTGTTCCAGCCGCTCGTAGTAGCTGGTGGACATCCCGGCCAGGGCGGCCACCTCCTCCCGGCGCAGTCCGGGCGTGCGCCGGGCGTGCCGGCCGTGCGGGTGGACGGCCGCGGCCGGCATCCGGTCCGGGTGCAGGGCCTCGCGCCGCCGGCGCAGGAAGTCGGCCAGTTCCCTTCTGCTCACCCGGTCGCCTCCGCCGCTCATCCGCCCGCCTCCGCCCGCCGCTTCACACCGTCCCGCCACACTCGCACAGAGGCGTCCCGGCCGGCCACGGACCAGTGGTCCGGGGCAGACCGGTGCGTTCCCCGCGCGCCGCCGGCCGTCCACGCTGAAGTGGTCACCCCGTCCTCACGAAAGTGGGAGAACCACCGTGCCCTCACGCACCCCCGAAGAGACCTTCCGCCGACTGCTCGACCTGTTGCGGGCCAAGGACATGAACGCCCTCGCCGACCTGTGGGCGCCGGACGGCACCGCCGAGTTCCCCTTCGCCGTGGGTGCCTCGCCGCGCCGGCTGGACGGGCGCGAGGCCGTCCGTGAGTACCTGGCCGGCTACCCGGACCTGGTCGACGTGCGGGAGATCCCGGCGCTCACCGTGCACCGCACGGACCGGCCGGACACCGTCGTGGTGGAGTTCACCGCGCACGGCCGCACGGTCGCCACCGGCGAGCCCTACCGGCTGGACTACGTCACGGTGGTCACCACCCACGACGGCCTGATCACCCACTACCGGGACTACTGGAACCCGCTGGCCGTCGCCTCGGCCGCCGGCACCCTGCCCGCACTGCTCGGCTCGCTGCGCACGGAGGACGTCCGATGAACGCCGTACTGATCACCGGCGGCACCGGGAAGACCGGCGGCGCGCTGACCGGACTGCTGCGGGAACGCGGCGTGCCGGTACGGGTGGCGAGCCGCACCCCGGCCGCCGGTGACCCGGACGCCGTCCGCTTCGACTGGGCCGACCCTGCCACCCATGCGGCCGCGCTGCGCGGGACCGACCGGGTCTACCTGGTGCCGCCCGTGAGCACCCTGGACCCGCTGCCGTTGGTCGAACCGTTCCTGGCCGCGGCCGACCGGCTCGGCGTCCGCCGGGTGGTGCTGCTCGCCTCGGCCCTCGTGTTCCCCGGCTCCGACGGCGCCCTGGAACTGGCCGAGCGGGTGCGGGCCCGGCCCGGTGGGGTGGTGCTGCGCGCCTCCGGGTTCATGCAGAACTTCCTGGCGCCGCACCCCATGGGGGAACGCATCCTGCGGCACGGCGAGATCCGCACCGCCTCGGGAACCGGCCGGGTGGGCTGGATCGACGCACGGGACATCGCGGCGGCGGCCGCCGCGGTCCTGACCGCGCCCGAGGACGCGCCCCACGGCCGCACCGACGGCCGGAGCGGCGAACGTACCGACGACCGGAGCGACCACCTGCTCACCGGCCCGGCGGCGCTGAGCTACGGGGACGCGGCCGAGATCCTCACCCGGCACACCGGCCGTACGGTCCGGGTCGTGCCCGTGGAGCCCGGGGAACTGGCGGCCACCTACCGTGCGGCCGGTCTGCCGGACGTGTTCGCGGCCTCCCTCGCCGCCGTCGACGCGAACCTCCGCGCCGGCCGCGACGACCTGGTCAGCACCGCCGTACTGGACCTGACCGGCCGCCCGCCCCGTACCTTCGCCGAGTTCCTCCGGGACCACACCGCCCGCTGAGACCACTGCGACCACTGCGACCACTGAGACCACTGAGCACGTCCGTCGGTGCCCGCGCGGTCACTGTCAGTGGTCGGTGGCATGGTGGAGGGCATGACGGATCACGGGGAGACCGGGCGGGCCGGTACGGGGGCGGCGGGGCCGTCCTCCGGTGCCGTACGGGACGCGCTGCGCAAGGCCGTGCGCGGCGAGGTCGACTTCGGCGCGACCGCACGCGCGCTGCACACCATGGACGCGTCCAACTACCGTCGCGTCCCGCTCGGCGTCGTCGCCCCGCGGGACGCGGAGGACGTGGCGGCGGCGCTGGCGGTCTGCCGGGAGCTGGGGGTGCCGGTCGTGCCGCGCGGCGGCGGCACGTCCATCGCCGGGCAGGCCACGGGCACCGGCGTCGTCCTGGACTTCACCCGGCACATGAACCGGCTGCTCGACCTGGACCCGGGCGGCCGTACGGCCGTCGTCCAGCCGGGGCTGGTCCTCGACCGGCTCCAGGAGGCCGCCGCCCCGCACGGCCTGCGCTTCGGCCCCGACCCCTCCACGCACGGCCGCTGCACACTCGGCGGCATGATCGGCAACAACTCCTGCGGCTCCCACTCGGTCGCCTGGGGCACCACCGCCGACAACGTGGCGGAACTCTCCGTGCTCACCGCGCGCGGTGAGCGGCTGCGCGCCGGCCCCGGCTGGCGGGGCGCGCCGGACGGCCTGCGCACGCTCGTGGAGGGCGAGCTGGCGCGGCTGCGCACCGGCTTCCCGGAGCTGCCGCGCCGCATCTCCGGGTACGCGCTGGACGCGCTGCTGCCCGAGCGGGGCGCCGACGTGGCCCGCTCGCTGTGCGGTTCGGAGGGCACCCTCGGGGTGCTCACCGAGGCGGTCCTGCGGCTGGTTGAGGCGCCCCGGGCGCGTGCGCTGGCCGTGCTGGGTTACGCCGACGAGAGCGCGGCGGCCCACGCGGCGGCCGGACTGCTGCCGTACGGACCGCTCACCGTGGAGGGCATGGCCGCCGACCTCGTGCCCGACCCGGCGGGGCTGCCCCGGGGCGGGGCCTGGCTGTTCGTGGAGGCGGGCGGTGACAGTCCGGGCGAGGCGGGCGCGCGGGCGGAGGCGCTCGTGCGCGCCGCCGACGTCACGGACGCCGTCGTCGTCACCGACCCGGCCGGGCAGCGCGCGCTGTGGCGGATCCGTGAGGACGCCGCCGGCACGGCCACCCGGATGCCCGGCGGTGGGGGCCCCTCCCGCTCGAGCGGAGCCGGGAGCGGGGGAGAGGCCTGGCCCGGCTGGGAGGACTGCGCGGTGCCGCCCGCGCGGCTGGGGGAGTACCTCAAGGAGTTCCGGCGCCTGCTCACCGCCCACGGCCTGCGCGGCACGCCGTACGGGCACTTCGGTGACGGCTGCATCCACGTCCGCATCGACTTCGACCTGCTCACGGAGGGCGGGATCGCCCGGTTCCGGCGCTTCTCCGAGGAACTGGCGCACCTGGTCGTGGCGCACGGCGGTTCACTGTCGGGGGAACACGGCGACGGGCAGGCGCGGGCGGAACTGCTGCCCGCGATGTACGGGCCCGAACTGGTGGAGCTGTTCGCCCGCGCCAAGGCCGTCTGGGACCCGGACGACCTGCTCAACCCCGGCATGCTGGTCCGCCCCCACCGGCTCGACGACAACCTGCGGTTCGCGGTGCTGCCGCGCCGCCCGGTGGACGTCGCCTTCGGCTACCCGGCGGACGGCGGCGACTTCTCGGCGGCGGTGCGCCGGTGCGTGGGCGTGGCCAAGTGCCGTACGGCGGAGGCCGGTTCGGGAGTGATGTGCCCCTCGTTCCGGGCCACCGGGGAGGAGGAGCACTCCACGCGCGGCCGGGCCCGGCTGCTGCACGAGATGCTGGCGGGCGAGGTCGTGACCGACGGCTGGCGCTCCACCGAGGTCCGTGACGCGCTCGACCTGTGCTTGTCCTGCAAGGGCTGCCGCAGCGACTGCCCGGTCGGTGTCGACATGGCCACGTACAAGGCGGAGTTCCTCCACCACCACTACGAGGGGCGCCGCCGCCCCGCCGCGCACTACGCCATGGGGTGGCTGCCGGTGTGGCTGCGCTGGGTGGCGCGCACCCGGTCGGCGGGTCCGCTCAACGCCCTCGCGGCGGTCGGCCCGCTCGCGCGGGCGGCGAAGCGGCTCGGGGGGATCGCACGGGAGCGGGAGCTCCCCCGGGTGGCCCGGGAGCCGTTCACCCGGTGGTGGGGGCGGCGCATACGGCGGCGGGGAGCGGCCGGGCCCGGGGCGCGGCCCGGCAGCGGCTCCCCGGTGTCGACGGTGGTGCTCTGGCCGGACACCTTCACCGAGCACCTGTCGCCCTCGGTGGGCCGGGCGGCCGTGCGGGTGCTGGAGGCGGCGGGCCTGCGGGTGCTTCCGCCGCCCTCGCTGCGGCCGCCCGCGCGGCGCGTCGGGGACGGCCGGTCCCGGTCGGCCGCCGGACTCCTGACCGCCCGCCGCGGCCGGGTCTGCTGCGGCCTGACCTATGTGTCCACCGGCCAGCTCGACCGGGCCCGTACGGTGCTGCGCCGCACCCTGGACCTGATGGCACCGGTGCTGGAGACGTCCGCGCCCGTCGTGGTGCTGGAGCCGAGCTGCGCGGCCGCGCTCCGCACCGACCTGCCGGAACTGCTGCACGACGACCCCAGGGCGGCCCGGCTGGCCGCCCGCGTGCGCACCTTCGCCGAGACCTTGGAGGAGTACGCGCCGCACTGGTCACCACCCGCCGTGGACCGCCCGGTCACCGGCCAGACCCACTGCCACCAGCACGCGGTCCTCGGCGACGCGGCCGACCGGCGGCTGCGTGACGCGGCCGGGCTCACCGGCGACCTGACCGGCGGCTGCTGCGGCCTCGCGGGCGACTTCGGCTTCGAGGACGGCCACTACGAGGTCTCCGCCGCCTGCGCCGAGGAGCAACTGCTGCCGGCGGTGCGCGAGGCACCCCCGGGGTCGGTGGTCCTGGCGGACGGCTTCTCGTGCCGGACACAGCTCGAACAGCTCGCGGGGGTGCGGGGGCGGCACCTGGCGGAGGTACTGGCGGCCGCGCTGGGGGACGAGTGAGCGGTGACCCCCCGCTTCCCGCCGCTTCGGTCACGTGCCGCCGGTCGCGGGGGTGGGGTCAGGGCGTCGTCCCGCCGCGCACCAGCGCGTGGCACACCGGCTGGATCCGCTCGGGCAGGTCGTCGGGCCGGCACCAGCGGGCCTCCAGGATCTCCGTGGGGTCCAGCCGCATCTCACCGCCCAGCAGCCGGGCCTCGTAGGCCACCTCCAGGCGGCTGCGCAGGCCGCTGTTCAGCATCACCAGACGGCCCGCCGACACGTCGAGGCCGGTCTCCTCCTTCACCTCGCGCACCACGGTCGCCCGGAAGTCCTCCCCCTTGCGCGCGAACCCGCTCGGCAGGCCCCACTGGCGGGCCGGCGACCACATGCGGTGGCGCAGCAGCAGGACCCGCCCGTCGTCGTCGCGCACGACGCCGGTCACGCCGACCACGAACTTGGCGTTCAGGAGCCACATGACGCGGCCCTGCACCGGGCGCAGCAGTCGCCAGAGCCGGGCAAGGAGTCGTCGCACGGTGCCTCGAAGGGGGTAGGGGGCGGCGGGCCGGTCACCGGTGGCGGCCGGCGGGAAGCCACCAGGAGTGAACGGTCAACGGTACGCCTCCGCCGGCGCGCGGGACCGGGCGGCCGCCAGGGGGCGAGGGTGCGCCGGCGCGTGGCCGGCCGGTGGTGCGGGCCACCTGGACCGGGGGGCGCCGGGGGAGCGGACCGGCCGGCGGGCAAGGAGTTGACCGGAGCGGGCCCGGGGTCGCATGGTCAGGGGTGCTGGGGCGTACGGTACTGACGTGGTGCAATCCTCTGGACCGTGAGGTGCAGCAGGGTGCACTATTGGGGTGAGTGTGCTTCCGGGTCGCCGTCCGGCCGACAACGTGATGTCCGACCGCGATCCTCGACCGCGATCCCTGACCGCGGTTGTCGACCGCCCGCCCCGGCACCGTGCCGCCCCGCCGGTCCGTCGCTGCGCCGCAGCCCGCCCCGGTTCCGTTCCGACGCCCCTGGAAGGCCCCGTGACCACCCCCAGCGCCGCCACCCCGCCCACCACGTCCGGGACGGCGGCCCACGTCGGCCCCGCGACCGCCCCGGGCCGCCGGGGCTCCCTGGGCCCCGTCGGGCTGGTGCTCGCCGGCGGGGTCTCCGTGCAGTTCGGGGCCGCCCTCGCGGTCAACCTGATGCCACGTGCCGGCGCGCTCGGCGTCGTCACGCTGCGGCTGGCCGTGGCGGCGGCGCTGATGCTGGTCGTCTGCCGCCCGAAGCTGCGCGGCCACTCGCGTGCCGACTGGGGCACGGTCCTGGCGTTCGGTCTCGCCATGGGCGCGATGAACGGCCTGTTCTACCAGGCCGTCTCCCGCATCCCGCTCGGCCCCGCGGTCACCCTGGAGGTGCTCGGCCCGCTCGCCCTGTCCGTCGTGGCCTCGCGCCGGGCGGTGAACCTCGTCTGGGCCGCGCTGGCCCTCGCGGGCGTCTTCCTGCTCGGCGGCGGGGGGCTGACGGGCCTCGACCCCGCCGGTATCGCCTTCGCGCTCGGCGCCGGTGCGATGTGGGCGGCGTACATCGTCTTCAGCGCGCGTACGGGACGCCGCTTCCCGCAGGCCGACGGGCTGGCGCTGGCGCTGGTCGTCGCGGCGGCGCTGATCACGCCGCTGGGCGTCGCGGAGTCCGGCTCGAAGCTCCTGGTGCCGACGACGCTGGGGCTGGGCGCGGCGGTGGCGTGCCTGTCGTCCGTCCTGCCGTACACCCTGGAACTGCTTGCCCTGCGCCGGCTGCCCGCGTCGACGTTCGCGATCCTGATGAGCCTGGAACCGGCCATCGCCGCCCTCGCCGGCTTCCTCATCCTGCACCAGTCCCTGTCGCTCCCCGAGGCCATGGCCATCGCTCTCGTCATCGCGGCAAGCATGGGCGCGGTCCGCACACAGGTCGGCCGGGGCGGGCGGCGGAACCGGCGGGAGCGGCGGGATCAGCGGGATCAGCCGGATCAGCCCGATCCGCGGGACCGGCAGGTGACGCCGGAGTCCGGACTCAACGCCTGAGCCGCCTGAGCCGCCTGAGCCGCCTGAGCCGCCTGAGCCGTCCGGGCCGTCCGCGCCCCCGGCCCCCGGCCCCCGGCCCCGCATTCAACCCCCCGGCCCCCCGGCCGGAAAGTATGCAAGCACGCTTGCTTGTTTTCCGCGCCGCTGCCATGCTCCCTCGCACACCGCCGAGCCCCGCCGGCCGGCGGCGCACCGCCGCACCACCGTGCCGTGTCCGTGCCGGAAGGGGAGCGTCCCGTGTCCGATCCGACGCCCGTGCTGGACGACCTCCGCGACGAGAGCGAGGAGCTGGACCGGCTCGTCGCGGACCTCCCGGAGGAGCGGTGGCACGGGCCCACCCCCGCGCCCGGCTGGAGCATCGCCCACCAGATCGCGCACCTCGCCTGGACCGACCGCTCCGCGCTCGCCGCGGTCACCGACCCGGACGGCTTCGGCGCCCTCGTCGAACAGGCGGTCGCCGCGCCCGACTCCTTCGTGGACCGGGGCGCGGAGGAGGGCGCCGCACGCCCGCCGGACGCGCTGCTCGCCGAGTGGCGCGAGGGGCGCGCGGCCCTGCGCAAGGCGATGGGCGCCGCACCCCCCGGCGCACGCTTCCCCTGGTACGGGCCTCCGATGTCGGCCGCCTCCATGGCGACCGGACGGCTGATGGAGACCTGGGCCCACGGACAGGACGTGGCCGACGCGCTGGGCGTCGCCCGCACCCCCACCCCCCGGCTGCGGCACATCGTGCGGATCGGCGTGCGGGCCCGCGACTTCGCCTTCCTGACGCACCAACTCGCGCCGCCGACCGAGGAGTTCCGGGTCGAGGTCGTCGCACCGGACGGTGGGACGGTGTGGGCGTACGGCCCCGAGGACGCCGCCCAGCGGGTCACCGGGCCGGCGCTGGACTTCTGCCTGCTGGTCACCCGGCGCGCCCACCGCGCAGACCTCGCCGTACGGGCGCACGGACCCGACGCCGACCGGTGGCTGGACATCGCCCAGGCATTCGCGGGGCCACCGGGCGCGGGGCGTACGCCGGGGAGCGCGGGGGACCCCGGGGGAGCGCGCCCGTGACCGACGCCCCGACGACTGCCTCCCCGCCCGCCGACGCCCCGGCCGTGCCCGCCCCCCTCCGCATAGGCAACGCCTCCGGCTTCTACGGCGACCGCTTCGGCGCCCTGCGCGAGATGCTCACCGGCGGTCCCCTCGACGTCCTCACCGGCGACTACCTGGCCGAACTGACCATGCTCATCCTCGGCCGCGACCGGCTGAAGGACCCTGCCGCCGGGTACGCCCGCACCTTCCTGCGCCAACTGGAGGAGTGCCTCGGCCTCGCGCACGAACGGGGCGTGAAGATCGTCAGCAATGCCGGGGGGCTGAACCCCGCCGGGCTCGCCGACGCCGTCCGCGCGCTGGCCGGACGGCTCGGCATCCCCGTCCGCGTCGCCCACGTCGAGGGCGACGACCTCACCGCAGCGCACCCCGGAACACTGGCCGCCCACGCCTACCTGGGCGGCGCCGGCATCGCCGCCTGTCTGCGCGAGGGCGCCGACGTCGTCGTCACCGGGCGGGTCACCGACGCCGCCCTCGTCACCGGGCCCGCCGTCGCCCGCTTCGGCTGGGCGCCGGACGCGTACGACGCCCTCGCGGGTGCGGTCGTCGCCGGGCACGTCCTGGAGTGCGGCACCCAGGCCACCGGCGGCAACTACGCCTTCTTCACCGCGCACCCGCGCGCCCGGCTGCGCCGCCCCGGCTTCCCGCTCGCCGAACTGCACGCCGACGGCAGCGCCGTGCTCACCAAGCACGACGGCACCGGCGGCGTCGTCGACGTCGGCACCGTCACCGCGCAGCTCCTCTACGAGACGGCGGGTGCCCGGTACCCCGGCCCCGACGTCACCGCCCGCCTCGACACCGTGCGCCTCACCCAGGAGGGGCCCGACCGGGTCCGGATCGAAGGCGTGCGCGGGGAGGCGCCGCCGCCCACCCTCAAGGTCGGCCTCAATCGGCTCGGCGGCTTCCGCAACGAGGTCGTGTTCGTCCTCACCGGGCTCGACGTGGCGGCCAAGGCCGGCCTGGTCAGGGAGCAGACGGAGGACGCCTTCGCCGCCGCCGGGGCCCGGCCCCGGGAGGTGCGGTGGGACCTCGTCCGCACCGACCGGCCCGACGCCGACACCGAGGAGACCGCGAGCGCGCTGCTGCGGCTCGTCGTCCGCGACCCGGACGCCGAGGCGGTCGGCCGCGCGTTCAGCGGCGCCGCCGTCGAACTCGCCCTGGCCAGCTACCCCGGCTTCCACGTCCTCGCCCCACCGGGGAAGGGCGCGCCCTACGGCGTCTTCGAGGCCGCGTACGTCGAGCAGGGCGCCGTACCGCACCTCGCCGTCCTGCACGACGGTCGCCGTGTCCCCGTCGCCCCGCCCGCCGACAACCGCGCACCCGACGCCGTACCCGACAGCGGCGTGCCCGGTGACGTGCCCGAACCGCCGCTCCCCGCGCCGCTGCCGCCCGGGCCGGTCCGGCGGGCGCCGCTCGGTCTCGTCGCCGGGGCCCGCAGCGGCGACAAGGGCGGCGACGCCAACATCGGCGTCTGGGTGCGGACCGAGGAGGCCTGGCGCTGGCTCGCGCACGAACTGACCACCGACCGGCTGCGGCAACTGCTCCCCGAGACCCGCGCCGCCGGCCTCACCGTCACCCGGCACGTCCTGCCGAACCTGCGCGCCCTCAACTTCGTCGTCACCGGCATCCTCGGCGAGGGCGTCGCCGCGCAGGTCCGCTTCGACCCCCAGGCCAAGGCGCTCGGCGAATGGCTGCGCTCCCGCCACCTGGACATCCCGGAAGCGCTGTTGACAACGTCCGGCCCGGACCCGGCCCGGACGGCCCATGCGCCCGAAGCGACCCAGGACCTCCCGGAGGCCGCCCGATGACCGTTCTGCCCTCCACCCTCGACACCTCCGCCCCCGAGTACGCCGCGAACCGCGCGGCCATGCTGGAGAAGCTCGCCGCGCTCGACGCCGAGCACGCCAAGGCGCTCGCCGGCGGCGGCGAGAAGTACGTCGAGCGGCACCGCGGGCGCGGCAAGCTGCTCGCCCGCGAGCGCGTCGAACTGCTCCTCGACCCCGACACCCCGTTCCTCGAACTGTCCCCGCTCGCCGCGTGGGGCAGTGAGTACACCGTCGGCGCCTCGCTCGTCACCGGCATCGGCGTCGTCGAGGGCGTCGAGTGCGTGATCACCGCCAACGACCCCACCGTGCGCGGCGGCGCCAGCAACCCGTGGACGCTGCGGAAGGCGCTGCGCGCCAACGAGATCGCCCTCGCCAACCGGCTGCCCTGTATCAACCTCGTCGAGTCCGGCGGCGCCGACCTGCCCTCCCAGAAGGAGATCTTCATCCCCGGCGGCGCCCTCTTCCGCGACCTGACCAGGCTGTCCGCCGCCGGCATCCCCACGATCGCCGTCGTCTTCGGCAACTCCACGGCCGGGGGCGCCTATGTGCCCGGCATGTCCGACCACGTGATCATGGTCAAGGACCGTGCGAAGGTCTTCCTCGGCGGCCCGCCCCTGGTGAAGATGGCCACCGGTGAGGAGAGCGACGACGAGTCCCTCGGCGGCGCCGACATGCACGCCCGCACGTCGGGCCTCGCGGACCACTTCGCCGTCGACGAACCGGACGCCCTGCGCCAGGCCCGGCGGGTGATCGCCCGCCTCGACCACCGCAAGGCGTACGTCGATCCGGGCCCCGCCGCGCCACCCGGACACGACGCGGAGGAACTGCTCGGGATCGTTCCCGGGGACCTCAGGACCCCCTTCGACCCGCGCGAGGTCATCGCCCGCGTCGTCGACGGCTCCGACTTCGACGAGTTCAAGCCGATGTACGGGCCCAGCCTGGTCACCGGCTGGGCCGCCCTGCACGGCTGCCCCGTCGGCATCCTCGCCAACGCGCAGGGGGTGCTGTTCAGCGCCGAGTCGCAGAAGGCCGCGCAGTTCATCCAGCTCGCCAACCAGCGTGACATCCCGCTGGTGTTCCTGCACAACACCACCGGCTACATGGTCGGCGCCGAGTACGAGCAGGGCGGCATCATCAAGCACGGCGCCATGATGATCAACGCGGTCGCCAACTCCCGCGTCCCCCACCTCTCCGTCCTCATCGGCGCCTCCTACGGTGCCGGCCACTACGGCATGTGCGGCCGCGCCTTCGACCCCCGCTTCCTGTTCGCCTGGCCCAGCGCCAAGTCCGCCGTCATGGGCCCGCAGCAGCTCGCCGGGGTGCTGTCCCTCGTCGCCCGCCAGTCCGCCGCCGCCAAGGGCCGCCCCTACGACGACGAGGCGGACGCCGCGCTGCGCGCCATGGTGGAACAGCAGATCGAGTCCGAGTCGCTGCCGATGTTCCTGTCCGGACGCCTGTACGACGACGGCGTCATCGACCCGCGGGACACCCGCACCGTCCTCGGCCTGTGCCTGTCCGCGATCCGTACCGCCCCCTACGAGGGTGCGCGGGGCGGCTTCGGCGTCTTCCGCATGTGAGCGGCGAAGGGACCCCAGTGATGACCGCCTCCACCGCCTCCACCGCCTCCACCGCCACGATCGCTCCGATCGGCTCTCTGCTCGTCGCCAACCGGGGTGAGATCGCCTGCCGCGTCTTCCGCACCTGCCGCGAGCTGGGCATCCGCACCGTCGCCGTGTTCTCCGACGCCGACGAGGACGCCCTCCACGTGCGCACCGCCGACGCGGGCGTACGGCTGCCGGGCGCGGCACCCGCCGACACGTACCTGCGCGGCGACCTGATCGTCGAGGCCGCCCTCGCCGCCGGCGCCGACGCCGTCCACCCCGGCTACGGCTTCCTCTCCGAGAACGCGGGCTTCGCGCGCGCGGTGCTCGACGCGGGGCTGACCTGGGTGGGGCCGTCCCCGGAGGCGATCGAGGCGATGGCCTCCAAGACGCGCGCCAAACACCTCATGGGCCTCAAGCCGCTCACCGAGATCTCCGAGATCACCGAGGCGGACCTGCCGGTACTGGTCAAGGCCGCCGCGGGCGGCGGCGGACGCGGCATGCGGATCGTCCGCGAACTCGCCGCGCTGGACGCCGGGACGACCGCCGCCCGCGCGGAGGCGCTCAGTGCCTTCGGCGACGACGAGGTGTTCGTCGAGCCCTATCTGGAGGGCGGCCGGCACGTCGAGGTGCAGCTCCTCGCCGACACCCACGGCACCGTCTGGACGCTCGGCACCCGCGACTGCTCGCTGCAACGCCGCCACCAGAAGGTTGTCGAGGAGGCCCCGGCGCCCGGCCTGTCCGACGACCTCACCGACGAGCTGTACGCACTGGCGGTACGGGCCGCCCGTGCCGTCGACTACACGGGCGCCGGGACCGTGGAGTTCCTCGTCGCCGACGGGCGCGCGCACTTCCTGGAGATGAACACCCGGCTCCAGGTCGAACACCCGGTCACCGAGGCGGTGTTCGGCCTCGACCTGGTCGCGCTCCAGCTCCGTGTCGCCGAGGGGCACGCCCTGGACAGGTTCCCGCCCCGCCCGCGCGGGCACGCCGTGGAGGCCCGCCTCTACGCCGAGGACCCCGCGCGGGGCTGGGCCCCGGGCACGGGAACACTGCACCGGCTCGCCGTGCCGGAGGGCGTCCGCCTGGACACCGGGTACGCCGACGGGGACGAGGTCGGCGTGCACTACGACGCCCTGCTCGCCAAGGTCGTCGCCCACGGGGAGACCCGTGCGGAGGCGGTGCGCCGGCTCGCGGGGGCGTTGGAACGGGCGGAGGTCCACGGGCCGGTGACCAACCGCGACCTTCTCGTCCGCTCGCTGCGGCACGAGGAGTTCAGCGGGGGCCGGATGGACACCGGGTTCTACGACCGGCACGCCGCCGCGCTCACGGTTCCCGCCGTCGACCCGTACGCGCCGCTGGCCGCCGCCCTCGCCGACGGCGTCGGGCGCTCGCGGTTCGGCGCGGGCGGCTGGCGCAACGTGCCGTCGCAGCCCCAGGTCAAGCGGTACCGGGTGGCGGGGGAGGAGCGCGAGGTCCGCTACCGGTACCGGCGGGACGGGGTGACCGTCGAGGGGGACGACGAGGTGCGGGTCGTACGGGTGGGGGCGCGGGAGGTCGTGCTGGAGGTGGGGGGTGTGCGGCGTAGGTACCCGGTCGCGCGGTACGGCGACGGTGGCGACGACGTCTGCGTCTACGTCGGCGGCACGCGCCTCGCGCCCGTGTCGCGGTTTCCCGAGGCCGTCGTCGAGCGGGCTCCCGGGTCGTTGCTGGCGCCGATGCCGGGGACGGTGGTGCGGGTGGCGGACGGGGTGCGGGTGGGGGCACGGGTGGAGGCGGGGCAGGCGTTGCTGTGGTTGGAGGCGATGAAGATGGAACATCGGGTCGCGGCGCCGGCGAGCGGGACGGTGGAGATTCTGCATGCCGTGCCGGGCCAACAGGTGGGGGTGGGAGCCCTGTTGGCGGTGGTGCGGGAGGAGTGAGCGGGGGGTGGTCGCGCGGTTCCCCACGCCCCAAAAAAAAGGGGGGTGCGGGGAACCGCGCGACCACCCACATCCCACCCGCACCCCTCCCGGCAACACCCGTCCCCTCTCCCTCAGGAGCCCCACATGTCCCCTGTCATAGAGACCGACGACCACAAAGACCTCCGCGCGGCCGTCAGGGCCCTCGGCAACCGTTACGGCCGCCCGTACTTCCTCCGTACCGCCGCCTCCGGCGGCACCCCCGCCGAGCTCTGGAAGGAGGCCGCCGGCCTCGGCTACCTCGGCGTCAACCTGCCGGCGGCGTACGGCGGGGGAGGGGCCGGGATCGCCGAGCTCTCCCTCGTGCTGGAGGAACTCGGCACCACCGGCTGCCCGTTGCTGATGCTGATCGTCTCCCCGGCGATCTGCGGCACCGTGATCGCCCGCTTCGGCACCGAGGCGCAGAAGCGGACATGGCTGCCGGGTCTCGCCGACGGCAGCCGGATCATGGCCTTCGGCATCACCGAACCCGACGCCGGCTCCAACTCCCACCGCATCACCACCACCGCCCGCCGCGACGGCACCGGACCCGACGCCGACTGGATCCTCACCGGCCGCAAGGTCTTCGTCTCCGGCGTCGACATCGCCGACGCGACCCTGATCGTCGGCCGCACGCACGACGCCCGCACCGGCCGCCTCAAGCCCTGTCTGTTCATCGTCCCGCGTGACGCCGACGGCTTCACCCGCCGCCGTATCGACATGGAACTCACCGCCCCGGAGAAACAGTTCGAGCTCACCCTCGACGACGTCCGGCTGCCCGCCGACGCCCTCGTCGGCGACGAGGACGCGGGCCTGCTGCAACTGTTCGCCGGGCTCAACCCCGAGCGCATCATGACCGCCGCCTTCGCGATCGGCATGGGCCGCTACGCCCTCGACCGCGCCGTCGCCTACGCCCGCGAACGCACCGTCTGGCAGCAGCCCATCGGCGCGCACCAGGCCATCGCGCACCCGCTCGCCCAGGCCCACATCGAGCTCGAACTGGCCCGGCTGATGACGCGGAAGGCCGCGCACCTGTACGACGCCGGGGACGACGCGGGCGCCGGGGAGGCCGCCAACATGGCCAAGTACGCCGCCGCCGAGGCCTGTGTGAAGGCCGTCGACCAGGCCGTGCACACCCTCGGCGGCAACGGTCTCACCAGCGAGTTCGGCCTCGCCTCCCTCGTCAACGCCGCCCGGGTGGCGCGGATCGCGCCGGTCAGCCGCGAGATGATCCTCAACTACGTCTCCCACCAGACCCTGGGCCTGCCGAAGTCCTACTGAGGGCGGCGACGGCAAGAGGAGGAACCGTGTTCCGCAGCCAGTACGCAGACGTCCCCGCCCTCGAACTCCCCATCCACGAGGCCGTCCTCGGCCGGGCCGCGGAGTTCGGCGCGGCCCCCGCGCTGATCGACGGCACGGACGGCACCACCCTCAGCTACGAGCAGCTCGACCGGTTCCACCGGCGGCTGGCCGCCGCCCTCGCCGACGCCGGGGTCCGCAAGGGCGACGTCCTCGCCCTGCACAGCCCCAACACGATCGCCTTCCCCACCGCGTTCTACGCCGCCACGCGCGCCGGCGCGGCCGTCACCACCGTCCATCCGCTCGCCACCGCCGAGGAGTTCGCCAAGCAGCTCCGCGACTCCGCCGCCCGCTGGATCGTCACCGTCTCCCCGCTCCTCGACACCGCCCGCACCGCCGCCGAACGCGCCGGAGGCGTACGGGAGATCTTCGTGTGCGACAGCGCGCCGGGCCACCGCTCGATCATCGACATGCTGGCCACCACCGCGCCCGAACCCGTGGTCGACCTCGACCCCGCCGAGGACCTCGCCGCGCTGCCGTACTCCTCCGGCACCACCGGCACCCCCAAGGGCGTCATGCTCACCCACCGCTCGATGGCCACCAACCTCGTGCAGCTCGAACCCCTGGCGCCGACGGAACCCGGCGACCGTGTCCTCGCCGTGCTGCCGCTCTTCCACATCTACGGCCTGACCGCGCTGATGAACGCGCCGTTGCGGCGCGGCTCCACCGTCGTCGTCCTGCCCCGCTTCACGCTCGGCACCTTCCTCGCCGCGATCGAGCGGTACCGCGTCACCAGCCTCTACGTCGCCCCGCCGATCGTCCTCGCGCTCGCCAGGCATCCGGCGGTCGCCCGGTACGACCTCTCGTCCCTGAAGCACGTCATCAGCGCCGCCGCCCCGCTGGACGCCGCCACCGCCGCCGCCTGTGCCCGGCGGCTCGGCCTGCCGTCGATCGGCCAGGCCTACGGCATGACCGAACTGTCCCCGGGCACCCACGTCGTCCCCCTCGACGCGGCCGACCCGCCGCCCGGCACCGTCGGCAAGCTCATCCCGAGCACCGAGATGCGGATCGTCTCCCTCGACGACCCCGACGAGGACCTCGGCCCCGGAGCGAACGGCGAGATCCTCATCCGCGGCCCCCAGGTGATGAAGGGCTACCTCGGGCGGCCCGAGGCCACCGCCGCCCTCGTCGACGGCGGGGGCACCTCCCGCTCGGGCGAAGCCGTAATCGGGGGAGGCTGGCTGCACACCGGCGACGTCGGGCACGTCGACGCCGACGGCTGGCTCTACATCGTCGACCGCGTCAAGGAACTCATCAAGCACAAGGGCTTCCAGGTCGCCCCCGCCGAACTGGAGGCCCTGCTGCTCACCCACCCCGGCATCGCCGACGCCGCCGTCACCGGCGCCCTCGACGCCCACGGCGACGAGATACCGCACGCCCATGTCGTCCGGCAGCCGGGCGCGGACGGGCTCACCGAGACAGAGGTCATGATGTACGTCGCCGAGCGCGTCGCCCCGTACAAACGCGTGCGCCGGGTCTCCTTCGTCGACCGGGTACCGCGCGCCGTCTCCGGCAAGATCCTCCGCCGCGAGCTGCGGGAACGGCCGTGACGGCCACCGCGCGGGTGGGCCGCTCCCGGGAGCGCGGCATCGCCACCCTCGTGCTGGACTCCCCGGCCAACCGCAACGCCCTGTCCGCCGCCCTCGTCGGCGCACTCGACGCCGCGCTGGCGGAGTGCGGCGCCGACCCCGGCGTACGGGCCGTCGTGCTCACCCACACCGGCACCACGTTCAGCGCGGGCGCCGACCTGCGCGACCCGCCGCCGCCCGAGGCGCTCGTCGCGCTGCTGCGGCGGATCGTGGAGCTGCCCAGGCCCGTGGTGGCCCGGGTCACCGGACATGTCCGGGCCGGCGGCCTCGGACTGCTCGCCGCCTGCGACATCGCGGCCGCCGCCACCGCCGCCGACTTCGCCTTCACCGAGGTCCGCATCGGCGTCGCCCCCGCGGTGATCTCCCTGCCGCTGCTGCCGCGCGCCGACCCTCGCGCACTCGCCCTGCACTGCCTCACCGGGGACCGCTTCGACGCCGCCGAGGCCGTCCGCACCGGGCTGCTCACCCTCGCGGGCGACGACGTCGACACCGTCCTCGCCCCTGTCCTGGACGGGCTGCGCCGGGCCTCCCCGCAGGGGCTCGCGGAGACCAAACGGCTCCTCACGGCCGGGGTGCGGGAGGCGTTCGACCGGGACGCGGACGTCCTGACCTCCCTCGCCGCGCGGCTGTTCGCCTCCCCGCAGGCACGGGAGGGGATGACGGCCTTCCTCGAACGACGGGACCCGGTGTGGATGGACTTCACGGACGTCAGGGACCTCACATGACCACGGACATGACCAAGGACATGGACACCGAGGGCACGGGCACGGGCACGGTGGCGGTGGCAGCGGCGGCGGCGATCGACCGTGTGCCCAAGCAGGACCGCAGCCGGGCCACCCGGCAGCGGCTGCTGGCCGCCGCCGTCGCCTGCCTCGCCGAGCGCGGCTGGGCCGGCTCCACGGTCGCCGCCGTCGCGGAGCGCGCCGGGGTCTCCCGGGGCGCCGCCCAGCATCACTTCCCGACCCGCGAGGACCTGTTCACCGCGGCCGTCGAGTACGTCGCGGAGGAACGCTGCCAGGTGCTGCGCGACCTCTTCCCGCAGGGCGCCACGGGCGACCGGCGCGCGGTGGTCGCCGCCCTCGTCGACGGCTGCACCGGCCCGCTGTTCCGCGCCGCGCTGCACCTGTGGGTGGCCGCGTCCGACGAGGACCGGCTGCGCGGCCGCGTCACGGAACTGGAGGCCCGGGTGGGCCGCGAGACCCACCGCGTCGCCGTCGAACTCCTCGGCGTGGACGAGTCCCGCCCCGGCGCCCGCGAGACCGTCCAGGGCCTGCTGGACATGGCCCGCGGCCTGGGCCTGGCCAACCTGCTGACGGACGA
Source organism: Streptomyces sp. B3I8 (assembly GCF_030816915.1). Taxonomy (NCBI): domain Bacteria; kingdom Bacillati; phylum Actinomycetota; class Actinomycetes; order Kitasatosporales; family Streptomycetaceae; genus Streptomyces; species Streptomyces sp. B3I8. The sequence continues at coordinate 3,093,089 of NZ_JAUSYN010000002.1, read as the reverse complement.
CACCGCACGCCGGGAACGGGTGGTCGAGCAGTGGGCGGGCATCCTCGACGGGGCGCTGGGGTGACGGAGGAGGGAGGGACCGCAGAGGCCCGTCAGGCGTCGGCGCCCGTGAGGACCTCCTCCAGGAACGGCTCGACCGCCGCGCGCCACGCCTCCGGCTGGTCGTAGTGGACGAGGTGGCCGGCGTCGGCGACCTCGGCGTAACGGCCGCGCGGCAGAACGCGGACCATCTCCTGAGACTCGGCCCGGCCCAACTGGCCGTCCAGACCGCGCACCACCAGCGTGGGGCACCGCACCTGCGCCAGCTCCTCCCAGTGCGCGTCGTACACCCAGGTCTCGCGTGACCTCAGCATCTGCGCGGGCGTGAACACGGGGCGCCAGCCGTCGGACGACTCGTGCATCACCTCGGCGTAGAACTCGCCGCGCGCCGGGTTGGGGCGCTCCACCCAGGGGTCGTCCTCCCCGAACCACTTGCGGACGTCGGCGAGCGTGGCGAACGGCAGCGGCCAGGTGCTGAACCAGTCCTCCCACTCGCGCTGCGAGGCGGCGCCCAGCGCCGAGGCCCGCATGTCGCAGATGACCAGCCCACGGACCAGGTCGGGGCGGGCGGCGGCGAGCTGCCAGGCGGTGAGGGCGCCCATGGCGTGGCCGATGACGACGGCCGGGCCGAGCCCGAGCTGCTCCAGCGTGCAGGCCGCGTCCTCGACGTACGCCTCGCGGGTGTGGGCGGCCTCCGGGGGCTTGTCGCTCTGGCCGTGGCCGCGCTGGTCGAGGGCGACGGGACGGTACCGCTCGGCGAGCCAGCGCGCGGTGGCGGCCCAGTGCGAGGCGCGCCCCATGAGGCCGTGCAGTAACAGCACGCCGGGCCGTTGCGCGTCGGCCGCCGGCTCGTCGTCCTTGGGGGGATCGCCGAATTCCCAGGCGGCGAGGCGTACGCCGTCCCTCCCGCTCACGTCGATGCGCCGCACCATCGTCCTGGCACCCCCTGGCTCCCCCCGGGCCGTCCCCCGCGTGCCGCGTGGCCGGTCCGGACGCTCCTCGTGCTGTTGCCGCCGTGCTGGTTCGTCGTGCTGTCGTGGGTCGTCACGCTATCGAAAGCTCATTCGAAAATGGGCTTTCGGTCGCCAACACCCCTCCTTCGAGTGACACCGGTCGGGGATTGGCCGACGCCACCGAGGGGAGATCTTCATCGGGCGGACCGCTCGGGGAAAAACGGTCCGAGGGGGATGACCCTGGGAGCTCGGGGCTCCGGGTCAGCACAGGGGAGGACAGGCCCCGGCGCCATAGGGCGCCGGGGCCCTCTCCATGTCCACGGCTGCGGCACATCGTCCCGCTCCCCTCCCCGGTCGCACGGCCCTCGTCGTCCGTGCCGGCCTCAGAGCCCCTCAGGTCATATGCCTCACCCGACAGCGTGGCACGGGAACCGGGTTCGCGCTGCCATTCGGCGCACAGAAAGTGCGCGGGGGCGGGCGATCGGTCACCCGGCGCGGAACGCCCGCGCTCCCGCCGCACCGCCGCGCCCGGGTGACGCGGTCCGCCGCGCCGTCCCGTACGGCGTGCTCGGGGCCACCCCGTCAGCGCTTGGCCACGAAGACGTGCGAGGCGATCTCCGACTCCAGTTCGGCCGCCTCCCCACTGCTGCCGACCAGGACACCACCGGCGGACTCCGTCACGCTGACCACCGAGCCGGGCTGCACGCCCGCCCGGCGCAGCGTGTACATGAGCTGCGCGTCCGTCTGGATCGGCTCGCCGATGCGCCGTACGACCACCGTCTTGCCCTCCAGCCCCGGGTCGAGGTCGGCGAGCGAGACCATGCCCTCGTCCAGGAACGGAACCGTGCCGTCCTTCTCGCCCAGCTCCTCCAGACCCGGGATCGGGTTGCCGTACGGCGACTCGGTGGGGTGCCGCAGCAGCTCCAGCACGCGGCGCTCGACCGCCTCGCTCATCACGTGCTCCCAGCGGCAGGCCTCCGCGTGCACCTGCTCCCACTCCAGCCCGATCACGTCGACGAGCAGGCACTCCGCGAGCCGGTGCTTGCGCATGACACGCGTGGCCAGGCGGCGCCCCTCGTCGGTGAACTCCAGGTGCCGGTCGGGCGCGACGGACACCAGCCCGTCGCGCTCCATGCGCGCCACCGTCTGGCTGACCGTCGGCCCGCTCTGGTCGAGCCGCTCGGCGATACGGGCGCGCATGGGCACGACGCCTTCTTCCTCGAGCTCGAGGATGGTGCGGAGATACATCTCCGTGGTGTCGATCAGTCCGGACATACGTGCCCCTCGATTGAGATCTGCCGGAGGCTCGGCCGCCTCACCGGCGTTGCGCTGGCCCTGGACCCAATTCTTGCGCATCGCACCGACAACCGGGCCTTACCGGAGGAACGGTCGTACGCGGGCCCCGCCGTGGCCGCCGTATTGACACGGCCTTGGTCCGGACCGCACCGTGATCCGCGACATGGCCGGGCCCCGCGGGGACCGGCCGCCGAACTGATCGTCACGAAGGTGAGGGGCGTCGCCGATGAGCCAGGGGACGGGGGGCGTGGACGGGCCGGGCGAGCGGTTCCTCGACGCCGCGATCGAACTGCTGCGGCAGGTGCGGGACGAGGACACCGACGAGATCGCCGCGGCCGGCGAGCTGATCGCCGACACCGTCGTCGCCGGCGGCCGCCTCTTCGCCTTCGGCGCCGGGCACTCCTCGCTGGCCGCGCAGGACGTCGTCTACCGGGCCGGCGGGCTGGCCCTGATGAACCTGCTCACCGTGCCCGGGGTGACGGGCGTCGACGTGCTGCCCGCGACGCTGGGCTCGGCGCTGGAACGCGTCGACGGCCTCGCCGCCGCCGTGCTCGACGTCGGCCCCCTGCGCGCCGGCGACCTGCTGGTGATCATCTCCCTCTCCGGCCGCAACGCCCTCCCCGTCGAGATGGCGACCCACGCCCGCGCGCGCGGCGTGAAGGTCATCGGCGTGACCTCGGTGGCGTACGCGGAGCAGACCACCCCCCGCAACCCCTCCGGGACGTTCCTCAAGGACCACTGCGACGTCGTCCTCGACTCGCGCATCCCGCTCGGCGACACCGTCCTGACCCAGGACGGCATCGACGCCCCCTTCGCCCCCGCCTCCACGGTGGTCACCAGCGCGCTGATGCAGGCGATGATCGCCACGGCCGCCGGCACCCTCGCCGACCGCGGCCTCACCCCGCCCATGCTCCGCTCCGGCAACGTCGACGGCGGCCTCGAATGGAACGACCACGTCTTCGACACGTACGCCGACCGCATCTTCTACCGGCACTGACCCGCGCCGACGGGGACTGTTGAGTCGCCGGGAAAAAAAGCGGTTGAACGTGACGCGGACGGTTCCTAGTGTGGTGGGTACACAGGAGGGAGGTGGTTCGGCAGATGTATGCACACCGGACGCGTGAGGTGACTGCGGGCTAGTGGCCCGCCGTCGTACTCGGTTCGGCGCCGGACCAGCGCGTGTGTGAGGCGCGCGACCGGCCCAATCCAAGCAGTCACCCGGCCCGTGGGCTCGCCGGTACGTCCGGCCGGCTTCTCGTCGTCAGACGAGGACCTGAGCCCACGGGCCGTCCGCGTTCTCCGGCGGCCGGCAGGACCTCAGGGGCTCAGCCGCTCCACGTGCCAGGTGCCGTCCGCAGCCGCTGTGTAGCGGAGGCGGTCGTGGAGGCGGTTGGCGCGGCCCTGCCAGAACTCGACCGTGTGCGGGACGACGCGGAAGCCGCCCCAGTACGGCGGCACCGGGACCTGCTCGCCCTCCGGATAGCGGGCACCCAGATCCTCGTACGCCGTCTCCAGGACCGTGCGGGAGGGGATCACCGTGGACTGGGCGCTCGCCCAGGCGCCGAGGCGTGAGCCGTGCGGGCGGGTGCGGAAGTAGGCGGCGGTCTCGTCGCGGCCGGTGCGGTGCGCGGTGCCGGTGACGATCACCTGGCGGGCCACCGGGTGCCAGGGGAACAGCAGCGAGACATGTGGGTTGGCGGCCAGCTCACGGCCCTTGCGGGAGTCGTAGTTGGTGTAGAAGACGAAGCCGTGGGTGTCGTAGCCCTTCATCAGGACCGTGCGGGAGCTGGGGCGGCCCTCGGCGTCGGCGGTGGAGACCACCATGGCGTTGGGTTCGTAGAGCATGCCCCGCACGGCCGCCCGTGCCGCCTGGGCGAACCAGCGGTCGAACTGGTCCATGGGGTGGGCCGCGAGCTCTGTCTCGTCGAGTCCCTCGGCGCGGTAGTGGGCCCGCATCGCGGCGGGATCGGCGGGGGCGGCGGGGCCGGACGGCTCCTCGTTCCCGGCCTTCCGTTCCGCCTCGGCGGCGGCGCGCTCGACGAGGGGTTCCACGGGGGGTTCGGCGGGGGGTTCGGACAGGGGTTCGCCAGGGGGTTCACTCACGGGTTCGTCCGGGATGCGGTCGCTCACGTGGTCATCCTGCCGTACGGAGGCGGTCGTCCGAGGGGGTGCGGTGGGTTCCGTCACCTCCTTGGCACCCAGTGCCGCGACCACTCCCCAAAGGTGGCACTCTGGGACTATCGTGCTGCTTCCTGTCCGCACAGACCGAGGAGCCGCCTCATGTCCGACTTCGTACCCGGGCTCGAAGGAGTCGTCGCGTTCGAGACGGAGATCGCCGAGCCGGACAAGGAGGGCGGGGCGCTCCGGTACCGCGGTGTCGACATCGAGGAACTGGTCGGCCAGGTGTCCTTCGGGAACGTCTGGGGCCTGCTCGTCGACGGCGCCTTCAACCCCGGTCTGCCGCCCGCCGAGCCGTTCCCGATCCCCGTGCACTCCGGTGACATCCGGGTGGACGTGCAGTCCGCGCTGGCCATGCTGGCACCGGTGTGGGGGCTCAAGCCGCTGCTCGACATCGACGCCGATCAGGCGCGCGAGGACCTCGCCCGCGCCGCCGTGATGGCGCTGTCGTACGTCGCCCAGTCCGCGCGCGGCCAGGGCAGGCCGATGGTGCCGCAGCGGGAGATCGACAAGGCGCACTCGATCACCGAGCGGTTCATGATCCGCTGGCGCGGCGAGCCGGACCCCAAGCACGTGGCCGCCGTCGACGCGTACTGGAGCTCGGCCGCCGAGCACGGCATGAACGCCTCCACGTTCACCGCCCGCGTCATCGCCTCCACCGGCGCCGACGTGGCCGCCGCGCTGTCCGGCGCGGTCGGGGCCATGTCGGGTCCGCTGCACGGAGGGGCGCCCTCGCGGGTCCTCGGCATGATCGAGGAGATCGAACGCACCGGCGACGCCGTCGGCTACGTCAAGCGCGCCCTCGACCGCGGCGAGCGCCTGATGGGCTTCGGGCACCGGGTGTACCGGGCGGAGGACCCGCGCGCCCGGGTGCTGCGGCGGACGGCGCGGGAGCTGGGGGCGCCCCGGTTCGAGGTCGCCGAGGCGCTGGAGAAGGCGGCCCTGGAGGAACTGCACAACCGCCGCCCCGACCGGGTGCTGGCCACGAACGTGGAGTTCTGGGCCGCGATCATGCTGGACTTCGCGGAGGTCCCGGCGCACATGTTCACGTCGATGTTCACGTGCGCCCGCACGGCCGGCTGGTCGGCGCACATCCTGGAGCAGAAGCGCACCGGCCGCCTGGTCCGTCCGTCGGCCCGCTACGTCGGCCCGGCGCCGAGGAGCCCGCACGAGGTGCCGGGATACGAGGACATCCCGGCCGACCGGGCGGGGACGCGGTAGGGCGCGGCAGCAGGGTTCCCCGGCGGGCGCCCGGCCGGGCGGGGAGGCGTGGGGCGGCCGGATCGGGCCCCGCCCGCCCCGTCAGTCCGGCTTGCGTTCGTCCGTCGTCGTCGCCAGGTCCAGGCACAGGGCGATGCGGGCCGCCACGTCCTCCGCGTAGAGGGCGTCGGGGCGCTCGAAGGGGGCGCGGGCACCGGAGCGCAGGAACGTCACCACGCCGAGCGTGCGCCCCCGGTTGCGCAGCACCGCGCACAGTGCGTGCACCGTGTCCTGCGGCCACTGCCTGGAGCGGGCCCACTCGCGGGCCCGTTCCGCGTCGGCCCGGCCGGCGCTCGCCCGCACCGAGCCGTTCCGCTCCGCGCACTGCACCGCCGGATGCGTCTCCCCATAGTGCATCGGCAGCCCGGCCGCGCCCGCGAGGACGCTGGGACCGGGGGTGCCCGACGGGGTCGACGCGGCCCGGACCAGCCGCACCGGCACCTCGGGGTCGTCGGCCGCCGGGCCGCCGGCGACGCGGTCGATCAACGCGTGGTCGGCGAAGCCGGCGAGGGCGAAGTCCAGGTGGACGGTGGCCGCCTCCCACGGGTCCTCGCACTCCGCGGCGGTCCGCGCCGCACGGTGCGACTGGTTGGCCCGGAACCGGGTCTGCGACGCCTCCTGCTCGCGCTGCCGCGCCTCGGTGACGTCCTGGAACAGCCAGCCGACCCCCAGTGGCACCGGCTCCTCGGCGAGCGGCGAGGCCAGCCGCAGGAAGCCGTTGCGCCAGCAGCGCCGCTGCTCGCCCTCCGGGGTCCGTATGCTCACCCACATGTCGGCGGGCGCGGGCGGCGCGCCCTCGCCGAGCACGTGGGCCAGCGCGCTCTCCAGCTCCTCCACGCCCTGCGCGAGCAGCTCGCCCAGCGGCCGGCCGAGCACCGAGGTGCGGCCGACGCCCAGCAGCCGGGCGGCGTGCGTGTTGACGACGGCGGGCCGCAGATCGGCGTCGACGAGGACCACGCCCCAGCCGGCGTCCTCCAGCAGCGCCTCGCTCAGCGCGATGGACCGCTCCAGGTCGATCTGCGTGTGCACCTCGCTGAACGCGCAGTACACGCCGGCGGGCGTGCCGTCCGGGCCCCGTACGGCGGCGGACTGGGTGCGGACGAGGACCCGGCCGCCGTCCTTGGTGACCAGCGCGAACTCGTGCACCTGGCGGCCGGGCGCGCGCATCGCGGACATCAGCCGCCGCTCGACCTCCTCGGCGTCGGCGCTGCGCGCCGCCCAGCCGGCGAAGCCCTGCCGGCCGACGGCCTCGGCCGCCGTCCAGCCCAGGATGCGCTCGGCCTCGCGGTTCCAGTGGGTGACGACACCGTCCGCGTCGAAGGCGCACAGGGCGGCGTCCATGCCGTCCAGGAGGGCGGCGAGCAGGTCGGAGCCGTCCGGGCCCGGGGATTCGGGCCCGGGGTCCGGTCCGTCGTGATCGGGAGGGCGGGGACCGCCGCCATGACCGGTGGGCTCGGGCTCGTCGGGCCCCAGCTCGTCGGTGGTCCCACTATGCCGGGAAGCACTCACCTGGACCCCCTGCCGGCCGCGACCGCGTCTGCGGGCGCGTTGGTTCGTTGCTCGCAATCATTCAACGTGAACGTGACTCAGCACACAGCGGGTTCCCGCAATGTGGGAGGCAATCGTTGCACGAGGGGTCTCATGGGGAGCGGCCGTGCCACCGGTGTGCGCCCTCGGCGTACGGGCCCGGCGCAGGGGCGGGGCACAACAGCGGGGGGCTCCTCAGCCCTTGCTCACGGCCATGAGGATCTCCGGGAGCCGGGCGGCCGTGCGCGGGGCCGCCAGACGCAGACCCAGCACCGTCAGGCCGGCGCCGTACGCCGCGCCCGCCGGGAGCAGGAGCCAGGCCCAGTCGTCGTCGCCGTCGCTCACGTTCAGCCAGATCGTGGCCGCGACGACCGGCGCGGACAGCAGCGCCGCCGCGACCATGCCCCCGAAGATCGAGACCCAGGCGACGCCCACCTGCCCGGGGACCACGTTCTTGTAGCCCTCCTGCGGGATGGAGTACGGGAACCGCGCCGACGCCCATGCCCCCGTCGCCAGCATCGCCCCCAGCAGCGCGAACGACAGCCCCAGCACCTCCGGCAGCTTCGCCCGGGCGCCGAGCAGTGCCGTGGTCAAGGCGGTGACGAGGGTCGTGTACGGCACGGTGATCAGCAGCAGCGCCAGGGCCCGGCCGCGCAGTTCGGCGAGGGCGTCCCGGGGGGAGGAGATCGTCATGGCGACCGTCCAGAACGCGGAGGTGTCCTGGCCGAACTGGTTGTACATCTGGATGCCGAGCATCCCGGAGGCGAAGCACGCGAAGTAGACCGAGCCGGTGCCCTGGAGGGCGTTGAAGACGGGCACGATCAGGCCGATGGCCAGGGAGGTCGCCCAGGCCGACTTGGTCTTGGGGTCCCGCCACACATACCGCAGGCCGCGTTCCACGACCGTGCCGGTGCGCCCGGCGGGGAGCCACCGGGCCGGGCCGCCCGCGCGTCCGGCCTTCTCGCGGGCGCTCGGCTCGGCGGCGTCCAGGGTGGAGGCGTCGGGGGCGGTCATCAGCCGGGTCAGCGTCCGCGTCCACAGCGCCAGCAGCCCCGCGAGCACCGCCGCCGACAGCAGCAACTGGGCCGCCGCGACGCCGTACGCGCCGTCGCTCACCGAGTCCACCGCGCCGATCGCGGCGGCGGGCGGCACCCAGCGCAGGACGGCGGCCACCGGGTCGAGCGGTTCCAGACCGCCCGCCGAGCCGAGCCGCTGCGCCCCGAAGTTGACGAACTGGGCGCCCACCGCGATCACCAGCCCGCTGAGCACCGCGAGATCGCGGCCCTTGCGGCTGGTCAGCAGCCGGATGTTCGCGGCGGCCACCGCGCGGGCGAGGGCCACGCACACCAGCAGCCCCAGGACCACCGCGACGACGCCGACGACGTACGCCGCTGCCCCGTGCGCCACGGAGACCACCGAGCCCGCCAGCAGGCACAGCGTGAACAGCGGGCCGATGCCCACCAGGGACGCCATCAGCAGGGCCCGGACCAGCGGGCGGGGCCGCAGCGGCAGCATCACCAGCCGGGTCGGGTCGAGGGTCTCGTCGCCGCCGGGGAAAAACAGCGGCATCACCGCCCAGCCCAGGCCCAGCACGGCGAGCAGCAGGACGGCGACGGAGTCGGCGTGCGCATGGCCGCGCAGCGCGGTCAATCCGATGAGCTGGAGCACGGCGAACAGCGAGACGACGACGAGGGAGGTGACGTAGACGGCCCGGCGCCCCGCGGACTGCCGCAGCCCGTTGCGCAGCAGAGACAGCTTCAGCCGTACGACGACGGGGGTGAGCGCCACCGTGCCCGGCTCGGCGGGGGCCGCGGTCGAGGGGGTGGTGGTCATCGGGCGCCGCCGCCGAGCCAGTCCAGGTCGGTCCCGGCGGACCGGCCGTCGGCGCCGACGAGCCGCAGGAACGCCTGCTGCAGCGAGGGCGCCTCGCCGCGCACCTCGGCGAGCGGGCCGGCGGCGCGGATCCGGCCGGCCGCCAGCACGGCGACCCAGTCGCACAGGGACTCGACGAGCTCCATGACGTGGGAGGAGAAGACGACCGTGGCGCCGGAGGCGGTGTACCGCTCCAGGACGCCGCGGATGGTCTGCGTGGAGACCGGGTCGACGCCCTCGAACGGCTCGTCGAGGAAGAGCACTTCGGGGTTGTGCAGGAGGGCCGCGGCGAGACCGATCTTCTTGCGCATGCCGGTCGAGTAGTCGACGACGAGCTTGTGCTGGGAGCCGGCGAGGTCGAGGACGTCGAGCAGCTGGGCCGCCCGCTTGTCGACCTCGGCGCCGGGCAGTCCGCGCAACCGCCCCGTGTAGGACAGGAGTTCACGTCCGGACAGCCGCTCGAACAGCCGCAGCCCCTCGGGGAGCACGCCGATGCGGGCCTTGACGGCCGCCGGGTCGCGCCACACGTCGTGCCCGACGACCTCGACGGTCCCCCGGTCGGGGCGGAGCAGCCCGGTGATCATGGAGAGGGTGGTGGTCTTCCCGGCCCCGTTGGGCCCGACGAGCCCGACGAACTTCCCGGCGGGCAGCACGAGATCGATCCCCCCGACGGCGATCTGCTCCCCGAACCGCTTCCACAGTCCCTGGACGCGCACGGCCGGCCCCGCCCCCGACCCGTCTCCCACCACTCCCTCACTCATGCCGACACCCTAAGGTCTGCCCCGTGATCCCCGGCGGGCGCGCGACGACACCGGGGATCACGGGACAGCCCTCAGGGGGCGCCCCCGTCAGGGCGCGGGACTGTGTCCGACTGCGGCTCCGCCGCGGGGCGCGAGCAACCACCACGCGCCGGCACCCGGCAGCGACGGCCGACCCGGCGGACGCGGCCCCGCCACGCCCCCCGTACCCCCGCGCCCACGCGACTCACCGGTCCCGCCCGCACGCATACGAGAGGGCGGAGACCATCTCCTCCACATCCGGCAGCCACCGGTTCACCGCGGTCGGCCGGCAGGCCCACTGCACCGCCCCCCGGGACCCGAGCCGCGAGGGCGGCGCGGCCACGTACGCGCCCTCGCCGAGGCCGGCCATGTCCAGCGCCGCAGGGGACCAGCCCAGTTTCCGTACCAGTTCGGGGAGTTTGGCCGCACCGCCCGGCAGGACGAAGAACCGCATCCGGCCGTCGGGCGCCAACGTGACCGGTCCGAGCGTCAGTTCCATCCGTTCCATGCGCGCCAGCGCCAGGAACCCGGCCGTCTCCGGCACCTCGATCGCGTCGAACGTGCGTCCCGTGGGCAGCAGGATCGACGCCGTCGGCTGCCGGGACCACAGCCGGCGCGCGACGGTCGCGCTGCCCGTGGCCCGCGTCGGCCAGTCCTCGCGTGCCGGATGTGCGCCGGGCTCCGCGCACGCGGGTTCCTCGCAGGAACAGCGCTGCACCCCGTCGACGACGTCCAGCCAGGTGCCCGGGACCACGTCCCAGTGGCGTTCCTCGACGTAGCGCACGGCGGCTTCCGGCAGCGATTCGCCGCGCTGCTGCGGGACGTGGGCAGCTGTGATGGGGGCGGTATCGGCGCCCGCGATGGTCTCTTCCACGGTGAGCACAACTCCCGCGGTCACCGGGGGTTACGCCCACCCGTGCGCGGGGGAGGGGCACCCCTTTGAGCGGCGGGGCGCACGGATGCATGTACGGGGGCGCGTACGAGGAACGGCACCGTCGAGCGGGTAGCCCTCACTGGCACACGAAGGCCGGGTGGGGAGGGACGACGGCCCGGGCCGTCGCCATTACCCGGCAAGCCTGGCATGTCACGCATTGTCGGCATCAACTGCACTTAGTGCATGAAGCGCATGCAGTGCGGACGGACGGGGCATTGATCTTCGAGGCCGGGTCCTTGCGGTGCCCGACGGAAGGCGCCGGCCGCCGAAGCTCGTCGAACGGTGCGTGGGCAGGCACCGCAGCCGCCAGATACAGGGGGTTTCGTCATGGCCGCAAGGCCTCTCGTCGCCAGGCAGCCGAACGAACGGCTCCAGGCGCTCATCCAGGAAGCGGGCTGCTCCAACGCCGGTCTGGCCCGCCGGGTCAACATGTGCGGTGCGGAGCACGGGCTCGATCTGCGCTACGACAAGACGTCGGTGGCCCGTTGGCTGCGCGGACAGCAGCCGCGCGGACGCGCCCCGGCGACCATCGCCGAGGCCCTCGGGCGCAAGCTGGGCCGTACGGTCACGATCGACGAGATCGGCATGGCCAACGGCAAGAACCTGGCGTCCGGCGTGGGGCTGCAGTTCTCGCCGACGGTGCTCGGCGCCATCGAGCAGGTCTGCGAGCTGTGGCGCAGCGACGTGGGCCGGCGGGACTTCCTGTCCGGGTCCTCCGTCGCCGCCTCCGCGCTCGTCGAGCCCAGCCGCGACTGGCTGATCTCCACGCCCGACGCCCAGGTGGGGCGGACGGGCGGGCCGCGGGTCGGCGGGTCCGACGTGGCGGCGGTGCGGGCGATGACGCAGGCGCTGGTCGACCTCGACCACACCTACGGCAGCGGGCACGTGCGTCCGGTCGTCGTGCACTACCTCAACAGCGTCGTCTCCGGGCTGCTCGCCGGGTCCTACCGGGACTCCGTGGGCCGGGAGTTGTTCGCGGCGGTGGCCCGACTGACCGAACTCGCCGGATACATGGCGGTGGACACCGGGCAACCGGGGCTGGCCCAGCGCTACTACATCCAGGCACTGCGGCTCGCGCAGGCCGCGGGGGACCGGGGCTACGGGGGATACGTCCTGGCCGCCTCCATGAGCCACCTGGCGGCGCAGCTCGGAAACCCCCGCGAGATCGCCCAGTTGGCGCGGGCGGCGCAGGAGGGGACGCGGGGCCAGGTGACGCCGCGGGCGCAGTCGATGTTCTGCGCGGCCGAGGCGCGGGGGCACGCGCTGATGGGGGACGCGCGGGCGGCGCAGGCCGCCGCGGGGCGGGCGGTCGCCGCGATGGAGGCGGCGGGGTCCGGGCCCGGGGGCGGGGCCGGCTCTGGTTCCGGAGCCGGGCCCGGGGCGGGTTCCGGGTTCAGTTCCGGTTCCGGTTCCGGTTCCGGTTCCGGGGACGATCCCGTGTGGATCGCGCACTTCGACGAGGCGTACCTCGCCGACGAGTTGGCGCACTGCCACCGTGACCTGGGGCAGGCCGAGGCGGCGGAGCGGTGCGCGCGGGAGGCGCTGGCGGGGCATCCGGAAGGGCGGGTGCGGCGGCGGGCGATCGGGTTCGTGCTGCTGGCGACGGCGCAGGTGCAGAAACGGGAGGTCGAGCAGGCGGTGCACACCGGGATGAAGGCGGTGGAGCTGCTCGGCGGGCTGCGCTCGAACCGGGGGGCCGAGTACCTGGAGGACTTCCAGCAGAGGCTGGAGCCGTTCGGGGAGGAGGCGGTGGTACGGGAGTTCGGGGCCCGGCTGGAACTCCGCGCGGCGTGAGGTATCTCGCTTCCGCCGGCCCTTCCCGCCCCTCCCCTCCCCCGGGGGCTCCGCCCTCCGGGGGAGGGGAGCCGGGGTGCGGGGGAGGGGCGTCCGGGAGCACGGGCCGGGTCGGTGCGTGGGCGGGTGGGGCCCTTCGTGGCTGGTCGCGCGGGTCTGTGCGGTCCCGGCGGCGGGCGGCGCCCCCGCGCCGAGGGGCTCCGGCGACCGCGCGAACGATCCGCACCGGCCGTCGGCCGGCGGCCCGTCGTCGGGGCCCCGTCACCGGGCCCCGTGACGGTCGCTCGGGCCCCGCACGCCCGCCGGAGCCACTCCGCATGGCATGGCCTCGCAAAGAACCGGTAGCGTGAGCCGTTGTTTGTCGTGGTGGCCCAGTCGGAGGAGTCCCGGTGACGCAGAGTGGACAGGGTGGGGAGCCCTCGGCGCGACCCGCGCGGGAGGGCATCGTGCTGCCCTCCGACGGTGGTGCCCCCCTGCTTCCGGGCAGCCAGGGCGAGCCGCCGGTCCCCGCGAGCGGCCAGTCCTGGGGCGGGCCCTGGGGCCCGGACCAGCAGGCCGCCCCCGCACCGCCCCCGGCCCCCGGCTGGGGCGAGGCCCCCGGACCGCAGTGGGGCGGCGCACAGCTGCCCCCGGAGAGCGCACAGGGGCCCGCGGGGGGCGCACCCGCGCACGACGGATACGGCGGGCACGGCGGTCGAACCCACCAGGGCGCCACGGGCGGTTACTCCGCGCCGCTGCCCCCGGCCGCGCAGCACGACCCGTATGCCCTGGGTCCTTCGGGCTCCTCGGGTGCCTCGGGTGGTTTCCCGTCCGCGCCGCTGCCCGCCGCGGACGAGGGTGCGACGCAGTACATACCCCCGGTCGCGGACGAGGGTGCGACCCAGTACATCCCGCCGGTCGCGGACGAGGGCGCCACCCAGTACATCCCGCCGGTGGGTTCCGGAGCGGGGCCGATGCCGCCCGCCGCCGGGCCGGACGCGCAGGCCACCCAGTACCTTCCGCCGGTCCCGGGCGGCGCTCCCGCGCAGCCCGCCCCGCCGGCCGAGTTCGACAACCTGTTCCGTGCCGAGGGCGGCCCCGCCCCGGCCACCCAGCAGCTGCCGCAGATCGGTGAGGCCGTCTCCGTACCGCCTCCGGGCGGCGGCCGCGCGGGCGCCCGTCGCGGTGGCGACGAGGGTGGCGGCGGCGGCCGTGGCGGCCGTTCCGGGTCCCGTGTGCCGCTGATCGCCGCCGTCGGCGTCGGCATCGTGGTCCTCGGGATCGGCGCCGGCGCACTGCTCGGCGGAGGCGGCGGCGACGCGGGCAAGGACGACAGCAAGACCGTGTCGGCGACCGGCCCCGCCACCGCCGACTCCTCCGCGCCCGCCGCCGATCCGGCGAAGGCGCAGGCCGAGGGGCTGGACAAGCTGCTCGCCCAGAGCGGCAACAGCCGGCAGAGCGTGATCGGCGCCGTGGCGAACGTACGGGTGTGCAAGAACCTCGACCAGGCGGCCACCGACCTGCGCGACGCGGCCAAGCAGCGCAGCGGCCTGGTGACGAAGCTGTCCGGGCTCCCCGTCGACAAGCTCCCCGACCACGCCGCGCTGACGGCCTCGCTCACCGCCGCCTGGCAGGCCTCCGCCTCCGCCGACAACCACTACGCCGCCTGGGCCGACCAGGCCAAGGGCAAGAAGATCTGCAAGAAGGGCCACGCCCGTACCACCGGGCAGACCGCGGCGGGCAACACCGCGAGCGGCACGGCCACGGAGTCGAAGAAGAAGGCGGCCACGCTGTGGAACGCCATCGCGAGCAAGTACGGGCTGACCCAGCGCCAGCCCACCCAGCTCTGAGCCCGGCCCGGGGACTTCTGCGGGATTTCTACAACGACGTGGGGGTCTCCAGCGTCTTCGTGACGTCGACGAAGCCCTTGCGGGCCGAGACCAGCCGTCCCTCGCGCACCACCTGGTAGGTGACGTCGGCGTTGACCAGCCGGGGGTGGTCGATCACCGCGGCCAGGTCCTCGAAGCGCCAGCTCAGGGTGGGCGTGAGGCCGCCGGTGGTGATCTTCAGGCCGCCGTCCAGGGCGTGCCGCACCGCGCGGGCGGTCACCTCGCCGTCGCCGAGGGACCGTACGGCCTCGCGGAAGGCCGTGTACGCGAGCCAGGTGGTCTGGACGCCCGCGTCGGCGGGGTCGATCCGGTTGTCGCCGAAGGCGTGCTCCTTGACGACCTTCTTCATGGTGTTCCAGCGGGCATCACTGGCCACCGGATACCAACTGGTCGCGTACGCCCCCTCGTACGCGCCGGAGGCGCCGCCGGCAGCGTCGACCACCGACTGGTCGACGCTGCCGAGGACCGAGGCCGTGCGGACCGCGGGGTAGTCCGCGCGGATCCGGCGGAAGGAGTCCACGAACGTGCCCGTGCGCTCGCCGAGCACCGGGACGACACAGCCCTTCAGGGACGTGGACGTGGTGGTGCCGGACGTGCCCGTGGTGCCCGACGTGCCCGTGGTCCCTCCGGTTCCCCCTGTTCCCCCGGCTCCCCGCGTGCCGCCGGTGACCGTCCTCAGCGCCTGCTCCGCCTGGTCGTCGTACGCGGTGGCGCCCTCGGCGGCCCGTACGTCCGTCGCGGCGGCGTGGCCGGAGGCGTTCAGGCCCGCGTTGAAGGGCACGGCCAGTTCGTCGCCGGCGATCGTGTCGGGCCGTACCAGCGCCACCCGGCCGCAGCTCCGGCCCAGTTCCTCGCCGAGCCCGGCCAGCAGTGCCGGGTCCCCGCCGTTGACCGGGTACGACAGCGGGCTCTCGAACTCCTCCTGGGTCAGGCCGTAGCCGCCGAGGTAGGGGATGCCCGCCGACTCCAGTGGGCCGAGGAAGGCGTCGCTGTGCTGGCTGTAGGAGCCGACGACGGCGGCCACGTGCGCGTCGGCCGCGCGGCGCGCGCACGCGGCGGCGCCCGCCGAGGTGTTGCGGTCGTTGCAGACCAGCACCTTCAACGTGCGGCCGCGCAGGCCGCCGTGGGCGTTGACCCAGTGCGCGTAGGCCTGCGCCATCGCCGGCATGCCGGGCTTGTTGGTGGCGGAGGTGTCCTGGGGCGCCCAGGTCATGACGGTCACGGTGCCGCCGCCACCGCCCGTGACACCGGGGACCGCACCGCAGCCGACGGCCACGGCCCCGCAGACGGCGAGCGCGCCCGCGGACAGCAGGACGGTCCGCAGGGGGCGGTGGAAGCGGGTGCGGGAAGTGCGCGCGGTGCGCGGGATGCGGGGCGTGGTCGTGGAGGTGCGTCGCCTGCCGGTCATGGGTCCGCACGATTCCCTCACCTCCTCAACTGCGCAGTGAGCGAGGGGCAACACAGGGTGACGAAGAGGTGAATTGCGGGGGCCGGTGATCACTCCGGCGGGCGGAACGTACGATCGATGACCGTGCAAGCTCCGGAGAACCCTTCCCGTCGCGGGCGTCGCTCGTCCACCATGGGCGCCATGCCCCTCAACGACATGCCGTGGTGGCGCTGGCGCAGCAACGTGCGTTCGGCGCTGCACATGCTTTCCGACCCGGCCTTCCAGCGGGACGTCTGGCTCGCGGGTACCGAAGGGTACGGGGACGTGACCGACGCCGTGTACCGGCTGGTGGAGGACACCTGGCTGGACAACTGGTCGGCCGAGAAGTACGTCGGCACGATCTTCCGTGACGCGCAGGAGGCGGCGCTGGTGGACACCGCGGTGCTGCGGGTGCTGCGGATCATGCACCAGGTCGGGCCCGACGCGCCGGTCTCCACGTACCTCGAACACGAGTCCTGGCCGGACGCGGTGCGGGCGGCCCGGGAGGCGCACGTCCGGCTCGCGACGGCGGACGAGGAGGACCCGGACGCGCCCCCGCGCTCGCTGGAGGTGCTGCGGATCGTCACGCGGTCGGCCTGAGCGCCGCCCCGAGCGGTGGCGGCCGGCGGGCGCGGGACTCCCGGCCGGTTCCGGACCGTGGGACGGTTGTAGACCGTCGGCTGCGGTGTGCGACCCTGTGCTGCATGACTGAGCAGTCCACGCGAGACGTCGGCGCCGGTGAGCAGTACGTGCTCACCCTCTCCTGCCCGGACAAGCAGGGCATCGTGCACGCGGTGTCCAGCTATCTGTTCATGACCGGCTGCAACATCGTGGACAGCCAGCAGTTCGGCGACCAGGACACGGGACTGTTCTTCATGCGGGTCCACTTCTCGGCGGAGCCGTCGGTGACGTCGGAGAAGCTGCGGGCGAGCTTCGCGGCGATCGGGGACTCCTTCCACATGGAGTGGCAGATCCACCGGGCCGACGAGAAGATGCGCGTCGTCCTCATGGTCAGCAGGTTCGGGCACTGCCTGAACGATCTGCTGTTCCGTGCGCGGACCGGGGCGCTGCCGGTCGAGATCGCGGCCGTCGTCTCCAACCACACCGACTTCGCCGAGCTCGTGGCGTCGTACGGGGTCCCCTTCCACCATGTGCCGGTGACGCGGGACACGAAGGCGGACGCGGAGGCGCGGCTGCTGGAGATCGTGCGGGAGGCCGAGGTGGAGCTGGTGGTGCTCGCCCGTTACATGCAGGTGCTCTCCGACGACCTGTGCAAGCAACTGAGCGGCCGGATCATCAACATCCACCACTCGTTCCTGCCGAGCTTCAAGGGCGCGAAGCCGTACCACCAGGCGCACGCGCGGGGCGTGAAGCTGATCGGCGCGACGGCGCACTACGTCACGGCGGACCTCGACGAGGGGCCGATCATCGAGCAGGAGGTCGAGCGGGTGGGCCACGACGTGACGCCGGACCAGCTGGTGGCGGTGGGCCGGGACGTGGAGTGCCAGGCGCTGTCCCGCGCGGTCAAGTGGCACGCGGAACGCCGCATCCTGCTGAACGGCCACCGGACGGTCATCTTCGCGTAGCCGCGCTTCGCGCAGCCGCTCCGCGCATGGTCGTTCCTCGCCCGAGGCGCCCCCGGCGGGGGCGCCTCCGCGGGTCACAAGCGGCTGAGTGAGGCGGTGGCCAGCAGGACCTCCTTGATGGCCGTCCGGTCGCCCGAGTGTCCCGCGGCCGCCTCGGCCGGAGGGACGTGGCCCGCGGCCAGCCGGCAGAACTCGACGCCGTCCAGGGCGATGTGGGCCACCGCGTGGTCCAACGACGCCGCCGCGCCGGGCGAGTCGAGGGGGATCAGCCACTCACCGCCGCCCAGCCCCTCGATCTCCAGCCGCAGGCTCCGGCCCGGCGCGCCCGCCGCCACCAGGTGCCGCCCCCGGGGCGCCGGCTCCGCGAGACCCGCGCGCCGACGGGCGGCCAGCGACAGCGGCAGCATCCGTGCCGCCAGGTCGAACATCCCGTGCAGATGGCGCGGCGCGGGCGGCTCGTAGGGGTAGTCGACCGCCTCCGCGATGTCGTCCGCGTGCACCCAGCACTCGAAGGCCCGGTCCACCATGGCGTCCCGCAAGGGCAGTGCGTATTCGCCGTAGGACACGGTGAGGTCCCCGCTGCCGCCGCCCGCGAAGGCGGCCGTCCGCACGACGGCACGGCTCTGTTCCCGCCAGGGCCCGCGGACCGCCCGGGTGGGCGGCACCCGCGCGGCCCGCCAGTACGCCTCGGTCCGCCCGGCGGGGGAGTTCTCGACGATGCCGGGGGAGCCGTGCCCGTACGGGTTCCCGTCCGGGCCGGCCGCCTCGGCGAGCGGATCGTCCAGACCGAGCGCGGACGCCACCAGCCCGTCCACGCACCGCAGATGGGTGAGGACGCCGGCGACTGTCGTACGGCGGTCGGCGGGTCCCCGTCCGTCGAACCAGCGCAGTCGCACCGGCGCGTGCCACTCCGCGTCGCCGATGTCCTGCAACAGGGCGTCCAGGCGAGCCGTCTCCGCGTCGTACGGCGCCGCCCAGGCGGGCACCGGGATGCGCGGCCGGCGTCGTTCGAGGCAGGTGTCCAGGACGCGGGTGCGCAGCCCGGGGTCGAGGTCGAGGCTCTCGGGCGGGTGCAGCAGTCCGACGGCGTCGCGCAGCCGCAGGGCCTCCTCGGCGCAGGGGCCGCAGTCGCCCAGGTGCTCCTCCACGGCCGCCGTCTCCTCCGGCGAGCAGGCGGCCAGCGCCCAGGCGCCGAGCAGCGACATCAGCACCCGGTGCTCCAGCGCGGGCACGGCGGGCGGGCGCGTGGCCGGCGGCAGGGTCCCGCCGCCGGCCTCCACGGACGTGCGCGGCGGCGGGACGCGTGGCCCGCGGTCCTGTCCGAGGTCCTGCCCGAGGCCCTTTCCACGGTTCTGCCCGCGGTTCTGTCCGTCGTGCTCCCGCGACTCCCCGAGGTGTCCGGGGTTTCCGGTGTTCCCGGGACCGTCGTTCACACCGGACCCCCCGGCTCCGGGGCGCCGTCGCCGGATCCGCCGGGGTGGTCGGCTCCGCCGCGCGCGCCGGTGTCGTGGGCCGTGGCCAGCAACTGCAGGCCGAGCCGCAGCCGGTGGCGTGCCTCGTCCTCCGTGATGCCGAGGTCGGCGGCGGTCTGGCGGTAGTCCCGGCGCTGGAAGTAGGCCCGCTCCAGAGCGGCCTTCAGCGGGGCCGGCAGGGAGGTGACGATGTAGTCGGCACGGGCGGCGACGGACGCGCGGCGCACGGTGCGCTCCAGGTCCGCCCTCGCCGTGCCGTCCGTCCGTGCCGTGCCGTCCGCCCCCGCACCGGAGCGGACGCCGTCCGCGCGCAGCCGCTGCACCGCCAGCCGGTGGGTGACCGCCGCGACCCAGGACCGCAGGGGCCCCTGCTTGGGGTCGTAGGTGTCCGGGTGCTCCCAGAGGTGGACGAACACCTCGCGCGTGAGGGTGTCCGCGGCGCGGTCGTCCCCGAGGACGCGGTGGGCCAGCCCGTGCACGAGGGTGGCGAACCGGTCGTAGAGCTCGCCGAGCGCCGCCGCCTCGCCGTGGGCGAGCCGCTGCTGCATCCGCCGGTCCCAGCGGGGCGGCGCGTCCTTCGTCGCCATGCGGTTCCTCCCCCTTCCCGCTCCCCGGCGCTGCCTGCCCGTGTTCTCGTTCCAGCCTGTGCCCAAGGCTTTCTCGAATGTAGTCGGCATGTCCGACGGCGCACGCCCCTTTGTGACAATGCGCGCCCCCGGCCGACATCGGGTGGTAAGGGAGATCATCCGGAGATCGAGGTGAGATCAACTCCGCTCGAAGTCGACCGTAGTCGACCGAACTTGTTTGGAATGGCTCATATACCACAGGCATTGGATCGAGGACAGGTGTTTCATGGTGAGGCGACGGGGAAGGCGCGCCGACGAAAAGCGTAGGGGCGAGTTCCGGTTGGGGGGTTCGGGCCGGGGCGGTGGTTCCTGCGGTCGGTGGACGGGCGGGCGGACGAGAGGCGTTGGCGGTGGCGCTCACAGTGGCGGAGGCCGGACACGGTGACTGGGCCGTGCTCCGTGTGTCGGGGGAACTGGACCTGGTGACCGCGCCGACGCTGCGCGGGCGCGTGCACGACGTCGTGGCGGACGGCCGGCACCGACTCGTCCTCGACCTCTCCGGAGTCTTCTTCTGCGACTCCAGCGGCGTCGGCGTGCTCATCGCCGCCCGCCGCCTGATCCGCTCCTGCCGCGGCCAACTGCGGCTGATCCTGCCCGCGCACGGCACCGAGGAGGGCTCGCACGTCAACCGGGTGCTCGCCGCGCTCGGCGTGCGCCGCCTGTTCGACGTGTACCCGGACGTCACCCTCGCGCTCATGAACGACGCCGACCCGCTCCCGGCGTGAGGCATCCGCGCTCGGCCCGAAGCACCCGCGCTCGGCCCGGGACACCCACGCGACGCGCCCCGGGGTGCATGTCACACGTGTGTGCTGGTTTTCCCCGGACTTGTCGCGGAACTCCCCCGGTCCCGGCACAAGCGCGATTCTCCCGCTCCGCCGGGCGCCCCGGCGTCGTACGCTCCGGGCGAGAAGGACCCGACGTCATGTGAGGCGGCGCGAGGTACATGGTCAGCACCGATTACGAACGCAGGATCGCGGCCCGGTTCGCCGGCTTCGACCAGGACGGCAACGGCTGGATCGACCGCGAGGACTTCAGCGCGGCGGCCAAGGCACTGCTCGCGGAGTTCGGCACCACGGCCCGCTGCGACAAGGGCCAGTCCCTCTACGCGGGGGCCGAGGCCTTCTGGCAGGGCATGGCCGCGATGGCGGACCGGGACGGTGACCAGCGCATCACGCGCGAGGAGTTCGTCGGCGGCGCGGTCAAACGGCTGCGGGACAACCCCGGGCGGTTCGCCGAGATCGCCAGGCCTTTCCTGCACGCGGCGTTCGCCGTGGTGGACGGCGACGGGGACGGCACGGCCACGGTCGAGGAGATCGTGCGGGCGCTGAGGGTGCTCGGCGCCCCGGAGAACGTCGCCGCGGCGTCGGCGGGTGCCCTGGACACCGACGCGGACGGCCGGATCGCCGAGCCGGACGTCGTCACGGCCTTCGCCCGCTACTTCACCGTCCCGGAGTGACCGTCCCGGAGTGACCGTCGCGCGGTGACGGAGAGTGGAGGCGGGGCCGCGTCCCGCCGCCGACTCGTCACGGACCGTCGTCGACGGGTGTCTCCGGTACCTTGTGGTGGATGCGAGTGGTGCAGAGGCCGGGCCAGGGTGGTGCGGCGCCGCGAAAGGCGCCGTATCCCGCGATGTGCGCCGCTCGCAGGGCAGGGTGGACCGTCGCCACTGCTTGTTCGACTCACCGGAGCAGGCGTCGCACAGTATGCCGTACGCGTACTCCTTCGCGCTGGAATATGCCCGAAGCGCTTGTTGAGGTGACTGTACGTCAACCATGCTGCCGTGCAGGGGAATCACGTTCCGTGATCCCGGTTCAGTACGTGCGGAGGATGACCACGACCGTGGCGCCCGTGGGGCGCGAGGCGATGTGTCCGCCGGTTCGGATGGTGTGAGCGGTGCAGGTGCTTCAAGTGCAGATGGAGATCCGGCCCGACCCCGCTGAGGTGGGGCGGGCCCGGAGGTGGGCCCGTTCGCGGCTCGCGGGGTCGGGCATAAGTGCCGACGAGCCCGTGGCCGAGACGTTGGTGCTGCTCGTCTCCGAACTCGTCACGAACGCCGTGGTGCACACCGGGTGTCCGGCGGTGCTGCGGCTGTTGCTGACGGGCGTGTGCGAAGACGCCGGCGGCGGACCGGCGGGGACGGTACGGCTGGAGGTGGCCGACTCCTGCGACCGGGCGCCGGCGCCGAGACGCGCCGACGGTGACGCCACCGGCGGCCGCGGCCTCGCCCTCGTCGACGGCCTCGCGGACCGCTGGGGCTGGACCCGCGAGGGCGGCGGCAAGCGCATCTGGTGCGAGATGGACCGCGGCACGGCCGGCCCCCCCGACGCCCGCGCGGACACGACGACGACGGCCCACGGGGACTTCCTCCACGAGGCGGTCCAACGACACGGCGCCGTACGCCAGCCCCTGGGGCGCGAAGGGGGCGCGACAGGGACGCGCGCGCCTGGGCGTGCGGTCGCACGGGCGCCCTTCCTGGACGCGGGCGGAAGCGGCATGCGCCGGGGTGTGCCTCCATGCGCGGAGCGATAAAAAGGGCATAACGGACTATTCGTTAACGGGGTGTTGACGGAAGGTGTCCGTTTGATCACGCTTGTGATGAGCGATTCGCCGCGAGGGGACGGCGAGGGTGCCGGTGACGGAGCACCTCGGCGAGTGCGGATCGCGTTCGGCGTCGGGCTCCGACGGGGCGCGGGAACCCCGCGGACGAGGGGACCCGCGAGGAGCGGGCGGGCACGCCGGAGCCGGACGGCGGCGCGCGGCCCCGCGCTCGTGGCGGGCGGCAGCGCGCCGCCGGCCGCCGCGCCATCTTTGTCCACAGCCTGTGGACAAAGATGCGGTACTGGACGGATCCGTGAACTGGGGTCTTTCGTTTGGATCAGGCCGGCTGGGAGGCGCGGTGCGTCTTCGACCGACCCGAGCGGGGTCCGGTGCGTGCGGCTGCAAGGCGGAGGAGGGCGCCAGGGCGGAGCCCTGGCAACCGACGACAACGCCGCAGAGGCGCGTGCCGGACCCCGCGACGCCGAAATGATCCAAACGAGAGGCCCTAGGCCGCGGCTTCCGCCTCCTCGCCCCTGCCCGACCGGGCCACCCCTCCGGTGTCGTCAATGCCTCCGGCCTCGTCCGTCCCGCCGGAACCGCCTGTCCCCTCCGTTCCGCCCGTCCCGCCCGTCCTGAACGTCCGGCGGTACGCCGTCGGGGTCACCCCCAGGACCGCCTGCAGGTGTTGGCGCATCGACTGGGCGGTGCCGAAGCCCGCGTCCTGCGCGACCTGGTCGATGGACAGATCGCTGGATTCCAGCAGAAACCGCGCCCTCTCCACCCGCTGCCGCGTCAGCCACTGCCCTGGACTCACCCCGACCTCCTCGCGGAACCGCCGCGTGAAGGTCCGTACGGACATCGCCTCCCGCTCGGCCATGTCCCGCAACTGGATCGGCTCGTGCAGCCGGCCGAGCGCCCACTCCCGCGCCGCGGCCGTGCCCGCCCGCTGCGGCTGGGGCAGCGGCCGCTCGATGTACTGCGCCTGCCCGCCGTCCCGGTAGGGCGGTACGACCGTGTGCCGCGCCACGTCGTTGGCGACGGCCGTGCCGTGGTCCCGCCGCAGCAGGTGCAGGCACAGGTCGATGCCGGCCGCGACCCCGGCCGAGGTGAGCACGTCGCCGTCGTCCACGAAGAGCACGTCGGCGTCGACACGGACGTCGGGGAAGAGGCGCTGGAAGTTCTCGGCCGAGGCCCAGTGCGTGGTCGCCGGCCGGCCGTCCAGGTACCCGGCGGCGGCCAGCACGTAGCCGCCGGTGCAGATGGCGACGAGCCGGGTGCCGGGCCGGATGTGCGCGAGGGCGGTGGCCAGTTCGGGGGTGAGCCTGCCTTCCTCGTACACCGGGCCCAGCTCGTACGAGGAGGGCACGATCACGGTGTCGGCGGTGGCGAGCGCCTCGGGGCCGTGCGGTACGAGCACGGCGAAGTCGGCATCGGTGGCGACCGGGCCCGGCCCCCGGACCCCGCAGGTGAGCACCTCGTACAGGTGCCGCCCCTCGACGTCCCGCGCACGCCGGAAGATGCGCTGCGGAATGCCCAGTTCGAACGGGAGCAGCCCGTCGAGGGCGAGGACGACGACGCGGTGCGGGCGGAAGGACGGATCGACGGGTGTCATGGCCCGATCCTAGTGAAGGCTGTCTCTCGGGCCACTCGTCCGTGCGGGCCGCCTCGCGGAAGCTCTGTGTCGTGAGCCAGACAGCCGACAACACCACCGGGACCGCCACCGCAACCGCCACCGTGCGCCCAGGGGGCCCACCGTCTTCCGTACGCCGTCCACGGATGCACCGGGCCTGGTTCGTGGCCGCCGTCACCTTCGTCACGATCGTCGGCGCCGCCGCCTTCCGCTCGCTGCCGGGGCTGCTCATCGACCCGTTGCACGACGAGTTCGGCTGGTCCCGGGGCACGATCGGGGCCGCCGTCTCCCTCAACCTCGCGCTCTACGGGCTGACCGCGCCGTTCGCCGCCGCGCTCATGGACCGCTTCGGCATCCGCCGGATCGTCGCGGGGGCGCTGGTGGTCATCGCCGTCGGCTCGGGCGCCACCGTGTGGATGACCGCGGCCTGGCAACTACTGCTCTGCTGGGGCCTGCTGGTCGGGCTCGGCAGCGGCTCGATGGCGCTGGCCTTCGCCGCGACCGTCACCAATCGCTGGTTCACCGCCAGGCGCGGACTGGTCACCGGCGTCCTGACCGCCGCGTCCGCCTCCGGGCAGCTCGTGTTCCTGCCGCTGCTGTCCTGGATCGTGGAGACGCACGACTGGCGGCCGGCCGCCGTGACGGTCGCCCTCGCGGCGCTCGCGGTGGTCCCCTTCGTCTGGCTGCTGCTGCGCGACCACCCGGCCGACGTGGGCCAGGCCCCGTACGGGGCGACCGAGTTCGTGGAGAAGCCGGAACCCGTGCGGGGCGCCGCCCGGCGCACGGTGACGGTCCTCGCCTCCGCCGTCCGCACCGGCCCGTTCTGGCTGCTGGCCGGGACCTTCGCGATCTGTGGCGCCACGACCAACGGCCTGGTCCAGACGCACTTCGTGCCCGCCGCGCACGACCACGGCATGCCCATCACGGCGGCGGCCTCCCTGCTCGCGGTCATCGGCGTCTTCGACGTACTCGGCACGATCGCCTCCGGCTGGTTCACCGACCGCCTGGAACCGCGCCGGCTGCTGGCGGTGTACTACGCGCTGCGCGGCGTGTCGCTCATGTTCCTGCCGGTGCTGCTCGGCCCGTCGGTCCACCCGCCGATGGTGTTCTTCATCGTCTTCTACGGCCTGGACTGGGTGGCGACGGTGCCGCCGACGCTGGCGCTGTGCCGGGAGCGCTACGGAGAGGACAGCGCGATCGTCTTCGGTTGGGTCCTGGCCTCCCACCAGGTGGGCGCGGCGGCGGTGGCGTACGCGGGCGGCGTCGTCCGGGACGCGACCGGTTCGTACGACGTGGTCTGGTACGCCGCGGGCGCCCTGTGCGCCATGGCGGCCCTGATGTCCCTGACCATCCGCCGCACCACCCGCGCACCGCGCGGGGGCGCGGCGGTGATGGCGTAGCCGATCCCCGGGGAAGGTCTGTTCGGGGCCCCGGGTGTCCGGGTCTCCGGGTCTCCGGGTCCCCAGGTGACTTCGGGGTCAGCCCTTCGCCCGTACCCCCCGTGCCACCGCGCGGGCGATGCGTTCGGCGTCGCGGGCCATTTCGCGGAGCATGCCGCTGATGGGGTTGGTGTAGCCGGTGAAGTACAGGCCGGGCGCGTTCTCGGGGGTGCGGGCGCCGCTCACCACCGGGCGGCCCCGGGTGTCCAGTACGCCCAGGTGACCCACCAGCGGCTCCAGGCCCCGGACGTAACCCGTGGCCGCGATGACCGCGTCCGGTTCGACGCGGCTGCCGTCGGCGAGGAGGACCGCGTCCCCGTCGAAGCCCTCGACCGCCGCGACGACCTCGACCTTCCCCGTCCGCACCGCGTCGAGGATGCCGACGTCCTGCACCGGGATGGCGCCCTCCTTCACCCTGCTGTACAGCCCCGTGTCCGGGCGCGGCAGGCCCTGGGCGGCGAGGTCCGGCACGCTGATCCGGCACATCACCTCGGACATCCGGTCCACCAGCCGCACCGGCAGCCGCCGCACCAGGACCGCGCTGTACTGCGCGGCCCACCCCGCGGTGGACCGGCGCACGATGTGCGGCACCGTCCGTATCGCCAGCCGCACCCGCCGCGCGCCGCCCTCGACCAGGTCCACCGCGATCTCCGCCCCGGTGTTGCCCGCCCCGACGACCAGGACGTCCCGCCCGGCGTACGGCGCGGCCGAACGGTAGCTCCCGGCGTGCAGGAACTCGCCGGTCCAGGCGTCCCGCCCGGGCCACTCGGGCACGTGAGGCGTGTGGTTGAAGCCGGTCGCCACGACCACCGCGCGCCCGGTCAGCTCGCGGCCGCCGGAGGCGCGCAGCAGCCACCCGGCGCCGTCCGGAGCGGGTTCGACGCGGGAGACCTCGACCCCGGTGACGATCTCCAGCTCGTGGTGCTCCGCGTACTTGTCCAGGTAGCGGACGACGTCGTCGCGCGCCACCCAGCGCCCGAAGGAGCGCGGCATCGCCAGGCCGGGCAGGGCGGACAGCCGGCGAGTGGTGTGCAGATGGAGCCGGTCGTAGTGGCCCCGCCAGGACGAGCCGACCCGGTCGGACCTCTCCAGCACCACCGCCCGTACGCCCTGCGCGCGCAACGCCTGCGCCGCGGCCAGCCCGCCCGGGCCGCCGCCGATCACGTAGACGGGACGGTCCTCCTGACTCGGCACCGCGCGCGGCCCGGGGGAGGCGGAGGCAGAGGAGGAGGAAGCAGTCGAGTCGGCCATGAGCGCGAGCGTAACGACGCTCCAGCTTGATGGGTATCGGTCAAGACCTGAATCGGTTGCGAAACGATCACGTGTGGGGAGGAGTGGTGAACGGGCGACAGGCGG
The DNA here is from genome assembly GCF_030816915.1 of Streptomyces sp. B3I8. Taxonomy (NCBI): domain Bacteria; kingdom Bacillati; phylum Actinomycetota; class Actinomycetes; order Kitasatosporales; family Streptomycetaceae; genus Streptomyces; species Streptomyces sp. B3I8. The sequence goes on along the minus strand of NZ_JAUSYN010000002.1, from coordinate 3,066,516 downwards.
GCGACCGGTGCCCTGTCCTCCGGTGCCGGGTCGGGTTGACTGGAGCGATGGCCCGCGTCGACGCACACTCCCCGGACGAGTCCGGTCGCCCTGCCCTCCCCGTTCCCGGTCCGTGCGGGAACGGGCTGGTCCTGCGGGCCTGGGACCCCGACTCCGACAGTGATGCCGAGACGTGGCTGCGCGGGCTCACCGATCCGGAGTTCCGGCGCTGGAACACCCCACTGCGCACGGTCCGGGACATCGACGGCGCCCGGGAGTCGATGCGGGCCCGGGCGGAGAGCGTCGCCAAGGGGACCAGCGCCGCCCACTGCGTCACGGACGCGGACGGCGGCGCGGTGCTGGGACACATCGGCCTCAACGAGATCGACCCGGTGTGGCGCCGCGCCCGCGTCGGCTACTGGGTGCTGCCCGAGGCGCGGGGGCGCCGGGTCGCCACCCGGGCGCTCGCGCTGATCGCGCGCTGGGCGTTCACCGAGCTCGAACTGCACCGGCTGGAACTGGACCACGCCCTGCGGCACGAAGCGTCCTGCAAGGTCGCCGAGCGGTGCGGATTCCGTTACGAGGGGACGCTGCGGGGCGCCATGTTCGCGGAGGGGCGGCAGGACGCGTTCCGCGACGCCCACCTGCACGCCCGCCTCGCCACCGACCCCGAACCGGTGCTGCCCTGACCCACGTCCGCGTCCACGTCCGCCCCCGGGCGTGGGCCCGCGTCCGAGGTCAGGGCCACAGCAGCTCCCGCGTCCAGGCCTCGCCCTCGCGCCGGTAGCGCAGGCGTACGTGGCGGCGGCGCGGGTCGCCCTGGAAGAACTCGGCCTCCACCGGGGCCAGCCGGTAGAGGGTCCAGGTGGGGGCCGGGGCCTCCGGCTCCGCGGCGGCCCGCTCCCAGGCCGCGTCCGAGCGTGCCGCCAGTTCCTCCGGCGAGCGCAGTACCTCGCTCTGCCGGCCCACCAGCGCGGCCGCCAGCGCTCCCGTCGAACGGGCGTGCAGGTCGGCCGCGCCCTCGGTCGCGTCGGCGCGCGTGACCGGGCCGCGCAGCCGGACCTGGCGGCCCAGCACGGGCCAGTAGAAGCCGAGCGCCGCCCGCGGGTGGGCGGCGAGCTGACGGCCCTTGCGGCTGGTGTCGTGCGTGGCGAAGGACCAGCCGTCCGCGTCCGCGCCGTGCAGCATCACCGTGCGGACGTCCGGCAGGCACTCCTCGTCCACCGTGGCCAGCGACACCGTGTGCGGCTCCACCTGACCCGCCGCCACCGCCTCGGCCAACCACGCGGTGAACAGGGCGAGCGGTTCGCCGGGGGCGCCGGCCGGGTCGAACCGCCTCAGTTCGGTGACCTCCGGGTCCCACACCCGCAACGATCTCAGCAACGCCTGGAGGTCCTGGTTCATACGTCGAGTATCACTGGGGTGAACGGCGGACGACCCGGTGACGGGCGAGGGCGGGGCAACGCGGTGACGGCGAGGACGATGTGGTGACGACCCAGGCGACCCATGCGACCAGGGCACTGCGTACGGCGGGGGCGGCGCTGGGCGGGTTACTGCTCCTGGCGGGCGGGGCCACCGGCTGCGGCACGGGCGCGTCCGCCGACCGTACGTACGTGGGCGCCCCCGACCTGTTCTACCTGCGGCCGTACGGCGACAAGGCCGGTCCGAAGGACCGGCCGCCCTTCCACGTCACGGCCCACGACGCCAAGTCCAGTGATCCGTACGGCACGTACGGCCACCGGCTCACCGTGGACGCGAGCGACGCCGGGGGCGCCGTACAGCTGCGGATCGTCGGGATGAGCCACAGCGGGCCGCGCTGCTCCGGCACCGACCGGCGGGTGGTGTGCAGGGTGGACGCCGACTACGACAGCTGGTCCGCGCTCGACCGCGTCTACCCGGTCGCCGCCAAGGACAGCGAACCGGGGGAGGGCGGCGTCGTCCGCTTCACCTTCACCACCGAGGACGGCACCAGGCACACCACCCGCACCCGGGTGGTCGTCGGCGAACCGGTGGTGCGGCTGCGGAAGCCCGCGCCCTACGAGAACGTCGCACCCGGCGCGGACCTCACCGCCGACCTCGTCGTCCGCAACACCGGCGAGGTGCCCGTGCGCGGACTGGGGCTGAAGCTGAGCGGCGGCGACCTCGAACTGCGGCGCCGGTACGCCAACTGCCGCTATCCGGGGCAGTACCACGGCCAGGTGGCCCTCTGCGAGCTGCCTGACGTGCGGATCGAACCCGGCGCGACGGTCACGCTCGGCCCGGCGCTCCGGCTGCGGGCCCCGGACACCACGATGAGCGGGTCGTTCAGCCGCGAGGCATGGCCGCTGGACGTGGGGCCGGGCACGTACGAGACGGTGCCGGACGGCGGGGAGAACGGCGACGGCCCCCCTCTGGAGGTCGTGAACGTCCCCAGGCCGGGTGGCACGTTCGCGCAGGGCACGGTCGCCACCGCGGTGACCCTGGACACGACGTCCGACTTCCGGGTCGACGCGGTACGGACGCGCGTCGGCAAGGGGCGCGCGATCCACCTCACGGTGCACGACGACGGCCCCGGCGACCCGGGCTCCGGGCTGCGACTGGTGTTCACGCCGCCGCCGGGGGCGGTCGTCCGCGAGCAGCCCATGGAGGAGATCGACGAGGACGACTTCCAGCCCCTCTGCGGGCGGGACGGGGCCGACTACGTGTGCGAGGTCGGCGGTCTGCCGCCGGGGAAGAGCCGCACCTTCGACTTCACGCTGGATCTGCCCGGGGCGGGCGAGGGCACGGTGGCGCTGAAGGAGGGGGAGGCGGCGGTGGACCGGCGCGATCCGCGGCCGGGGAACGACACGGCGAAGGTCGTCGTGGCGCCCTGACCGGCGGGGTGGGGCGGGGACGGCGGGGCCGAGTGGTGCGGCGGGCCCGAGTGGTGCGGCGGGCCCGAGAGGGGGGCGGCGGAGCGGGACCGGCCACCGGTCGGCAGCCCTCCGGACGTCCGTTTGACAGGACTCGGACGTCCGGACGGTCGTGCCGGCGCACCCCGGTGGAGTCGGTCCTCCGCAGCTGCCTCGACGGCTTCTCCGGCTGCCTCGACGGCTTCTCCGGATACCTCGCCGACTGCTTCGGATACCTCGCCGGCTGCTTCGGCTACTTCGTCGGCTTCCTGCCGGTGACGCCCATGTACACCAACAGTGCGAGGTTGGGTTTGAGTTCGGCGGCCTTGACGCCCCAGGACTGGGGGCCCTTCTGATGCGAGGCGACCGCGGCGAGCATCGTCACGATCGAACCGGCCATCGCCGCCGGGTGGACGTCCTTGTCGACGCGGCCCTTGGACTGGAGTTCGGCGATCGCTTCCGACAGCGAGCCGTGCAGCGAGTTGAGGATCTTCATCCTGATCTTGTGGAAACGTTTATCCCCTTCTGCGGCACCGAGTTCGACCACCCGGAGGATGGCGTCGTTTTTGCGCCAGAAGTCGAGGAAGCCGTCGACGAATTCGTGGGCGGTCGTCCAGCCGGAACGGCCCGTCCAGGAGCGGCCCTCGACCAGTTCGCCGAGCACGGCGCTCTCGCCGGCCATGCGCTCGGCGATCTCCAGGACGGCTCCCTCGACGTCCGGAAAGTACTGGTAGAAGGTCGCGGGTGACGTGCCCGCCTTGCGTGCGACGTCGATGACCTTGACGTCCCGGTAGGGCGAGGAACTGAGCATCTCACCGAGGCAGTCGAGCAGTTTCTGCCGCGTCGCCTGCCCGCGTCGACCGGCCACGCGGCCGTCGACGGTACGCACTTGTCCTGTCATGTCGTCAGCTTACCGAGGGGGGATCGGAGCGCTATTCGGCCGACTGCAAATGGGGAGCGCGGGCCCTGCGACCCACTTCCCGGGACTCTCGAAGCGGGTGGGGAGAGCGTGCGGAGCAACACCGCGCGCGGGGTGCGGCCCACGCGGTTAGGTTGGCGGCATGGCCGAAAACCCGCCCCCCGCCCGCGACGACGACACCGACGCCGACGCACCGGGCACGGGGCGACCGGGCGGGGAGCAGCCGGGCAGGGGGCGACCGGGCAAGGGCCCGCACGGCCCGCACGCCCCCGAAACCGGCGTGCGCACCCCCGACGCGCCGGGCGCGGGGGAGCCCGGGGCCGACACGCCCGACGCCGACGCCGACGCCGACGCCGGCACCAGCGCCCGCACCCGAACCGGCACCCGCACCGACGCCCCCGCGTTCGCGGAGGGGGTGCCCTGCTGGATCGAGGTGCAGCTGTCCGACGTCGAGGCCGGCCGGCGGTTCTACGGCGAACTCTTCGGGTGGAGCTTCGAGCCCGCCCACGACGCCGTGCTGTGGGCCCGCCGCGACGGGGCTTCCGTGGCGGCGCTCGTGCCCAAGGGCGACGGACGGATGCCGACCGTCTGGACCGTGTACTTCGCCGCCCCCGACCTCGCCGCCCTCACCGGCCGGATCCGCGGGGCCGGCGGCCAGGTGATCACCGGCCCGAGTCCCGTCGGTCCCGGCCCCGGAACCGGCCGCCCGCTCGGCGTCATGGCGCTCGCCGCCGACCCCGAGGGCGCCGTCTTCGGGCTCTGGCAGGCCGGCGCGCACGCCGGTTTCGCGCGCCGGCACGAACCGGGCACCTTCACCTGGGCCGAGCTGTACACCCGGGACACCCGCGCCGCGAACGACTTCTACGCCGACCTCTTCCACGACGCCCTGTTCGGGCCCGGTGCCGCCCCGGACTTCGGCCGTGCGGCGGTCGCCGACGTGTTCCCGCCCGAGATGCCGCCGCATTTCCTCGTCCACTTCGCGGTCGGTGACGTGACGAAGGCGCTCGCGACCGTCCAGCGCCTGGGCGGCCGTACCCAGGTGAGCCCCTTCTCGACGTCGTACGGCACGGTGGCGGTGGTCACGGACAACCAGGGCGCTTCCTTCGCCCTGCTGGAGCGCTGAGACCCTCCACCGGACCGGCAGGACCCCCGCGACGGAACAGTGAGATCCGCCGTGACGTTCAATGGACGCGCGGGCGGGGCGGTACCCAGACCTTTTGTCCGACACACCCCGTTCCGCCCGTGGGTTCGCCTCAGGGGCTCCGGACAGGAAGAATCAGGGTGCGTGCCGCCATGGCGGTGCGGTGGTGAGACGCTGCACGGGGTCGCGTACTGGACGAGGGTGACGCGGGCCGTACGGGGAGGTGGCAGGCAAGTGGTGGATCAGCTGACGCAGCACGATCCGCGGCGTATCGGTCCGTTCGAGGTACTCGGACGGCTGGGCGCGGGCGGCATGGGGCTGGTCTATCTCGCGCGCTCGGCATCGGGGCGGCGCGTGGCGATCAAGACGGTGCGCACGGAACTGGCCGAGGACCAGCTCTTCCGTGTGCGCTTCACGCGCGAGGTGGAGGCGGCCCGCGCGGTCTCCGGCTTCTACACGGCCGCCGTGGTCGACGCCGACCCGCGCGCGGCGGTGCCCTGGCTGGCCACCGCCTACGTGCCGGCGCCCTCGCTCGAGGAGATAGTGAACGACTGCGGGCCGCTGCCCGCCCAGGCGGTGCGCTGGCTGGCCGCCGGTGTCGCCGAGGCGCTCCAGTCGATCCACGGCGCGGGGCTGGTCCACCGCGACCTGAAGCCGTCGAACGTCCTCGTCGTCGAGGACGGGCCGCGGGTCATCGACTTCGGTATCGCCTCCGGCGTGTCGAACACGCGTTTGACGATGACGAATGTCGCCGTGGGCACCCCCGCCTACATGTCGCCCGAGCAGGCCAAGGACTCCCGCAGCGTCACCGGCGCGAGCGACGTGTTCTCGCTCGGCTCGATGCTGGTCTTCGCCGCCACCGGCCACCCGCCCTACCACGGCGCCAACCCGGTCGAGACGGTCTTCATGCTGCTGCGCGAGGGCCCGGACCTGTCCGGGCTCCCCGACGAGCTGCGCCCGCTCATCGAGTCCTGCATGCGGATGGAGCCCACCGCCCGCCCCAACCCGGCCGACCTCCAGGCCCAGCTCGCGCCCCATCTGTTCGGTGCCGGTTCCGACGACAGCGGCACCGCCTCGGCGTGGCTGCCGGAGTCGGCCGTCGGCCTGATAGAGACCAGGCGCGGCGGACGGACGACGGTACGGCCCCCGGCGCCGCCCGCCCCGCGCGGTGGACCGCCCGTCCCGGTGGTGCCGCCCCCGCCCTCCCACGACCCGGCCCCGGTACCGCTCCCGGCGACCGCCCCGGGCCCCGGCGGTGCGCCCGACACGGGTCCGGTGCGGCTCGCGGGCGTCCCGGTGCCGATCGGGCCCGGGCCGCGCGTGGCGGACATGCGGGCCACCGCGATAAAGCCGCTGCCGCCCGAGTCGGCGCTCACCGCGAGCTGGTCCAAGCCGCGCCCCGGCGTCAACGGCGCCGACCCGGCCCCCACGGCCGCCCCGCCCGCCCCGCCGGAGGCCGCGCCCGCCGGCTGGCGGCCCTGGCGCTTCCGCATGTCCAACGACGTGTGGGGCACCCCCTCCGTCGCCGGCGACCTCGTCTACGTCACCTCCTTCGAGGTGCACGCGCTCGACGTCGCCACCGGCCGCCGCCGCTTCAAGACGCGCGACGTCGCCTGGTCGATGACGGTCGCCGACGGCCGTATCCACGCCTCCGACGGCCCGACCCTCGTCGCGCTCGACGCCCGTGAGGGCGGCGACCTGTGGCGGGTCTCCACCGACGCCTGGGTCTACTCGCTCCAGGCCGACCGCGGCACGGTCGTCACCGGCACCCGCGGCGGCGGCGTCCAGGCGTGGGAGGCGTCCACCGGGCAGAAACTGTGGGAACTGACCGGCGCGCAGACCGACTTCGAGGCCCCCGAGGCGGGCCCCGCCGTGCACGAGGGCACGGTGTACGTCTGGAAGGACGCCCGCCTGCGCGCGCTCGAGGCCCGCACGGGCGAGGAGCGCTGGTCGTACCCGATCGGCGACGCGGCGTCCTGCGGGGGAGTGCCGGTGCGGCTCGCGCACGCCTCCGACGGCCGCGTGTACGTCTCGGCCGGCACACGGGTGATGGCCATCGACGTGGCCGGCGGCCATGTGCGCTGGCACTTCGAGGCGCCGGCCGTCTTCCTGTGCCCGCCCGTGTTCGCCCCCGGCCCGGCGGTCACCGGCGGCGGCGTCTACCTCGCCGACTACCTCGGCACCGTCTACGCCCTGGACGCCACCGACGGCCGCGACCGCTGGCGGATCGCCACGGAGGCACGCGCCTCGATCGAGCCGGTGCTGGTGGCCGACGGCCATGTGCACGTCGGCAGCGGCAAGGGCCTGTACACGCTGGACGCGGTGACCGGCACGCCCAAGTGGCGGTTCCAGGCGGGCGGCGACGTCGTGGGCGCGCCGGTGGTCGCGGAGGGCCGCGTCCACTTCGGCTCCACGGACCACCTGCTCTACACGCTCAAGGCCGACGACGGCCGGCTGCGCTGGAAGCTGGCGACGGGCGGGGAGATCACCGGCTCGCCGGTGGTGCGGGACGGGGTGGTGTACGCGTGCAGCAAGGACCGGTGCGTGTACGCGCTGGACGCGGAGAAGGGGACGGGGACGGCGCGTACGGCGTGACGTGCCGTGCCGTTCCGTGCGCCGGCTTCGGCGTCCCGGAGGCGCCCCTGACGGAGTGCCGGGCAGGCCCTAGGGTGAGGGCATGCGTATACGGGGGACCACACTCAGGCTTGCCGCTGTCTCGACGCTCGTCGTCCTCGCCCTGACCGGCTTCTCGAGCCGGCACGGCGGCCACGGACACGGCGGCGGAAGCGGCGGCGGCTGCAGCAGCTCCAGCCAGGACCACGACAGTTCCTCGTCGTCCTCGTCGTCCTCGTCGTCCTCGTCGTCCGGCGGCGTGTCCGAGGACGACAGCTACGACGACAGTGACGACAGCTACGGCACCGGCAGCGGCGGCTCGTACGGCGGTGGCTCCGGCGGATACCGGTACCGGGACCGCTACCACGACGATGACGACGACAACCGCGGCGGCAGCGGCAGCGCGAAGTCCCTCGACGACGCCACCGTGAAGCTGGTCGGCTGCGCGACCGCGAGCAAGCCGTACGCGACGGTGCGGGTGACCAACCCGAACGGCAGGAAAGGGACGTTCAGCGTCGCTGTCTCCTTCGAGGGCACCCGAGGTGTCGGGATCGACGTCGGGCGCACGAAGGTCGACGTGCCGGCAAACGGCTCGGTGACGGCAAAGGTGAGACTGACCCTCAGCGGCGTCGCGGCCAAGATCGAGGAGTGCGACCCCGAACCGAAAGCCCCGCAGGCCCGCTGAGCCCGCGCCCGGCACGGACCCACCGGTCCGCCCGTCGGCGCACCGTCCCGCGGACGCACTTCGGCCCCGGCGTCTCCCCAGACGCCGGGGCCGATCCCCGTGTGGGTCCCTCCCCGTTCGGGACCCTGTTGCGCCCGGCCGCGGCGCGCTCCCCCAAGCGGCGCCGCGGCCGGTTTCCCCCCGTGCGGCAGAGGTCCGGTCGGATCAGGCGGGCTCGTCCGTGGCGTGGACGTTGTCCGTCGAGGCCTCGCCCGAGTCGTCCAGCCGCTCCGGCTCGATGGTGGCGTGGACGTTCTTCGCGGCCACGGGCTCGCCGGTCGCGTGCACGTTGCCCTGCGGCGCGGCCGTCGGCTCGCCGGTGGCGTGGACGTTGTCCGTGGTGTTCTCGTCGCTCATTTCGAGTTCCTCCCCTGAAAGTTCCGGAACAACTGTGCGGTGGCGGCGGGGCCCGCCCGGCAACTCCCCCGTGGGCTGCCGGACGGCCCCCGCCCGGCCGGTGCACCATGGGTGCCCGGCCGCTCGCCGCTCCGCCTGCCCCCCGACGCGGCGGCTCGACAGGTCGAGCATGCCGTACGGCGATAAACGAACGATGAACGCCCGCCGCCGGCGGCCGACCGACCCGCGGGCTCCGGCCGACGCGCCCCGCACGGCCCGGCCGTCCGCCTCGCGGTTCAGGCGACCGACGCCGGTTTCAGCAGGCCCCGTACCTCGTCCGCCTCCGGCGCGCCCAGCGCCTCGAACAGGTCGAGCGCCTCGCGCCAGCACACCTGCGCGCGGCCGTGCTGCCCTATGCCGTGCAGCGCCCGTCCGAGCACGGTGAGGACGTTGCCGCGCCGCCAGTCGCCGCCGATGCCGCGCAGCAGCGTCAGTGCCATCTCCGCGTTCGAGGCGGCCTGCGCGGGCCGGCGGGCGGTCAGGTCGAGTTCGGCGAGCCGGAACAGGGTCATGCCCTCCCACAGCCGCTGCCGGCTGTCCCGGAACACCAGCAGCGCCTGCTGCAGGCAGTCCGTGGCCTCCGTCAGCTTGCCGCTCGCGGTCAGCGCCAGGCCCAGCGCGTAGCGGCCGTTGGCGCCCTTGAGCGCGTGCCCCATGTCGTCGTACATCGCCGTGCCCTGGCGGGCCAGGGCGACCGCGCCGGCGGTGCGGCCGGTGGCCAGGTGGATGCGGGAGAGGTTGCACAGCGCGCTCGCCTCGCCGGGCCGGTCGCCGAGCGCGCGGAAGTTCTCGATGGCGCGGGTGAAATGCTCCTCGCCCTCGTCGTGACGGTTCTGGTAGAGCGCGACGACCCCGCTGATGTTCGAGGACCAGCAGGCGGTGAGCGGGTCCCCGGCGGCCTCGGCCAGCTCGGTGGCCTGCCGGGCCTCCTCCACCGCCACGTCGAAGCGGCTGCCGGAGATGTGGTGCACGAACGCCAGCGCGGTGAGCGCACGGGCCTGGGTGCGCGCGTCCCGCGTCTCCTCGGCCACGTCCCGCAGCAGCGCCGCGACCGCCTTGTACTCGCGGGAGTTGGCGCCCGACTCGGCCAGGTCGACCGCCGCCCACAGCACGTCGGCGGCCCGGCGCAGGGTGCCGGGGCGGGCGGACTGCCGTACGCAGGCCAGCAGGCAGACGGCCTCCGAATAGAGCCAGTCCTGCGCGGCGTGCCGGTCGGAGAAGGACAGCCCCGGGTACTCGGCCGGCTCCAGGTGGTCCATGAGCCGGTCGCCGGGCCGCTCGATGGCGTACACGCCCGCGACCGTGGCCAGGTAGAAGTCGAGCAGCCGGGACAGCGCCTCGTCCCGCTCGCCGGGCGCGCTCTCGTCGCGTTCGGCGCAGGAACGCGCGTAGAGCCGGACGAGATCGTGGTACCGGTAGCGGCCGGGCGCCGCCGATTCCAGCAGGGACATGTCGACGAGGGACTCCAGCAGGTCCTCCGTCTCCTCCACCGGCAGATCCAGGACGGCGGCCGCGGCTGCCAGCGAGAGGTCGGGGCCGTCGGCCAGGCCGAGCAGCCGGAAGGCGCGGGCCTGGGCGGGCTCCAGGGCGCCGTAGCCGAGTTCGAAGGTGGCCTTGACCGCGAGATCCCCGGCCCGCAGCTCGTCCAGCCGGCGGCGCTCGTCGGCGAGCTTGGCCGCCAGCACCGACACCGTCCAGGTGCGGCGGGCCGCCAGCCGGGAGGCGGCGATGCGGATGGCGAGCGGCAGGAAGCCGCAGGCGGCGACCACGTCGAGCGCGGCCTCCCGCTCACCGGCCGCCCGCTCCACGCCGATGATCCGGGTGAACAGCTCCAGCGCCTCGTCCGGGGCCATCACGTCCAGATCGACCAGGTGTGCCCCGGCCAGGTCGACCATGCGGATGCGCGAGGTGATCAGCGCCGCGCAGCCCTCGGTGCCGGGCAGCAGCGGGCGGACCTGGGCGGCGTCGCGGGCGTTGTCGAGCAGGACCAGGACGCGGCGGCCGTCCAGCAGCGAGCGGTACAGGGCCGACCGCTCGTCGAGGGAGTCGGGGATCGCGGAGTCGGCGGTGCCGAGCGCCCGCAGGAAGGAGCCGAGGACGGTCTCCGGCTCGGCGGCGCGCGGGCCGGCGCCCTGGAGGTCGACGTAGAGCTGGCCGTCGGGAAACGCGCCGCGCGCCTGGTGCGCCACGTGCACGGCGAGGGTCGTCTTGCCGACGCCGCCGATGCCGGCCAGCGCCGAGACGGCCATCACCCGGCCGCTCGCGTCCGCCGCGGCGAGCACCTCGCCCAGTTCGGTGACGAAGGACGAGCGGCCGGTGAAGTCGGAGACGCTGGCCGGGAGTTGGGCGGGGCGCACGGGGGCGGCGGCCGGCTCCTCGGCGGGCGCGGAGGGCTCGGCGAGGGCGGGGTCGGCGCGCAGGATGCGCTGCTGGAGCTCCCGCAGGCCGGGGCGGGGGTCGACGCCGAGTTCCTCGGTGAGCAGCCGGCGCGTGTCGGCGTACACCGCGAGCGCCTCGGCCTGCCGGCCGCTGCGGTACAGCGCCAGCATGAGCAGTTCGCGCAGCCGCTCGCGCAGCGGGTGGGTGGCGGTCAGCGCGGTGAGCTCGGAGACGGCCTCGCCGTGGCGGCCCTGCTCCAGGTCCATGTCGAGGCGGGACTCCAGGTGCTGCAGCCGCCACTCCTCCAGGCGGGTGCGCTGGGTCTCGGCGTACGGGCCGGGTACGTGGGCGAGGGACTCGCCGTCCCACAGGGCCAGCGCCTCGTCGAGCAGTGCGCGGGCCCGGCTCAGGTCCCCGGAGGACCGCGCCTTCTCGGCGTCGGCGACGAGTTCCTGGGCGCGCAGCAGGTCCAGCTCGTGGCCCTCGGACAGCCGCAGCGCGTAGCCGCCGGACTCGCTGTGCAGCACCTCGGCGCCGAGGATCTTGCGCAGCCGGGAGGCGTAGGTGCGGACGGTCGCCAGGGCGCGGGAGGGCGGTTCGTCGCCCCACAGGGCGTCGATCAGCTCGGAGGCGGTCGCCGTGCGGCCCTCGCGCAGCAGCAGCGCGGCGAGCTGGGCCCGTTGCTGGGGCGAACCGGTGGGCAGCAATTCGTCGCCGCGCCAGGCACGCACCGGGCCCAGCACGCCGAAGCGCAGTGCCGCCGTCTCCCGGGCCCACCCCTGCTCCGGCACCCGCGAACCACCGTCCATCGCCGCCTCCGCCCCCCCTGTGTTCCCGACATCACGTCAACGAGGCAAGTCTGCCTTGTCCTTGGCGAATGCGTCAGCCGTGGGAGACCGCGATCACAGACCGCCGCGCGGCACACCACACAACCCGCACGCCCTCCCCACACCTTCGCGCCCGGGCGGCGGGTCCGGGGCACCCGGGCCCCGGGTGTGTCGGGTCGACGCAAATCGGGTCGACACCGGCGCGGTGTTCGAGCATGCTCGCGCGATGACCCGAATCGACGACACGCCTTCCGCCTGGGACGAGCGCACCCAGCTCACCAGGTTCCTCGACTACGCGCGGGACACCGCCCGCTTCAAGTGCCAGGGCGTCTCCGCGGAGAACGCGCGCAGGGCGCCCCTGCCCGGCTCACCGCTGATGACGATGAGCGGAGTGATCAACCACCTCCGCTGGGTCGAGTACTACTGGTTCCGGGTGGTCTTCCTCGGCGAGGAGGACCAGGGCCCGTGGACCGACGAGGACCCCGACCGCGAGATGCGCGTCGCCGTCGACTTCCCCCTCCCGCAACTGCTCGACGAGTACGCCGAACAGAGCGCCCGCCACCGCGAGCTGGTGGCCGGGAGGGGTCTGGACGACCGGGCGGCGCGGCCCGTCCGCGACGGCCGGCACGTCGACCTGCGCTGGATCCTCCTCCACCTCACCGAGGAGACGGCCCGCCACAACGGCCACCTGGACATCCTGCGGGAGATCCTGGACGGCACGACCGGCGACTGACAACTGTCCGGCCGCTCATGCGACTGTCGCCCGGTCGGGGCGTCGTCCCGTCCCTGGGGCGAGGCGAACGCGGTGATCTGTCGGACGGTCCGCCTCCCCTCCCTTTCCCCCCGGGGACGGCTGCGCGGCCAACGCGTCGATCGTGGAGAGGTACTCCTCGGTGGCCACGGACGCAGGCGGGGGGCCGGGCGGGCACCCGCCACCGACCGTTGCGCGGCGACCGCCGATCGACCGGTCAGCGGATCGGCGGCGTACCGCTGGAATGCGCTGGTGACACGGAAACGGAGGTCGGTGGCTCGGGCCATGATCGGTACGGCTTCTCCGGGCGACGGCCGTGAACGGTGATTCCCCCGCTTCACCCGGTACCGGCGGGGTGCCTACAGGTGAAGACGGCGCGCAGCCCGATGTCCACGGCCTCTATGACGCGTTCGTCCACCGGTCCCAGATCTTCGGTGAACCGGGGCGCGGACAGGGTGCGGAATTCACCCAGCACGATGGTGCCGGCGGAAGGGGAGCTGATCGGAATGTCGACGAGAGTCGCCTCACGCACCTGCTGCGGATGGACCAGGACGCAGGTGGCGGCCTTGTTCCGCGCCAGAAGTTCCCAGCCGGTTTCGGCCGAGCCGCATGCTGTCGACGCGCCTGTGGCGACGGCGACGGCGACGGCGACGGCGGCGACAGCGACAGCGACGGGGGGACGGCGACGGCCGACCGCCCGGCTACGCTGCGGGCATGCTGCACCTACGACTGATCACCCCGGCGGGGTGGACCGAGAACGTGGTCCGGGTGATCGGGGAAACCGTCGGCACCACACACCTCGTGGTGCTCCCGGGCGTCGCCCGCGATCCGGCCGGGGACGTCGTGATGTGCGACGTGGCACGCGAGGCCGGTGACGAACTCATCGGCTCCCTACGGGAGATGGGGCTCGACGAGGTCGGTTCGATCGCCGTGGGGTCCATCGACCTGTCGTTGTCCCGGCGGGCCGACGAGGCCGAGAAGGACGCGCCGGGCGAGGGCGCGGACGCGGTGCTGTGGGAGCAACTGAGCGACGCCACCCACGAGGAGTCGACGCTGTCGGCCACCTACGTCGCCTTCCTGACCCTGGCGACGATGATCGCGGCCTGCGGTGTCGTCCTGGACAACGCCATCCTGATCGTCGGCGCGATGGCGGTAGGCCCGGAGTTCGGTCCGCTGGCGGGGCTGTCGACCGCGATCGTACGGCGCGCCCCGCGCCTCGCCGTACGCTCCCTGGTCGCCCTGCTCGCTGGCTTCGCCGCCGCGATGGCACTGACGGTCGGCTTCAGCCTGCTGATGGACGCCCTCGGGCTGATCAGCGAGGCAGCGCTGGAGAGCGACCGGCCCAACACCGGGTTCGTGTACGCCCCGGACGCCTTCTCCTTCGTGGTGGCCGTCCTGGCCGGTATCGCGGGCACGCTGTCCCTGACCTCGGCCAAGTCCGGCGTCCTGGTGGGCGTCGCCATCTCGGTCACCACGGTCCCCGCCGCCGCGAACGCCGCCGTCGCCCTGAGCTACGGCGACACCGGCCAGACGGCCGGCTCGACGTATCAGCTGCTGCTGAATCTCCTGGGGATCGTGGTCGCCGGCACCCTGACCCTGCTGACCCAGAAGTGGCTGTGGGCACACACGCGCTCTCGAGAGGGCGCGAAGCTCTCATGACCTTCGCGAACTGCGTGATCCGACGGGCGGCAGGTGCTTGTGGGGGTGCCGGGGCATGGGCGAGGCAGCCTGTGCTCATGGTGTTGTGACGATCAAGAGCCCCGGGAGGCCTCTGCCGTCAGCATCGATCAAGAGCCCCGGAAGGCCTCTGCCGTCAGCATGGATTCATCGGTGTTCCAGGACGAAGCACGTCGCACAGTGCCTCTCGTGCGCGCCTCCACTCGGCATCCCGAAGACGCCGAGCAGCCGCATCCCCCTGGGTGCCGACGGCCCCCGCCCCGCCGCGTCCGCCCCCTCCGCCGCCGTTCTCGCTGATCACCCCCTCCGTATGCTCGGAGGATGACGACTTCCGCGACCTCCGGGACCGGACACCCCACCGAGAACTCCATGCGTCGCGCCCTCAAACGCGCCCGGGACGGCGTCGCGCTCGACGTCGACGAGGCGGCCGTGCTGCTGCGGGCGCGCGGCGCCGCGCTCGACGACCTCGTCGCCTCCGCCGGACGCGTGCGCGACGCGGGGCTCGAGGCCGCCGGCCGGCCCGGTGTCATCACGTACTCCAAGAGCGTCTTCATCCCGCTCACCCGGCTCTGCCGGGACAAGTGCCACTACTGCACCTTCGTCACCGTCCCGGGCAAGCTGCGCCGGGCCGGGCACGGGATGTTCATGTCGCCCGACGAGGTGCTGGACATCGCCCGCAAGGGGGCGGCGCTCGGGTGCAAGGAGGCTTTGATCACCCTCGGCGACAAGCCCGAGGACCGCTGGCCCGAGGCCCGCGAATGGCTCGACGCGCACGGCTACGACGACACCCTCGCCTACGTCCGCGCCATCTCCGTCCGCATCCTGGAGGAGACCGGGCTCCTCCCGCACCTCAACCCGGGCGTGCTGAGCTGGACCGACTTCCAGCGGCTCAAGCCGGTCGCGCCCTCGATGGGCATGATGCTGGAGACCACCGCCACCCGCCTGTGGTCCGAACCCGGCGGCCCCCACCACGGCTCCCCCGACAAGGAACCCGCCGTCCGCCTGCGGGTCCTTGAGGACGCCGGACGCTCCTCCGTGCCCTTCACCTCCGGGCTGCTCATCGGCATCGGGGAGACCCACGAGGAGCGCGCCGAGTCGCTGTTCGCGCTGCGCCGCGTCGCCCGCGCCTACCACGGCGTGCAGGAGCTGATCATCCAGAACTTCCGTGCCAAGCCCGACACCGCGATGCGCGGCATGCCGGACGCGGAACTGGACGAACTCGTCGCCACGGTCGCCGTCGCCCGGCACCTCATGGGCCCCTCAGCCTGCCTCCAGGCCCCGCCCAACCTCGTCGACGACGAGTACGAACGGCTCATCGCGGCCGGCATCGACGACTGGGGCGGCGTCTCCCCGCTCACCGTCGACCACGTCAACCCCGAACGCCCCTGGCCGGCCATCGACCTGCTGCGCGAGCGGTCCGCCGCCGCCGGGTTCACCCTGCGGGAACGCCTCTGCGTCTACCCGGAGTTCGTGCGCCGGGGCGAACCCTGGCTCGACCCCCGGCTGCGCCCGCACGTGGCCGCCCTCGCCGACCCGGAGACCGGGCTCGCCCGCGAGGACGCCCTGCCGCGCGGACTGCCCTGGCAGGAGCCCGAGGAGGCGTTCACCTCCTCCGGCCGGACCGATCTGCACCGCACCATCGACACCGAAGGCCGCACCGCCGACCGCCGCGACGACTTCGACGAGGTCTACGGCGACTGGGGCGCCCTGCGCGAGGCCGCCGCCCCCGGCATGGCCCCCGAGCGCCTCGACACCGATGTGCGGGCCGCCCTCGCCACGGCTGCCGACGACCCGACCCGGCTGACCGACGACGAGGCCCTCGCCCTGCTCCACGCCGACGGCCCGGCCCTCGACGCCCTCACCCGCATCGCGGACGACGTGCGCCGCGCGGCCGTCGGGGACGACGTCACCTACATCGTCACCCGCAACATCAACTTCACCAACGTCTGCTACACCGGCTGCCGTTTCTGCGCCTTCGCCCAGCGCCGCACCGACGCCGACGCCTACACCCTCTCCCTGGACCAGGTCGCCGACCGCGCACAACAGGCCTGGGAGGTGGGCGCGGTGGAGGTCTGCATGCAGGGCGGCATCCACCCCGACCTGCCCGGCACCGCGTACTTCGACATCGCGCGGGCCGTCAAGGAACGCGTTCCCGGCATGCATGTGCACGCCTTCTCCCCGATGGAGGTCGTCAACGGCGCGACCCGTACCGGCCTCTCGATCCGCGAGTGGCTGACCGCCGCCAAGGAGGCCGGCCTGGACTCGATCCCCGGCACGGCCGCCGAGATCCTCGACGACGAGGTCCGCTGGATCCTCACCAAGGGCAAGCTGCCCACGGCGACCTGGATCGAGGTGATCACCACGGCGCACGAGCTGGGCATCCGCTCGAGCTCGACGATGATGTACGGCCACGTGGACCAGCCCCGGCACTGGCTCGGCCACCTCCGCACCCTGGCCGGCATCCAGCAACGCACCGGCGGCTTCACGGAGTTCGTCACCCTGCCCTTCATCCACACCAACGCCCCCGTCTACCTGGCCGGGATCGCCCGCCCCGGCCCGACGATGCGGGACAACCGGGCCGTCACCGCCATGGCCCGCCTCCTCCTGCACCCGCACATCCCCCACATCCAGACCAGCTGGGTCAAGCTCGGCACCCAGGGCGCCGCCGAAATGCTCCGCTCCGGCGCCAACGACCTCGGCGGCACCCTGATGGAAGAGACCATCTCGCGCATGGCGGGCTCCTCCTACGGCTCCTACAAATCCGTCCGCGACCTGACCGCCGTCGCGGAAGCGGCCGGCCGCCCGGCCAGGCCACGCACCACCCTGTACGGCGAGGTCCCCCAGGAACGGCAACAGGCGGCCGCCACCTCGGACGGCCACCTGCCACAGCTGCTGCCGGTACTGGACCAGGGCCTGTCACACACCTGAGAGGGGGTGTGAGCCTGCCGAGGGCGGCAGGCTCACACCGGGCGGGTCTCACGCACCGGCACCGCGCGAGTGCGCGTGCAGCAGGCGCAGCACGGAGTCCAGGGCCTGTTCCAGTCGCGCGACCGACCGGGACGCCTGCATGAGGACCAGGCCCCCTTGCACGAGGGACAGGACGGTGGCCGCGAGCTGCCGCGCGTCCGTGCCGGCCGCCAGGTCCCCGTTGTCGCGCATGGTGGCGATCCCCCGTTCGAAGGCGGCGGCCCAGGTGTCGAATCCGGCCTCCATCAGCCGCGCCGCGGCCGGGTCGTTCTCCGCCAGCTGCGGCACGAGCGAGCCCAGGGGGCACCCTCCGGCCGCGCCGCGGGCCGTGTGCACCGCGAGCAGGTGATCCCGCCACCGCTGCCAGGACTCCCAGGAGTCCAGCGCCCGCAGCGCCGGGCCCTGGTCGTCCAGGGCCCGCCGCGTCTGGCGCTCCACGACCGCTCTCAGCAACTCGGCCCGCCCGCCGGGGAAGTAGTGGGCGATCTGGCCGTGGCTGGTCGAGCTGGCCGCCCGTACGTCGTTGATGCCCACCGATGCGATGCCGCGCTCATGGATCAGCTGCGCGGCCGCGTCGATGATGCGGGACCGGGTGGCGGTTCCCTTCGCCGTCCAACTTGCAGACACGTCGCCTCCTTCGGGGACAGCCTACCGATTTTTCTGGTGTTGCCTACCCAGAAATCTGGTGCTAGCTTTTTTGGGTAGATCGATCCAAAAAATGGAAGGCGGCCCATGCCCAAGATCGACGTACACACGCACTTCCTGCCGGAGCCCTACATCGAGACCCTGGTCCGGCACGACATCAACTGGACCGGCGGAGTCGACCTCGACCCGTGGACCCCGGCCGCCCACCTGCGCTTCATGGACGACTGGGGGATCGACGTCGGCGTGCTGTCCTGCCTGGCCGAGACCGGGGTCTACTTCGGCGACCAGCGGGAGGCCGACGAACTGGCGAGGAACGTCAACGACATCGGTGCCGACGTCGTCCGGCAGTACCCGCGGCGCTTCGGTGTGTTCGGCGCGGTGCCGCTGCCGGGCGTGGACTCCGCCCTGGCCGAGCTGGACCACATCTACGACGACCTGGGCCTGGACGGGGTGTACCTGGTGTCCCAGGTCGACGGGACCTACGTGGGCGACCCGAAGTGGGAAGCGGTGTACGACGCGCTCGACAAGCGGGGCGCCACCGTCCTGCTGCACCCGGTGGAACCGAAGCAGACGCCCGACCTGCCCTGGCAGCACTGGATCGGCGAGTACGTCTTCGACACCACGCGGGTCTTCATGACGCTCGTGTTCCACGGCGTGCTGGACCGCTACCCCCGCATCAACTGGATCCTGTCGCACGGCGGGGGCACCGTCCCCTACCTCGGCCACCGGTTCGCCGCGGCCCCCCGGGTCGTCCAGGCGTACCGCGAACTGGTCCGCCGCCCCATCCCGGAGTACCTGCGCTCCGTCTACTACGACGTGGCGGTGGCCGACTCCCAGGTCCAGATCAACACGCTGGTCGACGCCGTGGGCACCGACCGCATGCTCTTCGGCACCGACTGGATCTACGCCGACAAGCTGTTCGACCACACGCGGACCGGCGAACACGACCTGACGCGCCTGCTCGGCGCCGACGCCGCACGACGCGTCGGGAGCGACAACGCGCTCCGCATCCTGCCCCGCCTCGCGGAACGCCTCGCCGCCGCCCCGCGCTGACGCCGCCCGCGTACACAGCCCCCGTATGCCGGTGGTGGGGGCCGGCCCTGCCGAGCAGGCCCCCGCCACCGACATCCGCTCGTCTCTCACCGGAAGGAGGCTCCCCGTCGTGGTTCCGACCCCGGACGTCGCCTCCGCGCGGCGTCGGCTTCCGGCCGTGGGCACGGCCGTGGGCACGGCACTCACGTGCTTCTACGGCCTGGCGGGCGCCGTGGGCCTGACCATGGGCACGACCGCCGCCACTCGTGGCGCCGCCCTGCTCCCGGCGCTGGTCTGTGCCGTTCGCCTCGTCCTCCTGCCCCGCCTCCGCCGATCTCGGCGGCGCGTCCCCGGCGCCCCACCCCCGTGATGTGGGGGTGTGGCGCAGGCCCACCGGTGTGCCGAAGCGCAGCGTCCGCGTTCGATTACAGTGCCGGACGTCGGGCATGCGGGCGGCGGCCGTGAGGAGGCCTGAGTGGGGGCGACAGCCGGTGCCGTCTGGGGCCGTACCGAGCAGCAGGACTTCCGCAGCCGGGTACGGGGAACGCTGCTCGGCGTCGCCCTCGGCGACGCGCTGGGCACCCCGCTCGACGCCCTGTCCGCGGACCGCGTCCGCGAGGAGTACGGCGCCCAGGGCCCCGCCGAGCTCGCCGTCCACCACGGCCGGCGCGGCACCGTCTCGCACCTCACCCAGCTCACCCTGTTCACCGTGGACGGGCTCATCCGCGCCCAGGTCCGCCGGGACACCGGCGCCTGGCACCCGCCGACGGACCTGCACCGCGCGTACCGCCGCTGGGCGGCCACCCAGCACGACTGGGGCCCGGACGAGCGGCGCACGGAGGACGGCTGGCTGGCGCGCGAGGAGTGGCTGTACGCGCGCCGCGCCCCGACCCGTGCCTGCCTGCTCGGCCTCGGCGACGACGTGATGGGCACCCCGGCCGCGCCCAAGAACCCCGCGGCCGCCGGCCCCGAGGCGGTGGCCAGGTCGGCGCCGTTCGGACTGCTGGTCGGGTGGGAGCCGCAACTGGTGCTGCAACTCGCCCTGGAGTGCGCCACCCAGACCCACGGACACCCCACGGCGTACCTCGCGGCGGGCGCGTACGCCGTCGTCGTGCACGCGCTGGCGCGCGGCGAGGACGTGGACGCGGGGGTGCGGCGGGCGCTGCACCTGCTGTCGGCACGGCCGGGGCAGGCGCCGGTGGCGGAGGCGTTGAAGCGGGCGCTGGGGGCGGTGCGGCAGGGGTTGCCGTCGTCGGGGCGGGTGGCGGAGCTGGCGGACGGGGGGTCGGCGGAGCGGGTGCTGTCGGCGGCGGTGTACTGCGCGCTGGTGGGGGAGGACGTACGGCACGGCCTGCGTCTCGCGGTGAGTCACGGGGGCGCTTCGGGGGTGGCCGGGGCCCTGGTGGGCGGCATGCTGGGGGCGCTGTACGGGGAGACGGCACTGCCACCGGCGTGGCTGGCGGAGCTGGAGGGGCGGGCGACGATGCTCGTCCTGGCCGACGACTTCGCGATGGAGATGACCCAGGGCCCCTCCCTGCACACCCCGACGGACGCGGCACCGGGCTGGCTCGCCCGCTACCCCCGGGCGTGACGGAGCCCGGCGGACGTCCGCCGGGCGGGATGCCGGGCGGGATGCCGGGCGGGGCGCCGGGCAGGGCGCCGGGCAGGGGAAAGCCCCCTCGGCTGGGACGGCGGCCAGTCGAGAGGGCGTCAGCGGTGGTGCTGGTGCGTTGGTGCGTCGGTGCCTGAAAAAGACGAAGCCGACGTCGGTGAGGTGCGCTCAGCCGAAGTCCGGTGTGCGCCGGCCCACCTCCGCCACGAAGGCGTTCCACGCGTCCGCCGGGAAGGCCAGGGCGGGACCCTGGGGAACCTTGGAGTCCCGTACGGCCATTGCCGCCGGGACCGGGGACTTGACCTCGACGCACGCACCGTTTCCCGTGGAGTACGTGGACTTGGTCCAGGTCTCGGTGGCGCCTTGCTGAATTGCCATGTTCGCTCCGCTACTGCTGTTCGGCCGGTCGTGGTGTGCTGTCACCGCGCCGCGGGGCCGCCTCGCGGGCCCATGGCGCGGTTCACGCCAACATTGCTGTTCCATTGGCGTGATCGACGCTACTCGTCACGCTCGGCGGGCGGAGCGATCGTTCACTCGACCGGGTGGCATATTCCAGAGAGACTTCCGCTGGAGCCACCCAGGGTGTACCGTGCCGCCGTTTCTCGCCCCGCGTCCCGGAAGGACGCCTCAGTCCGAGTACTCCTGCGCGTACCGCTTGGCGATCTTCGAGATGACCTCACGGGACTGCTCCACGTTCAGCGCCTGCGCCCGCAGATGCTCGTACATGACGCTGTACTTCTGCACGTCCGCGGCCTTCTCCAGGTACAGGTCGCTCGTGACGCCCTCGATGTAGACGACGCTGGAGTCGGCCGTGTCCGGGAACTCCAGGATCGCGTACTGCCCGTTGAGACCGGGGTGCGCGCCCATCTCGAAGGGGATCACCTGCACGGTGACGTGCGGAAGTCGGGACTGCTCGACCAGATGCTCCAGCTGCTCCCGCATCACCAGCCGGCTGCCGACCACCCGGTGCAGCGCGGCCTCGTCGAGCACGGTCCACAGGCGCAACGGGTTCTCCGGCGCGGAGATTCGTTCCTGCCTGCGCATCCGCACCCGCACCCGCTTGTCGATGTCCGCCTGCGCGGTCTCGGGCAGCGCGCCCGCGATCAGCGCCTCGGCGTACGGGCGGGTCTGCAGCAGTCCGGGGACGACCTGGGGATCGTAGATGCGCAGCGAGGCCGCGTCCGTCTCCAGGCCGATGTAGACGCTGTACGGGATGTCGCCGAAGGAGTGCCACCAGCCCTGCTGGCGGGAGTCCTTGGCCATCTGCATCAGCGAGTCGACGATACGGACGTCCTCGACCTCGTACACCCCGCACAGATCCCGCACGTCGCGCTGGCTGATGCTGCGCCGTCCGTTCTCCAGACGGCTGATCTTCGACTGCGAGACCAGCAGCCGCTCGGCCACCTCCTCGGCCGTCATGCCCTTCAACTCGCGGAGCCGGCGCAGCTCCTGGCCCAGCCGGCGCCGCCGGACGGTGGGATTGACATTGGACGCCACGGGACGTGCACCTCCGGCTGCCTGCAAGGCTGACTATGCGTATCTGCTGTTGAGCAGATTGCCACCAAGGTGCTCATCACCGCTGGCAAACGGTGGATGTGCGGCACGTACACGCCAGTTCGGGACCCCACACGCCCGGGTGGGCGCGCGGGTCCGCGAGACCCGTGCGCGCCCACGAGACCCGTGCGTGCCCGCGCGGGGGCGGCGAGGTCGTGACGCTTCTCCGGACGTGGACGGGTCCGGCGACGTACGGCCGTGCCGCCCTCGCACGGGGCCGCGGCTCCCGAACGGGTCGGGTTGTGGGGACCGCGAGAAGGCGGTCCGGACATGCCCTACGGCCCCGTGGGCCATGTGTCATGTGGCCTGAGGTCGTGTGGCCTCCGGGTCATGCGGCCTGAGGTCGTGTGGCCTCCGGGTCATGCGGCCTGAGGTCGTGTGGCCTCCGGGCCGTGTGCCGCGCGCGGTGGCGTGTCGGGTGTCCGTGTCAGTGCGCCACCACGCGTTCCATGGAGCCGCGGTGCGGCTGCATAGGTACCCCGCGCGCGGGCTCCGCCGGTCCGGCGGGACCACCGGCCGGCCGCCCGTTCGGCTGGCCCCGGCGTGGCTGTCCGGCGGCCCCGTTCTGGACGTCCATCACGGCGTGCGCCACGAGTCCGCCCATCGGGTCGTGCCGGATCAGGTCCCGCAGCCGGGAACGCGACGAGCGTCCCTCGTTGCCCGGGTACAGGTGCTTGCCGAGACCGACCGCGTGGGCCAGCGCGGCGAGCGCCGCGGTCCGCGGGTCCGGCGGTACGCCGGTGCGGATCGCCGAGTCCAGCCGGGCCCTGATCTCCCGGCTGATCTCGTTGTCCGTCGCCTGGTAGCGCGTCGTCGGCAGCACCCCGCACATCTGGCCCGCCACGGCATGCACCATGCCGCACCGCTCCAGGTGCGAGAGATACGTCTGACGCAGCCCCAGCCGGGGCCCGCCTATCCAATGGACCGCGCGTACCGGAGCGCCGCGCCTTCGCAGCAACTCCAACGCGCAGTCCAGAGTCGGATCTCCTGTCGGCCGTGGTACCACCACGGCGATACGATCCCCGTCCGGGGCTATCCGTCCGGCCAGCGCCAGCTCCACTAGCTGCGCTCCGGCCAGACCCAGGTCGAGCGACTGCGGCTGCGCAGTGGTACCCGTGGCCGGGTCCAGTGCGAGCAACAGAAGCTCCTCCGGAAGTGTTCTGCGGCTCCTGCCCATCCATGCCTCCCCGCGTGGATGAATGACAGGGTGACCCCTCTCACATTGGTCTGTCGAGGGTGCGTGACCACTTCGTAGTGGAACCAGTAGGTATGTCGTTCTCGTCTACACCAGGGGGCAAGCCCCCACACAGGACACTGGTACATGGTTCGGACAGTGGTGTCCGGGCGGCGGTTCACGGTTCGGGTTCGGGTCAGGGCGCACGGATGAGTGTGCGCGATGGAGGAGGCATCGGTGGCGGGCGAGTCCCCCGACAGGTCGAAGCAGCACGAGTCGTCGAAGGAGTCGACGTCGGGGAGTGGGTCGGCGGTTCCGGGCCCGGCCCGGCCGTCGGAATCCGGGGCGGCTGCCGCTCCGGCCGATCCCCGTCTGACGGTGGCCCGCGAGCGGGTGCGGGTCGACCAGGCGACAGCGGTGTTCTCGACACGCGCGCTCAAGGAGGCCGTACGGCCCTCCGGCGCGGCGGACGGCGACACGGAGGGCGCCGACGGGGCTGACGGTGCCGATGGGGCGTCGGGGGCCTCCGGGGCGTCAGGTGGCGGCTCTGAGGGCTCCGGCGGGGCCCGGAAGCCCGAGGGGACCGACGAGGAGGACCGCAAGGCCGCGGTCGCGTCGTGGGTGCGGAGCGCGAACGGGGACGCCGAGGCCGACGGTGACGGCGAAGTCGATGGCGCGGCGGAGGACGGGGCGGCCGAGCCGGCGGACGCGGTCCCCGCGGAGCCCGAGCCGAAGCTGCGGCCGAAGACCGAGCAGCCGGAACCGAAGGCCGCACCGAAGCCGGCGTCGGAGCCGGGCACCGCGGACGAGGGCGCCGACAAGACCGGCAAGGCTGACAAGACCGGCGAGGCCGATGGAAGCGGCGCGACCGACGCCACCGACGCGACCGGCGCCACCGGCGCCACCGGCAAGGACGCCCCGAAGCCCGCCGTCGATCAGGCCACCGCCGTCTTCAAGGCGCCGCGGCCCGCAGTGGACCGGCCCACCGCCACGCTGAAGCGCCGGGACACCGGAGCCGGTAAGGACGGCTCCGGCAAGGACGGCTCCGGCAAGGACGGAGCCGGCAAGGACGGGTCCGCGGACGAGGCGTACCGCAAGGACACCAAGACCACCTCCCTGCGGAGACCCAAGGACTCCGAAGCCGCTGCTGCCGCCACCGACTCCGACTCCGACTCCGAGGAGCGGAAGGCCGAGCGCACGAGCAGATTCGTCCCGCTCAAGTCGCCCGACGACCCGGAGGCCGGCAAGCCGCGCCCGACGCCCACGGCGTCCGCGGGCCGGACGGACACCAAGGGAGCCGGAGCCGCCAAGGGCGCCAAGGACGCCAAGGCGGCCGCCACCCCCGTCCCGCCCGCCGCCCCGACCGCCTCGCTCCCGCGGGTCGGCCCCGAGCGCACCACCCAGCAGCCGCTGCCGCCGAAGCCCCCGCTCGACCTGCTCGCCGAGCTGACCAACACCCCGCCGCCCGCGGAGACCCCGACGCGCACGTTCGTGCGGCGGATCAAGATCTGGACGCCGGTGGTCGTCCTCCTCGCGATCGTCTTCGCGGTCGCACAGAGCCTGCGCCCGCTTCCCGACCCCGCGCTGGACCTCACCGCCCAGTCCGGCTATGCCTTCAAGGGCAGCGCGACGGACATTCCCTGGCCGTCCGAGGGCCAGGCCGCGCTGGACGTCCTGGGCATCGGCTCGTACGGGTCCTCGGGCGAGCAGAAGCCGGTCCCGATCGCCAGCGTCACCAAGGTCATGACGTCCTACCTCATCCTCAAGAGCCACCCGCTCAAGGGCGGCGAGGGCGAGAAGATCAAGGTGGACCAGACGGCCGAGGACCAGGCGACCGCGGACGGCGAGTCGACGGTCAAGGTGCACGCCGGTGACACGATCACCGAGAAGGAGGCCCTGCAGGCCCTCCTCATCGCCTCGGCGAACAACGTGGCCCGGCTGGTGGCCCGCTGGGACGCCGGTTCGGAGAAGGCGTTCGTCGCGAAGATGAACACCACCGCCAAGCAGCTCGGCATGACGAACACGACGTACACCGACCCCTCGGGCCTGGAGAAGACGACCGTCAGCACCGCCGTGGACCAGGTCAAGCTGGCCAAGGCCGCGATGAAGGACAGCTCCTTCCGGCAGATCGCGGCGATGATGGAGTACACCGACTACAAGGGCGACAAGCACAGCAACTGGAACCGCCTGGTCGGCTACAACGGCGTCGTCGGCATCAAGACCGGCACCACCACGGCCGCGGGCGGCAACCTGGTCTTCGCGGCGGTCAAGAAGGTCGGCGGCGAGACCCGCACGATCGTCGGCGCGGTGCTGGGCCAGGGGCCGGGCGGCTCGGACAACACCATCCTCAGCGGTGCGCTCGACGCGAGCGACAAGCTGATCAGGGCGGCGCAGGGCTCGCTGGAGTCGGCGACGATCCTGAAGAAGGGCACCGTCGTCGGAGCCGTCGACGACGGTCTCGGCGGCCGGACGCCCGTGGAGATCACCAAGGACGTCAAGGCGGTCGGCTGGGCGGGGCTCACCGTGAAGCTGAAGTTCGCCGCGGACGAGCTGCCGCACACCGCGAAGGCCGGCGCCAAGGTCGGCTCGCTCACGGTCGGTGACGGCACGGGCAGCGCGGTGAAGGTGCCGGTCACCCTCCAGCAGGACCTCGCGGAGCCCGGCTTCACCTCGAAGCTGACGCGCGTGGGCTGATCGCCAGACCCGTCGTCGCACCGTTCTTCCCCGCTCCCGTCCCCCGGGCCACCGCCGTGTGGTGCGGACGGAGGCGGGGAAGACGTGTGTCACGGAGGGTGGCGCGACGGCTTCTCCGAGGCCCCGCTCCCGTCCCGGGCGGGGGTGCGGGGTCCCGTCCGATGGAGGCGGCGGGGGCCGTGCGTGCTAGCGTCGCGAGACCGGGGGAGTGGACGGGCGGCGGGGCCCGACGGAACGAAACACAGGAAGACGGGACACGGGGAGTGCCTTGACGTGGCCGCAGCGGAGCCGACACATGCCGACGACTCCCGTCCGGGAAGCGAGCCGACCCGGCGAATAGCGCTGCCCACGAACGGGCCCACCGACGGACCGGCCGTCGGGTCCACCGAGGAGCCGGCCGCCGGGTCCACCGAGAGGTCGAGCACCGGATCGGCCGAGGGGCCGGCCGACGGCCCCCGCGACCGTCCTCGCGACAACCCCCGCGGCGGGCGCCTCGGCGACGCCCTCGCCCCGTTCACCCGGGTCTTCCGGCAGCGCCCCGTGCTGGCCGTCACCGTGCTCTCCGGGGTGCTGCACCTCGTCTGGTTCTTCACCTTCGCGAACAGCGGCGGCGACCTCGCCGCGCAGGACGCGTGGGCCGAGTTCGTCGGCCGGCATCCCGACTCGGCGTACAACCTCGCCTGGTACGGCGGCATGCACCCGGTGTCGTACAGCGTCGTCTCGCCGTATCTGATGTCCGTGCTCGGCGTCCGTACCACCATGATGATCGCGGGAACGCTCTCCGC
The DNA here is from genome assembly GCF_030816915.1 of Streptomyces sp. B3I8. Classification (NCBI taxonomy): domain Bacteria; kingdom Bacillati; phylum Actinomycetota; class Actinomycetes; order Kitasatosporales; family Streptomycetaceae; genus Streptomyces; species Streptomyces sp. B3I8. The sequence goes on along the minus strand of NZ_JAUSYN010000002.1, from coordinate 3,039,777 downwards.
CGGGCTGCTGACCATGATGCTGATCCGCAGCCGCTCGGTCCGTGACCCGCTGGGACCCGCGCTTGCGGGCGTCTTCGCGCTGCTGTGCAACGCGGCCTCGGGCCGGGTGACGTTCGGCCTCGGCACGCTGTTCGGCCTGGGCGCGACCGCCGTGGTCTTCTGCTGGCCGTACCGCTGGCGCTACAAGCGGTGGGCGAAGGCGCTGTGCGCCGCCCCGCTCGCCGCACTGGCGACCATGGCCTCGCCGGTGGCCGGACTGTTCGTCGGCCTGGTGGCGGTCGCGCTGTTCCTGCAGAAGCGCCGGCCGGGCGCCTGGGCGCTGGGACTGGCGCCGGCCGCGGTGGTGGCGCTGTCGGCGTGGCTGTTCCCCTTCTCCGGCACCCAGCCGATGTCGGTCGGCTCGGTGATCCTGCCGTTGCTGTACTCGGCGCTGGTCTACGCGCTGGTGCCGAAGGAGTGGAAGACGGTACGGATCACGTCGGCGGTGTACGGCATCTCGATCCTGCTGGTCTGGCTGATCAGCTCGCAGATCGGCTCGAACATCACGCGGCTCGCGATGCTGTTCGGCGGCGCCGTGCTGCTGGCCGCGCTGCCGTTCGCCGTGCCGCGCAGCCGCAAGTGGTACGCGATCGTCGTGGCCTGCGCGGGCTTCGCGACGTGGATCGGCTTCAAATCGGTCGACGACGTCGTGCACACCACCCCCGCGGCATCCTGGGCACGCGAGCTGGCGCCGCTGGTGAACGAGCTCCAGAAGGCCGGTGCCGACAAGGGCCGCGTCGAGGTCGTCCCGGCCGCCTCGCACCGGGAGGCGTCCGCGCTGGCGCCGTACGTCAACCTCGCGCGCGGCTGGAACCGCCAGGCCGACATGGAGCGCAACCCGCTCTTCTACGACGACACCCTCAACTCGGCCAACTACCACGAGTGGCTGCGCCGCTGGGCCGTCCACTTCGTCGTCGTCCCCAAGGACGAGCCGGACGGTGACGGCGGGGAGCGGGAGCGGCAGCTCGTGCAGCGCGGAATGCCCTATCTGAAGCAGGTGTGGGGCGACACCAACTGGCAGCTGTTCACCGTGACCGACCCGATGCCGCTCGCCGATCCGCCGGCCGTGGTGGACCGTGCGGAACAGGGCGAGCTGACGATCGAGGTGAAGGAGGCGGGCCGGGTCCTGATCCGCATCCCGTACTCGCCGTGGCTGGGCCTGGTCGACGCGGACGGCAAGGGCGTCAAGCCGCCGCAGGAGACCTCACGCTCCAAGCACCGCGCGGAGGGCGAGCCGAAGACGTTCGACAACGTCAACGGCTGCCTGACGGAGACGGAGGAGGACGCCTCCGGCGACAAGTGGACCGAACTCCTCGCCCCGAAGCCCGGCGTCTACCGCCTGGGCGCCCCGTACCAGCTCCCCCGAGGCACCCCGTGCCCGGAGGAGCTGCGCCCCTGAGTGCTGTCCCGCAGCATCCTGGCTCTGCGGGCTGTCACGTGCTCTGCCCGTCGTCCACCCGGGCGAAGGGACGGGACAGCCCTTGGCGTCCTGAGTCGCTGATTCGTCTGCGGTGTGCACCGAGTTCCTGGGTTCCGGTGTCGCTGCCCGCCTTCCGCTTCGACGAGGCGCTCGTCACGCACCGTCTGGCGAGACCGGTCGGCCATGACCCGCCCCCTGCTGCACCTGTGGAAGTAGGGGGACGGCGGCATGTTCATGGCTGTTCGCGTCGCTCGCTGCGGAAAAACGCGTCCGCAGGTTCTCGTGTGTGCCGAGTTTCTCCAGGTGTTCCAGCGTGAGCCGGATACGCGTGGACACGGTGAGCGCCACCTCTTCGATCCGACGAACCTGCCCCGAACCCTCCTTGAGGGGACGTCAGCACGGCGTGACGCAAGAACCCCCGCGACCGTGCGACCGGTTCGGGGGCATGGCCTGCCGCGCACTGGGCGCCACAGGGCGCGAGGGCGGCAAGGCCCCCAACCGTTCGTGGGTACGGCACAGTCGGGGGCACGTTGCCGTACCTGTCGGCAAGGGGCGCGGGAACCTACCCCAGGGCCCCCTCCACCGCGGACACGACCTCCGCCGACTCCGGCTCGGTCTGCGGGGCGAACCGGGCGACGACCGCCCCGTCCTTCCCCACCAGGAACTTCTCGAAGTTCCAGCGGATGTCGCCGGTGTGGCCCTCCGCGTCCGCGACCTCGGTCAGGCGCGCGTACAGGGGGTGCCGTCCCTCCCCGTTCACCTCGACCTTCTCGGTCATCGGGAAGGTCACCCCGTACGTCGCGGAGCAGAACTCGGCGATCTCCTCCGCGCTGCCGGGCTCCTGCCCGAGGAACTGGTTGCAGGGCACGCCCAGCACGGTGAACCCCCGCTCGGCATACCGCTCCTGCAGCCGCTCGAGGCCCTCGTACTGCGGCGTCAGCCCGCACTTGGAGGCGACGTTCACGACGAGGACGGCCCGGCCGGCGTACTGCGACAGATCGGCGGAGCCACCTTGCAGGGCGCCGATCTCGACATCGAGGACGGAGGAGGACGTGGGGGACCCGGAATTCTCTACGGTGGTCATGCCTCGGATGCTAACTCCCTGCCGGTGACCGATCGCGTCCCGAGCCCCCGGTTCCCTTCCGCGCCCCGGCCCCGTCCCGGTCGGCGCTCGCCGCCCGCTGTGCGGCGACCAGTACCTCCCCCGCCCCCGTCCGCCCGTACAGCACCGATCGCCCCGCCCGCCGCCGCTCCACCAGCCGCGCGTCCCGCGGCACCCGCAGGTGCCGGCCGACCGAGCCGGGCCCCTGTCCCGTCAGCGCGACGAGCCGGCTCGTGCTCAGCGGGGAGTCGAGCAGGACGAGCACCCGGGCCCGCGGGGTCCCGAGCAGCGTGCCGAGCCCCTCGGGCACGGCCGGCCCGACGGGGTCGGCCGGCGCCCCGGCGCCCCGGCGCACGGGTGGACGAGGGCGTACCGCTCCGGTTCCTCCCACGACACCCACGCGATCCGCTGCGGGTTCGCGCTGCACCCCCCGGTGCCGGTCGCGGTGGCGTGCGCGGCCCTGGCTTCCGTCGGCTTCGGCGCGAGCCTGCTCCAGCAGGAACGTCCGATGGCTCTGACCCCGCCGGATCCCACCGGCCACGCCCTCGGCCTGCACTCGGCCGGCATGCCGACGCCGCAGGGCCTCAGCGCGGCGGCGGCCGGTACCCTCGCCCAACTGTCGTCCCCGGCCACGGCGATGACGCCCTGGCGGCGGCCTCGCTCGCGGTGACGGCGGGCCTGGCGGCGGCCGGGCGGCCGGGCGGGCCCGGGGCCGGTTCGGCCCGGTTCAGGACTGGTACGGCTGCTGCTGGGGCGGCTGCGGCTGACCGTACGGCTGCTGCGCGGCGGCCTGGCCGGACGCGGCCTGGGCCAGGAGTTGATCGGCCTGCTCCTTGATGATCTTCTGCTCGGCACCGCAGAAGGTGCACTGTGTCGCGTACTTCACCGAGACGGGGAACAGCGGGACGAAGAACAGCGTGAACTTCGTGACGCGCTTGCGCAGCGTGTGCGCGGCGGGATTGCCGCACCGCCCGCACAGCAGCGTCAGTATCGCGAGCTGGTACAGGTATCCCCTGGTGCCAAAAATGATCACGCCGCAGGCCTTTCCCCGTTCGACACCCCCATTGCGCCGTACAGAGTACGCGGCCCCGGTGACATCGGCCGATAACCTGCCCTCCATGCCCACACCACCCTCTCCGGCACCGCCCGCGCCCCCCTTCAGCCCCACCGTCGCGCTGCTCACGGTGGGAAGGGTGTGGGAGGACGCGTGCGCGCGGGCGCTCAAGCCGCTCGGGCTGACCGTCCGGAAGTACGGGCTGCTGGGGCACGTCCGGGGGACTCCGGGCATCTCGTTCAGCGAGCTCGCCCGCCGGTCACGGATCACCGTGCAGAGCGCGCACTCCGCGGTGGCGGGGCTGGTCGGGGCCGGGCTGGTCGACGACGGGACCGCGCACGCCGGGGCGGCGTCCACCCTGCGGGTCACGGCCGCCGGGGAGATGCTGCTGGCCCGGGCCGCGGAGGCGGTGGCCCGCCTGGACGGGGAGTTCGCCGAGCGGCATCCGGAGCTGACGGAGGCGCTGCGTGCGTATGTGGTGCGGGAGGTGTCGGGGGGCCGGGCCGCTCGGGGATGAGCGACAACCTTCAGGTAGCCTGAAGGTCATGAAGCTGATGACGCTTACGAAGGTCATGAAGGTCATGAAGGTCACTGAACCCGTCCTGGCATCCCGGTCGCGCTTCCTCCCTGCCCCGGCGGCCCGCTCATGAGCCTTCGCCATTACTTCCGCCGGCCGCCCGCGATCACCGCCGCCGAGGCGGTCCGGCTCGTCGCGGAGGGCGCGCTCGTCGTGGACGTCCGCCGCGCGTTCGAGTGGAACCGGGTGCACATCCCCGGTGCCGTCCACATGCCGCTCGAACAACTCCCCCTGCGATTCCTGGAGTTGCCGGAGGACCGGCTGCTCATCACCTTCTGCACCGGCGGCCTGCGCTCCGCCGGCGCGGCGAACCTCCTCGTGGAGAACGGTTTCGACGCGGTCAACATGAGCCACGGCCTCATCGACTGGCGCGCCTCCGGCGGCCCCCTCACGACGGACGGACCGGACGGGCAGGCCCCGCCGGGCGGGGTCTGAATCCGGCGGTTCCCCCACGCCTGTCCGTGCGGCCCTGTCCCCGCCGCCGTCCTCCCCGCAAGCTACCGGTGAACCTGCCGGTGCCGTCGATCGTGGTCCGCACGACAGTCCCGTGACAGCCGTGTGTGCGGACGGCGCCAGTGGCCCCCCGCAGTCTGTGCATCGAGGGCGGGGCCCGGACGGGCCTCGGCACGGGGGAACCAGGACGGACGGAGACACCAGAACGATGAACACTTCCGCAGCGCACGGCCCGCATGACGCAGGGGACGTCCAGGAGACGGACGACGACGTCGTCATCGTCGGCGCCGGTCCGGTCGGGCTCTTCCTCGCGATCGAGTTGCACACCGCCGGTGTGCGGCCGGTCGTGCTGGAGCGGCTCGCCGAGCCCGACGTCGGCATCAAGGCGGCCGCGATCGGCGCCGTGGCGGTCGAGGCGCTCGAGCGGCGTGGCCTCGGACCGGCGCTCGACAAGGCCGAGGTGCCACTGCCGGCGGCGAAGGCGGCCCGCGCCCGTCCGGGTCGGGTGCGCAAGCCGGGCGGTCACTTCGCCGCGCTGTTCGTGATCGACCAGGACCTCCAGCGCGAACCGGACCGCCACAGCCGCATGGTGCCGCAGGACGCGCTCGAACGGATCCTGACGGCCCGCGCGGCCGAACTCGGCATCGAGATCCGCCGCGGCGTCACGGTGCGGGAGCTCGCCCAGGACGACGCCGGCGTCACCGTGGGGACCAGTGCGGGCCCGCTGCGCGCCTCGTACGTCGTCGGCTGCGACGGCGGCCGCAGCACCGTCCGCAAGCTGGCCGGCTTCGCCTTCCCCGGCACGGACCCGACGCTCACCGGCTACCAGGCCGCCGTCGAGTTCGACGCGCCCGAGAAGCTCACCCCGGGCTGGCAGCGCACCCCGCGCGGCCTGATCACCGCCATCCCCGGACGCGTCTTCACGGCGGAGTTCGACGGCCCGCCGGCCGACCGGGACGCGCCCCTCACCCAGGACGAGGTCGAGGCGGCGATCCAGCGGGTCAGCGGCACGGACGTCCGGATCGTGTCGATGGAGAAGGCCACCCGCTGGACCGACCACGCCCGCCAGGCGTCCACCTACCGCGACGGCCGCGTCCTCCTCGCCGGCGACGCCGCGCACGTCCACTCGCCCTTCGGCGGCCAGGGCCTCAACCTCGGGCTGGTCGACGCCGCCAACCTCGGATGGAAGCTCGCCGCCGCCGTGGCGGGCCGCGAGGACCTCCTCGACTCCTACACCGCCGAGCGCCACCCCGTCGGCGCCCGCGTCCTGGAGAACACCCGCGCGCAGATCGCGCTCGTACGCCCCGACCCGCTCACCGACGCGCTCCGCACCATCGTCAGCGACCTGATCCGACTCCCCGAGGGCAACCGCCACATCGGCGAGATGCTGTCCGGCGTCGGCATCCGGTACGACCTCGCAGACGCCGACCCGCTCGTCGGCACCCTCGTCGCGGACCGCCTCCTCACGCTGGCCGACGGCACCGTCGAGTACCTCTACACGCTGATGGAGGAGGGCGGCGGCCTGCTCGTCTCGCCCTCCCCGCGGCCGCTCCCGCCCGGCGTCCACCTCGCGCACGTCAAGGAGGGTCCGGCACTGCTCGTCCGCCCCGACGGCTGCGTCGCGTGGACGGACGCGTCGGAGACCTCGCTCGACGAGGCGCTCGCGTGTCGGCTCTGAGACAGCGACGTGGAACACGGCCTCGTACGCGCGCCCGCACAGGAAGGGTGAACCCGTGACAGAGCACCAAGAGCACAGTGAGTACCAAGCGCACAGTGAGCACGACGCGCGTCAACACCGCGAGTCGGCGCCGGGTACCTGGGTCGCCGCCTGGGGTACGGCACAGCAAGTGGCGCGCCCCGCCGAGCCCGGGGGCGGGCCGCAACTGCCGGAGCAGAACCCGGACTTACCGTCGGACGGCGACCCGGCGGACGACACCCCGGCCGAGGAGACCGGTGTCGGGGAAACCGGCGCCGAGGAGGAGCCGGCGGCCGCGCCCACGAAGATCGGCGCGGGCACAGTCCGCATGGTCGCCCGCGTCACCGTCGGCGGAACGGCCGTACGGGTCGCACTGTCGAACTCCTTCGGCCACGCGCCGGTGCGCGTCGCCGCCGCGCGGATCGCGCTGCACGACGGCGGCGCGGCGATCCGGTCCGTCAGCACCCGGACGCTGACCTTCGGCGGGCGCGAGGAGGTCTTCCTGCCGACCGGCGCCCAACTGCACAGCGACCCCGTCCCGTTCGAGGTGGCCGCCGGGACCGACCTGGTCGTCTCGCTCCACGTCCCCGACCAGGACGTCACCCCGACGGCACACGAACTCGGGCTTCGCCCGGCGTGGCTCGCGCCGGGCGACCAGTGCGACGCGCGGGACCTGCGGGACGCCACCGGGTTCCGGTCCTACCTCTGGCTCACCGGCATCGACGTGCTCGCCCCGACCGGCGCCGCGGCCGTCGTCGTCCTCGGCGACTCCCTCGCCGACGGCGCCGGCACCACGCCCGGCGCGGACCTGCCGTGGCCCTCGGTACTGGCCCGCAGGCTCGCGGCCCGGCCGGACCTGCCGCCGCGCGCGGTGGTCAACGCGGGCATCGCCGGCAACCGCGTCCTGCGCGAGGCCGACGGGTTCGGCGCGAGCGCGCTGGCCCGCTTCGACCGTGACGTGCTGGCCCGCCCCGGGGTGCGCTGGGTGGTGGTGGCGGAGGGGGACAACGACATCTGCTTCGGCTTCATGCCGGGCATGCCGGAGAGCGAGCGGGTGACCGCGCAGGACGTCATCGCCGGCCACCGCATGCTGATCGGCCGCGCGCACCTGCACGGCCTGCGCGCCATCGGCTGCACCCTGACGCCGTTCGGCGGCACGTTCGTCTTCTCGCAGGAGAGCGAGCGGATACGCCAGGACGTCAACCGGTGGATCCGCGGCAGTGGCGAGTTCGACGCCGTGGCGGACACCGACGCGGCCGTCCGCGACCCGTCGGACCCCACCCGGCTGCGCCCCGCGTTCGACTCCGGCGACCACATCCACCCCAACGACGCGGGCAGCGGCGCGCTGGCGGAGGCGTTCGACCTCGACATGTTCCGCTCCCACGCGGCGGAGTAGCACAGACCGCTGGCAGGGGTGACGGGGGCGGTGCGTGGGGTGCCGCCCGCCCTCCTCACCCCGACCCCGCCGGATCGGCCCGGCGCATCGCCTCCGCACCGTCCAGCCCCCGCCCCTCCCCGTACGCCATGGCGAACGCGTCCTCGCCCAGCGCGGCGCGCGCCCGCGCGGTGACCGCCAGGACCTGCGGGTCGCTCCGGTCCTCCACTCCCCGCAGCCGTGCCGCCGCCCCCAGCCGCACCGCCGCCTCCCGGTACGCCCCGCGCGCCACCGCCCACTCCGCCCCCGTCACGGCGACCGTCGCCAGCACCGGCAGGTCACGGCTGGACACGGCCGCCGCGTACGCCCGCCCCAGCGCTGCCCCCGCCCCCTCGGCGTCGCCCCGCCGCAGACACAGCCGGGCCCGGACCGATCCCGCGAGGGCCCGGCCGTGCCGGCCACCGGCCGGCACCCCGACACCCGCCTTCCCCTCCGCCGCGTCGAGCCGCGCCGCCGCCCGCTCGGTGTCGCCCAGCCGCAGCCACAGCCCGGCCTCCAACGCGGCCACGACGACGGCCAGTTCCGCCGACGCCGTCCGTGTCACCCGCTCGTGGAGCGCGTCGAGCAGCACCCGCGCCCGGCCGGTCTCGCCGCGGCGTGCCAGCAGGTCGATCCAGCGGACGTCGAGGAACACCTCGTCGGCCAGGCTCAGCGAGCCGAAATCGGCCGCCTGGGCCCGTGCTTCGGACAGATCCGCCAGCGCGCCGTCGAGATCGCCGTCGTACTGCCGCAGCAGCGCGCGCATCGGCAGCGTGGCGGCCAGCCCCCAGCGGTCGCCGACCCGCCCGAAGGCGTCGAGCGCGGCGGCCACGTCGACGCGGACCTGGTCGAGATCGCCCCCGTTCTCGGCGAACGAGGCCCGGAACATGTGCGCGAGACCGGACAGCCACACGTCGGGCCCGTCGGCGAGCCGTCGCACCAGCGCGAGGGAGGCCTCGTGCTCCCGCAGGAAGTGCAGCGTGATCGCGGCGAGCACACCGGCGAACCCCGGCAGCGACGGCTGGGCGAGCAGCCGGTCGGCGAGGTCGCGCAGGGCGGTCTCGTGCCCGGCGAGCGCCTCCGCACCGAGCGGCGAACGGGCGTTGATCCGGTTGAGCAGGAGGACGGCCTCGGCGACGGCCCGGTCCGGCCCTCCCGCGTCCGGCCCACCCGCGTCCGTCGCCCTTTGCCCGGTGACGGGCAGGGACAGCGCCCGTTCCTGCCAGTACGCCGCGTCGGCGTGCCGGCCGAGGATGTGCCAGTACCAGGAGAGATCCATCGCGAGCGCGACGGCCGCCGCGGAGTCGCCGCTGTCGCACAGATGACGCAGCGCGGCGAGCGCGTTGTCGTACTCGCCGCGCAGCACGCGCAGCGCGTCGAGCTGGCCGCGACCGCGCAGCAACGGCTCCTCGCGCGCGACCAGACCGGCGAGGTACCGCGCGGCGAGATCCCGGACGGCACCGAGCGTGCCCCGCCCGGCGAGCCGCTCGGTCCCGTACTCGCGCAGCGTCTCCAGCATCCGGTGGCGGCCGGTGCCGGACGCCCGGTGCAGCAGCGACTTGTCCGTCAGGGCGGCGAGCAGCTCGGGAATGTCGTCCGCGACCACCGGCGTGCCGGCGCAGAGCGCGGCGGCCGACTCCGCCGTCACGCCACCGGGCAGGACACAGACGCGTTCGGCGACGGTGCGCTCGGCCTCGTCGAGCAGGTCCCAGCTCCAGGCGATGACCGCGCGCAGCGTGCGGTGGCGCGGTGGCGCGGCCCGGCTGCCCGTGGCCAGCAGCCGGAACCGGTCGGACAGCCCGGCGGCCAGCTCGGCCGGCGACAGGGTGCGCAGCCGGGCCGCGGCCAGCTCCAGCGCGAGCGGCATGCCGTCCAGTCCGCGCACCAGCCGTACGACGTCGTCGCGCGTGCTCTCGTCGACGGCGAACCCGGGGCGTACGGCCGCGGCCCGCTCGGCGAACAGCCGCACCGACGCGCTGCGCCGGACGTCGTCGAGCCCGTCCTCGGCGTCCGGCAGCGGGAGCGGGCCGAGCGGGACCAGGGCCTCGCCGTCGATGGCCAGCGGTTCGCGGCTGGTGGCCAGTACCCGCAGCCCGGGGCAGCGCGGCAGCAGCGCGGCGAGCAGACGGGCGACGGCGTCGACGAGGTGCTCGCAGTTGTCGACCAGCAGCAGGCTCTCCCGGCCGCCGAGCCGGTCGACGAGGACGTCGAGTTCGTCGAGGTCGTCGGTGCCCGCGCGGAGCCGGCCCCCGGGCGCCTCGAAGAGCGCGGCGCCGCGCAGGCCGATCGCGGTGAGCACGGCCGCGCCGACCTTGGCGGGTTCGGTGACCGCGGCCAGGTCGACCAGCCAGGTGCCGTCCCGGTACGCGTGCCGGCGCCCCGCCTCCACGGCGAGCCGCGTCTTCCCGGCCCCGCCCGGCCCGACGACGGTCACCAGACGCCCGGCCCGGAACAGGGCGTCCACCCGGGCGAGATCGTCCTCGCGCCCGACGAAGCTGGTCAGCGCGGCGGGCAGATCCCCGCCGCCGACGCGGCCACCGCTGGTCGCGGGGCCGGGTTCCGGGTCGACGGCGGGACCTGAGCGCGAGGCGTCCGGGGCTTTTGACGGGTGTGCCGCGTCCGACGCGTCCCGCGGTATCCGTGTGCGCAGCAGCCGCAGGTGGCGTTCGCGCAGGGCGGTGCCGGGGTCGGCGCCGAGGTGCTCGGCGAGACTCTCGCGGACGCGTTCGTACACGGCGAGGGCGTCGGCCTGGCGCCCCTGCGCGGCGAGGGCGTCCATCTGGAGGGCGGCGGGCCGCTCGTCCATGGGGTGTGCGGCGAGCAGTGCGGTCAGCAGGGCGACGGCGTCGTCGGCACGGCCGAGAGCCAGCTCGGCCTCGGCCAGGTCCGCGCCCGCCTCCCGCGCGACACGTTCCAGCCGCGTCGCGACCGCGGGGGCGACCGCGGCGATCACCGACGGTTCGCCGTACAGCGCGACCGCCTCGCCCAGCGCCTCCGCCGCCGCACCGGGGTCGCCGGCCCGGAGGCGGTCGCGGCCGCGCGCGGCCAGCCGCTCGAACCGCAGGACGTCGACGTCGTCCGGTGCGACGCCGAGGCGGTAACCGCTCTCGGACCGCAGGACGATCCCGCCCCGGCCCCCGCCCCCTTCCAGCAGCCGGCGCAGCCGGGACACCAGCGACTGGAGGGCGTTGGCCGGGTCGGCCGGCAGTTCCCGCCCCCACAGCGCGTCGACCAGCACATCCGCCTCGACCGACCGTCCCCCGGCCAGCGCCAGCCGGGTGAGCAGCCCGCGGAGCCGGGCGCCGGAGACGTCCACGACGGTGTCACCGCACCGGACCTCGAACTCGCCGAGGAGCACCACCCGCACCCGTACCCGCTCATCCCCGCGCACGCCACGATCCTCCCGCGTACGGCCCCGCGGACCCAAACCCGCCCGGCGGCCTCGAACCGGCCGACCCGTCCAGGCGGCCGTACGCGCCCGCGGGACCGATCCCTCCACGCAGTCGAGGCGGGGCCCGGAAACGAGGGCGGGGGCCGCGCGAGCCCGGCACCGACGGCAGGAACCTTTCACCCGGGGCGGCGAATACCTGTCGTGGCTGATGTAGACATGCGGCAGCGTCGGAGTTATTGTTTCCGTCGTAGCCAAGAAGTCCACAAGGCGCGGCAGACACGAACTGCCCGCATGCGGATGGAAATGTGGCACGGCAGTGGAGTCGCGGGGCCGAGGTCGGTCGTGGTCCCGTTGCTGGCTGCCGGGCCCGGCGGTCATTCCAGGGCCGCCGACAGTACGCAGCATCCGCAGTGGCCGAGAAGTGCATCGCAAGGAAGCAAGAAAGAGACAAGGAGGCGAACGCCATCAGGATCGCCCGGGCGGGAAAGGCTGGCCCGGGTACCGCAGGCCCCGGAACGGAAGGTGGTCACACGGTCACGCATCCGCGATCCCCGCACGACGGGCCCTCTCCCGGGGGCACGTGCGGAAACAGAGGGCCGGTTTCGCAGTAGGCCGGTCGATGGTGTTACAAATCCCTCGGGGCCTTGGTGCCGTACGGCACCAAGGCCCCTCGACGCGTTATCCGATCAGAGGTGCAGATGACCGCAGACAATCCGCTCGACAGAATCGACGACGACGACTACCCCGCCTACACCATGGGCCGGGCGGCCGAGATGCTCGGCACCACGCCCGCCTTCCTGCGCGCACTCGGCGAAGCCCGCCTGATCACGCCGCTGCGCTCCGAGGGCGGCCACCGCCGTTACTCCCGCTATCAACTGCGCATCGCGGCCCGCGCCCGGGAGATGGTGGACCAGGGCACCTCCATCGAGGCGGCCTGCCGCATCATCATCCTGGAGGACCAGCTCGAAGAGGCCCGGCGCATCAACGACGAGCTGCGCCGCGGCGACGCCGGCTCCAGCCGCAAGGCGGACGCCTGACCGTGTCCCCGGCATGCCGCATGTTCGTCGGTCCGGCCGACCCGCCGATCCCGTCAACCTGCCGATCCCGCCGATCCCGCCGATCCCGCCGATCCCGCCGATCCCGCCGATCCCGCCGGTCCTGTCGGTCCCGTCGGTCCTGTCCATCTCGGTATATCCGGCCGGGAGGACCCTCTCCCGACCCGCCCGGTCGGGCCAGTACATAGAATGCGGTCTCATGCCGAAGCCTGACGAGCTGATCACTGGCATCGCCGCCCTCGTGGAAACGGGGCAGAGCAGCCGGATGTCCCTGACCGTGGTCACCGGCGGTGCCGTCCTCACGGGGCGCCTGGCTCCCGAAGCCGTGTGGCGGCAGCGGGTGGCGGAGGTGCTGACGGGATCCGCCCAGCTGAACGAGTTCGCCGCCGTCTTCGACACCGATACGAAGCGGGACGGACCGCCCACCCACCTGCACTTCCACATGGCCCGGATCCTCCAGGGCACGATGGGGATCCCGGAGACGGGCGGGATGTACCGCGTCGCGATCGAGGACGTCAGCGCCTGGACGGTGGGCGACTTCAGCTACTCCGACCACTGACCCGCACCGGTCCGCCCGCCGACCCGTTCCCCGAAGAACACCTGTCCCACCGACGGCCCAGTGGCCGGTCCGCGGCTCCGCCCGGACCGGCCACTCCTTTGCGTACCCCCCGCTGACGCGCGTCAGCGGGACAGGGCGCCGACCCGGCGGTGCCGCACCGCATGCCCGGCCTCGGCCACCGTGCCGTGGCCGTCGGCGATGTCACGCAGACGGACCCGGTCCGTGTAGCCGGAACCGTTCCGCACGGCGGTGAGCCGGGCCAGGGTGACCAGTCCGGTCCGCCGGCCGTCCGCGTCGCAGATCACGAGGTGAGGCGTACGGGCGGCGGCCATCACGGACAGCGCCACCTCGACCGTCATGTCGTCCCAGACCTGGGGTCCGGGTGCCGCCATGGTGTCGGCGCCGGCGCGGCGGGGGTGTGTCTCGGTCAACGTCAAAGGTGCCTCCTGCGGCGATGACCGGCGATGAACGCCGGCGAGCGATGAGCATGCGGCGATGATTGGCGACGAGCGGCGGATCCGCGTGCGGATCGGTGCCGGATCCGTGCGGGCCGACGCAGGATCCGTGCGGGCCGACGCGGTGACAGGTCCAGGCCCGGCCGGGCCTGGACCAGCCCTAGGAGGCCGCGGCCCCTGTGGCGGGCCGCTGCTGCTCGCGGGCGCGCCGGGCCGCGGGCACCGGACGGCGCCGGCCGCGCGCGGCGGGGCTGCGCCGGGGACGCTCGACGACCGGCGCCGCGATGACGACGGGGATGCCGGACGGGGCCTGGGCGCCGGTGATGCGGTGCAGGGCCTCTCCGCCCGTGTGGACCTCCGTCGTCAGCGGGACGATGCCGGCCGCCGCCATGAGGCGGGTCATGGCGCGGCGCTGGTCCGGCGTGACCAGCGTCACGACGCTGCCCGACTCCCCGGCGCGGGCGGTCCGGCCGCCGCGGTGGAGGTAGTCCTTGTGGTCGGCCGGCGGATCGACGTTGACGACGAGGTCGAGGCTGTCGACGTGGATGCCGCGCGCCGCGACGTTGGTCGCCACCAGGACGCCGACGTGCCCGGTCCTGAACTGCGCCAGCGTCCGGGTGCGCTGCGGCTGCGACTTCCCCCCGTGCAGGGCGGCGGCCCGGACCCCGTTGTCGAGGAGATGCGCGGTGAGACGGTCGACGGCGTGCTTGGTGTCCAGGAACATGATCACGCGGCCGTCGCGCGCGGCGATCTGCGTGGTCGCCGCGTGCTTGTCGGCGCCGCGGACGTGCAGGACGTGGTGCTCCATCGTCGTGACCGCGCCGGCCGAGGGGTCGACGGAGTGCACGACCGGATCGTGCAGGTACCGGCGCACCAGGGCGTCGACGTTGCGGTCGAGCGTGGCGGAGAACAGCATGCGCTGCCCCTGCGGGTCGACCTGGTCGAGCAGCGCGGTCACCTGCGGCATGAAGCCCATGTCGGCCATCTGGTCCGCCTCGTCGAGGACGGTGACGGACACCTGGTCCAGGACGCAGCCGCCGCGGTCGATGAGGTCCTTCAGACGCCCCGGGGTCGCGACGACGACCTCGGCACCGCCGCGCAGCGCGCGCAGTTGCCCGCCGATCGACACCCCGCCCACCACCGTGGCCAGGCGCAGCTTCACGGCACGGGCGTACGGCGTGAGCGCCTCGGTGACCTGCTGCGCCAGCTCACGGGTCGGTACGAGGACCAGTCCGAGCGGCTGCCGGGGTTCGGCGCGCCGCCCGGCCGTACGGGCCAGCAGGGCCAGCCCGAACGCGAGGGTCTTGCCGGAACCGGTGCGCCCCCGGCCGAGGACGTCACGGCCGGCGAGGGAGTTCGGCAGCGTCGCGCCCTGGATCGGGAACGGCACGGTCACGCCGTGGTGGCCGAGCTCGGCCAGCAGCTCCGCCGGCATGTCGAGATCGGCGAACTGTTCCACGGCGGGCAGCGCCGGGGTGAGCGTCTCGGGAAGGGCGAACTCGCCACCGGGCGCGGCGGCGCGGCGGCCGTGACCACCGGAACGGGCCGCACCGCCCGAGCGGCCGGAGAACGAGCCACCGAACCGGCCGCCGTTCTTCCCGGAGGAAGCGCCGCCGTTCCGGGTGGTGCGGGAGAAGTGGTTGGTCTGGCGCGTACGGTTCATGCGGAACCTTCCTCGATGCGGCACGTATCAAGGAATTCCCGCAGCGAAAAGCGGCACGGTGAATCGCGATACAGACCGGTGGAACGCGAATGCGAATCTGGCCGGCGGGGAAATACGCGCGGGCTCAGCTGCTGAGGTGCTGAAATTCTCGACGCGAGGGGGCGGGGCGACACGGCACTGGGGCGCCCGCCGCGATCCTCACGGAAAAAAAGCAGCTGGGGCCCGCACCCCAAGGGATGCGGGCCCCAGCTACGTGCGTGACGTGCAGGCCTTACGCGGGAACGATGTTCTCCGCCGTCGGGCCCTTCTGGCCCTGCGCGATGTCGAAGCTGACCTTCTGGCCCTCGAGTAGCTCGCGGAAGCCCTGGGCGGCGATGTTCGAGTAGTGGGCGAACACGTCAGCGCCGCCACCGTCCTGCTCGATGAAGCCGAAGCCCTTTTCCGAGTTGAACCACTTCACGGTACCGGTAGCCATGTCGATCTCCTTCGGGGGGTGCGTCGGAATCCGCACTGCGCGGACCCCGCGTCGCCGTGATGATCAGCCCGCCCGGAAATGACCGGTGATACACGAGAACTTCCGGCGGCGTGAAGCCGACCGGGAAGCGCCCGGAAATTCGGGAACCACAACTGCAACTGAGAAGGACAGTAGCACGTCGGGGCGCTCCGTGCGGAGTGAACGATTTCGCTTCGCTTTTTGCCGCAGAAAAGCTGTGCAGGCGTTTCGCGCAATTCTCACTCCGCGCCTGCAGATAATGAGGACACGGAGGTCCACCGCCGCGGCCCGCACCGACCCGAGCCACGGACGCCGACCGTGGGTGAGAACGGGACCATGCGCGGACGCGGAAGCGGACGGGGGAGGGCGGGAGCATGTGCGGACGGGGAGGGCGCACCCCGGCATGCGGAAAGACCTTGCCCGGCACGCTCCGTCACCAGCAGGATCATGGACCATGCACCCCGACGAACTCAGCGCCCCGGAGCGCCGGTTGTGGGACGCCGTCCCGCAAGGACGCCCCGTCGAGTTTTGGGACCCCCCGGACGCGGCGGAGGGGGCGGGCACGGCGGGAACGACGGTCCGGGCGCGCGTCGTCGCGGCGCTGCTGCTCGGCGCGGGCGGTGACCCCGAGCCGGGTGACCGCCCCGCGCTGCGTCTGACCGGTGCGCACATCACCGGCCGGCTCGACCTGGGCTTCACCGAGATCGCCGTACCCGTCCTCCTGGCCGACTGCCGCTTCGACGAGCCTCCCTCGCTGCGGGGTGCGCGGATCCGCGAGGTGGTCCTGACCGGCTGCGAGATGCCCGGCCTCGTCGCCGACACGGCCGAGATCGACGCAGGGCTGGTGCTCTCCCGCTGCCGTGTCACCGGGCCCCTCGTGCTCGACCGCATCCGCGTCAACGGTGATCTGGACCTGCGCGGCACCGCCGTCGGTTCGCCCGGCGGCGAGGCGATATCCGCCGTTCGCGCCGAGGTGGGGGGCGACGCGCTGTGCACCGGCCTGACCACCGAGGGGCGCTTCCGGCTGTCCGGCGCGTCCGTCGACGGTGAGTTCGACCTGGAGGGCGCGTCACTGAGCAACCCCGGCGCGCACGCCCTGGACGCCTACCACATCCGGGTCGCCGGGGACTTCACGTGCCACCCGGGCTTCCGCGCCGAAGGGCGGATCATTCTCTCCGGAGCCACGGTCATGGCGGCCGTCGGCTTCTGCGGCGCCCGGCTGAGCAATCACGGCGACATCGCGCTGGAGGCGGTCGACGTCACGGTCGGCCGCAACGTCGACCTCGGCCGAGGCCTCACCGTCGACGGCGGCATCACGCTCGACGGCACCCGCGTGGGCACGGAGCTCAGCTTCCGCGACGCCGGCCTCTCCCACGCCGGGGAGACCGCCCTGTCCCTGCGCGCGGTGCAGGCCCGGGCGACCGACCTGCGCACCCGCGGGCCGGTCGACGGCGTGGTGGACGCCCGCGACGCCCGGCTGGGAACGCTGTACGACAACCCGGACACCTGGCCCGACGACCTCCGGCTGAGCGGTGCCACGTACGACGCCCTCGCGCTTCCCCTGCCGGCCGCCGAACGGATCCGCTGGATCGAACGCACCGGCGACGGCTACCTCCCGCAGCCGTACGAGCAGTTGGCGGCGGCCTACCGAAGGCTCGGGCACGAGGACGAGGCGCGCACGGTGCTCCTTGCCAGACTGCGCCGTCGCCGCGCCGTCTCGGCCCCGCACGTCCGCGCCTGGGGCCACGTCCAGGACGCGGTCGTCGGATACGGATACCGGCCGCTCCGCGCGGCCTCGTGGCTGCTGGCCGCGCTCGTCTGCGGCGCGTTCTACTTCCATCTGTACACGCCTGAGCCGCTCGAGGCAGGCAAGGCCCCGGACTTCAACGCCGTCTTCTACACGCTCGATCTGCTGGTGCCGATCATCACCTTCGGCCAGGAGAGCGCGTTCGCGCCGCGCGGCGCCGGGCAATGGCTGGCGTACGCGCTGATCGCGGCCGGCTGGATCCTGGCCACCACGGTCACGGCCGGAGTCTCCCGCGCGCTCGGCCGGCAGTGAGGGAGCAGGACCGTAGGGAAGTGCAGACCGCAGGGCGCACGGTCGTGCGGCCCGCGCGGGGCGGGTGCTCAGGCGCCCGGCACCGCCTCCCCGAGCTCGGCCGCGGGCGAGGGGCGGGAACGCGGCAGTGAGGTTGAGGTGTGTGGGGCGGGAGTGGCGGATTCCGAGTGGCTGGATTCCCATGGGCGTGTCCGGGATCGTGGCAATCTGAGATGGAGGGAACGGGGGAGGCACGTGGTGGAGAGCGGCGATGTGCTCAGAACCGTCCGGCGCGAGATCACCGTCCTGGTGGCCGAAATCGACGACCTCGACCGCCGGGCCTTCGTCCATCTGCTCCAGCACACCTCCGGCCTGCGCCTTCTGGGCGCCGCCGGGACCAGGAAGGACGCGGTGCGCGAGACCGCCCGGCTCGGTCCCGACGTGGTGCTGGTGGACCTGGAACGGAGCGAGGACGCGCTCGGGACGGTCGCGGAACTGCGCCGGCAGTGCCCTCGTGTGCACAGCGTCGTCCTGACCACGGCGGGGGACGTGGCGCGGTTGCGCAGGGCGGTGGCCGCGGGAACCAGCGGCTTCGTCACGAAGAGCGTGTCCGTCGCGGAGCTGCGCGAGGTCATGCTGCGGGTGGTGGCCGGGGAGCGCGTCCTCGACCCGGAACTGTCCGTGCAGGCCCTGCTCGCCGAGCGATGTCCGCTGACGCTGAGAGAGGGCGACATCCTGCGGGTGTCCCGGGACTGTACGACGGTGGCCGACATCGCGGCCACCGTCTCGCTGTCTCCGGGCACCGTACGCAACTACCTGTCGCGTGCCATCAACAAGACCGGCGCCCGCAACCGTCACGAGGCGGCCGAGGAGGCCGAGCGGCGGGGCTGGATCTAGGGTCTGTCGTTTGGATCAGGTCGCAGGGGGCCGACGGCGCCGCTCCAGCGCCGGTGAGTGACGACAACGCCGCAGATGTGCGTGCCAGGCCCCGCGTCTGCGAGCTGATCCAAACGGCAGGCCCTGAGGGCTGTCCCGTGATCCCCGGCGGGCGCGCGAGGACAGCTACGGCACCTCGCCGCGTTGTCGGGACGTCCGCATACATCCAGTACGCGGACGCCCCTCCGCCTTGCGATGCACCGCACCGACGCCGCGCGCTGATCCACCGGGGATCACGGGACGGCCCTTGGGCCGTCGACCCGTCGTGTTCGCGCCAGTCCCGCGGTGCGCGCGCGGCCGTGTGGACGTCGGTGCGCGGAGTCGTCCGGGCCGGGCGACTGTCGCTAGGAGAGGTCCAGGCGCGGCAGGACGTCGGCGCAGAAGAGCTCCACGCTCGCGCGGGCCCGCGCACCGTCGACCGCGCCGAAGTCGACCTGCCAGAGGAAGCCGTCCACGCCCAGAACCTCGGCGATGGCGTGGATACGGTCGGCCACCCGGCCGGGGCCGCCCACCACGGCGCCACCGAGGGTGCGGAACGACTCGGGGGTCATCGCGCGGATGGCCCGGCTCATGCCGGTGTATCCGCGGTAGTCGGTGCTGACCGTGCTGGTCCACGCGTCCGTCGACTCGGCCCAGACCCGCAGGTAGTGGGCGAGCAGCGGGTCCGCCGCCGCGTACGCCGCACGGTCGTCCGTGCCGACGTACAGCGGGAGGCTGGCCAGTACGCGGCCCCGTGACGTGCGGTGTCCGCCGTGCGTGGTGTGCCCGCTGAGCTCGAAGCTCTCGCGGTACACGGCGATGTGATCCGCCATCTCCTCCAGCGCGGTGAGCGCCGGGGTCACCAGGAGCCCATGGCCCTGCTCGCCCGCCCAGGCGAAGCTGGAGCGGGACCGGACGGCCGCGATCCAGGTGGGCGGGTGCGGATCCTGCACTGGGCGGGGCAGCGTCGTCGCCTCGGTGAACCGGAAGAACGGGGTGTCGACGGTGGTCTTCTCCTCGGTCCACAGCCGGCGCACGGCGTCCACCGTCGCCACGAACCGCTCCCGGCTGCCGTCCATGGGGACGCCGAACGCCTCGAACTCGTAGGGGAGATAGGCCCGGGCGAAGCCGACATCGAGGCGGCCGTCGCTGAGCGCGTCCACCATCGCCGCCTCGGAGGCGAGCGCGAGGGGATGGTGGAAGACCGGCAGCACGCAGCCGGTCATGAGCCGCACCCGCGTCGTGACCGCCGCGACGGCCGACAGGAAGGCGAGCGGGCTCGGGCAGTAGCCGCCGTACGGGCGCAGATAGTGCTCGGTGATCTTCACATGGCTGAGTCCGGCCTGGTCGGCGTACCGGCTGAGGTCGAGGGCCATGCGGAAGTACTCCGGTGCGGGCAGCGTGGAGTGCTCGGCATCGGGGAGGAACGACAGACCGTGCTCCATGACGTAAGCGACCTCTTCTCGCTCTAGACGACGGCTGGACGGCGGCTGGACCGCGGCGAAGACGTGGACGGCGGCTGGACGACGGCGAGGACGTGGACGGCGGCTGGACGACGGCGAGGACGTGGACGACGGCGAGGACCTGTACGGCGGCTAGATGACGGCGAAGACGAAGAACACGACGTGCGCCACGACCAGCGGCGCGACGAAGGGCGTCGTCCAGAACACCAGGCCGTGCACGACACCCATCACCACGCCGCCCACCACGGGGAACATCGCCCCCTGCCAGGACGACATGAAGAAGGCCTGCATGAGGACGAACAGGACGATGGACGTGGTGAGCGCCACGACCGGGCCCGCCTCGCGCAGCCAGGTCAGGGCGACGCCACGGAAGACCAGTTCCTCGGAGGCGACCTGGACGCCGGTCAGGCCGAGGGCCGCCCACAGGGGCAGGACCTTGAGGGAGGTGAGATGGTGGCGGATCCAGCCGCCGCGCGAGCGTCCCAGCCAGGAGCGCAGGCTCTGCCCCTGGTCCGCGGGGTCCGCGACGGCGCGTGGACGGCGGGCGGGACGGGGCGGGGCGAGCGCGCGGACCGGGCCCAGTGCGCCCCGGTCCCCCGGGCCCACCGTGCCGCGCGCCCTCGGGCCCGGCGGCATGCCGCGGACCGGCGGGCCGGTCACGCCCGGGCTCGCCGCACCCGCCACCCCCCGGTCCGGGCGCGGCCGCCTCCGCGCCCGGGTCCGGCGCGCCAGGCTCAGTTCGATCAACGCCCGGCACAGCAGCGACCCGAGCGCCAGTTCCCCCACGCCGAGCAGGACACCCAGGGCGAGGAGGCCGGGGTCGGCGAGGCCGCTCACCAGCATGCCGGGGCCGATGCCCGTCACAGCGAGCAGCAGGGCCACCACGACGACATGGCTGGAGCCCGCCGCGGCCAGCTCGAACACGTCGGCCCGCTGCGCGGTGCCCCAGTGGGACGGGCCGATACGCGTCACCGCAGCAAGCCGGCGCGCGCCGCGGAACAGCAGGGTTTTGCCGAACCAGTAGTAGACGACGACCACGGCGGCCAGCGTCAGCACACGCCCCGCCGTACTCACCGGGCCGCACCCCACACCGGGGCGCCGGTCCGGACCCGTCCGGCCGCGCTGGGGCGGGCCCGGTGGTAGCGCCAGACCCACAGGTTGAACAGGGCGTGGCCGACGACGGCGGGCAGCACCGTCCCGGTCACGAGCACGGCGCCGGCGCACAGCCCCGCGAGGGGCAGCTTGGACAGCACCTGCCCCCAGCCGAAGAACACATGGGACACGGCGAAGACGAGCTGTACCCCGAGCAGCGCCCCCACCACCGCGACCGCCGGTCCGGCGCGCAGGGCGAGCCCCGTCAGGACGCCCCGGTACACCAGTTCCTCGGCCACCGCGACGGTGAGCAGCAGGGACAGGCGGACGCGCAGGTCGGCCGAGGTCGGCGCGAAGTTGTTGCGGGCCTCGATCAGCCCGGTGCGCCGGGTGGTCGAGGCGGACACGGCGACCCCGGCCGGCCTGGCCTGCCCGGAGCGCAGCGTCACCGACCGGTCGTCGCGCACCGTGTGCCCGGTCCTTCGCCCCCACCACCGGGTGAGCGACCGGTCGGCGCGGGTGGCCGCGTACCCGACGAGCGGGCCGAGCAGCAGCCCCGCGAGCAGCCCGGAGGCGGGGGAGCCGAGCCCCGGCACCCAGGCACCGCCGACCGGTCGCAGCACCCCGGTGCCGAGCAGCGCCCCGCCGCCCGCGACGGTGAGCGTGCAGACGCAGGCGTGCAGGGCCAGCATCGGCACCCGCCGCAGCCCGGACCAGCGGGTGTGGAGGTGGGCGGCGACGGTCATCGACGCCAGGCCGAGGACCACCACCGTCGCCGTGAGGAGGGGCCGCGTGTCGGCGGGGACGAGGGGGAGGAGGTCAGGGGAAGGGATGGGGGACATGCCGCCGGAACCCTCCGTAGGCCGCGAACCGGGGGTGGGCCGCCGTCGGCGCGCTCGGCAGCGGCAGGGTGAGCAGGTCGGGGCTCCAGAAGCGGGCCACGACGAAGCCGAGCGCCGCCGCGTCCACGGTGGTCAGGTCCCCGGCGTACAGGCGTTTGCCGGTGTCGTGGAAGGCCGAGACGAGACGGCGCACGGAGTGTGCGGCACCGCGGTCCTCGGCGTCCGGCGGGAGGTCGTCGGCGCCGGTCTCCGCACAGTCCCCGTAGCGTTCCTCGACGACCCGGGCGCCCTGCGGGGAGGCGGCCAGGACGACGTTGCTCTCCAGGTCGAAGATGGCCTCCTCGCCGGGGCCCGCGCCGGACACCCGCTCCTGCACGCTCGTCCACGTGGCGAGGGCGCGCACGCCCACGCCCTCCAGGAACGACTTGTACATCGCCGCCTCCAGCCGGTCGTCGATGCCCAGGCCCACGACGACGGCGGGCACCTGGCCGCCCGGTTCGCGCAACAGGCAGGCGACGGTGAAGCCGGGCAGGTCGGCGCTGGGCAGCAGATGGAACTCCGGCTGCCCGCCCAGGGGATGACAGTGGCGGGCCACCAGCCGCAGGAGTGCGGCGGTACGCCGGCCCGGCGCGATGCGCACCGACCGGGTGGCGCCGTACCAGTGGCCCACCGCGGCGTCGATCTGCACCATCTCCTGGAGCGCGCCGAGCGCGGCCCGGTCCGGGTCGGTGTGCGCGGCCGTGCCGGTGGTGACGGCGGGCTGCACCCACGGCTCGCCCTCGCGGTCCCGCACCACGTAGCCGACGGTGGTCAGTTGCGCCGGCAGCCAGGTCGGCCGGCCGTCGCGCAGGCGGGTGAAGCGGCTCCAGCCGAACCGGTCCCCGGGCCCCGGGCGCCGGAAGGGGAAGCCGGGACCCGCCAGCTGTTCGTCGGTGAAGGGGACGTAGGTGCCGAGGGGGAAGTGCGGTGCGTCGTCGCCGAGTTCCGCCTCGGTGGCGAACCGGACGGGATACGCGCCGCTGACCGCCGCGACGTAGCCGGCGTACCGTTCCACCACCTCGCCCAGGGTGCGGATGTGCGACTCGTAGGGGCGCACCCCGTACCCGCCGATGTGGTAGCTGCCCAGCTTGGGGCGGGGCTGGTCGCGCAGGACGTGGACGCCGGTGAGGTCGCCCCCCGAGACCAGCAGGCGCGGGGCGTACCGGGGCCGGGAGAGGAAGCCGAGCTGGGGCATGAGCCCGCAGAGCGGCGAGTGCATCCGGCGGCGCAGCCGGGCGGTCTGGACGTCGGGCGGCTCGACCACGCGCAGCCCCGACGCGGTGCGCAGCTCAGGCATCGATCCACCGCCTGACGTCGAAGTAGATCTCCGTGCCGTCCCGTTCGGGCACGGTGCCGCACGACGGGCAGCCCGGCAGCCTGAGCACGTCCGAGTAGACCATCTCCATCGACGGGAGGTAGATCCCGAGCACCTTGCCGACCGTGCTGGTCGTGCCGGTGACCGCCATGTTCACGGCTTCGAGCGCGGCGTGCGAGGCGAGGAGCGAGGACAGGACCCCGGCACAGCCGTCGTCCGCTGTCCGTCCCTCCGTGGAATGCCCTTCCGCGGTATGTCCTTCCGCGGTGTGTCCGTTCGCCGTGTGTCCGTTCGCCGCGTGTCCGTTCGTCCGGGCGCCGGCGAGTGCCTGCTTGTAGCGCTGGTAGGCGGCGCCCTCGCGGAGGTTCATCACCACACGGGTCTCGAAGCAGGTGAAGCAGGCCGTGCTGTCGGGCACGAACGTCGGGCCGACCAGCAGCAGCGGCCCGTCGACGGCCGCCTGGATCCAGGGTGTGTCCAGCGCCAGGGCGACGCGGTTGAGCACGGCCAGGCGCAGCGGGTGGACGGTGTCGGCGACATGGACGAGCAGACAGCCCCGCCAGTCCTCGAAATTCTCCACGAACCGCTCGAAGGCCAGGCCGTCCTCCAGCAGGTCCAGCGGACAGTCGTCCAGCAGCGCGACCAGGCGGTCCTCCTGGTCCGGCCCGCTCACCGACAACTCCTCGTGCGCGCCGAGCAGTTGCGACACCTGGGCTGCCGCGGGCCCATCGCCGAGCATCCGCACGTGCCGGAAGGCGGCCCGCTCGACCCGCCCGCTCGCCATTCGGTCCAGGAACGCGTCGAGCGCCGTGGAGGGACCGTGCTCCAGGACCGCCAACTGGTCAAGGTGGTCGATGAGTGCTTCCAGTTCGGTGCGGGTGACTCCCGCCTCCTTGGCGAGCTGCGCCCGGTCCCTGGTGCCGTCGAGTCCCATGACAAGTGTGCTGAGACGGCCCCCGCCACTGTGGTCGACGAGCGTGATCGACTGCGGGCTCCACACACCCGAGCGCAGCTCGACCGTGTTCTGGTCGTGCGGTACCACGGAATAGACGGACTTGATGCGCACGGTGCGGCTGGTGCGTCGCGTGGACACGGACGTCTCCTCTCGTTCGGGTCAGCCCATGAGCGTGGCGGCTGTCACCGACAGGTCGGTACGCCCCTGCTGGGGCGAGTTCAGGTACTGCAGTTCGATGAACGCGTCGGCGATGTCCGCGCGGGGCAGCCGGAGCCCGTCGTCGTCGCGTGTCACCGCGGTGACGGAGCCGAAGAAGTCCAGGAGGGTGCGGCAGGCCCGTTGCCCCGTCACGTCGTCGAAGGGCTGCCCGGTGCGCCGCTCCCACCACTCGCGCCGCGCGCCCTCGTACGTCGTCAGGGACTGGTAGAGCATGCGGGGCGCGATGGCGGCCGAGCCGAGGTCGTAGTCCTCGTCGAAGGCGAGCGGGTCACGGTTGTAGTCCAGGAGCCGGCCGCGGCCGTGCGCGAGATAGCGGCCGCCGAGCACGGACGTCGCCCCCGATCCGAACCCCGCCCAGTCGCAGCGCAGCTGGAAGTAGGCGAGATCGCTGTGGCACCGCAGGCCGCCGGTGCCGAAGTGGCTCATCGCGTACTCCTCGAAGCCCGCCCCGGTCAGCAGCTCGGCCCCCTCCGCGTAGCCGCGCTTCTGCTCGTGGCGGTCGAGACGGCGGTTGCCGCGCCCGAGCTGGCGGCGCATCACGGTGCCGTGCGCGGGCCGGTAGGGGTAGAGCGCGACGTGGGTGAGGGGCAGGTCGAGGGCGACCCGTACGGCCTCCCGCGTCTCGGCACTGGGCTGCCCGGGGAAGCCGCAGATCAGGTCGATGCTGATGTCCTCGAACCCGGCGTCCCGCGCCTGCTGGACGATGGTGCGGGCCTGGCGGGCGTCATGGCTGCGGCCGAGCGTGCGCAGCCGTGCGTCGTCGAAGGACTGCACGCCGCTGCTCAGCCGCCGGAAGCCGATCTCGCGGAAGGCCGCGAGTTTCTCGGGCTCCAGGGTCTCCGGGCTGCACTCGATCGTCGATTCCAGCAGGTCGCCGCCCAGGGCGGGGAACGCCCGGTGCAGGGCCGCGCCGACGCGTGCGATCTCGTCGAGGGAGAGGATGGAGGCCGTGCCGCCACCCCAGTAGAGGATCGTGGGGCGGTATCCCGCCTCGGTCAGCCGGGTGCCGCGTTCGGTGATCTCGTGGCACAGGGCGTCGACGTAGCGCCGGCGCGGCTGGTCCGTCTCGGTGAGCAGCAGCTCGGAGGTGGGGATCTCTGTGACCCAGTCGCAGAAGTGACACTTCGAGCGGCAGAAGGGGATGTGGACGTAGACGAGAAGGTCCCGGTCCCGTTCCCTGTCCCGGCCCCGTTCCCGGTCCCGTTCCCGGCGGGTGGCCACCGTCGCCTCGGGCGGCTGCGGGGAGGTGCTCACTCCAGCCTCCCCAGCACCACCGCGTGCACGGCCGCCTGCAGCACCCCGTCCAGGCCGAGCGCGGCGTGCAGCCGGTCGTCCACGAAGCTCGCGCAGTCCGTGGAGGCGAGGCCGAGGGACGTCACCGCCAGATGCGTGTTCTGCGTGATGCACCCCGTCTCGTGCAGCACGAACCGCAGGCCCCGGGGTCCGTACTTGCGCATGCTCCGCCAGGGGCTGGCGACCATGACGACCAGCGCCGCGGCGGTGTCGAACGAGATGGCCGTGCCGGGGGTCACGAAGGCGTCGAGCACCCGGTCGACGACCGCCTGGCCGCCCTCCCGCACCAGCACGTCTCGCACGGGCTGGTAGCGGTACACGCCCACGTCCAGGCCCGTCACGTCGAGCGCCACCACCTGGAGGGCCACCGGGAAGAGGCCGCCGCCACTCGGTGCCGTACGGAAGCGGTACGTCTCCCGGCCGCCGCGCAGCAGTTCTATGTCGGCCTCCGCCGTCACCCCGTCGGCGAGACGCAGCACCGTCGCCAACTCCGCCGAGGAGAGGGGGTCGCCGCTGTAGCCCCGGACGCTGCGGCGCCGCATCAGGGCCTCGCCGAGTTCCATCGTCGCGGGCACCGAGGCGGGCAGCTCGACCCGCTGGTGCGGGGGTACCGGGTCGTCGTCGAGCTGGGCGAGCGTCGTCACCATCGTGTCGCCGAAGTAGTCCGACGCGGACAGCACACCCTCCCGGTCGGGGGCCCGCAGCCGGCTGGCCGTGAGGAAGTCCTCGGCGACCCTGCTGCTCACGCCGCCCGCCGTCTCGGCCCCGAGGTTGTCGAACCGGAGCTGGTGGGTGCGCACGCCCACGGCCCGTGCCTCGGGCGCCATGACGCGGTAGGCGTTGATGCCGACGCTGAACTCGTCGAACCCGGAGTCCTGTTGCATGCTGCGGCCCTCCCTGAGCCTCGGTGACCTCAGCCGTCCGACGGGTCGTCGAACATCTGGGTGGTGGCGGGCACGCGTCGCGACAGCGCGATGGACTGGTCGGCCAGCTGCTCGGCGGTGACCGGCTTCGCGTAGGCGCCGAGGGCGAACGTCGCATGGGCCCACTCGCTGAACTCGACGATGCCGAGGCGGTTCCCCTCGGGGTCGTGGAGGCTGGCGCCGCGGCCCATGGAGTCGCCCGCCTCACCCCGGTAGAAAGGACTGTCGCGGAATTGATCACGGAACTCCGCGCGGATCCGTTTGGGGAGCGGGAGATCGTAGGGGCCGGCCACGACGGTGCCGCCCGTCGCCTTCCATTCGTCGAGTGCCCGGTCGAGATCCTCGACGGCGAACATCACGGTCACGCCCTCGCCCGGGAAATTCCGCTTATTGACGGTGAGCAGGATTCCGTCGCTCGACACGGGGGCGTGGAAAGATATCTGCTCGGGCGAGAGCGACCGTGCGAGACGCAGCCCGAGGAAATGTTCGTAGAACTCCGTTCCGGCGTCCACGTCGTCGACCGGCACATTGATGATGACGGGCTTGGGAATCATCTCTCTCCTCCGTGGGCCGGGTCGGCCGGGCTCCTGGAGGTGCCGGGCGTGAACGGCCCGGCACCCCGTCGATCAGGCGGTGGGACGCACCACCGCACCGCAGGACGACGACGTACAGCCGGCGCAGCAGGACGAGGCACCGGGCACGACGACGCCGAACGCACCGCTGTCGGTGCCCATGACGAGCCCCGGCTGAAGCGCGGAACTACGGTGCTCGACGACGATCACACTCTCGATCTTCATGTCAATTTCACCCCCTGACTTCACATCGGTCGACGGATTCGGGCGGAATGTTGAACGACCCGCCCAATGGGGGCAAGTATCCGAACGCCCTTACCGGAATGTCAATGTGCGATATTTGCGAGAAGTGTCACCGGTTGCCGGTTACATATGTCATTCCCGAGCGATGACAAAAAAGGCAGGAGAAAGGGGCGTGAGCGAAAGGCGGGAGGGCTGTTTCCGGCGAAGATCCCATGCTAGGGTGACGCAGCTCACAAGCGGCCGGAATGAGGCGAGATGATCGCAGCGGATGCCCAGCTCCTGGTGCGCATTCGGGATGTGGACGTCGTGCGGCGACGCGGCGGCACACGGGTGCGTGTGCTGTCGGGGGTGAGCCTTCAGGTGCGACGGGGCGAACGCGTGGCGCTGCTCGGCGCCAACGGCGCGGGCAAGACCACACTGACCTACGTCCTGCTCGGTCTGCTCAAGCCCGAGAGCGGCACCGTCGAGGTGCTCGGCGGCCGGCCCGAACCGGCACTCGCGGCCGGAGAACTCGGCGCGATGCTCCAGGAGACGGGTCTGATGCGAGGCGCCCGGGTCGGCGAACTCATATCCCTGGTCACCGACTTGTACGGCCGCCGCACCAGCGCCCAGGTGCTCGCGGAGACCGGCCTGCGGGACTTACGCACACGACAGGTGACACAGCTCTCCGGAGGAGAGCGCCAACGCCTGAAACTGGCCCTCGCCCTCGCCGGACTGCCCCGCCTGCTCTTCCTCGACGAACCGACGGTCGCTCTCGACGTGTCGGCCCGGGCCCGCTTCTGGCAGGTGCTCAACGAGCGTGTCGAGGACGGCGCCACGGTCCTGTTCACCACCCACTACCTCCACGAGGCCGAGCAGTTCGCCGACCGCGTCGTGGTGTTACGGGCCGGGAAGGTCGTCGCCGACGGCACGGTCGCCCAACTGCGGTCCTCCTTCACCGAGAGCCGCATCTCCTTCCGCACGGCCGAACCGCTCGCCGACGGCATGCTGCGCGGCCTGCCCGGGGTGCGCGCGGTCGAGGAGGACGGCCCCACCCGTACGGTGACCACCGCCGACAGCGACGCCACACTCGCCGCGCTCTACGCGAAGATCGGCGGCGACCGGGACGACGTCGTACTGCGGGACGTCGCCATCACCTCCGCCTCCCTGGAGGACGCGCTCAGCGAGCTCCTCAGCGTCGACGAGGGCCAGGCGCAGGGGGACGGGGGCCACCCGGACAGTCAGGGAGCCGGCGGACACGGGGCGGGCGGACATGGGGCCGTTCCGGGCGAAGGAGGCGACGGAAATGACTGACATGCTGCGCTACGCCAAGCTGGACACCCTCTGCCTCGTCCGCAGCGCCTACTTCCTGACCTTCTCCGTACTGTTCTCCGCGGGCTTCTACGTCATGTTCACGATGGTCGCCCAGGACACCCTCTCCGAGAGCCCGCTCTTCGCCCGCGACTACATGCTCTCCATGTCGGTGTCCGGCGCGTTCTTCGGCGCACTCAACGGCGCGGGCATCCGCCTCGGCACGGAGCGCGGCGAAGGCTGGGCCCGCCAGGTGCTGCTCACCCCGCTCTCCGGCGCCGCCTACCTCGGCGCGAAGGCACTCACCGCCTGGCTGGCCACGCTGCCCGCGGCCGTGGTCGTCTTCGCCCTCGGTGCCTTCGCCAACGACGTCTCCATGCCGGCCGCCGACTGGCTCGCCGCACTCGGCGTCATCTGGGGCGCCAGCCTCGTCTTCGTCCTGGCCGGCCTGGCCGTGGGACTCGTCGCGGTCGGCGAGTCGGCCCAGTACATCAGCCTGGGCGTCTTCTTCCCGCTCGCCATGCTCGGCGGCCTGTGGTTCCCCCTCGACGACTTCCCCGCCGGCCTGCGCCACGCCGCCGACTTCCTCCCCACCCGCTCCCTCGACCAACTCGCCACCCTCGTCACACCGGGCGGCGGGGACGCGCCCGTGCTGCGCCCTGTCCTGGTGCTGGTGTGCTGGGGGCTGGCGCTGGCCGGGGTGGTCCTCTCACGGTCCCGGGCGGTGGTGCTGGCCCGCGTGTGACGGCCTGCGCGTGGATGGGCCGGGTGCGAGGGGCCGGGTGTGACGGCCTGCGCGTGGATGGGCCGGGTGCGAGGGGCCGGGTGTGATGGCCCGCGTGTGGCACGACCCCGAACACGGCGAAGGGCCGGCCCCGGAGGAAACCCCTCCT
This sequence comes from Streptomyces sp. B3I8, assembly GCF_030816915.1. Taxonomy (NCBI): domain Bacteria; kingdom Bacillati; phylum Actinomycetota; class Actinomycetes; order Kitasatosporales; family Streptomycetaceae; genus Streptomyces; species Streptomyces sp. B3I8. The sequence continues at coordinate 3,010,314 of NZ_JAUSYN010000002.1, read as the reverse complement.
GAGCCTGCCCTTCCCTTCGTGCCCCGGCAGAACCCGGGCAGCGGCGACAAACAGTGAGCGACAAACAGTGAGCGCCGAGCGCCGACGCCCTCCTCCGCACACGAAAGCCTGTTCACCGCTCCTGGAGACCGGCCCTAGTCGACGTCCACCCGACCGTCCCTCGGTGCCCGCTCCTTGCCGAAGGGCAGCTGGCGCAGGCCGCTGTCCTCGCCCTCCCCGGAGCCGGGGCGGTGGCCGTCGGCATCCTGGCCGCTCAGGTTCTGCCGGACCGAGTCGAGGATCGTCAGGCCCTGGGACACCAGGCCGGCGGCGATCTCACCGAGGCCGTCCGCGCCGTTGAGGACATTGACGTTGGCGCCGGCGAGGCCACCGGCGGCCTCCTTGACGATCTGCGGGAGCTGGTCGATCAGCATCCGGTCGAGCGCGACCCGGTCGTACGAGGCCGCCGCCTCCGCCTGGATCTTCATCCGCTGCGCCTCGGCGGCCGCGAGTATCCTGACCCGCTCGGCCTCGGCCTCGGCGGGCTTGACGACCTCGGCCACCAACTGCTGCTGCCGCAAACGCGCCTGACGCTGCGCCAGCTCCGTCTGGACGGCGAGCACCTCCTGCTGGGCGTGTGCCTGCGCCAGCGGTCCGGCCTGCGCGGCCTGCGCCTGGGCACGGTCCACCTCGGCCGAGTACTCGGCCTGGACGATGGCGGTCTGCCGGGCGTACTCGGCCTGCTCACGGGCCGCCGCCTGCTCCGCCTGGGCCGCGGCCTGGGTGGCCTGTGCCTGGGCGATCTGGGCCTGCCGCTGGATGGCGGCCTTGTGCGGGGCCGACATCGCGTCGATGTAGCCGGTGTCACCGTCGTCGATCGACTGGATCTGGAGGGAGTCGACGGTCAGGCCGATCTTCGCCATCTCCGTCTTGGAGGTGTCCAGGACCTCCGCGGCGAGCTTCTGCCGCTCGGTGACGATCTCCTCGACCGTCATCGAACCGATGATGGCCCGCAGATGCCCGGCGAAGATCCGGCCGGTGAGCACCGACATCTGATCCTGGTCGGACAGGAAGCGCTGACCCGCGTTGATGATGCTTTCGTGGTCGTTGCCGACCTTGAAGGCGATGACCGCGCGGACGTGCAACGCGATGCCCTGCTTGGTCACACACGTCTCGGTGACCTCGGACTCGCACATCGACAGGGTGAGGAACCTGACCTTCCGGAAGACCGGAAGCACGAACTTCCCGTGCCCTGTCACCACTCGGAACGGCGCGCCCCCCAGTCCCCGCCTGCCGCCCGAGATCAACATCGCCTCGTCGGGTGCGGGGACGCGGTAACCGAACATGCCTGTACTCCTCAGCCGGCGTCGGCGGTTCTCTCGCCGAGCGCGTCCAATGGATCCACCCACTCGATGACGCCCACCTCGCGGCATCCACGTGATTCGACCACGAGCACCGTCGCGCCCGCGGACAAGGGGCTCTCCGACCAGGCCAGGAACGTCTCGGAACCCCCTCTTACCCGCACCAGGATCTCGCCGGGGCCCGCGGAACCGCGAGTTCCGATGAGTACCTTCCCCGTGCAGCCGATCACGGCCTCGTCCTGCGGCATCACCGGCGGTCCTCCTCGCCTGGCCCTCTGATCCCGACGATAGCCCCAGTCCGCCCGGGACCCAACGCCCAGGAGCCCCCGGTCTGCACCACCGGACCGCACCCACTTCCCACGACGCGCCACGGCACCCCGACTCCCCACCCGTCGACAGCCGCCCCGGCGGTGACGAGGCACCCGGAGAGACGGACGCCCCGCTCGAACGTCCGCCCGCCAGACTGGTCGATGTTCTCGGACACCGAAGGCTCCGGCGCCTTGGGGTGCACATGCTCTGATCATTCTCATCTTCCTGGCTGTGTTCCTCACCTGGGCAGTCCCGGGAACGCATGCCCATCCACGTGATTCGACCACGAGCACCGTCGCGCCCTCGGGGCACCGAGGGACATGGGCGACTGTTGCGTGGATGCCGAGCAAGCCGGCGGAGCGGTCGTCCTGTGTCTCGACCACCTGCCCGAGACACTCGACTGGCCCGCCCTGCTGTCCTCGGGCACCACCCGCAGCGGCTTCATGCCCACCCAGACCTGACCAAGCGAGGTACCGGACTCGCGGAGCGAGCATTGCGCCGCCGCCGTCGCGGACCCTTGAACTTTGAAACCTTTCGTCCAGAGGCGACCTGGGCGGGCGCATGACCTTGGGCTGATCCGGCTCTCACCTGGTGGAACGGCCCACTGGAATCTGTGCTTGTCTGCCGCTGTTCGTCCGCGCTGTCACTCAGCGGGACACGCACTCGTGGAACGCGGGCCTCCCGGAAGGCCTGCCGCGCGGCTTCGCCCCGGAGAGGCCTGCTTGCGTCAGGTGGCTGCGCCGTCAGGGCGCGGAAAACCGTGCTGCCTGCGGGGTACCGTGCGCGTACCGTCGGTCCGGACCGCGGGAGTGGAAGCCTGTGCCGTACGCACACGAGGTGATCCTCAACGAACTCGCACAGGGGCTGAGACCTGCGGACGAGGGCGTCAGGTGGTTCGAGGGTTTCGAAGGGGAGCAACGCACGGCTCCGCGCGCACTGGTGCTGTTCTGCGGGCAGGCCCGCGGGCATGGCGGCGGACGCCTACGTCCTGGCGTACCGGCTCGTGGCGACGTACTGGTACCACTTCCCCGTCCGCCGCCATCGGCGCAGCAGTCGAGGCTGCTGCATAGGCGCTCATCGTCCTGGCGTGCGCCCCTGATGCGCGCCCGGCGCATCAAGTGGACCCTCCGCACACTCTGTCCCGGTCCCCTGTCAACTGCTTCTCTGGAACAGCTGATTCGCACGGATCAGAAGCAGATCAAAGTGGTGCGGAGAAGGAGAGGAGCGCCCTTGACGCCGCAGTTTCCATCCCAGGGCCTCGAAGGGTGGCCCGCCCGCAGCTTCCTCGGTGGCCTGTCGGAACCCGTCCGTATCGAGCTGCTCCGGATCGGTACCCGCTGCCGCTACCTGCCCGAGGACATCCTGCTCCGCGAGGGCGACTTCTCCAACCATGTGATTCTTCTGCGCTCCGGATTCGTCAAGGTCACCGCTCGCTTGGACAACGGCCACGAGTCGTTGCTCGCCATCCGCGTCGGAGGGGACATAGTCGGCGAGATGGCCGCCATGGACGACGGTGCGCCGAGGTCGGCCACGGTCACCGCCTGCGGAGAGGTCGTCGCCAGTATCGTCCGAGAGTCCGACCTTCGGGCGTTCCTCGAACTCCACCCCGAGGCGGCGCGCGCGGTCAACCGGATCGTCGTGCAGCGGCTGCGCTGGTCGAACCAACGGCGAGTGGAGTTCGGGGGATATCCGGTCAAGGTACGGCTTGCCCGCGTGCTCGCCGAACTGGCGACCTCGTACGGTCATCCGGTGCCCCGCGGGCTGGTCATAGGGGTCGACCTCACCCAGCCGGAACTGGCCGCGCTCGCCGGCTCGGCGGAGGTCACCATCCACAAGGCGCTCGCCGAACTGCGCAGGGACGACCTCATCACCACCGGCTACCGCCGCACCACTGTCCTCGACCTGCTCCGGCTGCGGGCAGTCGCCCGGCTGCCCGCAGCCGTCCCGTAACAGGGGTGTCGCCTGCCCCGCCTGCCGAAAACCGTATTTCTACGACCCACTCGGTGTTCCCCGTCTCCGGGCGCACAGTTGACGCCCGACCTCGTTCGACCACGGCAGACGGGTGACTGAGTCCATGACATCGCAATCGCATTCACGGGAAATCATCACGCGGCATCTGTGCATGGCTGCCGACGTGGAGAAGTACAGCCGCCTCGACACCCCGAGCCAGGAGGCCTTCCAAACCGACCTGGTGCGAGTGCTGGAAGAGGCGGCGGTACTCAGCGGCCTGGACCGCACGGCCTGGGAACGCCAACCGCAGGGCGATCAGGAATTCGCCGTGCTGCCGCTCGGAACTCAGGAACCTCTGGTACTCGGCAGCTTCGTACGGAACCTGGCCGTCCGGCTCGGCGAGCGCAACGCCAACCGCGCCGAAGAGGAGCGGATGAGGCTCCGGCTCGCCATCGACTTCGGAGTGGCCCGCACAGCCGCTCTCGGCCACAGCGGGCCCGCCCCCGTCTCCGTCGCGCGCTATCTCAACGCGCCCCAGCTGAAGCACGTGCTGGAGGCTCTCGGCTCGACCGATCTCGCGGTGATCGTTTCCGACCGGATCTACCAGGACGTGGTCCGGCTTCGAGGCGAGGGCCAGGGACTGGATCCGAGCCGGTACGTCAGGGTGCACGTTCACCAGAAGGAGTTCAGCGGCTACGGCTGGATCCACGTACCGGAGCACGGCCGGGAGGAACTGGAGCCGCTCGTGGCCGACCCGGAGACGGAGGAGGCGGCGGCTCCCGCGCCCACCAACGTGGTGCAGAAGAACAAGGGCGGCGTCTTCCACTTCGGCAGCGGCGACGCGGCCAGGACCATGCACAAGAAGTACTACGGGTGATGGTGAGTGAGACATGGACGACAAGACCGAACCCGTGCACGAACACATGGACCCGCTTCCGGCTGAGCCGTCCGTCGACGAGGAGGAGGCCGCAGCCACACCCGCCGGCATGGAGACGTCCGACGAACAGGCCGATCACATCCGGCAGTTGCGGGAACGCGGTCTGGCGCACACCCTCGTGGACGGGGGAGTCGAGGCGAGAGCCGTCGGCTTCGGCAGCGGTGACGCGGCCGGGACGATCTACAAGAACTACTACGGCACTCCGGCCGTCGACCCTGTCGACGGCCGGGTCCCGGAGGACGACCTTGACCGGCTGCGCGAGCGGTACGTCGCACCGGCCACACACACCGCGCTGGTCGACCACCTGACCGAACACGGGGTCGCGGTGCTGCGTGGGGCCCCCGGCTCCGGGCGTTACACCATGGCACTGCTCGCCGTGCGACAGGCGATGGACACCGGCGTCGTCGTCCTGGACTCGCAGGCGGGCGTGCGTCGGCTGGTCACCGACGACGGGGGCCTTCAGCCGAGCCGGGGCCATGTCATCGAAGGCGACGGCACGGAGTGGGCGAACGAACTGCGCCCTCAGCTGCTCATACGGCTGCGGGCAGCGACGTACGGCCGTTCCCCACTGGTGATCATCGTCGACGACCACGTGCCGGTCGGAAGTCTCACCGGGCATGTGGTCGAGCACGAGGTGACGAGCGGGATGCCGTACGAGGTGCTGGAGCGGCACCTGACGGTACTGCTCGCCGACCGGCCGCTGGACTGCCGCAAACTGCTGGAGCACGAGGGCCTGCGGGAGGACCTGCGCGGGCGCAGGTCCATGGCCGAGGTCGCTGGGCTGGCCGGCCAACTGGCACAGCGGGTGCGTGACGGCGACGACGTCGACCAGATCGTGCAGGGGCTGGGAGCCGAGCTGCGGGCCAAGGCGGTGAGGCTCCTCGGACCACCGGGGACAGACGCGGCCGACGGGGCCAACAGGCAGCAGCCGTCCATGTGGTCGCGCGCGTTCCTGCTGGCCTGCGTGGTGCTCGACGGGACCACGCTGAGCCGGGTCAGCCGGGAGTCCCACCGGCTCGCCGAGCTGCTGCACGGGGTGCGCTCACCCTCCTCGGCTCCGGCGATGCCGCTGTTCGAGGAGAGCGTACGGGACTGGCTCGACCACTCCGACGTGGAGTTCACCGACCGGACCGGGCAACCGGTCGGGTCCAGGCACCCGGAGTGCCTGGTGCGGGTCAGCCAGCCCGGTCTCGGTGAGGCGGTCCTGGAGGTGCTGTGGCACGACCACAGCGGCGCGCGTGGACCCCTGCTGGAGTGGCTGGACGGCCTCGTCGTCCGGGGCGAGGAGGACATCCAGGTGTCCGCCGCCCAGACGGTCGGTCTGCTGGCCACCTTCGACTGGGCCTACGTGCGCGAGGAACTGCTCGTCCGCTGGGCGTCCGCACGGGAGCACGCCGACCGACGGCGGTTCGCCGCGGCCTGGGCGCTGGAACGGGCGGTGACCGATCCGCTGCTCGCCCCCCGCGTTCAGCGCCTGCTGTCGCGCTGGTCCCAGCGCCGTGACTTCCAGGCGTGTGCCAAGGTCGCGTACGGCACGCGCATCGGCGCACAGTTCCCCGCGGAGGCACTGAACAGTCTGGAGCGGATCGCCGGGACGGGGACGAGGAGCGTCTGGGACGCGGTACGGGAGATCTACGCGGCCGGATCACGGGCCCAGGTGCTGGAACGGCTGGCCCAGTGGTCCACGTCGTCACGCCACTGGCTGCGCGACGATGCGGCGAAGTGCTTCCAGGGGCTCAGCAGGTTCCGGGGCGAGCGAGCGGTCACCGCCTTCCTCAAGGAGCCGGGGCCCCGTGAGCATCTGCTGCTGCTGAGCCGGCGGACCCTGCTCAGCAGCAGCCGTGCACACCGACAGTGTGGCTGGAACTGCATGCGGCTGTGGGTGGAGCGGGCCGGGGACGAGCCGGGCCTCGACGAGCTGGTGGCCGGGTTCTTCGCCGAGTTGCCCGAGCCGGACGCCGAGGGCGACCGGCTGCGGGAGCGGCTGCTGTTCCACCTGCGGCTGTGGGATCACCAACTCCCCGACGGCAGCACAGCCCTGCATGTCAAGTCACTTCTGGAGGAGAGGTGGTCGATGTGACCAGCACAACGCGTCGTGGCCCGTTCGCCTGGCTGCGAGGCATGTTCGGCGGCCGGCCGGTGTACAGCACGCCCTTCGAAGCCGTGGCGGTCCAGGTACCGGAGACCGTGTCGGTGCATCGCAGCTCGACCGTCAGGTTCGAAACCCCTGCCAAGGGCGACGGCTTCGGCTTCCAGGTCGAGATCCGCTGCGACTGGTGCGCCGAGGGGCGCCTCGACGAGCAGACGCTCGGTCGTGCCCTCGACGGCTACCAGGCGGTCATGCCCGAACGGCTCACCGAGCGGATCCGTGACATCGCCCGCCGCTACGAGCCGTTCCGTGCCGAGGAGGCCGAGCGCGCCGTCAACGACCACCTGAGGGAGGGAGAATGCTTCGAGAACGGGCTGGTGAACTGTCGCACCGTCGCCCAGTTCCAGCCGGCGCCGGAAGTACTGGAACAGCAGCGCAAGGCTGCTCTGGAACTCCAGGACATCGAGCACCGGTACGCGAAGTCGGCGCTCCAGGTACGGCTGCTGAGCGAGGTCGCCGAGAAGTGGCGGGCGTTCCTCGCCGGCGGGCTGACCGGAGTGTCGCAGAACGACGACGCGCTTGCCTGGCTGACGCCATGGGCGGTGCTGCTGGCCGAGCAGCCGGACAAGGCAGCCACCGAGGTCGGCGAGATGTTCCGGCAGCGGCAGCACCAGGTCGAGACGTTCGTCAAGCTCCTGGAGGGCCAGTCGAAGGCGTACCAGGCGCAGGACCTCTTCGAGTTCGTCGCCACGAACGAGCGTCAACTCGGCCACGCCATGCGGTTGTTCGGGCTGCCACTGCCGGGCGAACTGGGACCCGGTCGCGAGCCCCCGGAGCCGCTGCCCCGGGCCAGGACGGCCCGGGGCTGAGGCGATGGCGCGGGGGGATCAGGCCGGCAGCGCACGGGTGAGGAAGGACAGCCCGGCCGTCACTGCCATCAGCCCCGTCCAGACGACACCCCTGGCGATGTACCGGTGCTTGGTCATCACCACCTGGGCGAGCACCGGGATCAGTTGCCAGATCTCCTTGCGTTCACCGGCCTCGTCCGCCGGCGGAGCGGTGCCGTCGGCAACGGCCAGCAACGGCAGACTGAACCTGTTGGGGGTGGGCGGCGGCCCCAAGCGGGGGCGGAGCGCCTGGACCACGCAGTACACGGCGGGCAGGAACGTCGCCACCTGTAGCGACAGCAGGACCGCCGTGGCCCAGGCGCCGGGGCCGCCCCTCTCCCACGCCTCGCGCATCACGCCGCCCTGCGGTACGGCCATGGCCATCAGCCCCGCTTGAACGGCACCGAGGATGCCCACCTTGGTGTCGGCGAACTGGGCCGACGCCTGGAGTGACGTGTAAACGGTCAGCCCCGACTGGAGACCGGCACCTCCCTCTTCTCCCGCGGTGTCGTTAGCGGCGGACGCGTTGGCACTGTGCACGGAGAACCTCCTGGCACGGAATGGACGAGGACCTCAAGTAACTCCCCTGTTTCCGCCGCAGAACAGTCACAAATGTGCATTTGCCTGTATTGGAGATCCCAGTGAGTCCCTTGACCCGATCACGCCTCACCCGGCTCCTCGCAGGGGCGTCGGCGCTGACCGCCGTGCTGGCGGGCAGCGGCTGCGGCGCGTTCGACACGCCCGAAGCGAAACCCTGCGCCTGGCTGGACCGCGGCTCCGACGGCGCGGACACCACTCAGGCGCGAACCGTCGTGCTCCTGGACCGCAGCCCGTCCGTCCGGCCGGACCGGGCCGCCCCGCTGGGCGACCGGATACCGGACCTGGCGGCCACCGCGCTGGCCGCTCCGGACCTCTCGCCCTCGGCATTGGAGGGCGGCACCCTGTCCGCCGCCGGCTTCGACGGCACCAGGGCCACCGTCACCTGGGCGGTGGACCGCGCGCCCGTCACGCCCGTGAAGGGCAACAGCACGCTGAAGAAGGACCGGCGCGACGGCCGGAGCGCCTGTCTGGGCCAACGGCTGCGGCAGATGGCAGCCGAAGCGCCGGACACCCGTCGGTCCGATGTGCTCGGCGCGCTCGCCGCGGCCGGCGACCAGCTCGGCCCGAAAGGGGGCCGCCGACGGATCGTCGTGGCGACCGACGGGTTGACGAACACCGGCTGCACCGATCTGCGCTCCGCCGGGTTCGATGGCACGGCGGAGATCAAGGCGACGGCGGCACGCTGTCGCAAGGCGGGCGAACTGCCCGACCTGACAGGCACCGAGGTGACCCTGGTAGGCATCGGCCACGCTGCCCACGGCAAGGCGCCATCCTCTCCGCAGACCGCCTGGCTGACCGCCTTCTGGCGCGAGATGTGCGACGCGACCGGCGCCTCCTCCTGCGAGGTGGCCGCCGCGGCACAGGTCCGCCGGGCCGGAAAGAACACCCGGGCCGGCAAGACGGAACCGGAGGTGACCTTCCCGGCCGTCGCGGAGCAGCAGTCCGGGCGGACCACCACGATCACCCTGCCCGGCTCCGTGCTGTTCGCGACCGACAGCGCGGAGCTGTCCCCGTCGGCACGCAGCGCGCTGGACGACGCCGCCCGGCGCATCGACGACCTCGATCCCGTCTCGGTCGCCGTCTCCGGGCACACCGACTCACGCGGCAGCGAACAGCACGGCAGGCAGCTCTCGCAGGCCCGCGCGCGGGCCGTCCGGACCGCCCTCGCCGAACGTGGGATCGCGGTGGCGTCCGCCCGTGGCTACTCCGACGACCGGCCCAGCTGCGCCCCTGAGTACCACGACGGTGTACCGGACTTCGCGGCCATGGCGTGCAACCGCCGTGTGGAGATCACCGTGACGGTGCGCCGCTGACCGACCCGACTCCACCCGCGGCCCGCCGCGAAACACATCACAAAAAGATCGCGTAAAGATCGCAGAAAAGGACGTCGTCCATGTCCCAGACCCATCGCGGCATCCCCTGCCACCACGGCTGTGGATGCGACATCCGGCACCTGGTGGCAAGCGCGGAGCACGGTCCCGAACGGGAACCGGAACACCTGGACAACGGTGAAATGCGGATGCTGCTGCGTGCGGCCCGCGAGGTAGCCGAGCTCGTCGGCCACAACCGTGAGCAACTCGCCGCTGCCCGGGCCCGTACGATCGACGCGCACGCCCGGACCGAGGAGGCGGTCCAGTCGCTGGCTCGCTTCGAGGCCGCAGCCTCTCTCCGGAAGACCCGAGTGGCCCACGAGGCAGTCGAATCCCGCCACGCGGAGGACGGCGCCCACGACCGGCGCCGCCGCCACCTGTGGATACGGGTCTTGCGCTGGCCGGTCATCGCCGCCATGGCCCTGTTCGACGCGTGGTACTTCACGCGGGTCTTCCAGTACCTCACCACCAGCGAGGAGACGGTCTCACTGGCCGAGCAGACGGTCTCCTTCCTGCCCGGTGTCGTGCTGGCCCTGGCCCTGATGCTGTCCGGCCACGCGATCGCGGACCCGCTGCACCGGGTACGCGAGTGGCTGCACGACCTCCGCGACCGCCGCCTGATGCTGTCCTTGCTCGGTTCGCTCGCCCTGCCGGCCCTCTACCTGGCCGCGGTGTTGTCCACGGTCACCGTCTGGGCGGCACTGAGGGCCCGTGACACGGGCACGGAGGAGGTCGAGGGCGCCCGCTATGCGCCCGGATGGGTCGCCGTACTGATGCTGATGCTCGCGATCACGGCCGTGGCCATGAAGGTCGTCGCCCACAATCCCTACGCGGACAGCGCGGCCGAGGCCCGCCGTGGCCTGCTGCGGGCCAGGCTGACGTATGCCTGGCTGGTACGACGAGTCGGGGATGCCCTGCGTGAGCATGAGCGGGCGTGGAGCGACCTGTGTGCGCTGCGCGATGAACTGGCCTCACAAGTGCGCCTGGAGAGCATGCGCGTCTGGGAGGCTGCCATCCTCACCGCCCGCATGGTCCACGGACAGGCCGGCCACCTCCCGCCCCTCCCGGTCGCCTCGCCGGACGGGCCGGAGGCGCAGGCGCCGACAGCCGCGTGGTTGGCGCCGCTCTTCTCCGGCGTGGTCGAGCCCCCACCCGAGCTCGGCCCTTTGGTCGAAGCCCACCGGATCGCCCTCACATGCGCCCCGGCCGAACTGCGCGCCCGCCGCACCGAGCTGACCAGCCGCATTGACTGTCAACTCGGCCCGGTATGAGGTCGGCCAGACAGTCAGGAACAGTCACGGGAGTGCGCCTCGACTCCGTACGAGTCCGACGGTGTCCCGCGCTGGCGCTACGAGTTCCTGACCGCATTCGAGTTCTCGAGACCGCCGCGCCCGAAGTGGAGCCCGAGCTCGACGATGTGAAGGATCTCGACCGAAGCTGTGCCGGGTGTGGTTCTGATCAGAAGAGACGCCAAAGCTGGGCGGTCAGGCCGCTTATGCAAGCGGCCCCGGACGAGGAGTCCGAGGCCGAGTAGGACCCCTCCACGGGGGGAGAAACCTCAGCACAGGGCGGTAACGCGTTGTACCCCGGCAGGATCCGAACTCGCGTCACCCGCTTCAGGAGTCCGATCCGAGCCCGCTCCGACTGCTGTCGTCAACTGGCGCGACGGCGGGCGTGAGTCTCGGGCAGCCGTCCTGTGTCACCCGGTAGCACACGGTGCTACCTCGGTCGATATGGGCGTTCAGCCCGAAATTAACCAACGGGATCTACGCAGCCGGCCCCGGGAGATCATGGATGCCGTACAGGGCGGTCAGTCGCTCACCGTCACCCGCGACGGACATCCGATCGGCCAACTCGTTCCGCTGCGTCGACGCCACCGGTTCGTCTCCCGCCAGGAATTCGCCGCGATGTCCAGGAGCGCCCCCGGCATCGACCTCGACAGGTTCCGTGCCGATCAGGACGCGACAGCCGACACCTACCTGGACGATCCTTATGACCGCTGATCGTTCGACGCATCAGCAGGGCCTCCTCGACACCGACAACATGATTCTGCGCCGCTGGGTGACCCCCGAGGAGCTACCGGACGAGATGGCGATCACCGCTGTCACCCTGGCCGAGTCGTCCGCCGGTCCGCACGAGGTCCGCCGCAACGACGAACAGAGCGGTTACGACGAACACGCGGAACGGCCCGCAGGCTCGACGTCCTGCAACGCGCCGAGAACGAGTTCGACCCCCATCCCCTTCGATGCCGAAGCTGCCCGCATCTACGGCCGTATCTGTGCCGCAGTGGTCAGCGCCGGCCGCAAGCCACGTCGCCGGGCGGCCGACCTGATGATCGCTGCCATCGCTGTGGTTGAAGGCCTTCCCCTCTTCACCACCAACCCCGACGACTTCAAAGGGCTGGACGATCTCCTCACCGTCGTGCCGGTCACCCGCCCGAGGGTGACCCACGAAGGCTGACGGCAGAGCACTGGTCTGGTGGGAGCACACCGGGGCGCGGATGTGATCACGCAGCAGGGCCGGTTCGAGGGATCAAACCCCTTGGACCGGCCCTGTGCCGTGTGCCCCCGGCAGGATTCGAACCTGCGACACCCGCTTTAGGAGTTCGATCTACACCCGCCCCTGGTGCCGTCATCGGCTGGTCCGACGGTCATCCAGGGGCGCTGCTGTATGCCGCCTTCCGGCCTCGTTGATGTCAGCCGTGGATGTCAGAGTCCAGCACTGACGCAGTGTCAGCGCTTGGCATAATGGGCCAATGAATCTAGGGGGAACGGCGTCAATCGCCGCCACTGCGGCGGTCGTTGGAGCAGGGCTTGGTGCCTTCGGGGTCATACGCGCGGCGAGGAGCACGGGGAACCTTCAGCGCCGCTCGCAGCACGAGCACTGGCGGCGGCAGGCTCGCGCTGATGCCTACGTCCGGTTCGTGAACGCGACAGATGAACTTGCTCCAGCGGTATCCGCCCTTACCCGGGCAGAGGACTCGGCCCCGGCGGACCTGCCGGAGCGGGCTGCCGAGGCTCGCCGCCTCATGTCGGCACTTTCGAAGGCCGAAAGTGCCGTGGCTTTGGCGGGGCCTGACAGTGTGGCCGCAGAAGCCAGAGCAGTAGCACGGAGGTACGGATTCATCCTGCGTAGCGCCCTCGTAGGCCAAGGACTGGAACCAAGCAGACGGGACGACCCGCCACCGCACGTACCCTCCTCTTGGCCGAGCTTGAGTCACTTCCGCGAACTGGCACGATCCGCCCTGGATGATCCCGATGGCGCCCTGAGGTAGCAGCGGCCGTCAGGCATGTGACTACCTCCGGTCTCCTCAACGGCTGATCGGGATCTCATAGACGATCTCGCAGTGAGCGGCGGGCACCACGATGTCGGCTGTCTCAACGGGCCGCCCGGCGTCGCTGTAGTAGTTCGCCGGATGTGCGTCACGAGCGCGGCTTTCTGGACGCCGAGTAGCGACGCTTCCTCGGCGGTCGCCTGCCTGGGGTCCGGGTGCCCCACGGCATGGCTGACGGTAACTCCGATCGCCCGCCATGCGGTTCACAACTCCGGCGCCCGCGTGGGGGCCGCCCTCCGACAGCACGACGAGAGTGCCAGCCGTGAGGTCGTACGGCTCTCAACTCATCGACGAGTTCGCCAGCCTCCGGGTGATCCGGCTGCACGATGCTCGGCACGGTACGGCCACGCTCCTGACGGCCGCCGGGGTCGCGCCCCGCGTCGTGATGGAGATCCTGGGGCACTCGCAGATCAGCATCACCATGGACGTGTACACGCACGTCGTGCAGGACACGCAGCGGGAGGCCATGAGCCATATGGACCGGCTGCTCAGGAAGAGGCGCCCCGGTCGCTCCTGATCGCGGGTGACCGCCCGCGTTGATGTCAGAAGTGGATGTCAAAGGCCCCGGACCATGATCGGTCCGGGGCCTTTTGGCTGGTGCCCCCGGCAGGATTCGAACCTGCGACACCCGCTTTAGGAGAGCGGTGCTCTATCCCCTGAGCTACGAAGGCGGGGTTCCGTCGGTGGGCGTGTGCGCGGTGGGGGCGACATGTCCGTCGACGGGGTGGCGGGTCACCGGTGAGGGTGGGCTCGCCGCCGTCAGTGTAGCGGGTGGGCTGCGGGGTGTGCGGGGGATGTTGCGGCCGGTCGGCCGGGCCCAGTGGCGGTGGGAGTCAGTGGGTGGTGTCGCGGCGGGCCAGGACCAGGCGGCCCACGGGGGTGGGGATCACCTTGACGTCGGTGAAGCCGGCGGTCTGGAATTCCTCGGCCAGGGACTCCGCGCGCACGACCGGAGGGATGCCGCGGCTGTCGGCCACGAGGGCGCTCCAGGGCGGCGCTCAGGCGGGCGGAGGGTGAGTCGTCCGGGGGCGGGGCCAGTTCCTGGGCGAGGAGGAGGCCGCCGGGGGTGAGGGCGCGCCGCACGGCGGCGAGGGTGGCCGCGCGGGCGTCGTGGGGGAAGAAGGCCTGGGCCCAGTAACAGACGGTGTAGGCGGCCTCGTCCTCGAAGTGCCGGGCATCGGTCCGGCGTATCTCCAGGCGGGAGGCGACGCCGGCGGCTTCCGCGCGGTCGCGCAGTTCCTCGGCGACGTCGGCGGCACGTTCGACGGCGACGGCGCGGAGGGCCGGGTATGCCGTCAGGGTGCTGAGCAGGGCGCCGCCGACGCCGCTGCCCACGTCCAGGAGGGGACCGCCCCCGGTCAGCCGCTCGTGGTAGTCCGGCAGTTCGGCGTAGGCCATGCCGAACAGGGCGCGTGACGCGTCCGTGGGGAGCATGCCCCAGTCGCGGGCGACGACCAGCGCGTCCTCCTGCCAGTCGTACGGCGTGCCGCTCGTCGAGAGCGCGGTGCGGACGCGGTCGCGGGAGGCGGCGACGGCGTCGAGGGCGATGTCCGTTCCCAGTCCGGAGGCGCCCGCCTGGAGGGCGGCGAAGTCGCCGTTCAGTGTGTAGGCGGGGGGAGTGGTCCCGGCCTCGCGGATCACGTCGGCGGCGAGGAGGACCTCGACCGTCCGGCGGGCGCGTTCGGCCGGGACGCCGCCGAGGGCGGCGAGGTCCTCGACGGTGACGGGGCGGGTCAGGGCCTCCAGCCATCCCTCGGCGGAGGCCGCGCGCAGCAGGTCGAGCAGGTGGGCGCTCTCCGCCCACTGCCGCAGACGGGCGCGGGCGCCCAGCGCCGCCTGTAAGGCCTGGAGGCTCTGCGGGTCCTGGGAGTCCGGTGTCGGTGCGTTGCCGCTCATGGGGGCTCGTTTCCTTGGGTCGTGGACGTCGTGGACGTCGTGGACGTCGTGGACGTCGTAGCGGAGTCGTGGCGTTGATTGTGCCCGGCGGCCGGGGTCACCAGGGCAGCGGGCCCTCGCGGTCGGTCAGTGTGCCGGTGGGGGTGTCGGGGCAGAGGGGGGGCGACGCGGACCGCCGCCTCCGCGCCCTCCTCGACAGTGTGGCCGACGCGGCCGGTGAACTCCGTCGCCGTCCGGCCGGGGTCGACCGCGTTGAAGCGGACCTCGGGGATCGTCCGGGCGTACTGCACGGTCAGCATGGTGACCGCGCTTATCGAGGAGCCGTAGGCGGCGAGCGGGTAGCGCGACTCGACGCGCTCGGGGTCGTGGACGAGCGCGAACGAGCCGACCCCGCTGGTGACGTTGACGACGGACGGGGTGGCGGCCGACGCGCGCAGCAGGGGGAGGAAGGCGCGGGTGACGCGGACGAGTCCGAAGACGTTGGTCTCGTAGACGTGGCGTATGTGGTCCGCCGTCATGTCGGCGGGTGCGGTCCCCGCGTTGTTGATCAGGACGTCCAGGTGGCCGACTTCGGCGCGCAGTGTCTCGACGGCAGCCTTGGCCGAGACGCCGTCGGTCACGTCCAACTGGACGAAGGAAGCGCCGATTCGGTCCGCCGCCTCGCGGCCGCGGTCGGTGTCCCGGGCGCCGATCCGCGGTCATGGTGACACCTGTCTTTCGGGTCCGGGTGTCCGGGTGTCCGGGTGTCCGGGTGTCCGGGTGTTCGCGTGGGTGCGGAGCAGAGGGACGGCCCGGTGGCCGGTCAGGGGTGGCGGACGGTGAGGAGGGCGGCGTCGACCGGGTCGGCGTCGACGGTCGCCGTGCCGCTCCGCGATGTCTCCACGATGGCCCGGCGGACGCGCCGGCGGCCTCCGTCAACCGACTGACAACCGCCGGGTGGGTCGCTTACAGCGGGTCGCTCGCAGCGGGGTGGCTACGCCGGGCAGCTCACGGCTTCGGCGGCACGCGGACGGCGGCTGGTCCGGCTGGGGGGAGGCGACGGTGTCCCCGGCCTCGCGGCCCTCGAGGGCGTCGCGGAGTTCCGCGCGGGAGGCGATCCCCGGCTCGGGGAAGACGCGGTACAGGTGCGAGGACACGGTGCGCGGGGAGAGGAACAGGCGCGAGGCGATCTGCGGGTTGGACAGTCCCGACGCCGCCGGCCTCGCGACCTCGGACTCCTGGGGGGTGAGGGCGGTGCCCGCCCTGCCCCGGCCCACGCGCGTCATACCGGTGGCGCGGAGTTCCGCCGCCCGGGCCTGCCACGTGCGGGCGCCGAGCTCCTCGAAGCGGTCGCGGGCGGCGGACAGGTAGCCGCGGGCCTCGCGGTTGAGTCCCCGGCGGCGCAGTTCCCCGCCGTACGCCAGGTGCGCGCGGCCACGTACGCCGTGACCCGGGCGACCACCGTGGACGCCCTGATCCTGGTCGTCACCGTAGGCACTGTCGCCGTGTCCGTCTTCATCCAACTGGCCTCGGCCAGGCGCCGGCGTCGCGACCGCCGTGTCGCCGACGGGCGGATCAGGTTCCGCCGGGCCGCCGGAGGAGCGGGCGGGGCCGGACGGGAGAGGGGCCGACGGGGCGGCTGCGCGATCGCCTGCCGCGGGCCCGTTGCCGGTGGTACGGCCGTCGCAGCCGTACCACGGGCATTCCCGTGTGCGGGCCGCCGATGCCTCAGGGCTGCTCCTCCAGGGTGCGGGTGATGCCGGCGCCGCTCGCGAGCGGGATCGTGGCCAGCAGGTCCGGGGGCAGGTCGAAGGCCTCGGCGAGGGTGGGCAGGTGGGGAGCCGCCTCGGCGGTGGCCGTGTCGAGGGCGCGCGGCAGGGCCCGTACCTGGTCGGGGGTGAGCAGGCCCTCGGCCAGCAGGTCGCCGGTGTGCTCGCGCAGGCGGCGGAGGAGGAAGATCCGGCACAGGGCCCGCAGGAGGGTCCGGGCCGTGGGGTCCGTGGCGCGGTCGGCGGCGGCGAGGAACGCGTCGGCGGCCGTGCGGCAGGCGTGGGCCTCGACCATCTCCAGCGCCGGTGTCGACGTGGCGTTCCAGCGGCCCGTCGGGTCGCCCGACGGGCCCTCGCGCAGGGCCGTGCGGGCACGTTTCTGCCAGATCGACTCGGCGTGCACCAGCAGGTCGCGCAGGAAGGCCGGGTCGTCCACGTCGCCGGGGACCGTGCGGGCGGGCGGGAGCGGGACGCGGTGGCCGAAGACCATCTCCGACGCCGCCTTCACCCAGATCACCAGGTTGTCGCCCTCGGCCGTGATGCCGCCCTCGATGTTGGCCGGCAGGTCGGAGATGCCGTTGGCCGGGAACAGGCCCTGGGCGCCGCAGCGTTCGCGGCACTCGATGGCGATGTCCCGGGCCTGCCAGGTGATCCAGCCCTTCGCGACCGCCGCGAGCCGCTCGATCTCCTCGCGCTCCTCCTGCTCCGCCCGGTTCCGCGAGCCGGCGTCGGGTTGTGCGGCGAACCGGGCCACCACCGTGCGGTGCAGGAACGTCATCGCGTACGCCGTCGCCAGGGCGTCGAGCAGTCGGCCGTGGTGGCTGCGGTGGGCGGCGACCGGTAGGCGTTCGCCCGCGCGCGGGCCTGCGATGCGGCGGCTGTGCGCGTGCCGGACGGCGATGGTGAGGGCCGCGCGGGCCATGCCCAGCGTGCCCGCGCTCATGCACAGCTTGCCCATCGTGACCCGGCCTATGGAGCGCAGGAACCGCTTGCGCCGGTTGCCGAGCGCGCTGGTCAGCGAGCCGTCGGGGGTCAGCCGCCCGTGCTCGCCCTGGAGCAGGGCCTCGCGCGGCAGCCGTACGTGATCGAAGGAGGTCAGGCAGTGGTCGACGGGCGTGCCGGTGCGCTCGGGCAGGCGTCGGACCGTGATGCCGGGCAGGTGACCGTGCTCGTCGCTGAGCGGGGTGAGGAAGAGGAAGATGCCCTGGTCCTCGCCGTCGATGAAGAGCCGGGCGGCGACGACGGCCGTCTTGGGGCCGCCGGTCAGGCTGGTGTTCGGCATGAACTTGGCCGCGCCCGGCGTGGGTGTGTGCAGGTCGAAGCAGCCGTGCTCGCGGTCCAGTACGGCGACGGTCTCCATCGCGGCGACATCGTTGCCGTGCTCCAACTCCGTGCACAGGAACGTGCCGATGCGGCGCATGGCGGTGAAGGGGGAGAGATCCCGCGTCCCGGCCTTCCCGGCCGCCGCGGGCCCGTGACCGTCCTCGCGGTCGCGGTCGTCGCCGCGGTGGTCTTCCCCGCGGTCGTGGTCTTCCCCGCGACGGTCGTGGTCGACGAGGCTGCCCAGGAACAGGTTGTAGTGGATGCTCGCCAGTGTCGTCAGGCCGCCGTCCACCGGGCCGATCCACTCGTGCAGCGCCGCCAGCCGGTGCGGATCGGCCGCGAACCGCGCGGGAGCGGCGGGGTCCTCGGCGGTCAGGGCGTCGTTGAGGAGGCGCAGGCGGTCGTAGGACAGCGCGGCGCGCTCGGCGGGGGAGAGGCCGGGGCGGTATGTGAAGGCCGGGCCGCCGACCAGTCGCCGCCAGGTGCCGTGGGTACGGTCGTGGTCGGGGCCCGCGAAGAGCAGGCGCGTCAGGTCCGCCCGGGCGGCGGCCATGGCCGCTTCCGTGGTCGCGGTGGTTTCCGTGGTGGCGGGGGCGTCCGTGTCCCGCGTGGCGTCCGGTGTGGACGGCGATCCCGGTTCCGGTCTTCCCGCAGGGGGTGGGGAGACGCGGTGGAATGCCTTCGTCCATAAGGACTCGGACGTCGTGACGGTCATCGGGTTCCCCCCTGGGGTGGGTCTCCTGGTGTGCAGCGGCTGTGAGGGCAGTGGGCCGGAATGTTTCGATCCGGAACCCAGATGATGAAGATAAGGACCGGCCGGTTTTCTTATCAAGGCCCACATCGGGCATATGCCACCCCAGTTCGTGAAGATCCGAGGATCGTCAAGGGACGGGAAGGCGTGCATGCGTGTAGAACAGGGAGCAACCGGGGCATCACTCACGGCTCCCGGCAGGGTTGAAAAAACCGTGCGGCTGGTTTTACTGTCCGTGAATCGTTGAACAGACAAACGGGGCGGGGTGCGTGTGGCGCGGCAGGAACGGGCCATCCGGACGCGGCAGGCCATCCTGGTCGCCGCGGCAGAGGTGTTCGACGAGGTCGGATACGAGGCGGCGACCATCTCCGACGTGCTGCGGCGGTCGGGGGTCACCAAGGGAGCCCTCTACTTCCATTTCCCGTCCAAGCAGGCGCTGGCCCAGGAGGTGCTGGCCGCGCAGGTCTCCTCCCTGCCGCGGGTGCCCGAGCAGGACCTGAAGCTCCAGGAGTCCCTGGACGAGGCGCTGTTGCTCGCCCATCTGCTGCAGAACGGCACCGGCGATCCCATCGTCCAGGGCAGCGTGCGTCTGACCGTTGACCAGGGTTCGGCCAGGGACCATCTCAACCGCCGGGTACCGATGCAGGACTGGACCGAGCACAACCAGGCCGTGTTCGAGGAGGCCAAGCGCCGGGGCGAGATTCTGGTGCACGTCGATGTCGCCGCTCTGGCGCGGCTCTTCGTCGGGGCGTTCACCGGCGTGCAGGTGCTCTCCCGGATCATGACCGAGCGCGCCGACCTGCCGGAACGCGTCGCTGACCTCTATCGCTACCTGATGCCGGCCGTCGCCGCGCCCGGTGTCCTCGTCCGCCTCGACTTCTCGGCCGAGCGCGGGCCGAAGGTGTACGAGGCCGCACTCCGCCGGCGCGAGGCGGAATCGGAGGCAGCAGGAGGGACGGCGGCGGCGGAGGCAACGGGAGGGACGGCAGGGGCGGCAACGGGAGGGACGTCGGGGGCGGCGGCGGGAGCGGTCGCCGGTGCGGGTTCCGTTCCCCGGACGAACGCCACCGGGGCCACCGCCCCCGGCTGATCCGTCGGCCGGGGGCGGCCGGTCGATCGGCAGGGTCCGGGCGGGGATCCGACCCGAACCGGCCGCAGCCCCTCGCTCGCGTCGACGCCCGCCCGTCCACCTCCGCCTCGCCCACCTCCGCCTCGCCCACCTCTCCGGCAGCCACGCGCACCCGCCCCGCCCTCGTAGCCACTCACCACGTCACAGGCCAGACCTGCCCGACCGAACGGAGTGCACGGATGGATCAGGACGTTTGCCCGTACGCCCTCGACATCGCCGGACGTGACCCGGCCGGGGAGGCCGCGCACTTGCGGGCCATGGGCCCCGCCGCGCTCGTCGAGCTGCCCGGCGGGGTCACCGCCTGGGCGGTCGTCAGGCAGAAGTACCTCAAGCGGTTGCTCACGGACCCCCGTGTGTCCAAGGACGGCCGACGGCACTGGCCCGCGTTCGCGGCCGGGGAGGTCGGCCAGGACTGGCCGCTGTATCCATGGGTGGCCAACGAGAACATGCTCTTCTCCTACGGGGAGCACCACGCGCGGCTGCGCAGGCTGGTCGCCGCCGCGTTCACCGCCCGCCGTACGCAGGCCATGCGGCCCCGGATCAAGGAGATCACCGAGGCGCTGCTGGACCGGCTCGCCGAGCTGCCCGCCGGCCAACAGGTGGACCTGCGGGCCGAGTTCGCCAACGTGCTGCCGATGCACGTGATCTGCGAGCTGTTCGGGGTCGCCGAGGAGTCGCGCGAGCGGCTGTGCGGTCTGCTCGACCTGGTGTTCGGCACGGCCGTGTCCGGCACGGAGATGGCGGCGGCACAGCACGAGGTGTTCGGCATGCTCGCCGAACTGGTCGCCGAGAAACGGGCCCGCCCGGGCGACGACCTCACCTCCGCGCTCATCGCGGTGCGCGACGACGAGACGGCGGCCCCCGGAAGGGGGGACCCCGGGGCGACGGCCCCCGGAGGGGAGGACCCCGGGGCGACGGCTCCCGGAGCGGAAGCGCACGGAGCGGCAGCCTCCGGAGCGCAGGCCGCCCGGCTCACCGAGCCCGAACTGCTCGGCACCCTCTACCTGATGATCGCCGCCGGGCAGGAGACCACCTGCACCCTCGTGACCAACGCGGTCGCCGCGCTCTGCGCCCACCCGGAGCAGCGCGCGCACGTCCGCGAGGGCAGGGCGGACTGGGCGGACGTGGTCGAGGAGACCCTGCGGGCGCACGGGCCCGCCGCCTACTCACCGATGCGGTTCGCCGTCGAGGACATCGACCTGGACGGCGTACGCATCGCGCGCGGCGAGCCGATACTCGTCAACTTCGCCGCCGCGGCCGTCGATCCGGAGGCGTACGGCGGAGGCGGCCGGGACGGTGGAGACGGCCGGGACAGCGGGGACGGCGGGGGTGGCGGGGGTGGCGGAGATGGTGACAGCGGGGAGGGCTGGGACAGCGGGAACGGTCGGAACCACGTGAACCCGGCCGCCTTCGATCTGCTGCGGTCCGGCCGCCGCGAGGATCTGGGCTTCGGGTACGGGGTCCACCGTTGCCTCGGCGCGCCGCTGGCCCGGCTGGAGGCGACCACCGCGCTCGCGGCGCTCTTCGCCCGCTTCCCCGATCTGGAGTCTGTTCTTCCGGTGGAGGAGTTGGGGCGGGTGCCGTCCTTCATCGTGAGCGGGTACGCACGGCTCCCGGTCGTGCTGCGTACGGGCTGAGCTGGAGCGCAGGGGCGGTCGGTCGGTGCGCGGAGGGCACGCCCGGAGTGCGCCCGCGCTCGGCCGCTCGCGTCTCACACTCCGTACGCCCGCTTGAAAACAGCGCGAACGGTTTGTTAGTTTCGCTCGACCCTCCAGCAGCCCGGAGCGACCGATGGCCAAGCAGGAACGTGCGGTACGTACGCGGAACGCGTTGATCGAGTCCGCCGCCGAACTGTTCACCAGGGACGGTTTCGAACTCGCCTCCCTCGCGGGGATCAGCTCCCGGGCCGGGGTGAGCAACGGGGCACTGCACTTCCACTTCGCCAGCAAGGCGGCCCTCGCGGCGGCGGTGGGCCGGGCGGCGGCCGAGCGGTTCGAGCGGATGACGGCGGCGGAGCGGCCGTCGCCCCAGTACGGGGGCTCGCTGCAGGCGCTCGTCGACGCCAGCCACGTGCTCCTCGACGGGCTCGCGCACGACGCCGTACTGCGCGCGGGTTTCGACCTCAGCGACGGTTCGGCGGTGGGCGTGGGGGAGCGGGAGGACCTGTACGCGCGCTGGCGGGAGTGGGTGGAGCGGGCGGCCGCCCGGGCCGGGCGGGAGGCGGTACTGGCCGGTGACGTCCAGCCCCGGGACCTGGCCACCGCGGTCGTGGGCGCGACGGTCGGGTTCGCCGCGCTCGGCGGGCACGACGGGCGCTGGCTGGGCCGGCCCACCCTGACCCGGTTCTGGACGCTGCTGCTGCCGCGGGTGGCCGCGGGACCGGTGCGGCGGGCGATGGTACCGGCGGGGCGGCGGCCGGAGGCGATCGGGGGCCCCGCGGCGGCCGGAGGCCCGGCGGCGCTCGGTGGCCGCGCACCCCGGCCGACACCCGCATGACCGGTGCCGTGACGCCGGGGCATCACACCCGTGCCGTGACGCCGGGGCATCACACCCGTGCCGTGACGCCGGGGCATCACACCCGTGCCGTGACGTCAGGACACCGAGCCCGTGCCGTGACGTCAGGACACCGAGCCCTCGCCCTGGCGCCGAGGCGTCGCAGCATCTCCCCGCGGCCTTCTCATGGGCGCCGCTACCCCCTGGTCACCCTTATCCGGTAGTTGTCCCCGCCCCCCTTGGGCAGCACCCTCACCGTGAGGCGGCGGGTGCGGTCGCGGAAGGTGTCGCCGGGGGTGAAGGTGGCGTCGGACAGTTCCGCCTGGACGTTGGGGCTGCGGGTGCAGCCGCCGCTGTCGCGCCGGGCGTCGCGCACGGTGATGGGCCCGTTGCCGGTGTCGACGTCCGCGTCGACCCGGTAGATCAGGATGCCCGGGCGGCACACCGCCGCGTCGTTGCCCTCCCGGGTGCGCAGCTCCAGCGCGTACCCGGAGCGTCCGTTCAGCGGTACGACGACCAGTTTCACCCCGCCCCGTCGGGCCAGCGGCGTGAGCGTGTACTCCCGGCTGCCGCGGCCCGCCGCGCACCGTACCTGCGTGTCGTCGAGCCAGCCCAGCTTCCACTTGTGCCAGCCGAGCAGGTCGTTCTCGGCGCCCCAGTCCTCGCTCATGATGTCCCAGTGCCCGACCGAGGCGCCGCCGTCCTGGGTATAGAGGTCGGGCAGCCCGAAGATGTGCCCGTTCTCGTGCGGCAGCACCCGGTAGCCGGTCGTGCCGTAGGAGCCGGAACCGTCGTCCTGGCGGCTGTAGACGAAGGACGCGTTGGCCACCGGCACGCCGTCGGCCACCGGGGCGTCCGCGTTGTCGGCGAACGTCACCGAGAGCACCGTGTCCAGCGCGGAGGGGCCGGCGTTGGGCGTGATCAGCACGTTGAGCAGGTCGTACGCGCGGAAGTCCACCTCCGCGTCGGCTTCCGCCACGATGTCCTGCACCAGGTCCCGGTAGGCGGGCTCGAAGGGGGCGCCGCGCTCTATCCCGTAGGCCTTGAACGGCTTCGGCATCCGCAGCCAGTGTCCGACCGGTGTCGCGGGGCGGTAGTCGAGACGGCCGTAGGAGCTGGTGGCGAACCACTTCCTGGTCTGCGGGAAGAACTCCCGGAACCGGTCCATGGCCCTGCCCCGGCCGGGGGCGTCGGAGAAGTCGATCATCAGGGTGAGGGCGCGTACGGTGCCGGTGGAACGGGCGTAGCCGGACGCGGTGGGCACCCCCTCCGACATCTGGACGTCGTCGTCGCCGTCGATGGTGCAGGAGCCGAGCGCCGCGGCTCGGGCCGGGGCCGCCGGGCCCGCCGTCGTGGTGCCCGCCCGGAGCTGGCCGGCACCGGAGGCGGAGACCGACAGGGTCAGCGCGGCGACCGAGGCGAGGGCGGCGGCGCGACGCGGGCGTGTGCCGCGGATCGGGCGTGTGCCGCGGTTCGCGCGTGTTCCGAGGCTCGTGCGTATCCGGCGGCTCGTGCGTATCCGGCTCTGGGACGACGACGGCACAGGCGGCCCCTCCGCTCCACGGCAGCCACCGGCGTCACGGCTGCTCCCCTTTCGCTCACCCTCTGTGACCTGCGGTGGAGGCGCGCGTTGGAGGGGACCGATTCGGGGGTTCGGGGGGAGAGGGCGGGCGCGGGCACGGGCGGACAGGGCGGCCCGCTCCCCATCTGTGACGCAGGTCACGCCGCGACTTCCCGGGGAGCGGAATTAACGGGGACCGGTTCCCCGTTTAGCTCATTGTCCGACTGAAGCGGGGAGCGGTTCCCCGGTTCGATCGGGGGCTCGGGGAAGAGCCCGCGAGAGCCGGACGCAGCAAGCGGTACGAAGCCCTGTCGGGGCCCGGAAGAACAGGGAGGACGCCATGCAGACCGCGACACCCGTGCAGCGCCGAGTGACCCGGCCGCGTGCCGACGCCCTGCGCAACCGGGAGCGCATCGTCACCGCGGCACGGGAGATGTTCGTCGAGTTCGGCCCGTACGTGCCGCTCGACGAGGTCGCCCGGCGGGCCGGTGTCGGCAACGCCACGGTGTACCGCAACTTCCCGGACCGCGAGGCGCTGGCGCGCGAGGTCGTCTGTTCCGTCATGGACCGTACGGCCGAGGCGGCCGAGGCGGCGCTCGCCGAGAGCGGCGACGCCTTCGCGGCGCTCTCCCGGTTCGTGCACGCGTCCGTCGACGAACGGATCGGCGCGATGTGCCCGATGTTTCAGGGGTCCTTCGACCAGAACCACCCCGATCTGGATGCCTCTCGCCAACGCCTCGAGCACCTGGTCGAGTCGCTGATGGACCGGGCGCGCAGGGCGGGGCAGCTCCGCGCCGACGTGGCCGTCGGTGATGTCATGGTCGCCGCGGCCCAGCTCAGCCGTCCGCTCGGGGGAGCGATGTGTCTGAGCATCGACCGATTCGTCCACCGTCATATTCAGCTGTTCCTGGACGGGCTGCGGGCCCCTGCCCGCTCCGTGCTGCCGGGTACGGCCGTGACCATGGAGGCTCTCCGCACACCCTGCACCGACCAGCCGATGAGTTCCATGGACGACGGCGGTCACCAGTGAGACCGACCACCGAAGCGGCCGGACCGCACGGCGCACTGACGCGACAGCGCGCTCGTACGACCGGGCCGATGCGACTCGGACCACCGCGACTCGGACCACCAAGACCACGGGGCCAGGGCTCGTAGACACAACGGGCCACACAGACCACGCAAGCCACACGGACCACAGACCAGGACCACAGGCACCAAGACCGCAGGCACCAAGACCGCAGAAACCAAGATCAGGACCAGGACCACAGACCGACGATGCCAGGCAGTCCGACCGTCGACGACGACGGGCGGGGGTCGAGGCCGAGGTCGTGGAGCGGGACCGTCGCGCCCTCGCGCGGGGATCCGGCGGGCGGGGATCGATCCGCCCCGCACACACGACTTCTTCCACGAGTCTTCAGCGAAAAGACCGAGGAAATCGTTTCCGAATTCGGGCGCAAGTCCGCATTCTTCGGTCATGACCGTCATGACAGCCATGGTCGTCATGACCTAGCAGTACGACTTATCCCGTTACGTTCGTTCCTCACCAAGTCCCGGAGTGGGTACACCCATGTCTGACACAGCCCCGGCCGCCGCCGAGGCGTCGCCTCGATCCGACGGTACGCCCGGCCGCACCCACAATCCCTGGAGGGCGCTGATCTTCATCGCGCTCGCCCAGCTCATGGTCGTGCTCGACGCGACCATCGTGAACATCGCCCTGCCCTCCGCCCAGCAGGACCTGGGCATATCCGACGGCAACCGGCAGTGGGTCATCACGGCCTACGCGCTCGCCTTCGGTGGCCTGCTGCTGTTCGGCGGTCGCATCGCCGACCTGTGGGGCCGCAAGCGCACCTTCGTCGTCGGCCTCGCCGGCTTCGCCGCGGCCTCCGCGCTCGGCGGAGCCGCGCAGAGCGGCGCGATGATGTTCGGCGCCCGCGCGCTGCAGGGTGTCTTCGGCGCACTGCTCGCGCCCGCCGCGCTCTCCCTGCTCGCGGTGATGTTCACCGACGCCAAGGAGCGCGCCAAGGCGTTCGGCATCTACGGTGCCATCGCCGGTGGCGGCGGCGCCGTCGGCCTGATCCTCGGCGGCTTCCTCACCGAGTACCTGAACTGGCGCTGGACGTTCTTCGTGAACATCCCGTTCGCGCTGGTCGCCGCGCTCGGCGCGTACTTCGTCATCCACGAGCCGTCCGGCACCCGCAACCGCTCGTCGCTCGACATCCCCGGCGTGATCCTGTCCACCCTGGGCCTGGTCTCGCTGGTGTACGGCTTCACGCGCGCCGAGTCGGAGGGCTGGAGCGACACGACGACCATCGGTCTCTTCGTCGCCGCCGGCGTGCTGCTCCTCGCGTTCGTCCTGACCGAGGCCCGGGTCAAGGCCCCGCTGCTGCCGCTGCGCGTGATCACCGAGCGCAACCGCGGTGGTGTCTACCTCTCCCTCGGCCTCGCGATCATCGCGATGTTCGGCCTGTTCCTCTTCCTCACGTACTACCTGCAGGCGGTGCAGGGCTACTCGCCGGTCAAGACCGGCTTCGCCTTCCTGCCGATGATCGCGGGCATGATCACGGGCTCCACGCAGATCGGCGCCCGGCTGATGACGCGGGTTCCGCCGCGGCTGCTGATGGGTCCGGGCTTCCTGCTCGCGGCCGTCGGCATGCTGCTGCTGACCCAGCTCGAGATCGGCAGCTCCTACGCCACCCTGCTGCTGCCCGGACAGCTCCTGCTCGGCCTCGGCATGGGTACGGCGTTCATGCCGGCGATGTCCCTGGCCACGTACGGTGTCGAGCCCCGGGACTCCGGTGTCGCCTCCGCGATGGTCAACACCTCGCAGCAGGTGGGCGGCGCGATCGGCACGGCCCTGCTGAACACCATCGCCGCGTCGGCGACCACCGCGTACGTCAAGGACCACATCGCGGGGGCCGGTTCGAAGACGCAGGCGCAGCTCGTCCAGCTCCAGGCCCAGGTGCACGGCTACACCAGCGCGATCTGGTTCGCCGTGGGCATCCTGGTGGCGGCCTCGCTCATCGCGGTGACGCTGATCAACACCGGCCGCCCCGGCGCCTCCGCCGTCGGCCAGGCGTCCGGCGACGGTGCGGAGGAGGAGTTCCAGATCCCGGTGGTCGCTCACTGACGACCCGCCGGTGATCCGGTGACCACCCACTCAGGGGCTTGAAGGGCCCTCAGGGGCTTGCAGGGCCGGGCGACAGCCCGGTGAGGGAGGCGGTCAGCGGAGCCAGGGCAGGTCCGCGCCCGCCTCCTTCGGTTGAAGTCCCTCGGCGACGATCTCCATGATCTCGCCGAGGGACTTCTGCTGTTCCGGGGTGAGCCGGTCGAAGACGGCCTGGCGGACGGCCTCCACATGGCCCGGCGCGGTCCCGCGCAACACCTCGTACCCGGCGTCGGTGAGTACCGCGAACTGGCCCCGCTTGTCGTCGGGGCAGTTCTCGCGCCGGACCCACCCGCTCTTCTCCAGCCGGGCGACGGCGTGCGAGAGCCGGGAGCGCGTGATCTTGGCCTGCTTCGCCAGCTCCGTCATCCGCAGCCGCCGTTCCGGTGCCTCGCCGAGCTGGACGAGCAGTCCGTAGTACACGTGCGGCATGTTCGCGTCCCGCTGCAACTGGCGGTCCAGGTGGTCCTCCAGGAGGGTGACGGCGTGCAGGTAGGCGCGCCAGACGTGTTGCTCCTCGGAGCTGAGCCAGCGGGTGTCGCGGGCGGCGGGTGCGGTGTCCATGCGCCTACTGTACGAGGAATCTCCTTGAAGGTTAAACAACTCAGCGTTACGCTGTACGGGTCAGCTTGATCTTTCAAGTATCTCCCTGCCTCTGACCCCTGACCCGCCTCGCTGTATAGCTGTCTTTGTCCCGTAATCCCACTATCTCGTCATCTCGTAGCGACCGTCGCCGCCGACAGTGCCGACGTCGCCGGAGGGAGCCGTCCCATGTCCGCCGTCGTCGAAGAGCGCCCCACGGCCGAGCGCATGCCCACCCTCTATCTCAGTCACGGCGCGCCCCCGCTGGCCGACGACCCGGTCTGGCCCGGCGAACTGGCCGCCTGGTCCGCCGCCCTGCCGCGCCCCAGGGCCGTCCTCATGGTCTCCGCGCACTGGGAGGACGCCCCGCTCGCACTCGGCGCGGTGGAACCCGTGCCGCTGGTCTACGACTTCTGGGGCTTCCCGGAGCACTACTACCGCGTGCGGTACGACGCCCCCGGCGCCCCCGCTCTGGCCGACTCCGTCCGCAAGCTGCTGCGCGCCCCCGGGACACCGGTCCAGGACGTGCCGGACCGGGGGCTGGACCACGGGGCGTACGTGCCGCTGGTGGAGATGTACCCGGAGGCGGACATCCCCGTCCTGCAGATCTCGATGCCCACGCTCGACCCGGTCCGCCTCATGGAGATCGGCCGCCGGCTCGCCCCGCTGCGGGACGAGGGCGTCCTGATCGTGGGGTCCGGGTTCTTCACCCACAACCTGGCCGCGCTGCGGCACGCCGGGGGAACCCCGGGCTGGTCGGCGGAGTTCGACGACTGGGGGCAGCGAGCGCTGGCGGCAGGTGACATCGACTCGCTGCTGGACTTCGTCCACGCGTCCCCGGCGGGACAGCTGGCCCACCCGCGCACGGAACACTTCGCCCCCCTGTTCGTCACCCTGGGCGCGGCGGACGCGTCCGGCGAGCTGGCCACACAGCGTTCGGTCATCGAAGGGTTCTGGCTGGGCCTGGCGAAGAGGTCGGTGCAGTTCGGCGGTTAGGGCCTGTCCGGTGCTCTCCCGGGCGGAGGCGGGGCGGAGGTCCCGCAGGGCAGGCGGAAACAGGGGTAGGGGACGGGGGCGGTGCCGGGCGGCGTGGAGACCTGCGGGTGTCGCGGGTGTGTGGTGAATCGGCCCACGCGCCCTGTCCGCGGCAACCTTCCGCCGACCCGTCCCGTCTACACAGACGGAGGCCCGGCTCGCCCCTCTGACCTGGGCCTCCCCCTCCCCCCTTCCCTCCGGTCCGCCCGCGCGGCCGCGCAGGATACTGCATGATCAGAAAAAAGGAGGGACGGGTTGGGAATTCTGTCCGGATTCCAGTCGTTGTTTCCATCGGATGCAGGGCACCCGACCACAGTGCCAAGCAGCTGAGAACTACCCGCCAGCCCACCATCGCAAGGGAGCACGCATGGCAACCCGTGCCGTCGCCCGTCGTAAGTCCGCCACCGGCGAGACGGCCGACGCGGCAGGCAGTGTTCGCACCCACGCCGGCGAGATCGCCGACCGCGACCTGGTCGGCATGTACCTCGACGAGATAGCGCGCACACCGCTGCTCGACGCTGCCAAGGAAGTCGAGCTGTCCCAGGTCATCGAGGCGGGTGTGTTCGCGCGGCAGATCCTCGAGGGCGAGGAGGAGTCCCGTGCGGACGCCTCCCGCGAGGAACTCGAGGCCCTGGTCGAAGCCGGTGAGCGGGCGAAGGACGTCTTCATCCGATCCAACCTGCGGTTGGTCGTCGCCGTCGCGCGGCGCTACCCGCGCAGCGGTCTGCCCCTGCTCGACCTCATCCAGGAGGGCAACGCCGGACTGGTCCGCGCGGTCGAGAAGTTCGACTACCGCAAGGGCTTCAAGTTCTCGACGTACGCGACCTGGTGGATCCGGCAGGCGATCACCCGGTCGATAGCCGACCAGTCCCGCACCATCCGGCTCCCCGTCCACCTGGTGGAGGAGCTCGGCCGGATCCGTCGTGTGCAGCGCGAGTTCAACCGTGAGCACGGGCGTGACCCGGAGCCTGCCGAGATCGCCGCGGAGCTGGGTTCCAACGCCGCGCGCGTCACGGACGTGCTGGACTGGGCCCGCGACCCGGTGTCGCTCAACATGTCGGTGGACGACGAGGGCGAGACCCAGTTCGGCGACCTGCTGGAGGACACCTCCGCGGTCTCGCCCGAGCAGTCGGTCCTCACCCTGCTGCGCAGCGAGGAGCTGGACGACCTGATCGGCCGGCTCGACCAGCGCACGGCGTCCATCATCAAGATGCGCTACGGCATCGAGGACGGCCGGGAGCGCACGCTGACAGAGGTCGGCAAGGAGCACGGACTGACCCGCGAGCGCATCCGGCAGATCGAGAAGCACGCGCTGCTGGAGCTGAAGAAGCTGGCCCGCAGCACCGGTTTCGACGCGGTGGCGTAAGCAGCGCCACCGCACGCACCGCCGTACGACGCGAGGCACCCCGTACCGTGTGACGCCCGGGCGCCACACGGGGGCGCGCATCGGCCGGATGTGCGCGCAACCGGGTGCGCCCCTGCTTCAACTCGCGGGGTTCGGGGCACAAGAGTGTCGAACCCCGGCACGTGAGCAGCGCACGCGTCACCCCGGGTCGCGGCCGACCAGGCCCGTCCCACCCCCGGGGCGCGGCCACCAGGCCCGTCCCGCCCCCATGACCACGTCCCGACGCACTACCCCCCCGGGCGCCGGGACCTTCCCAGAGCCGGGCTTCGGCGTCTCCCCCCGACGCCGGAGCCCGGCCTTTTGCGTCACCCTTGCCGGTCCGTCCCTCGCCCGCCTGCTCGCCCGACTGCCTGCTGCTCCCTCGCCCGCCTGCTCGCCTGCCCCTTCACTCGCTCGCCCCCCGCAGCAGACGCGCCCCCATCTCCCGGACGCGCTCGGCCAGTTCGACCGGCCGGTGCACCGTGAACTCCACCTCCAGCATGGCCAGCCGCATCGGCAGCCACTCCAGCGAGTCGGCCACCCGGGCCCGTATCCGGCAGCCGCCGCCCTCGACCGGTTCCGGTGTGCCCCACCACTGCGGCAGCCGGTCCGCCAGCTCGTCCGCCCCGGCCGCGAAGCACACCTCCAGTTCGTACGCCTCCTGGCGCGCGTACATCGACTGCCGCAGGTACTCCGCGGCGCTCCCCGACGGCAGCTCCCGGGGCACGTACCGCGCGCCGGTGGCGAACGGCTCGGCGACCCGGTCCACGCGGAAGGTCCGCCAGTCCTCGCGATGGAGGTCGTAGGCGACGAGATACCAGCGCCGTCCGGTCGACACCAGGCGGTACGGCTCGGTCAGGCGGCGGGACGCGGTGCCGTCGGCGGCGCGGTAGGCGAACCGCAGCCGCTCCCGCCCGGCGATCGCCGACGCGATCACGGTGAGGGTCTCCGGGGCGATCCGGGCGCCGTCGCCGCCGGTCAGCGCGGTCGTGGCGGCCCCCAGGGCGGCCACCCGGTGGCGCAGCCGGCCCGGCAGCACCTGCTCCAGCTTGGCGAGAGCCCGCACCGAGGCCTCGTCCACGCCCTCCACCGCGTGCCCGGCGCCGGCGCGGAGCCCGACCGCGATCGCGACGGCCTCCTCGTCGTCCAGCACCAACGGCGGCATCGCGGTCCCGGCCACCAGCCGGTACCCCCCGTCGGCCCCCCGGCTGGCCCGCACCGGATAACCGAGCTCCCGCAACCGTTCGACGTCCCGCCGCACGGTCCGCCGCGACACCCCGAGCCGCTCGGCCAGTTCCCCGCCGGGCCATTCACGAGGCGTCTGCAGCAGGGAGAGCAACGTGAGGAGCCGCGCGGGTGTGTCGGTCGTCATCCTCACAGCGTGCCGCATGGAGAGGACGGTTCCGGTCCTAATGGCTGTTCCGTTGTTCCGTTCCGTATGCGTAGGCCGCGGGCGGCAAGGGCGGGGTGCGTTGCGAGATTCGTCACGGTCCACGGCGGACGTCCCGAGGTGGGGCATCCGTAGGGTTCACTGGAGGCATGCCCGAGCACGTGCCGATACTCCAGTTCCTGGGCTGGGTGTTCCTCGCGGTGGCCGCCGTCCTCTGGATCTCCGGCTTCGCCCGCCTCCACCGTCATTACCGCGCTCACCTCGCCGGTCAGGAGGGTACGGGCGCGCTGGGCGCGATGCCTCGTCACCGGTCGGCGCCGCGGCTGGAGTCCGTCGAACTCACCCAGGCGGAACGGGACGCCTTCGCCGGTCTGGTACGGCAGTTCGGTGGCGACGGACGCGGGCAGCAGCCCGCCGGATGACGAACTGGCGTCAGGACCGGCCTCAGGACTGGCGGGGGCCGGGGCGGCGCTTGGGCCGGATCCGGTCGGGGGCCGTCGCCCGGCGTTCCATCGCCTCCCGGGCCGCCCGCTCGCTCGCGTAGACCTCGCACATGTGGCGGCCGTCCGGCGTCGCCGTGTGTTCGACCTCCCACAGGGACATCTCGCGCCCGTCCCGCAGCAGGAACGCGTGCTCGTACAGGGAGAGGCTCAGTCCCGCGCGGCGGGCGCGGCCGGTGCGGCCGAAGGCCTGGGAGATCTGGTGGGCCGAGGCGGAGTTCAGCAGCAGCGCGGACAGTTCCGCGTCCGGGGGGTCGGGGTTCTCCGCGCGGCGCAGCAACCGGCGCACGTGGTCCGCGGAGTCGTCGGGCACGTAGAAGTGCCGGGGTTCGGGAACGGGGGCCGGCCGCGCCGGTAACGAGAGATCGAACTCGGGGGTGTCCGGGGGCAGTGGCAGCCGGGCGGTGGCGGTGCGCAGTTCCTCGTCGTCGACGTACACCTCGTGCTGGAGGATGCCGCCGGGGGCGGTGTTGTGCACCAGCTCCCACAGCGTCACGGCGGAGCCGTCGGCGAGCAGCCAGGTGTGCCGGTGGGTCTCCCGGTGCAGCCCGGCGCTGTGGTGCGCGGAGTGCAGTGAAGTGGCGTACGCCAGCGCGCAGTCGAGCAGGCGTATCGTCGCGTCGGGCAGCTCGAAGGAGTTCAGGGCACGGCCGAGCAGCCGCTCGAGTTGCTCCTCCGGAGACTCGGGCGATTCGAAGGGCTCGTACGCTGCGGTCTCGTACGGAACGCTCAAGGTTGCTCCCGGCGTCGCTGCATGTCACCTGGTGGGTGCATACCGTAGCCCCTCGGTCGGACATCGTGTCCGTGAACCGAGAAAACCTACGCACGGAAAACGGGCGGGCCGCGCGGGATGTTCCCGCGCGGCCCGCCCCGTTGCCGCGATCTTCCCGGAAAACCCCTCGTCAGACCGCACTTCCGGCGGTCCACTCGGACCAGGACATGTTCCAGCCGTTGAGGCCGTTGTCCGGCGAGACGACCTTGTCCGGGGAGTTCTTCACGATCACGACGTCGCCGACGAGCGAGCTGTCGTAGAACCACTTGGCGACCGTGTCGCCCTGCGCGCCGCGGACGTCCGCCAGGCCCACGCAGCCGTGGCTGGTGCCCTCCCGGCCGAAGGGCGGATTGCCCTGGTTGTACCAGTAGTTGCCGTGGATGAAGGTGCCCGAGGAGGTCAGCCGCATGGCGTGCGGCACGTCCGGGATGTCGTACTCGCCACCGAAGCCGACCGTGGAGCCGTTCATCCGGGTCTGCTGGAACTTCTCGGAGATGACCATCTGGCCGTTGTACGTGGTGTGGTCCGGGCTGCCGGCGGAGATCGGGACCGTCTTCACGGTCCGTCCGTCCCGGACGACCGTCATCGTCTGAGCGGCCGCGTCGACCGTGGAGACCTGGGAGCGGCCGACGGTGAAGGTGACCGTCTTCTTCTGCACGCCGTAGCTGTTGTTGGCGCCCTTCACACCGTCCAGGTCGATCTTCATCGTCACCTTGGAGCCGGCGTCCCAGTACTTCTCGGGCCGGAAGTCCAGGCGCTGGGTGCCGAACCAGTGTCCGGCGATCTGCTGGCCGCTGCTGGAGGTGACGGTGATGTGCGACTGCACGGCCTTCTTGTCGCTGATCGCCTTGTTGAACGTGAACGACACCGGCATGCCGATGCCGACCGTGGTGCCGCCGTCGGGGGTGTAGGTACCGATGAAGCTGTTCGCGGAGGAGACCGTGGTGAAGACGGAATTCGCGGCGGCCGGGCGCCCGTTGGCGTCCTTGGCCATCGCCGATATGCGGTACTTCGTGCCGCGCTCCAGCTGCCCCTTCGGCTGCCAGGTCGTCCCGTCCGCCGACATCGTCCCCTCGACGGCCTTGTCCGAGCCGGCCACCGTCATCTTCACCTCGGTCAGCTTCCCGTCTCTGACCTTCACCCCGGTGGCGTTGATGGACGCGTTGTCCGAGCCGTCCTCGGCGGAGATGGTGAGGCGTGCGGCGGAGGCCTTGGTGTCGGACTGCTTGCCGCTCTTGCCGTTGTCCGCGCTGGCGTCCCCGCCGCAGGCGGTGAGAGTCAGGGCACCGACCACGAGGGCGGCCGCGGCCCCGAGTACGCGCCGCCGCGCTGTCATGTCCGGCGTAGTCACGAGAGTCTCCAAGTCGTCGGTGAGGTGCGCTTGTCCGCTGCGATACGTCACACAAGAGCACGCCCCGCCGCGGCGGGTTCCCGCCCGTACGGCTCCGACCCCGTCACGTGACAGAACCGGGACAATGTCGCCCCGCACCGTGCCGAACCGTCAGGAGGTGCCGTACAACTCCTCGTACGACGGCCAGTCGCCGCCCGGCCCCTCGTACGACCGCGCCGCCCGGACCGCCCGCACTATCGCCCGGGTCACCAGGTCCGCGCCCGCGGCGAGGACTTCGTTGAGCGCCAGGGGATCGCCGTCGGGCAGCGGCCGGGCGCCGGTCGACAGCGCGAACACCGTGTCGCCGTCGTTCAGCAGGTGCACCGGGCGTACCGCCCGCGCGATCCCGTCGTGCGCCGTGCCCGCGACCTTCTGCGCCTGCGCCTTCGACAGCGCCGCGTCCGTGGCGACGACCGCGAGCGTCGTGTTCAGGGGCGGCGCCGTCCGCCGGGCCGCCGCGTCGTCCAGCCGACGCCGGGCCGCCTCGTGG
The DNA here is from genome assembly GCF_030816915.1 of Streptomyces sp. B3I8. Lineage (NCBI taxonomy): Bacteria > Bacillati > Actinomycetota > Actinomycetes > Kitasatosporales > Streptomycetaceae > Streptomyces > Streptomyces sp. B3I8. The sequence continues at coordinate 2,975,891 of NZ_JAUSYN010000002.1, read as the reverse complement.
ACACCGGCCGCCGGGTACCCGACCCGCCGTCCCTGCCAGAACTCGCCGTACAGCGCGCCCGTTTCCGGGTCCACCGCCGAGCCCGCGGCGTTGGCAACCACCAGCGCGCCCACGGTGATCCCCGAGCCGAGCACCGTGCTCGCGGTGCCGACCCCGCCCTTGAAGGCACCGACCACCGCGCCCGTACCCGCTCCGACGCATCCCTGTGCCACCGCCGTGCCGGCCGGGCCGGCGGCCGCCTCCACGGCCGCCCGGCCGGTGGCCGCGTCCGGACGGGCCCCGAAGTCACCGCCCCGTCCCAGGTCGAACACGCAGGCCGCGGGCACCACCGGCACCACGTGCTCCGGTCCGGGGCCGACCCGTACCCCGCGCCCCCGTTCCTCCAGCCAGGCCATCACGCCGGAGGCGGAGTCCAGTCCGTAGGCGCTGCCGCCGGTCAGTACCACCGCCTCCACGGTCCGCACCAGGTTGCGCGGGTCCAGCGCGTCCGTCTCCTTCGTCCCCGGCCCGCCGCCGCGCACGTCCACAGCGGCCACGGCGCCTGGTTCGGGGGCGAGCACGACCGTCGTGCCGGTCAGCCAGCCGCTCCCGGCCCGGGTCGCATGCCCCACCCGCAGCCCGGGGACGTCCGTCAGCGCATCGGCCCCGGTATCCATGGGCCCCCTCCTTCCGCCGGGGGGCCGGTCCCGGCCCCGGTCGTGGTCATGGTCGTGGTTCCGGTTCCGGTCGTGGTTCCGGTTCCGGTGTCAACCCTGGCCCGAGGTCCGGGTCCGGGTCCGGACGCCGCGCCGGGCCGTACGCTGGGGGCATGCGCAGTGACTCCACGCCCCCCGAACCGACCCCGGCGGCTCTCGTCTTCGAGGACCCGATGGACCAGTACCGGCAGTCCTCGGACGACACCGACCGGGGCTGGGGCGAGCGGCCGGCCGGTGACACCTCCGCCGCCGACCTGAAGCGCTTCCTCGACGAGAAGCCCCCGCACCACATCTGAGGCGGGCGGCCGGGCCGGGCCGTTCACCGCCGGGCCGTTCACCGCCGGGCGTCGTGACCGCCGCCGCGCTGGGCGACCAGGGTGTCGCGGATCTGCTGGAGGACCTCCAGCTCCGTGACCTCGACCACCGACCCCTTCGTGTCCTCCCGCGCTTTGCGACGCGCCTCGACCCGGGCCAGGTACCTCGACATCGGCAGCACCATCAGGAAGTACACGACGGTCGCCGTGATCAGGAACTGCAGCGTGGAGCCGAGGACCGCGCCCCACATGATCTGGATGCCGTGGGTGACCGTGCCGTCCTTCGCCACCTCGCAGTGGGAGGTGAGACACGAGCTGTAGCTGTCGAGGTTCTTCGTGCCGATCGCTCCCACCAGGGGGTTGATGATGCCCTTCACCACCGAGTTCACGATGTTGCTGAACGCGGCTCCGATCACCACCGCGACGGCCAGATCGACGACGTTCCCTCGCATCAGGAAGGCCTTGAAGCCCTCCCAGACATTGGACCCCTTCATCTCGCTCATCGACGAACCCCTTCACTAGGCCTACGGCACGGATCGCGGAACAGACTGCGGTGCAGACTGCGGAACAAACGACTCCGCAACTTACGACAATCGGTCCGGTTCGTGTCCTGCGGGTCCACGCGAACGAGATGTTCCGGATCACCGTCCTCACCACAGCGTCACCGCCAGCCGTCCCGCCGCGCCCGCCCCGGCCAGCCGGGCGGCCTGGGAGCGCGGCACCGAAAGCACGACCAGCGCGCCCGGCTCCGCCCCGGACCCGACACCGAACCCGGTACCGGCGTCGGCCAGGGTCCTGCCGGACCCGGACCCGGACCCGGACCCGGACCCGTCCGCACCGGGCGCCCCCGGCACCTGCGTCACGCGCGCCCCGGCCGCCACCACCCGTGCGGCTCCGCCGCCGTCCGCCGCGATCACGTCGACCCGGTCGCCCGGCCGCAGCAGCCGTACGGTCGCCGCGTCCGCGATCCGCACCGGTGCCGTCACCGTCGCGGTCCGGGAGGGCCGGTGGTGCGGCGAGGACGCCGCCGGGGCGGTGATCGCCTCCGCCCGGGCCGGTGGCCTGCCGGCCGGGTGCCCGCGCGTGCGCCCCTCGGCGTGCGGGCCCGCCGCGAGAAGGGCTGCGGCGGTGACCGCGAGCCCCGCCGCCGCGGCCCGCCTGCGCTGCCGTGCCAGCGCGCGCAGCCGGCCCGGACCGCCGCGCACCCGCACAGGAGCGAAGTGCGGTACCGCGCAGGTCGGGGGAGTGTCCCGGAAACCGGGGCGGGAGGCGGTGTCCGTGCCGGGCACGGCGCGGTCGGGGTCCGGGTCCGGGCCCGGGAAGGGGACGGGGCCGACGAGCAGGCCGGCGTCGCGAACGGGATCGGCGTCGGGAACGGCGTCAGGACCGAGGCCGGGGCCGGAGACGGGAAAACGCGGGGACGTCATGGGTGTCACCACCTGTTTCGTTGCGGTCGTGGTCGCTCTGCGCGTTCCCACGATGACGTCCCGCCGCCGACTTCGCCGGAGCCTGTGGACCACCGGCCGGTTGTGGATATCTCGCTCACCCGAACGAGAGACTCCGCCTGCCACCCCGCTTTGCTCCGCCCCCGTCCCCCTCGTCCGCGTCGTCCGCCCCCGCCCCGCGCGTTACGGCAGCGCGAACCCCGGGTCCATCCCGCCCAGCGCCGTCGCGCACAGGCAGTCCCGCTCACCGGTCCCCGGCAGCGCGGCCACCGCGTCGAACAGCACGCCCCGCAGCCGGTCCACGTTGGCCGCGAACACCCGCAGCACCTCCTCGTGCGAGACACCCTCGCCGGTCTCGGCGCCCGCGTCCAGGTCCGTGACCAGGGTCAGCGAGGTGTAGCAGAGCTCCAGCTCACGCGCGAGCACGGCCTCCGGGTGGCCGGTCATGCCGACCACGGACCAGCCCTGCGCCCGGTGCCACTCCGACTCGGCCCGGGTGGAGAACCGCGGTCCCTCGACCACGACCAGCGTGCCGCCGTCCACCGGCTCCCAGTCCCGCCCCCGCGCCGCCGCCAGCGCGGCCTCGCGGCCGACGGGGCAGTACGGGTCGGCCGGCGAGACGTGCACGACGTTCGGCATCCCGCCGTCGGGCAGCGGCATCCCGTCGAAGTACGTCTGCTGCCGGGACTTCGTGCGGTCCACGAACTGGTCCGGCACGAGCAGCGTGCCGGGGCCGTACTCGGGGCGCAGTCCGCCCACCGCGCACGGGCCGAGCACCTGCCGGACGCCGACGGCGCGCAGGGCCCACAGGTTGGCGCGGTAGTTGATGCGGTGGGGCGGCAGATGGTGGCCGCGGCCGTGGCGGGGGAGGAAGGCGACCCGGCGGCCGGCGATCTCACCGACGAACAGGGAGTCGCTGGGCTCCCCGTAGGGGGTGTCGACGCGGACCTCGGTCACGTCGTCGAGGAAGGAGTAGAACCCCGAACCCCCGATGACACCGATCTCCGCGGCCCCACCCGGGACCTGCCCCTGCGCGTTCTCCGTCTGCTGCTGCACCATGCCCGCACCCTAACCGCCCACCTCGCGGAGCCGCCGGTCGCACACCTTTCGGAATCGGAACGCCCGCCCGCACCCCCCGTGCCGGCGGAGGCGGCACCCCACCGCGCCCCCGCGAACGCCGAGGACCCCGTCGTCGTACGACGACAGGGTCCCGGGACGCGAAGGACGAGCAGTGGGTCGGATCGGAACGCACGCACCTCAAGGCCGGTGCGGGGCGTGACCCGGAAGGTCAGGCGGCGGAGCTCGAGGAGGCGCTCGACGAACTCGACGACGACGAACCGGCGGAGGAAGTGCCCGACGAGGACGAACCGGAGCCCGAACCCGAGCCGGACGAGCCCGACGACCCCCCGGACACGGACGACCCGGACGGCGACTTGGACGACGCCCCCGCAGGCGAGCTGCTGGACGACGAGCCGCGGCTGTCGTTGCGGTAGAAGCCGGAGCCCTTGAAGACGATGCCGACGGCGGAGAACACCTTCTTCAGGCGGCCCTCGCACTGCGGGCACACGGTCAGGGCGTCGTCGGTGAACTTCTGCACCGCCTCGAGGCCCTCGCCGCACTCGGTGCACTGGTACTGGTACGTCGGCACTGTGACTTCCTCCTGGCACTCTTGCTCAGTGAGTGCTAACGACGATCCATAGTGACCTATTCCCTTCGTTCAGTCCACTGTCATCGGCCTGCGGTGACCGACGCCACGTGCCGCGTGCGCCCGGAGGGCCGTCCCGCCAGCAGCGAGCGCAGTGCCAGGAGGACCGCCAGGGCGACCACCGTGCCGCCCATCGGCACCAGGAACCCGGCGCCGTCCCACAGCCGGTCCTCGAGCTGTCCGGCGACGGTGACCGCGGCTGCCTGGCCGAGCGCGACGGCGCCGGTGAGCCAGGTGAACGCCTCGGTGCGGGAGCCTGCCGGGACGAGGTCCTCGACCAGCGTGTAGCCGGTGATCAGCGCGGGGGCGATGCACATGCCGACCAGCAGGCCGATCGCCGCGAGGGCGGCCACCGAGTGGCCGGTCCACAGCACGGAGGCGGCCACCGCGAGCGCCGTGTACGCCACGAGCAGCCGGCGGCGGGGCGCCACCTTCCAGGCGACGGCGCCGCAGACGACGCCCGAGAGCATGTTTCCCGCGGCGAAGACGCCGTAGAGGACGCCGTTGAGCCCCGGCTCCCCGATCGACTCGGTGAAGGCGGCGAGCGCGACCTGCATGCCGCCGAAGACGGAACCGATGCCCAGGAAGGCGACGACCAGCACCCGCACCCCTGGGACCCCCGTCGCGGAACCGCCTCCCGCGTGCCTGCCGGCACCTGCCGCGGCGCCCTCCGCCCTCGCGTGGAGGTGCTTTCCGGGCACCGGCTGGGTCCCCTTCCGCGCGGCGAACAGGACGCCTCCGACGAGGGTCAGCGCGGCCTCCGTGAGCAGTCCGGCCGCCGGGTGCACGGTGGTGCACAGGGCGGTCGCCAGCAGTGGACCGAGGACGAACGTCAGCTCGTCGGTGACCGACTCGAAGGCCGTGGCCGTGACCATCAGTGGCGAACCGTGCAGCTTCACGCCCCAGCGGGCGCGGACCATGGGCCCGACCTGTGGCACCGAGGCACCGGTCGGGACGGCCAGTGCGAACAGCGTCCACAGGGGGGCGTCGGCGAGGGCGAGCGCCGTGAGGGCGAGGGCCGCGGCGGTGTGCGCCAGGACACCGGGCAGCAGCACCGCGCGCTGTCCGTGCCGGTCGGCGAGACGGCCTCCGTAGGGGGCGGACAGCGCCATGGAGACGCCCGTGACGGCGGCGACGGCGCCCGCGGCCCCGTAGGAGCCGGTGGTGTGCCGCACGAGGAGCACGAGGGAGAGGGTGAGCATCGCGAACGGCTGGCGTGCCGCGAAGCCGGGGAGCAGGAACGTCCAGGCGCCGCGGGTGCGCAGCAGCTTCCCGTAGCCGGGGCGGGACGACGACGTCGAGGTGACCGTGGATGCCACGGCCCGTGCCTTTCTGCCGCCTGGTAGCGCCGCCCCGGTACGGCTCACGCGCGTGGGGCGACGCCGAGAGCTGTCCTCTTGCGCGGACTGCGGTAGATGCCGGGGCGGGGCCCGCTGCGGGGCCGCCCGGCCGCCATACGGTCGCGCCAGCTCTGCGTCAGGCAGAGTTGGTTCGATCAAGTACGCCGTTCATGCTACCGCGAGCCCGTCTTCCGGGCGCTCCGGTGCCGCGGCTCCCGGCCCTTCTGCGGGCCCTCGCCGCCCGGTCCGGCCCGGTCGCCCGCGGTCGGCCCGCTCCCGTTGCCCGGCGTCCCCAGCCAGTCTGCGAGCTTGCCGCCCTGGCCGACGGCGCGCAGCCGGCGTTCCGCCGCGTCGCGCACCGGGTCGGTGGCGACGACGAGGAGTTCGTCGTTGTGCGCCAGGACCGTCGTCGGCTGCGGCACGAAGGACTTCCCCTCCCGTACGACGAGCGTGACGGCGGCCCCGGCCGGCAGCCGCAGCTCGCGGATCTCGACGCCGTTCATCCGGGACCCCTCGGGGATCGCCATGGAGAGCAGATGGCCGCGCAGCCGCTCCAGGGGCGCCGACTCGATGCCGAGGTCGGCGGTCTCGTCGCCCCGGCCGAGCCCGAGTCTGCGGGCCAGCCAGGGCAGCGTCGGGCCCTGGACGAGGGTGTAGACGACGACCAGGACGAAGACGATGTTGAAGATGCGGCGGCTGTTCTCGACGCCGTTCACCATGGGGATCGTCGCCAGGATGATGGGCACCGCGCCGCGCAGTCCCGCCCACGACATCAGCGCCTGCTCCTGCCACGGCACCCGGAACGGGGTCAGGCACAGCACCACGCCGAGCGGCCGCGCCACCATCGTCAGCACCAGTCCGGTCAGGAGCGCGGGCATCACGTCGTCGCCCATCTCGTGCGGGGCGACGAGCAGGCCGAGCAGGACGAACATGCCGATCTGGGCGATCCAGCCGAGCCCGTCGGCGAAGCCGCGGGTGGCGGGCGCGTGCGGCAGCCGGGCGTTGCCGAGCATCAGGGAGGCCAGGTACACGGCGAGGAAGCCGCTGCCGTGGGCGAGGGCGCCGGTCGCGTACGCGGCGACGGCGATCGCCATGACGGCGATGGGGTACAGCCCGGAGGCCGGCAGCGCCACGTGCCGCAGGCCCCAGGCGCCGAGCCAGCCCACCGCGAGGCCGACGGCGGCGCCGATCGCCAGCTCCAGCGCGATCTCGCCCACCAGGCGGTACCAGTGCTCGACGGGGCCGGCGGTGGAGAAGGCGACGACGAGGATGACCACCGGGGCGTCGTTGAAGCCGGACTCGGCCTCCAGGACGCCCGTCACGCGCGCGGGCAGGGGGATCTTCCGCAGCACCGAGAAGACGGCCGCCGCGTCCGTGGAGGACACCACCGCCCCGATGATGAGCGCCTGCCGCCATTCCAGCCCGATCAGCCAGTGCGCACCCGTGGCCGTGATGCCGACGCTCACCGCGACGCCGCCGAGCGCGAGCGCGGACGCGGCCGGCAGCGCCGGTCTGATCTGCTTCCACTTGGTGCCCAGACCGCCCTCGGCAAGGATCACGACCAGGGCCGCGTAGCCGATGACCTGGGTCAGCTCGGCGTTGTCGAAGGCGATGTGGCCGATGCCGTCCTGGCCCATGGCCATGCCGATGCCCAGGTAGACGAGCAGGCTGGGGAGCCCGCTGCGCGAGGAGACGCGCACCGCCGCCACCGCGACGAGCAGCACGAGTGAGCAGACGAGCAGGAGCTGGTTGAGGTGGTGGACAGTCAGCGGCTGTTCCTTTCCCGAATTACCGAGGGACTCTCGGACTCCCCGGGTGGATATTCCGGGCAGATGTGGAGTATTCGAGCACCGAAAGTCGGACACTGCCGTGCGCTTCGATGCCGGTAGTTCGTTACCTTACCTAACTCTTGACGCTTTCTTGACGTTCGGACGCGGCTTCTCGAACTTCCGTCCGGCCGGTTCCCGACTCCGCGTCAAGGCCGCTGGGGCCCTGCGCCTATGGTTGCTCCAGCGCTCAAGCGAAAGCAGAGCCGACAAGCCCAGCCGCAAGCACTGCCCGTAGCAACGCCCGTAAGCACTGCCCGTCTGCCGCTCGTGTAAGGACGCAAGGACAGCGATGCCCCCCAACACCACCGCCTCTTCCGGTCAGGAGCCCGGCAAGTCCGGCAGGAAGAAGGGGCGCAGAGGCCGTCTCTTCGTCATCGTGCTGGTCCTGGCCGTCGTCGCGGGCGTGGCCTACGGCGCGTTCTGGTCGGTCAGCACCGTGCGCGCCTCGTTCCCGCAGACCAAGGGCTCGATAACGCTCGACGGTCTGTCCGGCCCCGTCGACGTGAAACGGGACGACCACGGGATCCCGCAGATCTACGCCTCCTCCGACGCGGACCTCTTCATGGCCCAGGGCTACGTCCAGGCCCAGGACCGGTTCTACGAGATGGACGTGCGCCGCCACATGACGTCGGGGCGCCTGTCGGAGATGTTCGGCAAGGACCAGATCGACAACGACGAGTTCCTGCGCACGCTGGGCTGGGACCGGGTGGCGAAGAAGGAGTACGACACCAAGCTGTCGGCCGCCACCAAGAAGAACCTCCAGGCCTACGCCAAGGGCGTCAACGCCTACCTCGCGGGCAAGGACGGCAAGGACATCTCCCTGGAGTACGCGGCGCTGGGCTTCACCAACGACTACAAGCCGCAGGAATGGACGCCCGTCGACTCGATCTCCTGGCTCAAGGCGATGGCCTGGGACCTGCGCGGCAACATGCAGGACGAGATAGACCGCGCCCTGATGACGAGCAGGCTCGGCCCGAAGCAGATCGCCGACCTCTACCCGGAGTACCCCTACGGCCGCAACAAGCCGATCGTCCAGGAGGGCGCGTACGACGAGCTCACCGAGGCGTTCGAGCAGAGCGCCACGGGCACGGGTTCGTCGGGCACCAGCGGCACCACGGGCGGGACCGGCACCGGCGTCGGCGGTACCACGGGGACCGGCGGCACGACCGGCACGACGGGCACGGGCGGCACCACGGGCACCACGGGCACGACGGGCACCACGGGCTCCTCCACGGCGGGGAGCACGGCGGGAACCACCGGCTCGGGCGTCCAGAGCCAGCTCGCGGGCCTCTACCACGTCCTGGACGACGTCCCCACGGCCGTCGGCGTGAACGGCAACGGCATCGGCTCCAACTCGTGGGTCGTCTCGGGCGCCCACACGATCACGGGCAAGCCGCTGCTGGCCAACGACCCGCACCTGTCGGCCTCGTTGCCGTCGGTCTGGTACCAGATGGGCCTGCACTGCCGCACCGTCTCCAGCAAGTGCCGGTACGACGTCGCCGGTTACACCTTCGCCGGCCTGCCGGGCGTCATAATCGGCCACAACAAGGACGTCGCCTGGGGCCTGACCAACTCCGGGGTCGACGTCAGCGACCTGTACCTGGAGAAGCTCAGCGGCGACGGCTACCTCTACGACGGCAAGACCGTGCCGTTCACCTCCCGCAAGGAGACCATCGAGGTCGCCGGCGGCAGGAGCAAGACGATCGTCGTCCGCGAGACCAACAACGGTCCCCTGCTCTCCGACCGCGACGACGAGCTCGTCAAGGTCGGCAAGAAGGCCACCGTCGACACCGCCGCCCCCGACCGCGGCGACGGCTACGGTCTCGCGCTGCGCTGGACCGCGCTCGACCCGGGCAACACCATGGACGCCATCTTCGACATCGACAGGGCGTCCGACTGGACGAGCTTCCGCAAGGCCTCGACCGACTTCGAGGTCCCCTCGCAGAACCTCGTCTACGCCGACACCAAGGGCAACATCGGCTACCAGCTCCCCGGGAGGATCCCCACGCGGGTCAAGGGCGACGACGGGTCCGTCCCGGCGCCCGGCTGGGACTCCAAGCACAAGTGGAACGGCTACCTCAAGCAGTCCCAACTGCCCTACGAGTACAACCCGAAGCGCGGCTACATCGTCACCGCCAACCAGGCCGCCGTCGCCAAGGACAAGTACCCGTACACCCTGACCACCGACTGGGGCTACGGCAGCCGCAGCCAGCGCATCACGGACCTGATCAAGTCCAAGATCGACGACGGCGGCAAGATCTCCACCGACGACATGCGGCAGATGCAGCTCGACAACAGCAGCGAGATCGCCAAGCTGCTGGTTCCCAAGCTGCTCAAGATCGACGTCTCGAACAAGTACGTGCGCCAGGCGCAGAAGCTCCTGGAGGGCTGGGACTACACCCAGGACGCCGATTCGGGCGCGGCCGCCTACTTCAACTCCGTGTGGCGCAACATCCTCCAGCTCGCGTTCGGGAACAAGCTCCCCAAGGAACTGCGCGTCAAGGGCGAGTGCCTGTACGTCGAGCCGGCCGACAACACCGGCCCGGCGGACGAGGAGCGCAAGGTGCGCGAGTGCGGTCAGCGCGATGCCTCCCAGGCGCAGCCGGACGGCGGCGACCGCTGGTTCGAGGTGGTGCGCAACCTCCTCGACGACCCGAAGAACGCCTGGTGGCAGTCGCCCGGGACGCGCACCGACAAGGCGACCAGGACCCGCGACGAGCTGTTCGCCCGCGCCATGCGGGACGCGCGCTGGGAACTGACCGCCAAGATGGGCAAGGACGTCGACTCCTGGAGCTGGGGCCGGCTGCACCAGCTCAACCTGAAGAACCAGACCCTGGGCACCGAGGGCCCCTCGTTCCTCAAGTACATGCTCAACCGGGGTCCGTGGAAGCTCAGCGGCGGCGAGGCGACGGTCAACGCCACCGGCTGGAACGCGGCCGGCGGGTACGAGGCCCTGTGGGTGCCGTCGATGCGGATGGTCGTCAACCTCGGGGACCTCGACAAGTCCAAGTGGATCAACCTCACCGGGGCCTCGGGGCACGCCTACAGCGCGCACTACACCGACCAGACCGACAAGTGGGTCAAGGGCGAACTGCTGCCCTGGAAATTCTCGGCGAAGGCGGTCGCCGACAGCACGGGCGACACGCTGGTGCTGAAGCCGTGAGCGGGTAGCCCCGGTCCAGGGACCGGCGAACTCGGGAAGGGCCCTCCACGCGCGCGTGGAGGGCCCTTCCGCCGTGCCGGGGGCCTCCGCGCGGTCCGAGGCCCCCACCGCGCCCGGTACCCCCACCGTGCGCGGTCAGCCGAAGCGCCGTACCCCCGACGGCGTCACCACCGCGTGCACCGGGCGGTCGTGCGGCTCGGCGGGCACCTCGGGCACGATCTCCGTGTCGTACAGCAGGACCACCAGCGCCGGTGCGGCGCCCGCGCGTTCCAGCCGCGCCAGCACCCGGTCGTAGGAGCCCCCGCCGCGTCCCAGCCGCATCCCGCGCCCGTCGACGGCGAGCCCGGGCAGCAGTACGGCGTCGGCGGACAGCACCGCCTCCGTGCCGAGCCGCTCCCCGGCGGGCTCCCACAGCGTCATCCGGCCGCCGCGCTCCACGCGGGCCAGCGAGCCGGGTCCGGCGTACCGGCCCCAGTCGAGGTCGTCGTCCGGCAGCAGGACCGGCAGCAGCACGCGCACCCCGCGGGCGTGCAGCCCGTCCAGGAGCGCGCGGGTACCCGGTTCGCGCCCCACGGAGACGTACGCCGCCACCGTGCGCGCCCCCGCCAGCTCCGGCAGCCCCCGCGCGCGCTCCGCGAGTGCCCTCGCCGCCCCCTGGACGTCATCCGTCGTCAATCCGCGCCTCACCGCGAGGAGTTCCCGCCGCAACCCGCGCTTGGCAGACTCAGATCCGGCTCCCATGTGACTCACAGGCAGTTTCCGTAACCTTTCCAAAAGACTCATATGAGAGCGGATCGATCAGTCCCACAGATTCCGCACATATCGACCGGATATGGTGACGGACATGACTGAGTCGAACCCAAGGATCAGCAGGATCACCAAGGCCGTCATTCCCGCGGCGGGCCTCGGTACACGATTCCTGCCGGCGACCAAGGCCACTCCCAAGGAGATGCTGCCGGTCGTGGACAAGCCGGCGATCCAGTACGTGGTCGAAGAGGCCGTGTCCGCGGGGCTCGACGACGTTCTCATGATCACGGGCCGTAACAAGCGCCCCCTGGAGGACCACTTCGACCGCAACTACGAACTGGAGTCGGCCCTCCAGCGCAAGGGCGACGCCGGGCGTCTCGCCAGGGTCCAGGAGTCCAGCGACCTCGCCACCATTCACTACGTCCGCCAGGGCGACCCCCGAGGCCTCGGCCACGCCGTGCTGTGCGCCGCCCCCCACGTCGGCGACGAGCCCTTCGCCGTCCTCCTCGGCGACGACCTGATCGACCCCCGCGACCCCCTGCTCGCCCGCATGGTCCAGGTCCAGGAACGCACCGGCGGCAGCGTCGTCGCCCTCATGGAGGTGGCGCCCGAGCAGATCCACCTCTATGGCTGTGCCGCCGTGAAGCCCACCGAGGAGGACGACGTCGTCGAGGTGACCGGCCTGGTCGAGAAGCCCGAGCCGGCCGACGCCCCGTCGAACTACGCCATCATCGGCCGCTACGTCCTCAACCCGCGTGTCTTCGACATACTGCGCAAGACCGAGCCCGGCCGCGGCGGCGAGATCCAGCTCACCGACGCCCTCCAGCAGTTGGCCGAGACCCACACCTCGGCGACCACCGCCGAGAGCAGGTCCGGCGGCCCCGTGCACGGCGTCGTGTTCCGGGGCCGGCGCTATGACACCGGCGACCGCGGCGACTATCTGCGTGCCATTGTCAGACTCGCGTGCGAACGTGAGGACCTGGGACCCGACTTCCGGGCCTGGCTCCGCCATTACGTGACCGAGGAGATGCAGCGAACGTGAGCGCCGCCGCGACCCGCCCCGACGAACCGGACCGCCTGTGGTCGGTGGACGAGCACCTGCAGGACGTCCTCTCCACCGTCCGCCCCCTGGAACCCATCGAGCTGCAACTCCTCGACGCCCAGGGCTGCGTCCTGGTCGAGGACGTGATGGTGCCGGTGTCGCTGCCGCCCTTCGACAACAGCTCCATGGACGGGTACGCGGTGCGGGTCGCGGACGTCGCGGGCGCGAGCGAGGAGTTCCCGGCGGCCCTCACGGTCGTCGGTGATGTCGCGGCCGGTGCCGGGGACCCGCCGCGCGTCGGCCCCGGGGAGGCCGCCCGCATCATGACCGGCGCCCCGCTGCCGCCGGGCGCCGAGGCCGTCGTCCCCGTGGAGTGGACCGACGGCGGCCTCGGCGGCGGTCCCGTCACCAGGATGACCGCCCACAGCGCCGCCCCCGAGGGCGCCACCGGCCAGGTTCTGGTCCACCGCCCCGCCGAGGCACGCGCGCACGTGCGCGCCAAGGGCAGCGACACCACGGCCGGCGAGCGCGCCCTGGAGGCCGGCACCGTCCTCGGCCCCTCCCAGATCGCCCTGCTCGCCGCCGTCGGCCACGGCTCCGTACGGGTGCGCCCGCGCCCGCGCGTGGTTGTCATCTCCACCGGCAGCGAACTGGTCCAGCCCGGCGGGGAACTGCGCGCCGGCCAGATCTACGACTCCAACAGCTTCGCCCTCACCGCCGCCGCCCGGGACGCCGGGGCGATCGCCTACCGGGTCGGCGCGGTCACCGACGACGCCGACGTCCTGCGCGCCACCATCGAGGACCAACTCGTCCGCGCCGACCTGGTGGTCACCACCGGCGGGGTGAGCGTCGGGGCGTACGACGTCGTCAAGGAGGCGCTGTCCGACGTCGGCGACGGGACTTCCGGCCAGGGCACCGAGAGCGCCGAGGGCGACGGGGACGGCGCGGAGGCACCGGCCGGGCCCGGTGTCGACTTCCGCAAGCTGGCCATGCAGCCCGGCAAACCGCAGGGCTTCGGCACTGTCGGTCCCGACCACGTCCCGCTGCTCGCCCTCCCGGGCAACCCCGTGTCCTCGTACGTCTCCTTCGAGCTGTTCGTCCGGCCCGCGCTCCGTGCCCTGATGGGCCTGGAGAACGTGCACCGGCCCACCCTCCGCGCCGTCCTGGCCGCCGACAAGGCGCTCACCTCGCCCGCGGGCCGCCGCCAGTTCCTGCGCGGCCGGTACGCCGGCGGCGACGTGACCCCCGTCGGCGGGGCCTCGTCCCACCTCGTCGCGGCCCTCGCCCGCGCCAACGCGCTGATCGTGATCCCGGAGGACGTGGAGTCGGTGGAACCCGGCACGGAGGTCGAGGTCGTGCTGCTCGGCTGACGGGTCCGGCTCACGGGCACGTGCTCGGCTCACGGGCGGGACGTGCCCCGGCGGCCCTGCGGCGGCCCTGCGGCGGCCCTGCGGCGGCCCCGCGGTGGTCCCCGCGGGGCCCCGCGGGCCCGGACGCGGGGGCTCCGTCCGGCCGTCCGGCGCCGGTTGGCGGTAGCGTGTCGCTGCACACAGGCCCGGCGCCCGACCGCCCGGGCCCGGGCCGTGACCGGGAGCGCACACCACATGAGCACGCAGGACCGACTGACGCACCTCGATGACGCGGGCGCCGCCCGCATGGTCGACGTCTCGGGCAAGGCCGTCACCGAGCGCACCGCACGCGCCACCGGCCGCGTGCTGGTCTCACCGCGCGTGGTCGAACTCCTGCGCGGTGAGGGGATGCCCAAGGGCGACGCGCTCGCCACCGCGCGCATCGCGGGCATCATGGGCGCCAAGCGCACCCCGGATCTCATCCCGCTGTGCCACCCGTTGTCGGTGTCGGGTGTCACGCTGGACCTGTCGGTCGCGGACGACGCCGTGGAGATCCGGGCCGCGGTGCGCACCACGGACCGCACGGGCGTCGAGATGGAGGCCCTCACCGCCGTCTCCGTCGCCGCGCTCACCGTGATCGACATGGTCAAGGCGGTCGACAAGGGGGCGGTCATCACGGACGTGCGGGTGGAGGAGAAGACGGGCGGCGCGTCGGGCGACTGGAGCCGGTCATGACACACGACGCCACCGGCGGCGGCACGCCCCACCGCGCGCTGGTCGTGACCGCCTCCAACCGGGCCGCCGCCGGGGTCTACGAGGACAGGGGCGGCCCGCTGATCGCCGAGGGCCTGCGCCGTTTCGGCTTCGCCGTCGACGGCCCCAGGGTCGTCCCCGACGGCGACCCCGTCGAGGCCGCCCTGCGCGCGGCCGTCGAGGCGGGCTACGACGTGATCGTCACCACCGGCGGCACGGGCATCTCGCCCACCGACCGCACCCCCGAGGCGACCCGCGCGGTGCTCGACCGCGAGGTCCCCGGCATCGCGGAGGCCATCCGGGCGTACGGCCGCGACAAGGTGCCCACCGCCGCCCTCTCCCGGGGCCTGGCCGGAGTCGCCGACGGCACCCTGATCGTCAACCTTCCCGGCTCCACCGGCGGGGTGAAGGACGGCCTGGCGGTCCTGGAACCCCTGCTGAGACACGCGGTCGACCAACTCCGCGGCGGCGACCACGTCCAAGGCGCCCAGGTCCGCGAGGGCGATCCCGCCCGCGTCCGCGAAGGTGACCCCGCCGGACCGAGTGCCGGGGGTGCGTGCTGAACACCCCGTCATGGCCCGTCGAACTGACGGACGGCGACGTCGTCCTGAGGCCGATAAGAATGCGCGACCAGCGGGCCTGGCGCGAGGTCAACCGGAGCAACCGCGACTGGCTGCGCCCCTGGGAGGCCACGATCCCGCCGCCCACGCCCAGCGGCCCGATAGTCCACCGCCCGACCTACCGGCAGATGGTCCGGCACCTGCGCTCCGAGGCGCACGCGGGCCGGATGCTGCCCTTCGTGATCGAGTACCAGGGCCGCCTGGTCGGCCAGTTGACGGTGGCGGGAATCACCTGGGGATCGATGTGCTCGGGGCACGTCGGATACTGGGTGGACGAGGCGGTCGCGGGCCGCGGGGTGATGCCGACGGCGGTCGCGCTCGTCGTGGACCACTGTTTCCGCACCGTCGGACTGCACCGGGTGGAGGTCTGCATTCGCCCGGAGAACCGGCCGAGCCGGCGGGTGGTGGAGAAACTCGGATTCCGCGAGGAGGGGCTGCGCCCGCGTTATCTCCACATCGACGGCGCCTGGCGCGACCACCTCGTCTTCGCGCTGACCGCGGAGGAGGTCCCCGAAGGACTGCTCGCGCGCTGGCGCCGGCGGCGGGCCGAACGGGCGGGCGGAACCAGCAAATAAGAAATGCGTTCGAATTGCTGTTCGAATTACATCCCGGAGCGGTCGGGCTTGTGGCCGCATCGATCACAAAAAAAGCTCGAAATATCAGCCGGATCGTGCGACACACCGGCTCAATTGGCGGATGGCCTCACGTAAACCCCTCTACCGTGTGAGCGTGAGCAGCAGCGGCCTCATCTACGCAGTCATTGTCGGGGCCTGGGCCGCCTACTTGGTGCCGATGTGGCTCCGTAGGCAGGACGAGCTGAACGAGGCCCGTCCGACGGAACGCTTCAGCACCGCCATCCGGCTGCTTTCCGGACGGGCGGGAATGGAGCGCCGGTACGCCAGGGACCTGCGCGCCCGCTCCGCCGACGAGTCGGAGCGCGACGCCGACCCGGACGACGTCACCGCCTCGGTGGACGTCCGGGCCTTCGCCATGCCCCCGGCCGGACAGCGCGCGCACACCAGGATCGCCCCGCCGCCGCAGCGGTCCGCGCCGGTGCCGCCGCAGAAGGGCGCGCCGTCCGCCCGGCCCGCCCCGTCGGAGAGCGACGCCCCGGGTGTTCCGGCCGCCAGGTCGAAGAACGACGACCCGGAGCGGCAGCAGGTCCGGGAGCGGCAGCAGGCCGCCAAGGCGCCGTCCCGGTCCGTTCCGGCGGCGCGTCGGCCGCAGTCGGCGGAGGCCCTCGCGCGTGCCCGGCGCTCCAAGGTGCTCGCGCGCCGGCGGCGCACGACGGTGATGCTGTTCCTCGTCTTCAGCCTGGGGGCGATCGTCGCCGCGGTGGGCGGACTCGCCTTCCTGTGGGTGCCGGCGGTCCCGGCCGCGCTGCTCAGCGGATACATCGCCCATCTGCGGGCGCAGGAGCGCAAGCGGTTCGCGTACCAGATGGACCGGCAGCGCGCCGAGGTCGCCGCGCAGCGGCTGCGCGAGCGCCGGCCCCGGCAGCGCGCGGCCACCGTCGACGCCGACACCGACGAACCGGAGGACGGACCCGAACCCGCCACCGACCCCGGACTGTCCGCGCTCGCCGCCGACCGCCGCGCGCTCGTCGAGCAGACCGACCACGCCGAGTGGGTCGACCAGCAGCGCGAACGGCAGCGCCTGCCCGGCCACGGCGACAGCTGGGACCCGGTCCCGGTGCCGCTGCCGACGTACGTCACCGCACCGGTCGCCCCGCGCGCGACGCCGCACGTCGACCTGTCCGCGCCGGACACCTGGAGCGCGGCCCGCTCCAGCGCGGCCGACCCGGAGACCGGCACCGACCACGACAGCGGCGCCCGCCCGCGCGAGGCCCACGACCGCGCCGCCCGCCCGGAGCGCTCCGAGGCCCCGGAGTCTTCGGAGACCTCCGGGCCCTCTGCCGGTTCGGCGCAGGAGAAACCGGAGAGCGGCTCCGGCCGCAGCGACGCCCGCCGCGCCGCGTCGGCCCGCCGCTCCCGCGGCCGCGGCCGCACCCCCCTCTTCGACCAGTACGAGGACGGCGACCGCCCCCGCGCCGCCAACGAGTGACGCTCCCACCGCGGCTCGGCTGACCTGCCCGGGAACCGATTACCGAGCACCCGGACGGGGATGCTAGAGTTTCACCCGTTGCAAGGGCCTGTGGCGCAGTCCGGTAGCGCACCTCGTTCGCATCGAGGGGGCCAGGGGTTCGAATCCCCTCAGGTCCACGCACATGAGATCCCGTCCGATCTGGTTGATCGGGCGGGATCTCCGCGTTGACGGCCCGGTGCGAGTCACCGTGCCCCGAGGGCACCGGAACGGCCGTGGCCGTGGAGGGCGAGGGCCGTGGGGAGCAGGCCGGCCGCGGTGGCGAGCAGGGCGCAGGTCGTCGCGGTCGCGGCCATTGCTGTCCAGGGGAAGGCCAGGGGGGCCGGGGCCGACTGGAGCCTCAGGGCGATGTGGAGGCCGGCCAGGTCGGCCGCCGTCGTCGCCAGGGCGAGCAGGGTGCCTGTGGCCACCAGGGTCAGGGTCTCCGCCGCGGTGAGGCGCAGGAGTTGGGCGCGGGTCGCGCCGGTCAGGCGCAGGGTGCGCAGGTCGTCGATGCGGGCCGCGGTGGACATGGTCAGCGTGCCGACGAGGGAGACGGCCGTGTACAGCAGGGCGATGCCCAGAACCAGCGCGTAGCCAAGGCGGGTCGTGCGAGTGGTGCCCGGGGCGTGCGCCGACACCCACTGCGCCCTCGTCCGGACCCGTGCGCCGGACGCCTTCGCCGCCGTGCGCAGTGACCGGGCCACCGTTCCCGCGTCGGCACCCCGCGCCACCCCCACGTCGACCCGGTCCACCGGGGCGCCCGCCGCGTTGGCCCGGGTGACGTACGCGCCGTTGTCCCCGGTGCCGGTGGCCAGGACCGCCGCGATGCGCAGGGACCGGCGCGTGCCGTCGCCGCGCCACACCGTCACCCGCTGCCCCACCGTGTGCCGCGCCCATTCCTCGTTGACGACGATCGAGTCGTCGTCCAGCGCCGACAGCCGGCCCGCCGTCACCGGCAGCCGTACGGTGGCCGCGAGCGCGGCGGGGTCGGCGGCGCGGGCCTCGGAACCGATCGGCGCCACGCCGTCCTCCACGACGTACACCTCGGTACCGGCGGTGGCCGAGACCACCGCCCCAGGCACCCTCCGCAACCGGTCCAGCGTGGCCGCGTCGAAGCCGTCCGTCGCGGAGGCCATGGCGGGGGTGAGGACGAAGTCGGCTGTGTGCTCCCGCAGTTCGGCCGTCTTCGACGCGCTCAGCATTCCCGTCGCACCGAGCAGCGAGCCCGCGAGGGCGACCGTGACCAGCACCGGCGCGACGACGGAGGAGGCCCGGCGCGCACCGGCGGCCACGCCCTCGCGCACCAGCATCCCCGTGGCCGACGGCAGCCGGGCCGGCAAGGCGGTCAGCAGCCGTACCAGCGGGCGCACCAGGACCGGGGACACCACCGCCACCGCGCTGATCAGCAGCATCGGACGGCTGGTGTACGACTTGCGGTGCAGCAGCTCGCCGGGGTCCCCCAGCAGCGTCAGGGCCAGGGTCACGGCGGCCGTGAGCAGCAGGGCGGCGCCGATCAGCCGACGGCTCCACGGCAGTGTGCCGCGGTCCACCGCCGCCTCCCGCAGAGCCTGCGCCGGGCGCACCCGCCCCGCGCGTACGGCGGCCGTCGCCGCGCCGGAGCACGCCACCATGAGACCCGTCCAGAACGCCACGTGGTACGGCCACGCGTGACCGCCCACCGTGAACCACCCCGGCGCCAGGCCCGCGTCGACCACCCACCCGGCCAGGTGCGGCGCGCCCCACGCGCCGAGCGCGCAGCCGGCCGCCGAGGCGAGCACGCCGACGAGCAGTGCCTCGGTCAGGACCAGCCGGCGGACCTGGCCCGGCGTCGCGCCCACCGTGCGCAGCAGGCCCAGTTCCCGACGCCGTCCGGCGACCGCGAAGGCGAACGTCGACGCCACCACGAACACCGAGACGAAGCCGCTGACCCCGCCCGCCGTGCCGAACAGCGCGTTCAGCGCCGTGAGGGCCTCGGCGTCCCGGTCCGGGTCGGCGTCCGCCAGCCGGCGCGCGTCGCCGGTGAGCACCCGGACGCCGTCGGCGTGCCCCACCGCCCGGCGCACCGCCTCCGGCCCTGCCTCGACGACGAGCTGGAGGCCGACGGGGGAGAGGCGGGCCGCCCGGTGGGTGGTGTAGAAGAGAGCGGTTTCGAAGGGGGCGGTTGCGGCAGGGCCGCCGGGTCCGGAGCGGGTGCCTCGCGGCGGCGCGGCTGCCGCTGTTCCCACGACCCGCACCGTGCCCCGGGCCGTGCGCAGTCGGGTGCCCGTCCGCGTCCAGCCGACCGTGGCGACCACCTCGTCGTCCGCCTGCGGAGCGCGCCCCGTCACCAGCGAGTACGGGGCGTACGCCGCTGTCGGCCACGGGTGGCCCACCACCCCGTCCGGGCCGCCCGTCACCCGTACGGGGAACGCGCGGTCCCCGACGACCGTGCCGAGCCGGCGCAGTGCGGCGACGGTGCGGGCGGGGACCGGGCGCGGGCGCGCGAGCGGCTCGGTGCGTACGCCGTGCGTGGTCGGTACGCGCAGGGTGCGCGCCCCCTGCACCACCACCGGTGCGACGGCGAACCGTTCCGGTGGCTGCTCGGGCGCGTCCAGGGTGGCGGCGAGGGCGGTGCCCATCACGGCGATCAGCGCAACCCCGAGCGCGAGCGCGACGAAGCTCGCGGCGAAGGAGGTCCAGCGGGTCCGCAGGGTTCCGAGCGCGACACTCAGCACGGAGCCGTCTCCCGCCGGGTACGTCCCCGGGTGCGTCCCTCGAAAGGCGCGGCCGGCGCCGGGAGTTCGAGGTCCGCCAGCGTCGCCGCGATGCGCCGCGCCGACGCGCCCGGCAGTTCCCCGGCCACCCGGCCGTCGACCAGGAAGACGACCCGGTCGGCGTGGGCCGCGGCCACGGGGTCGTGGGTCACCATGACCACCGTGCCGCCGGTCCGCCCGCCGTCCTTGCTTCCCTCACCGTTCCCGCTTCCCCCGCCGTCCCCCTCGTCGGCCACCGCCCGCAGCAGGTTCAGCACCTCGCGTCCGGCCGACGCGTCCAGTGCGCCCGTCGGTTCGTCGGCGAACAGGACCCGCGGGCGGGTGATCAGTGCCCGTGCCAGGGCGACCCGCTGCTGCTGGCCGCCCGACAGCTCCGAGGGCCGGTGCCCGGCGCGGTCGCCGAGCCCCACCCGGTGCAGTACGGCCCGTACGTCGGACCGGGCCGGGCGCCGGCCGGCCAGCCGCAGCGGGAGCGCCACGTTCTGCGCGGCGGTCAGCGAGGGCAGCAGGTTGAACGCCTGGAACACGAACCCGATCCGGTCGCGCCGCAGCAGCGTCAGACGACGCTCGCCCAGCGCCGTCAGCTCCGTGCCGCCGACCGTGACCGAGCCCGACGTCGGCCGGTCGAGCCCCGCCGCGCAGCTCAGCAACGTCGACTTGCCCGACCCGGAGGGCCCCATGACGGCCGTGAAACCGCCGCGCGGGAAGGCGAGCGAGACGCCGTCCAGCGCTCGTACCCGGCCCCCGCCGTCCGTCTCGAACTCCCGGGTCACCCCGGTCAGTCGTACCGCCGCGTCCATCGTTCTCCGCCTCTCGCCCCGCCGCTCCTGCACGGTTCTCCGTACGGCTCCACGAAACCGTCCGGTGCCAGGCGGGCGCAGTGCGGCAGGGGCGAGACCCGGGGTGGGGCCAGACATACCCCCGACCCGGGGGCCGGACCGATGGCACAGCCGTACGACGGCCTTCTACGGTGACCGGCATGCACCCGGTGACCGGCACACGCCCCGGCGAAGCACCCAAGAGCGACCCGCGATTGTGGCGGGCCCTGCGCCATCCCCGCTACGCGGTCTCCGCGTGGCCCTGGCGGGCGGTGCTGTTCCTGTTGTCGGGGGCGGTCGCCGGGGCCGTGACGCTGGTGGCGCTCGCGGTGCTCTCCCTGGCCGGGGGCGTGCTCGCGCTCGTCCTGGTGGGGTTGCCGCTGCTCGTACTCACCGCACTCGCCGGAATCCCGGTCGCGGCCGTTGAGCGGCGCCGGCTCGCCCTGCTGGGGCTGACCCCGCCGCCCCGCGCGCACCGCACGCCCGAGGAACCGGGAGCCTGGCACTGGCTCGCGCTGCGGTTGCGTGAGGGCGCCACCTGGCGGGAGTTCGGGTACGCGGTGCTGTTCGCGACGGTGCTCTGGCCGCTCGACGCCGCCCTGGTCGTCGGCGGCCTGGGCGTGCCGCTCTCGCTGGCCGCCGCGCCCGCGCTGGTGGGGCGGTACGGGGAGGCCAAGGTGGTCAAGGTGTGGACGGTGGACACCTGGCCCGCCGCCTGGACGGTCGCGCTGCTGGGGCTGGTGCTGCTGGTTCCCGCCGGGTACGCGCTGGGGGCGCTCGCGGGCGCGTGCGGCGAGCTGACGCGCGCTCTGCTCACCCCGAAGCGCCACGGCCAGGACAGTGCGCGGGTCACCGAACTCGTGCGCTCCCGCGTGCGGTTGGTCGACGCGTCCGAGGCCGAGCGCCGGCGCATCGAACGCGATCTGCACGACGGGGCGCAACAGCGCCTGGTCGCGCTGACCATGAGCCTGGGCCTGGCCCGCCTCGACGCACCCCCCGGTCCGCTCGCCGACCGGCTCGCCGCCGCGCACGAGGAGGCGGGCCGGGCACTGGCCGAACTGCGCGAGCTGATCCGGGGCATCCACCCGCGCGTCCTGGCCGACTACGGCCTCGTGGCCGCCGTCGCCGATGCCGCCGACCGCTCCCCGGTCCCCGTGGACGTCGCCCTCGACCTGCCCGGCCGGCTGTCCCCGCCCGTCGAGGCCGCCGCGTACTTCGTCGTCTGCGAGGCGCTCGCCAACGTGGCCCGGCACAGCGGCGCCGGCCGGGCGCGGGTCGAGGGCGGGCAGCGCGGCGGACGGCTGGTCCTCACCGTCTCCGACGACGGCGACGGCGGCGCCGATCCGGCCGCCGGCAGCGGGCTGACCGGGCTCGCGGACCGGGTGTCGGTGCTCGATGGCAGACTCTCCCTGTCCAGCCCGCGGGGCGGACCGACCCTGCTGCGTGTGGAGATCCCTTGCGAGCCGAGCCAGCCTCCGACGACGCCTCTCCCGACGGCGCGACCGCCGGGGGGCCTCGGTCCCTGCGCGTAGTCCTCGCCGAGGACAGTGTGCTGCTGCGGGATGGGCTCGTCGGGCTGCTCACCCGGTTCGGGCACGAGGTCGTGGCGGCCGTCGGCGACGCGCCCGCGCTGCTCGCCGCCGTCGCGGCGCACGCCCCCGACGTCGTCGTGACCGACGTGCGCATGCCGCCCGACCTGAACGACGAGGGCCTGCGCGCGGCCGTGCGGCTGCGCGCGGAGCGCCCGGGGCGGCCGGTCCTCGTCCTCAGCCAGTACGTGCAGCGTGAGTACGCCGCCGAGCTGCTCGACTCCGGGGACGGATCCGGCGTCGGCTATCTGCTCAAGGACCGGGTCGGTCAGGTCGAGCAGTTCGTGGACGCGCTCGGCGAGGTCGCGGCCGGCGGCACGGTCGTCGACCCCGAGGTCGTACGGCAGTTGCTGCGCCGACGGCGGGACCCGCTGGAGCGGCTCACCCCGCGCGAGCGGGAGGTGCTGGCGCTGGTCGCCGAGGGCCGGTCCAACGGGGCGATAGCCAGGGAGCTGGTCGTCTCCGAGGCGGCCGTCGGCAAACACATCGGCGGCATCCTCACCAAGCTGGACCTGCCCCCGGCCGAGGACACCCACCGCCGGGTGCTGGCGGTGCTGGCGTTCCTGCGGGCGTGAGGCCCGCCGTGCCTGCGGCGCCGCTACAGCGGCTTGGCGTAACAGCGGCTGTCCGGGTAGTGGCGGTAGTAGCCGAACTTGGCGCAGGGCGCGTAGCCGCTGGAGGTGTACAGGCCGATGGCCTCCGGCTGCTTGGTGCCGGTCTCCAGGACCATGCGGGTGCGGCCCGCCGCGCGGGCGTCGTCCTCGAGCCGAGACAGGACGCGGCGGGCCAGGCCCCGGCCGCGCGCCTCGGCCACCACGAACATCCGCTTGAGCTCGGCGTCCCCGTCCTCGTAACCCTCGTCGCCGGCGTTCTGGGTGCGCCAGCCACCGGTCGCGACCGGGCGGTCGAACTCGTCGTACGCGATCAGGTAGAGACCGGTGGGCGGGTCGAACATCGCCGGGTCCAGCGGAGTCATGTCGCCGCCGTCGCCGTAGCGCAGGTCGTACTCGGCCTGTACCTCGTCATTGAGCTTGACGGCGTCGGGGTGGTCGAAGGAGACGGGGCGTATGAACATGCGGGATATCGTACTTCTATGCGATAGGTGACAGGTGTGCCTGTGCAGCGTACGCGTCGCGGGTGACGATTCTCCGCCGGGTTTTCCGTAGCCGGTCCGTGAGCGGTGTGGCGCGGGCACCATGGGGTGGTGGAGGTTGCGGAGCTCGTTCTGAAGTACGTACAGGCACTTGTGTGGCCGGTGGTCACGCTGGCCCTGGTGTGGGGGCTGCGGGCGCAGATACGGGCGGCGCTCACGCGGATGACCCGGGTGGAGACGCCGGCCGGTGCGATCGAGTTCGCGGCGGAGGCGCGCGAGGTGCTGGACCAGGCGCAGGGCGCGGCGGATGCGGCGCCGCCCGCCGGGTTCGGATACCCCGGACCGTCCTCGCCGTGGACTCCGTTGCCACAGACGCCGGGGTACGGGCAGGTGCCGCAGCAGCCGGGGGACGGGCCGCCGCAGTTCCCCGTTCCGGAGCCGGCGGCGCCGGAGCGGCAGACGCCCGAACCGGTCGGGCCTCAACGGCGGGTGCCGGTGCCGGCGGGTGACGCGCCGGTGCGGGAGGCCGAACCTGCCGAGGCGTCCGAGTCCGCCGAGGAGGAACCCGCGAGCCCCGGAACGCCGCCCGAGGGGATGCGGAGGCCACAGCCCGCGGGGCCGGGTGAGCCGGGGCAGCCGGGTGCGTGGGACGAGGACCAGGACCAGGACCAGTGGCAGGACCAGGACTTCGGTCTCGCTCCGCCGCTCCCGCCCGCTTACCCGCAGCCGTACCCGCAGCCGCAGCCGTACCCGCAGCCATACCCGCAGCCTCAGCCGTACGGGCAGCCCCAGGCCTACGGGCAGCCTCAGCCGTACGGGCAGCCTCAGCCGTACGGGCAACCACTGCCCTACGGAGCCCCGTCGCCTTCGGAGCTGCCCCGGCAGCCCTGGCAGGAGGAGCTGCGGGAGGCGCGCGCGATGATCGAGGTCTCGCCCGTGGGGGCCGTCGTCAGCGCGTGGACCGCGCTGGACCGGCTCTGCCTGGACGTGCTCGCCGACCTCCCCTTCGTACAGCCAGGGGCCGGGCGTCCCGCCGAGGTCGGCGTCGGACTCGCCGCCGCCGGGCTGTCGCAGAGCGCCCTCGACATCTACGACCGGCTGCGCCTGCTGCGCAACCGTGCCGTGCACGGGGCCGGTGACGTCACCGCCGGCGCCGCGCGCGACTTCGTCGACAGCTGCCGGGCGGTGGGCCGGGAGGTGGCCGCGCTGCGGCGTCCGTGAGCCCGGGTATCGTGCCGGGATGCTGACCGTGACCTCCGTGAACGTCAATGGCCTGCGTGCCGCCGCGCGCAAGGGCTTCGTCGAGTGGCTCGCCGGGACCTCGGCGGACGTGCTCTGTCTGCAGGAGGTGCGGGCCGAGCCGCAGCAGTTGCCCGAGGCGGTGCGGGCGCCGGAGGGGTGGCACGTGACGCACGCGCCGGCCGCCGCGAAGGGGCGTGCGGGGGTGTCCCTCTACACGCGGCGCGAGCCCGACCGTGTGCGCGTCGGATTCGGCTCCGCCGAGTTCGACGGCAGTGGGCGGTACGTCGAGGCGGATCTGCCCGGGGTGACCGTGGCGAGCCTGTATCTGCCCTCGGGGGAGGTCGGCACCGAGCGGCAGGACGAGAAGGTCCGGTTCATGGACGAATTCCTCGTCCACCTCAAGGAGTTGCGGGTGCGGGCCGCGGCCGAGGGGCGCGAGGTGGTGGTGTGCGGCGACTGGAACATCGCCCACCAGGAGGCCGACCTGAAGAACTGGCGGGCCAACGTCAAGAACTCCGGGTTCCTGCCGGAGGAGCGTGCGTGGCTGGGGCGGGTCCTCGACGCGGGGGACGGGGGGTATGTGGACGTGGTGCGGGCGTTGCATCCGGGGGTGGCGGGGCCGTACACGTGGTGGTCGTACCGGGGGCGGGCGTTCGACAACGACTCGGGGTGGCGGATCGATCTCGCGGTGGCCACGGTGGGGCTTGCGGGGCGGGCGGTGAAGGGGTTCGTGGAGCGGGCGGCGTCGCATGAGGAGCGGTGGTCCGACCACGCGCCGGTCACTGTCGTCTACGACGTGTGAGGGGCGAGGGGTGAGGGGCGAGGCGGGAGTTCTCCAGGGGATTTCGCCCCCCCCGCCGCCCCTACCCTTCCCGTGCATCCCTCAAGGGGCGCTGCCCCTTTGACCCCCGTCGGGGCGCCTGGCGGCTCGGGGGGCCGCGTGCGTGGGCGGGTGCGGGTTGGCCGTGGTTCCCCGAGCCCCTTCAGGGCCGGCCCCTGCGGGGCGGCCCGCTACGGGGTGGTTCGTCTGTCCAGGGCCATGGAGAGTTCTGCCTCCACGACGCTCTTCGCCAGGGGGCGCAGGCGTTGCAGGTCTGCGCCGGTGCGGTCCTGGGTGAGGATCAGGGTGGTGAAGAGGTCCGCCAGGGCCTCGGCGTGGTCGCGGACGTGGCGGGCGGCGCGCAGGACGTCGGCCAGGGGGATGCCCTCGCGGACCAGGGCCGCCGAGACGTCCAGCAGGCGGCGGCTGACGTGGACGATCTCGGCGCCGTCCGTGCCGAGGTAACCCAGTTCCAGCGCGGCGGCCAGGTTCTCGGCGGTGGCCTCGGAGCCGAAGACGTCGGCCAGCGCCTCGGGGGTGAGGCGGACCGGGGTCTCCTCGCTCGGGGCGCCGACGCCGAGCAGGTCGCCGACGTCGCGGCCGTGGTCGAAGGCCTCGGCCAGCTCGGCTATCCCGGTGAGCGTGTGGCCGCGCTCCAGGAGCCCGGAGATCGTGCGCAGCCGGGCCAGGTGCGTGTCGTCGTACCAGGCGATACGGCCCTCGCGGCGCGGTGCCTGGATCAGCTTGCGCTCGCGGTAGAAGCGCAGTGTGCGCACCGTGATGCCGGCCGCCTCGGCCAGCTCCGCCATGCGGTACTCGCGCCGCTCCCCTTCGCCCGTCACTCCGGCACCCTATGCCGTACCCGCGGTAACTTTCCTCGCCGCAACCCCTACCCAGCAGTAGAACGCTGCCCTACAGTCCCACTGTGCCAGTGTTCACTGGCGCGGTCGCACGGACCGTGGTGGAGCGAGTACGCAACGAGGCGTGGAGGCGGTGGCATGGCCGAGCATGAGAGCGAGCGTGAGCTCGAGCGCGAGCACGTACGCGTGGCGGTGGTCGGGTCGGGGTTCGGGGGGATCGGGGCGGCCGTGCGGCTGCGCCGGGAGGGGATCACCGACTTCGTCGTCCTGGAGCGGGCCGACTCCGTGGGCGGCACCTGGCGCGACAACAGCTATCCGGGGTGCGCCTGCGACGTGCCCTCGCACCTGTACTCGTTCTCCTTCGCGCCCAACCCCGAATGGCCGCGCACCTTCTCCGGGCAGCCGCACATCCGCGCCTACCTGGAGCACGTCACCGACCTCTTCGGGCTCCGCCCGCACCTGCGCCTGAACACCGAGGTCGAGCTGATGCGGTGGGACGACGAGGGAATGCGCTGGGAGATCCGGACGAACCGGGGCACCCTCACCGCCGACCTCGTCGTCAGTGCCACCGGGCCGCTCTCCGAGCCGAAGACCCCCGACATCCCGGGACTCGCCGACTTCCCCGGCAAGGTCTTCCACTCCGCCCGCTGGGACCACGACTACGACCTGCGCGGCAAGCGGGTCGCGGTGGTCGGCACCGGTGCCTCCGCCATCCAGATCGTGCCGGAGATACAGCCTCAGGTCTCCCGCCTCACCCTCTTCCAGCGCACCCCGCCCTGGGTCATGCCGCGCGCCGACCGGGCCATCGGCCCTCTGGAACGCGGACTGCACCGGGCGCTGCCCGTCACCGCCAAGGCGCGGCGCGGACTGCTGTGGGGCATCCGGGAGTTGCAGGTCCAGGCGTTCACCAGGTTCCCGGGCGAGCTGGACGTGGTGGAGCGGCTGGCCCGGCGGAACATGGCCCGCGTGATCAAGGACCCGGCGCTGCGCGCCCGTCTGACCCCGGACTACCGCATCGGCTGCAAGCGCATCCTGCTGT
The DNA here is from genome assembly GCF_030816915.1 of Streptomyces sp. B3I8. Classification (NCBI taxonomy): domain Bacteria; kingdom Bacillati; phylum Actinomycetota; class Actinomycetes; order Kitasatosporales; family Streptomycetaceae; genus Streptomyces; species Streptomyces sp. B3I8. Next base: position 2,948,590 of record NZ_JAUSYN010000002.1, on the reverse strand, counting down.
CCAACACCTACTATCCGGCCCTCGCGCGGCCCACCACGGACGTCGTCGGAGCCCTCGCCGAGGTGCGCGGCTCCACCCTCGTCTCGGCGGACGGCAGCGAGGCCGAGGCCGACGCGATCGTCCTCGGCACCGGCTTCCACGTCACCGACATGCCGATCGCCGAACGGGTCGTCGGCACCGACGGCCGCACCCTCGCGGAGTCCTGGAAGGGCGGCATGGCGGCGCTGCGCGGCACCGCCGCGGCCGGGTTCCCCAACTGGCTGTCGATCATCGGCCCCAACACCGGCCTCGCCAACACCTCGATGATCCTGATGATCGAGTCCCAGCTCAACTACCTCGCCGACTACGTACGCCGGCTCGACCTGCTCGGCGGTTCCGGCCGGGCCGCGCTCGACGCCCGCCCCGCCGCCGTCGACGCCTGGAACCACCGCGTACAGGAACGTATGAAGCGCACGGTGTGGAACACCGGCGGCTGCACGAGCTGGTACCTGGACGCGAACGGCCGCAACACCACCGTCTGGCCCGGCACGACGACCGAGTTCCGCCGCGCCACCCGGCACGTGGACCTCGCCGAGTACGACGTCCTGCGCGCCCCCGCCCCGGAACGGGGACACGGCGGCACGCGGCGCACGGTGGAGGCGGGCGCATGAGCCGTACGACACCGGCCGTGGCCGTCGCCGACCCGTACGCCCCCGCCGAGCCCGCCCGCGTCCTCACCGTGACCTCCGCCGACGGGGCCGTGCTCCACGTCGAGGTGCACGGACCCGCGGACGACCCGGCGGCGCCCGCCGTCGTCCTCGCGCACGGCTGGACCTGCTCGACCGCCTTCTGGGCCGCGCAGATCCGCGACCTGAGCGCCGACCACCGCGTGATCGCCTACGATCAGCGCGGCCACGGACGCTCCCCGGCGAGCGAGGCGTGCGGCACCGAGGCGCTGGCCGACGACCTCGAGGCCGTGCTCGCCGCCACCCTCGCGCCCGGCGAACCGGCCGTGATCGCCGGGCACTCGATGGGCGGCATGACGGTCATGGCCGCCGCCTCCCGGCCCGGCTTCCGCGACCACGCGGTGGCCGTCCTGCTCTGCAGCACGGGCAGTTCGCGGCTGGTCGCCGAGTCGCTGGTGGTGCCGCTGCTGCGCCCGGGACGGCTGCGCACCTGGCTCACCGGACGCGTCCTCGGCTCCCGCGCCCCGCTCGGCCCGGTCACACCGCTCGCCCTGCGCATCCTCAAGTACGCCACCATGGGCCCGGGTTCGTCGCCGGTGATGGTCAGGGCGTGCGCGCGGATCGTGCACGCCTGCCCGCGCCGGGCCCGGTACGCGTGGTCGCGCGTCCTGGACGCGCTCGACCTCGACCACGGGGTGCGCGAGCTGCGGGTGCCGACGGCGGTGGTGGCCGGGACGGCGGACCGGCTGACCCCGCCCGTGCACGCCCGGGCGCTGGCCGACGCGCTGCCGCACTGCGTCTCGCTGACCGTGCTGCCCGGCATCGGGCACATGACACCGGTGGAGGCACCGGACCTTGTCACTCGCAGGATCCGGGAACTGGTCGTCGAATACGCCGAGTTGAAGGAGGGCGCATGAGCGGGTCGAAGCTGGAGGGGCGCGTCGCGGTGGTCACCGGGGCGGCTCGGGGCGTGGGCGAGCTGCTCGCCCGCAAGCTGTCCGCGCGCGGCATGAAGGTGGCGCTGGTCGGACTGGAGCCCGAGGAGCTGAAGGAGGCCTGCGCGCGGCTGCACACCGAGGGCGCGTACTGGCACGCCGACGTCACCGACCACGAGGCGATGACCCGGGTCGCCGCCGAGGTGCGGGAGCGGTTCGGGCGGGTGGACGTCGTCGTCGCCAACGCCGGTGTCGCGACGGGCGGTCCGTTCGCCGCCTCCGACCCGGACGCCTGGCGGCGCGTCATAGAGGTCAACCTCGTCGGCTCCGCCGTCACGGCACGGGCGTTCCTGCCCGCGCTGCGGGAACGGCGCGGCTATCTGCTCCAGGTCGCCTCGCTCGCCGCGCTCACCCCCGCTCCGATGATGTCCGCGTACTGCGCGTCCAAGTCTGGCGTGGAGGCGTACGCGCACGCCCTGCGCGCCGAGGTCGCGCACGAGGGCGTGGGGGTCGGGGTCGCGTACCTGTCCTGGACCGACACGGACATGGTGCGCGGGGCCGATCAGGACGACGTGATGCGGGAGCTGCGGCAGCGGCTGCCGTGGCCGTCCAACAAGACGTATCCGCTCGGGCCGGCGGTGGACCGGATCGTTGCCGGGATCGAGCGGCGGGCGCCGCACGTGTACGGGCAGTGGTGGCTGCGCGGGATGCAGGGCGTGCGGGGGTATCTGCCCTCGCTCATCGCGGTCGTGGGGCAGCGGGAGATGCGGCGGTTCGCGCCCCGGCTCGAGCGGGTGCGGACCGGGCTGGTGGGGGCGGGCGGGGCGGCCGACGAGGCGTCTCGGAAGCCGGTCGTGCCAGGCTGACCTGCGGCTTTGCGTGTTCGTCACGGAGGGTGAGTGATCGACGAGCGGTGCGTGACCGGGCGTGTCACGCTGATCGGGCCCGATCCCCTCAACCCCCCTTGGGAGTGAACACACATGGGCATGAAGGACCAGTTCCAGGAGAAGTCCGAGCAGCTTCGTGAGCGTGCGCAGGAGCGTATGAGCCAGAGCGGCCAGAGCGGCCGGTCCGGTCAGGCCGGCCGGAGCGGCCAGGGCCGGCCCGAGCGTGAGGGCCGGCCCGGCGAGCGTGCCGGTCAGGCCGGTCAGGCCGGTCAGCGGGCGCAGGAGCGGCAGCGGGCCGGCGGGTCTCCGCAGGAGCGAGGGCGTCGGGAGATGGACGAGATGGAGCAGGAGGGGCGGGACCGGTTCGACGCGGACTACGACGTGTAGCTGACGTGTAGTTCCGTCACCTGGTCCCACCAGGGCTTCACCCGGCTTCACCCTGTTTCACCCGGCTTCACCCACGAGGGGTGGGGTGTTCGGTGGCCTCGCGGTTGCCGGGTACCCCACCTTTTCGTTTGCCGCCCCGCCGCCCCGCCGCCCCGCCGCCCCGCCGCCCCGCCGCCCCGCCGCCCCGCCGCCCCGCCGCCCCCGCCGCCCCGCCGCCCCGCCGCCCCGCCGCCCCGCCGCCCTCACCCGTTCCCATTCCTGCCAAGGCCCTCCGCCCCTCGGACCCCGGAGGCTCGGGGGCGGGGTGTACGGGGTGTGGAGAGGCGCGGGTGCGTCGTGGTCGGTCGCGCAGTTCCCCGCGCCCCCGACAGGGCGCGCTCCTCGGGCGCTCAGTCTCGTGCGCGCGGCGGGAGGTCGGGGCGGGTGCGGGTGGGGATGTCGGTGTGCGGGGGTGGGGTGGACGGGGGGTGGTCGGCGAGGAGGTCGAGTGCCAGGGTGACCGCGTCGTCGAGCTGGGCGTGGCGGCCCTCCGCCCAGTCCAGTGGTGTGCGCAGGGCCTCCAGGTCCGGCTCCACGCCCCGGTTCTCGACCGACCACCCGTACGCGGCGAACCACGCCGCGTTCATCGGCACCGTGATCACCGTGCCGTCGCCCAGGCGGTGCCGGCCCGTCATGCCGACCACACCGCCCCAGGTCCGCTGCCCCACCACCGGTCCCAGACCCAGCAGTCTGAACGCCGCCGTGATCATGTCGCCGTCGGACGCGGTGGCCTCGTCGGCGAGGGCGACGACCGGGCCGCGCGGGGCGTCGGAGGCGTACGAGACCGGCTGGGCGTCGCGGGTGACGTCCCAGCCCAGGATGCGGCGGGTCAGCTTCTCGACCACCAGCTCGCTGATGTGTCCGCCCGCGTTACCGCGTACGTCGACGATGAGCGCGGGGCGCGCCACCTCCCCGCGCAGATCTCGGTTGAACTGGGCCCAGCCGGAGCCGCCCATGTCGGGGATGTGGAGGTAGCCGCACCTGCCGCCGCTCAGCTCGCGCACGACCTCGCGACGCTTGGCCACCCAGTGCTGGTAGCGCAGCGGCCGGTCGTCGACGAGCGGGACGACGGCGACCCGGCGGGCGGCGGTGCCGGTGCCGGTGTTCACGGCGGGGGCGAAGGTGAGTTCCACCGTCGTGCCGCCCGCGCCGGCCAGCAGCGGGTACGGGCCGGTCAGCGGGTCGACCGGGCGGCCGTCGACGTGGGTGAGGACCGCGCCCTCGCGGATGCCGGTGCCGGCCAGCGGGGAGCGGGCGCGGGAGTCGGAGGAGTCGCCGGGCAGGATGCGCCGGACCACCCAGTGCCCGTCCCGGCACACCAGGTCCGCGCCGAGCAGCCCCTGCGGGCGCTGGTAGTGCGCCGGGCCCTCGTCGCGGCGGGCGGCGGTGACGTACGCGTGCGAGGTGCCGAGTTCGCCGAGGACCTCGCGCAGCAGGTCGGCGAACTCGTCGGGGGAGGCGACGCGTTCGACCAGCGGCCGGTACTGGTCGAGGATCGCGTCCCAGTCGATCCCGCACATACCGGGGTCCCAGAAGTGGGCGCGGATGATCCGGCCCGCCTCGTCGAAGGACTGCCGCCACTCCGCCGCCGGGTCCACCTGGTGCAGGATGCGCCGCAGGTCGATCCAGACGGTGCTGTCGCCGTCGCCGGCCTCGGTGGCGGGCACCGCGCGCAGGTCGCCCTCGTCCATGACGACCAGCCGGGTGCCGTCGCCGCTCACCGCGAACCGGTCGAGGTCGCCCACGAGTTCGGACTTCTTCGCCCGGCCGACGTCGAAGTGTTCGAGGGTGGGCCGGCCGGAGAGGTCGTCGGGGTTGGCGAAGGTCTCGCCGAGCGCGCCGGAGATCGGCCAGCGCAGCCAGATCAGCCCGCCGCCGGCGACGGGGTGCAGCGCCGAGTACTTGGACGCGGTGACCGGGAACGGCGTCACGCGGCTGGCCAGGCCCTCCACCTCGACGGTGACCGTGCCGTCCCCGGCCCCGTCCTCGGTCTCGGCGCGGTCCAGGCCCCCGGCGGCCGGGCGGCCCTCCGGGTCGAGGGCGAAGGGGGAGGGGGTGGCCGAGGAGAGGGTGACGAGGTAGGGGCGGCAGCCGAGCGGGAAGGACAGGTCGCCGGTGTGCACGTCGTAGACGGGGTCGAAGCCGCGCCAGGAGAGGAAGGCGAGGTAGCGGCCGTCGCGGGTGAAGACGGGGTTCTCGTCCTCGAACCGTCCGTCGGTGACGTCGACGACCGGCCCGGCTGCGGGCTCGGGCCCGGCGATGCGGGCCATGCGGATCTGCCGCAGGGAGCGGCCGATGCCGGGATGGGACCAGGTCAGCCAGGCCCCGTCCGGGGAGAAGGCGAGGTCGCGCACGGGCCCGTTGTCGGACCGGATCAGCTCGGTGACCTCGCAGTCGGCGGACGGGCCCGGCTCCTGTTCCTGTTCCTGCTCCCGAGGTTCCTCCGTCTCCGTCTCCGTGTCCGTGTCCCCGACCCGGACGAGGAGCAGTCGGCCGTCGTGGGAGGCGAGGGCGAGGCGTTCGCCGGCCGGGTCGGCGACCATCTCCAGCACCCGCCCCAGCTGTCCGGCGGCGAGCCGGCGCGGGGCGCGGGCGCCGCTCGCGCGCGGCAGGTGGGCGATCTCGACGGCGTCCTCGCCCTCGGCGTCGGTGACGTACGCGACCTGGCCGCCGGCGCCGAGCATCTCCGGCAGCCGGACCCGTACGCCCGGGGTGTCGGTGAGGGTGCGGGCGGGGCCGTCGCGGTGGGTGAGCCAGTGCAGGCTCCCGCGTACGACGACCGCGCTCGCCCGGCCGGTCTCGTCCACGCAGACGCCGTCCACGTGCCGGGCGGCGGGGACCTGGTACGTACGGCGGCCGGCCCGCGGCCCGCACAGGTGGACGTCGAGCCGGCGGGGTGCGGCGCCGGGGGACAGGTCGTCGACGAGCCACAGCTCGCCCGCGCACTGGTACACGATCCGGCCGCCGTCGCCGGCCGCGTGGCGGGCGTAGAACTCGTCGTGGTCGGTGTGCCGGCGCAGGTCGGAGCCGTCGTGGGCGCAGGAGTAGAGGTTGCCGACGCCCTCGTGGTCGGAGAGGAAGGCGATGCGGCCGCCGACGAACATCGGGGTGTCGAGGTGGCCGTCGAGGTCGGCGAGGAGGCGTCGGCCGTGCAGCCAGAGCCTGCCGGTGGCGCCGCCCCGGTAGCGCTTCCAGGAGGCGGGTTCGTGCGGCGGGGTGCCGGTGAGCAGGAGGGTGCGGCGCTCACCGTCGAGGTCGGCGACCTGGATGTCGGTGACGGGGCCCCATGGGAGCTTGCGGCCGGGACTGCCGTCGCCGGCGACCTTGTAGGCCCAGGTGAGGTGCGAGAAGGGCTCGCCGTGGGAGGTGACGGCGAGGACGGCGCTGTGGCCGTCGGTGTCGGGGGGAGTCCAGCCGCGCACCCGGGTGTCGGCGCTGCCCCAGTAGGTGAGCCGCCGGGCGGGGCCGCCGGTGACCGGGACGAGGTGGATCTCGGGGTCGAGGCTGTGCCAGGTGGTGTACGCGATGTGCCGGCCGTCGGGGGAGAAGCGGGGGTGGCCGGTCCTGGTGCGGTCGACGGTGAGGCGGCGGGGGTGGGCGGAGCCGTCGAGCGGGGCGAGCCAGAGGTCGTCCTCCGCGACGAAGCAGAGGAGGCCGCCGTGGAGGTGCGGGAACCGGAGGTAGCCGCGAGCGGTCGCGGCCGGCGTCGTGTGCCTCATCGTCTCCATGGTTGGCCCGACCTCCGGCCCGGGCAACTCGGTGAGGAAACCCAGGGAACGCACCCACCCACGCACCCACCCACGCACCCACCCACGTGACCCAACCCACGTACGAAACGGTTTCGTTTCGCTGGCTGTCACGGTACAGTCGATGACATGACCGAGGCCGCTACGACGTCGCGCCGCAGCCGCATCACCCCCGCCCGCGAGGCCGAGCTCTACACCGCCGTCCTCGACCTCCTCCGTGAGGTCGGCTACGACGCCCTCACCATGGACGCCGTCGCCACCCGCACCCACTCCAGCAAGGCCACCCTCTACCGCCAGTGGGGCGGCAAGGCCCAGCTCGTCGCCAAGGCGCTGCGGCACAGCAAGCCCGGCGGCACCGCCGACAACGACACCGGTTCGCTCCGCGGGGACCTGCACGCCCTCGTCGTACGCGAGGACGACTGCACCATGGAGCGGAACAACGCGCTGATGCGCGGCGTCGCCATGGCCGTGCACACCAACCCGGACCTGCACCACGCGCTGCGTGAGGTCGTCGTCGAACCGGAACTCGCCGGGTTCCGGCGGATCCTGGACCGCGCGATCGACCGCGGCGAGGTCCGCCCGGACAACCCGGCGCTGCCGTACATGGTCCACATGATGCTCGGCGCCTTCTTCACCCGGGCGCTGATCGAGGACCTGCCACCGACGCAGGAGTTCCTCCGCTCGTACATCGACGCGGTCGTCCTGCCGGCCCTGACAGTCTGACCCGCGCCGCCCGCCCCACCCCGCTCACCCCCCTCCCCACACCCCTCCCCATCACCTGTTCCTGACGCACGACCGCTCTCGTCGTCGGGCCGGTCGGCCCTGCCCCGGTGCTCCCCAGCACCGGTCGCCGGACCGATCACCCTGCCAGCACCCTCACGACCTGACCGGAGTACGTCTTCGTGGCCACATTCCTGTACCGACTGGGCCGACTCGCCTTCCGGCGACGGCACTTCGTCGCCCTGATCTGGGTGGCGCTGCTCACCCTCGCCGGGGTCGGCGCCGCGACCGCGCCCACGGCCGGCGACAGTTCCTTCTCCATACCTGGCACGGAGGCGCAGAAGGCCTTCGACCTGCTGGAGCAGCGCTTCCCCGGCACCAGCGCCGACGGGGCGACCGCCCGCGTCGTCTTCAAGGCCCCCGCCGGCGAGAAGATCACGGACGCCGACGCGAAGGCGGCGGTGCACAAGACCGTCGACGCCCTCGCCGACGGCTCCGAGGTCGCCGCCGTCTCCGACCCCTACGTCACCAAGACGTTCAGCAAGAACGGCGCCATCGCCTACAGCTCGGTGTCGTACAAGGCCGGCCCCGGTGAGCTGACCGACGCCTCCAAGGACGGCCTGGAGAAGGCCGCGCAGGACGCGCGGGACGCCGGGCTGACCGTCGACGTCGGCGGTGACGCGCTCGCCGCCGAGCCCGCGGGCGGCGCCACGGAGGCCATCGGTATCGTGATCGCCGCGGTGGTCCTCGTCCTCACCTTCGGCTCGCTGCTCGCGGCCGGACTGCCGCTGCTCACCGCGATCGTCGGCGTCGGCATCGGGGTCGGCACCATCACCGCCCTGGCGAGCGCGCTGGACCTGGGCACCACCACCTCCACCCTGGCCGCGATGCTCGGCCTCGCCGTCGGCATCGACTACGCGCTGTTCATCGTCTCCCGCTACCGGTCCGAGCTGGCCGAGGGCCGCAGCCGCGAGGAGGCGGCGGGCCGGGCGACCGGCACCGCGGGCTCCGCGGTGGTCTTCGCCGGACTGACCGTCGTCATCGCGCTGGCCGGACTCGCCGTCGTCCAGGTGCCGATGCTGACCAAGATGGGCGTCGCCGCGGCCGGCACGGTCGCCGTCGCCGTCCTCATCGCGCTCACCATGATCCCGGCGATGCTCGGCTACGCGGGCCGGCGGATCAAGCCGGCCGGTGAGAAGGCCCGCTTCCTCGGCGGCCGGCGGCCGAAGAAGACCGACGCGTCCGGTGAGCCGAAGCCGAACATGGGCACCCGCTGGGCCCGCTTCGTGCTGCGCCGCCCGGTGGCGGTGCTGATCGTCGGAGTGCTCGGCCTCGGTGCCGTCGCCGCCCCGGTCGCCTCGCTGGAGCTCGGCCTGCCCGACGACGGCTCGCAGCCCACCTCCACCACCCAGCGCCGCGCCTACGACCTGCTCTCCGAGGGCTTCGGCCCCGGCTTCAACGGCCCGCTGATGATCGTCGTCGACGGGAAGTCGAGCAAGGACCCGAAGGCGGCGGCGACGGACGTGGCCGAGGGCATCAAGAAGCTGGACGACGTGGTCTCGGTGACCCCGGCGGCCTTCAACAAGGCCGGCGACACCGCGACGATCACGGTGATCCCCGACTCCAAGCCGTCCTCCGTCCGGACCGAGGACCTGGTCCACACCATCCGCGCGGGCGACGGCCCGGTGAAGTCGTCCACCGACGCCGACGTCCTGGTCACCGGCACCACCGCGATGAACGTCGACTTCTCGCAGAAGCTCAACGATGCCCTGGTGCCCTACCTCGCGCTGGTCGTCGGCCTCGCGTTCCTGCTGCTGATCGCGGTGTTCCGCTCGGTCCTCGTCCCGCTGAAGGCGGCGCTCGGCTTCCTGCTCTCGGTGCTCGCCGCGCTCGGCGCGGTGGTCGCGGTCTTCCAGTGGGGCTGGCTGGCCGGTCTCATCGGGGTCGAGCAGACCGGCCCGATCATGTCGATGATGCCGATCTTCATGGTGGGTGTCGTCTTCGGCCTGGCGATGGACTACGAGGTCTTCCTGGTGACCCGGATGCGCGAGGCGTACGTCCACGGCGAGAGCCCCGGCCAGGCGGTGGTCACCGGGTTCAAGTACGGCGCCCGGGTGGTCTCGGCCGCGGCGGTCATCATGATCGCGGTCTTCTCCGGCTTCATCGGCGCCGGTGAGTCGATGGTCAAGATGATCGGCTTCGGGCTGGCGATCGCCGTCGCGTTCGACGCGTTCGTGGTCCGCATGACCCTGGTCCCGGCGGTGCTCGCCCTGCTCGGCGACAAGGCATGGTGGGTCCCGCAGTGGCTGGACCGCGCCCTGCCCAACGTCGATGTCGAGGGCGAGGGCCTGCGCGCGACGGACGCCGCTTCGGATGCCCCGGACGCCGATCCGGACGGGCGCAGGGAACTGGTCGGCGTCTGACGCCCGGTCACTGAAAGCGGGAGGGTGCCCCCCACGGCCGTGGGGGGCACCCTCCCGCTTCGTCTCCCGGAATCCCGCTGTCCGCGGTCCGGGAACTTCGCTGTCTCCCGGAACCGTCAGCCCGCCACCGGCGCCGCCGTCGCCACATACGTGCGGCGCAGGAAGCGGCTGAGGGTCTTGGCCTCCAGCTGGATCACCGAGACGCCCTGCGCGGTGTGCAGTTCCATGACCGCCTGCACCCGCCCGCAGGGCCAGATGCTGACGTCGGCCGTGGCGGCCGGGGTGCGCAGACCGCGTTCCAGCAGCTCCCGGGAGAAGGTCCACTCGTGCGGGCCCGGGAGGCCGAGGCGGACCTGACGCGGATCGGCCTCGGGGTCGTAGCGCAGCACGACGGGGACGGTGTCCTGGGCGTCCGGGGCATCCGTGACGACGTGAGCGCGTGCGTACTGTTCGACTACGGACATCGGACGACTCCTCACCCTGCGTGATTCAAGCAGAGGCTGTGAATCCGCTACCTCGCTCTCCACTGTCGCACGGTTGAGCGAGCCCGGCCCGGCGTCGGGAGGCGACTCTTCGTGTTCGTGGGGAGTCTCACAGTGTGGAGGAGTGGGGTTTGACCTGCTCCGGACGGGGTTCGGGGCATTGCCGGAGACCGGGCGGAGCGGTCGCTCCGCGTGATGACCGCGGAACGGCGGCCGGAACGGCGGCCTGGCGGCGGGGGCGGTGGGCGGTGCCGTGGCCGGGGGACGGCCGGGGAACGGCCGCGCCCCGGCCGGGGGACGGCCGGGGAAAGGCCGCGTGGTGGCCGTCCAATGGCAGCGGACGCGCTCTTGCAAAAGGTTCGCAACAAGCATCTATCATCGGACGGTGCATGTGCCTGACGGATTCATCAACGCCCCCACCTCCGCCGCCGCCGGGGTCATAGCCGCCGGCGCCGTCGCAGTCAGCCTGCGCGGCGCCCGGCGTGAGCTGGACGAGCGCACCGCGCCGCTCGCCGGGCTCGTGGCCGCCTTCATCTTCGCCGTACAGATGCTGAACTTCCCCGTCGCCGCCGGCACCAGCGGCCATCTGCTCGGAGGCGCGCTCGCCGCGATCCTCGTCGGGCCGTACACCGGGGTGCTGTGCGTGTCCGTCGTCCTGCTGATGCAGGGCATCCTGTTCGCCGACGGCGGCCTGACCGCCCTCGGCGTCAACATCAGCGACATGGCCATCACCACCACCGTCGTCGCCTACGCCGTCTTCCGCGGCCTGGTGAAGGTGCTGCCGCGCACCCGGCGCTCGGTCACCGTCGCGTCGTTCGTCGCCGCGGTGCTGTCCGTACCGGCCGCCGCCTGCGTCTTCACGCTGATCTACGCGATCGGCGGCACCACGGACGTGTCGCTCGGCAAGGTCGCCACCGCCATGATCGGCGTCCATGTGCTCATCGGCATCGGCGAGGCGGTGATCACCGCCCTCACCGTCGGCGCCGTCATCGCCGTACGGCCCGACCTCGTGTACGGGGCACGCGGGCTGCGGCAGCGGCTCAAGCTGCGGGTGGGCGGCGAACTCGTCGACGCCCCCGGCGACGCGGCCCCCGTTCCCGCCGCCGCCCGCACCGGTGGTGTCTCCCGCCGCACGGTGTGGGCCACCGGGCTGGTCGCCTCCCTCGTGCTCGCCGGGTTCGTCAGCTTCTACGCCTCGGCCAGCCCCGACGGCCTGGAGAAGGTCGCCCACGACAAGGGCATCGACGCCAAGGAGAAGCAGCACGCCTCCGCCGACTCCCCGCTCGCCGACTACGGCGTCAGGGACGTCACCGACGCCCGCCTCTCCGGCGGCCTCGCCGGGGTGATCGGCGTCGGCGTCACGATCGTCGCGGGCACCGGCGTCTTCTGGGCCGTCCGCAGGCGCCGCACCGACGACACCTCCCCGGCCTCGCCGGACACCCCGGCCCCCGCCTCCGAGGGCGTCTGACATGGGCGCCGGCCACGCGCACCGGCTCTACCGGCACGGGCACTCGCCCGTGCACGCCCTGCCGCCGCACACCAAACTCGCCGCCGCCTTCGCCTTCGTGGTCGTCGTCGTCTCGACGCCGCGCGAGGCGATGTGGGCGTTCGCGCTCTACGCCGCCCTGCTCGGATGCGTCGCGTACGCGGCCCGCGTGCCCGCCGGGTTCCTGCTGGGGCGGCTGCTGATCGAGGTGCCGTTCGTCGCCTTCGCCGTGCTGATGCCGTTCGTCGCGGAGGGCGAGCGGGTCGACGTCCTCGGGCTCTCGCTCAGCGTCAACGGACTGTGGGGCGCCTGGAACGTGCTGGCCAAGGGCACCCTCGGCGTCGCCGCCTCCGTCCTGCTCGCCTCCACCACCGAACTGCGCGAACTCCTCCTCGGGCTGCAACGGCTCAGACTGCCGCCGCTGCTCGTGCAGATCGCCTCGTTCATGATCCGCTACGGCGATGTCATCACCGACGAGATGCGCCGCATGCGCATCGCCCGCGAGTCCCGCGGCTTCGAGGCGCGCGGCGTACGGCACTGGGGGGTGCTCGCCAAGTCCGCCGGGGCGCTGTTCATCCGCTCCTACGAACGCGGCGAGCGCGTGCACCTGGCGATGGTCAGCCGGGGGTACGCCGGGTCGATGCCGGTGATCGACGAGGTGACCGCGTCCCGAACGCAGTGGTCCTACGCACTCGCCCTCCCCGTGGCCGCACTCGGGGTGTGTCTGCTGGGATGGCTCCTGTGACAGATACTTCCGCCTCCCCGGCCCCGGCCTCCCTGGAGGTCTCCGGGCTCGCGTTCGCCTACCCCGACGGACACCAGGCGCTCTTCGGCGTCGACTTCCGCGTCGAGCGCGGCGAACGGGTCGCGCTGCTCGGGCCGAACGGCGCCGGCAAGACCACGCTCGTCCTCCACCTCAACGGCATCCTCGGCGGGGGCACCGGGACGGTGACCGTCGCCGGGATGCCCGTCGGCAAGCGGCACATGGCCGAGATCCGGCGGCAGGTCGGCATCGTCTTCCAGGACCCCGACGACCAGCTCTTCATGCCGACGGTCCGCGAGGACGTCGCCTTCGGCCCGGCCGCCGCCGGGGTCAAGGGCGCCGAGCTGGAGGAACGGGTCGACCGCGCGCTCGGGCTCGTCGGCATGGCGGAGTTCAAGGACCGGCCCCCGCACCACCTCTCCTTCGGGCAGCGCCGGCGGGTGGCGGTGGCGACCGTGCTGGCGATGGAGCCGGAGATCCTCGTCCTGGACGAGCCCTCCTCCAACCTCGACCCGGCCTCGCGGCGCGAACTCGCCGACATCCTGCGGTCGCTGGACGTCACCGTGCTCATGGTCACGCACGACCTGCCGTACGCGCTGGAGCTGTGTCCGCGCGCGCTCATCCTGAGCGACGGGGTCATCGCGGCGGACGGCAGCACCGGCGAACTCCTCGGCGACGAGGCGCTGATGAAGGCCCACCGGCTGGAACTCCCGTTCGGCTTCGACCCGCGCGTGGGGGCGGCTAAGGCGTAGGAGGTGCGGCCGCCCGGGGCGCGGAGCACCCTGGAAGGAGCGGCACGGCACTGAGGATCGGCACGGCACTGGGAGGTGGCCGTCATGACGCACACCGTCGTGGGCTGGCACGTGGAGCTGGAGTTCGAGGAGGACGAGCACCGTACGCGGGCGATCGCCCTGGTGCGGCTGCCGGACGGCAGCGAGGTACGGGCCAACGGGTACGCGCACCGGCACCGGTCCGACGGCAATCAGCCGCGGGTGGGCGAGGAGATCGCGGGCGCGCGGGCGCTGAACGAACTGGCGATGCGGATGCTGACGAAGGCGCACGGGGAGATCGACGACGCGGCGGGCCGCACGTCGAGGCCGATCGCCGTGTAACGGGGGGGGGCTCTCCCCCGTCGGCCCCTCCAAGGGGCCGCGCCCCTCGGACCGCCTGGGTGCGTTCCGGGGTGCGGGTGCTTCGTGGCTGGTCGCGCCGTTCCCCGCGCCCCTCAAAGGGCGCTCGCCCGCACCGCTCGTATCAGGGCCTGCGCGCGTGGGTCCGCTGTGACGGATCCACGGAAGCCGTTCGTCACGTAGGCGAAGGCCAGGCCCGACTCGGGGTCGGCGAAGGCGAGGGCGCCGCCGCGGCCGGGATGGCCGAAGGAGGCCGGGGACAGCAGCGGGGACGCGGGGCCGTGGAGCATGTAGCCCAGGCCGAAGCGGGTGCCCACGACAAGGGTGCGGTCCGGCCCGGCGGACGCCTCGGCGCGAGCGAGCTCCATGGTCTCTGGCCGCCACAGCCGTACGCCGTCGACCTCGCCGATGAGCGCCGCGTAGAAGCGGGCCAGCGACGGGGCGGTGGCGATGCCGTTGGAGGCGGGCAGGACGGCCGCGCGGTACGCCGGGTCGTTCTCGTCGGGCATCGGCGTGATCGCGCCGAACGCACGCCGGGTCAGCGACTCCGGGTCCGCGTACGCCTCGGTCACCGCGCGCCTGGGCCGCAGGCGCGGCGTGGCACCGGAACCGGTCGGTGCCACCTTTGGGAGCGGCCCCACGCGGCCGACGCGACCGGCTTCCGCGGCCGGGAGCCCGACCCACAGGTCGAGCCCCAGCGGGGCGGCGACCTCGGCCGCCAGCCACTCGCCGAGGAGACGCCCGCCCGTGACCCGTCGCACCAGTTCGCCGGTGAGCCAGCTGTAGGTCTGCGCGTGGTAGCCGTGGTCGGTGCCCGGCTCCCAGGCGGGGGTCTGCGCCGCGACCGCCGCCGCGGCCAGGCCGGGGTCCAGCGCCTCGGCGGGGGTGAGGGGCCGGTCGAGCACCGGGACGCCGACGCGGTGCGCGAGCACGTGCCGGACCAGCGCCTGCTCCTTGCCGCGCGCCTTGAACTCCGGCCAGTAGTGACCGACCGGCGCGTCCAGGTCCAGCTCGCCGCGCTCGGCCAGCATCAGCAGGACGGCGGCGGCGACACCCTTCGTCGCGGACCGCACGATCTGCGCGGTGCCGTGCTCCCAGGGCGCGTCCCCGGCGCCCCCGTCGACGTCCCGGACGCCCGCCCAAAGGTCGACCACCTTGCGCCCGTCCCGGTACACGGCGACGGCGGCGCCCCGTTCCCCGAGCACCTCGAAGTTCCGCGCGAAGGCGTCCCTCACCGCCTCGAACCCCGCACCCACCGTGCCCCGCACGCCGTCCACGCCCACGCTCCCCTCTCACCCGTGACAGTTCACCTGTGACAGTGGGTGCAACGTACGCGTACGGCCTTGGATTCCTCGATCCGCGAGGGGGCCTCGCCCTCAGCTCCCCGCCCGCAGCAGTGCCGCCACGATCGGGCCTGCCGTGTCGCCGCCGTGGCCGCCGGCCTGGACCACGCCGGCGCCGGCCAGGTCGCCCTTCCAGGCGGTGAACCAGCCGTTGGGCTTGTCCTGGTTGTCGACCTCGGCGGAGCCCGTCTTCGCGCCGTCGTCGGGGCCCAGGCCGGCCATCGCCTCGGCGGCCGTGCCCGCGGAGGCCGTGTACTGCAGGACTTCCTTGAGCTGGGCCCGTACCGAGGCGGACATCGTGCGGTCCGCCTTCGCGAGCGTGCGGTGGTCCACCGACGGGGCGACCAGGTAGGGCTGGTGGAAGACGCCCGTCTTCGCCGTCGCCACCACCGAGGCCATGTTGAGCGGGTTCATCCGCACCCCGCCCTGCCCGATCAGCGACGCCGCCATCTGCGCCCCGCTCTGCACCGGCACCGAACCGTCCAGCGAGGGCACGCCGATCGACCAGTTGTTCCGGCCGAGGCCGTAGACCTGCTGGGCGACCCCGGTCAGGTCGCCGTTGTCCAGCTTCTTCGCCTGGCTGATGAAGGCGGTGTTGCAGGAGCGCGCGAAGCTCGCCTTGAACGTGCCGCCGTCGATCGAGAACTTGTCGTCGTTCTGGAACTTCCAGCCGCCGTAGGAGGAGTACTTGGGGCACGGGTGGGGCTTGTCGGGCGAGGCCAGGTTCTTCTCGAACAGCAGCGTCGAGGTGATGATCTTCATCGTGGAGCCGGGCGCCAGACTGCCCTGGAGGGCCACGTCGAAGCCGTGGTTCTGGTTGGCGACCGCGAGGATCTCGCCGGTGGACGCGCGCAGGAGTACCACCGACGACTTCGCCTTGCTCAGCACTTGCTGCTCGGCCTTGGCCTGGAGCACCGGGTCGAGTGTGGTGCGTACGGTGCCGGGGGTGCCCTCGGCCAGCGTCACCAGCGTCTTGTCGGGGGTCTTCTCCTTGGCCTTGCCGCCGTCCGCCGACTTGCCCCCGTCCGGCGCCTTGCGGACGATGCGCAGTTCGATGCCCGCCCTGCCGCCCGCCGTCTTGCCGTACTTCTCGCGCAGTCCGTCGAGGACCGTGCCGAGCGAAGGGTCTTTCTCGGCGGTCAGCTCGCCGCCCGCGCGGTCCACCGCCTTGATCGGCGGAGTGCCGGCCGGGCCGGTGACCAGCCGGTCGCCCTCCTCCAGGTCGGGGTGGAGCACTGAGGGCCGCCAGCCGACCACCGGCTCGCCGTCCTCCGCGCGCCGCACGACGGTCAGCTTCGAGGAGTACGCCAGCGGCTTGGCCGTGCCCTTGTACGACACCGTGGCCTTCACCCCGAACGGCACCGTCGCCCCGGACCGCTTGCCGCCGGTCAGGGTGATGTCCGTGAGGTGGGCGTCCTTGTGATAGCCCGTCAGTGCGGTTCGTGCCGCCCCGGGGTCGTCGGTCGCTGCGGCGGCCCGCCCGTCCTGGCCACCCTGCCAGGCGGTGAGGAAGGCGGTGGCCGCCTTGCGGACCTCGGCCGCGGTCAGCGGGCCCTTCTTCACCGCCTTGTGGTCGGCCGTCGCCGCCGTGCGGTCGTCCGACGCGCCGCCGTGCAGGCTGTACACGGCCAGCGTCCCGCCGACGACGGCGACGGCCGCCACGGCACCGACGGCCAACTGCCCGCGTCCTTTGCGCTCGACGGCGCGTCTTCTCTTGCCCACGGCTCCCGAAACCCTTCGCTGTCCCCGCCCCGGCTGTCCCGTGCGCTCCGAGCCCCCCGGAGAACGCAACGAGGCCCTCAGCCTAAGGTCCCGGTGTGACAGGGACGGTCTCAGCCGGCGCTTCGTAGCACAGATGCGACGATCGGACCGGCCGCGTCGCCGCCGTGACCGCCGGCCTGGGTCATCGCCGCCGCCACGACGTCGCCGCGGAACCCGGTGAACCAGCTGTTGGACTTCGCCTGCCCGTCGACCTCCGCCGAGCCGGTCTTGGCACCGATGTCCCCGCCGAGCCCCGACATCGCCTGCGTGGCGGTGCCCTGGGTCGCGGTGAGCCGCATCATCTGCTTGAGCTGGCTCGAGGTGTTCGCCGGCAGCCCCTTGGCGGTGGCGAACTCGCGGTTGTCGAGCTTGCGCGGGACCAGGTACGGCTGCCGGAAGCTCCCGGTGATCGCCGTCGCCGTCACCGAGGCCATGTTCAGCGGGCTCATCTGCACCTTGCCCTGGCCGATCGCGTTGGCCGCCCGGTCGGGACCGCTGGACGCAGGCACGCTGCCGTCGAACGAGGTGATCCCGGTGCTCCAGTTGTTGTGGCCGAGCCCGAACCGGTCCTGCGCCTCGTTCATCAACGAGGCGTCGGTGAGCGGCTTCTCGTCGATCAGCTTGATGAACGCGGTGTTGCAGGACCGCATGAAGCTGTTGGCGAGGGTGGCCGACGGGTTGGAGGACATGCCGGTGAGGTTGTGGAAGGTCTGCCCCTGCCACACCGCGGTGTCCGTGCAGGGCGCCGGGCCGTTCATCGAGGTGACCTTGTTGTCGATCAGCATCGCGGCGGTGATGATCTTCATGGTGGAGCCGGGGGCGAGCTGCCCCTCGAAGGCCGCGTTGAACTGGTCCCCGCGGTGGTTGGCGACCGCGAGCACCTCACCGGTGCTGGGCTTGACCGCGACGACGGAGGACTCGGCGTACTTGCGCACCGCCTTCTCGGCCGCCGCCTGCGCGTTCGCGCTGAGCGTGGTGTGCAGCTTGCCGGGGGTGCCCGGGGAGAGCGTGGCCAGGGTCTCGTCGGCCGCCGCCCGGTCGCCGCGCCGGATCTGCAGCTCGATGCCCGGCCTGCCGCCCGCCTTGTCGCCGTACCGCTTGCGCAGGGTGGCCAGGACGGGGGCGAGCGAGGGGTACTTCTTCGGGTCGAGGACCTTGCCGTCGCGGTCGACCGCCTCGATGGGCGGGCTGGTGGCCTCGCCGGTCACCAGGGTGTCGTCGGCCCGCAGGTCCGGGTGGACCACGGACGGCTTCCACGCGACCAGCGCCCGCCCGGTGGCCCTGCCGCGCACCACGCGCAGGGTGCTCTTGTACGTCAGCGGCTCGGTGTCGTCCCGGTAGGTGACCGTCCCGCGCACGGAGAACGGCACCGAGGTGCCCTTCGGCGTGCCCGGGGTGATGTGCACCTCGGAGATGTGCGCGTTGTTCTTGTAGGCGGTCAGCAGGTCGGCGGCCGCCCCGGACATGTCGTCGGTGGCGTCGGCCGCCTTGGTGGCGTCGCCCTTCTCCCAGGCCGTGAAGAACGTACTGCTCGCGTCCTTCACCTCGTCCGCCGAGAGCGGCCCCGTCTTCACCTCCGTGCCGGTGTCGCTGACGGCGGACACGAAGCTGAACGCCCCGTACCCGGCGCCTCCCACCAACACCACGCACACCGACGTGATGATCGCGGCTTTGGCCCCCTTGCGCATGCCTTTCAGCCCCTCCCGGCTCTACCGTGCACCCTCGACTGTAGGGGGCGCCCACGATCCCTGTGGCAGAAGTGACCCTAAGTTGTCCTAAGAGTCATCAGATCGCTGACCCCGTGTACAACCCGCCGAACTCCCGGGGTTTTCCGGCCGGGTGCTCCGCGGACCGTGCCTCGGCCGCTCCGGGTGCTCCGGCCGCTCCGGGTACTCCCGGTGCTCCGGGATGCGTGAGCCGGCGTCAGATCCACGTGTCCAGCCACATCCGCGAGCGCCACTCCTCGATCCGGATGGCGTCTCCGGTGAACAGCGGCCAGAAGTAGATGAAGTTCCAGGCGATCAACAGGACCAGCGCGCCCGCCCCCGCCGCGCCCACGACCCGACGGCGTTCGGAGGAGCCGGGCGGTCCCAGGATCCCGCCGATCATCATGGCCACCGCCAGGCACAGGAACGGGAGGAAGACCACCGCGTAGAAGAGGAAGATCGTGCGGTCCTGGTACAGGAACCAGGGCAGGTAGCCGGCCGCGACGGCGCACGCGATCGCGCCCGCCCGCCAGTCCCGGCGGAACAGCCAGCGCCACAGCACGTACAGGATCGCCAGGCACGCCGCCCACCACAGCACCGGTGTGCCGATCGCGAGGACCTCGCGGGCGCACTTCTCGGACGCGTCGGCGGGACAGCCGTCCCGGCCCGGGGCGGGCGACTCGTAGAAGTACGACACCGGGCGGCCGAGGACCAGCCAGCTCCAGGGGTTGGACTGGTACGGGTGCGGCGAGTGCAGGTTGACGTGGAACTGGTAGACCTCGTGCTCGTAGTGCCACAGGCTGCGCGCCCACTCCGGCAGCCAGGTCCAGCCCTCGCCCCGGCCCGCGCCGTTCGCCCAGTCGCGGAAGTAGCCGCCCTTGCCGTTGTCCGGGGAGAGGATCCAGCCCAGCCAGGAGAGCAGGTACGTGACCAGGGCGACCGGGACGGTGGCGAGGAACGCCAGGCCCGTGTCGCGACGGAGGACCGCCCGGTAGGGGCGCTCGGCGCCCGCGACCCGGCGGGTGCCCACGTCCCAGAGCACGGTCATCACGCAGAACGCGACCATGATGTACAGGCCGTTCCACTTGGTGCCGATCGCCAGGCCCAGCATCAGACCGGCCGCCCAGCGCCAGGGCCGCGGTCCCAGGCGGGTGGTCTCGGCGATGTACGGATCCGGGCGGACCCTGCCGTCCGGATCGGCGGGCAGCGCGGCGGCCAGCAGCCCTCTGGTCCGGTCCCGGTCGAGGACCAGACAGCCGAACGCGGCCAGCACGAAGAACATCAGCACGCCGTCGAGCAGCGAGGTCCGGGCCATCACGAAGGCGAGCCCGTCCACCGCCATCAGGGCGCCGGCCAGGCAGCCGAGGAACGTGGAGCGGAACAGCCGGCGGCCGATGCGGCACAGCAGCAGCACGGCCAGGGTGCCGAGCAGCGCGGTCATGAACCGCCAGCCGAACGGATTGAAGCCGAAGAGCAGCTCGCCGAGGCCGATCACGTACTTGCCGACCGGCGGGTGCACCACGTACGCCGGGTCCGTGGGGATCGCCACATGGCCGTCGTGCCGCAGGATCAGGTCGTTGGCGTTCTTCGCCCAGTTCGCCTCGTAGCCGTTGTGGACCAGCGCCCAGGCGTCCTTGGCGTAGTAGGTCTCGTCGAATATCACCGCCTTCGGGCTGCCCAGGTTCCAGAACCGGATCACCCCGGCGAACAGCGTCACCAGCAGCGGCCCGCCCCAGCCGGACCAGCGCCGGACGCGGTCGGCGAGCCCGGGACGCAGACCGAGCACCGCCCAGGTGCGCGGGTCCGGTTCGCTGAAGGGCGGCACGAGCCGGGTGCGCACATCGCCGTCGGCGGCCGGGGCGGCGGCGTCCGGTGGGGGCGCGTAGCCGAATCGGCGCAGCCGCTGCTGCCACGCGGGCTGCCGGTCCTGGGCGGCCAGGCTCTGCCGGGTGTCCGTGGAGGACGCGGTACTGGTCACCGCGCCATCGTAGGGAACCGCGCTGTGCGCGTCCCGCGCACGCCGTGGTTCGGTCGTCGACGCGGGCGGGGGCCGCCTCCCCGGTTCGGTCGCCGAAGGGGGCGGAGGCCGCCTCCCCGGGCCCTGGGAGGATGGGGGAGTGACTGGAATCCTCGTACTCGCCGGCACGCCCATCGGTGACGTGTCCGACGCCCCGCCCCGGCTCGCGCAGGAACTGGCCTCGGCCGATGTCGTCGCCGCCGAGGACACCCGGCGGCTGCGCCGGCTCACCCAGGCCCTCGGGGTGCAGCCGACGGGGCGCGTCGTGTCGTACTTCGAGGGCAACGAGAGCGCCCGGACGCCGGAGCTGGTGGAGGCGCTGGTGGGCGGCGCGCGGGTGCTGCTGGTCACCGACGCGGGGATGCCGTCGGTCTCCGACCCCGGGTACCGGCTGGTGGCGGCGGCCGTGGAGCGGGACGTACGGGTGACGGCGGTGCCGGGGCCGTCCGCGGTGCTCACCGCGCTCGCCCTGTCCGGGCTGCCGGTGGACCGCTTCTGCTTCGAGGGGTTCCCGCCGCGCAAGGCGGGCGAGCGGCTCGCCCGGCTGCGGGAGGTCGCCGACGAACGCCGCACCCTCGTCTACTTCGAGGCACCGCACCGCCTCGACGACACCCTCGCCGCGATGGCCGAGGTCTTCGGTTCCGACCGGCGGGCGGCGGTCTGCCGGGAACTGACCAAGACGTACGAGGAGGTCCGGCGCGGCGGGCTGGGCGAACTGGCCGTGTGGGCGGCGGAGGGGGTGCGCGGCGAGATCACGGTGGTCGTCGAGGGCGCCCCCGAGCGCGGGCCGGAGGCGCTGGACGCGGCGGAACTGGTGCGGAGGGTGCGGGTGCGGGAGGAGGCGGGGGAGCGCCGCAAGGAGGCGATCGCCGCGGTCGCCTCCGCGGCGGGCGTCCCCAAGCGGGAGGTGTTCGACGCGGTGGTCGCGGCGAAGCACGCGCCCGGCGAGGGGTGATCCCCGGCTTCTGTGCGGCTCCGCCGCGGGGTGGGGTGCCTGGGAGTCCGGGGTGCTCGTGGGTGGGCCCGCGCCCGTCCACGCACAGGTGCTCCCCTGCTGTCACGGGTTCAGCAACGCGCCGCAGTGCGGCCAAGGCGCCGTCCCCCGGCGTACGTACAGCTTCTTGGCGCGGTACGTCTGCTCCGCCGACGGCGCGTCCTCCGGGCGGCCCCGTCCGCCCAGCTCGCGCCAGGTGCGCACGTCGAACTGGTACAGCCCCCCGTACGTCCCGGACGGGTCCACCGCGTCCGCCCGACCGCCCGACTCGCAGCGCGCGAGCGCCTCCCAGTCCAGCCCCTCCGCGCCCGCCACGGACGTCGGCAGCGGCCGGGTCCCCACGCGCACCACCCGGGTCTCCGGCTGCCTGAGGACCTCCGTCCGCAGCCGTCGCGGCGGCTGCCGGACCCCGTTGACCGTGCGGACGCCGTACGTCACCCGGCGCATGCCCGCGTGTCCCGCGCTCCGCACGACCTCCGTGCCCCGGAACAGCGTCGGGTCCTCGGCGCGCCGCTCCTCGAACGGGATCGGCTCCTCGCGCACCTCCCGGTGTCCCCGCACCCGCATGACGGTGACCGTCTGCCCGTCCCGGGGGAAGCTGTCCGGCGCGACCGACGTCGTGTCCTCCCCGCGCAGGGCGACCCCGGCCTGCGCGACCGCCTCCCGCACGGTCGCCGCGTTGGTGCGCAGCCGCCGCTCGCGCCCGTCCGCCATGACCGTCACCGTCCGCTCGGTGCGCACGTCCAGGGCGAGCCCCTCGCGGCCGATGCGCCGGGAGGGCGCGACCGACACGTACGCGCCCTCCACCCGCACCCCCAACTCCCGCAGCGCCGCGTCGACCGTGCGCGCCGTCGTCCACACCCGGTGCCGCCGCCCGTCCAGGGTGAGCCGCAGCGGCCGCCCGTGCCGTACGTCGATCTCGTCGCCGCTGCTCAGGGCGGCGCCGGGGCCGGGGGTGACCCGGTCGTGGGCGCCGGTGTCGAGGCCCTCTTCGGCGAGGAGTCCGGTGACGTCGTCCGCGAAGGTGTGCAGCGTGCGCCGCCGGCCGTCGACATTCAGCTCGACCGCCTTGTCCTTGGCCACGAACGCCGAGGTGCCGCCGGCGAGGAACGCGACGACCAGCGCCTGCGGGACCAGCCGGCGCACGGCTGCGGGGCGCGCCGGGGGCTTGCGCCGGGCACCCCGCCGCACGGGCCCGCCCTGCCGGGGCAGCGACGGCACGGTCTCCGCCTCGTGCAGCCCGTAGGACCGCGCGCCGTACGTCGTCCCGTACGGCTCCGTGGGGACGTACGTGGGCGTGTACGGCGGATACGGCGGATGCGGCGTGTACGGCGAGGGGGTCGGGGTGTCCTGGGGACAGGTGTTCACGACGACGCGCTCCGAGGTGGGCTGGTCCGGACCGGGCCAGCGCAACCTAGCGGGGGTGGTCGTCGCTCACCCGCACGACACGAACACGGAGCGTGGCGACGCGTGTTCGTGTCGTGACCCTCCGCGATCAGTAGTCGAACGCGCGGGCCGTGTTCGCGGCGATCGCGGTGGCCAGCGCGTCCTCGTCCGTGCCGCGCACCTCGGCCATCGCGCGCAGCGTGACGGGCACGAGATAGGGCGCGTTGGGGCGGCCCCGGTACGGCGCGGGGGTGAGGAAGGGCGCGTCGGTCTCGACCAGGACCAGCTCCAGCGGGGCCACGACGAGCGCGTCCCGCAGGTTCTGCGCGTTCTTGAAGGTGACATTGCCGGCGAAGGACATGAAGTAGCCGTGCCGGGCGCACTCCTCGGCCATCGCCGCGTCCCCGGAGTAGCAGTGGAAGACGGTGCGCTCGGGGGCGCCCTCCTCCTTCAGGACGCGCAGCACGTCGGCGTGGGCGTCCCGGTCGTGGATGACCAGCGCCTTGCCGTGCCGCTTGGCGATCTCGATGTGGGCGCGGAAGGACCGCTCCTGCGCGTCCTTGCCCTCCGGGCCGGTGCGGAAGTGGTCGAGCCCGGTCTCGCCGACCCCCCTGACCTGCGGGAGGGCGGCGAGACGGTCGATCTCGGCGAGTGCCTCGTCCAGGGCGGCGTCCCCGCCGGGCTCGCGGTGACCCTGCCGGGACCAGCCGTCGGGGTCGCCGTGGACGATGCGGGGTGCCTCGTTCGGGTGCAGGGCGACGGCGGCGTGGACCGCCTCGTGCGCGGCGGCGGTCTCGGCGGCCCAGCGGGAGCCGTTCAGATCGCAGCCCACCTGCACGACCGTGGTCACCCCCACCGACGCGGCCCGGGCGAGGCCCTCCTCCACCGTGCCGGACTGCATGTCGAGGTGGGTGTGGGAGTCGGCGACCGGCACCCGGAGGGGCTCCGGGAGCGGCGGCGCGGCGTTCTTGTCGGTGTGCGAAGGCATGCACCGATCCTACGAACCGCGCATGCCCTGCCGACCGCGCATGCCCTGCCGACCGCGCATGCCCTGCCGACCGCGCATGCCCTGCCGACCGCGCATGCCTTGCCGACCGCTGACACCCGCGCACCGCTCACGCCGGCCGACCGCTCAAGTGGGTTCAGCTCGTCCGGTGCTGCCGGTGCGCGAACAGGTGGAGGAGGTCGGAGAACCTCCAGTGGTGCCCCTCCCCGGACGCGCCCTCCGTGACCGGTGCGTCGGTGATCGACGCACCGGCGCCCCGGGCCTTCGGCGCCCGGCGCGGGGCGGAGCGGGCGGCGTCCTGCCGCTGCCCGTACAGCGACCGCTGTGCCGAGGAGACCCGGCCGGGCCGCATGATCCGCAGCACGTGGCCGCCGCAGTTCTGGCAGGACGGGCGGGACAGGGGCGACGGCACGACGGCGCCGTTCGCCACGTAGGTCACGAACGCGGTGCCCTCGGCGTCGAGGTGGTGCTCTATCTCGTACGACTGCTCCCAGCCGTGCCCGCAGCGCATGCAGGCGAACGAGTACGACTCGTGAACGACGTCGGTGGCGGCGCGGGTGTCCGCCCTGCCGGTGCGTCCTGCGATCTCTGTCATGCCGGCTCCTCTTGGCCTGTCCGGGGACAGCCGCCCGGCGGGTGGCGCCCGCCGTGGGCGTGGGACGGGGTGCCGTCCCACGTTCCAGTGGACGCCCGGGGACCGTGCCGGTGCAGGGGGCCTGTCGAAGGTTGGTGCCGATTTGACCGGTCCGTTGCCGGATGCCCCGGCGGTCACCTGCGCCTTTGCCTGACCGCGCGACGGCTTTGCCCCCGCATGGGGCGCCACCGGTCGCACTCCCCGACCCGCCGCGCGCCCGTACGGCTCATGCCCGCCCCGTACCCTTGTCGCCGTGAGCAACCCCTCCCCTCCCGACCCCCTCCTCGGGCCCGCCGACGTCCGTGAGCTCGCGGGCGCGCTCGGCGTGCGGCCCACCAAGCAGCGCGGGCAGAACTTCGTCATCGACGCCAATACCGTGCGGCGCATCGTCCGGACCGCCGAGGTGCGGCCGACGGACGTCGTCGTGGAGGTGGGGCCCGGACTCGGCTCGCTCACCCTCGCCCTGCTGGAGACCGCCGACCGCGTCACCGCCGTCGAGATCGACGACGTGCTCGCGGGCGCGCTGCCCGCCACCGTCGCCGCCCGGATGCCGGACCGCGCCGACCGCTTCACGCTCGTGCACCGCGACGCCCTGCACGTCACCGGGCTGCCGGGCCCCGCCCCGACCGCGCTCGTCGCCAACCTGCCGTACAACGTGGCCGTGCCCGTCCTGCTGCACATGCTCGACACGTTCCCGAGCATCGAGCGCACGCTGGTGATGGTGCAGGCCGAGGTCGCCGACCGGCTGGCCGCCGGGCCCGGTTCCAAGGTGTACGGCGTGCCCTCGGTCAAGGCGAACTGGTACGCCGAGGTCAAGCGGGCCGGCTCCATCGGCCGCAACGTCTTCTGGCCCGCGCCGAACGTCGACAGCGGACTCGCCTCCCTCACCCGCCGCACCGAGCCGGTGAGGACCACCGCCGCCAAGGCCGAGGTCTTCGCCGTCGTCGACGCGGCCTTCGCGCAGCGCCGCAAGACCCTGCGGGCCGCCCTCGCCGGCTGGGCCGGGTCACCGGCCGGCGCCGAGGCCGCGCTCGTCGCCGCGGGCGTCTCCCCGCAGGCCCGCGGCGAGTCCCTGACCGTGGAGGAGTTCGCCCGCATCGCGGAACACGGCCCGCGCGCGCCCCACGCCCCGCGCGCAGCCCGTGAGCATGCCCCGCGCGCACCCCGCACACCGCACGATCACCTCGCGCAGGATCACGCCCCGCACAAGGAGCCCGGCAGCCAGTGAGCGTCACCGTCCGCGTCCCCGCCAAGGTCAACGTCCAGCTCGCGGTGGGCGCCGCCCGCCCCGACGGGTTCCACGACCTCGCCAACGTCTTCCTCGCCGTCGGCCTGTACGACGAGGTCACCGCCGCCCCCGCCGCCTCCCTGCGCCTGACCTGCGCGGGCCCCGACGCCGACCAGGTCCCGCTGGACGAGTCGAACCTGGCCGCGCGGGCCGCCCGCGCCCTCGCCGGGCGGTACGGCGTCGAGCCCGCCGTCCACCTCCACCTCGCCAAGGACATCCCGGTCGCCGGCGGCATGGCGGGCGGCAGCGCGGACGCGGCCGGCGCACTGGTGGCCTGCGACGCGCTCTGGGGCACGCACGCCCCCCGCGAGGAACTCCTCGAGATCTGCGCCGAGTTGGGCAGCGACGTGCCGTTCTCCCTGGTCGGCGGGGCGGCACTGGGCACCGGACGCGGGGAGCGGCTGCGGCCGCTGGAGGTGGGCGGCACCTTCCACTGGGTGTTCGCGGTCGCCGACGGCGGGCTCTCCACCCCGGCGGTCTACCGCGAGTTCGACCGGCTGACCGAGGGCACGGACGTCCCCGAACCGGTGGCCTCCGACGCCCTGTTGTCCGCCCTGGCCAAGGGCGACGCCACGGCCCTGGCCGCCGCGCTCACCAACGACCTCCAGCCCGCCGCGCTCTCGCTGCGCCCCGCCCTGGCCGACACCCTCGCGGCCGGCCGCGGGGCCGGGGCCCTGGCGGCCCTGGTCTCCGGCTCGGGCCCGACGACGGCGTTCCTGGCCCCCGACGCGGAGACGGCGACGACGGTGGCCGAAGCCCTGCTCGGCTCCGGTACCTGCCGCACGGCCCGCACGACGACAGCACCGGCGCCGGGGGCGACGGTGCTGTCGTGACGGGCGGGACTCAGAGTTCGTCGATGGCGGTCAGGTCGATGTCGATGTCGTAGGGCGCGGTGAGCTTGACGTGTTCGTGGTGGATGCCCGTCAGCGCATAGGTTCCGGTCGCCCCACCGCGTTCGTAGACCTGGACGACGGGGTGGTCCGTCTCACCCGCCATCTCCACCAGCCAGAAGTGCGGAATGCCCGCGGCGGCGTACTTGAACGGCTTGGTGTCCCGGTCGCGGGCCTCGGAGTCCGGCGAGACGACCTCGACGGCGAGCAGCACGTCGGCGGCCTCGAAACGGGTCTGGCTCCTGCCCTTCACGGCGTCGGCCCGCAGCACACAGATGTCCGGCTCGAAACCGTTGCGGCTGTCGAGTACGACGGTCATCTCGCGGCGGACCTTCAGGTCCGGCGGCAACGTGCGGCGCAACCCGTTCACCAGCAGATCGATGGCGATGGTGTGGAAATCTCGCTGCGGACTCACGAAGACCAGGCTCCCGTCGATCAACTCGGTGTGCGGCGGGAGATCAGGCAGCGTGAACAGGTCGTCCACGGTGTAGCCGTCCATCGGGGGCATCGGCCAGTGGCAACGCTGCTCTACGGGCTCGGCGGTCATGGTTCCTCCCATGGACGGGATCCTGCTGCCTGACTTCCACGGTAGCGGTCCTTTCGCGCCCGTGTCCTCACAAAGAGTGACGTGGACCGCACGCCCCGCCACCAGCACCGCAGGGCCTACGCTTGAAGGCTGATCGAGTTCACCTGTCGATCACGTCCCCCGGGTCCCCGATCAGGAGTGAAATGGCCGTCAACCTCGTCAATGTCGAGTCCGTCAGCAAGGTGTACGGCACCCGTGCCCTGCTCGACGGGGTCTCCCTGGGGGTGTCAGAGGGGGACAGGATCGGGGTCGTCGGACGCAACGGCGACGGCAAGACCACCCTGATCCGGATGCTCGCCAAGCTGGAGGAGGCCGACACCGGGCGGGTCACGCACTCCGGCGGGCTGCGGCTCGGCGTACTGACCCAGCACGACTCGCTCGACCCCGCCGCCACCGTCCGGCACGAGGTCATCGGCGACATGGCCGACCACGAGTGGGCGGGCGACGCCAAGGTCCGCGACGTGCTGACCGGGCTGTTCGGCGGGCTCGACCTGCCCGGCTTCCCGCAGGGCCTGGACACCGTCATCGGCCCGCTCTCCGGCGGGGAGCGCCGCCGCATCGCGCTCGCCAAGCTGCTCATCGAGGAGCAGGACCTCGTCGTCCTCGACGAGCCCACCAACCACCTCGACGTCGAGGGCATCGCCTGGCTCGCCCGCCACCTGGCGGCCCGCCGCTCCGCGCTCGTCTGCGTCACCCACGACCGCTGGTTCCTCGACCAGGTCTGCACCCGCATGTGGGACGTGCAGAAGGGGACGGTCTACGAGTACGAGGGCGGCTACTCCGACTACGTCTTCGCCCGCGCCGAACGCGAGCGCATCGCCGCCACCGAGGAGACCAAGCGGCAGAACCTGGTCCGCAAGGAGCTGGCCTGGCTGCGGCGCGGCGCCCCCGCCCGTACGTCGAAGCCGCGGTTCCGCGTCGAGGCGGCCAACGAGCTGATCGCGGACGTGCCGCCGCCGCGCGACACCTCCGAGCTGATGCGGTTCGCCTCCTCCCGGCTCGGCAAGACCGTCGTCGACCTCGAGGACGTCACCGTGCAGGCGGGTCCCAAGGTGCTGCTCCGGCACGTCACCTGGCAGCTCGGCCCCGGCGACCGGATCGGCCTGGTCGGCGTCAACGGCGCGGGCAAGACCTCCCTGCTGCGCGCCATGGCCGACGCTGCCGTGACCGAGGGGGAGACGCAGCCGGTGGGCGGGAAGATCCGCGTCGGCAGGACGGTGAAACTGGCCTACCTCTCCCAGGAGGTCGCCGAACTCGACCCCGAACTGCGCGTCCTGGAGGCCGTACAGCAGGTGCGCGAGCGGGTCGAGCTGGGCAAGGGGCGCGAGATGACCGCCGGTCAGCTCTGCGAGACGTTCGGCTTCGGCAAGGAGAAGCAGTGGACGCCCGTCGGCGACCTGTCCGGCGGTGAGCGGCGCCGGCTGCAGGTGCTGCGGCTGCTGATGGACGAGCCCAACGTGCTGTTCCTCGACGAGCCCACCAACGACCTCGACATCGAGACCCTCACGCAGCTCGAGGACGTGCTCGACGGGTGGCCCGGCTCGATGGTCGTCATCTCCCACGACCGGTTCTTCGTGGAGCGCACCACCGACCGGGTGTTCGCCCTCCTCGGCGACGGGGCGCTGCGGATGCTGCCGCGCGGGATCGACGAGTACCTTGAGCGGCGCGAACGGATGGAGAAGGCGGCGGAGGCGGCCGCCCCGGCGCCCGCGTCCGCACCCGCCGCCCCGGCGGGCGGCGCGACCAGGACCGTCTCCTCGGCCGACGCCCGCGCCGCGAAGAAGGAGCTGCAGAAGGTCGAACGGCAGCTCGACCGCGTCTCCGACAAGGAGAAGGCCCTGCACGCGGCGATCGCCGAGAACGCGACGGACTTCGCCAAGGTCGCCGAACTCGACGCGGAACTGCGCGCTCTCGGCGCTCAGCGCGAGGAGTTGGAGATGCGGTGGCTGGAACTGGCGGAGGACGCCTGACCCCGACGGCCCTCCACCGGCCCTCCACCGGCCGGGCCCTTCAACGGCCCTTCCACGGCGCTTCGGCGGTCCCGTCGCCGTCTGCAGGGTGCGCGGTGCACGCTCTGTGCCCGAGCGGTGAAGGCGAGTAACGACCCCATCACGGACCGGTCCTCCCTTGGGAACAGGGGGTGACCGGCCGGTCGGGTTGCCTCGGGGCGGTGATAGAAAGGGCCGGAGTGAGAATCGTCTGAGAAGCACTGCTGTGGCGGGAAACGATCGCTGTCGAGTACGGCGCCACGCGGTGAAAAAGGGGGGAAGGCGCTGATGACTCAGCCGAGCGAGCCGTCGCCGCAGGGCGGCGACGGAACACCGCGGGGACAGCAACCGCAGCCACCGCAGGGCGGCTTCGGCGCCCCGCAGGATCCACGGCAGCCCTCCGCGCCCCAGCCCCCGCAGGTACCCCAGCCCCCGCAGGCACCGCCCGCCCCGCCGCAGCCCGGGTACGGCTACCCGCAGCAGCCGGCCGGACCCTACGCGCCCCAGGCCCAACCGCAGCCGCAGCCGGGCCCGTACGGTGCCACCCCGCCCCAGCAGCCGGGACCGTACGCCCAGCCCGGTCCGTACGCCCAGCCGGGCCCGTACCAGCAGACCCCGGCCCAGCCGGGGCCGTACGGCGCCCCGCCGCAGCCCGGTTACGGCTATCCGCAGCAGCCGCCGCACTTCCCCGGCGCGCCCACACCCCCGCCGGCCGGCGGGGGTGGCCGGAACCCGTTCAAGGGGAAGCCCGCGCTGCTCGTCGGCGCCGCCGTGGCGCTGCTGCTGGTCGTCGGCGGCACGGTGTGGGCCGTGAGTGGCGGTGGCGGCGGCGATGACGACGACAAGAAGCCCGTCGCGCACAGGAGCGGCACGGCGACCGCCTCCGCGAGCGAGTCCCCGGTCGACAAGGGCGACGGCGGCGGAGGCGGCGGCGCGGATCCGGAGAACCTCAACGAGGGCCGCAAGGACGGCGAGGCGAAGGTCCTCTGGTACAAGCAGGCCCCCAAGGCCCCCGGCGACGGCGCGGACGCGCCCGGCATGTGGATCACGGGGAAGACGGCCGTGAAGGCGGTCTACAAGGAGGTCGAGGCCTACGACGTCGCCACCGGCGAGGCCGCCTGGGACCCGGTCACCTTCCCGCAGAAGATCTGCGCGGTGACCCACCAGAAGACCGACGACAACAAGGTCGTCGTCGCCTACATGAACGGCGTCAGTGACAACGCCACGTGCAACCAGCTCCAGCAGATCGACCTCGTCACCGGCAAGAAGGGCTGGAGCACGAAGGTCTCCGAGGGCGAGCTGTTCGACAGCACGCGCTCCCTGGAGGTGTCCCTCACCGGGGACACGCTGATGGTCGGCCGCTCCCAGTCCGGTACGGCGTACGACGTGCGGTCCGGCAAGAAGCTGTGGGACAAGAAGAAGTACGGCGCCGCCTGCTTCCCCTCGGCGTTCGCCGGCGGTGCGAAGCTGATCGCCGTCTCCTCCTGCGCCGCGTCCACCTCCAAGGAGCACGACGAGGTGCAGGAGCTGGACCCGAAGACCGGCAAGGCCCGGTGGACGAGGAAGATCCCCAAGGGCTGGTCGGTCGCGCGGACGTACTCCGTCGCCCCGTTGGTCCTGTACCTCACCGACGAGGACAACAAGAAGTGGAACATCTCCACGCTGAAGAACGACGGCTCGGTCCGCTCCCAGGTGGACGTGAACGAGTCCTTCGCCCCCGAGTGCGGCTGGGCCATCCTGGAGCGCGACCTCCAGGGCTGCACCGGCGTCACGGCCGACGCCGGCACCCTCTACCTGCCGACCGAGGCCAAGACCGGCGCCAACGAGATCGTCGCGATCAGCCTGGACACCGGCAAGGAGAAGTGGCGGACGAAGTCCCCGGCCGACTCCTCGATGCTGCCGATGCGGACCGAGGGCGCCGCGCTGTACGCCTACGTCGAGCCGACGTACGAGGCCGGCGGCCGGGTGGTGTCCGTGCCGACGGGCGGCGGCAGCCACCGGCCGAGCACCCTGCTGCGGAACCCGCAGGGCACCGCCGAGATCGAGAACGGCTTCTACTCCCGTGACATCGCGTACGTGGACGGCCGTTTCTACCTCTCCACGGGCCGGCTGAACGGCAACTCCGAGACCAAGCAGAAGCTGATGCTCGCCTACGGCAAGTGACCGGCGGCCGCGGGCCCTCGGGTCCCCGCGGCTGCCGTCGCCGTCCTCTGTTGCCCTTGTCGTAGCCGTCGTTCCCGTCGCCTTCGTCGTCCCCGTCGTCCGTACCCACGAGGAAACCCACGCCATGAGCCAGCCGCCGCCCCCGCCTCCGCACCAGCCGCCTTCGGGGGACTCCGGTGCCCCGCAGGACCCGCTGAAGAAGAAGGCCCCCGACGCCCCGGAGACCCCGGGTACTCCGGAGACCCCGCAGGCGCCGGGAACCCCGGCCGCCGCCCCGGCCCCGCAGGACCCGCCGCCCGCACCGCCGGGCTTCGGCGCGCCCCCGGCACCCCAAGGACCGCCGCAGGGACCGCCCCAGGGCACTCCGCAGCCCCCGCCCCCGCAGGGCTTCGGTGCCCCGCAGCCCCCGCCCGCGGGTGGCTTCGGCGCGCCCCCGGCCCCGCCGGCCGCTCCGCCCGGCGCGCCCCCGGTCACCCCGCCGGGCCAGACACCGCCGCCCCCGCCCACGCCCCCGCAGGGCCCCGGTTACGGCTACCCGCAGCCGGCACCCGGGTACGGCTACCCGCAGCCCGCCCCGCCGCAGCAGCCCGGCTACGGCTACCCGGTTCAGCAGCCCCCGCCGTACGGACAGCAGCAGGGCTACGGGCAGCAGGGTTACGGCCAGCCGCAGCCCGGGTACGGCTTCCCCGGTCCGCAGCCGGGGTACGGCGGTTACCAGCCGCCCACCGTGCCGATGCAGCCGCAGGCCGGCGGCGGACGGAACCGGAAGGTGCTGTGGATCGTCGTCGCGGCGGTCGCCGCGATCGCGCTGATCGTCGGCGGCGGCGTCATCTACGCCACCTCCGGCGGGAGCGACGACCACGAGAAGACCGCCTCCGACTCCGGCGGCAAGGGTGGCGACAAGGGCGGCAAGGGCGACAACGGCTCCACCGGCGGGAGCAACGGCGGCGAGAAGGCGCCCGCGAACCCGTCCGCCAAGGTCCTCTTCCAGCTTCCGGCGCCGAAGATCACGGACAAGAACGAGATCGACAGCGTCGCCGGCTCCTGGCTGAGCGGTTCCGTCTACGCCAAGGCCGCCGTCAACAGAATCGTCGGCTACGACGCGGACTCCGGTACCACCAAGTGGACGCTGGACCTGCCCGGCCAGACCTGTGCCGGCACCCGTACGACCGGCTCGGACGGCGTCGCCGCGGTGATCAGCGAGTCGGCGAGGCGGAAGAACGCCAAGGACTACCACCCGTGCACCGAGATCACGGCGTTCGAGGTGGCCACCGGCAAGAAGCTGTGGAGCAAGAGCGTCGCCGTGAGCGGCGCGAAGGTGCAGTTCAAGGAGGCCACGATCTCCGGCACCACCCTCGCCGTCGGCGGCGGGTACAACGGCGGCGCGGCCTTCGACCTGAGCTCCGGCAAGGTGCTGTGGCAGCCCAAGGTGGCCGACTGCCAGGACGAGGGCTACGCCGGCGGCGAGCAGCTCGTGGCCGTGCGCAAGTGCGGCGACTTCGGCAACGAGCGCTACTCGGTGCAGCTCCTGGACTCCACGTCGGGCGCCGTGAAGTGGGAGTACAAGCTGCCCGCCGGCATCGACAACGCCAAGGTCATCTCCACCAGGCCGGTCGTCTTCGGCGTGGACTCCGGTGAGATCACCGCGAGCGGTGTCACGGACGTCTTCTCGCTGGACGACAAGGGCGGACTGCGTACGAAGATCACGCTCGAGGACGGCAAGTACGAGCACGACTGCGGCGTGAACCTGGTCGAGGACTGCCACGCCATCACGGTCGGCAACGACAAGCTGTATGTGCCGACCAAGGAGCACGACGGCTCGGGAGACTTCAGCCGGACCAACGAGATCATCGCGTTCTCGCTGGCCACGGGGAAGACCACCGGCGACAAGATCGACGCCGGTGACGGCTACGACATCTTCCCGATCCGCATGGACGGCGACAGCATCCTCGCCTACAAGGACGGCCCGTACGACAAGGGCGCCCAGGTGGTGTCGGTCGACGGCACGTCCCTGAAGTCGACCAAGCTGCTGGAGACCCCGGACTCGCAGTCGGTGATCCGCGCCGTCAGCAGCATGGTCCCGAAGACCTCGGAGCTGCTCTACGGCGACGGCCGGCTGTTCTTCGGCAAGGACCTGATCAGCAAGCCGTACTCGGCCGGCGAGAAGGAGTACACCGCGCTCGGCTTCGGCGCGAAGTAGTCCGCGAGGCGCGCGCGGGAGTGCGCGCGCCCGGCCCCGCCCCAGTTGGGGGCGGGGCCTTTTCGCGTGATCGCTTACCGTGCCGCGCCCGCCCGGGGAGGGCTTTTCGGCAATCCGGGCAGTTCTGGGCGCCAGGGGGAGCGCAACGTCGAACAAGCGTGTAGCTTCCGGGAGCAGACAGAACGGGGTTGCCGAGCGGGGTCTTTCCGACCGCGGGGATCGATGGGCATCCACAGTGGGCATCCGTTGGGGGACTGGGGTGACTGGGGGGTTGCTCAATGGGAGTGCGGCTGATGGTGGTCGATGACCACCGGCTGCTGGCCGAGGCGCTGGCCTCGGCGCTGAAGCTGCGCGGGCACCGGGTGCTCGCCGCGGCGGCGCCCGCCGCGGGGGCGGCGGAACTGGTGATCACGCGCGCACCGGAGGTGTGCCTGCTGGGCACGGCCGCGCCGGCCGCGCCGGGCGCGTTCGACCCGGTGGCGCGGATCAAGCGGGAACGTCCGCAGGTGGCGGTGGTGGTGCTCGGCCCGGTACCCAACCCCCGCGGCATCGCGGCGGCGTTCGCGGCGGGCGCGTCAGGCTACGTACGGCACGACGAGCGGATCGAGGGCGTCGAGCGGGCGATCATGAAGGCGCGGGCGGGCGAGGCGGCGGTGGCACCGCTGCTGCTGCAGGGGGCGTTCGCCGAACTCCTCAACCCCGCCGCCCAGCCGGACGACGAGGGCCAGCGGCTCCTCGCGATGCTGACGCCCCGCGAGGTGGAGGTACTGGTCCGGGTCGCCGACGGCGAGGACACCCGGCTGATCGCGGCGGGCATGGGCATAGCCCCGAGCACGGCGCGCACGCACGTGCAGCGGGTGCTGATGAAACTCGGCGTCGGCAGCCGGCTGGAGGCGGCGGCCCTGGCCGCCCGCACGGGCCTGCTGGACAGGGCGAGCCCTGTCGACGGGTGAGGGCGCGTCACAGCTCGGGGGTGCGGGTCCGTCGGCGGGTGCGGGTGCGTCACAGCTCGGGGGTGCGGGTCCGTCGGCGGGTGCGGGCGTGTCACAGCTCGGGGGTGCGGGTCCGTCGGCGGGTGCGGGTGCGTCACAGCTCGGGGGTGCGGGTCCGTCGGCGGGTGCGGGCGTGTCGTGGCTTGTCGCGCAGTTCCCCGCGCCCCTCGAAAGCCAGGGGGCGCCCCCCGGCTTTTGCTTCACGGGCGCGGGGTACCGCGCGAGCAACCACCCACGAACCGCACCCGCCGACGAACCCGCACCCCCCACCCCACCAGGCGCCCGGGGGAGAAGGGGCGAAGCCGCTCGAGGGGACGGGAAGGGCAGGGGCGGCGGCGGGGGCGAAAAAACCCCGTGCGCACCCCCCGTCACAGAAGATGCCCCGTACGGCGGCCCGAGCCGTGCTGGTCGTTGGCGAGCACCGCCGCCAGCAACTCCGCATCCAACCCGGTGGCATCCGCCAACCGCGCCCCCACCCCGTACGCGTTGAGCAACGCCTTGGTCACCCGCAACGCACCCTCCGGCCTCCGCACCACCGGCCGCGTCCACGCGGCCACCGCCGCGTCCAGCTCCGCCCACGGCACGACCCGTTGCAGCAGCGACAGCTCCAGCGCCTCCGCCGCTCCGAACTCCCGCCCCGTCAGCACCAGTTCCCGCGCCCGCGCGGGCCCCACCTCGCTGAGCAGCCGCGGCAGCAGCCCGCCCCACGCGGCCGGCACCCCGAGCGCGAGCTCCGGGAGCCGGAAGGTCGCGGTGTCCGCCCCGGCCCGCAGATCGCAGGCGAGGGCGAGCGCGAACCCCGCTCCGATCACCCGGCCGTGCACCGCCGCGACGGTGACCGCCGGGTTCTGGGTCAGCGCCTCGCAGACCCGCCGCGCCCGGTTGCCGTAGGCACGCACCCCGGCGCCGCCCGGGTCCTCGGCCAGGTGCCCGGCGAGCTCGGCGCGGTCCCCGCCGAGGCAGAAGTCCTCGCCCGCACCGGACAGGACGACCACCCGCACGCCGGGCTCCTGGCCGTCGAGCACGGTCAGCAGGTCGTCGAGCATCTGGTCGGTGACGAGGTTGCCGTCCTCGGGCGTGTTCAGCTCGATCGAGAGCACCGCACCGCTCCGCTGGACCCGCAGGGTCTTCAACAGCACGGTCTCGGGCGTGGGATGCGCGGGAGGTACCGAGGGCATCGGGGGCACGGGCGGCGTCGGGGAGGTCATGCGGTCGCCCCCAGGGCGTTCACGGCGTTCACGGCGGTCACTTTCAGGGAGGTCACGCGCCGGAACACCATCCGGGGCGCGTAGGCGGGGGCGGAGACCGGCCGCAGGGTGGGGAACCGTTCCAGCAGCCTGGTCAGCAGGGTGCGGATCTCCAGCCGGGCGAGCGCCGCCCCCAGGCAGTAGTGCGCGCCCCCGCCGAAGCTGAGGTGCGCCCCGGCCCGGGTCGGGTCGAAGGCCCCGGGGTCGGGGTTGCGGCGCGGGTCGTGCGCGGCGGCGCCGTAGAGGACGTGGACCATCGTGTCGCGGGGCATGGGCACCCCGGCCAGTTCGGTGTCCTCGGCGGCGTAGCGAGAGGTGATGTGCACCGGCGGGTCGTAGCGCAGGGTCTCCTCCATCGCCCCGTCGACGAACTCCGGGTGCTTCCGCAACCAGGCCCACCGTCCGGGGTCCCGGCCCAGCAGCCACACCGCGTTGGACATCGTCGTCGCGGTGGTCTCCATGGAGGCGATGGTGATGAACATGGTCAGGTGGTAGAGGACGTGGTCGGCGGCGGCCGGGTCGTCCGGGTGGGCGGCGTCCCAGTGGCGGATCCAGCCGGAGAGCGCGTCGTCGCCCGGTGCGGCGCGACGGCGGGCGATCAGCTCGGTGAAGTACTCCCGCATCTCGGCGGTGGCCTCGGCCGAGATTTCCAACTGGCTCTTGGTGGGGGTGAGTTCCTGGGCGAAGACCTGGCGGTGCGCGAAGTCCACGATGCGCGCGTGGTCCTCGGGGGGCAGGCCGAGCCAGTGGCCGACGGTCCGGATGGGCAGCGGCTCGGCGACGGTGGCGAGGAAGTCGGCCTCGCCGTCGGCCTTCAGCCGGGCGGCCAGGTCGTCGAGGAGGGTGTCGACGTGCCCGGTCACGACCGGGGCCAGGCCCTGCAGGGTGGTCCGGTCGAAGGGGTTTCCCAGGGCCCGCCGCTGACAGGTGTGCTCGGGGGCGTTGAGGCGGGAGAGGGTGCCGCCCATCTCGCGGGTGGCGGCGGCCCCCCAGCGCCCCGGTTCGGGCTGCCGGTCCTGCCAGGCGAAGTCGGGGACGTGCCAGGTGCGGTCGCGCAGTACCTGGTTGCAGACGTCGTACCCGGTGACGAAGTAGCCGCCCCAGGGAGCGGGGACGACGTCGCCCAGTGCGCGGAACTCCTCCCAGAGCGGGAGGGGGTTGCCCTGGCCCTCGGGCGAGCGGAGCCGCCGGAGGACGGAGAGGACGGTACGGCGGTCGACGGTGGTGCGGGGTATGTCACCGACGGCGGACACGGGGAGCTCCTTCGGGTGGGCAGCGCGTTACCCGTACCGGCGGAACCTACCCCTCCCCCTACCGTGTGCATGCGCCACTGCGTGTTGCTCCTGTCACATTCCGTGGCACATTGTGGATTTTTGGCGGTCGCCATCGCTCGCAAATGATCAAAAATTGTTCACAGGAGCACACGTACGCTCACGCGGCGGGGGGTGCGGGCCTGTCCCGGCCCGCACCCCCCGCCACCTGCGTCACACCCGTCACTCCGTCAGGCCTGCCGGACCCGTCTCACCCGGCACACCCGGCACACCGTCACGCCGGACACACCGGTCGCGACGGCCGCACCCGTCACACCCGGAACAGGTCCAGGAACGTGCTCCAGAAGCCGCCCTTGCGGCCCGACCGCTGCGGCTCCGCCGAGCGCGGGGCCGCCGGCGCGGCGGACCGCATCGGCTGCTCGGCGGGGGCCGGCCGGGACGCCGGCATGGCACCGTGGCCGAGGGCCGCGGCCACCCGGGTCGCGGGCGTCGGGCTGAACCGGACCGGCAGCGCCACCAGCGCCCGGTGGAAGAGGCCCGGACGCCACTGCAACTGCGCGGCGGGCACGGCGAGCTGGAGATCGGGCAGGGCGTTGAGGATCGCCTCGACCGCCGCCACCGCGATCACCTGCGCCGGCGACTTCGCGGGGCAGGCGTGCGGCCCGGCACCCCAGGCCAGGTGGGCGCCCGCGCTGCGCGCCTGCCGGGCCTCCTTCAGCGCCGGGTCCGTGTTGGCACCCGCGAAGCTGATCATGACCGGTGAGCCCGCCTCCACGACCGTGCCGCCGAGATCCACGTCCTGCACGGGGAAGTGGGTGGCGTAGTTGGCGATCGGCGGGTCGTTCCACAGGACCTGGTCGAGCGCCTCCTCGATCAGCATGCCGGTGCCGCGGCCGGAGGAGTCCTCGGTCAGCAGCGTCAGCAGGGTGTTGGAGATGAGGTTGCGCTCCGGCTCGATGCCGGCGCCCATCAGCATCACCAACTGGTCCTTGAGCTCCTCGTCCGTCAGACCCGCCCCGTGCTGGATCAGCCACGAGGTCATGTCGTCGCCGGGCTCGCGCCGCTTGAGCGCGATCAGCTCCATCAAGGAGGCGTTGAGCTCCTCGTTGGCGCGCAGCGCCTCGCTCGCCTCCTGCGCCTCGAACAGCGCGGCCATGGCGCCGGTCAGCCGGTCGCCGATGTCGGCCGGGCAGCCGAACAGCTTGTTGAACAGCAGCAGCGGCAGCAGTTTGGCGTAGTCGTGCAGCAGGTCGGCCCGGCCGCGCTCGCTGAACTGGTCGATGAGGTACGCGGCGATCGGCTCGACGTCCCGGCGGATCCGGGTGATGTTCAGCCGGTCCAGGCTCTCGGTGACCGCCTTGCGCAGCCGCAGGTGCACGGCTCCGTCGGTGAACAGGCAGTTGGGCCGGTACGCCATCATCGGCAGGACGGGGCTGTCCAGGGAGATGCGGCCCTCGTTCAGGTCCCTCCAGCGCCGCGAGTCCCGCACGAAGAGCTGCGGGCTCTGCAGGACGCGCAGGGCGGTCTCGTATCCGGTGACCAGGGTGGCGTTCACACCGGGCGCGATCTCGACGGGCGCCGCCGGGCCCTGGGCGCGCAGCTGGTCGTAGACCAGGTGCGGGTCGGCCGCGAAGTCGGCGCCGTGCATCGGGCATCTCGAGGCGGCGCCGGGGCTGCCGGCCGGTTGCTGGTGGTCCATGAGGGAGTTCCTTCGGGGGCGGAAGTGGTACGGGGGGTGTTCAGGACACCCGGGTGAGCAGGTGCCGCACGAGGGCGATCAGCGCGTGGCCGGAGGAGCGCTGGTCCCGTGCGTCGCAGTACTCGACGGGGGTGTCCGGCAGCAGGTCCAGCGCCTCGCGGATCTCCTCCTTGCCGAACCGCGCGGACGGGTCGAAGGAGTTGACGGCGATGGCGTACTCCAGGCCGTACTTCTCCACCAGGTCGATCACCGGGAAGGAGTCGGCGAGCCGCGAGGGGTCCACCAGGATCAGCGCGCCCAGCGCGCCGCGCGCCATGTCCTCCCAGAGCTGCATGAACCGCTGCTGCCCGGGGGTGCCGAACAGGTACAGCACCAGCTCGTCGCTGAGGGTGAGCCGGCCGAAGTCCAGCGCCACGGTGGTGGTCACCTTGTCCGGCACCCCGCGCAGGTCGTCCACCTGGCTGGACGCCTCCGTCATCTTCTCCTCGGTGCGCAGCGGGGTGATCTCCGACAGCGATCCGATGAGCGTGGTCTTGCCCACGGCGAAGTGGCCCACGACGAGGATCTTCGCGGTGGTGGTCACCGCGTCGGAGACATACATCCCCGGGTTGCGGCCGGCAGGGGTGCTGCGGGTGTCCACGCGCTCATCCATAACGGGTTTGGAGTCCATGCAGCACCTTCTCGATGGTTTCTCGGTCGACGAGCTGCGCGCGCGGCGGTGCGGCGCGGCGCAGCAGATGGCCCTGTTCGTATAAATCGGTCAGCAGCAGCCGGGCCACCCCCAC
Organism: Streptomyces sp. B3I8; assembly: GCF_030816915.1. Taxonomy (NCBI): domain Bacteria; kingdom Bacillati; phylum Actinomycetota; class Actinomycetes; order Kitasatosporales; family Streptomycetaceae; genus Streptomyces; species Streptomyces sp. B3I8. The sequence continues at coordinate 2,908,971 of NZ_JAUSYN010000002.1, read as the reverse complement.
GGGCAGCCCGAGGTGGGCGGAGACCTCCGCTACGGCCAGGTAGCCGCCCGCGCACAGCTCCCAGATCTCGCGCACCTCCGGGGACGCCCCGAGCGGCAGCTCGGCGTCGGGGGCGAGCGTCACCAGGGTGTGCAGGGACAGCTCGTCCGCCTCCGGCAGACGCCGGCCGCCGGTGATGACGTAGGAGCGTACGAAGTGACCGGTGACCGCGGCTTCCTCGTCCGGCCTGGTCATACGTCCGCACCCGCGCTCTGGCGGGGCGGTGTGGTCATCGCCTTGCCCAGCGCGCTCACCTGCTGCTGCATCCGGAACGACATCGACTCCATGTCGACGTCGAGGGCCGCCGACACCGCCAGGTAGGCGCCCTGGCCCGCGGCGATCAGGAAGATCCAGCCGCCGTCGTACTCGATCAGCGTCTGCTTCCAGACGCCGTTCCCGCCGGACACGAACGGGGCCACGGCCCGGCTCAGCGACTGCATGGAGCTCATGGCGGCGGCGTTGGTCTCCGCCTCGTCGCGGCCGATGTCGCTGGAGCGCTCCAGCAGCAGGCCGTCGGCCGATACGAGGATCGCGTGCCGGGCGCCGCGCACCTGGAGCACGTCGTTCAGCACCCACGACAGGTCGGGATTCACTGGTCTTCGGGTCCTTCCGTGGAGGGGGTGTTCCGACCGAGCTGCGTGCCGCGGGCGAACGCCGAGATGCGCGCCGCGGTGACCTGGCCGCCGTGGTCCGGCTCCGGTTCCCGCTCCGTCTCCTCGACGGGGAACGGGACCACGGAGACCGAACTGATGCGACGCCGTTTGGGCAGACCGCCGACCGTGGTGCCCAGCGGCCGGGCGGGTGCCGCGTGGTGGGCCGGGGTCGCCATCGACGTCAGCCGCTGCGGCGGCGCCATCGGCTCCGGGTCCGGTACGGGCGTCGGCCCCGGCGTCGTGGACTGCCCGTCCGGGTAACCGTGACCCGCCGCACCGGACTCCTCCGGCTCGGGCACATTGGTGGTCAGCAGGTTCTCGGGCAGAAGAATCACCGCACGTACGCCGCCGTAGGGGGACACGGAGTCGACAGACACCTTGAAGCCGTAGCGGGCGGCGAGCATCCCCGAGACGGCGAAACCGAACTTGGGGGGGTTGCCGAGGCCGGTGATGGCGACAGGCCCCTTGGGGTCGAGCAGCTCGGCGGCCCGGTCCTTCTCCTCCTGGCTCATGCCGAGGCCCGCGTCGTCGACAATCACGCAGACGCCGGTCGACACGGACTGGATGTTGATCTCGACGGGCGTGCCGGGCGCGCTGTAGTTGGTGGCGTTGGCCAGCAGCTCGGCCAGGACCACCGCCACGGGCTCCACGGCCCTGGGCGCGACCGAGACGTTCACCTGCGAGTTGATGCGGACCCGGTCGAAGTGCTTGATCCGCCCCTGCGCGCTGCGGGCCACGTCGTAGACCGAGGCGATGGTCTCGCGCCGGCCGAGCCAACCGCCGCACAGCACCGCGATGCCCTGGGCGCGGCGGCTGAACTGGCTGTTGGTGTGGTCCACGAGCATCAGGTCGGCGAGGATCTCGGAGTCGTCGCCGTACTTGCGCTGTGCCTTGTCGATGACGTGCTGCTGCTCGTCCGCGAGCACCTGAAGGGTGCGCATCGCGGACTTCAGCACGTCCTTGGTCTCCGCCTCGGCGTCCTGGCGCACCTCCGCGAGGGCGTCGGAGTGCTGGGTACGCAGGGCGGCGTAGTCGGTGTAGAGCTGGTTGCGTTCTCCCTGGAGGCCGTCCCGGGCGCCGCGCAGGTTCTCGTTCTGTCTGCGGAGTGCCATGTTGGTGCGGCGGGCCTTCAACACCGCGAAGACCGCAGCGAGAAGTACCGCCAGCAAGACCCACAGGAGTGGGTCCTGGATCAAAGACGTCATGAGACTCTCTTCAAGTCGCCTCGCGACAGGGGCGACCGTGAGCCCGGGCCTGGGCCGGCAGGCCACGGTCGCTGCCCCTCGCGATGGGGCCCTAGAGACTGTCCCCCGTGCGCGGTCAACACGTGACGCGCCGTCAGCCTACTGAACGTGCGATGATCTTAGCAGTCTGTGAGCTGTCAACCCCTTGGTTCGGCCCACTGTTTGAGACCTTCACAGGGCCTTCGCGTGAGGATTCCCCGGAGTGCCCCCCAGGGCCCCGACGAGGGACGACGGGACACCCGGGTGTGTTTTCTGTGAAGCCGCAAGTAAAGTCCTGACCATCACTTGTTGAACTTCGCTCAAAAGCGCTGCCCGAAAGGTGAGGCATCCCCTTGCCCAGACACATCCTGCCCGCCACCGTCCCCTTCGTCGCCCTCGCGGCCGTCCTGCTCACCGCCTGCGGCGGTACGGACTCCGACTCCTCCGACTCCTCCACGTCCGACGGGGCCAAGGCCCCCGCCTCCGCCGCGGCGGCCGCGCCGCTGAGCGCCGCCGGGCTGACGTCGAAGGCGCTGACGAAGACCGACGTCAAGGGCTTCCTGGTCAGCGAGCCGACCAAGGAGGAGACGGTCACCGCGGACAAGGTCGCCTCCAAGCGCGAGGACTGCGCACCGCTCAGCCTCTCCCTGTCCGGCGTCGCCCTCGACGACCCGAAGGCGACCGTGCAGCGCCGGGCCACCGGCAAGAAGAAGGCACCGGCCGGCGCCGAGAAGGACGTCGACGCCGCCGTGGACGCGGCGTTCGACACGACGACGTCCGTCATCACCCTCGCCTCCTACGCCGACGAGGCCGCCGCGAAGAAGGCGCTGGCGTCGATCGGCAAGAGCGTCACCGCCTGCGCGGGCGGCTACACCTTCACCGCGATGGGCGCCGAGCAGAAGCTCACCAAGGTCGCCGCCGACACCGCCCCCGAGGCGGGCGACGAGGCCGTCGCCTTCACCGCGGCGGTCCAGCAGGACGGCATGCCCAAGCCCGGCCCGATGAAGGTGACCGCCTTCCGCACGGGCACGACGGTCGCGTACGTGAGCAGCGTCAACCCCGCGGCCCTGCTGAAGGGCGGGGACTTCGAGTTCCCGACGGTCCTGGTGGAGACCCAAGCGAAGAAGCTGGGCTGAGCGGCCGGACGGCCGGGCGGGGGCGGGACCGGGGGCACGCCGGTCCCGCCCCCGCCTGTGTACAATTCCGCCACTTCTGGCCGGACTTGGGGCCGGTCGGCTCGGTGGTGCGTGGGGCGGGGGGCTGGTGCCGTGAGCAGCGACAGCGGTAAGTGGGAGTGGAAGCATCACCTGGTGCTCGCGGCGTGGATCACCGGCGGCTGCGGCGTGGTGGCGGCGGTCCTGTACAACCCCGACTCCATACCCGACCTGGTGGACCGCGTACGCGGGAACGTCCCGTCCAAGGTGACCTACACCCTCGACTACCACGACGTCGGGGCGGTCAAGCAGCCCACGACGACGGTCAAGGCCGTACTGACGGACGACGTCGAGTACATCAAGGGGAGCACGTACTACTACGACGTGGGCGGCAAGACCTGGCGACTGGTCGAGGGCGACAGCATCGTCACCAAAGGGCTCGATCTGCACGGTGACACCAAGGTGCGGTTCTCCGCGCACGTCTCCCACACGAAGCACTACGTCTGTGGACCCGACGGGGTGTCCATCAGCCTGAACGCCAAGACGGCCAAGGGCGCCATGGTGAAGAAGGACGAGCAGGCCTGGTCGTCACTGCACATCACGACGGAGTGCCAGTCATGACGACGCCGTGACGTATGCGGTGCAGGAGGTGGGCCAGGGCGACGGGCGTGGTGGTGAGGCGCACGTCCGGGTCGTCGCTCTCGCGGAGGTGGAGGGTGGCGGGACCGGCGGCTAGCTCGACGCAGGCGTTGCCGTCGCCGCCACCGGAGTAGGACGACTTCTGCCAGTTCCACTGGGTGCCCATGTGCGCTTCACAGCTCCTTCGCCAGCTTGTGGATGAGGTCCCGCGAGGGGCCTTGTGCGAGAGACCGTGCTTCTACCCTATGGAAGTGAGCGCGAAAGGTCCCCAGTTGCGCCTCGGCATCGATGAAGACCGTGCCGTGGGGTGCGTCGCGCACGACGGTGTCCAGCTTGGAGACGGCTCCGCCCGCATACACCATGGTGGCCCCGGCGCTGGCGAAGCTGTCCAGGTCCAGGGGAACGACTCGGACGGTGATGTGGTCCGCTTCCGACAGGTCGAGCACGTGGGCGAGTTGTCTGCGTGAGGCGACTCGATCACATGCTCTGATGCGGAGTGCCGCCTCGTGGATGATGGCGACATAGGGAATCGGGGTCGGGCCTTCGATGACCGCTCTGCGTTGCACTCGGTGGCGTACGCGCAGGTCGAGATCTCTCTCGGGCAGGGCGGGAACTCTGTCCGCGAAGAGAGCGCGGGAGTAGTCCTCGATCTGCAGCAGACCGGGGATGAACAAGAAGTCCATGTCCCACCGGTACGTGGCATGGTGCTCCAACTCGGACAGGTCGAGAAACGAATCCGGCAGCGCACCCCGGTACTCCTCCCACCAGCCGCGCGTCCGGTCCGTCGCCATCGCGACCAAGGCGTTGACCAATTCCACGTCCACACAGCCGTAATGTGCGGCGAGACGTCGTACGCGCTCCTCACTCACGCCTGCGATGCCCGCCTCGATCTGGCTCATCTGTACGGAGTCGGCGCCGAGCAGCGCCGCGGCCTCGCGCGCTTTCAGCCCCGCCGCCTCGCGGAGTTTCCGCAGCTCGATGCCCAATCGCACCTGGCGCGCGGTCGGCTGACGTCGACGCGGCATGACGCTCCCCCTTGCCCTCAAGCTCCTGCGGCGGTTACTCGTTCAGGGGGAGATTACGGCAGCGACTTGCGGAGTCCTAAATTTAGGTCATACCGTCAGTGACGCGACGCACACGCTGCGGAACCGCCGGAACATCCGGAAGCGCACCGATCCGTCCTGCCACGACGGCTGAGGCATGCCACCGTCCGGGAGCCGCGCGCATCTCACCCCCGCTCCACCGAACGGAGTTCACGCATGCCCGAGAACGGGACCGGAACAGGATTCACCGCACCCTGGGAGTACTCCCTGTACATCCCCAACGACCCGCGCGCCGTCACCGTCAGCCGTCGCACCCTGCGGCTCATCCTCACCCTGCACGGACTGATCCGCGTCGTCGACGTCGCCGAACTGCTCGCGGCGGAACTGGTCGCCAACGCCGTACGGCACACCGAGGGGCCGGCGGCGTTGCGGGTGCGGTGGTCGGCGGGGGTGCTGCGGATCGGGACATGGGACACGGACCCCAGGTCGCCCGAGCCGGTGGACCCGACGGCGGCGGACTGTGCGGCCGACCTGGAGGAGGGCCGAGGCCTCACCCTCGTCCGCGCCTGCGCGGACCTGTGGGGCTGGCACCCCCTGTCCACGGAGGGCAACCGGGGCAAGTACGTGTGGTGTGACCTGGCGACGGTGTGATCGTTGAGCAAGTCGGAAAGAAAGGAGGTTCGATGGTCAGCTCTTCGCACGAAGGACTGCATCGGGTCTTCCAGAAGGACCCCGCACTGCTCACGCGGGCCTGCCAGAACCTGCTGCACGTCCCGTTCCCCAAGCCGCGCGAGTTCGCGGTGCTCAACGCGGACCTCACGGAGATCGAACCGATCGAGAGACGCGTGGACACCCTGCTGAGGGTGGACACCGACGAGGGTAACTTCCTGCTGGTCGTCGAGGCGCAGGGGCGCAAGGACGAGAGTAAGCGCAGCAGTTGGCCGTATTACCTCTCCTATCTGCACGCGAAGTTCGGTCTGCAGCCCGTGCTGATCGTCGTGACTCAGAGCCGCTCCACGGCGAGGTGGGCGGCGCAGCACATCCGGTACGGGCTTCCGGGGTGGCCTTCGGTCATCATCAGGCCGATGGTCCTCAGCCCGGAGAACGTGCCGCTGATCACCGACGAGAAGGAGATCGCGAAGGACATCACCCTCGCGGCCTTCTCGGCCATGACACACGGGCGCGGCCCGGACGCCGCCGCCATACTGGAACCCCTGGCCGAGGCGCTGGAGACTTTCGACTCCGAGAACGCCACGGTGTTCGCACACCTTGTCGAGTCGTGCCTGGTGGACGACCAGGCGAGGAAGATCTGGAGTGGTCTGATGGCACCAGTGAAGTACTTCTTCAACAGCCCGGTCGCCCAGGAGGTCCGAGAGGAGGGCCGAGTGGAGGGCCGAGTGGAGGGCCGAGTGGAGACGCAGGCTCGTATGACGCTCAATGCCCTGGAGTGCCGTGACATCGAGGTGCCCGAGTCCGTTCGCGCGCGGGTCATGTCCTGCACCAACACGGACCAGCTCGATCTCTGGTTCCGGCGCGCCATGCACGCGACCACGGCGGAGGACCTGTTCGTCGGCGAGTGATCGTGCGAGCGGCAAGGCAACCGTAGAACAGGGGGACGCCGTGGCTCGGCGGCAGATCAACTACTTCTTCAACAGTCCCGTGGCCCAGCAGGTGCGGGAGGAAGGCAGGGTGGAGGGCCGCGAGGAGGAAAGGGCGCGGATGCTCGTGGCCATCCTCGAATGGCGCGGCATCGAGGTGCCCGCCGTCGTCCGGGAAATGGTGGACATGGCCGACATGGACATCCTCGACTGCTGGGCCGAGCGTGCGGTGAGCGCCACCTGTCTTGACGACGTGATGCACAGCGTGCCCCGGCGCGCCCAGCCGTAATGGGGCCGGTGTCCGTCTCTGTGGACACCGGCCCCGTACCGCCGAGCTGGAGCCGTCCCGCCTACTTCTGCTCGAGTACGTCCTCCTCCGTCACTTCCGGCGGCTCCGTGGGGCGGAGCCAGAGCCAGGCGAGGAAGAAGAGGCCCAGGAGCAGCATGCCGATGCCGGTCCACAGGTTGATGTTGACGCCGACCGCCTTGTCGATGTCCGCGTCGGAGGCCGTGATGCCGGCGATCGTCACGATGATCCCGTAGAGCACGAACAGGCCGCCGATGATGCGGCGGATGTCGAACAGGCGGGCGGCCGTCGCGGACTTCGTCTGGAGTTCGGCGACCTCGCGCTGGAGGTCCTTCTCGGACGACGCCCGACGGTGCTGGTCGTCGTCCCGGGGGAATTGCTCAGCCATGGTGTGTCAGCCCCTCGGCCGTCAGATCGAGAACGGGATGTAGCACGCGGCGGCCAGGACGACCGCGCCCCAGCCGAGCAGCGCCGGACGCCGGTACCACGCGTCGTCACCCTTGGCGGGCGGCTCCTCCATGCCGGGCGAGCGCGTGCCGTAGACCAGGCCCTGGAGCTCGTCCGCCGGCTTCGGCGCGGTGAACAGGGTGACCACGACCATCACCACCGCACCGGCGACGAAGCCGGCGATCGCGGAGACGAAGTTGGCGCCCTGGTCGGTGGGGATGTCGACGATGCCCTGCTTGTAGAAGACGAAGTAGTTGACCATCGCCGCCGTCGTACCGGCCAGCAGCCCCCAGAACCCGGACTTCATGGACGCCCGCTTCCAGAACATGCCGACGATGAAGACGACGAACATCGGCACGTTGAAGAAGGAGAACAGCGTCTGCAGGTAGCTCATGATGTTCGAGAACGACGAGGCCAGGAACGCCGTGCCGACGGACACCGCGACACCGATGACGGTGATCAGCCGGCCGAACCGCACGTAGTAGCCGTCCTCGCGGTCGCGCACCACGTAGCGCGCCCAGATGTCGGTGGTGAACACCGTGTTGAACGACGACACGTTGGCCGCCATGCCCGCCATGAACGCGGCCAGCAGACCGGTGACCGCGATGCCGAGCATGCCGTTGGGGAGCAGCTCCTGCATCAGGTAGGGGATCGCGTCGTTGTACTGCAGCTTCGAGTGGGGTGTGCCGATGTTGGGCACGAGGACGGCGGCGACCAGGCCCGGGATCATGACCAGGAAGACGATGAAGATCTTCGGGAACGCCGCGATCAGCGGGGTGCGCTGCCCGGCCGAGAGGTTCCTCGCGGACAGCGCGCGCTGCACCTCGGCGAAGTTGGTCGTCCAGTAGCCGAACGACAGTACGAAGCCGAGGCCCAGTACGATGGTCAGCCAGTTCGCGCCGAGCGGGTTGGCGCTGCCGATCCCGGTGCCGCCCCACGCGGTGACGAAGTTGTCCCCGTGGGACTTGGTGAGCGAGTCGGTCAGACCGTCCCAGCCGCCGACCCGCTTCAGGCCGAGCGCGGCGAGCGGGATGAGGGCCGCGAGGATCACGAAGAACTGCAGCACCTCGTTGTAGATCGCGGAGGACAGACCGCCCAGGGTGATGTACCCCAGGACGAAGGCGCCGGCGACCAGGATCGCCACCCACTTCGGCCAGCCCAGCAGCGCCTCGACGACGATCGACAGGGCGTAGAGGTTGACGCCCGCGATCAGCAGTGCGGCGAAGGCGAACAGGGCCGAACTGAGCAGGTGGGCCCACTTGTCGAAGCGGAGCAGCAGGAACTCGGGGACCGAGCGGACCTTGGAGCCGTAGTAGAAGGGCATCATCACCAGGCCGAGGAAGACCATGGCGGGGATGGCGCCGATCCAGTACCAGTGCACGGTGTAGACGCCGTACTGGGCGCTGTTGGCGGCCATGCCGAGGATCTCGGTGGCGGCCAGGTTGGCCGAGATGAACGCCAGGCCGGTGATCCAGGCGGGCAGCGAACGCCCGGAGAGGAAGAAGTCGAGGCTGGTCTTCACCGAGCGGCGGGCCGCGAAGCCGATGCCCAGGACGACCACGAAGTAGATGCCGAGGATCGTGTAATCGAGCCAGTTGGTGGGGAGCCGTAGCTCGGCTGCCAGATATGTGGGGGTCTGCATGCGTACTCGCTTCGTCGCGTGAACGGATCAGGGCGGAATTTACGCCTCCGTGTTCAGAAAATGAACACCCCTGTTGGTTGTTTTTGTGGGATTGTGATGTTGACCTTCGAGAGGTGGCATGGTTTGTTATGTTGGGTTCTGTTGGAAGATTGGGGTAAGGCGCCGTGAAGAAGACCTCGACCCGGTTGGCCGACGGGCGTGAGCTGATCTATTACGACCTGCGTGACGACACCGTGCGCGACGCCGTGGACCGGCGTCCGCTGGAGCGCACCGTCACCACGTCCGAGATCCGCCGCGACGTGCTGCTCGGCGACGCGGTCGCCGTCGCCTCCCACCGGCAGGGCCGCACCTACCACCCGCCGGCCGACGAGTGCCCGCTGTGCCCCTCCCGGGGCGAGCGGCTCAGCGAGATCCCCGACTCCTCCTACGACGTCGTCGTCTTCGAGAACCGCTTCCCCTCGCTGGCCGGCGACTCCGGCCGCTGCGAGGTCGTCTGCTTCACCTCCGACCACGACGCGGCCTTCGCCGACCTCACCGAGGAACAGGCGCGACTGGTCCTGGACGCGTGGACCGACCGCACGGCCGAGCTGTCCCATCTGCCCTCCGTCCAGCAGGTCTTCTGCTTCGAGAACCGCGGCGCCGAGATCGGCGTGACACTGGGTCACCCGCACGGGCAGATCTACGCCTACCCCTTCACCACCCCCCGCACCGCACTGATGCTCCGTTCACTCGCGGAACACCGGCGGACGAGCGGCGGGGAGAACCTCTTCGACGCCGTCGTGGAGCGGGAGAGCACGGGTGATCGGCTGGTCCTGGAGACCGCCCACTGGGTGGCCTTCGTGCCCTACGCCGCCCACTGGCCCTACGAGGTCCACCTCTACCCGCGTCGCCGGGTGCCCGACCTGCTCGCGCTCGACGAGGCGGCGCGCACAGAGTTCCCCCAGGTCTATCTGGAACTCTTGAGGCGCTTCGACCGGATCTTCGGCGACGACGAGCCCGCGACGCCCTACATCTCGGCCTGGCACCAGGCCCCGTTCGGCGCGCTGGAGGAGTTCGACGGCGTGAGCCGGGACGACTTCGCGCTCCACCTCGAACTCTTCACCATCCGCCGCACCGCCGGAAAGCTGAAGTTCCTCGCGGGTTCCGAATCCGGCATGAATGTGTTCATCAATGACGTGCCGCCGGAGACCGCGGCCCGGCGACTGCGAGAGGTAGCGAGTTCATGAGTGGCAAGTACCTGGTCACCGGCGGCGCCGGTTACGTCGGAAGTGTCGTGGCCCAGCACCTGCTGGAGGCCGGCCACGAGGTGGTCGTCCTGGACAACCTCTCCACCGGCTTCCGCGAGGGCGTCCCGGCGGGTGCGGCCTTCGTCGAGGGCGACATCCGCGACGCCGCCAAATGGCTGGACCCCTCCTTCGACGCCGTCCTGCACTTCGCCGCGTTCTCACAGGTCGGCGAGTCGGTGGTGAAGCCGGAGAAGTACTGGGAGAACAACGTCGGCGGCACGATGGCGCTGCTCGCCGCGATGCGCGAGACGGGCGTGCGCACGCTCGTCTTCTCCTCGACGGCCGCCACGTACGGCGAGCCCGAGCAGGTCCCCATCCTGGAGACCGCGCCGACGAAGCCCACCAACCCCTACGGCGCCTCCAAGCTCGCGGTCGACCACATGATCAGCGGCGAGGCGGCCGCCCACGGCCTGGGCGCGGTGTCGCTGCGCTACTTCAACGTGGCCGGTGCGTACGGGGAGTTCGGCGAACGGCACGACCCCGAGTCGCACCTCATCCCGCTCGTCCTCCAGGTCGCCCAGGGCCGCCGCGAGGCGATCTCCGTCTTCGGCGACGACTACCCGACACCGGACGGCACCTGCGTGCGCGACTACATCCACGTCGCCGACCTGGCCGAGGCCCACCTCCTCGCCCTCACCGCGGCCGTGCCCGGCGAGCACCTGATCTGCAACCTGGGCAACGGCAACGGCTTCTCCGTCCGCGAGGTCGTCGAGACCGTCCGCCGGGTCACCGGCCACCCGATCCCCGAGGCCGTGGCCCCGCGCCGCGGCGGCGACCCGGCCGTCCTGGTCGCCGCGGCGGACACGGCCCGCGAGAAGCTCGGCTGGAACCCGTCCCGCGCGGACCTCGCGGGGATCGTCGCCGACGCCTGGCGGTTCGCCCAGGCGCGCGAAGCCGAATGACACGCACGTACAGTCAGCGCGTACGCTCGCAACGAGTGGTAGCGAAGGGTCAGGAACAGGGCATGAGTGAGGCTGTCGCCAGAGCCGCCGACGAGGTGGCCGACCGGTTCCAGGAGCTGTACGGGACCGGACCCGAGGGGGTGTGGGCCGCGCCGGGACGGGTGAACCTCATCGGCGAGCACACCGACTACAACGACGGCTTCGTCATGCCGTTCGCCCTGCCGCACACCACCGTCGCGGCGGTCGCCCGGCGCGAGGACGGCCGCCTAAGGCTGCACTCCGCCGACATCGACGCCGGCCCCGTCGAACTCTCCCTCGACGACCTCGCCCCCGAGACCGACAAGAGCTGGACCGCCTACCCGGCCGGCGTGGTCTGGGCACTGCGCGAGGCCGGCCACGAGATCGACGGCGCCGACATCCACCTGGCCTCCACCGTCCCCTCCGGCGCCGGCCTGTCCTCCTCGGCGGCCCTTGAGGTCGTGGTCGCCCTCGCCCTGAACGACCTGTACCGACTGGGCCTGCGCGGCTGGCAGTTGGCCCGTCTGTGCCAGCGTGCCGAGAACGTCTACGTCGGCGCCCCCACCGGCATCATGGACCAGACCGCCTCCGCCTGCTGCGAGGACGGCCACGCCCTCTTCCTCGACACCCGGGACCTCTCCCAGAAGCAGATCCCCTTCGACCTGGCGGCCGAGGGCATGCGGCTCCTTGTCGTCGACACCCAGGTCAAGCACGCCCACAGCGACGGCGAGTACGGCAAGCGCCGCGCCGGCTGCGAGAAGGGCGCGGCACTGCTGGGCGTCGACGCCCTGCGTGACGTCGCCTACGACGACCTCGACGCGGCACTGGACCGGCTCGGCGACGAGGACGAGGTCCGCCGCCTGGTCCGCCACGTGGTCACGGAGGACCAGCGCGTGGAACGCGTGGTGTCGTTGCTGGAATCGGGCGACACCCGCGGCATCGGCCCCGTCCTCACCGAGGGCCACGCCTCCCTGCGCGACGACTTCCGCATCTCCTGCCCCGAACTCGACCTCGCCGTCGACACGGCCCTCGCCACCGGCGCCCTGGGCGCCCGCATGACAGGCGGCGGCTTCGGCGGCTCCGCCATCGTCCTGACGGAGGAAGCGGCCGTCGACCCGATCACGAAGGCGGTGGAAGCGGCCTTCGCCAAGGCCGGCTTCACCACCCCCCGCACCTTCACCGCGGTTCCGGCGGCAGGGGCACACCGGGTGCGGTAGCGGAGCATGGCAGTGGGGGCGCCCGATGGTCTTTGGGCGCCCCCACTCGCACGCTGTCTCCAGGGTCTTCCGTTCGGATCAGGCCGGCTGGGAGGCGCGGTGCGTCTTCGACCGACCCGTGCCGGACCCCGCGACGCCGGAATGATCCGAACGAGAGGCCCTAGCTAGCCGTCGACCTCGTACTGGCCGACCTCCAGGAAGTGACGGAGGGCCTCGGGGGTGCCGTCGTCCAGGACCGCGTTGATCGCGGCGCGCATGGCGGGGGTGATCTCGGGGTCGGCGAGCATCTGGAAGAGGGTGAAGCGGTCGTCCTCGGCCTGGGCGAGGCGGTAGCCGGTCTCCAGGAACGCGCGGGCGGCCTCGGGGGTGCCCGCGTCGAGGGCCTCGGCAGCCTCGCGGTAGACGGCCCTGCCGGACGCCGGCTTGCCGATGATGGTGAAGATCGCGACCTGGTCGTCCTCGAACTGCGCGAGGCGGTAGCCGGTCTTCAGCCAGGCGCGCATCTCCTCCACCGTGCCGTCGTCGAGGAGGGCGTTCGCCTCCTTGGTGACCCGCTTGCCGCTGTCCGGGTTCGCCAGGATGCGCAGGACGGCGATGCGGAGGTCGTTGATGTCCATGTCGTCGTAAGGGGACCCGGCGCCCGGGTCCGTGTCCGACACGGCGGCGGCCGGGACGGCGGTCGTCGCGCCGGCGGCGAAGGACGGGGTGGAGAACAGCAGCGCCGGGGCGAGGGCACCGGCGGCCACGGCGAGCGTCACACGGGTCAGTCTCACGAAGTCGAACCACCTTGAGGTCGAGGGGCGTCGGGGCCGCGAGTCCGGGGCCCGGGGCCGTGCCGCCCGGTCGGACGGGGCGGGAACAGCATGGCAACCGGGCGTGGTCCGGGGCACTGCCCGGACCACGCAGTCTTCACCGGTTGTTCGTTGCCGACGGCTGCCGGGTCCGCGTGACGTCCTACGTCGTCCTACGCGGTCTCCGGGCGCACGCTCAGCGCCAGTGCGTTGCTCGCCGTGAAGTACGGCTTCACCCGGTGGCCGGCCACCGCGGTGTCCGGCAGGACGTCCGTCTTCTTCCGGTCGGCCAGGTCCCCGCCGATCCGTCCCAGCGGCACCGGCGGCTCCAGTCCGGGACCCGTCAGCCGCAGGTCCCACGGCTCGTCCTCGCCGGTGCTCCGGCGGACCAGCTCCTCGTAGGGGAGGTCGAAGGCGAACCCGTCGCCGGCCGTCGGCCGCACGGGCACCACGACCTCCGGCGCCTCCTTCGACCGCGTGGACGCGGTGACCCGCGCGCCCTCCGGCAGCGCGGTCCCGTACAGCGTCGCGGTCACCGTCAGCGCTCCCTCGCCGTCGTTGTCGACGCGGATCTGCCCGACCTCGGCGTGCGTGGGGCGCAGCCAGGCGCGCAGGGCGAGGAAGCCGTCGGTGGTGGTGTACGGGATCACGGAGCTCACGCCGTGCGGGCCGACGGCGGGCTCCAGCCCGACCAGCGCGGCCTGTTCGACGATCCGGGCGGTGATCCGCCGCCGCTTCGTCGCCGTGCCGCCCGCCGGCACCAGGTAGCAGTCCCAGCGGCCGTCCGGCAGCACGTGCTCGGCACGGGACAGCAGGACGCCCCGCTTCCTGCCGTCCTCCGGCACCGGCACCCGGACCTCCCGGCCCTCCGGGTCGCGGCGCAGCCGCAGCAGCAGTTCGCGGGGCCCGCCCGGCAGCCGCCCGCCCCGGCCGGGCCGCACGAGGATCCCGCCGTCGGCGGTCGACGTGGCGCACAGGGCGAGGGGCGGCGGGGACGGGACGGCGGTGGTGGCCACGGGCGTGGGCGCGGGGGCCGGGGTGTCGCGCTCCCGGCTCAGCCGCCCCCGTACCCGCGCGGCGGTCCCGGCGAGCGTCCGCCGGCGGGCCTGCGCCAGTTCCTCGAAGAGCGTCTCGTACCGCGCGGCGATGGCGTCCGGCGCGTACGCGCGGGCCTTGTCCCGGGCCGCCTCGCCGAGCCGACGGCGCAGCGGCTCGTCCGCGATGAGCCGCTTCAGCGCGTCGGCGAGCGCGTCCGCGTCACCGGACAGCGGGGTGAGCAGGCCGTCCCGCTCGTGGCCGATGATCTCGGCGGGCCCGTGCGGGCAGTCGGTGGCGACGACCGGGACCCCGCAGTGCATGGCCTCGACGATGGTCATGCCGAACGACTCCATGTCGGAGGAGACGGCGGCGACGGCGCCCTTGGCCCACTCGGTCTCGATCGGTGAGACCGCCCCCATCAGGAACGCCCGGTCGTACAGGCCGAGTTCGTCGATCTGCCGGCGCAGGGCCGCCTTCTGGACGCCCCGTCCGTACAGCCGCAGCGTCCAGTCGGGGTGCTCGGCGGTGACCTTGGCGAAGGCCGTGATGAGCCGGTCGTAGCGCTTGACGGAGATGAGGCGCCCGGCGGCGACGATCGTGCGGGAGTCGAGGGTGGAGGGGGCCACGTCCGGGGCGGGCACGCTGTTGGGGATGCACATGATCCGCGTACGGACGCGGCGCAGGGCGGCGCGGTAGGCGGCGGCATCGGCCTCGGAGACGGTGAGGAAGGCGTCGAGACCGGGGACGGCCGCGTTCTGGTCCGCACGCACCTGTTCGTCGTGGGCGCCGAGGCTGAGGTGTTCCTGACCGAGGCGGAGGTAGCGGCTGCGCCGGCCGTCGCGGGCGAGGTGGCCGTTGAGGTCGGGGCGGGTGGCGATGACCACGTCGGCGTCGGTGTCGGTGAGGTACTGGGTGATGCGTCGGTCCTCCAGCGCGGTGTACGGACCGGCGGGCGGATAGGTGAACATGGTGCTCGGCCGGCGGGTGAGCTCGTGGTCGCCCTCGTACTCCGGGGAGCCGGGGCGGAGATCGACGAGCGGGGTGATCGTCACCCGTGGGTCGAAGGCGAGCCGCGGGGCGTCCTGGGACCGCTGGACGCTGACGACCTCGACCTTGTGGCACCGCTCGGCCAGGGCGCCGGAGAGGTTGGCCGTGGCACGGATGGTGCCGCCGATGCCGTAGGCGTTGTGGAGCAGGAACGCGATCTTCATGGAATTCCCCGAGCCGTGCGCCACGTCCGACCGCGTCCCCCGCACGCTGCTCGAACGTGGCGAGGTCAGTGCAGAAGCGATGGGTGAGCTGTGAACAGGATCGGATGATTATATGAGGTAGGTGAGGGGCGAACGGTCAGGGATCATGTGGGTGTCACCTCATTCCGACGGAATCCGCCATTCCGGCGGGATTCGGTCCGTCCCGCATTTGTTCCGCCGGGGTTCCGTCCGCCCCGGATCCGTTGTTCCGGCGGGTCCCGGACCGTCTCAGGCCGGTTCCCCCCGTCCGCGGGTGCGGAGTGACGGGCGTCGTCCGTGTGCCCCCCCGCGTGCTGTCGCCCGGCGGCGTACCGTCCGCGACCGTCGGCTCCAGGAACTCCAGCCGGTTGCCGACCGGGTCCTCGGAGTAGAAGCGGCGGTGGCCGGGGAGGGTGTCGTCCCAGGTGACCCGGGCCCCGCGGGCGGTGAGGAGGGCCGCGTACGCCTCGATGCCGGTGACGCGCAGCCCGGGGTGCGCCTTGCGGGCGGGGCGGAAGTCCTCCTCGATGCCCAGGTGGAGCCGGACGGCACCGGCCTCGAACCAGCAGCCGCCGCGTGCGGCGAGCACCGGCGGCTTTGGCGCCTCCGTCATGCCGAGCACCCCGGCGTAGTACGCGCGCAGCCGGTCCTCGGAGCCGGGCGGCGCGGCCAGCTGCACATGGTCGACGGCGGCGAGCATGCCGCCCTCCCGGCGGGTGACGGGCGTGGGCATCACGCCTCACCACCCTTGCGGGCGACGGCGAAGACGCGGCGGAACGGGAACACAGTGCCGTGCGCGGTGGCCGGGTAGGCCTCGCGCAGGGCGGCGCGGTATTCGTCGACGAAGGCGTCCCGGGCCCCGGGGTCGTCGCCGAGAGCGGTGAGCACCGGGCGCAGACCGGTGCCCTTGACCCAGTCGAGGACCGGGTCCTCGCCGGTCAGCAGGTGCAGATACGTCGTCTCCCACACGTCCGCCGCGCAGCCGAGGCCGGTCAGGGCCTCCAGGTAGACGGCGGGGGAGTGCACGGCGTCGTCGTGCCGCAGGGTGTCCGTGAGCCGGCTCCGCCAGCGCGGGGAGCCGGCCAGTTCGCGCATCAGCCGGTGGCTGGGCGCGTCGAAGTTGCCGGGCACCTGGAAGGCGAACGTGCCGCCGGCGGCGAGCGCCCCGATCCAGCGCGGGAAGGCGTGCAGATGGTCCGGCACCCACTGCAGCGTGGCGTTGCTCAGGAGGAGGTCGTACGGCTCGGGTGGCGTCCAGGTGCGCGCGTCGGCGACGGCGAAGTCGAGCCGGCCGCCGCCGGGGGTGGGGCCGGCGTGGGCGACGGTGGCCGCGTCCAGCATCTCGGCCGAGTTGTCGTAACCGGTGATGCGCGCGGTGGGCCAGCGGTCGGCGAGCAGCACGGTGACGTTGCCCGGGCCGCAGCCGAGATCGGCGATGCGCGGCGGACTGCCGGGGAGATCGGGGAGATCGGGGACGCGGGCGAGCAGGTCGACGAACGGGCGGGCGCGGTGCCCGGCGTGCCGCAGGTACTGGCCCGGGTC
The DNA here is from genome assembly GCF_030816915.1 of Streptomyces sp. B3I8. Lineage (NCBI taxonomy): Bacteria > Bacillati > Actinomycetota > Actinomycetes > Kitasatosporales > Streptomycetaceae > Streptomyces > Streptomyces sp. B3I8. The sequence continues at coordinate 2,892,203 of NZ_JAUSYN010000002.1, read as the reverse complement.
CCAGACGGGGGTGGTGAGTGCCATGACGGCTCCTCCGAATCGGTGCGGTGCGGTGCGGTGAGGTGCCCGAGGTGACACCGATGCCGATCGCTGTTGCTGTTCATCTCAACGAGGATTTATCTCGACGTCAAGATAGTGAACATCAAGAGGGTGTACGTCAAGAGACTTCACGTCGACACAACCACTACACTGATCGTATGGAGGACGAGGTCGATCGGCTGGTCGCAGCATGGCGTCGGGAACGCCCGGACCTCGACGTGGAGCCGCTGGAGGTACTCAGCCGGGTGAGCAGACTCGCCCGGCACCTCGACCGTGCCCGCCGGCTGGCGTTCGCGGAACACAGCCTGGAACCGTGGGAGTTCGACGTGCTCACCGCGCTGCGTCGGGCCGGCGTCCCCTACCAGCTCTCCCCGGGACAACTGCTGACCCAGACCCTGGTCACCTCCGGCACGATGACCAACCGCATCGACCGCCTGGCCAAGAAGGGACTGGTGGAGCGGCTGCCCGACCCCACCGACCGGCGCGGCGTGCTGGTCCGGCTCACCGAGGTGGGCCGGGACCAGGCCGACCGCGCGCTGGCCGGGCTGCTCGACCAGGAGCGGGCCCTCCTCGCCGAGCTGAGCAGCGCCCAGCGCGCCGAACTGGCTGGACTGCTACGCCAGTTGACCGCCCCGTTCGACAACATCCCCGGTTAGCTTCAGGTCGACGGGCCCCACGCCGGCCCGTCGCGCGAGGGCGACGGCGGCCAGCGTGGAGTGCACGCCGAGCTTGCCCAGCACGTTCTGCATGTGCGTGCGGACGGTGTGCGGGGAGAGGAACAGCCGTTCGGCGACGGCCTTGCGCCCCAGCCCGGCGACCATGCAGCGCAGCACCTCGCGCTCGCGCGGGGTCAGCGACTCCACCAGCCGCTCGCTCTCCGTGCGGTGCTTGCGCGCGGCGGTCAGCTCGCGCAGCACGCCGGTGAGCAGGGCGGGCGGCAGATGCGTCTCGTCGCGCAGCACGCCGCGGATGACGGTGAGCAGCCGGACCAGCGAGCAGTCCTTGGCGACCCAGCCGCACGCCCCCGCCTGCAGCGCGAGCGCGGCACGGCGCGGGTCGTCCTTCTCGGCGAGTACGACGGTCCGCACCCCGGGGTGGACGCTGCGGACGCCGGTGACCAGGGAGATCCCGTCGACGACGCCGTCCTCACCCACCGGCTGCACGGGAACGGCGGCGGGCCGGGCCGGGGGCGCTGCGCACCCCAGATCGGCGTCGACGAGCATGACGTCGAATCTGCGGCCCTCCGCCACCGCCCGCTCCAGGCAGCGCAGCGCCGCCGGGCCGCTGCCGGCCGCGGAGACCTCGACGTCCGGCTCGGCGGCCAGGGCCGCGGCGAGCGACTCGGCGAAGATGCGGTGGTCGTCGACGACCAGGACTCGGATGCGCACCACTGAATTACCCCCACAGGTCGGGGGACGGCCGGAGCGGGTACGCCGCCCGGAGCCCCCGAGCGGCCGGCTCGGGACACAGGGCGTCGCAGCCGCACGGCCGCCGCCGTGCTGACACTGCTACCCCCACTCCGGGTGTCGTACCCGACTGTTTCGCCCCCTGATCGGCACCGGCCCCCACCGGCACCGTTCTCAGAGTAGGGCGGCGTGCGCGGAGCGGAAGCGAATTCGCGGAACTGCCCGTCCGGCGCGTTTATGGTGAGCCGTATGTTTCGTATCGAGACAGAAGTCGACAACGAGCGGCGCGATCTGCTGCGGAGGCGACTGCGCGACACGAACACGGCGGCCTCCCCCGTCCTGCGCGCCCTGCGCGGCACGCCCGGCGCCCGCGAGTCCCCGCTGCACGTGTGGGCCCTCGGCGACTCCGGTTCACTGGCCGGCGGCCTGGTCGGCCACACCTGGGCGACGTGGCTGCACGTCACCTACCTCTGGGTCGACGAACCGTTCCGGGGTACGGGCCTGGGCGCCCACCTCCTGGCCCGGGCCGAACACCTCGGCCGCACGGAGCGCGCGTGCACCGCGTCCCGCGTGGAGACGTGGGACTTCCAGGCCCCGAAGTTCTATGCGAAACAGGGCTACGAGGAGGTCTGCGTGATCCCCGACTACCCGCCGGGGATCACGGAGTACACGCTGGTGAAGAGGTGGAGGTAGGTCGGCCGGTCACGCCGTCACGCCGCCCCCGCGCTCGTCCCCGCCCTCGCCCTCGTCCCCGCTCTCGCCCCCGCGCAGGGAACGGACCATGCTCCGCAGCAGCCGGAACGCCTCCGCCTGCTCGTCCCCGCTCAGGCCGGAGACCATCCTGACCTCGACGGACCGGACCGCCGCCGTCGCCGCCTCCAGACTCCGTCGGCCACGGGGCGTGAGCCGCGCGGGCAGCACCTTCCCGACGGGCGCCTCCGCGGGCCGGGTCACATAGCCGTCCCGTTCCAGGTTCTTGAGCAGAGTGTTCATCGACTGCCGGGTCACGAACGCGCCCCGCGCGAGCTCGGAGTTCGACAACCCCGGCCGCTGGGCCAGCAGTTCGAGGCAGGAGTAGTGCGTCACGCTCATCCCGAGCGGTCGCAGCACCTCCTCCATGGCCACGCGCAGCGCGCTCGAAGCCTCTTTCAGCAGGTACCCCAGTGATCTGTCCAGGTCGACGCCGGGCCCGATCTCGCCTTGCCTCATGTCAGTATTCTGACATACATTGGCTGTGTCAGGAATCTGACACGGATGCCACGGACAGAAGGAGCACCACCATGCCCGCCACCGGCCCCGACTTCATCTCCCTCCAGGTACGCGACCTCGACGCCTCGCAGGCGTTCTACGAGCAGTACCTCGGCCTCGTCCGCTCCCAGGCCGGCCCCCCGCACGCCGTCGTCTTCGAGACGAAGCCGATCGCGTTCGCACTGCGCGACATCGTCCCCGGCACCGACCTCGCCTCCGCCGACCGGCCCGGCATCGGTGCCGCGCTCTGGTTCCACGCCACCGACGTCCAGGCCGTCCACGACGCCCTCGCCGCCGACGGCCACACCATCGTCTCCGCGCCGATCGACGGCCCCTTCGGCCGCACCTTCACCTTCGCCGACCCCGACGGCTACCACGTCACGCTCCACGACCGCGTCTGAACGAAGGTCCGAGGTCATGACGTTCCTCGCGTCCGCCGGGGGTGCGAGGCGTACGTCGGCCGGACGGCGACCTCCGCCCACACCGTCAGGCCGCCGTCGGCTGCCCGATGGGTGCCCCAGCGGGCGGACAGCGCGGCGGTGAGGAGCAGGCCGCGCCCGTCCTCCCGCTCCGGATCGGGTTCCGGTACCGCCGTGACGGACGTGCCGCCCCGCCCCTCGTCACCGACCCCGAGGGTGACCCTGTCGGGGGTGAGCGCGCAGGCCACGGTGATGCGGTGACTGCCGCTGTGCTCCAGGGCGTTGGCGACGAGCTCGCCGGTGATCGTCTCCACGTCCTCCGCCACGGAGACCGGCAGCTCCCATCCTTCGACCACGTCGCGCACCCGGTGCCGGGCGGCGGGTGCGGAGGCGAGGTCGTCGCCGGGGAGGGAGAACCGGACGCAGGCGAACTGCGGCGGGGCGAGCTCGCGGCCCGGGCCCGGCACGGTTCCGGGGGGCCCGCCCGCACGGTTCCCGCGCGCCCGCGCGATGAGCAGCGCGTCCGCGAGGGCGTCGGCCAACTGCCCGATCAGTGTGGGGGTGTTGTGCGCCTCGTCCTCGGCGGCCAGTGCCTCCCTCGTCCGACCGAGCAGCAGCTCACCGAGGCGGAGCTGCATGTCCTCGACCCGGTCGGCGAGCCGGGACACGGTCCCGTCGCCGTCGGCCAGAAGAAGACAGGGCTGCCCGTGCGCCCCGACCCAGGGCAACAACCGCACACCGCCGGTCACGCGACGGCTCCCGCGCGCACCCGGAGCCCCCGGCTCGCGCCGCCACCCTCGTACACCGCGACGTAGGGCCGGACCAGCAGGTTGGCGGCCCCGTCGAGAGGCTCGTACCAGCGGCGGACGGTCGGGGCGAGGGTGAGCCCGGTGACGCCTGGACCGGGCGCCGGGCGCTTCGGGGGCCGGGGCGGAGCCCCGCAGCGAGAACTCTTCTGTGCCGTGGTGGCGCGGTGTCTTCCTCTCGGGGCGCGCAGGGTGAGGACGGTGCGGAGAAGACCGCCTGCACCGCGTACGTGTGTGGTCGTGCGGAGTATGTGATGACCTCTCATCAGGAGCAGGAGTTCACGTCTCGTGTCGACGCCCGGCCACAGTCGATCTCGGCCCAGACGACCGCACCGCGAGCCGTCACGTCGTGGCCGTAACGGTCGGCGTCGGCGAGAACGGTGAGCAATGACCGCCGGGCGGCTTCCGTCAGCCGCTCGGGCAGTGCGGCCGTCACCCGTACACGGCCGGGCAGTTCCTCGGTGCGGGCCTCACGACCGGTCACTGCGGTGAGCCCGGCGGCCAGGGCGACCGCCCGCACCTTCCCAGCACGCAAAGAAGCCCCCCGTAGTGGTGCAAGCACTCAACGTATTGCTACTTCAGTAGCTTTCACCTGATGCAGTAACTTGTCAACGTCGCTGGAACTCCCGGAATCGGGAACGAACACCCGTCCACGGCAGCGGAAACGGAGAGCCCGCCCATGCCCCGAGAGGCGCCGTACCTCGAAGTGGCCGACTCGCTGCGTGCCCGCGTCCTCGCGGGGGAATGGGACGTCGGAACGCGGCTGCCGTCCCGTGCCCAGCTCGCCCAGGAGTACGGCGTCGGCCGCAACGTCACCCAACGGGCCATGGACCGGCTGATCGTGGAGGGGCTCCTCGAAGGGCGGGCGGGTTCGGGAACCTATGTACGCAGGCCACGCGAGCGGCTGCGCATGGTCCGCTCCCGGCATCGCGAACGCCGGGGCGGATCGCCCTTCCGTGCCGACATGAGGGAGCAGGGCCGCAGCGGGACGTGGGAGTCGCACAGTCAGGCGCGGGTGCCCGCACCGGAATCCGTCGCGGAGCGACTCGCCATCGATCCCGGAGATCTCTGCGTGACCACGCGCTACGAGTTCCTGGCCGACGGGCAGCCCGTCCAGCTCTCCCAGTCCTGGGAACCGATGGCCATCACGGACGGAACCCCGGTCGTGCTGCCGGAGATGGGACCGCTCGCGGGAGCCGGAGTGGTCGAGCGGATGCGCGCGATCGGCGTGGAGGTCGACACCGCGGTCGAGGTGCCACGCGCCGCCCGTGCCACCCAGGCGCAGGCGAACCTGCTCGGCATCAGCGTGGGCGATCTGGTGCTCCAGATCGAGAGGACCTACTACGACACCGACGGACGCCCGGTGGAAACCGCGGACATCACGGTCCCGGACGTGCGCTGGGAAGTGGCCTACGAGTTCGGGGTGGAGTCACCGTGACTCCGCGGGACCGGCCCGCTCCGGCCCCGCCCGCTCCGCGTGCCCCCGTCAGCTCTTGCGGTGCCCTATCAGACGCGGCTTCGGTTCCAGGCCGTCCAGGCCGTGCCAGGCCAGGTTGACCAGATGGGCGGCGACCTCGGCCTTCTTCGGGCGGCGGACGTCCAGCCACCACTGGCCGGTCAGCGCGACCATGCCGACCAGGGCCTGCGCGTACAGCGGGGCCAGCTTCGGGTCGAAGCCGCGGCTCTTGAACTCGCGGCCCAGGATGTCCTCCACCTTCGTGGCGATGTCCGAGATCAGCGAGGCGAACGAGCCCGTCGACTGGGGGATGGGGGAGTCCCGGACGAGGATGCGGAAACCGTCCGTGAACTCCTCGATGTAGTCCAGCAGGGCGAACGCGGCCTGTTCGAGGAGCTCGCGCGGGTGGCCGGCGGTCAGCGAACCGGTGACCATGTCCAGCAGCCGCCGCATCTCGCGGTCGACGACCACCGCGTACAGGCCCTCCTTGCCGCCGAAATGCTCGTACACCACGGGTTTGGACACGCCGGCCCTGGCCGCGATCTCCTCCACCGACGTGCCCTCGAACCCCTTGGTGGCGAACAGGGTGCGGCCGATCTCGAGCAGCTGCTGGCGGCGCTCCGCTCCGGTCATCCGGGTGCGGCGGGGCCGCCGCGGCTTGTCATTGCTCGGGGTGCTGCTCGAGTCGGTCGCCACAGCGACCATCATGCCGCCTGCGCGGTCTCCTCCTCGCGCCGGGCGCGGCCCCCACCGGCGTTCCGCTTGGAATCGATACGCGAGCGTGACGGCCAGCGCACGTCGTAGGCCCAGCCGAGCCGCTCGCACCAGCGGATGATCCGCGCCGAGGAGTCCAGCTGCCCGCGCATCACACCGTGCCGCGCGGACGTCGGGTCGGCATGGTGCAGGTTGTGCCAGGACTCGCCGCAGGACAGCACCGCCAGCCACCACACATTGCCCGAACGGTCGCGCGACTTGAAGGGCCGCTTGCCCACCGCGTGACAGATCGAGTTGATCGACCACGTCACATGGTGCAGCAGCGCCACCCGGACGAGTGAACCCCAGAAGAACGCGGTGAACGCGCCCCACCAGGACATCGTCACCAGACCGCCGATCAGCGCCGGCAACGCCAGCGACAGCACCGTCCACAGCACGAACTGGCGGGAGATCGCCCGCATCGCCGGGTCCTTCACCAGGTCCGGCGCGTACTTGTCCTGCGGGGTCTGCTCCTCGTCGAACATCCAGCCGATGTGCGCCCAGACCAGGCCCTTCATCAGCGCCGGAAGCGTCTCCCCGTACCGCCACGGAGAATGCGGGTCGCCCTCCGCGTCGGAGAACCTGTGGTGCCGGCGATGGTCGGCCACCCACCGCACCAGCGGGCCCTCCACCGCCATCGACCCGGCGATCGCCAGCGCGATCTTCAGCGGACGTTTCGCCTTGAACGAGCCGTGCGTGAAGTGCCGGTGGAACCCGATGGTGATGCCGTGGCACCCGAGGTAGTAGAAGAAGACCAGCAGACCGATGTCGAGCCAGCTCACGCCCCAGCCCCAGGCCAGCGGCACCGCCGCCACCAGCGCCAGGAACGGAACGGTGATGAAGAGAAGCAGCGTGATCTGCTCGATCGAACGCTTCTGCTCGCCACCCAGGGTGGCGGACGGGAGGGAAGAATCGGACGGCGGCTGCGGGGCGTCGCCGATCACGTCGGAACTTGTGGTCATGAAGCGTCCCCTGGGGGGTCGAGGATCGTGGAACGTGCCGGGCAACGGGCCGCAGAGCTGCTTCCTACGGTTCCGTAACCTACGGCAACGTAAGTATGGCAGCGCGTCACCCTGCGGCAAGAGCCCAAAAGTCTGCGCGTCCGCATGGCCACCTATCCTTGGAGTCGGTCGGACAGCGTGGTCCGCTCTGAATCCCTGCCCGGATGCCCGGCCGCCGAAGCGGTCCAGCCGCCCGGCCGCGCCCGGGTTCCCTCCAGACGAGCTTCAACACTTGCAAGGAGCCGCACCTGTGAGCAGTGCCGACGACCAGACGACCACGGCCACGAACAACGAACTCCGCGCCGACATCCGGCGACTGGGTGATCTCCTCGGCGAGACCCTCGTCCGCCAGGAAGGCCCCGAACTCCTGGAGCTCGTCGAACGGGTCCGCAGACTGACCCGCGAGGACGGCGAGGCCGCCGCCGAACTGCTCCGCGGAACCGAACTGGAGACCGCCGCCAAGCTGGTCCGCGCCTTCTCCACCTACTTCCACCTCGCCAACGTCACCGAGCAGGTCCACCGCGGCCGCGAACTGCGCGCCCGGCGTGCCGCCGAGGGCGGACTCCTCTCCCGCACCGCCGACCGGCTCAAGGACGTCGACCCCGAACACGTGCGCGAGACCGTGCGCAACCTCAACGTGCGCCCCGTCTTCACCGCGCACCCCACCGAGGCCGCCCGCCGCTCCGTCCTCAACAAGCTCCGGCGCATCGCCGCGCTCCTGGAGACCCCGGTCATCGAGTCCGACCGCCGCCGGCACGACACCCGACTGGCCGAGAACATCGACCTCGTCTGGCAGACCGACGAACTCCGCGTCGTCCACCCCGAGCCCACCGACGAGGCCCGCAACGCCATCTACTACCTCGACGAACTCCACGCCGGCGCCGTCGGCGACGTCCTGGAGGACCTCACCGCCGAACTCGACCGCGTCGGCTTCAAGCTCCCCGAAGGCAGCCGCCCCCTCACCTTCGGCACCTGGATCGGCGGCGACCGCGACGGCAACCCCAACGTCACCCCCGCCGTGACCTGGGACGTCCTCATCCTCCAGCACGAACACGGCATCAACGACGCCCTGGAGACCATCGACGAACTCCGCGGCTTCCTCTCCAACTCCATCCGCTACACCGGCGCCACCGAAGAACTCCTCGACTCCCTCAAGGCCGACCTCGACCGCCTCCCCGAGATCAGCCCCCGCTACAAGCGCCTCAACGCCGAGGAGCCCTACCGCCTCAAGGCCACCTGCATCCGCCAGAAGCTCGAGAAAACCAAGCAGCGCCTCGCCAAGGGCACCCCCCACCAGGACGGCCACGACTACCTCGGCACCACCGAACTCCTGCACGACCTCACCGTCATCCAGGAATCCCTCCGCGCCCACCGCGGCGCCCTCTTCGCCGACGGCCGGATGAACCGCACCATCCGCACCCTCGCCGCCTTCGGCCTCCAACTCGCCACCATGGACGTCCGGGAACACGCCGACGCCCACCACCACGCCCTCGGCCAGATGTTCGACCGACTCGGCGAGGAATCCTGGCGCTACGCCGACATGCCCCGCGACTACCGCACCAAGCTCCTCGCCAAGGAACTCCGCTCCCGCCGCCCCCTCGGCCCCACACCCGCCCCCCTCGACGCCGCCGGCGAGAAGACCCTCGGAGTCTTCCTCACCGTCAAGCGCGCCCTGGAGATCTTCGGCCCCGAGGTCATCGAGTCCTACATCATCTCCATGTGCCAGGGCGCCGACGACGTCTTCGCCGCCGCCGTCCTCGCCCGCGAGGCCGGCCTCATGGACCTCCACGCCGGCTGGGCCAAGATCGGCATCGTGCCGCTCCTGGAGACCACCGACGAACTCAAGGCCGCCGACACCATCCTCGAAGACATGCTCTCCGACCCGTCCTACCGGCGCCTCGTCGCGCTCAGGGGCGACGTCCAGGAAGTCATGCTCGGCTACTCCGACTCCTCCAAGTTCGGCGGCATCACCACCAGCCAGTGGGAGATCCACCGCGCCCAGCGCCGACTGCGCGACGTCGCCCACCGCTACGGCGTACGACTGCGCCTCTTCCACGGCCGCGGCGGCACCGTCGGCCGCGGCGGCGGCCCCACCCACGACGCCATCCTCGCCCAGCCCTGGGGCACCCTCGAAGGCGAGATCAAGGTCACCGAACAGGGCGAGGTCATCTCCGACAAGTACCTCATCCCCTCCCTGGCCAGGGAAAACCTGGAACTCACCGTCGCCGCCACCCTCCAGGCCTCCGCCCTGCACACCGCACCCCGCCAGTCCAGTGACGCCCTCGCCCGCTGGGACGCCGCCATGGACGTCGTCTCCGACGCCGCCCACGCCTCCTACCGCGCCTTCGTCGAGGACCCCGACCTGCCGACGTACTTCCTCGCCTCCACCCCCGTCGACCAGCTCGCCGACCTGCACCTGGGCTCCCGGCCCTCCCGCCGCCCCGGCTCGGGCGTCTCGCTCGACGGACTGCGCGCCATCCCCTGGGTGTTCGGCTGGACCCAGTCCCGCCAGATCGTCCCCGGCTGGTTCGGCGTCGGATCAGGCCTGAAGGCACTGCGCGAAGCCGGCCTGGACACCGTCCTCGCCGAAATGCACGAACAGTGGCACTTCTTCCGCAACTTCATCTCCAACGTCGAGATGACCCTCGCCAAGACCGACCTGCGCATCGCCCAGCACTACGTCGACACCCTCGTGCCCGACAACCTCAAGCACGTCTTCGACACCATCAAGGCCGAACACGAACTCACCGTCGCCGAAGTCCTGAAGATCACCGGCGGACAGGAACTCCTCGACGCCCAGCCCGTCCTCAAGCAGACCTTCGCCATCCGCGACGCCTACCTCGACCCGATCTCCTACCTCCAGGTCGCGCTCCTCAAGCGCCAGCGCGACGCCGCCGAGGCCGGCCAGGAACCCGACCCGCTCCTCGGCCGCGCCCTCCTCCTCACCGTCAACGGAGTCGCCGCCGGCCTGCGCAACACCGGCTGAACCCGGAGCCGCACGCAGACACATACACACACGGCGGTGCCCCGGCATGGACGTCATGCCGGGGCACCGCCGTATTCACGTATCGCTGCCGGGCCGCCGCCGCTTCCGTCTACTGCAACGCCACGAACGCCGCCGTCACCAGCGCCAGCCCCGCCCCGCCCATCACCCACGCCGTACGCCGCATGCTCAACCCGCCCGCCACCACCACACCCGCCAGCACCAGCGCACCCCCCAACGGAAGCCACGCGAACAGCACCCCGGCCGGCCCCGAACGCACCACCTCGTCCGAATCCGGCTTCACCACCACGGTCAGCACCTCACCCGTGCGCACACCCACCGACGTGTCCAGCCGCACCCGCGCACGCGCCACCGACCCCGCCGACACCGGCCGGTACGGCCCCGTACAGGCATCCCGCGAACAGTCCGTCACCGCGACCGTGCCCCGCTCACGCCCCTTGGTGAGCATCACGTACTGCGCGGTCCCCCACGACCCCCACACCCCGCCGACCAGAATCAAGCCGGTCACCACCGTCATCAGCGCACGCTGCCCGAAACGCAGTACGACGGTGCCCTGGGGAGAGACGGCGGAAGGCATGGCCGTGATCCTTGGCCATGCCCGCACACCCGGTCAACTCGCGAAGGGGACAAGTCACGAGTTGTACGTGTTCTGCGCCCGCTCCAGGCCCTCCGCCACCAGACACTCCACCGCGTCCGCCGCCCGGTCCACGAACCAGTCCAGCTCCTTGCGCTCCGCCGACGAGAAATCCTTCAGCACGAAATCCGCCACCTGCATCCGCCCCGGCGGCCGCCCGATCCCGCACCGCACCCGGTGGTACTCCGCCCCCATCGCCTTCGTCATCGACTTCAGCCCGTTGTGCCCGTTGTCCCCGCCGCCCCGCTTCAGCCGCAGCACCCCGTAATCGATGTCCAGCTCGTCATGCACCGCCACCACATGCGACAGCGGCACCTTGTAGAACTCCCGCAGCGCGTTCACCGGACCGCCCGACAGGTTCATGTACGACATCGGCTTCACCAGCACCACCCGCCGGCTCCCCGGACCCGGCGGACCCATCCGCCCCTCCACCACCTGCGCCTGCGCCCGCGCGGCCCGCTTGAACCGGCCCCCCGTCCGCCCGGCCAGCAGATCCGCCACCATGAACCCCACGTTGTGCCGGTTCATGGCGTACTCGGGCCCCGGATTGCCCAGGCCCACGATCAGCCACGGTGCGGCGGCCTCGTCGGTCGTCACGTCCCTCTCCCCTCAGCGCCGCGCGTGCGGACACGCGTACGGATACGAACACACGCCGGCCGCTGCCCCCCGACGGGAACAGCGGCCGGCGCACACCAGACGTCAGGCTGGAGCGGGAACTCAGGCCTCGGCGGCCTCGTCGCCCTCGCCCTCGCCCTCCGCGGACTCCTCGGCCTGCGCGGCCAGGACCTGCAGCACCACGGTGTCCTCGTCCACGGCCAGCGTGGTGCCGGACGGGAGCGGGATGTCCTTGGCCAGGACGGAGGCACCGGCCGCCAGACCCTCGATGGACACGGTGACCGACTCGGGGATGTGCGTGGCCTCGGCCTCGACCGGCAGCGTGTTCAGCACGTGCTCCAGCAGGTTGCCGCCCGGAGCCAGCTCACCCTCGGTGTGCACGTAGATCTCGACGTTGACCTTCTCGCCGCGCTGCACGAGCTGCAGGTCGACGTGGACCAGGTAACCCTTGATCGGGTCGCGCTGCACCGACTTCGGGATGGCCAGCTCCTGGCCCTCGCCCTCGATGTCCAGCGCGATCAGGACGTTCGGCGTACGCAGCGCCAGCAGCAGCTCGTGACCCGGGAGGGTCAGGTGGATCGGGTCGGAACCGTGCCCGTACAGCACACCCGGAACCTTGTCCTCGCGGCGGACGCGGCGGGCGGCACCCTTGCCGAACTCGGTGCGCTTGGCGGCGGCGAGCTTCACCTCGGACATGACGATCACTCCTCGTAGAAGTAGACGGTGACGGAAAGAAGTCGGTCACCCGGCCAACGAACGGCCTGCTACGAAGAGCGCGTCGATAACGGACCGCCGCACACACGTGCGATGCACACGCGTACGGCCTCCCTCGCCGAGCAACGCGGGCAGTCTACTCGGCGGGGGAGGCCGCACCCAAAACGATCTCCTACGGCTCACGGCTCACGGAGCACGCGGCTCACGCACTACCGCGCACGCGACAGCCCGGGAAACCTCACTGCTCGTCGAACAGGCTCGTCACCGAACCGTCCTCGAACACCTCACGCACCGCACTCGCGATCGTCGGCGCGATCGACAACACCGTGATCTTGTCCAGGTCCTCGTGCAGCTCACCCGGCGTCGGCAACGTGTCCGTGAACACGAACTCACTCACCCGCGAGTTCTTCAACCGGTCCGCCGCCGGACCCGACAGCACACCGTGCGTCGCCGTCACGATCACGTCCTCCGCACCGTGCGCGAACAACGCGTCCGCCGCGGCACAGATCGTCCCACCCGTGTCGATCATGTCGTCCACCAGGACGCAGATGCGCCCCTCCACATCGCCGACCACCTCGTGCACCGTGACCTGATTGGCCACATCCTTGTCACGCCGCTTGTGCACGATCGCCAACGGCGCACCCAGCCGGTCGCACCACCGGTCCGCCACCCGCACCCGGCCCGCGTCCGGCGACACCACCGTCAGCTTCGCCCGGTCCACCTTCCGGCCCACGTAGTCCGCCAGCAGCGGCAACGCGAACAGATGATCCACCGGACCGTCGAAGAAGCCCTGGATCTGGTCCGTGTGCAGATCCACGGTCAGAATCCGGTCCGCACCCGCCGTCTTCATCAGATCCGCGATCAGCCGCGCCGAGATCGGCTCACGCCCGCGGTGCTTCTTGTCCTGCCGCGCGTAACCGTAGAACGGCACGATCACCGTGATCGAACGCGCCGACGCCCGCTTCAACGCGTCGATCATGATCAACTGCTCCATGATCCACTTGTTGATCGGCGCCGTGTGGCTCTGGATCAGGAAACAGTCCGCGCCACGCGCCGACTCCTGATAACGGACATAGATCTCGCCATTGGCGAAGTCGAAGGCCTTCGTCGGGACGACCCCGACCCCCAACTGCTGGGCGATCTCCTCGGCAAGCTCGGGGTGGGCGCGGCCGGAGAAGAACATCATCTTCTTCTCGCCGGTCGTCTTGATCCCGGTCACAGCACAGTCTCCTCAGAGGTGTCACAGCTGGCGACAGCGAAAAGCCGCAGCTGGGTGGGGTGCGGATGTGCACCTATCACGGTACGCCCACGCAGACGCACCTGTTTCCGGTCAGCCTTCGCCTTCCGGCCCCCGGGACGCCGCCTCCGCCGCCTTCGCGGCCGCACTCCCGGGACGCTTACGGGCCACCCAGCCCTCGATGTTCCGCTGCTGGCCCCGCGCCACCGCCAGCGAACCGGGCGGCACATCCTTCGTGATCACCGAACCCGCGGCGGTGTAGGCACCGTCCCCGACCGTGACAGGCGCCACGAACATGTTGTCCGAACCCGTCTTGCAGTGCGACCCGACCGTCGTGTGGTGCTTGTGCTCTCCGTCGTAGTTCACGAACACACTCGCCGCACCGATGTTCGAATACTCGCCGATCGTGGCATCCCCCACATACGACAGATGCGGCACCTTCGTACCCTCACCGATCGACGAGTTCTTCGTCTCCACGAACGTGCCGACCTTCGACCTCAGGCCGAGTCGCGACCCCGGACGCAGATACGCGTACGGACCCACCGACGCACCCGGCCCCACCTCGGCCTCCACCGCCACCGCGTTGTCCACCCGCGCGCCCGCACCCACCCGCGTGTCCGTCAACCGCGAGTTCGGACCCACCTCGGCACCCTCACCGATGTGCGTGGCACCCACGAGCTGCGTACCCGGCAGCACCACCGCGTCCCGCTCGAACGTGACCGTCACGTCCACCCACGTCGTCGCCGGGTCCACCACCGTCACGCCCGCCAGCATCGCCCGCGTCAGCAGCCGGTCGTTCAGGATCCGCCGCGCCTCGGCGAGCTGCACCCGGTTGTTGATCCCCGCGATCTCCCGGTGGTCACCGGCCACACACGCACCCACCCGGTGCCCCGCCGCACGCAGGATCCCGAGGACGTCCGTCAGGTACTCCTCGCCCTGGCTGTTGTCCGTCCGCACCTGCTTCAGCGCACCCGCCAGCAACTGCCCGTCGAACGCGAACACCCCGGAGTTGATCTCCCGGATCGCCCGCTGGGAGTCGGAGGCGTCCTTGTGCTCCACGATCTCCGTGACGGCACCCGAGACCCCGTCCCGCACGATCCGCCCGTACCCCGTCGCATCCGGCACCTGCGCGGTCAGCACGGTCACCGCGTTGCCGTCGGCCGCGTGCGTGCCGGCCAGGTCGCGCAGCGTCTCGCCGGTCAGCAGCGGGGTGTCGCCGCAGACCACGACCACCGTGCCGTCGACCGCGCCGCCGAGCTCCTCCAGCGCGATGCGGACGGCGTGCCCGGTGCCGTTCTGCTCCGCCTGCACGGCGGTACGGACCTCGGCGTCGACGCCGGCGAGGTGCGCGGTCACCTGCTCGCGGGCGTGGCCCACGACCACGACGAGGTTCTCCGGCTCCAACTCCCGCGCGGCGGCCAGGACGTGGCCCACGAGGGAACGGCCGCAGAGGTCGTGCAGGACCTTGGGTGTGGCCGACTTCATACGGGTGCCCTCACCCGCTGCGAGAACGACGACGGCTGCGAGTGGGGTCTCCCCTGCTCGAGCGGAGCCGAGAGCTTGGGGACGGTTGGCGCTCACGGAATGCCCTTCGGCTTATGGGGTGAGATGGACATCCGCAGGATACCGGGGGGATATGGGGCGGGCATGAGAGCGGGCCCCGGCTTGACAGCCGGGGCCCGAACCTACGGCTCCCGGGGCAGGAGTCGAACCTGCGTCTTACCTGGATTCAAAGTCCAGTCGCCCCTACCGACAGAGCAACCCGGGAATGCCGAGGCCAGCCTACGTGGTTCGCTAGTCCGTTGCTACCACGATCCCGGACCACCACCCTTCGATGCGGCGGTAGAGGTCAGCGCTCCGAACGACGCTGACCACCAGGCAACCGCGGTAGTTGTCGCCGACGTTCTTGCGCACGGTTTTCGGGTTGTGCTTCTTGAGCGTCGTCTTGTCGAAGCGGGACGTGTCTGTGCCCACGAGGTCCGCCCAGTGCTTCTCTGCGCCCTGCACATCGGCCGACTCGTGGATCATCACGCGGAAGCGCAGTCGTTCCTCCTTGACATCCAGCAGTTTGAGCCAGGCGAGGAACAGGCGGATCATGCCGGGGTCGCTGTTCACGAACAGGACGTACTCGCGGCGTGCGTACGCCTTGTCCTTCGCTCCCTCGGCCCAGTAGAGCCCGACCCCGATGAGGAACAGCTCTCGCTCGGTCAGGGAGCCGATCTCCTGCCTGGATGCCTCCTTGACCTTGACGCGTTCGATGTCACGAATTGCGAGTTCGTGCTCCCAGCGCTTCTGTGAGGCCAGTTTGGCCTGCTCCGAGGGGTCACGTCGTTCCGGCTTCGGCAGGTCCCGTACCCAGAGTGAGATCGAGCTCTTGGAGCAGCCGAGCTCCACCTGAATGCGGTCGTAAGTCAAGCCTTGGAGTCGCAGTTCCCTTGCTTTGTCCCGCAGGTCGTCCTTGGCGTTGGGGCGTTTGGTCCACTCCGGCGCGGGCTCGCCCTGCAGGAGCCGGTTCAGGATGTCGTTGTTGTCGACGTGCATCCGATCGCGGATCTGTCGTCGGCTGAGGCCGGACCGCCTCAGGGTCACCGCCTGTTCCCGTAGTTCCTCGAAGTCCGCGTACTTGCCCCTCGGGGCGTTGCTGGGATGTGCCATGGGCATACCGTCCGGCCGGAACGGGGGATTCCGGGGTCGAACGGGTGTGATTCAGCAGTTCGAGGGATAGGGGGACGTTTCGTTTACGGTCGGTGACCGAACGTTGTTGGTCGCGGTAGGGGAAACTCGCCGGAAAACCCGGTGCGGGCGCCCGTAGGCTGGGGGTATGACCACGACGGGGGAAGAGCGCACCGGGCCGCCACCGCCGGGGGGTGGGCCCTGGTGGTGGGACAGGTGGCGTGCGGCGGTGCTGGACGTCGGGCTGGCGGCGGTGTCCGCGGTGGAGTGCGCGGCGGAGGGGTGGCCGTTCGCGCAGGACGCGGGGCTGCCGGTGTCCGTGGGGATGGTGTTCGGTTTCCTGGCCGGTGTCTCGCTGGTGCTGCGGCGGAAGTGGCCGATCGCGGTCGTGCTGGTGGCCATCGCGATCACGCCGGCGCAGATGGGTTTCGTGCTGGGCGTGGTGGGGCTGTACACGCTGGCCGCCGCCGAGCTGCCGCGGCGGATCATCGGGGCGTTGTCGGGGATGTCGTTCGTCGCGATGCTGATCGTGACGTATGTGCGGGCGCATCAGGGTGTGATGCACGGGGACCTGGCGATCAGTGACTGGTTCGTGCCGTTCCTGTCGCTGACGACGGCGCTCGGGATGACGACTCCGCCGGTGTTGCTGGGTCTGTACGTGGGCGCGCGGCGGCGGTTGATGGAAAGTCTGCGGGAGCGGGCGGATTCGCTGGAGCGGGAGTTGGTGCTGCTGGCGGAGCGGGCCGAGGAGCGTGCGGAGTGGGCGCGCAACGAGGAGCGGACGCGGATCGCGCGGGAGATGCACGACGTGGTGGCGCACCGGGTGAGTCTGATGGTGGTGCATGCGGCGGCGTTGCAGGCGGTGGCGCGGAAGGACCCGGAGAAGGCGGTGCGGAACGCGGCGCTGGTGGGGGACATGGGGCGGCAGGCGTTGACCGAGTTGCGGGAGATGCTCGGGGTGCTGCGCAGTGGCGACGGTATGCCGGCGCGGGAGCGTGGGGTGTGGGGCGGGTCCGACGGTGTGGCGGAGCCGGTGCCGTTGGCGGCGGTGGGGGTGGCGGCTGCCGCGGCGGCTTCGCGGGTGGAGGAGGCGTCGCCCGGCGGGGGTGAGGGGGTGCCGGAGGGGCCGACGCTGGCGGAGCTGGAGGAGTTGGTGGGGCAGTCGGCGGCGGCGGGGATGGTGGTCGACTTGTCGGTGGAGGGGGAGGCGCGGGGGTATGCGCCGGAGGTGGAGTCGACGGCGTACCGGGTGGTGCAGGAGGCGTTGACGAACGTGCACAAGCATGCGGCGGGTGCGAAGACGTATGTGCGGTTGGCGCATCGGGCGGCGGAGATCGCGATGCAGGTGGAGAACGAGCCGGCGCCGGAGTCGGAGCCGGGTGCGGAGGGTGCCCGGTTGCCGAGTGGGGGGAACGGGCTGGTGGGGATGAAGGAGCGGGTGAGTGCGCTGGGGGGCGTGTTCGTGTCCGGTCCGACGGATGCGGGGGGTTTTCGGGTGTCGGCGGTGATTCCGGCCGGGGCGGCGTAGGACGGCGTACGGCGGCGGGGTCTGCCGGGTGTGGCGTGTGGTCGTCCGTCGCGCCTGTCGGGTCCGTGGCGTGTGCCGGTCCGTGGTGCCTGCCGGGTTCGTGGTCTGTGCGCGCCCGTCGGGTCCGTGGCGTGCGGTGCGTTGTCGCTCAGGCTGTGGTGAGGCGTGCCGGTGTCATTCCGGTGAGCAGGGTGGTGAGGCCCTGGTCGATGGTGGCGCCGAGGTACCAGTCGCCGGTGTGGTCGAGGGCGTAGGTGCGGCCTTCGGCGTCGATGGCGAGGAGGGCGCGGCTGTCGGTCTCTTCGCCGAGAGGGCTGAGTTCGGTGCCCAGCGCGCGGCCGAGGTCGCCGAGGGTGCGGGCGAGGTGGAGGCCGTGGAGGGGGTCGAGGTGGAGGGGTGCGGCGGCGAGTTGGCGGCCGGGTTCCTGTGCGGTGAGGTGGAGGCCGCCGAATTCGGCCCAGGCCTCGACGGCGGCGGGGAAGACGGCGTGTTGGTGTCCGCCGGGTGTGGTGTGGTCGCGGAGGGTGTCGGCCCAGATCTCGGCCTGTTGTATGTCCCAGCGTCCGGGTGTCCAGCCGGCGGTGCGCAGTGCGGCGTCGACGGGGACGGCGAAGCGGGTGGTCGAGGTGCGGTCGGTGTGCATCTGCCTCTCGTTCGTTGAGGACCGGGGAGTGGTGGGCGGGCGGTAGGTGTCCGGTGCGTGGTGGGTGCGTGGTGGGTGTGCCGTCAGTCGCGTTGTGTGGAGTCGACGATGCGGACGCCGAAGTGGGCGCTGAGTGCGGTGCAGGCGTGACAGGGGGCGGCGAAGCTGCCGTGGAGTGGGTCGCCGTCCTCGCGGATGCGGCGGGCGGTGAGTTTGGCGTGTTTGAGCGCTTTGCGTGCTTCACCGTTGGTCATGGGTTTGCGGGCGGCGCGTTTGCTGCGGGTTTCGTCGGCGGCGGTGAGGTGTCGGGAGATGAGGAGGGTTTCGGCGCAGCGGCCGGTGCCGCGGTCGCGTTGTGCGCTGGTGAGGGTGTCGAGGAAGTCCTGTACGAGTGGGTGGAGGGTGGGGGGTTGGTCGCCGCGGGCGGCGGTGCCGGTGAGGGTGGTGCCGCGTACGGAGAGGGCGGCGGCGACGGTGGGGAGGATGCCGTCGCGGCGGTGGTGGAGGGTGGGGGCTTGTGGTGCCTCGTTGGCGCTCCAGCCGATTCGGGGGTCTCCGGACGGGTTGGTCCGGTGTTCCGTCTGTGTCGCGTTCATGGTGGTGTACCCCTCCCTTGCATCCCCCCGGTGTGGGACAGATTGCCAAACGGTGGGGCCGCTGTGGAAGCTGGGGCGGTGTGACACGCGGGTGTCTCGTCGTAGCGTCACGGCGGGGTGACGGCTGGTCACGGTGGGGGCCAGGGGTTGGCGGGGTGGTGCGGGCGGGGTGCCGGGAGGGCGCCGGTGGGGGGTCGGGGCGGAGCGCCGGTGACCGGTGTCGTCGTACCGCATAGGCTGTCGCAGCAAGCCGGTGCAGGCCGGAAGATGTCGGGACGCGGGAGCGGATGACGTCGGAAGGCATCGGAAGGTGTCAGAACACGTCAGAACTCGCTGTACGTGTCATACGGATCGCCGCAGGGGGCTATCGCCATGACGACAGGTCGGCTCGGGCTGGGGGTTCCACCCGGCTCCCAGGGCCAGGGATCCGTGCCGCCGAACGTGGCCTATGCCGGTCAGGTCGTGCGTTTCCCGGATCCGGTCCGGGCCGCGCGTCATCCCGGTGGGGTGCGGATGGACGAGCACGGTTACCCCGTCTTCTCGCCGTACGCGCGGGCGGCCGCGGAGATCGCGGAGCCGCCGGAGGGTTTCGGGGTCGACGAGCTGCGGTTGACGGATTATGTGTCGGCGAACGCGGCGCTGGCGGCGTCGGGGCACGAGTTGTGGGACACGGTGCCGCATGTGGCGACGCCGCACGGCTGGACGTGGCATCACGTGCGAGGTGGTCGTCGTCTGGAGTTGGTGCCGGTCGAGGTGAAGGCGTTGTTGCGGCACCACGGTGGGATCGCGACGGCGCGGGTGGAGCAGGACAAGCGTGGCACGCGGCCGTTGCAGGAGACGCGGCCGGCGCATTTCGGGCTGCCGAAGTCGGCGGTGGCGGTGACGGAGCAGCAGGTTCTGGGGGTCGAGGAGGACCTGGGGTACCGGCTGCCGGGTGCGTACCGTTCGTTCCTGAAGGCGGCGGGCGGGTGTGCGCCGGTGGGTACCGCGTTGGACGCGGAGTTGGGGCTGCTGATCGACCAGCCGTTCTTCACGGTGCGGGACGAGGCGGCGGTGAACGACCTCGTGTATGTCAACAAGTGCCTGCGGGACCATCTGACCAAGGACTACCTGGGGGTGGCGTTCGTGCAGGGTGGTCTGTTGGCGGTGAAGGTGAAGGGCGAGCGGCTGGGTTCGGTGTGGTTCTGCGCGTACGACGATGCGCGGGACGTGGATCCGTCGTGGTCGCCGGCGGAGCGGGTGGAGCGGTTGCTGCTGCCGTGCGGGGACGATTTCGACGTGTTCCTGGGGCGGTTGGCGGGTTCTCCGCCGGAGCTGGAGACGGTGGCGAATCTGATGGTGGACGGCGGGTTCGCGCGTGCCGTTCCGGTTTCTTCCGCGGGGGAGTGAGGTCGGACGATGGTGACCTACGCGCAGGCGCAGGAGCGTGCCGAGGAGTGGATCAACGGCGATGTGCCGGCGTACCAGCATCGTGAGGTGCGGGTGCGGGAGTTCGAGCTCGGGTTCGTGGTGTGGGGAGAGGACCGGGCGGACGGGCCGCGGTCGGACGGGGGCGCCCAGCGGTTGGTGCTCGCGCGGGACAGCGGGGAGGTGACGTTGTGGCCGTCGTTGCCGGTGGGTGAGGTGATTCGCCGGTACGAGGAGGAGTACGGCCGCCCGGACCCGGTTCCGCAGGACGCGCCGCCGCCGTCGCCGGCCCGGATGGATCTGAATCAGACGTCGTTCCTGCTGACTCCGCCGGAGTGGTTGCAGGAGGCCGCGGACCGTCTCGGCATCCCGGATCAGCGGCGGGACCGGACGTCGGGCGGGGCCGCGGGGGTTGCGGGTGCGTCGCCGGAGGCCGCCGGGGCCGGGGCGTCGGGTGTGTCGGGCGCTTCCAGTGCGTCGGGTGCGTCGGACGTCCAGGGCGCTCCGGGTGCTCCGGGTGCTCCGGGCGCCGGTGTGGGCGCCGGGCGTGCGGTGGCGGCGGGGGCGTCCGCGGGGTCGGACGCGCCGGGGGTGCCGGAGGGGGGCGCGCGCTGGCCCGCTCCCACTGCCGGTGAGGTGCGGGACGCGCAGCCGCAGGACCGGCTGCCGGGAGCGCCTCCCGGGGCGACGCCCTGGACCGGTACGGACATCACGACGGACGGGGACGACGACCGTTCGGTCGCGCTGCCGGCGACGGTATTCGCGCCGCCGCTGAGCGGCTCGGACGACGACGCCGCACCCGGGCCGGCGGCGGACGCCAGGACCGCGCTGTTGGCGGGGGGCAGCGCCCTTCCGCCGACGACGGTCGCCCCGGCCCTGGACACCCCGGGCGGCCCGGCGGCTCCGCCGTCGGCGGCCGCACCGTCGTACGGGTACCCGGCACCGGACGCGCCCGGCGGTCCGGGCACCCCGCAGTACGGGTACCCGCCGCAGGCCCCGCCGCCCGGTGCGCCGGGTGCTCCGGCCGTGCCGCAGCCGCCGGGTGTTCCTGGTGCCGGTGCCCCGCAGGCGTCGGGTGGTACGCCTGCCGGTGGTGTGCACCATGCGGCGACGATGCTCGCGGGTCCGTCCGTCGGTGGTCCGGGGGTTCCGCCTCCGCCCGGTGCTCCGGGTGCGCCGGGTGCTCCGGCCGTGCCGCAGCCGCCGGGTGTTCCTGGTGCCGGTGCCCCGCAGGCGTCGGGTGGTACGCCTGCCGGTGGTGTGCACCATGCGGCGACGATGCTCGCGGGTCCGTCCGTCGGTGGTCCGGGGGTTCCGCCTCCGCCCGGTGCTCCGGGCGCTCCGGGTGCGCCGGGTGCTCCGGCCGTGCCGCAGCCGCCGGGTGTTCCCGGTGCCGGTGCCCCGCAGGCGCCGGGTGGTACGCCTGCCGGTGGTGTGCACCATGCGGCGACGATGCTCGCCGGTCCGTCCGTCGGTGGTCCGGGGGCTCCGATGCCGCCGGGTGCGCCCGGTGCTCCCCAGGCGCCCGGTGTACCGGGTGCTGTCGGTGGGGTGCACCATGCCGAGACGGTGCTGGCCGGTCCGGCCATGGGGGGTCCGCCCATGGCCGGACCCGGCGTGCCGCCGCCGCCGAGCGCTCCCGGGGTGCCTTCGGGCGCCGTTCCGCCCCCGCCCCCGCCTCCGCCGGCCGCACCGGGTATGCCGGGCGCGCCCGGCGGTGCGTACGGTTATCCGCCGGCCGGGCAGCCCACCGTCGGTCCCGGTTACCAGGCGGTGCTGCGCTATCGCGCGCAGGACGGGTCCGAGCAGCAGATCATCCGCCGGTCGGCGCCGGGTACCCCGCATCCGGAGTGGCAGATCTTCCACGAGCTGCGGGGTCTGAACGTGCCTCCGGACCAGGTGCTGGAGCTGCACACCGAGTTGGAGTCCTGCCATCTGCCGGGTGCGTACTGCGCCCGGATGATCGGTGAGCAGTGGCCCAACGCCCGGATCACCTCCATCGCCCCGTACGGCACGGATCACGCCTCCCGTCAGCAGGGTATGCGGCAACTCCTCGCGCATCAGGGGGAGTTGCATCAAGTGGCGGACGGTCCCGCGCGTCCCGCGCCGGTGCGGGCGCCGATCCCGCCGGTGCCGCCGGCGCCGCCGATCCCCCCGGAGGGGATCGCGCAGGAGCTGGCCGCGGCCTTCGGTCCGGGTGTCTTCCGTTTCGACCAGGCGGCGGTCTCCCGTCAGGGCGTCCCGCCGGTCGTGGCGCACACGTTGGTCGTGGCCGGTCTGCCGGTGGACATGGGTCCGTTCTTCTGGGCGCAGGCGCAGCCGGGGCGCCCGGTGCCGACGCTGGCGGAGCTGGCGCAGGAGCGCGGGGTACGGGCGGCCGTGGACGCGGGCTCGTATCTGGTGATGGGCAGCGACTTCGGCAGGGCGCTGTGCGTGCAGTACGGCACGGCGAACATCGTCGCGGTGCCGGTGGAGGCGGATGCGAACGGGGCGTCCGCGCCGCAGTTCGTCAACACGGGGCTGCCGGAGTTCGCGCGCTGTCTGGCGTTGCTGGGGCGGATGTGGCGGCTGCGTTACGGCCTGAACCAGGAGCAGGCGGGGCGTTGGACCGTCGACTTCCAGGCGCAGCTCGCCGCGCTGGACCCCGCGGCGTTGCATTCGCCGGAGAGCTGGTGGTCGGTGCTGCTCGAACAGATGTGGGACGGCCTGTTGTGAGATGACGGCGGGGTTGCCCGTGCCGCGTGGTTGACGCCGTGTCAGGGCCGGGTGGGGGCGTACGAGTCGTACGCCCCCACCCGGCCCTTTGCCGTGCTGTCGTGTGCCCCTTTGCGACCCTTGTCCCCGGAGTGTCGCGTTGTCCGCTGCTCCGTCCGATCCACCAAGATATGCGCCAGATACGTGCGGAATCATTACTGATTTACCGTTCGTCATCTTGTCAGGTGGGTCGGGTGGAGAGGAGTTCCCCAGTGAGCAGCCTGAGCGGCCCGTCGGCGGCGCAGTACGAGTTCGACGTCGTGCGGCGCGGCTACCGTCCCGACCGGGTAGACGCCTTCGTCGAGGCGCTCTCGCGGGACCGCGACGCCGCCTGGGAGCGGGCGGCGCGGCTGACCGTGCTGGCCAGGGAGATGGACGAGGAGCTGGGGCCGCTGCGGGAGGCGGTGGCCGCTCTCGCCCCGCAGACGTACGAGAGCCTCGGCGAGGGCGCGCGGCGGCTGTTCGCGTCGGTGCGCGAGGAGGCCGAGGCGGTACGGGAGTCCGGGCGCCGGGAGGCGGAGCGGCTGGCCGCGGAGGCGGAGGCGGGGGCCCGGTGTCTCGCGGAGGCCGCGCGGGCGTACGCCGACGGGGTGGTGGCCGAGGCCGAGGAGCGGGCCGGGGAGCGGCTGCGGGCGGCCCGGGAGGAGGCCGACGAGGTGCGGATCGCCGCCCGGCGCGAGGTGAAGGCGGGGCGCGGCGAGGCGCTGGCGGCGATGCGGGACGCCCGGGAGCGCGGCCGGCGGTTGCTGGAGGACCGTGAGCGCGAGCGGGCGGAGCGGTACGCGGAGGTGGACCGGGAGGCCGCCGCTCGGGCGGCGGAACTGGACGCGGGGTTCGCCGAGCGGACCGCGCGGGCCGAGGCGGGCCTGGCGGAGGCGGAGCGGGCACTGGCTCGAGCGGCACAGGACGCGGAGCGCGAGGAGGCGGAGGCGCGGACGCGCGCGGAGGAACTGGTGGCCGAGGCCAGGGCCCGCGAGGAGCGCATCGCGCGCGACACGGAGCGGGTGCTGCGGGAGCACGGGGAGCGGTGGGACGACGTGCGGGCGCGCATCGACCAGGTGCGGGCCAGTCTGCTCGCCCTCAGGGGAGCGTGAACGGCGCCGGTTCCGCGGGAGGGGGGGTGGAGAGGGGGCTCCACCGGCGGGTGGAGAGCCCCTAGGGGATTCTCCGTAGAGAGGGTGGGGGCACAGTCGTCCCGGCGGAGGACGAGGAGCGGGGCGGAACTCCTTAGGCTGGCTTTACGCCGCTGGGGAGTGGTCGGGACGCACGGGGGTCGTACGGACCGCAGGTGAAGGGGTGGGGATTTCCCCAGCGGAAGAGGGGGCCGGGCACCAGCGCGTCCGAGGGGCGCCGGCGCCAGACTCGTGGTCGTACCGCTTCGGGCACCGCACCGCACCGACTCGCGGGCTCGGGCTCGCCCTGCCCCGCTCTTCGCTCTTCGCTCTTCGCTCCGCGCGCCGTACGGGTGTGCGCACTCGCAGACTTGCATAGGAGACATAACGTGACATCGGCTGTGACCACTCCCAGGCACGGGGGTACTGGAGGGCGTACGGCCGTTGCCGCGCGAGCACGGCAGGTCGTGAAGGCGTACGGCTCCGGGGAGACCCGGGTCGTCGCGCTCGACCACGTCGACGTGGACATCGCCCGGAGCCAGTTCACCGCGATCATGGGCCCCTCGGGGTCCGGCAAGTCCACCCTGATGCACTGCCTCGCCGGGCTCGACACCGTGACCGAGGGCCAGATCCACCTGGACGAGACCGAGATAACCGGTCTGAAGGACAAGAAGCTCACGCAGTTGCGCCGGGACCGGATCGGGTTCATCTTCCAGGCGTACAACCTGCTGCCGACGCTGAACGCGCTGGAGAACATCACGCTGCCCATGGACATCGCGGGCCGCCGGCCGGACAAGGAGTGGCTGGACCGCGTGGTGCGGACCGTCGGTCTCGCCGAGCGGCTCAAGCACCGGCCCACCCAGCTCTCCGGCGGTCAGCAGCAGCGTGTCGCGGTGGCCCGGGCGCTGGCCGCGCGACCCGAGATCATCTTCGGTGACGAGCCGACCGGAAACCTGGACTCCCGGGCCGGCGCCGAGGTCCTCGGCTTCCTGCGTACCTCCGTCGACGAGCTGGGCCAGACCATCGTGATGGTCACGCACGACCCGGTCGCGGCCTCGTACGCGGACCGGGTGCTGTACCTGGCCGACGGCAGGATCGTCGACGAGATGCGGCAGCCCACCGCCGAGCAGGTGCTGGACCGGATGAAGGACTTCGACGCCCGGGGGCGCACGTCATGACGGTCCTGAAGACCTCGATGCGCAACTTCTTCGCGCACAAGGGACGCATGGCGCTGTCGGCCGTGGCGGTCCTGCTGTCGGTGGCGTTCGTGTGCGGCACGCTCGTCTTCACCGACACGATGAACACGACGTTCGACAAGCTGTTCGCCGCGACGTCCTCCGATGTGACGGTGTCCCCGAAGGACGTCTCCGACAGCGGTGACTCCACCTCCGACACCGGACGGCCGCCGGTCCTGCCCGGCTCCGTGATCGGCAGGCTGCGCGGCGTGGACGGGGTGAAGTCGGCCGAGGGCACGGTGTCCTCGTCGTCCGTGACCGTCGTCGACGCCGACAAGGACAACCTGTCGCCCACCAGCGGCGCGCCGACCATCGTCGGGAGCTGGGACAGCAACGACGCCCGCACCATGAAGATCACCGACGGGGCCGCGCCCAGGAGCGCGGACCAGGTCATGGTGGACGCCGACACCGCTGACAAGCATCACCTGAAGCTCGGCGACGAGATCGCCGTGATCAGCGCGCTGGGCACGCACCCGGCGAAGATCAGCGGCATCGCCACGTTCACCGTCACCAACCCCGGTGCCGCGATCTTCTACCTCGACACGGCGACCGCGCAGCGGACCCTCGTCGGCGAGAGCGACGTCTTCACCGGCGTCAACGTGACGGCCGCCGCCGGGGTCAGCGACGCGGCCCTGAAGAAGGACGTGGTGAGCGCGCTCGGCACCGGCTACAAGGTGCAGACCGCCAAGGAGGTCTCCGACGCCAACCAGAACGAGATCGGCGGCTTCCTCGACGTGATGAGGTACGCCATGCTCGGCTTCGCCGGGGTCGCCTTCCTCGTCGGGATCTTCCTGATCATCAACACGTTCTCCATGCTGGTCGCCCAGCGCACCCGGGAGATCGGCCTGATGCGGGCCATCGGCTCCTCGCGCAAGCAGGTCAACCGGTCGGTCCTGATCGAGGCGCTGCTGCTCGGCGTGCTGGGCTCCGTGCTCGGCGTCGCGGCGGGCGTCGGCATCGCGGTCGGGCTGATGAAGGTCATGAGTTCGGTGGGCATGAAGCTGTCCACCGACGACCTGACGGTCGCCTGGACCACCCCGGTGGCCGGCATCGCCCTCGGCGTGATCGTCACCGTGCTCGCCGCGTACCTGCCCGCCCGCCGGGCCGGGAAGATCTCGCCGATGGCCGCGCTGCGCGACGCCGGCGCCCCGGCGGACGCCCGCGCCGGACGCGTCCGGGCCGTCCTCGGCGTCCTGCTCACCGCCGGCGGTGTGGCCTCGCTGTACGCGGCCTCCCAGGCCGCCAAGGCGACCGAGGGTTCCCTGTGGCTGGGGCTCGGCGTGGTCCTCTCGCTCATCGGCTTCGTCGTCATCGGGCCGCTGCTGGCGAGCGGTGTGGTGCGGATCCTGGGCGCGGTGGTGCTGCGGGTCTTCGGGCCGGTCGGCCGGATGGCCGAGCGCAACGCGCTGCGCAACCCGCGCCGCACCGGCGCCACCGGCGCCGCCCTGATGATCGGGCTCGCCCTGGTGGCCTGCCTGTCCGTGGTCGGCTCCTCCATGGTCGCCTCGGCCACGGACCAGCTCGACAAGACCGTCGGCACCGACTTCATCATCCAGTCCGACAGCGGGCAGCGGATCACGCCCGAGGCGGTCGGGGCCGTCAAGTCGGTGCCGGAGCTGGAGCGGGTCACCGAGTACCGGGTGACCGAGGGGGACTACACCACGCCCGACGGCAGGACGCTCAAGGACACCGCGATCACGGCGGCCGACCCGACGTACGCGCAGGACCTGCGCACCAAGACGGTGGCCGGCGACATCGCGGACGCGTACAAGCCCGACTCGATGTCGGTCCATGAGAAGTTCGCGAAGGACCACGGCATCCGGCTCGGCTCGAAGATCAAGGTCGACTTCAAGGACGGCTCCGCGGCGCGGCTGACCGTGCGGGCGATCACCAGTGACGACGTGGTGATCGACAAGGGCGCGATGTACACATCCATCGACACCCTGAAGAAGTACGTCCCCGCCAAGCGGATGCCGCTGGACGTGCTGCTCTTCGGCACGGCCAAGGACGGGCAGCAGGACGCCGCGTACAAGGCGCTCAAGGCCGGGCTGCACGACTACCCGCAGTACACGGTGCGCGACCAGACCGACTACAAGCAGGAGCTGAAGGACCAGATCGGGCAGCTGCTCAACCTGATCTACGGGCTGCTGGCACTGGCGATCATCGTGGCGGTGCTGGGTGTGGTGAACACGCTGGCGCTGTCGGTGGTCGAGCGCACGCGGGAGATCGGCCTGATGCGGGCGATCGGTCTGTCGCGGCGGCAGCTGCGGCGGATGATCCGCCTGGAGTCGGTGGTGATCGCCCTGTTCGGCGCGCTGCTCGGCCTGGGGCTCGGCATGGGCTGGGGCGCGACGGCGCAGAAGCTGCTGGCGCTGGAGGGCCTGAAGGTGCTGGACATCCCGTGGCCGACGATCATCGGGGTGTTCGTCGGCTCGGCGTTCGTGGGCCTCTTCGCGGCGCTGGTGCCGGCGTTCCGGGCGGGGCGGATGAACGTACTGAACGCCATCGCGACGGAGTGACTGCCGTCGGCTGTACGGGGGTGCGGTGAGCCCGGGCCGGAGAGGTTGCCCCTCTCCGGCCCGGGCTCACCGCGTCGGCTCCACCGGGGGTACGTGCCGGCTCCGCCGGGTTGCGGGTCGGCTGCGGGCTCGTCGTGGCTGGTCGCGCGGTTCCCCGCGCTCCTCAGGAGGCGCGCCGTTCGGCGCGGTCCGGTAGGGGGTCGGCGCCCACCGCACAAGGGGCGCGGGGAACCGCGCGAAACGGGGCGGAGCCCGGTGCGGGGGCGCAGGGGGCTCAGCCCCCGCCGGGGTCGAAGGGGCGGAGCCCCTGGAGGACGGGAAGGGCAGGGGCGGCGGGGGCGAGGAAACCGGGCGGTGCGGCGCTCGTGGTCCGGCGGGGGGACCGGGTGGTGCGGCACCCGTGGCCCGGTCGGGGACCGGGGCGTCGGCGCCCGGTGGTCCGGTCCAAGGACCGGACGGTGGGGCGCCCGTGGCCCGTGGGGAAACCGGGCGGTGCCCCCCGCAGGGGCGACGTACCCTGGGAAGGACCCCCGGCCCGCCTCGCGTGTCGGGTCGTCCGCGTTGCACACCGCCCCCGCGGCGGCCCCCCTCAGCCGGGATGGATGGAAAGCCCTTCATGAGCCTGCACGGTCTGCTCGACGCCGTCGTCAAGGACCCCGCCCTCGCGGAGGCGGTCACCGCCGCCACGGACGGCAACCGCATGCACGTCGACCTCGTCGGCCCGCCCGCCGCCCGCCCCTTCACCGTGGCCGCCCTCGCCCGGGAGACCGGCCGCCCCGTCCTCGCCGTCACCGCCACCGGCCGCGAGGCCGAGGACCTCGCCGCCGCGCTGCGCACCCTGCTGCCCGAGCAGCAGGTCGTGGAGTACCCCTCCTGGGAGACGCTCCCGCACGAGCGCCTCAGCCCGCGCAGCGACACCGTCGGCCGCCGCCTCGCCGTCCTGCGCCGGCTCGCCCACCCCCGCGCCGACGACCCGGAGACCGGCCCGGTCTCCGTCGTCGTCGCCCCCGTGCGCTCGGTGCTGCAACCGCAGGTCAAGGGGCTCGGCGACCTCGTCCCCGTGGCGCTGCGCAGCGGCCAGAACGCGGACCTCGGCGACGTCGTCGCCGCGCTGTCCGCGGCCGCGTACTCCCGCGTCGAACTGGTCGAGAAGCGCGGCGAGTTCGCCGTGCGCGGCGGCATCCTGGACGTCTTCCCGCCCACCGAGGAACACCCCCTGCGCGTGGAGTTCTGGGGGGACGACGTCGAGGAGGTCCGCTACTTCAAGGTCGCCGACCAGCGCTCGCTGGAGGTCGCCGAGCACGGCCTGTGGGCTCCCCCCTGCCGCGAACTGCTGCTGACCGACGACGTACGGCAGCGGGCCGCCGCGCTCGCCGAGGACCACCCGGAGCTGGGCGAACTGCTGGGGAAGATCGCCGAGGGCATCGCCGTGGAGGGCATGGAGTCCCTCGCCCCCGTCCTCGTCGACGACATGGAACTCCTGCTCGACGTGCTGCCCAAGGGCGCGATGACCGTCGTCTGCGACCCCGAGCGGGTGCGCACGCGCTCCGCGGACCTCGTGGCGACCTCGCAGGAGTTCCTCCAGGCGTCCTGGGCCGCCACGGCCGGCGGCGGCGAGGCGCCGATCGACGTGGACGCCGCCTCCCTGTGGTCGCTGGCCGACGTCCGCGACCGGGCGCGCGAGCTGGACATGATGTGGTGGTCGGTCTCCCCGTTCGCCGCCGGCCTCGACCTGGGCGCCGACACCCTCAAGCTCGGCATGCATGCCCCCGAGGCCTACCGCGGCGACACCGCGAAGGCGCTCGCCGACACCAAGGGCTGGCTCGCCGACGGCTGGCGCACGGTCTTCGTCACCGAGGGCCAGGGTCCCGCCGCCCGGACCGTCGAGGTGCTCGGCGGCGAGGGCGTCGCGGCCCGGCTCGACGTCGACCTCGGCGACATCGCGCCGTCGGTCGTCCATGTGGCGTGCGGTTGCATCGAACACGGCTTCGTCGACCCCGCGCTCCGCCTCGCCGTCCTCACCGAGACCGACCTGACGGGACAGCGGGCGGCCGGCCGTGAGGGCGCCCGGATGCCCGCCCGCCGCCGCAAGACCATCGACCCGCTCACCCTGGAGGCGGGCGACTACATCGTCCACGAGCAGCACGGCGTGGGCCGCTACATCGAGATGGTGCAGCGCACCGTGCAGGGCGCGACCCGTGAGTACCTCGTCGTCGAGTACGCCCCCGCCAAACGCGGCCAGCCCGGTGACCGCCTCTACATCCCCACCGACCAGCTCGAACAGATCACCAAGTACGTCGGCGGCGAGGCCCCCACCCTGCACCGGCTCGGCGGCGCGGACTGGACCAAGACCAAGGCGCGCGCGAAGAAGGCGGTCAAGGAGATCGCCGCGGACCTCATCAGGCTGTACAGCGCGCGCATGGCCGCGCCCGGACACGCGTTCGGCGCCGACACGCCCTGGCAGCGCGAGCTGGAGGACGCCTTCCCGTACGCGGAGACCCCGGACCAGCTCACCACGATCGCCGAGGTCAAGGACGACATGGAGAAGTCGGTCCCGATGGACCGGCTGATCTGCGGCGACGTCGGCTACGGCAAGACGGAGATCGCGGTGCGGGCCGCGTTCAAGGCCGTCCAGGACGGCAAGCAGGTCGCCGTCCTCGTGCCCACGACGCTGCTGGTGCAGCAGCACTTCGGCACGTTCTCCGAGCGTTACGCCCAGTTCCCCGTCAACGTCCGGGCGCTCTCCCGGTTCCAGACCGACACGGAGGCGAAGGCGGTCCTGGAGGGTCTGCGGGAGGGCTCGGTGGACGTCGTCATCGGCACCCACCGGCTGTTCTCCTCCGAGACCAAGTTCAAGGACCTGGGCCTGGTCGTCGTCGACGAGGAGCAGCGCTTCGGCGTCGAGCACAAGGAGCAGCTCAAGAAGCTCCGCGCCAACGTCGACGTGCTGACGATGTCGGCGACGCCGATCCCCAGGACCCTGGAGATGGCGGTCACCGGCATCCGCGAGATGTCCACGATCACCACGCCCCCGGAGGAGCGCCACCCGGTGCTCACCTTCGTCGGGCCGTACGAGGAGAAGCAGATCGGCGCGGCCGTCCGCCGCGAGCTGCTGCGTGAGGGTCAGGTCTTCTACATCCACAACCGGGTGGAGTCCATCGACCGCGCGGCCGCCCGGCTGCGCGAGATCGTGCCCGAGGCGCGCATCGCCACCGCGCACGGTCAGATGTCGGAGCAGGCGCTCGAACAGGTGGTCGTCGACTTCTGGGAGAAGCGGTTCGACGTCCTGGTCTCGACGACGATCGTCGAGTCCGGCATCGACATCTCCAACGCCAACACGCTCATCGT
Source organism: Streptomyces sp. B3I8 (assembly GCF_030816915.1). NCBI lineage: Bacteria > Bacillati > Actinomycetota > Actinomycetes > Kitasatosporales > Streptomycetaceae > Streptomyces > Streptomyces sp. B3I8. Next base: position 2,861,056 of record NZ_JAUSYN010000002.1, on the reverse strand, counting down.
GGAGCGCGGCGACAACTTCGGCCTCAGCCAGCTCCACCAGCTCCGCGGCCGGGTGGGCCGGGGCCGCGAGCGCGGCTACGCGTACTTCCTGTACCCGCCGGAGAAGCCGCTCACGGAGACCGCGCACGAGCGGCTGGCGACGATCGCCCAGCACACGGAGATGGGCGCGGGCATGTACGTCGCGATGAAGGACCTGGAGATCCGCGGCGCGGGCAACCTGCTCGGCGGCGAGCAGTCCGGGCACATCGCGGGCGTCGGCTTCGACCTGTACGTGCGCATGGTCGGCGAGGCGGTCGCGGACTACCGGGCCTCGATGGAGGGCGGCGAGCGGGAGGAGGCGCCCCTGGAGGTCAAGATCGAGCTCCCGGTCGACGCGCACGTCCCGCACGACTACGCCCCCGGCGAGCGGCTGCGGCTGCAGGCGTATCGGTCGATCGCCTCCGTCGACACGGAGGAGGACGTCGCGTCCGTGCGCGAGGAACTGGTCGACCGCTACGGCAAGCTGCCGGAGCCGGTGGAGAACCTGCTGCTGGTGGCGGGGCTGCGGATGCTCGCCCGCGCGTGCGGCGTCGGCGAGGTCGTCCTGCAGGGCAACAACATCCGCTTCGCCCCGGTGGAGCTGCGCGAGTCCCAGGAACTGCGCGTCAAGCGCCTCTACCCGGGGGCCGTCCTCAAGCCGGCCACCCGCCAGGTCCTGATCCCCCGCCCCAAGACGGCCAGGGTCGGCGGCAAGCCGCTGGTGGGACGGGAACTGCTGGCGTGGGTGGGCGAGTTCCTGACGTCGGTACTGGACTCGTAGGGCGCGCGGGAGCGGATACGCCGGGCACGGGAAAGAGGGGAGCCGGAGCCGGCCCGCGACATGCGAAGGGCCCGTCCGCCGAGGAGTGCTTGTGCTCCCCGGGGGACGGGCCCGTTCGGCCGGGACCGTCGTGGCCGGCGGACTACGGCTCGTCCCGCTTCATGCCCAGCCGGTCCTCCATCTGCTGCTGAGCCTGGTCGACCTGGTCGGTGTACTTGTCGCCGGTCTTGTCGTTGATCCGGCGCTCGGCCTGATCCGACATCTTCCCGGCCATCTTGCGGCCCTTGCTGCTCTGCGCCGCGCTCTTCAGTCGGTCGAGGATTCCCATCCAGAGGCTCCTTCCGGAGGAGGGACATGCAGGTGCCTCACCACCGACGATACGCCCGGCGTGCACCTGTTGCCCGTTGAGTGATGGTATGCGCATGACATCCGGCTCGCTACGGTGGAGGCGCACGGCTGAACGTGCGCACATCAAGGCAAGGGGAGGTCGTCGCGTGAGGCGATGGAGGGGTCTACTCGCGGGAGCCGCACTGCTCGGACTGCCGCTGCTGGTGACCGGGTGCAAGAGTTCCGACCTGCCGGTGGACGGCGCGCCCCCCGGTTCCGCCGTGCCGACGTCCCAGGACGGTCGTGCCGTCAGCCCGCTGGACAACCCGGACGGGACGAAGCCCGGCCTCGCCGCCGTCACCTCGGCGGCGGACAGGGCGAAGGCCCGGGCTCTGATCCAGAAGGTGGCCACGAAGGGCCGGGGCCCCAGGACGGGATACGACCGGGACGACTTCGGTTACGCGTGGATGGATTCGGCCCCCGGCGATGTCCCGTTCGCGCACAACGGGTGCGACTCGCGGAACGATCTGCTCAAGCGCGACGGGGAGAGAGTCCGGTTCCGTGGCGGGTCGGACTGTGTCGTCACGTCGATGACGCTGCACGACCCGTACACCGGCAGGACCATCGAGTGGCGGAAGACGCAGGCGACGAAGGTCCAGATCGACCACGTCATGCCGCTGTCCTACGACTGGCAGATGGGCGCCTCGCGCTGGACGAAGGGCAAGCGCGAGGACATCGCCAACGACCCGCTCAACCTCATCCCGGTGGACGGCCCGACCAACGGTTCGAAGAGCGACTCCGGCCCGGCCGCCTGGCTGCCGCCGAACAAGCGGATCCGCTGCTCCTACGCGGTGCGTGTGGCCCAGGTCTCCCTGAAGTACGACCTCCCCGTCACCCCTCCCGACAAGGCGACGATGCTCGAGCAGTGCGCCGGCTGACCGCGCCGTGACGGTTCGGGACGCCGTCGGCCGGCGGTGCCGGCCGCGGCGGACACCGATCGACGGCGCCGGCCGACCACTGGGGGTGCCGGCCGGCGCCGGGTCGGCGGGGCTGGGGCGGCCCTGTTCGCGGGGAGCCTCGTCGTCGGGCCTGCCGCAAGGGTGCCGTGTCGGGCCGCCGTGACGTCGCCGTCGGCCCGTCTTCGGCGGCGCGGCGTCAGCCCGCGTGCTTCCAGTCCTTGCAGCCCGCCGTCTTGAAGTACGCGTCGTGCGCGCCGATCGTCACCACCGCGGTGCCGGTGACGTTGTCGTTGGCGAGGATGGACTCCATGCCGTGCAGGGCGTCCTTGTCGCGCTCCCAGTAGCACTGGTCGTCGGTGTTGCCGGCCGAGCGGTAGGTGCCCGGGGCGATGTCGACGCCCACCCGGAGCATGCCGCCGTCGCCCTTGAAGCCGGCCGCGGAGGGCTTGCCCTCGGCCTTCGGGTCGACCGTCTCCCAGTCGTGGCAGCCCTCGGACTTGAACAGCTTGTCGCTCGCCTTGACGGTCACGTATCCCGACCCCGTGACGTTGTCGTTGGCCAGGAGCGAGTCCATGTCGCCGGAGGCGTTCTTGGCGCGCTCCCAGTAGCACATGCCGTCCGAGTTGCCCCTCGTGCGATAGGTGCCCGGCTTGACGTCCTTGCCGACCTGGTAGGAGCCGTCGCCGCCGAACGCGGCCCTGCTCCTGGCGGCTGCCTTCTCGGTGTCGCCGGTCCTGGCGCCCCGGTCGCTCCCCTTGTCGCCGAAGTCGTGCTCCGCCGACGCGGACGTGCCCTTGCCGCCGTCGCCTTCGTCGCTCCCGCTGTTGGCCGAGACGACGCCGATGACGACGACTCCGACGACCGCGCTCAGCGCGATCCTGCCCTTCATGCCCATGGTGGTCTTCCTCCCCCTCGGTTGCCTGAGCACGGGCGACCGCCCCCCTCCGGCGGTCGCCCGTGGCGGGGTCAATCACAGCAGAGCTTGTGAACCGAGTCAACCAGACGAGCGTCAGAAGGTATGTACACGGCCGTGAATCCTCGCGGCGTAGAGGCGTCGGTATCATCGGCGCCACGGACGGCCCGGAGGCCGAGAGGAGTGGGGTCTGGTGCAGGACAACGCCACAGAAGTGACCGCCGCCGGGATCGCCCGGCTCGCGGGGGTCGGCCGGGCCGCCGTCAGCAACTGGCGCCGTCGGCACGCGGACTTCCCCAAGCCGGTCGGCGGCACGGAGACCAGCCCCGCCTTCGCCCTCGCCGAGGTCGAGGAATGGCTGCGCGCGCAGGGCAAACTCGCCGAGGTCCCGCTGCGCGAGCGGGTCCGGCAGCAGCTCGCCGGCCACCCGGAGGGCCCCGTCACCGGCCTGCTGCACGCCGGCTGCGTCCTGCTGCTCCTCCACGCTCGGCCCACCGTCTGGCTGGAGATCTCCGCCGGCTCCGACGACCGGCTCGCCCGCCTCCTGCCCGGTCACCTCGAACAGGTGCTCACCGCCCGCTTCGGCGCGCGGCGCACCCCTGCCGTGCGCGTCCCCGACCCCGCCGCCCTGCGCCCGTCCGCCCCGCTGCTGCGCGGCGCCGTCGACCTCGCCGCCGAACTGGGCGCCCGGCAGACGTACGAGTACCTGCTCGGCCGCCACCTGGACGCCAACCCGCGCCAGTACACGCTCACCCCGGCCGGCCTCGCCGCCCTGATGGCCGAGCTGGCCGGCCCCGCCCGCACCGCCCTGGACCCCGCCTGCGGCACCGGTGCCCTGCTGCGCGCCGTCGCCCCCGCGCCCGAGCAGACCCTGTACGGCCAGGACGGCGCCCCCGAACTCGCGGCCCTCACCGCGCTGCGGCTCGCCCTGCACAGCCCCGCGGTCATCCGCGTCGCCGTCGGCGACAGCCTCCGGGCGGACGCGCACGACAGCCTCCGGGCCGACGTCGTGCTGTGCCACCCGCCGTTCAACGAGCGCAACTGGGGCCACGAGGAACTCGCCTACGACCCGCGCTGGGAGTACGGCCTCCCGGCCCGCACCGAGTCCGAACTGGCCTGGGTGCAGCACGCGTTGGCCCGTCTGAAGGACGGCGGCACCGCCGTGCTGCTGATGCCGCCCGCCGCCGCCTCCCGCCGCTCCGGCCGCCGTATCCGCGCCGACCTGCTGCGCCGCGGCACCCTGCGCGCGGTGGTCGCACTGCCCGTCGGCGCGGCCCCGCCGCACGGCATCCCGCTGCACCTGTGGGTGCTGCGCCGCCCCGACCGGACGCCCGCCCAGCCACGGGTGCTGCTCGTGGACACCGGCGCGGCCGCCGCCGAGGGACGCGGCGGACCCGACTGGCAGGCGGTGCGCGAGGCCGTCCTGGACACCTGGCGCGACTTCGAGCGCACCGGCACCGCCGAGGAACGGCCCGGTGTCAGCCGCGCCCTGCCCGTCGTCGAACTCCTCGACGACGACGTCGACCTGGCCCCCGCCCGCCATCTGCCGCCGCCCGCCCCGGACGGCGGCGCCGACCGGCTCATCGAGGTCCGCGCCCGCCTGGGCGAGACCCTGCGGCTCACCGCCGACCTCGCCCCGCCCGCCGCCGCCCTCACCCCGCAGCCCGCCGTCGACCTCGCGCGCCCGCCGGTCACCACCGTCGGCGAACTCGCCCGCGGCGGCGCCCTGGTGCTGCGCACCGGCGGCACCGGCGGCCCGCACGGACGCGTGCTCACCGACCACGACGTGCTCTGCGGCGACGCCCCCTCGGGCACCCTGCCGGACGCCGGCGAGGAACCGGTGCTGCTTCAGGCCGGGGACGTCGTCCTCCCCGTGCTCGGCGGCGGTCCGGCGGCCCGTGTCGTCGACGGGGCGACCGCGGGTGCCGCGCTCGGCCGCCACCTCACCCTGCTGCGGCCCGACCCCGCCGCCCTCGACCCCTGGTTCCTCGCCGGGTTCCTGCGCGGCAGCGCCAACCACCGCCGGGCCAGCAGCTACGCCTCCACCTCCGCCCGGCTCGACGTGCGCCGGCTGCGACTGCCCCGGCTGCCGCTGGAACAGCAGCGCCGCTACGGCCGGCGGTTCCGTGAACTGGCCAGGTTCGAGGAGGAGTTGCGGCTCGCGGGCCGACTCGGCGCCCAGTTCGTGCGCGGGATGTACGACGGACTGACCGACGGGAGCCTGCCGCCGGAGTGACGGTCCGCCACAGGCGGCGGGGAGGACCGACGCCCATCGGTGGCACAACGGTTACCCACAACCATGACCGGTTGTCCGACCCGGGTTATACGCTCTGAGTCCAAAACCCGTACCGTCCGTCCGTTTCCCACCCGGTCCCAGGAGCAGCCATGTACGGCCACGGCACGCCGCCGCCCGCCCGCACCCGGGGCTCGGTCATAGCCATTCGCGTGCTGGTCTTCCTCGGCAGCTTCTTCTCCATCGGGCTGCTCTCCTGCGTGCCGCTGTTCCGCATCGCCGTGCTGAGCCGCCGGTCGTTCGACTGGCTGCTCGCGGTGGTGAGCGTGCCGCTGATCATCACCTGCTTCGGCGTCGTCGGCTCGCTCCCCGAGGCGGACCACCGCACCGACGTCGCGATGATCGTCCTGCTGGTCCTCGGCGCGGGCAGCGGCATCTACTACATCCTCTTCGACATGCGGCGCCGCCCGTTCACGCCGTACGGGCCGGTCCCGCCGGCCGGCGCGGTGTACCCGCCCGGGCCCCGGCAGGGCTACGGCTACCCGGCGGCCCCGCCGCAGCAGCCGTACGCGAACCGGCAGGCCCCGGTGCCGCCGCAGCCGTACGCCGCCGCCCAGGCCGCCCCCGGCCCCGCGCCGACGCCCGCTCCGGCGCCCGTGCCGCCGCACCCGTACGGCCCCGGCCCCGCCGCCACGCCGATACCCCACTCCGCCGCCACGCCGATCCCGCACCCCGCCGAGGGCACCGGGAACCGGCCCGGTCCGGCCCGTATCGACCAGGTCCGCGCCGAACTGGACGAGCTCAGCGACTACCTGCGCAAGCAGGAGGGCGACAGGTGAGTGGGGCGACCACCGGCACCGGCACCGGACGGATCGTCGCCGGCCGGTACGAGCTGTCCACGCTCATCGGGCAGGGCGGCATGGGCCAGGTCTGGACGGCGTACGACCGCCGCCTGGACCGGCGCGTGGCGGTCAAGCTGCTGAGGCCCGACAAGGTCGCGGGCCAGGAGGCCGACGAACTGCGCCGCCGGTTCGTCCGCGAGTGCCGCGTCACCGCCCAGGTCGACCACCCCGGCCTGGTCACCGTGCACGATGCCGGCAGCGAGGGCGAGGAACTGTTCCTCGTCATGCAGTACGTCGACGGCGCCGACCTCGCCGACCACCTCGCCGAGCACGACCCCTACCCCTGGCAGTGGGTGGCCGCCGTCGCCGCGCAACTGTGCGCCGTGCTCTCCGCGGTGCACGCCGTGCCGATCGTGCACCGCGACCTCAAGCCGCGGAACGTGATGGTCAAGCAGGACGGCACGGTCACCGTGCTCGACCTCGGCGTCGCACACGTCATGGACACCGACACCACCCGCCTCACCCACACCGGTTCGCCCATCGGCAGCCCCGCCTACATGGCGCCCGAGCAGGCCATGGGCGGCGCCGTCGGCCCGTACACCGACCTGTACGCGCTCGGCGTGCTGATGCACGAACTGCTCAGCGGCAACGTGCCGTTCACCGGCACCACCGCCCTCGGCGTGCTCCACCGCCACCTCTACGAACCGCCGCTGCCCGTGCGCCGGCTGCGCCCCGAGGTCCCCGAGGCGATGGAGGCACTGGTGCTGCGGCTGCTCGCCAAGGACCCCCAGCACCGGCCCGGCTCCGCGCAGGAGACGCACGAGGCGCTGCTGCCCCTGCTGCCGGCGCGCGGCCTGCCCACCGGCGCCCCGCTCGACCCCACGCGCCCCTTCCTGCGTCCGCACGCCCCCTGGCCGGACCGGGCGCGCACCCCCGCGCCCCAGCCGCAGCCCGCCACGCCCGTCGTGGGACACGTCGAGAAGCCCGATGTCGCGGGCGCCGTCGACGAGGTCAAGCGGCTGCTCGGCGAGGGCCGCATCACCCAGGCCGTCGACATCCTCGGCCAGATCCTCCCGGCCGCCGCCGCCCAGCACGGCGAGCACTCGCCCGTCGTCCGCACCCTGCGCAAGCAGTACGCGGCCACCCTCATGGACGACGGGCAGTACCGCCGCGCCCTGCCCGAACTGCGCCGCCTCGCCGACGAGCGCGCGGCCGAGGCCGGGCAGGCCGACACCCAGTCGCTGCGCTTCCGCTACGAGGCCGCCCAGTGCCTCGAACAGCTCGGCGAACCGGCCGCCGCGCTCGCCGAGTACCGCGCGCTGCTGCCGTACTACGAGAACCGGTACGTCGGCGGCGACCCCGCCACCGCGCTCGAACTGCGCCGCCGCATCGGACACCTGCTGCTCGCGCTCGGCGACCGCGGCGCCGCGCACGACATCCTGGGCCGCCTCCTGGCCGACGTCGAACGGCTGCACGGCCCCGGCCACCCGCTGGCCGGCGAGGTCCGCCGGACGCTGCAGTGGCTGGGGCAGGTCCGGGGCTGACACGGGTCCCGGGCGTCCTTGCCCGGGGCTGACCGCGGCCAGGAGGCGGCCGACGCGGGTCCGGGGAGTACCGGCCGGAATGCGCCTGGTACTTTCTCGCTGTTCTGTCACTCAGGGGTGGGGTACGTCATGTTCGGCAGGAACCGTCACCGGATGTCCAAGAAGCGCAGATACGCCGCCTGGGGCGTGGCCGGCGCCGTCGTCGTCGCGGGGGCGGGGATCGCCGCCCAGACCTCGACGGCCGCCACCACCTGGCCCGCGCAGAAGACCTTCACCGGACGCGCGTTCGACACCTGTGCCGCGCCCTCCACGTCCGCGATGAAGGCCTGGCACACCGGTTTCTACGGCGCCGCCGCCGTGTACGTCGGCGGCAGGAACCGCGGCTGCGCGCAGCCCGACCTCACCGCCTCCTGGGTCAAGTCGGTCACCGCGACCGGCTGGAAGCTCATCCCGCTGTACGTCGGCGCCCAGCCGCCCTGCCAGAGCGGTTCCAGCCCGGAGAAGCTCACCCCCTCCACCGCCACGTCCCTCGGCGCCAAGGACGGGGCCGACGCCGTCGCCAGGGCCGCCGCGCTCGGCATGAAGAAGGGCAGCCCGGTCTACCTCGACATGGAGCCGTACGACACGACGAACACCTCGTGCAACGACGCCGTGCTGAAGTACGTCCGCTCCTTCGGCAAGACCCTGCACGCCAAGACCTACCGCACCGGTTACTACGGGTTCACCAGCTCCAGCGCCAAGGCCGTCGCCACCGCCAAGGACCGCACGGACCTGCCGGGCAACCTCTGGTACGCGCTGTGGGACAAGAAGAACACCACCACCTCGGACTGGCCCTGGGGCAAGACCCAGTACACCCCGCACAGCCGGGCCCACCAGTACATGGTGAACAGCAAGGAGAAGCGCGGCAGCTACACCATCACGGTGGACCGCGACGCGTGGGACGCGCCGGTGGCGATCACGGGCTGATCGGCCACGAGCCCTTCGCGCGGGACGGGCGGTGCCCGAAGCCGGCGTGAATCGTTGGTCCAATGCCTTGGCCGCAGCCTGGCCACTGCCTACCATCGATCACCGCAAGACCTTGTGCGCCCGCCCGTCGCCCGGTCAGCACCCTTCCCAAGGGAGACGTCGCGAGGCGCACCTCGTCTGCACACACTCTCCTCGGGAGGCAACCTTGCACCGCCGTCGCACCGCGATCGCCCTCAGCGCCGCCCTTCTCGCGGCCCCCGTGCTCACCGCCTGCGGAAGCGACTCCCATCCCGGGGCCGCGGCCGTCGTCGGCGGGCAGCGGATCACGGTCGCACAGCTCCAGGACAGGGTGCGGGAGGTGCGCACCGCGCAGCGGGCCGCCACCGGGGACGGGACCCAGTACGCCCAGGAGGTCTCCCGCACCAGCAGCCTCACCCGGGACACCCTGCACTCGCTCGTCCTCGACCAGGTCCTGGACCGCGCCGCCCGGGACGCGGGTGTCAAGGTCACCGACCGGGACGTGCAGTCGATGCGCGGCTCCCTGGAGCAGCAGGCAGGCGGCGCCCAGGAACTGCGCACCGCCTGGCTGCGGCAGTACGGGGTGGCGCCCGCGCGGCTCGACGACAGCCTGCGCACGGAGGTACGGGCCCAGAAGCTGGCCGCGGCCCTCGGCGCCGACATGAGCACCAGCACCGGCAAGGCCACCTTCTGGAAGTCGCTGTCCGACGCCTCCAAGGCGCTCCACGTCGACGTCAACCCGCGATACGGGAGCTGGGACGTGCAGAAGAGCAGCCGCGTGGACACCGAGGCACCCTGGGTGAAGGACGTGAGCAGGGCCGGCGCCTGAGGGTTTACGTTCGGAGGGTGAACGAAACCGGCACCGAAGCCTCCGCCGACGCCCCCGGGCGCATAGTCCTGCTCACCACCAGCCACCGGGTCGCCCCCGGACTGCTGTCCTGGCCCGCCTGGCAGCTCCTGCGCACGGCCGACCGGGTGCTGTGCGCGGACGGCGCCCATCCGCAGTTGCCGTATCTCCGGGAAGCCGGCGTCGCGGTGGAGGAGGCCGCGCCCGACGCGGGTGAACTGGTCGACGCGTGCGCCGGCGGGCGCACGGTGGTCGTCGTCGCCACCGGCGAGGGGGAGCCGCGGCTGACCGACGGACTGTCCCGGCTGGCCGGCTCCGGCCGCGTCCGGATGCCGGACCTCGAACTCCTGCCCGCCTCCTACGACCTCCCCGGCGCCCGCCTCCTCGACCTCGTCCAGGTCATGGACCGTATCCGCCGCGAGTGCCCCTGGTCCTCGGGGCAGACCCACGAGGGGCTGGCCAAGTACGCGATCGAGGAGGCGTACGAGCTCGTCGAGGCGATCGAGGACGGGGACCGGGAGGAGCTGCGGGAGGAACTCGGGGACGTACTGCTCCAGGTCGTCTTCCACGCGCGGATCGCGGAGGAGGACGCGGAGGAGCCGTTCTCCGTCGACGACGTCGCCGGCGGCATCGTGGCCAAGCTGATCCACCGGCATCCGCACGTCTTCGGCGAGGAGAGCGCGAGCACGCCGGAGGAGGTCAAGGCGCACTGGCTGCGGACGAAGGCGGAGGAGAAGCGGCGGTCGTCGGTGACGGAGGGGGTGCCGGTGGGGCAGCCGGGGCTGGCGCTGGCGGCGAAGCTGGCGTCGCGGGTGCGGGCGGCGGGGCTGGTGGTGCCGTTGCCGGTGGGGGAAGGGGTCGGGTACGAGTTGCTCGCGCTGGCGGCGCGGTCGGAGGCGGACGGGGTGGATCCCGAGGCGGCGTTGCGGGTGGCCGCACGGGCGTACCGGGACGCGATCCGCGTGGTGGAGGGGGCAGGCACGACCTGACGCCGGGTGCGCCCGGGGAGGGTCTACGACAGGGGCGCGGGGAACTGCGCAATCGTCTCGGGGGTCCGGGGGTCCGGGGGTCCGGGGGTCCGGGGGTCCGTGAGTCCGGGAGTCCGTGAGTCCGGGGGGCGGAGCCCTCCGGGGACGGGAAGGGTCGGGGCGGCGGGGGCGGAGAAAACCGCGCAGGCCCCCCGGCCGTTAGGGTCGCCGTATGCATGGCGAGCCGAGCCCCACCCCGTCCCCACCCCCCGCGGGCCCCGCCCTGTTCACCTGGGAGTTCGCCACCGACCCCTACCCCGCCTACGCCTGGCTCCGCGGCCACGATCCCGTCCACCGCACCCGCCTCCCCAGCGGCGTCGAGGCCTGGCTCGTCACCCGTTACGCCGACGCCCGCCGCGCCCTCGCCGATCCCCGGCTGTCCAAGAACCCGGCCCACCACGACGAGCCCGCCCACGCCCGGGGCAGAACCGGCATCCCCGGCGAGCGCAAGGCCGAGCTGATGACGCATCTGCTCAACATCGACCCGCCGGACCACACCCGCCTGCGCCGCCTGGTCAGCACCGCGTTCACCCCCCGCCGCGTCGCCGAGTTCGCCCCGCGCGTGCAGGAGCTGACGGACCACCTCATCGACGGCTTCGCCGCCCGCGGCGAGGCCGACCTGATCCACGAGTTCGCCTTCCCGCTCCCCATCTACGCCATCTGCGACCTCCTCGGCGTCCCGCGCGAGGACCAGGACGACTTCCGCGACTGGGCGGGCATGATGATCCGTCACCAGGGCGGCCCCCGCGGCGGGGTCGCCCGCTCCGTCAAGAAGATGCGCGGCTATCTCGCCGACCTCATCCACCGCAAGCGCGAGGCACTGCCCGCCGAGGCCGCCCCCGGCGAGGATCTCGTCTCCGGTCTCATCCGCGCCTCCGACGAGGGCGAGCACCTCACGGAGAACGAGGTCGCCGCGATGGCGTTCATCCTTCTCTTCGCGGGCTTCGAGACCACCGTCAATCTCATCGGCAACGGCATCCACGCCCTGCTCGCCCACCCCGGGCAGCGGACCCGGCTGCAGGACTCCCTCGCCGCGGGGGAGACGGGCCTGCTGGAGAGCGGGGTCGAGGAACTCCTGCGCTTCGACGGCCCGGTGGAGCTGGCCACCTGGCGGTTCGCCACCCGGCCGCTGACCCTCGGCGGCCAGGACATCGCCCCCGGCGACCCCGTCCTCGTCGTCCTGGCGGCCGCCGACCGCGACCCGGAACGGTTCACCGACCCGGACGTGCTCGATCTCACTCGCCGTGACAATCAACACCTCGGATACGGGCACGGCATCCACTACTGTCTCGGTGCCCCGCTCGCCCGTCTGGAGGGCCGGACCGCGCTCGCGGCCCTCCTGACCCGCCTTCCGGACCTCCGACTCGCGGTGGATTCCACCGAATTGCGGTGGCGTGGAGGCCTCATCATGCGCGGATTGCGCACGCTGCCCGTGGAGTTCGCACCCGTCCCGAAATGAGACGGCATCGGTTCCGCGTAAACACGCTCAGCCACGCAAAAGTGACAGGTTTTCAGCTTTGTGATCTTCACGTGATCTGCGCTGCATTAACTTGTAACCGGTGTTCTACTGGCTATACGTTCACGCATCAACAAGGCGGTCCCCCGGATCGCCGCGTTGGGTCACCGCTGTCGTGTGAAAGGCATCCGCATGCTCTCCGGGAACGGTCGTCACCGTCGCCCCCGCCAGGCTCCGGCTCTCCTCGTCGCGGCCGGCGTGACCGGCTCCGCCATCGCCATCCCCCTGCTCGGCGCCACCGGTGCGAGCGCCGCCAGCGGCACCACCTGGGACCACGTGGCGGAGTGTGAGAGCGGCGGCTCCTGGAGCGCCGACACGGGCAACAACCTGTACGGCGGACTGCAGTTGTCGCAGGACGACTGGGACCACTACGGCGGCCTCGACTACGCGCCGAGCCCCGACCAGGCCAGCCGCTCGCAGCAGATCGCCGTCGCCGAGAAGATCCTCGACGCCGAGGGCGTCGCCGCCTGGCCCACCTGCGGCCCGCTCTCCGGACTCTCCAAGGACTCCGGTTCCGCGGACGTGGACACGGGCCTGGGCGGCGGTTCCTCCTCGGACGAGTCCGGGGACTCCGACTCCGGACTCGACCTCGGACTGGACAACTCGTCCGGTTCGGCCGATTCGTCCGGCTCGGCGTCCTCCTCCTCGGGTTCCTCCGGCTCCTCGAATTCACCGGGCTCCTCCGGCAAGTCCACCGGGGATTCCGGCAGCACGTCCGACCGCGCCTCCGGAAAGGCGAGCGCGAGCCCGAGCAAGAAGGGCGAGGATTCCTCCCGCGATTCCGGCGATTCGCGCTCCGGCGGCGAATCCACCCGGTCTCCGGAATCCGGTGACAAGTCCGGCGGTTCGTCGGCCGGGCGGTCGTCGGGGAGCGCGTCGGACGACCACTACCGGCAGAGCCCGGGCGCCTCGGCCCTCGTCGACACGGGCGCCGTCGACGGGACGAAGGGTGCCAACACCCTCATCGCCGACGGAACCGGCCGGCACCGCGGCAGCAGCGCCGAGACGGGCTCCACCTACACGGTCCGCGACGGCGACACCCTCGGCTCCATCGCCGACTCCCTTGGCGTCGACGGCGGGTGGGAGGCCCTCTACCGCCAGAACAAGGACGCCATCGGCAGCGACCCGAGCGTCATCCGCGCCGGTCAGAGCCTCGACGTGGAGTAGGCGAACAGGGGTCCGGGACTGCTGGGACGCCAGGGGAACAATCGGACGTACGGGGTCGAAGTGCACCCGAAATCAGGGGAGTTTGGTCCGTGGATCACCCTTGATGTCCGATTCGGTGAAAGTGTGGGATGAGTCTCATAAGCCTTGATCGTCTTTGAAATCCGCCGGATCCCGTGTCTACGGTCGTCACCGCTCGCCATCGCGGGCCCCGACGGTCGCAACGCCGAATCCTGCCAGCGGCCGTACGGGAACAGTCGTCGCGTCAAGCGCCGTAGGCAGGAGCGGGGGACCCAGGTAAGTGCCGGGTCCGGCAGCCGGGCCATCTCGTGGCCCCGGACGGCCGGACACGGCTTGGGGTGAAGTCGTGTGCCGGAAGCGGCACACGACCGGGCAACTCAACCGGCCCGAACCCGACAGCTCACCTCGCAGGCGTCGGTGAGGGGATCTCTCCATGCTGTTTTCCGGCAAGGGCAAGCACCGTCGTCCGTCCAAGGCCACCCGGGTCGTCGCACTCGCCGGCGTCACCGGTGCCGCCGTCGCCGCCCCGCTGATGGCGGCCGGTAACGCCTCCGCCGCCACCGCCTCCCAGTGGGACGCCGTCGCCCAGTGCGAGTCCGGCGGCAACTGGTCCATCAACACCGGCAACGGTTTCTACGGTGGCCTGCAGTTCACCAACTCCACCTGGGCCGCGTACGGCGGTACCGCGTACGCCGCGCGTGCCGACCTGGCCTCCAAGTCGGCGCAGATAGCCGTCGCCGAGAAGGTCCTCGCGGGCCAGGGCAAGGGCGCCTGGCCGGTGTGCGGCAAGGGGCTGACCGGCGCCGCGTACAACGGTGCGGCCGCCACGTCCAACGGCTCGTCGTCCAACGGCTCGTCGTCGAGCGGGTCGAGCGGCTCCGGCAGCTCCGGCAGCTCCGGCAGCGCGGGCTCCACCAGCGGTTCCTCGTCCGCCGGGCAGCACGCCTCCCGCTCGCAGGAGCGTCCGGCCGTGAAGAAGACGGTCACCACGCCGACCGGCAAGAAGGTCGAGAAGGGTGACGGCGAGTACAAGGTCGTCAAGGGTGACACCCTGAGCGAGATCGCCGCGGACCACGACGTCAAGGGCGGCTGGCAGAAGCTGTTCAAGCTGAACAAGGACATCGTGGACGACGCGGACGTCATCTACCCGGGCCAGCAGCTCCACCTGAGCTGACCCCCCGGCCCCCGCGGGGCCACCCCGGCCCCTCCCACGGGCCACCCCGGCCCTCCCGCGGGGCCACCCCCGTCCCCACGGGCCCCCACCCCCGGCGCGTCTCCCCCGTGCGCGCCGGGGGTGGGGCATGTCCGGGCAGGGGGGAGCCGTGAAAGGGTCTGCGGCCGCCGGGTGTCGCCGCGCTCTCCTGATGCCCACCCCCGCTCATTTTGTTCCGTCAGGAAACAATTCACCCACACTTCTGCCCGCGGAGTGGGCCGCACACCGGTGCCGCCGCCCGGGACGGCTAGGCTCGGACCGCGGGCCGTCCCGGCTCCGCGCCCCACGTCGGGCCCGAGGGTCCGGCGTACCCGCGTCACATCCCAGAAGGAGATGCTCGTGCCGTCCATCGACGTCGTCGTAGCCCGGGAAATCCTGGACTCCCGAGGCAACCCCACGGTCGAGGTCGAGGTCGGCCTCGACGACGGCAGCACGGGTCGTGCCGCCGTTCCCTCCGGTGCCAGCACCGGTGCCTTCGAGGCCATCGAACTCCGTGACGGCGACCCGAGCCGCTACCTGGGCAAGGGTGTCGAGAAGGCCGTCCTCGCCGTCATCGAGCAGATCGGCCCGGAGCTGGTCGGCTACGACGCCACCGAGCAGCGCCTGATCGACCAGGCCATGTTCGACCTGGACGCCACCGACAATAAGGGCTCGCTGGGCGCCAACGCCATCCTCGGCGTCTCCCTCGCCGTGGCCCACGCCGCCTCCGAGGCCAGCGACCTCCCGCTCTTCCGTTACCTCGGCGGCCCCAACGCGCACCTGCTGCCGGTGCCGATGATGAACATCCTGAACGGCGGCTCGCACGCCGACTCCAACGTGGACATCCAGGAGTTCATGATCGCCCCGATCGGCGCGGAGTCCTTCTCCGAGGCCCTGCGCTGGGGCGCCGAGGTCTACCACACGCTGAAGAAGGTCCTGAAGAACAAGGGCCTGGCCACCGGCCTCGGCGACGAGGGCGGCTTCGCCCCCAACCTCGGCTCCAACCGCGAGGCCCTGGACCTCATCCTCGAGGCGATCAAGGAGGCCGGCTACACCCCCGGCGACCAGATCGCCCTCGCCCTCGATGTCGCCGCCTCCGAGTTCTACAAGGACGGCGTCTACACCTTCGAGGGCAAGGAGCGCTCGGCGGCCGAGATGACCGAGTACTACGCGGAGCTCGTCGACGCGTACCCGCTCGTCTCCATCGAGGACCCGCTGTTCGAGGACGACTGGGCCGGCTGGCAGACCATCACCGCCAAGCTCGGCGACAAGGTGCAGCTCGTCGGCGACGACCTGTTCGTCACCAACCCCGAGCGCCTGGCCCGCGGCATCGAGGAGAACTCCGCCAACGCCCTGCTGGTCAAGGTCAACCAGATCGGCTCGCTGACCGAGACCCTGGACGCCGTCGAGCTCGCCCAGCGCAACGGCTTCAAGTGCATGATGTCCCACCGCTCCGGTGAGACCGAGGACGTCACCATCGCCGACCTGGCCGTCGCCACCAACTGCGGCCAGATCAAGACCGGCGCCCCGGCCCGCTCCGAGCGCGTCGCCAAGTACAACCAGCTGCTGCGCATCGAGGAGATCCTCGACGACGCCGCGGTGTACGCCGGCCGCTCGGCGTTCCCCCGGTTCCGCTCCGCCGGCCAGTAGGCACGGCACGGGCCGAGCAGGCCTGAGCACCGCCCGTAGGCAGCGTCGTACGTACGTCCCCGCACCCGGTCCCGTACCGTGTGCGGGGACGTACGCGTGAGACGGGCACGTACGACCACCTACGACCGCGTACGACACGGACGTGTACGACCATGTACGGCGGCGAGCACGTACGGCACGGGTACGTACGGCACGGGGCGCGCGTGACCACGTAGGACACGGGCGCGCGATCGCGACGGGAGGCGGAGGACATGGCCGCGAAGGACCGGGACCGGTTCTCGACCGCCACCAGGCTGCGGCTGCTCGGCGAGCAGACGGCCGCCCGGGTCTACCGTTCGCAGACCCGGCGTCAGGCCCGCCGCTCCCGGCTCACCGGCCGCGCGGCACTGCTCGCCCTGGTGCTGTGCACGATGATCGTGGCGCTCGCCTACCCGATGCGGCAGTACGTCTCCCAGCGGGCCCGTATCGCCGAGGAGGAGCGCAAGCAGGAGCAGGCCCGTGAGCGGGTGGAGCAGCTGCGCGACCTCAAGGCCCGCTGGCAGGACGACGCCTACGCGGAGCAGCAGATCAGGCTGCGGCTGCACTACGTGATGCCGGGGGAGACCGGCTTCGTCGTGGCGGACCCCAGCGCCGTCACACGCACCCGCTCCGCCGGCGGCGCGGCGACGCGCCCCTGGTACGCCAACCTGTGGGACGGCGTCGACCGGGCGGACGCGGCCGTCCGCCGTTGAGACAGTACGGTTCTCGTACGGCAGCAAGCGGGCACCGGACCCCTCGGGCCCGTGTCGACACGGACAGAGAGACTCTTCGACGCGCATGGAAACCCCTCCGCCGACCACCCCGCGCACCGCACCCACCGACGCCGACGTGGAGGCGTTCCGGCAGCAGCTCGGCCGGCCGCCGCGCGGGTTGCGCGCGATCGCGCACCGGTGCCCGTGCGGGCAGCCCGATGTGGTCGAGACGGCACCGCGGCTGCCCGACGGCACGCCGTTCCCGACGCTGTACTACCTGACGTGCCCGCGCGCGAACTCCGCGATCGGCACGCTGGAGGCCGATGGCGTCATGAAGGAGATGACCGAACGCCTGGCCGAGGACCCGGAGCTGGCCGCGGCATACCGCGCCGCCCACGAGGACTATCTGCGGCGCCGGGACGAGATCGAGGAGCTGAAGGGCTTCCCGTCCGCGGGCGGGATGCCCGACCGAGTGAAGTGCCTGCATGTCCTCGTGGCGCACGCGCTGGCCGCCGGTCCGGGCGTCAACCCGCTGGGCGACGAGGCGCTCGCGATGCTGCCGGAGTGGTGGCGCAAGGGGGCGTGCGTGACGGTACCGGCCACGGCCACGGTCCCGGTCCCGGATTCCCGCGATGAGCACGAGGAGAACGACAAGTGACGCGAGTCGCCGCCGTCGACTGCGGTACCAACTCCATCCGTCTGCTGGTCGCCGACGCGGACCCGGAGACCGGTGAACTCACCGACCTGGACCGGCGCATGACGATCGTGCGGCTCGGGCAGGGCGTCGACCGCACCGGCCGGCTCGCCCCCGAGGCGCTGGAGCGCACGTTCGCCGCCTGCCGCGAGTACGCGGCGGTGATCGAGAAGCACGGCGCCGAGCGGGTGCACTTCGTGGCCACTTCCGCCTCGAGGGACGCCGAGAACCGCGAGGAGTTCGTGCGCGGGGTGGTGGACATCCTCGGCGTGGAGCCGGAGGTCATCTCCGGCGACCAGGAGGCCGAGTTCTCCTTCACCGGCGCCACCGGGGAACTCACCGGCCGCACCGACCTGGACCGCCCCTACCTGGTGGTGGACATCGGCGGCGGCTCGACCGAGTTCGTCCTCGGCGGGGACACGGTGAGCGCCGCCCGGTCCGTGGACGTCGGCTGCGTACGGATGACGGAGCGGCACCTCACGGTGGACGGCGCCGTCACCGATCCGCCCACCGAGGAGCAGATCCGGGCCATGCGGGCCGACATCGAGGCCGCGCTGGACCTCGCCGAGCGGACGGTCCCGCTGCGCGAGGCCCGCACCCTCGTCGGCCTCGCGGGCTCGGTCACGTCCGTCTCGGCGATCGCCCAGGAACTGCCCGCGTACGACTCGGCCGTCATCCACCACTCCCGGATCGCCCGGGAACGGGTACGGGAGATCACCGACCGCCTCCTGCGCTCCACCCACGCCGAGCGGGCGAAGATCCCCTCTCTGCACCCCGGCCGCGTGGACGTCATCGGCGCCGGCGCGCTGGTCCTTCTGGCGATCATGGAACGCGTCGACGCCCGGGAGGTCGTCGTCAGCGAGCACGACATCCTGGACGGCATCGCCCACTTCGCGGCGAGCGAGGCGCGCTGAGGGGCAGCGCCCGTCGGTATCGGTGTCGGATCCCGTTCCGGGTGCCGGTGCCGGTGCCGGTGCCGGTGCGGGGGGCTTCCCGTACATGGTGGCGGCGTGGCCCATGAGTAAAAATGCGTTGCTTGTGCCTTTTGTGTCGTTTGGTGTCCTCCAAGGTGGTGAACTCGGCAGGGGAATCACTCCGAAAGGAGGGTGACCAAACATGATCACCAGAGAACAGATCCCGACCGTCCTGGACCATCCGGTCTTCGACGACGGTGGTAACAAGATCGGCGAGGCCGCGCACGTCTTCCTCGACGACACCACCGGGCGCCCGGAGTGGGTGACGGTGAAGACGGGCTGGTTCGGCAGCAGCGAGTCCTTCGTGCCCATCCGCGACGCCTCCATGGTCGCCGACCACATCGAGGTGCCGTTCGCCAAGGGCAAGGTCAAGGGCGCGCCGCACGTGGACGTGGACGCCGGTGGTCATCTGTCCGTGGACGAGGAGCACCGGCTGTACGACTACTACGGGGTCCCGTGGAACGAGCCCACGTCCCGCACCGGTCGGACACCGGGCGGCACAGCGGGTACGGCGGGTACCACCGGGGCTGCGGGTACCACCGGAACAGCGGGGGCCGCCGGAACAGCGGGTACGGCGGGTACCGCGGGCGCGGCGGCCGGCGGGGCCGCAGGTGGCGCGGCCGGAGGTGCGGCGGCCGGTCGTTCCGCGATGCCGGGACGTGCCGGGGCTCCCGGGCGTGCCGAGTCTCCTGGGCGCACGCCCGTGGCCGGGCGGCGGGCCGGGGCCGACGACCGGTTCCGGCAGGACGACGTCGTCATGACGCGCTCCGAGGAGCGCATGCGCGTCGGCGTCGAGCGTCGTGAGACCGGCAGGGCACGGCTGCGCAAGTACGTGGTCACCGAGGACGTGGAGCAGACCGTGCCACTGCGCCACGAGGAGGTGCGGGTCGAGCGGGAGCCGATCACGGAGGCCAACCGCGGTGACGCGCTCAAGGGTTCGGAGATCGGTGAGGCCGAGCGCGAGGTGGTGCTGCACGAGGAGCGGCCGGTCGTGGAGACCGAGGCCGTGCCCGTCGAACGGGTCCGGCTGACCACCGAGGAACACACCGAACAGGAGGTCGTCCACGGGCGCGTACGCAAGGAGCGGATCGAGGGCGACGCGGAGCGGATCGACACCCCCGAGGACCGCGACGACAAGGGTGGAGGCCGCCGCCGCTGACCCGAGGCCCACGGCATCCCCGCGCGTCCCGGGAAGGGCGCGCGGGGAGGGCGCGGCGGGCGCGCGGAGGCGCTCCCGCACCCCTTGCGTCCCGCCTCCGGGCCCCTCGCCGGGCGTGTCGGCGACGCACCGTCGACAAAGTTCGTGAAGTTCTTCACAAGGATTTCGGCCCTGGTGGGGGGTGCCGGGGCGTCCCGGGGCCGTCCGGGTGGCTCACCGGGCCGGAGGTCCCGCTCGGGCGAGCGCTCGCGAGGATGCGTGCCGACCTCCCACACCCACCCTGCCCGCACCCTGTGGAGGCGCAAGTGGCTGCTCACGGGCCCTTGACAACGTCTGCCGGTACCCCATGGTTCCCGTTCCGGGTCAAGGCTTGGGCAACGCGGGCCGCGCAGTGTAGCAGAGACCCCGGGCAAGCTTGTGAAGGGGCGCACGAGCGACCCCCCTGGGACGGGTGGATACTCGATGGCATGAGCACCACGGAGCGTCCCAGGATCCTCGTAGTAGGCGGTGGGTACGTAGGCCTGTACGCAGCTCGGCGCATTCTCAAGAAGATGCGCTACGGCGAGGCGACCGTCACGGTCGTCGACCCCCGGTCGTACATGACCTACCAGCCCTTTCTCCCCGAAGCCGCCGCCGGCAGCATCTCCCCCCGGCACGTCGTCGTCCCGTTGCGGCGCGAACTGCCGAAGGAAGCGGAGGTGCTCACCGGTCGGGTCACGTCCATCGACCAGGACCGCAAGGTCGCCGCGATCTCGCCGCTCGTCGGCGAGGCGTACGAGCTGCCCTTCGACTACCTGGTCATCGCGCTCGGCGCGGTCTCCCGCACCTTCCCGATCCCCGGCCTCGCCGAGCAGGGCATCGGCATGAAGGGCATCGAGGAGGCCATCGGTCTGCGCAACCACGTCCTCGAGCAGCTCGACAAGGCCGACTCGACCACCGACGAGGAGGTCCGCCGCAAGGCGCTCACCTTCGTCTTCGTCGGCGGTGGCTTCGCCGGCGCGGAGACCATCGGTGAGGTCGAGGACATGGCCCGGGACGCGGCCAAGTACTACCGCAACGTCACCCGCGAGGACATGCGGTTCATCCTCGTCGACGCCGCGGACAAGATCCTCCCCGAGGTCGGCCCCAAGCTCGGCCAGTACGGCAAGGAGCACCTGGAGGGCCGCGGGGTCGAGGTCTACCTCTCGACGTCGATGGACTCCTGCGTCGACGGCCACGTGGTGCTGAAGAACGGGCTGGAGGTCGACTCGAACACCATCGTGTGGACCGCGGGCGTCAAGCCCAACCCGGCGCTGTCCCGCTTCGGTCTGCCGCTGGGCCCGCGCGGTCACGTCGACTGCGAGACCACGCTGCAGGTCAAGGGCACCGACTACATCTGGGCCGCGGGCGACAACGCCCAGGTGCCGGACCTCGTCGGCCGCAAGGCCGGCAACGAGAACG
Source organism: Streptomyces sp. B3I8 (assembly GCF_030816915.1). Taxonomy (NCBI): domain Bacteria; kingdom Bacillati; phylum Actinomycetota; class Actinomycetes; order Kitasatosporales; family Streptomycetaceae; genus Streptomyces; species Streptomyces sp. B3I8. The sequence continues at coordinate 2,840,039 of NZ_JAUSYN010000002.1, read as the reverse complement.
CCTGGTGCCCGCCGAACGCGCAGCACGCGCTGCGGCAGGCCAAGGTCCTCGGCGACAACGTGATCTCCGGCGTGCGGGGCTTCCCGCAGAAGGACTACGAGCACGCCAACAAGGGCGCGGTCGCGGGCCTGGGCCTCCACAAGGGCGTCGCGATGATCGTCATGGGCAAGATGAAGATCAAGCTCCGCGGCCGCCTGGCCTGGTACATGCACCGTGGCTACCACGGCATGGCGATGCCGACGTGGAACCGTAAGATCCGCGTCTTCGCCGACTGGACCCTCGGCATGTTCCTCAAGCGCGAGGTCGTGTCCCTGGGCGCCATGGAGACACCGCGCGAGGAGTTCTACGAGGCCGCGAAGCCGGCTCCGGTGACCGCCGCCGTGAAGACGGAGGAGAAGGCCAAGGCGTCCTGACGCCACGGCACCTCCGACACGTCGCAGTACCCCCGAAGGGGCCGTCCGCCATCCGTGGTGCGGACGGCCCCTTCGCCGTGCCCGGGACCCGCCGTGCCGACGGGGCGGAGGGGGTACCGGAGGGGTGCGTGAGAGGGATGTACCGGAAGGGAAGGGGGAGGACGGCCGGAGAGGGGAGCCTCGGGCGGGGCGGGGTCGCCGGCCGCGTCCGAGGGCGTGCCGTGGTGCTCTGCGGCCTCGGATGGTGCCCGGAGCCGGACTTGAACCGGCACGCCCGCGTAGGGGCAGCGAGGTTTAAGCTCGCCGTGTCTGCATTCCACCATCCGGGCAGGCCATGGGCTCCGCATCGAGCACTCCGAGCCTATCGGGACGCGTCACTCGGACAGCGGCCGGGCAAGCCCATGTTGTCTTATTTTATTGGCGCCTGAGGGTGCATCAGCACTCGGTACGCGCCATCCGCACTTGCCACCAGCCTTGTCGGCGAGCGTCAGCGACGTATGCGGAATGACGTAATTTCACCGCCGCGAGGGACGGGTGCACGGAGTCCCGTCACCCTCCATCGACAGGGTGAACGACCGCTTTCCCGGAGTGGGGTGGGTCATTCTGAGGTATGACACCGGGGCGTCGGGTCAGACCCAGGGGGGCCACGAGAACCGGACGGGCGGGGGACTCCAAGGGCCCGTGCGGCACGGAGCATGGAGTACGTACCCCTCGCCCCCGTCCCGACAGGAGCACCCTTCCGTGACCACCTTCCCCCTCGCCGACCGGGCCACCGGTGTGGCCGCCCGCGCCACGGAACTGTCGAAGGTCTACGGGCAGGGCGAGACCCAGGTGGTCGCCCTGGACCGGGTCACCGTCGACTTCGACAAGGCACGGTTCACCGCGATCATGGGTCCCTCCGGGTCCGGCAAGTCGACGCTCATGCACTGCGTGGCCGGGCTGGACTCGTTCAGCAGCGGCTCCGTGCGGATCGGCGAGACCGAACTGGGCTCGCTCAAGGACAAGCAGCTCACCAAGTTGCGCCGGGACAAGATCGGCTTCATCTTCCAGGCGTACAACCTGCTGCCCACGCTGAGCGCGCTGGAGAACATCACGCTGCCGATGGACATAGCGGGCCGCAAGCCCGACAAGGAGTGGCTGGACCGGGTCATCGACATGATCGGGCTGTCCGACCGGCTCTCGCACCGTCCCAGTCAGCTCTCCGGAGGCCAGCAGCAGCGCGTCGCGGTGGCCCGGGCGCTGGCCTCCAGGCCGGAGATCATCTTCGGCGACGAGCCCACCGGCAACCTCGACTCCCGCTCGGGCGCCGAGGTCCTCGGCTTCCTGCGCAACTCCGTGCGCGAGCTGGGGCAGACGGTGGTCATGGTGACGCACGACCCGGTGGCGGCGGCGTACGCGGACCGGGTGGTCTTCCTCGCCGACGGACGCATCGTCGACGAGATGCGGGAGCCGAGCGCGGACGCGGTGCTCGACCGTATGAAGCGGTTCGACGCCAAGGGGCGTACGAGCTGAGTCCGTCGGACCGTGCCCCGGCGGGTTGTGCGTTCGCCGGCCGTGCCGCCGTCGGACCGTGCGTCCGCCTCGTGCGGTGAGCTCCCGCCGCTCCGTGCGGTGACCTCCCCCGCCCTGCTCCGCCCTGCCCCGCCTCGCCCCCTCCATTGGACTGAGTAGCCTCATGTTCCGTACCGCCCTGCGCAATGTGTTCGCGCACAAGGCCCGGTTGCTGATGACCGTGCTCGCCGTGATGCTCGGCGTCGCCTTCGTCTCCGGCACCCTCGTCTTCACCGACACCATCTCGGACGCCTATCAGAAGAGCTCCGCCAAGGGCTTCGACCACGTCGACGTCGCCGTCCGCGCCGAGGGCCGCGAGGACCGCGGCGACACCCTCACCAAGCAGCCCGAGCTGACGGAAGGGCTGCTGAAGAAGGCCGCGGGCGTGGCGGGCGCGCGTTCCGCGATCGGCGTCGTCAGCGGCTTCACCGCCCTCGCCGACAAGGACGGCGACCTGATCGGCAACGGTTTCCAGTCCCAGGGCGGCAACTACTGGGGCACCGACGACCCCCGCTACCCGCTGACCCAGGGGCACGCCCCGCACGGCGGGCACGAGATCCTCATCGACTCCGAGACCGCCCGCCGGGCCGGCTACCACGTCGGCGACACCGTGCGGATGTCGGTCGACGGGCCCGTGCTCACGCCGCGCGTCACCGGCATCTTCACCACCGACGACGGCAACGTCGCCGCGGGCGGCAGCCTCACCCTCTTCGACACCGCCACCGCCCAGACCCTCTTCGGCAAGCCCGGCACGTACGACGAGATCGACGTGCGGGCCGCCGCCGGCACCAGCCAGACCGCGCTGCGCGCCGCCCTCGACAAGGCGCTGCCCGCCAAGACCGTCGACACCACCACCGGGCAGAAGCTCGCCGACGACCAGGCGGAGGCGATCGCCTCCTCCATGAGCGGGCTCAAGCAGGGTCTGCTGGTCTTCGCCGGCATCGCCCTGTTCGTCGGCACGTTCATCATCGCCAACACCTTCACCATGCTGGTCGCCCAGCGCACCAGGGAGCTGGCGCTGCTGCGCGCGGTCGGCGCCTCCCGTCGGCAGGTCACCCGCTCGGTGCTGATCGAGGCGCTCGTCGTCGGGCTGACCGCCGCCGTCACCGGGCTGCTCGTCGGTGTCGGCATCGGGGCCGGACTGCGCTCCCTGATCGGCACGTTCGGCGCCGCCGTGCCGGACGGCCCACTGGTGGTCGCCCCCGGCACGGTCGGGGCCGCGCTCGCCGTCGGCGTCCTCGTCACGATGGTCGCCGCCTGGCTGCCCGGCCGTCGCGCCGCGAAGATCCCGCCGGTGGCCGCGATGAGCAGCCTGCACGCCAAGGCCACCACCAAATCCCTCGTCGTCCGCAACACCCTCGGCTCGCTGCTCGCCGGTGCCGGCATCGCGACCGTGCTCTACGCGACCACCCTGAGCGGCTCCGACGGCCAGGCCCCCATGGGTATCGGCGCCGTCCTGCTGGTCATCGGAGTCTTCGTGCTCACCCCGCTGCTGTCCCGCCCGCTGATCGCCGCCTCGGCCCCGGTGCTGCGCGTCTTCGGGATGTCCGGCAAGCTCGCCCGCCAGAACTCCGTGCGCAACCCGCGCCGCACCGCCGCCACCGCCTCCGCGCTGATGATCGGACTGACCCTGATCACCGGTCTGACCGTGATGGCGGGGAGCCTGCAGCACGCGATCGACAAGATGGCCTCCTCCGCGCTCCGCGCGGACTACATCGTCTCCATGGCCAACGGCAGCGAGCTCTCGCCGGAGGTCGCGAAGAAGCTTCGGTCGACGGACGGCGTCACCGCCCTCAGCCCCCTGCGCGACGCCCCCGCCCGCATCGACGGCGACACCGAGTACGTCACCGGCGTCAACGGCGCCACCATCGGCAGGCTCACCGACCTGGCCGTGGAAAGCGGCACCTTCGAGGTGGACGGCACCCGGGTCGTCGTCGACGACGACACCGCGAAGGAGCAGGGCTGGAGGGCCGGCTCCCGCTTCACCGCCGGCTTCGAGGACGGAACCAGGCAGACCCTGACGGTGGCCGGGGTCTACCAGGGCAACGAGATGATCCGCGGCATCATGGTGGACGACACCACCCTCACCCCGCACCTGGACGACGTGGCCGACATGCAGGTCATGGTCAGCACCTCGGGCGGCGCCTCGGACCAGGTCAAGGACCGGCTGGAGAGGGCGCTCGGCGACAACCCCGGCATCTCCGTCCAGGACAAGAAGGACATCTCCGACGGTATCGCGCAGATGTTCACGCTGATGCTGAACATGCTCTACGGGCTGCTCGCCATGGCCGTGATCGTCGCCGTCCTCGGCGTCATCAACACCCTGGCCATGTCCGTCTTCGAACGTGCCCAGGAGATCGGCATGCTGCGCGCGATCGGCCTCGACCGCCGCGGCGTCAAGCGCATGGTCCGGCTGGAGTCGCTGGTCATCGCGCTCTTCGGCGGGGTGCTCGGCATCGGGCTCGGCGTGTTCTTCGGCTGGGCGGCCGGCGAGCTGTTCAGCACCAGCATGCCGACGTACGAGCTGGTCCTGCCCTGGGCCAGGATGGCGCTCTTCCTGCTGCTGGCGGGGACGGTCGGCATACTCGCCGCGTTGTGGCCGGCCCGCCGGGCGGCCCGGCTGAACATGCTGGCGGCGATCAAGTCGGAGTAGCGGCGGAGTGCTCCGCGTGCGCGGCGAAGGCCGCCCCACAGATCCTGTGGGGCGGCCTTCGCCGTACGGGGCCGTGCCGCTCAGTTCCAGGTGCGGGCCCGCAGCGGCATCTCCGAGGCACCGGACTCGGGGGTGCGAACGGCGAGAACCTGGTTGACGCCGATGCGGTTGCGTTCGAAGGCCAGCGCGGAGGCGGCCATGTACAGCCGCCAGACGCGGGCCCGGCCGGGGCTGGTGAGCCCCTTGGCGCGCACCCACTGCGCCTCCAGATTGGCCACCCAGCGGCGCAGCGTGAGGGCGTAGTGCTCGCGCAGCGACTCCACGTCGCGGACCTCGAAGCCGGCCCGCTCCAGCTGCGTCACCGTGGTGCCGATCGGGGCGAGTTCGCCGTCGGGGAAGACGTAGGAGTCGATGAACTCGTCGATGTCGTACGCCGACTCGTCGCGCAGCGGCCGCCGGGCGATCTGGTGGTTCAGCAGCCGTCCGCCCGGCTTGAGCAGGGCGTGCAGCTCCGTGGCGTACGTCAGGTACTGCTGGGAGCCGACGTGTTCGGCCATGCCGATGGAGGAGATGGCGTCGTAGGGGCCGTCGTCGACGTCCCGGTAGTCCTGGACGCGGATCTCGACCCGGTCGGTGAGCCCCTCGTCGGCGACGCGCTTGCGGGCGTAGGCGGCCTGCTCCTGGGAGAGGGTGATGCCGACGACGTGCGCGCCGTGCTCACGGGCGGCGTGGATGGCCATCGAGCCCCAGCCGCAGCCGACGTCCAGCAGCCGCTGGCCGGGCTTCAGGGCGAGCTTGCGGCTGACCAGTTCCAGCTTGTCGCGCTGGGCGAGTTCCAGGGTGGAGTCGGCGGACTCCCAGTAGGCGCAGGAGTAGACCATGGACGGGCCGAGGACGAGTGCGTAGAAGTCGTTCCCGACGTCGTAGTGGTGGCTGATGGCACGGCGGTCGCTGCGCCTGGTGTGCAGGTGCCCGCGGGCTCTGCGGATCTCCTCGCGGGGCGGCGCGGGCGGCGGCAGCGGCCCGGCGAGCGCGAACAGCCCGCGGGCTGCCGCGCGGAACTCCGGGTCGCGCAGCGCCTGGGCGAGCGTACGGGCGTCCTCACCGCGTTCCCAGATGAGACCGGAGAGCAGGCCGAGGGCGGTGTAGAGGTCGCCGTCGATGCCGAGGTCGCCGGAGACCCAGGCGCGGGCGAGGCCCAGTTCGCCGGGCTTCCACAGCAGCCGGCGCAGGGCGCGGCGGTTGCGGACGAGGAGGGTGGGGGCGTCGGGCGGGCCGGCCTCCGAGCCGTCCCAGGCACGGATACGGATGGGGAGCGGGGTGGCGAGCAGTTGTTCGAGCAGGCCCTTCAGCCGCGACGCGGCGTCTGCCATGGCGTGCACCTCCGTGAGTCCGGTCCCGTAACGACGAACACCACGTAAACACCGCGCGGGGCCGAGCACACTCCCGCGTGGGAGTTACGGCTCGGCAAAATACATGTACGGACCATGATTTGTTGGCCGACGGGTTCGAGGGTGGCGGGCTTTCGGGATCTTTCGGCCGTGTTGGCTGATTCGCTCGATTCGCCCCTTTAAGGCGATTCAACTCTTTCAGACGATTCGGGTGATTCGGCAAGTTTGGATTACCCGGTCGTTATGGCCTTACGGGTATTCGGCCTTTACAGGCCTCCTGGTGCCTGGTGCCCGGTGCCTGGTGCCCGGGGTGGCGTCAGCTCTCGGCGGCCGGTAGGCGGGCCGCGGCCGCGGTGGCGAGCGCGGTCGCCGTCCGGCGCATGGTCTCCTCGTCGGCCTCGCCCCCGACCAGCACGTCCAGCGTCTCGATCCGCGTCCGTCCCCGGCCGACGCGGTAGGTGCGCTGGACCACCTTCACCTGCCACGCGTTCTCGTCCGGCCCGTCGGGCCGCACGAGGGCGCTGCGGCCCGCGATGCGGGTGATCGTGCCGTACGTGGCGCGCAGCGGGCTGCCCCGGTCGAAGCTCACGGTGACCTCGAGGCCGCTGGCCGCGCTTCGCCAGTCGCACGACCAGCGGCCGAAGTCCGGGTCCGGGACGGTGGCCCCGGCCCCCGGCACCACCTCGAGCGCCTTGGCCGTGAGCAGCGCGCAGGCGTCCTGGTGGAAGAGCGAACCGGGCGGGAACGTGGCTCGGCGGGGCCGTGCCCGCCCCTCGTCGAGGACGGTGGCCGCCCGGTCGGCGCCCGCGTCGGCGAGGGCGCACAGAGGTGCGTGCGCGTGCCCCTCGCCCTCCGTCCGCGCGGTGACCGCGACGGTGACGTCGGTGCCGGAGGGCAGCAGCAGCCGGGTGCACCGCCCGCTGTCCGTCGGCTCCTCGCTCACCCGTACCGAGCCCCGGACGGTGCTCGTCGGGAGGTCCGAGGGCTGCCCGGGGTCGAAGTCGACGCCCACGTCCACGTCGGTGCCGTCGGCGCGATGCACGAGGACGTCGCACCGGTCGAAACCGCCGTACGCCGTGTCGAGTTCCGTGGCGCCGAACCGGGCGAGGGCGGCGGGGGAGAGCAGGGAGCAGGGGTCGGTGCCGCGGGTCAGGGCCGGGTGCGGCTGGGAGTGGGAGGCCGGGGGAGTCTGGAGGAAGGGCGACAGCGCGAAGCCGCCGACCGTCGCCACGGCCGCCACCCTCCCCAGCAGGCGCGTGCCGCGCCGTGCCCACCAGGGAGGCCGGAGGGGCTCGGGCGGCCGTGCGTGACCGGCGTGATTGCGCACGAGCGCGATGTCGTCGTTGATCGAGAGCCGTTGCGGCGGCGGCATGCCCCTTTCGTGGACGAGTTCCGACACTCGCCGGAACACGTGCCCCATCGGCAGCGGGTCGGGCGCGTCCGGGACACCCCGCTCCAGGGTGTCGAGCAGCGCCCCGGTGAACACGGGGCGGGTCTCGCCCGGCGGTGCGTACGACCTGCGGTGCATGGGGCACGACGTCATGACGAACGTGCTGTCGACGACCGCAGGGACCCGGGTGCCGGTGTCCGCCGGGCCCATCGCGCCGGCGACGGCCGCCCCGCTGAAGCAGCAGTCCAGTAAGACGACCTGATTGCGTGCCATTCGCTCCGACTGCAGGATCTTGCGCAGGCGGGTCGTACCGCACGGTCTGGGAGGGCCGGTTCTCGGCACACCTCGACAGTTGGAGCCCCAGCCCGCCGTCCGCCAGCGAGCCGTGGCCCGCGAAGTACACGAGCAGCGTGTCGCGGGCGGCGACGGCCGCCGCGTGCACGGCGTCCTCGACCTCGCCGGCATCCCTCGGGTTGTGCAGTACGCGGCAGTTGGCCGCGGGCAGCCCCCACCAGCGTGCGTCGGTCAGCAGCCGGCGGAGTCCCTCCGTGCCCGCGGCCACCGGGGGCAGGTCGGCGAGGTCCGAACCCCTGTACGTGTCCACGCCGATGAGGACCGCCCGGGAGGCGGCCGGATCGCGGACGGGCATCAGACCGTCTCCGGGTCGCCCGCCGGCGGGGTGCTTGCCGACGGGGTGCTCGCCTCCGGCTCTGCCAGTACGGCCAGGACGATACGGAGGGTCTCCTCGTCGGACTCGCCCCGCACCGTGACCGACGTGCCGCCGCGGGTGAAGGTGACGGGCCCGGCGCAACGGCGTGCCGCGCGGTGGGCGAGGCAGGACAGGACGAGGTTGAGGACGGCGACGGTGTCCACGACCACGGCGTCGACCACGTCGACCACGCCCATGGCGCCCTCGTCCGGGGCCGGGGCCGGGGCCGGGGCCGGGATCGAGGTCGGATCCGGGATCGAGGTCGGATCCTGTTCGTCGCCGGCGTCCCGGCCCGGTGCGCCCCGGCGCAGCGTCACCCGGTGCCGCAGCTCAGGGTCCGCCCGCAGCCAGTGATAGAGATCGAGCGTCGCCGGTCCGTCGCCGGCCCGGATGTCGGTGCGCATGCTGCCCCCGTACGGTTCCCTCGTGCCCCGTGGCCCCGTCCGTGCCCTTCGGGGTCGGCGCTCACCGTAGGAGGAGCGGGCGCCCTTCATGCGGGAGCCGGTCGCTTTTCACCCGATCGTGCGGGGAAGAGACCGTCAGCAGGGAAACGAAGCGACGTCACGGTCCCACGACCCCCCGCCCCCCGAACCGGGCCGTCCCGCCGCGGGAGGGGCGGGGTTGTCGCGGCGGTCGTACGGTCCTGTCACGGCTGCGTACCGGTCCGCGCGGGATGTCACACCCGGCGCGTACGGTGGCATCGCGGGGGAAAGATCCTCCCCAAGCAGTAGAGTCAATGTTTTGCGAAGCCATTACTCTTGAGGCCAAGGCCGCGCACGGTGGCCATGGAGGAGTGAAATGAGGAGCAGCAACCCGGTCTTCTCGCGACGGGGGTTCAGCCGCGACAACGGCTACGCCGGCTTCAACACCGCGCCGCAGGCCGGGGGCCCCGCTGTCGGCACGCAGGCCAACCCCTACGCGCAGGGAAACCCGTACGCCCAGAACCCCTACGCGCAGCAGTACGGCCAGGCGGCGCCGCCGCAGGCCCCGGCCGCCCCCGGCCGGATGACGATGGACGACGTCGTCTCGCGCTCCGCCCTGACGCTCGGCACGGTCGCCGTCGGCGCCGCGCTCGCCTGGGCCCTGTTGCCGGTCTCCACCACCAGCTACGGCCTGGCGATCGGCTCCGCGCTCATCGCCTTCGTCCTGGCGATGGTGCAGTCCTTCAAGCGCAAAGCCTCGCCCGCGCTGATCCTCGGGTACGCCGCCTTCGAGGGCGTCTTCCTCGGGGTCATCAGCGAGATGTTCAACTCGCGCTGGAGCGGTGCCCCGTTCCAGGCGGTGCTCGGCACCATGGCGGTCTCCGGCGCGACCCTGCTCGTCTACAAGGCGGGCTGGATCCGGGTGACCGCGCGGTACGCCCGGATCGGTATGGCCATCGCCTTCGCCTTCATCGCGGTGCTGGCGGTCAACCTGCTGCTGGTCGCCTTCGGTGTCGCCGAGGACGGCGGGCTGCGCAGCTTCGGCCCGCTCGGCGCGATCGTCGGCATCATCGCGATCCTGCTTGGCGCGTTCTTCCTGACGCTGGACTTCAAGCAGATCGAGGACGGCATCGCCTACGGCGCCCCGCGCGAGGAGTCCTGGCTGGCCGCGTTCGGCCTGACCATGACCCTGGTGTGGATCTACATCGAGATGCTGCGGCTGGTGGCGATCTTCAGCAGCAGCGACTGACGCACACCGCGGGGCCGGCGCGCGGACGCCGCCGCCACCCGCACCGAGGGGCCCCGTACGGACGACCGTACGGGGCCCCTCGGCGTTCGGCGGTGGATGGAGGGGAGCCGACGACCAGGTCAGAGCAGTCTGCGCGCGGCCCGGCGCAGGTCGTACTCGTGGACGATCGCCTTGGCGTGGCCGTAGGCGAGGTTGTGCTCGCTGCGGAGCCAGCTGACCTTTTCCTCGAAGCGGACGAGGGCGGGGCCTTCTTCGACGGTGCGCAACCAGTCGGTGACCTCACGACCGGTGCAGTGGGGGATGCGGGCGAGCAGATTGCGATGGGTCTCCGCGGAGAAGACTTGGGACATCGGCGCCTCCGGACGCGAGCGATGAATCCGGTCCTTCAGGTCACCGTGCCTGAGCGTTCGCCCGTTGGCAACAGTCCCGTCCGGACGCGTACGCTCGCGCCGTGCTTGATACGACGCCTTTGACGCGGGCCGTGGGCCACTTCGCCGACCGGCTGCGGGCCGCCCCGCAGAGCCGGCTGCAACGCGGGGCCGCGGCCGAGGCACTGGGGCTGGCCAGGGAACTGGCACGGCGTGCCCAGCTCCTGGAGGAACCGTCGCGGTCGCCCCGGGAGATGCCGGACGCGGGCATGTTCGCGGCGGCCGACCAGATCACCGTCGCCGCGCAGGATCTCGCCCTCGTACTGGAGAACGAGGGGGCACTGGCCGAGGCGGTGACCCTCGTGGCGGAGGCCCAGCAGCGCGCGGGGGTGTGAGGGGCGGGGCTCCCGGTGGCGGTCAGAGAGAGGCGATGACCCGGTCGGCCAGGATGTACACGTTCTCCTCGCCGCACTCGAACGTCAGGCTGTACGCGCCCGAGACGCCCGAACCGCCGAGCAGTACCGGGGTCCCGCCCGCCCGCAGGACGGCGGCCAGGCGTTCCGCGGTCTCGCGGTGGCCCGGGGTCATGCACAGCGTCGTTCCGTCGGCGAAGACGTAGACGTCGAGGGTGCCCAGCGGGCCGGGGCGCACGTCGGCCAGCGCGGTGCGGGAGGCGGCGAGTTCCTCCAGGCACGTGACGGTGCGCTCGTGGTCGCCGACGACGGGCGACGGGCCCGGCACGAAGTCGGGGTGCGAGGGGTGGCGGCGGCGGGCGGCGGCCAGCTCGGCCGGGTCGACGGCCGGCTCGCCCTCCTCCAGCGTGGGCTCGGTCACCGGCTCCAGGGCATCGTGCTCCAGGCCGGCGAAGTCCGCCTGGCGGGGCAGGAACAGCTCGCCGCCGGGCAGCCCGCCGAACACGGACGGTGCATCGAGCCCGCCGAACACGGACGGAGCATCGATGTCCCGGATCTCCTGGGCGGCCCAGAAGGCGCGGGCCTCGGCCAGCTCCCGCTCCCGTTCCTCGGCCAGGGCCTCGGCCACGGCGGCGCGTATCCCGTCGGTGTCCGCGGCGGTGCGGGCGGCAGGCACGGCGGCGTCCGGGCGCGCCGCGCGGTGCTCGGCGAGTTCGGTGCGCAGATCCGCGACCTGCCGGCGCAGCGCTTTGAGGCTGCGCAGGGCGGCGACACCCACGGCCGCGGTGGTGGCGGTGGTGAGCAGCAGAGCAATCGGCATGGCGCTCACGGACGTACTCCCGGTTCGGTCGACCCCCGACTTCCTACATCAGCTTGAAGGGCGGACTATCGAGCTGTCAGTGCGTAACGTCACGAACTGGACAACTCGTGGGGCGCCAGAGGGCTCTGTGGCGGTGCGCCGATCGCCGTGACCTGGGGATATCCCTCGCGGGAGGGAGATAGGTCACATCATGGGGGCGATTGGATCACAAAACGGCCCGGAGCCGTGTGGGAGCGGAACTCCGGGCCGTACGTGCGCGGGCGCGTGGCGGAGGACGCGGCGCGTTCCGGCGTGCGAGGGGGCGCGGAGGCGGGCCTGCGCGACGGGCCCGCCGCCGGGTTCTCGGTTCTCAGCTGAGGCGTTCGATCACCATGGCCATGCCCTGGCCGCCGCCCACGCACATCGTCTCCAGGCCGAACTGCTTGTCGTGGAACTGGAGCGAGTTGATGAGCGTGCCGGTGATGCGGGCGCCGGTCATGCCGAACGGGTGGCCGACGGCGATGGCGCCGCCGTTGACGTTCAGCTTGTCCAGGTCGATGCCGAGGTCGCGGTAGGAGGGGATCACCTGGGCGGCGAAGGCCTCGTTGATCTCGACCAGGTCGATGTCGTCGATGCCCAGGCCCGCCCGCTTGAGCGCCTGGTTGCTCGCGTCGACCGGGCCGTAGCCCATGATCTCGGGGGAGAGGCCGGAGACGCCGGTCGAGACGATCCGGGCCAGCGGGGTCAGACCCAGCTCGCGGGCCTTGGTGTCGCTCATGATGACGACCGCGGCGGCGCCGTCGTTGAGCGGGCAGCAGTTGCCGGCGGTGACCAGGCCGTCGGGGCGGAAGACCGGCTTGAGGCCGGCGACGCCCTCCATGGTGACGCCGGGACGGGGACCGTCGTCCTTGCTGACGACCGTGCCGTCCGGAAGCGTCACCGGGGTGATCTCCCGCTCCCAGAAGCCGTTCGCGAGGGCCTGCTCGGCCAGGTTCTGCGAGCGGACGCCGAACTCGTCCATCTCCTCGCGGGTGATGCCCTTGAGGCGGGCGAGGTTCTCGGCGGTCTGGCCCATCGCGATGTACGGGTCGGGGAGCAGGTCGTCCTCGCGCGGGTCGTGCCAGGCCGCGCCCTCCTGCCCGGCGGTGGCGGCGGTGCGGGCCTCGGCCTCGGCGAACAGCGGGTTGTGCGTGTCCGGGAGGCTGTCGGAGTTGCCCTTGGTGAAGCGCGAGACCATCTCGACGCCGGCCGAGATGAAGACATCGCCCTCGCCGGCCTTGATGGCGTGCAGGGCCATGCGGGAGGTCTGGAGGGAGGACGAGCAGTAGCGGGTGACGGTGCAGCCGGGCAGGTGGTCCATGCCCATCTGTACGGCGACGATGCGGCCGAGGTTGTTGCCCTGCTCGCCGCCGGGGAGGCCGCAGCCGAGCATCAGGTCGTCGATGTCCTTCGGGTCGAGACCCGGGACCTTGGCGAGGGCGGCCTGGATGATCGTGGCGGTGAGGTCGTCGGGGCGGAGGTCCTTGAGGGAGCCCTTGAAGGCGCGGCCGATGGGGGAGCGGGCGGTCGAGACGATGACGGCTTCGGGCATCACGGCTCCATTGGCGTAAGGGTGGGCGGGCAGGGGCTGCCTGCTTGGGAAGCTACCTGTCCGTAGGGCTGAGGTCACGGTCGGCGGCATGTGACACGGGCCGCACTTTCCAAGCGCTTGCTTTCCTCTCAGGGTACGTTTTTTCCGCCCCCGCCGCCCCTACCCTCCCCCTCCTCAACCCGGGGGGCTCTTTCCCCGGGGCCCCGGCAGGGGTGGGTGGGGTTGCCGGCCGTCAGCCGACGGCGTACCCCCCGAGGTCGAAGGGGCAGAGCCCCTTGAAGGGACGGGAAGGGCAGGGGCGGCGGGGGCGAAAAACCCTCCCGCACCCCGGGCGGAGGCCCTAGTGGGAGGCCTCCGCCCGGGCCGGGCCGGGGGCCGGTTCCGGGACCCGGCGCCGCCGCCGGCGTTTGAGGAGCGCCCACGGCCCCCGCGGCCCGACCGGCATCGCCGCCGCCACCTCCGTACCCCCCTCCGCCGCCGCCTCCGCGGCCGCCCGCGCCACCGGCAGGAAGCCCTCCCGGCGGGACGCGTCCGGCCGCTCCTCCTCCGGCCACACGCCCAGCGCCGCGCACACCGTCGGCAGCACCGCCATCGCCGCGGTCGCGTACCCCTCCACCGAGGGGTGGTAGTTGTCCGGACCGAACAGCTCCCGCGGATTCGCCTCGAACTCCGGGCCGAGCAGGTCACCCAGTGACACCGTGCGGCCGCCCTGTTCCACCGCCCCGATCGTCTGGGCCGCCGCGAGCTGCCGCGAGGTGCGCCGGGCCAGCCACCGCAGCGGCTGCTGCACCGGCTCGATGGTGCCGAGGTCGGGACACGTGCCGACGACGACCTCCGCGCCCGCCGTCCGCAACCGCCGCACCGCCGCCGCGAGATACCGCACCGAACGGGTCGGCGGCATCCGGTGGGTGACGTCGTTCGCGCCGATCATGATCACGCACACGTCGGGGACCCGCCGCGGATCGCCCAGCGCCAGCCCCACCTGTCGCTCCAGGTCGTCCGACCGTGCCCCTGTCAGCGCCACGTTGCGCAGCTCCACCGGCCGTTCCGCCACCGCCGCCAGCCCGGCGGCGAGCAGCGAGCCCGGCGTCTGCCCCGCCCGGTGCACCCCCTGCCCCGCCGCCGTGGAGTCGCCGAGCATGGTGAGCCGCAGCGGGGGCTCGTCCGGCGTCGCGTAACCCCGTCCGTAGACTCCGTCCGCGCTCGGCGGGCGCGGGCTCTGCCCGTTGCCCACATGACGCCTGGCGAGCCGCATCTCCGCCACCACAAGCCCCACCGCGGCCGCGCCGACGAGGCCGACGCCGCCACCGCCGTACGCCGCGCCGGCCGCGATCCGCCGGGCCACCCGCGCCCTCGACATGCTCGTCATGCTCCGCCGCCACCTCCTCATAGCCGTACACCCACTGCTTGCCCAGTACAGCGGGTCGGCCAATCTCGACGAGGCGCGGCGAGGCACGCCCGTCCGGTGGGCGTCCACCGCGGCCGTCCGGTGGCCGTCCGACGGGCGTCCACCGCGTGCGTCCGCCGTGGGCGACCGTCTGACCAGCGGAGCGCTTACTCTGGCGGGACCATCACGGCCATTTCCCCATCCCCATCGCTGCGACCGGAGACAACGGTGCGATACCACGACTCGATGATCAGCCTCGTCGGCAACACCCCCCTGGTGAGGCTCAACAGCGTCACCGCCGGCATCGAGGCGACCGTGCTCGCCAAGGTCGAGTACTTCAACCCGGGCGGCTCCGTGAAGGACCGCATCGCGCTGCGCATGATCGAGGCGGCCGAGCAGAGCGGGGAGCTGCGGCCGGGCGGCACGATCGTCGAGCCGACCAGCGGCAACACCGGCGTCGGGCTCGCCATCGTGGCGCAGCGGAAGGGGTACAAGTGCATCTTCGTGTGCCCCGACAAGGTGAGCACCGACAAGATCAACGTGCTGCGCGCGTACGGCGCCGAGGTCGTCGTCTGCCCGACCGCCGTAGACCCCGAGCACCCGGACTCGTACTACAACGTCTCCGACCGGCTGGTGCGCGAGACCCCCGGCGCCTGGAAGCCGGACCAGTACTCCAACCCGCACAACCCGCTCTCGCACTATCACTCGACCGGCCCCGAGCTGTGGGAGCAGACGGACGGGCGGATCACCCACTTCGTGGCCGGCGTCGGCACCGGCGGCACCATCTCCGGCACCGGCCGCTACCTCAAGGAGGCGAGCGAGGGCCGGGTGCGGGTGATCGGCGCCGACCCCGAGGGCTCGGTCTACTCCGGCGGTTCCGGGCGGCCGTACCTCGTCGAGGGCGTCGGTGAGGACTTCTGGCCCGAGGCGTACGACCGCGGCATCGCCGACGAGATCGTCGCCGTCTCCGACAAGGACTCCTTCCAGATGACCCGGCGGCTCGCCAAGGAGGAGGGCCTGCTGGTGGGCGGCTCCTGCGGCATGGCGGTCGCGGCGGCCCTGAAGGTCGCCGAGCGGCTCGGTCCGGACGACGTGGTGGTCGTACTGCTGCCCGACGGCGGCCGCGGTTACCTCAGCAAGATCTTCAACGACGAGTGGATGGCGGACTACGGCTTCCTGGACGACTCCGGCCCCAGCGCGCGCGTCGGCGACGTACTGAACTACAAGGAGGGCGACCACATCCCCTCCCTCGTCCACATGCACCCGGACGAGACCGTCGGCGAGGCCATCGACGTGCTGCGCGAATACGGCGTCTCGCAGATGCCGATCGTGAAGCCGGGCGCCGGGCACCCGGACGTCATGGCCGCCGAGGTCGTCGGTTCGGTCGTCGAACGGGAGCTGCTGGACGCGCTGTTCACCAAGCGGGCCTCGCTGGAGGACCCGCTGGAGAAGCACATGTCCGCGCCGCTGCCGCAGGTCGGCTCCGGTGAGCCGGTGGCCGACCTGATGACCGTGCTCGGCACGGCGGACGCGGCGATCGTGCTGGTGGAGGGCAAGCCCACCGGAGTCGTCAGCCGGCAGGACCTGCTGGCGTTCCTGGCCACGTCCGGCAAGCAGTAGCGCGACCGTCGTCGGCCGCCCGCGGACTTCGCGGAAGTGGTACGCGGGCGACACGTCCGCGCAGCACCCGCTTAACACACGACCGGCACAGTGGTGGATGTCGGCAAGGGGGCGGGAGCGGCTCCCCGCCCGGGCCGGCACCGTACGGCGTCCAGAGCTTCCGGAGCGGCTCCCGGACCTCCGCGACGCCACGGACGCGCGGCCCGTTCTGACCGGAGCCCGCCGTCCCTCGCGGGGACCGCTGTCGTCCCGCCCCCCGGTCCGCCCGGGGGTGTCGGCGGTCCCCGCGCAAGCCTTCCCCGCCGGTTCTCGCCGGGTTCCCGGTGGATTCCCGCCGCACAGGCGGGGCTTCCGCTGCCGGCCTCCCGCGCAGCCGAGGCAGGCCTCGCGCGCATCCGCGACCGGCCTCACGCGCATCCGGGCCGTGCCTCCCGCGCAGCCGAGGCAGGCCTCGCGCGACGGGCCTCAGTCGTCCCGGGCGGACCTGCGACGGGCGAAGAGGTTCGGCTGCGTGCGCAGCACCTGCGCCGCGTTGACGCCCACGATGCCGAGCCACGTCGTGATCAGCCCCGGCAGATGGCCGACCCCGCCGCCGATGGCCGACAGCGGGACCGCCAGCACCAGCGAGACCACGCCGAAGCCGAACCGCTCTCCCCAGGAGTCGGTGGGCTGCGGCCGGTGCGCCCCGCGTGCCACCACGAGCTGCTGCTCGCCCAGATGGCGCCGCACCCGGCGGTCGACCGTGCTGTCGATGCGCTGGTCGACCTTCTCCAGGAACGATTCGACCAGCGCGGAGTCGTACTCCTCGCCCAGCTCCCTGCGTGCGCGCAGGGTGGCGTCGAGATCCTTCTTCAGTTCCGTTTCGCCCGCGTCCATACCGCTCATGGACACCACGGTAGGGAGCGCGGACCGCCGTGACACTGGGGAGAACCCCCCAGTGCGGGATCAGGGACGCCCCAGGCGCCGCTCCCGTAGCTGCCCGCGTCGTCCGCCTTGCCGCTCCTGCATACGTTCATGCAGAATTCCACAGGGTTGAATAGGACGGCGTCGGCGGTGAGCGGCCACGACCGCGTACGGCTGCACACGGCGAGGGGACCACGGCATGAGCGCGACCGACAGCCCCGCCGCGCGGCTGCAGACGCTCTTCGAGGGGCACCGGCTGACGCCGACCCAGCGGCGCATCGCCCACAGCATGGTCCGCCGCGCCGCCGACGTGCCGTTCCTGTCCAGCGTGGAACTGGCCGAGCTCGCCGGGGTCAGCCAGCCCTCCGTCACCCGCTTCGCCGTCGCCCTCGGCTTCGACGGCTACCCGGCGCTCCGCCGTCACCTGCGCGAGGTCGCCCCGGCCGAGGCGCCCGCCGGGACCGCTCCGTACAACGAGTACCAGCAGGCCGTCGAGGCCGAGATCGAGAACCTGCGCCACCTCGCCGAGGCGCTCGCCGACCCCGGGCCGGTGCGCGAGGCGGGCCGCCTGCTCGCCGCGAGCCGGCCGCTGCCGGTGCTCGGGCTGCGGGCCGCGGCGGCGCAGGCGTACGGCTTCGCGTACTTCGCCGCCAAGGTCCATCCGGACGTACGGCTGCTCGACGAGGGCGGCACGATGATCCACGACCGCGTCGACGCCGCCGTCCGGGCCGGCGCCACCACCCTGCTGTGCTTCGCGCTGCCCCGGCACCCGCGCGAGGTCGTCGACACCCTCACGTACGCGAAGCAGGCCGGGCTGACCGTCGTCACCGTCGCCGACTCGGCGTTCGCGCCGGTCGCCAAGGTGTCCGACCTGCTGCTGCCCGCCGCCGTCGGCACCGGGCTCGCCTTCGACACCGCGTGCGCGCCGATGCTGCTCGGCCGGGTCCTGCTGGAGGCCATGTGCGACGGGCTGCCGGACGCCCAGGCCCGCCTGGAGGAGTTCGACGTGCGGGCGGCGCGGCGGGGCCTGTTCGTCGAGTAGGGCCCGGGCAGCGCTCGGGCAGGGCCCGAACGGCGCTCGAGTAAAGGTTTTTCAGGTCGTTCTCACGTTGCCCCACTAGCCTGCGGTGCCGTGAATCCGCGAATCGCAGACGTGACGGGAGGACGGCGTGGCGCGCGCAGGACGGGACGGCCGGGAGAAGCGGGACGTGCGTGACGGGCGGGACGTGCGGGACGGACAGGTAAGGCGCGGCGGGCGTGGAGGGCACGGGTTGGCGCGGGTGGCCGTCGTCGTGCGGGCCGGAGCCGCGCCGATGTGGTGGCTCGGGGTGTGCGCGGCCGGCATCGGCCTCCTGGTGCCGGGGCCGACCGGACGCCGGATCGGACTCCTGGCCGGGGCCGCGCTGTATCTCGTGAGCCTCGCCGTCGTCGCCCTGCGCGGCCGCAAGCGGTACCGGGCGCTCGCGCGCGGCGCCGCCCGGGCCGGCAAGTACGACGTGCTCCAGGACCGTGCGGTCACCGTGCGCAACTGGCGCCGCGGACACCGGTGGTGGCTGCTGCTCGCCTTCCTCCTCGCGCTCGGCGCGTCCTTCGCCGTGCCCGCCGCCGGTGGCATGCTGCTCGCCGGACTCGGCACCGGGCTGCGGCTGAAGGCCGCCTGGCTCGGCCGCCTCGAACGCACCGGCGACGGACTGCTGTGGGTGCGCGTGGACTGGCTCGGCCGGGGCGCCGGCGCCCCGGCCGGCCGGACCGTCAAGGGCTACCGCCGCACCGGCATCGCGGCGGGCGACGCGGCCCCCGGAGGGGCTCGCCGCCGTACCGCCGCGCTGGTCTGACGGCCGCCGCCGCGCTGGTCCGACGGCCTGTCCGGGCGTCCCGGCGGCCGGGGCGCCCGGTGGCTGTTCGGACCTCCGTGGCTGCTCAGACCTCCAGCGACTCCTCGATCCGCTTGAGCTGGTGCCGGGCCATCGCCAGGTTGGAGCGCTTGGCGTCGAGGACCAGGTAGAGGAAGAGACCGTTGCCGCCGCGCCCGCTCAGCAGCCGGATCATGTGGTACTGGTCGGACAGGGTGATCAGGATGTCCTCGATCTCGCCCTTGAGACCGAGGTGTTCCATGGTGCGCAGCTTGGCGCGCACGACGTCGGTGTTGCCGGCGGCGGCCACGGTGAGGTCGAAGGACTTGCTGCCGCCGATCGTGCCGAGCGCCATGCCGCTGGTGTAGTCGACGAGCGCCGCTCCGGTGGAGCCCTCGATGGAGGCCAGGATTTCCTTCAGCGCGGTTTCGGTGTTCGCCATGACGGGGTGATCCCTTTCGGTTCGTGGTGTCGTTCCGTGCGAGGGGTGCGGCTCGTGCCGGCCTGGTGGGCCCGTGCGGTCGGAGCCGGGCGTGGTTCGTTGCCTGTGCGGTTCTCGATCTTGTTCTTGTTCTTGATCTTGATGTGACTTGTGCGGTTTTCCGTGCGGCTTGTGCGGTGTCCGGTCGGTCAGTCCTCCTTGGTGCGCGCGTTCGCCGTGGGGTGTGGCGCGTCCGCCGGCGTGCGTGCCGTGCGCGCCCGCGCGGTGGCGGGCTTGGCGGGGGTTCTCATGGGGGGCTTGGCGGGGAGCGTGCGAGGAGGCTCGGCCGGGGGTGGCGATGCCGCCTCGGCCCGGGCCGCGGCGGAGTCGACCAGCTCACCGATGCGGGTACTGGCCCGGCGGCCCTCCAGGTGCAGCCGGCCGACGTTGACCCGGTCCTGGGCGAGCAGCGTCACCACGGCGGAGCGCCCGGCGGCATAGGTGGCGACATAGCCGTACACCCCGCGCACCAGCAGCTCGCGGAAGTCGCCCTGCGCGGTGGCGTCCGTCATGCGTACGGCAACGCCGAGCGAGGCCGCCGTCAGCGCGGCCACCCCCTCGGGTTCGACGCCGGGGGTGTCGTGGGCGAGGACGAGTCCGTCGACGCTCGCCGCGAGCGCGCCGGTCAACTGGGGTACGCGGGCCCTCAACCGGCGAAGTTCGTCGAGGACTTCGGCCTCGGCGGCCATGAGCAGTCTCCTCTCGGCGCGCTGGCGCAGCGTGCGGATCACAGTGCCTCCAGGGCGTCGCGCAGCCGGCGCAGCAGGGTGATGTGCGGGTCGGCGTGAGCCGTGTCCTGCGACGGCTCCCCGAGACGCGCGGGGGGCCACTCGCCCGCAGTGGACGGGGACGGCGGGACGGGGGCGGGCGGGGAAGGTGAGACAGGGGCGGACGGGAAAAGGGAGACGGGGGTGGTTCCGCCGAATTCGGCGGGGTCGTGGGGGTCGCCGAAGCCTCCGGGATCGCCGAGGTCGCCGGGGACCGGGGGCGGTGCCGGTGGACGCGGTGGCGTGTACGCCGGTGGGCGGACGTCCGGGGCGAGAAGGCCGGCGGCGGCCAGCCGGTGCACGTCGACCAGCGTGTGGAAGGCCGGCCGGCCCAGCGCGCGGGAGATGTCCGACGCCGTCCGACGGCCGTCGACCAGGTGCAGCACCGCGGCCTGCCGGGGCGGGACCGACGGTCCGGCCGGCCGCGCGGTGCGGGCGAGCGGAGCCTCGTCGGCCGCCGGGTCGGGCCAGATGCGGTGCAGCAGCTCGCGGCGGCGCAGCGTCTCGCGTTCCACGGCCGCGACGGACACCGGGCGCACGGGGCCGAGCCAGTGCGCGTCCCCGAACCGGAAGCGGGCCGGGGCGCTGCTCGGTTCCAGTACGAAGTACGCGGCGTCGTACAGCGCTCCGAGATGGCACAACTCCAGCGCGCCCGTGGTCAGCCGCCCCCGGTCCACCAGGTAGCGCCCCACCCGGCCGCGTTCCCCGGCGCGGGCGAACGCCTCGTGCCAGCCCTCCGCGTCCAGCACACCGTGCGCGGTGAGCAGGAGGTCGAGGCCGGGGGTGTCGGGGCTCTCGGCGTGCACCACCTGACCGTCGGCCAGGTAGAGCGCGCCGCGCTCCCGGATCAGCACACCCGTGGCCCGCTCGGCGGCCAGTCGGACCAGCATCGGGGAGAGCGCGCCGGCGGGTATGCGCGTGCGGTCCCGCACCGGCAGCGAGGGCGGCGGGGGTGGTGTGGGTGTCGTGACCATGGTCATCCCAGCACCAGCCGGCCCGCCATCTCACCCAGGCGTATCCGCGCCAGCGCGAGGTTGCCCTCGACGCGGGACAGCCACAGGTGCAGGAAGACACTGCTGTCGAACGTCGTCGGGACGAAGCGCAGCAGGTGGTAGCTGTCGCTGTTGCTGAGGATCAGGTCCTCGACGGGGATGCCGGGGCCCGACCAGTCGGAGCCGCCCTCCGGGGCGAAACAACGGTGTTCGGCGGCGAGCCGGGCGAGTTCGGCGGCCTCCGCGGCGGTCGTCTCGTGGTCGCCGCCGGGGGATTCCCCGACGACGCCCAACGTCAGACCGCTGGTCCAGTCGACCACCGCGGCGCCTCTCGCGCCGGGCAGTCGCATGGCTTCCAGCAGGCACTCGTCGATTCCGGGCACCCTGGCTCCCCTCCCGCCTCGGGTTCGGATGAGTGACGTGGACGCTACGCAACGTGTGCGCGAGGGGTGAGTCTTCCGGCATTTTCCGGTGGAACATGCGAAGAGATGACTAATGTGGGTCGGCTGCTTCCCCGCGCCCCGTCAGTGGCGCGGGGAACCGCGCGAGAAGCCCCACTCGCCCGCGCTCCCTCACGCGCCTCGTCCACCCGAGCTCTCCCGGGGTCGAAGGGGCGGAGCCCCTTGTGGGGACGGGAAGGGCAGGGGCGGCGGGGACGAGGAAACCGGCCCCGCACGCACCCCCGCGGCTACAAGCCCGTCAGCGCGCCGGCGTGCGCGCCGCCCGACTCCGTGACGATCTCCCGCACTGTCTGCGGGTCCCGTACCGTCGCGAAGCGCACTCCGTCCGGTCCTTCGTGGGCGGCGTACCCGTACACCCCCACCCGCGGCAGCGAGTTGTAGGCGTAGTGGTGGGCGAAGGAGTACGCGCCCGTGTCCAGCGCCGCCACCACGTCCCCCGGCGCCAGCTCGGGCAGCCGCCGTCCCTCGGCCAGCAGATCGCCGGCGAAGCAGGCCGGCCCGGCCACGTCCTGCACCACTCGCGGCCCCTCCTTGGGTCGCCCCTTCGCGTCGTACGCCGCGATCCGCAGCGGCCACGCCCGCGGCGCGTACACCGTCCGGGCCGCGACCTGCACCCCCGCGTGGGTGACGGCCACCGCCCGCCCGCCCGCGCTCTTGGTGTACTCCACCCGCGCCACCACCGTCCCGTGCTTCGCCAGCAGTGACCGCCCGAACTCGGTGACCAGTCCGTACCGCCCGTCCATCAGCCCCGGCACGGTCTCGGCGAGCAGCCGTGCGTACCGCGCGTACGTCGGCGTCGACGCGTCCGAGCCGAAGTCCACCGGGAGCCCGCCGCCGATGTCCAGCGTGTCGACCTGCCGTCGGCCCGAACGCCGGTTGATCTCCTCGGCCAGCGCGTACATCTCGCCGACGCCCCGCACCATCAGCGCCGGCGGCATCCCTTGCGAGCCCACGTGCGCGTGCAGCCGCGTCAGCCACGGCCGCTCGGCGTACGCGCGCAGCAGCCACTCCCGCGCCCCCTCGTCCCGCAGCGCCACCCCGAACTTCGAGGTCGTGGTCGCGGTCGACAGCGCACCGATCGAACCGCCCCCGACCTGCGGGTTGACCCGGATGCCCAGGGGCGAGCGGGTGGGCGCGGAGCGGACCAGAGCGTCGATCCTGGCCAGCTCCTGCGGGTTGTCGGCGTTGACCGCGATGCCCAGCGCCAGCGCCTCGCGCAGCTCCGCCGGGGTCTTCGCGGGTGAGTCCAGAACCGTCCGCTCCGGCGGCACCCCGGCCGCGCGCGCCAGGGCCAGCTCACCAGGGCTCGCCACCTCCGCCCCGATCCCGGCCGCCCGCAGCAGCCGCACCACCGGTACCAGCGGACTCGCCTTCACCGCGAACGCGTGCAGTACCGGCGTGCCGGCCGGGAGGACCGCCTCGAACGCCGCCCGCAGCTCCGCCGCCGCGTTCCGGATGCCGGTCACGTCCAGCAGTGCGATCACGGGCGTCCCGGGCCCGAGCATCCCCTGCTCGACGGCGGCCCGTACCGCCTCGTCCCGCCGCGCCACCCGCTCCCGGTCGGCGGCGGACAGCGGTCCGGCCGCCGCCGTGCCCCACGCGTTCCCCGCCACCTCCGGGGCCCGAGCGGCCCCGCCCTCGTCGGCCAGTTCCATCGGTGTCCCCGTCGCCTCGTCCTCGCCGCCGGTCGCGTTCTCGCCGGTGCCCGTGCCTGTGCCGGTGTCCATGTACCTGGCCACGCCTCCGCGTCACCGCCCGGTTCCCGTCCGCACGGGGGCGCAGCGGCACGACCGCCGTCCGCAGTGTCCCTGCCGGGCGGGTACCCACTCGGGCTGCCATGCCCGGGGCGGGGCCGGCGTGTCCGGGGCGGGGCCGGCGTGTCCGGGGCGGGTTCGGCGTGTCCGGGGCGGGCCGGAGGGGGGAGACCGTATTGACTAGCTCTATTCAGCGCGCGACGATGTGAATATCCGCAGACCCGACCCCAGATCCAGACCCAGGCCCGGGAGGCACCCATGTCAGGACCCCGTCCAGTCCGAGCCCCGCGCGGCACGGAGTTGAGTGCCCTGGGGTGGCAGCAGGAGGCCGCCCTGCGGATGCTGCAGAACAACCTCGACCCCGAGGTCGCCGAGCACCCCGACAAGCTCGTCGTCTACGGCGGCACCGGCAAGGCCGCCCGCGACTGGCGCTCCTTCGACGCCATGGTCCGCACCCTGCGCACCCTCAAGCAGGACGAGACCATGCTCGTCCAGTCCGGCCGCCCGGTCGGCGTCATGCAGACCCACGAGTGGGCGCCGCGCGTCCTGCTCGCCAACTCCAACCTCGTCGGCGACTGGGCCAACTGGGAGGAGTTCCGCCGCCTGGAGGCCCTCGGCCTGACCATGTACGGGCAGATGACCGCCGGCTCCTGGATCTACATCGGCACCCAGGGCATCCTCCAGGGCACCTACGAGACCTTCGCCGCCGTCGCCGCCAAGCGCTTCGGCGGCACCCTCGCCGGGACCATCACCCTGACCGCCGGACTCGGCGGCATGGGCGGTGCCCAGCCCCTCGCCGTGACCATGAACGACGGCGTCGTGATCTGCGTCGACTGCGACCCGCGCGCCATCGACCGCCGCATCGAGCACCGCTACCTCGACGTGAAGGCCGACAGCCTGGAGCACGCCCTGCGGCTGGCCACCGAGGCCCGCGACGCCCGCCGCCCGCTGTCCATCGGCGTCCTCGGCAACGCCGCCGAGGCGGTGCCGCGGTTCCTCGCCATGGGCGCCCCGATCGACATCGTCACCGACCAGACCTCCGCCCACGACCCCCTGGCCTACCTGCCCACCGGGATCGCCTTCGAGGACATGGCCGACGCCGCCGCCAAGGACCCGGCCGGCTTCACCACCCGCGCCCGCGAGTCCATGGCCCGGCACGTCGAGGCCATGGTCGGCTTCCAGGACGCCGGTGCCGAGGTCTTCGACTACGGCAACTCGATCCGCGGCGAGGCCCGACTCGCCGGTTACGAGCGGGCGTTCGCCTTCCCCGGCTTCGTCCCCGCCTACATCCGCCCGCTGTTCTGCGAGGGCAAGGGCCCCTTCCGCTGGGCCGCCCTGTCCGGCGACCCCGCCGACATCGCGAAGACCGACCGGGCGATCCTCGACCTCTTCCCCGAGAACGAGTCCCTGGCCCGCTGGATCAAGATGGCGGGGGAGCGGGTCCACTTCCAGGGCCTGCCCGCCCGCATCTGCTGGCTCGGCTACGGCGAGCGCGACAAGGCCGGCGAGCGGTTCAACGACATGGTCGCGAGCGGCGAGCTGAGCGCCCCCGTCGTCATCGGCCGCGACCACCTCGACTGCGGCTCCGTCGCCTCCCCCTACCGCGAGACCGAGGCGATGCGTGACGGTTCCGACGCCATCGCCGACTGGCCCCTGCTCAACGCCATGGTCAACGTGGCCTCCGGCGCCTCCTGGGTCTCCCTCCACCACGGCGGCGGCGTCGGCATGGGACGCTCGATCCACGCCGGACAGGTCACCGTCGCCGACGGCACCCCGCTGGCCGGCGAGAAGATCCGTCGCGTCCTGACCAACGACCCCGGCATGGGCGTCATCCGGCACGTCGACGCCGGATACGACATCGCCGAGGAGGTGGCCGGGGAGCGGGGCGTACGGGTCCCGATGCGCGAGGGCGACGAGACGCCCGAAGGCGACGGCACGCGTCAGGGCGGCGGCGCGCGTGAGGGCGGCGCCGCGTGAGTTTCCACAGCATGTGGACGGAGCTGCTGCCCGTCGGCCGCAGCTCCGCCTCCGGCGGCTACCGCCGCTTCGCCTGGACCCCCGCCGACGCCGACTGCCGGACCTGGTTCCGCGAGCAGGCCGAGGCCCGCGGGCTCACCTACGAGACCGACCGCAACGGCAACCAGTGGGCCTGGCTCGGCGAGCCCGCCGCCGGGAACGCCGTCGTCACCGGCTCCCACCTCGACTCGGTGCCCGACGGCGGCGCCTTCGACGGCCCCCTCGGCGTCGTCTCCGCCTTCGCCGCGCTCGACGAACTCCGCGCCCGCGAGACGCCGTTCACCAGGCCCTTCGGCATCGTCAACTTCGGCGACGAGGAGGGCGCCCGCTTCGGCCTGGCCTGCGTCGGCTCCCGGCTGGCGACCGGCGCGCTCACCGTCGAGGCCGCCCACCGCCTCACCGACGCAGACGGCATCACGCTCCCGCGCGCCATGGAGGCCGCCGGGTACGACCCCGACACCCTCGGCCCCGACCCCGAACGGCTCGCCCGCATCGGCGCCTTCGTCGAACTCCACGTCGAACAGGGCCGCGCCCTCGACCTCACCGGGGACGCCGTCGGCGTGGCGAGCGCCATCTGGCCGCACGGCCGCTGGCGTTACGACTTCCGCG
This sequence comes from Streptomyces sp. B3I8, assembly GCF_030816915.1. Taxonomy (NCBI): domain Bacteria; kingdom Bacillati; phylum Actinomycetota; class Actinomycetes; order Kitasatosporales; family Streptomycetaceae; genus Streptomyces; species Streptomyces sp. B3I8. Next base: position 2,814,247 of record NZ_JAUSYN010000002.1, on the reverse strand, counting down.
GCGAGGCCAACCACGCCGGCACCACCCGCCTCGCCGACCGTCGCGACCCCATGCCCGCCTACGCCGAGACGGTCCTCGCCGCCCGCCGCGAGGCCGCACGCGCCGGTGCCGTCGCCACCTTCGGAAAGGTCGCCGTCGAACCCAACGGCGTCAACGCCATCCCCTCCCTCGTCCGCGGCTGGCTCGACTCCCGCGCCGCCGACCAGCCGACCCTCGACACCGTCACCGGCGCCCTGGAGAAGGCGGCCCGCGAGTACGCCGACGCGCACGGGGTCGAACTGGACGTCGTCCGCGAGTCGTTCACCCCCGTCGTGGAGTTCGACCACGCCCTGCGCGACGAACTCGCCCGCCTCCTCGGCACCGGTACCGGCACCGGCCTCACCGTGCCCGTCCTCGGCACCGGCGCCGGACACGACGCCGGGATCCTCTCCGGCGCCGTCCCGACCGCCATGCTGTTCGTGCGCAACCCCACCGGCGTCTCGCACTCCCCGGCCGAGCACGCCACCGAGGACGACTGCACGGCCGGCGTGACCGCGCTCGCCGACGCACTGGAAGGGCTGATCCGCACGTGACACGGCCGAGGTCCGCGCCACCCGCCCCCGCGCCACAGCCGGCGCACACGCCGTCGGCGGCACCCACGACACCGGACGCCCCGCCCCCGTCGGCGGGCCGCACGTACTGGCTGGAACACGCCTGGCTCGGCGACCGCACCGAGCCGGGCGTCGCCGTCGAGACGGCGGGCGGAAGGATCACCGCCGTCCGCACGGACGTCCCCGCCCCGCCGCCCGGCGCGGAGGTGCTGCGCGGGCTCACCCTCCCCGGGCTGGCCAACGCCCACTCGCACGCCTTCCACCGTGCCCTGCGCGGCACCGTGCAGGTCGGCTCCGGCACCTTCTGGACCTGGCGCGAGGTCATGTACGCCACCGCCGGCCGGCTCACCCCGGACAGCTACCACGCGCTCGCCCGCGCGGTGTACGCCGAGATGGCGCTGGCCGGCATCACCGCCGTCGGCGAGTTCCACTACCTGCACCACGCCCCCGGCGGCACCCCCTACGCCGACCCCAACGCCATGGGCGAGGCACTGATCGCGGCCGCCGCCGCGGCCGGCATCCGGATCACCCTCCTCGACACCTGCTACCTCTCCGCCGGCTTCGGCCGGCCGCCCACCTCCCCTCAGCTCCGCTTCTCCGACGGCACCGCGGATGCCTGGGCCGAACGCTGTTCAGATCTCAAGGAACGGGATCACGCGCGGATCGGTGCGGCCGTCCACTCCGTACGGGCCGTGCCCGCGGACCAGTTGGCCACCGTGGCCGGGTGGGCCGAGCGACGGCGGGCCCCGCTGCACGTGCACCTGTCGGAACAGACGGCGGAGAACGACGCCTGCCGCGAGGCCCACGGCCGCACCCCCGCCCAGCTGCTCGCCGACCACGGAGTGCTGGGCCCGCGCACCACCGGCGTGCACAACACCCACCTCACGGACGAGGACATCGCGCTCCTCGGCGGCTCGGGCACCGGCACCTGCATGTGCCCCACCACGGAACGGGACCTCGCCGACGGCATCGGACCCGCCGCCGCCCTCCAGCGGGCCGGCTCCCCGCTCAGCCTCGGCTCCGACAGCCACGCCGTCATCGACCTGCTGGAGGAGGCGCGCGCGATGGAACTCGACGAGCGCCTGCGCACCCGCACCCGCGGTCACTGGACGGCGGCCGCCCTGCTGCGCGCCGCCTCCACCGACGGACACGCCGCCCTCGGCTGGGACGAGGCGGGCCGCATCGGGCCGGGCGCGCTCGCCGACCTCACGACCGTCGCCCTGGACTCCGTCAGAACCGCGGGACCGCTGCCCCGGCTGGGCGCGGAGACCGCGGTATTCGCCGCGACGGCAGCGGACGTGCGCCACACGGTCGTCGCAGGACGGCACGTCGTACGGGACGGCGCCCACGCCCTCGTACCGGACGTCCCGGCGGCGCTGGCACAGGCCGTCGACGCGCTGCGCGACTGAGACCGCCCCCGCCCCCGACACCGGCCCCGCCCCCGACACCGGCCGCACCCCGGCCGACCGCCACCGCCATCCCCGTCGTCCCCGCCACCGTCACCGCCAGGCGCACCGCCACCGCCCCGACCGAGGACACCATGAGCAGCAGCACGGTCATCACCAACATCGCCACGCTGATCACCAACGCCCCCTCCCCCGGCGACACGGACCCCCTCGGCACCGTCCGGAACGCGGCCGTCGTCATCGAGGGCGACCGCGTCGTGTGGACCGGTGAAGCAAGCAAAGCACCCGCCACTGACAATCGGGTCGACGCCGCCGGCCGGGCGGTGATCCCCGGCTTCGTGGACTCCCACTCCCACCTCGTCTTCGCGGGCGACCGCACCGAGGAGTTCCACGCCCGCATGTCCGGCCGCCCCTACGGCGCGGGCGGCATCCGCACCACCGTCGCGGCCACCCGCGCCGCCACCGACGCGGAACTGGAGGCGAACCTCACCCGTTATCTGCGCGAGGCACTGCGCCAGGGCACGACCACGTTCGAGACCAAGTCGGGCTACGGGTTGACCGTCGAGGACGAGGCCCGCGCCCTGCGCATCGCGGCCGCGCACACCGACGAGGTGACGTTCCTCGGCGCCCACGTCGTACCGCCCGAACTCGCCGACGATCCTGCGGCCTACGTCGCGCTGGTCACCGGCGAGATGCTCGACGCCTGCGCCCCGCACGCCCGTTGGATCGACGTGTTCTGCGAGAAGGGGGCGTTCGACGGCGACCAGGCCCGCGCGATCCTCACCGCCGGCCGGGCCAAGGGGCTGCACCCGCGCGTGCACGCCAACCAGCTCACGCACGGTCCCGGCGTGCAGCTCGCGGTCGAGCTGGACGCGGCCAGCGCCGACCACTGCACCCACCTCACCGACGCGGACGTCGACGCCCTCGCGCACGGCGAGACCGTCGCCACCCTGCTGCCCGGCGCCGAGTTCTCCACCCGCGCCCAATGGCCCGACGCCCGCAGGCTGCTGGACGCCGGGGCCACGGTCGCGCTCTCCACGGACTGCAACCCCGGCTCGTCCTTCACCAGTTCGATGCCGTTCTGCGTCGCCCTCGCCGTGCGGGACATGGGCATGACCCCCGACGAGGCCCTCTGGTCGGCCACCGCGGGGGGCGCCCGCGCCCTGCGCCGGGAGGACGTGGGCCGGCTCGCCCCGGGGGCGTACGCCGACCTCGCCGTCCTGGACGCCCCCAGCCATGTCCACCTGGCCTACCGCCCCGGCGTCCCCCTCGTCACCGAGGTCTGGCGCCGCGGCGTACGCGTGGTCTGACCGGAACGGGAAAGCAGGACTGGAATCAGGGCCTCCGGGAGCTCTCTCTTCCAACAGGGAGCACGGGTCAGTCCTCGAGCGCCAGGCCCTTGCGCAGCCGGACCAGCGTGCGGGACAGCAGCCGGGAGACGTGCATCTGGGAGATGCCGAGTTCCTCGCCGATCTCCGACTGCGTCATGTTGGCCACGAACCGCAGCGAGAGGATCTTCCGGTCGCGCTGCGGCAGACCGGCGATCAGCGGCTTCAGCGACTCGATGTACTCGACGCCCTCGAGGTCGTGGTCCTCGTAGCCGATGCGGTCCGCGAGCGCGCCCTCCGAGTCGTCCTCCTCGGGCTGCGCGTCCAGGGAGGAGGCGGTGTACGCGTTGGAGGCGACCATGCCCTCGACGACCTCTTCGTTGGACAGCCCGAGGCGGTCCGCCAGTTCGGTCACGGTGGGCGCCCGGTCGAGCTGCTGGGCCAGCTCGTCGCCGGCCTTGGCCAGGTCCAGGCGGAGTTCCTGCAGCCGGCGCGGTACGCGCACGGACCACGAGGTGTCGCGGAAGAACCGTTTGATCTCGCCGATGATGGTCGGCATCGCGAACGTGGGGAACTCCACACCGCGGCTCAGCTCGAACCGGTCGATCGCCTTGATCAGGCCGATCGTGCCGACCTGGATGATGTCCTCCATCGGTTCACTGCGGGTGCGGAACCGGGCGGCGGCGAACTTCACCAGGGCGAGGTTCAGCTCGACGAGCGTGTGGCGGACGTAGGCGTGGTCGTAGGTGCCCTCTTCGAGGGACTCCAGGCGCTGGAACAGGGTCTTGGACAGCGCCCGCGCGTCCACCGGTCCCACCTCGTGGTACGGGGGGATCTCGGGGAGTCCGGCCAGACCGTCGGGTTCGGTGAGGGTCTCGAAGTCCTCCAGCGCCTCGAGTCCTTCGAGGGACTCGACAGCGGGTTCGAACTCCGGTCGTTCCGGGGAGCGTGTCGACGTCGCCCTCTGGGTATGCGATTCGTCGAGCCGGGGTGACATGATGTCCTCCATCGTTCTCGGCATGTGGCAGCCGAAGCCATACGTGCACTGCGGTGTGCGGCGCCTCCAAAGCCGGCCGTGTCGGTTGGGTGTCCCTACTAGCCCTACCCGGTTCCACAAGCCGGTTGCAAGTGCGCTTAGCTGCGCGTTGTCCCGGTTTGTGCGTTTGTTCGGGTGTTCAAGACTTGTGGGGAAGGCGTAGTGTTCGAGGGCGTCAAGCAAGAGCCACGACGGTCGGGAGAGGGACGGCATGGACCGCGGGACGGTCGGCAGCGCACAGTCGGGCCGGCTTCTGGTCGAGGTGCGTGAAGAAGGTACGAGCGCTGTCGTGACACCGGCGGGTGAGCTGGATCACCACACCGCCGATCTGTTGCGCGAGCCGCTCGAAGACTGCCTGGAGAAGGGTTTCTCGCGCCTGGTGGTGGACTGCTCCCGGTTGGAGTTCTGCGACTCCACCGGGCTGAACGTGCTGCTCGGTGCCCGGTTGAAGGCCGAGGCCGCGGGTGGCGAGGTGCATCTCGTGGGGATGCAGCCGGTGGTGGCCCGGGTCTTCGAGATCACCGGCGCCGATTCGGTGTTCGTCCTCCACGACACGCTCGACCAGGCTCTCGCCTCCGAGTAGGCGAGGGGAGTGGAGCACGCGCCGACGAGGGGGGCACACGCCTGCGGACGGCATACGCGGTCCGCCGGGTGGGCGACGACTCGTCCGGTGCCTTGTGTGGCGGGTGTGACGAACGCGTTGCGATCGTTACCGGTTCCGTCCGAATCCGTGGGTGTTCCGCCGGTCGGCCCGGGCAGGAGACATCTGAACGTGCCGGTGGCACGGGAGGGCAGGCATCCCCGGCGGCGCGAGCCGCGTCCTGTCCGTACGGGGCCGCGAGATGCGTGCCGCTCGGAACAGGGCGGGTACACCCTTTTGTGCGGGTGCAGAGTCTTCCATCGTGAAAAAAATCGTGAACTGGTGAATCGGTGAGGTGAAGCGCTGATGAGCACCACCCGGCCTTACTCGCCGGGCGACCGCGGCCCCGAGCCCAGCGGCGCTTCCGGGGCGGCCGCGGACGGGGCGGCATCCTCGGAGGGTCCGTCGTCCGTGCCGTCTGCGTCTTCCGCGTCCGCCGAGCCGCCGGGGGCGGGGGTGTCCGCCGTGGCGGCCCCCACGTCCGTCGGGGGGTCCCCGCCGTCCGGAGGGCGGCAGGTACGGCGGTTGAACTTCGACGGAGCGAGCGGCGTGGTGCCGCTCGCCCGCGACTTCACCCGGCAGGCGCTCTACGCCTGGGGCTGGCTGCCGGCCGACTCCGCCGACCGGCGGGCCGCGGCGGAGGACGTCCTGCTGGTCGTCTCCGAGCTGGTCACCAATGCGTGCCTGCATGCCGAGGGGCCCGAGGAACTGGGAATCACCTGCGACAACAAGGTGCTGCGGATCGAGGTCTCCGACCGGGGTGAGGGCCAGCCGGCGCCGCGCAACCCCCACCGGGCGGGACGGCCCGGCGGCCACGGCATGTTCATTGTCGAGCGGTTGTGTCTGGACTGGGGAGTCGTCCGGTCCGACAGCGCCGACGGTGCCGCGGGCAAGACGGTGTGGGCGGAGCTGGGGGCGCCTTAGACCCGTAAGAGGGACCGCGTTCGCGGCGCTCCCCTCCCCCTCCCAGACACATCGCACGTGCGAAGGGCGGCGGCATCCTCGGATGCCGCCGCCCTTCGCCGTGTCACTCGCGAGGACACTCGCCGTGTGTCACCCGCCGCGCGTCAGCGCACGTCGCCCATCAGTCGCTTGACCTTGCCGCGGTAGAGCCAGACCGCCGCGCCCGCGACGACCGCGAGCGTGGCCTCCAGGGCGACGATGCCGTTCTTGTTGAGGTCGACGCCCGCGATGGACAGCAGACCCGTCGTCGCGTCGCCCGCGGTGACCGCGAGGAACCAGACGCCCATGAGCTGCGAGGCGTACTTGGCCGGTGCCATCTTCGTCGTCACCGACAGGCCCACCGGCGACAGCAGCAGCTCGCCCATCGTCTGGACGAAGTAGATCGCCACCAGCCACAGCGCGGCCGCCTTGTGTCCGTCGCCGGCGATCGACAGGGGCGCCAGGAAGACGAAGAAGGAGACGCCGACCAGCATCAGACCGGAGGCGAACTTCACCACCGTGCTCGGCTCCTTGCCGCGCCGGTTCAGCGCCAGCCAGACCGCGGCGAACACGGGTGCGAACGCCATGATCAGCACGGGGTTGACCGACTGGTACCAGGAGACCGGGAAGCCCCAGCCGAGGACGGTGTTCTTGGCGGAGCCGTCCGCGAACAGCGACAGCGTCGAGCCGCCCTGGTCGTAGATCATCCAGAACACGGCCGCGGCCACGAAGAACCAGATGTACGCGGTCATCCGGGACTGCTCGGCGCGGTCCAGGGAGCGGTCCCGCTTGATGCGCGCGATCACGAAGACCGGAATGATCAGGCCGGCCACGGTGATCGGCACCATCAGCCAGTTCAGCGTGTAGACGCCGGTCAGGCCGATGACCGCGTAGAAGATCACGGCCGCGGCCGCCCACGCGCCGGTCTTGCGCAGCGTGGAGGACTTCTCGGGCGCCGACAGCGGCATGGGGACGACGTCCGAGCGCGGGCTGAGGTGACGCGTGCCGAGCAGGAACTGGGCCAGGCCGAGGCCCATGCCGACCGCCGCGAGCGCGAAGCCGAGGTGCCAGTTGACGTTCTCGCCGACGGTGCCGATCGCGAGCGGCGCGGCGAAGGCGCCGACGTTGATGCCGACGTAGAAGAGGGTGAAGCCGCCGTCCCGGCGCGGGTCGTCCGGGCCGTTGTACAGGTGGCCGACCATCGTCGAGATGTTGGCCTTCAGCAGACCCGAGCCGATCGCCACCAGTCCGAGGCCGGCGAAGAACGTGCCGGCCGACGGCAGCGCCAGCGTCAGGTGGCCCAGCATGATGACCGCACCGGCGACGGCGACGGTCTTGCGGGGGCCGAGGATCCGGTCGGCGACCCACCCGCCCGGCATGGCGAGCAGGTAGACGAGCGAGAGGTAGACCGAGTAGATCGCGGTCGCGGTGGTGGCGCTCATGTGCAGGCCGCCCGGGGCCACCAGGTACAGCGGGAGCAGAGCCCTCATGCCGTAGTAGGAGAACCGCTCCCACATCTCGGTCATGAAGAGAGTGGCCAGTCCGCGGGGGTGGCCGAAGAAGGACTTCTCGGAACCGGAGCCGGGGGTGCCCGGGCGGACCGAGTCCTTCGTCAGGCTGGACGCCATGGTCGTTCCTTGCTGGTCGGGACGCAGTGCTTGGCGTTGCGCCCGGTGGGGGAGGCCGGCACCGGTGGTTGACGTCGTCCACCCCACGCTCACGGGGGTATCCGCTCCGAAGCACGGAATCCGGATCACGGAATCCGGATCACGGAATCCGGATCACGGAATCCGGATCACGGAGTCCGCGTGACGGAGTCCGCGTCACGGAACGGGGACGGCGACCACCGGGATCCACGCCCCTCGCGGCGAGTGCGCGTCGGCGCGCACGTGCTCGGGGCCCGGCCACAGGTCATTTCACTTCCGGCCGGCGGGGAACCGGCCTCGGGACGGACGGTGAGAACCGGCCGGTCCGGACCGGTCGGTGACCGGCCCGCCGCCCGCAGACAAGGGACCCGGCGGGCGAGCCCGCCGCCGGTCCGCTCCCGGTTGTCCGGGTTGTCATCACAGGCGTGTCAGCTCACGATACGACACGGTCCCACCCCATATGGAAGGACTTGAGACGCGAATCACAGGCTCGGACGGAACCGCACATCTGTTTCGAAGCTCCACGCCCGATTCTCCCCCATGGTCGCAGGCGGCGCCTCCGGGCGCGAACCGGCGGCGGGCGACCGGACACCCTCCCGGATCAAGGTAAGAGAACCGGGTGTCGATCACCCCCTCGTCTCTTGCACCGGTCGGACTACCATCAGTCCATGACCCGTGTACTGCTCGCAGAGGACGACGCGTCCATCTCGGAGCCTCTGGCCCGCGCCCTGCGCCGGGAGGGCTACGAGGTCGAGGTGCGCGAGGACGGACCGACCGCGCTCGACGCGGGGATGCAGGGCGGCGTCGACCTGGTGGTACTCGACCTCGGGCTGCCCGGCATGGACGGGCTGGAAGTGGCCCGCCGACTGCGCTCCGACGGGCACACCGTCCCGATCCTCATCCTGACCGCGCGCGCCGACGAGGTGGACACCGTCGTCGGACTCGACGCGGGCGCCGACGACTACGTCACCAAGCCGTTCCGCCTCGCCGAACTGCTCGCCCGTGTCCGGGCCCTGCTGCGCCGCGGGGCGACCGAGCCGCAGCAGCCGCCCGCCACGCACGGCGTGCGCATCGACGTCGAGTCGCACCGGGCGTGGATGGGCGAAGAGGAACTGCAGCTCACGGCGAAGGAGTTCGACCTGCTGCGGGTGCTGGTGCGGGACGCGGGCCGGGTCGTCACCCGCGACCAGCTCATGCGCGAGGTCTGGGACACCACATGGTGGTCGTCCACCAAGACGCTGGACATGCACATCTCCTGGCTGCGCAAGAAGCTCGGCGACGACGCGGCGAACCCCCGCTACATCGCGACCGTCCGAGGCGTCGGTTTCCGCTTCGAGAAGAGCTGACGAGGCCCCGGCAACCGTGCGCCGCCGTCTCATCCAGTCCACCCTCGCCGTCGTCCTCGTGGTGATCGCGGTCTTCGGCGTCTCCCTCGTCCTCGTCGAGACCCGCACCATCAGCAACAGCGCCCAGGAGCGGGTCGACTCCGAGGCGCTGCGCCTGGCCAGCATCGTCGACGGCCGTGTCATGGACGACGAGAAGGTCACCGCCGAGGTGCTCAGGGAGCAGCTCAAGGGCCAGGTCACCGAGGACAGGTACGCCGTCGTCACCCTGCCGGGCAAGGACTCCGTCGAGGTCGGCTCCCGGCCCTCCGGCGACGTCATCCACGCCACCGCCAAGGGCGAGGAGGGCGAGACGGTCCGCGTCGAGGAGCCCCGGTCGACGGTGACCCGCGAGGTCGGCCGCACGCTGCTGATCATCGGCCTGGTCGCGCTGCTCGCGATCGTCGCCGCCGTCCTGCTCGCCGTGCGCCAGGCCAACCGGCTCGCCTCCCCGCTCACCGACCTCGCCTCCACCGCCGAGCGCCTCGGTTCCGGGGACCCGCGCCCGCGGCACAAGCGGTACGGGGTGCCCGAGCTGGACCGGGTCGCCGACGTGCTGGACTCCTCCGCCGAGCGCATCGCCCGGATGCTCACCGCCGAGCGACGGCTGGCCGCCGACGCCTCCCACCAGCTCCGCACCCCGCTCACCGCGCTGTCCATGCGCCTGGAGGAGATCACCCTCACCGACGACCCCGACACGGTGAAGGAGGAGGCGACGATCGCGCTGACCCAGGTCGAGCGGCTCACGGACGTCGTGGAGCGGCTGCTCACCAACGCCCGGGACCCGCGCACCGGCTCCGCCGTCTCCTTCGACCTCGACGAGGTCATCCAGCAGCAGGTCGCCGAGTGGCGCCCCGCCTACCGCAGCGAGGGGCGCGCCATCGTCAGCTCCGGCAAACGGCATCTGCAGGCCGTGGGCACGCCGGGGGCGGTGGCGCAGGTGCTGGCCGCGCTGATCGAGAACTCCCTGATGCACGGCGGCGGCACGGTCGCGCTGCGTACGCGCGTCACCGGCAACCAGGCGGTCATCGAGGTGACCGACGAGGGCCCCGGCGTCCCGTCCGACCTGGGTGCCCGTATCTTCGAGCGCACGATCAGCGGGCGGAACTCCACGGGTATCGGCCTCGCCGTCGCCCGTGACCTCGCCGAGGCGGACGGCGGCCGGCTGGAGATGCTCCAGGCGAAACCGCCGGTCTTCGGCCTGTTCCTGTCGCGTACGCCGCTGAAGAAGGCACCGGTGGGCGAGGACCACGGGCCGACGGTGCGATGAGCGGGGCGGCCCGGGGTCCCGGGGGGCGGCTTCTCAGCGGCGCAGGCGCCCGGGCGGTGTGGCGTCCGCGTCCTCCAGGAACGATTCCGCGCTCGCCACCGCCTCCTTGGCGGGCAGTGCGCGGAACACCCAGGTGCGGTACGACCAGAACCGGAACAGGGTGGCGATGCCGATGCCGAGGAACTTGAAGATGTTGCTCTGCAACGGGCTGTCCCAGCCGAAGCCGTACGTCGCCACGAACAGCACGCCGTTCTCGATCACCAGGCCGGCCGCGCTGAACAGCAGGAACAGCGTGAGTTCCTTGGTACGGCCGCTCTTGTCGCGGTCCCGGTAGGCGAAGTACCGGAAGCCGACGTAGTTGAACGCGATCGCGACGATCGTGGCGACCACACTGGCGCGCACCACCTGCAGATCGGTGGTGTGCCGCACCAGGTTGAAGACGAGCAGATTGACGAGGAGGCCGGCCCCGCCGACCGCGCCGAACTTCATGATCTCGCGGCCGAACCGCTGGACCTGACGGCGCAGGCCGCGGCGAGAGGTGCCCCGCACCCCCGTGGAACCATTGCCCATCGTGTCGCCAGCCCCCGTCGGGTCGCGTCCGACGGCCGCCACCGGAGAGCGACCGCGATCCCCCCATGCTAACCAGCACGCCCGCACGAGGGCGCGAGCGACGACCGTCCGCGCCGTCCCCCACGCCCGGTCCCGCCCCACCCGGGGGACGGCGGGCCCCGCTCGCCGCATAACCTAGAGAACGTGACGTTTCCGGTAGTCGGCATGGTCGGCGGAGGCCAGCTCGCTCGTATGACACACGAGGCGGGCATCCCGTTGGGCATCAGGTTCAAGCTCCTCAGTGACACACTCCAGGAATCCGCGGCGCAGGTCGTGAACGAAGTCGTCGTCGGCGACTACCGCGACCTGGACACGCTCCGCGAGTTCGCGCGCGGCTGTGACGTGATCACCTTCGATCACGAACATGTGCCGACCGAGCATTTGCGGGCTCTGGAGGCGGACGGCATCCCCGTCCGCCCCGGGCCCGACGCGCTCGTGCACGCCCAGGACAAGGGCGTGATGCGCGCGCGGCTCGACGCACTCGGCGTCCCCTGCCCCCGGCACCGGATCGTGAGCGATCCCGCGGACGTGGCGGCCTTCGCGGCGGAGGGCGTCCCCGAGGGCGCCGAGGGCGACGGCTTCCCCGTCGTCCTCAAGACCGTCCGCGGCGGCTACGACGGCAAGGGCGTGTGGGTCGTCGACTCCGCCGAGGAGGCCGCCGACCCGTTCCGCGCCGGTGTCCCCGTCCTCGCCGAGGAGAAGGTCGACTTCGTACGCGAGCTGGCCGCCAACGTGGTCCGCTCCCCGCACGGCCAGGCGGTGGCCTACCCCGTCGTCGAGTCCCGGCAGGTCGGCGGCGTCTGCGACACGGTGATCGCCCCGGCCCCCGGCCTGGACGAGTCCCTCGCCCTGCGCGCCGAGGAGATGGCGCTGAACATCGCCAAGGAACTCGGCGTCGTCGGCCACCTCGCCGTCGAGCTGTTCCAGACCCGTGACGGACGCATTCTCGTCAACGAGCTCGCGATGCGCCCGCACAACTCCGGCCACTGGTCGATGGACGGCGCGATCACCAGCCAGTTCGCCAACCACGTCCGCGCCGTCCTGGACCTCCCGCTCGGCGACCCGCGCCCGCGCGCGAAGTGGACCGTCATGGTCAACGTCCTCGGCGGCGACTACCCGGACATGTACTCCGCGTACCTGCACTGCATGGCCCGCGACCCCCAGCTCAAGATCCACATGTACGGCAAGGACGTGAAGCCCGGCCGCAAGGTGGGGCACGTCAACACCTACGGCGACGACCTCGACGACGTGCTGGAGCGCGCCCGTCACGCAGCCGGTTACCTGAGAGGGACGATCACCGAATGAGCTCCGCCGCACAACCCGCCGTCGGCATCGTGATGGGGTCGGACTCCGACTGGCCCGTCATGGAGGCCGCCGCCCAGGCCCTCGACGAGTTCGAGATCGCCCACGAGGTCGACGTCGTCTCCGCGCACCGCATGCCGCGCGAGATGATCACGTACGGCGAGCAGGCCGCGGACCGGGGGCTGAAGGTGATCATCGCGGGCGCGGGCGGCGCCGCCCACCTGCCCGGCATGCTCGCCTCCGTCACCCCGCTGCCCGTCATCGGCGTGCCCGTGCCGCTGAAGTACCTGGACGGCATGGACAGCCTGCTCTCCATCGTGCAGATGCCGGCCGGGGTGCCCGTCGCCACCGTCTCCGTCGCCGGCGCGCGCAACGCCGGGCTGCTCGCGGCCCGCATCCTCGCCGCCCACGACGAGGACCTGCGCACCCGCATGCGGGAGTTCCAGCAGGAGCTGAACGACCAGGCCACCGAGAAGGGCAAGCGGCTGCGCGCCAAGGTCCAGGGCGCGAGCGCCGGCTTCGGCTTCGGTCCGGGCGCGGGGAAGTGACGGCGATGACCTCGACCCCCTCCGCGTCCCTCGACGCCGCCCGCGAGCTGCTGCGCGAGTTCCCCGTCGTCGACGGCCACAACGACCTGCCCTGGGCGCTGCGCGAGCAGGTCCGGTACGACCTCGACGCCCGCGACATCGCCGGCGACCGGCACGAGCACCTGCACACCGACATCCCCCGGCTGCGCGCCGGAGGCGTCGGCGCCCAGTTCTGGTCGGTGTACGTCCGCTCCGACCTGCCCGGCGCGGTCACCGCGACGCTCGAACAGATCGACTGCGTACGGCAGTTGATCGACCGACACCCCGACGCGCTGCGCGCCGCGTACACCGCCGCCGACATGGAGGCGGCCCGCGCCGAGGGCCGGATCGCCTCGCTGATGGGCGCCGAGGGCGGCCACTCCATCGACAACTCCCTCGGCACACTCCGGGCGCTGCACGCGCTCGGGGTGCGCTACATGACGCTCACCCACAACGACAACGTGGCGTGGGCCGACTCGGCCACGGACGAGCCGGCCGTCGGCGGGCTGTCGGCCTTCGGCCGCGAGGTCGTGCGTGAGATGAACCGGCTCGGCATGCTCGTGGACCTCTCCCACGTGGCCCCCGCCACCATGCGGGCCGCGCTGGACACCACCTCGGCGCCGGTGGTCTTCTCGCACTCCTCCGCCCGCGCGGTCTGCGACCACCCGCGCAACATCCCCGACGACGTGCTGGAGCGGCTGCCGGGCAACGGCGGTGTGGCGATGGTGACGTTCGTCCCCAAGTTCGTCCTCCAGGCCGCCGTCGACTGGACGGCCGCCGCCGACGAGAACCTGCGGGCGCACGGCTTCCACCACCTGGAGACGAACGACGAGGCGATGAAGGCGCACCGCGCCTTCGAGGAGACGCATCCGCGCCCGGTCGCCACGGCGGCCACCGTCGCCGACCACCTCGACCACATGCGCGAGGTCGCCGGCGTCGACCACCTCGGCATCGGCGGCGACTACGACGGCACGGCCTTCACCCCGGCCGGGCTCGACGACGTCTCGGGCTACCCGAACCTGATCGCCGAGCTGCTCGACCGGGGCTGGTCACGGGCCGACCTGGCCAAGCTGACCTGGCAGAACGCGGTCCGGGTGCTCGGCGCCGCGGAGGACGTGGCCCGCGCGGAGCAGGCCGCCCGGCCGCCGTCCAACGCCACGCTGGAGCAGCTCGACGGGTGACGCGGGGCGGGCGGCGGACCTCAGTGCTCGTATCCCTCCGCCGCCCGCTTCTCCCGCAGCTCCATGATGGCGCGGCGGCGGGCCAGCCGGTGGGTGCGGCGGATCTGTGCCTCCTGCCACCGGCGCCGGTCCCGGTCGGTCTCCGGGATCACCGGCGGCACCGGGCGCGGCCTGCCGTCGGCGTCCACGGCAGCGAACACCAGGTACGCCGAGCCGACGTGGGTGGCCGGCGCCGATTCGTTCCAGCGCTCCGCCAGGACCCGCACGCCCACCTCCATGGAGCTGCGCCCGGTCCAGTTGACCTGCGCCTTCACATGGACCAGGTCGCCGACCCGGACCGGCTCCAGGAACACCATCTCGTCCATGGACGCCGTCACCGCGGGCCCGCCGCAGTGCCGCCCGGCCACGGCGCCGGCCGCGTCGTCGACGAGCTTCATGATCACTCCGCCGTGCACCGTGCCCAGAAGGTTCGTGTCGTTGTGGGTCATGATGTGGCTGAGCGTGGTGCGGGAGGCGGAGACGGGCTTCCCGGGAAGCCCCTCCGCCGTCGCCGACGAGGCGTGGTCTGTCATGAACTCCACCCTATGCGGCGTGGCCGTCGGGAGACTTTGTGTCGGCTTCGCAACAGCACTGACCCAAATCTCCGGGACCCCTGTCTGGCGCACAGCCCGGCACTGCACACTGGGCGGCATGAACGAGTGGCCGGACGGGTGGTCCGACAACAACGGCAATGGGTACGGACGCGGTGGCGCCGGTGCCCGGTCCGAGGGCGCCCGGGTGGCGCGGCAGGCCGGGCGCGGCCCGGCGGACGCCGGGCAGGGCTACGGCCCCGGCTCCGTCGGCCCCGCCGTACGGAAGGGTGCCGCAGCAGCCGTCGTACACCGACGGCGGTGCCGGCGGCGGACAGGGCGGGTACGACGACGGTTCCGGGTACAACACCGGCCAGGTCTACGGCGGTGGCGGCGCGGGCGGCCCGGCCGGGACCGGCGGCGGCCGTCCCGCCCCGAACTGGCGGCGGCGCATCAAGTGGACGGCGATCACCGTCGTCACCGCGCTGGTGGTGACCACCATCGGCACGTACTTCTGGGCCGACTCCAAGCTCAACCGCGACGTCGACCTGTCCAAGGTCATCGACCGGCCGGCCGAGGGCGACGGCACCAACTACCTGATCGTCGGCTCCGACAGCCGCGAGGGCCTGTCCGCCGACCAGAAGAAGGACCTGCACACCGGCTCCGCCGAGGGCAAGCGCACCGACTCGATGATGATCCTGCACGTCGGCGACAGCGGCGACACCCTCATCTCGCTGCCCCGCGACTCGGACGTCGAGATTCCGACGTTCAAGGGCTCGGAGTCCGGCAAGACCTTCCAGGGCACCGGCAAGCACACCAAGCTCAACGCGGCCTACGCCACCGACGGCCCGACGCTGCTGGTGCGGACCATCGAGTACAACACGGGTCTGCACATCGACCACTACGTCGAGATCGGCTTCGCCGGGTTCGCCAACATCGTGGACGCGGTCGGCGGCGTCGACATCACCATCGACAAGGCGTTCAAGGACAAGTACTCCGGCGCCGACTTCAAGGCGGGCAAGCAGACGCTGAACGGCGAGGAGGCCCTGGCCTTCGTCCGCACCCGGCACGCCTTCGCCGCCAGCGACCTGGAGCGCACCAAGAACCAGCAGAAGTTCCTGTCCGCCCTCGCCCACCAGGTCGCCACCCCGTCCACGGTGCTCAACCCGTTCAAGCTGTACCCGACGCTCGGGTCCGGCCTGGACTCGCTGACCGTCGACAAGGACATGTCGCTGTGGAGCCTGGCGTCCATGTTCTGGGCGATGAAGGGCGTCAGCGGCGGTGACGGCACCTCGATGAACATGCCGATCTCGGGGTCCACCGGCGGCAACCTCGTCTGGGACAAGACGAAGGTGAAGACGCTGGTGAACGAGCTGAACAACGACGAGAAGGTGACGGTCTCGGGCAACTGAGCCCGTCGTCGGGCGCCCGCGGGCGCCCGTACCCCGAACGCTCCTCCCACCAGGAAGCGGCCCGGCCTCCGTGCGACCGTGAATCGAACCCGTTCACGACACAGGGAGCCCGCCATGGCCGACCTGCAGGACGAGCTGCACAGCACCACCGGTCTCGGCGGGTTCGGCGAGCCGCTGCCCGGCCCGGAACGGCGCGCGGCCCGCTTCCCGCAGGACGCCGGGGGCATGGTCGGGGATGCGGCCGGGAGTCCGCCCGGGGACCTGCTCCGCGAGGAGGCCGACGGCACCGGGGAGAGGGACCCCCTGGGGCGGGCCCGCGCCCTCCTCGCCGCCCACCCCGTGGCCGACGGCCACAACGGGCTGCCGCGGGTGCTGCGGAACCTGCCCTGGTACGACCTCGAACTCGGCGAGAGCGCCCTCGGCACCGATCTGCCCCGGCTGCGCGCCGGCCACGTCGGCGCCCAGTTCTGGTCGCTGCACCTGCCCGAGTCGCTCGACGGCGACCGGGCCGTGGGCGCCACCCTGGAACAGCTCGACCTGGTCCGTGCGGTGGTGGGCGCCCACCCGGAGGGACTGCGGCTCGCCCATGACGCCGGGCAGCTCGCCGACGCCCGCAACTGCGGCCGTACCGCAGTGGTCCCCGGGCCCGCCGCGGCCGCCGCGATCGACGACTCCCTCGGTATCCTGCGCTCCCTGCACGCCCTCGGACTGCGGCTGCTCACCCTCGCCCGGACGTCCTGGACGGGTGGGGCGGGGGAGGCGGGCGGTACGAGGGGGAGCAGCGAGGCGGGGGACACGAAGGCCGCGGGCGGCGCGGGGCTCACCCGCTTCGGCGAGGAGGTGGTCCGCGAGATGAACCGCCTCGGTGTGCTCGCCGACCTGTCCGGCGCATCGGACGCCACCGCCCGCCGCTGCCTCGCCCTGTCCAAGGCACCGGTCGTCTTCACCCGCTCCGCCGCCCGCGCGCTGCGCCCCCACCCGGCCAACCTCCCCGACGACCTGCTCACCGAGGTGGGCACCGCGCACGGGCTGTGCCTCGTCCCGCTCACCGCCGAGCAGACCGGCCCCTCGCTGCGGGACGTCGCCGACCACCTCGACCACGTCCACCGGCTCGCCGGGGCGCACTGCGTGGGCCTGTCCGGCACCTACGACACCGGGACCGCGCACCCCGGCGGCCTGGCCGACGCCTCCCGCTACCCGTACCTGGTCGCCGAGCTCCTCGACCGCGGCTGGACCGACGCGGACGTGGCCCTGCTCACCTGGGGGAACGTGCAACGGGTGGTGCGGTGCGCGGACTTCACCGCCCGCGCGGCCCAGCAGCGCCGGGGGCCGTCGGCGGCACGGATCGAGGACCTGGACGGCCGAGACGGCTGAGACCGCCGAGACCGCCGTGACGGCAGTGGGCCCGGGCGGATGTCCGCCCGGGCCCTCGCACGCCTCGCGCCGTCAGCCGTGCTCGATGCGGCAGAGGCAGAACGGGTGCCCGGCCGGGTCCGCGTAGACCCGGAAGTCCTCGCCCTCGGGCGCCTCCAGCCGCCGGGCGCCCAGCGCCAGCACCTTCTCCTCGGCCGCGTCGATCTGGGCCCAGGTGCTCCCGCCGTCCAGATCCAGGTGCGCCTGCTGCGAGTTGCGGTCGGAGCGCGGCCACTCCGGCGGGGTGTAGTCCTCCCCGGCCCGCTGGAAGGCGAGCCGGGGACCGCCGGGCACCCGGACGACGACCCAGTCCTCGCTCCCGTCCTCGGCATCCGGGGTGCCGCCGACGACCCCGGCGTAGAACTCGGCGAGCGCGAACGGGTCGGGGCAGTCGAGCACGACGGAACGGAACCGGGCGACGGTCTCGGTCATGGAACGGTCCTCTCTGGGGGTCTGGTTCAGCCGGCGCAGAGGCAGAACGGGTGCCCCGCCGGGTCCGCGTACACGCGGAAGGTGCGTGTGCGGTCGTCGGTCTCCAGCGGAGTGGCGCCGAGCGCGAGCACCCTCTTCTCCGCGGCGTCCAGGTCCTCGACGCTCAGGTCGAGGTGGAACTGCTGCGAGGCGTCGGGCGCGGGCCACTTCGGCGGGACGAAGCCGGGGGCGGCCTGGAAGGCCAGCGCCGTCGCGCCGCCGGGCGGCTTCAGGTCGACCCAGTCGCCCTGGTCCTCCACCGTGCCGCCGAGCACCTCGGCGTAGAACCCGGCGAGGGCGTGCGGGTCGGGGCAGTCCAGGACGACGGTGCCGAGCTCGGCGAGAGCCATGACGTTCTCCTCGGGGTCCGCAACGGAGCCGGTTACCGGTTGCCATGCTTTACCGGTAACCGACGGGTGACCCCATGCTGCCGTTCATCCGGTAACCCCGCAAGGGGGCGCAGCGGTACCGTCACTGACATGAGTGAGCGAGTGCCCGCGCCGGGAGACCTGGCCCTGGTGCAGGACCTGGTGAACACGCTGGACCTGGAGTCGGGCGACGATGCGCTGGACACCGCCGGGGGGCGGGCGCGCTTCGGGCTGACCGGGGAGGGCGAGACGGCGGCGGCCCGCGAACTGCGGGAGGCGCTGCGGGTGGCGCTGCTGGCCCATGCCGGCCACCCCGCGCACCGGGAGGTGACGCCGCTGGAGGCGCTGCTGGCCGGGGCGCCGCTGGTGGTGACCGTCGGCGCGGACGGCACGGCGGGGCTGACCCCGGCGGACGGCCGGCCGCTCGCCTCCCGCGTGGCGGCGGCGATCGCGGAGGGGCTGGTGGCAGGCACCTGGTCCCGCCTCAAGGCCTGCGAGGCGACCGACTGCCACTGGGCGTACTACGACCGCAGCCCGGCGGGCCGGGGCCGCTGGTGCTCGATGTCGGTGTGCGGGGCCCGCGCGAAGATGCGGCGCTACCGGGCGAAGTGAGAGAACGCCCGAGGGGCGCCCCGGAGTACGGGACGCCCCTCGGCGGCGGGCGGCGGGCGCCAGGTGGGAGGCGCCGGGCGGCAGGACGGAGCCGTGGCGCCGGCGCCGGCCGTCACGGCAGGTTGCGGGCCATGACGATGCGCTGGACCTGGTTCGTGCCCTCGTAGATCTGGGTTATCTTCGCGTCGCGCATCATCCGCTCGACCGGGTAGTCGCGCGTGTAGCCGTAGCCGCCGAGGAGCTGGACGGCGTCCGTGGTGACCTCCATGGCGACGTCCGAGGCGAAGCACTTGGCGGCGGCGCCCTGGAAGGTGAGGTCCTTGTCGCCACGCTCGGAGGCGGCCGCAGCCTGGTACGTCAGGGCGCGGGCGGCCTCGATCTTCATGGCCATGTCGGCGAGCATGAACTGGATGCCCTGGAAGTCGGCGATCGGCTTGCCGAACTGCTTGCGCTCCTTGACGTAGCCCTTGGCGTAGTCGAGGGCACCCTGGGCGATGCCGAGGGCCTGCGCGGCGATGGTGATGCGGGTGTGGTCCAGCGTCTTCATCGCGGTGGCGAAGCCGGTGCCCTCCGCGCCGATCATGCGGTCGGCGGGGATGCGGACGTGGTCGAGGTAGACCTCGCGGGTGGGGGAGCCCTTGATGCCGAGCTTCCGCTCCGGGGCGCCGAAGGAGACACCCTCGTCGGACTTCTCCACGACGAAGGCGGAGATGCCCTTGGAGCGCTTGGTGGGGTCGGTGACCGCCATGACCGTGTAGTACTCGCTGACGCCGGCGTTGGTGATCCAGCGCTTGACGCCGTCGAGGACGTAGGTGTCGCCGTCGCGGACGGCCTTCGTCTTCATGCCGGCCGCGTCGGAGCCCGCGTCCGGCTCGGACAGGCAGTACGAGAACATCGCGTCGCCCTTGGCGAGCGGGCCCAGGTACTTCTTCTTCAGCTCCTCGGAGCCGGCCAGGATCACCGGCAGCGAGCCGAGCTTGTTGACGGCCGGGATGAGGGAGGAGGAGGCGCAGACGCGGGCCACCTCCTCGATCACGATGACCGTGGCGAGCGCGTCGGCGCCCGCGCCGCCGTAGCTCTCGGGCACGTGCACGGCGTGCAGGTCGTTCGCGACCAGGGCGTCCAGCGCCTCCTGCGGGAAGCGGGCCTCCTCGTCCACCGCGGCGGCGTGGGGCGCGATCTTCGCCTCGGCCAGTGAGCGGATCGCGTCGCGGAGCATGTCGTGCTCCTCCGACGGGCGGTACAGGTCGAAGTCAGCCGATCCGGCCAAGGTCTCTCACGCTCCCAGATTGCTGCGACGGTGATGCTCACTGCCGTGATGCTAACTACCGTTAAGTAACCAGAATTTTAGAGCCCTGCCGGAGTCCTGGATAGGTGAGTTCGACAACAACGGGCAGGCGGCCCCGACACCGACGGGCAGGCGGCCCGC
The DNA here is from genome assembly GCF_030816915.1 of Streptomyces sp. B3I8. Classification (NCBI taxonomy): domain Bacteria; kingdom Bacillati; phylum Actinomycetota; class Actinomycetes; order Kitasatosporales; family Streptomycetaceae; genus Streptomyces; species Streptomyces sp. B3I8. Next base: position 2,794,075 of record NZ_JAUSYN010000002.1, on the reverse strand, counting down.
GAACTCGACCGGCGCCGCCCCGGATATGCTCGGGCGCGCACCATCGCCGTAGACCTCTGGAGCAGCCATGGCCCTGAAGATCACCGTGATCGGCACCGGTTATCTCGGCGCGACACACGCCGCGGCCATGGCCGAGCTCGGGTTCGAGGTGCTGGGGCTCGACGTGGTGCCGGAGAAGATCGCCCTGCTGGAGCGCGGCGAGACGCCGATGTACGAGCCGGGCCTGGACGAGCTGCTGCGCCGGCACGTCGCGGGCATCGAGGGCTCGACCGGCCGGCTCCGCTTCACCCTGGACTGGGCCGAGGCCGCGGAGTTCGGCGACATCCACTTCGTGTGCGTGAACACCCCGCAGAAGCACGGCGAGTACGCGTGCGACATGTCCTACGTCGACTCCGCCGTCGAGTCGCTCGCCCCGCACCTGAAGCGGCCCGCGCTGGTGGTCGGCAAGTCCACCGTGCCGGTCGGCTCCGCGGACCGGCTCGCGGCCCGCCTCGCCGAGCTGGCGCCGGTCGGCGAGCAGGCGGAGCTGGCCTGGAACCCGGAGTTCCTGCGCGAGGGGTTCGCCGTCGAGGACACACTGCACCCCGACCGCGTCGTCATCGGTGTGCGCAGCGAACGCGCGGAGGCGCTGCTGCGCGAGGTCTACGCGACGCCGGTCGGAGAGGGCTCGCCGTTCGTGGTGACCGACTTCCCGACCGCCGAGCTGGTGAAGACCTCCGCCAACTCCTTCCTCGCCACGAAGATCTCCTTCATCAACGCCATGGCCGAGGTGTGCGAGGCCGCCGACGGCGACGTGGCCAAGCTGGCCGAGGCGATCGGGTACGACGACCGGATCGGCCGCAAGTTCCTGCGGGCCGGCATCGGCTTCGGCGGCGGCTGCCTGCCCAAGGACATCCGCGCGTTCATGGCCCGTGCCGGCGAGCTCGGCGCCGACCAGGCGCTGACCTTCCTGCGCGAGATCGACTCCATCAACATGCGCCAGCGCGGCCGGATGGTCGAGCTGGCCCGGCAGGCGCTCGGCGGCGGCCCGTTCCTCGGCAAGCGGGTCGCGGTTCTTGGCGCGACGTTCAAGCCGGACTCCGACGACGTACGGGACTCGCCGGCGCTCAACGTGGCCGGCCAGATCCACCTCCAGGGCGGCCAGGTCACGGTCTACGACCCCAAGGGCATGGACAACGCCGCCCGTCTCTTCCCCACCCTGGCCTACGCCCCCTCCGCCCTGGAGGCGGTGCGCGGCGCCGACGTCGTCCTGCACCTGACGGAATGGCGCGAGTTCCGCGAACTGGACCCCGCGGTCCTCGGCGAGGTCGCCGCGGCCCGGATCCTCCTGGACGGTCGCAACGCCCTGGACGCCGACCTCTGGCGCAAGTCCGGCTGGACCTACCGGGCGATGGGCCGCCCGACGGCTTGAGAGGCGCCGGACGGCCTCGCCGGTGCCACTGCCTCAGTCGTGGTAGTGGTAGCGGGCCTTGAGGATCTTCACTTCCTTGTCGTCCGCCCTGTACACGAGCCGGTGTTCGTCGTCGATGCGCCGGGACCAGTAACCGGACAGGTCGCCCTTGAGCGGCTCGGGTTTGCCGATGCCGGTGAAGGGGGCGCGCCGGATCTCGCCGATGAGGCGGGTGACCCGGCGGGCCGTCTTCCGGTCCGAGCCGAGCCGGAAGAGGAAGTCTTCCCAGCCGTCGGGGTCGAAGTGGACGCTCCTCACTCGTCGCCCGCCAGGTCTTCCAGTTCCTCCATGGTCTTGACGACCGTGGCCGCTCCCGCCCTGTCACGGGCCACCGCTTCCATGAGGCGGCGGGCGTTCGCCGGGGAACGCAGCAGGTGGACGGTCTCCTGCCAGGACTCGTAGTCCTCCGCGGACATGAGGACGGCGTCGCCGCCCCTGGAGCTGATGCGGACGGGCGTGTGGTCGTCGTTGACCTTCTTGAGCAGCGGGAAAAGGTCCCGGCGTGCCTCGCTGGCGCTTATGGTCATGTCCCGCCGCCTCTCTTGTCCGGTACCGGAAAACAGTACCGGTCTCGTACTGAGGAGTGGTACCAGGGCGTGGGAGGGGCGCCCGGCGGTCGCGGCGCCCTACGGGCACACCACCTCGTCCCCCTTCACCACCTCCGGGGCGTCCGAGGACGGCGGGGTGGCCACCTTCACCTTCCGTACGTCCTTGAAGTCCGCGCCCACCGTGACCTTCAGGGCCGGGCCCTGGCCCGGGACCGGGCGCAGTTCGCTGTCCGGCAGCGCCGTGGACAGCGATCTGGCCGACCGGTCCCAGCGGGGGTCGTACTCGACGACCGTCCGCCGCGCGTCGTGCACCGGCGCGTCCGCCGGCCGGCCCGTCACCGCGAAGCCCAGCCCGGCCAGCGCGCGGTCCACCCGCGCGGCCAGCCCCTTCGTCGTCGTGCCGTTCAGCACCTGCACCCGGATCTCGCGCGGCGCCACCTCCACCGCCGGCGTACGGTCGACGGGCGCCCGCCGGTGCGGCGGAGCCAGCGGGCGGTCCGCGCGCAGCGCCTCGAACAGCCCCCGGGCCTTCTCCTCGTCCCACTTCAGCGTCGAGCCGATCCCCTTCACCTGGAACGCCATCTGCGCGATCGGCACGGTCGTGAACTCCGAGGACGACGGCGAGAAGTTCCGCATCGCCCGCCCCAGGTCGAGCAGTTCGTCCGCGCCGAACCCCTTGTCCGCGCGCACCGAGCCGAGCACCGCCCGCGTCACGTCCCGGAACCGCATGGGGTTGAGCAGCACCCCGGAGGACGTGGTCCGCTCCAGCAGTGCCGCCAGGAACCGCTGCTGACGCCGCATCCGGCCGAGGTCGGAGGCCCCGTCGGCGTGCCGGGAGCGCACGTACTGCAGTGCCTGCCCTCCGGTCAGCCGGTGGGTGCCGGCGGGCAGGTCGAGCCCGGTGTACGCGTCCTTCAGCGGCTCCGGCGTGCACACCCGCACCCCGTCGAGGACGTCGACCGTGCGCATGAAGCTGGTGAAGTCGACCTCGACGTAGTGGTCGATCTTCAGGTCGGTCATGTGCTCGACGGTGCTCACCGTCAGGTTCGGTCCGCCCTCGGCGTAGGCGGCGTTGAGCCGGACCGGGTGCGCGGCCTGCTGCGCGCCGGTCCTCGGGTCGGTGCGCGCGGGCACCTCGGCGTAGGAGTCGCGGGGGAGGCTGACCACGGTGGCCCGCTCCCGGTCGGCCGAGAGGTGCACGATCATCATGGTGTCGGTGCAGTGGCAGGGCGCCCCGCCCAGATGGAAGTCGCGCCGCTCGGCGGCGGTCAGCCGCTCGCGGCCGTCCGTGCCGACCAGCAGCACGTTCGTGCCGTGGCCCGCAGCGGGGCGGTTCTTCATGTCGCGGAACGCGTCGACCCGGGCGATGTCCGACTCGATGCTGCTGACCACCGCGTGCCCGATCCCGGCGGAGGCGAGCACGACCACGGAGAGCGTGGCCGCCATTCGCGTCGCCCACCGCGGCCCGCCCCGCCGCGGCCGTCCGCCGCCGCCCGGTCCTCGGCGCCCCGGTCCGCGGCGGCCGGTCACGCGCGACAGCCCGGCGACGCCCGCACGCGGCGGCGGCGCGGCGCCCGGCCGGGACGGCACCGGGGTGTCCCGGCCGCCGGGCGCCTGCATCCGCGTACGGGACGACGCGGGCGGCCGGTACGACGCGGGCGGTCGATGCGGCGGGGGTTGCCGGTGCGGCGGGGGCACGGGGGGGTCGGACGGTGCGGGCACGGGGGACACCTCCGTGACGAGGGGGCCTGAACCGTGAGCACGGTATGCCCATACGATCTGAGGCCCGCCGCGGCAACCCGGCGGCGCGCACCGGTGTCCCCCGATCGCGGTAACGTGAGCATCGATTCTTCATGAACCGGAGGCGATCCCCGGCCCGTACGGAGGGAAGCCCCCGGCACGTCCGGACGAGAACTGCCGGACGAGACCTTCCGGATGAGAACTCTCCGGGCGAAACCCGGACGAAAAGACGAGATGGGATCCCACCACGTGAGTCAGGTGCGCTCCGACGGGCAGCTCCCCGCCGTGTCCGTGATCATGCCCGTCCTCAACGAGGAGCGGCACCTGCGCGGAGCCGTAACCGCGATCCTGGCCCAGGAGTACGCCGGCGAGATGGAGGTCGTCATCGCCCTCGGTCCCTCCGGCGACCGTACGGACGAGATAGCCGCCGAACTGGTGCGCGAGGACGCGCGGGTGCACACCGTGCCCAACCCGACCGGCCGCACCCCCGCCGCGCTCAACGCCGCCATCAAGGCCTCCCGGCACCCGATCGTGGTCCGCGTCGACGGCCACGGCATGCTCTCCCCGAACTACATCGCCACCGCCGTACGGCTCCTTGAGGAGACCGGCGCGCAGAACGTCGGCGGTGTCATGCACGCCGAGGGCGAGAACGACTGGGAGCACGCCGTCGCCGCCGCCATGACCTCGAAGATCGGCGTCGGCAACGCGGCCTTCCACACCGGCGGCGAGGCCGGCCCCGCCGAGACGGTCTACCTCGGCGTCTTCCGCCGCGAGGCGCTGGAGCGGCAGGGCGGCTACAACGAGGAGTTCATCCGCGCCCAGGACTGGGAGCTGAACTTCCGCATCCGGGAGGCGGGCGGCCTCATCTGGTTCTCGCCCGAGCTGAGGGTCTCCTACCGGCCGCGGCCCACCGTGCGGGCGCTGGCCAAGCAGTACAAGGACTACGGCCGCTGGCGGCACGTGGTCGCCCGCTACCACGAGGGCTCGATCAACCTGCGCTACCTCGCCCCGCCGACCGCCGTGTGCGCGATCGCGGCGGGCATCGTGGTCGGCGCCGCCCTGACCCCGTGGGCCTACGCCGTCCCCGCCGGCTACCTGGTGGCGATCGCCGCCGGGTCGCTGCCCGCGGGCAAGGGGCTGCCGCTCAAGGCCCGGCTGCGGATTCCCGTCGCGCTGGCCACCATGCACATGTCGTGGGGCTGGGGCTTCCTGACCAGCCCGCGCGCACTGGCCCGCAAGGTGATCGCCTCCCGCCGCCCCGCCGTGACCGCCGAGGCTGTCAATGCCGCCGACGCCGCCACGGACACCACCGCCGCGGGCTGACGGCGTACCGGCCCGCTTCGTCGGGCCCCTCGGACCTTCTCAGACCTCCTCGGGCCCCTCCCCCGACGGCGACCGCCACGGCGGCCGTGCCGGGGGAGGGGCCCGAGGCGAGTCTCACCAGGAGTAGTCCGGGTCCACCTTCATGCACGCCTTGGTGTCCGAGCCCTTGTCGAGCTTGGCCGACGAGGGCACCTTGTCGTCGTCCGCCGGCGCCTTGTAGGCGGTGCCCGTGCGCCAGTCGCCGCCCACGACCAGGGTGACGCCGGAGACGTCGGTGGACTTCTCCACCGCGTTCCTCGGTATGCCGAGCCGCTTGGCGATGCGCCAGGCGTCGCCCTCCAGATCCGCGCTCGGGTACCGGACGACCGTGGTCTCCTCGACGGGCAGCGCCGAGCCGTCCGCGGAGGCCTGGGTGAACCCGTCGCCCTTCAGCAGCTGCGTCACCTCGGTGGCCCGGCCGCCGACCGGCTCCTGCGTGTCGCTGCGGGTGCCGTTCACCACCTGCACGGCGATCTTGTCGTCGGCGGCGGCCGGGTCCGAGGGCTCCTTGTCCTTCGGGGCCTTCTTCTTGCCCTTGCCGTCCAGCGCCACGTCCTCGCGCACCAGACGGAACAGCTTGTCCGCGTCGTCCGGCTTGGGCAGCACCCGGTTGCCGTCGGAGGAGTACACCCACGGCATGGTCGTCATGGTGATCCGGTTCGTGGGGACCTTCCGCAGGTCCATGCTGAGGTCGTACAGCTTCTTCACCGTGCCGAGGCCGTCGTCGACGGTGAGCGACTTGGTGGCCGTCTCGGCGAGCTTGCGCATCTTGTTCGGGTTGCCGAGCGTGGCGTTCTCGCGGAGCTGACGGACCATCGAGTTCATGTACTGGTGCTGTGCCTTGGTGCGGGCGATGTCACTGCCGTCCTCGAACCCGTACCGGGTGCGCAGCCACGCCAGGGCCTGCTTGCCCTTGACGGACGTGGTGCCCTTCTCCAGCTTCAGGCCGGAGCCGTGGCCGGTGGAGGTGTGCGAGTAGACGTTCCTGTCGACGCAGACGGGGACGCCGCCGATGGCGTCGGCCATCGAGACCACACCCGCGAAGTCGACCATCATGAAGTGGTCGATGTGGATGCCGGTCAGCTTCTCCCAGGTGGCGACGGTGCAGCCGGGACCGCCGTGGTTCAGGGAGTCGTTCGTCATGGCCAGCGACGTGGTCGCCTGGTAGACCTGCTTGGTCTTGGGGTCGGTGCACTTGGGCAGGTGCAGCAGCGTGTCGCGGGGCATGCTCACCACCGACATGTTGCTGCGGTCCGCCGAGACGTGCAGCAGCATCTGCACGTCCGCACGGGCGTCCCCGCCGAAGGTGTCCTTCGCGCCGCCGAGCTTCTGGTTCTCCTTGCTGTCGCGCGCGTCGGAGCCGATCAGCAGGATGTTCAACGGGGTCTGCCCGGCCGCGTTGGGGGTGGGCGCGGCGGCGCGGTCCTTGGAGTCGCCGAGGTTGAGGTCGTCCTTCTTTATGTTCCCGTTCAGGTGCTGGTAGTAGAGGTACCCGGCACCCGCGGTGCCGAGTATCACCACCGCCAGAACCGTCGCGGACCAGCGCAGCACCCGGCGTCTGCGGCGCGGCCGGCCCGCGGCGCCGCCGGACCCGTCACCGTTCCCGGAGCCGCCGCCGCGCCGGTGGCCGCCGCCGGGCGCGGCCCGGCCGCCCGGCTCCTCGCCGTCACCGCCGGGGGAGCCGGTGCCCGTGGCACCGGCCCCGGCGGCGGTGGCCTGTGCGGCACCGCCCCGGGCCTTCGGCCCCCGGACGGTGCCGGGCGGGTCCGCGTCCGCGTCCCCCTCGTACAGGTCCGCGTCCCGACCGAGCCGGCCGGCGTCCCGGGCGCGTGGTCGCGCTCCCTCTCCCCGCACCTCGCTAGGCACCATCGCCGCCCTGCCTCCCCACCCTGTGCCCGTCACACGGGTCCGTTCACGGCCCGGCCGGGCGCCCCGTCGCGCCCGGTCCGGACCATCGCCGTTCGGTTGGACGCCTCTCGCGCCCGACCGGATGTATGCGCGCGGGCATTCCTTCGTGTCCGCCGCTCCTCGCGGCGGTACGACTGTCCGCGCCCGATGTCCTCGCGTCCCGTTGGACGCCGCACCGCCGCCGTACCGGAAACGTTCCGGCGGCGGGCGGTGCGTCTGCGCCCTGTTAGACGCGCAACGGCCCCGTCAGGTCATCACGTGGAGCAGATTTGCTTGTCCGCGGTCTGTTTCCCCTGGACGTCCGGCGCCTTCGACGCCGCCTTCACCGGTACTCCGGCGCCCTTGAAGTCCTTGCCGAGGGTCAGCACGATCGCGGGCAGCCCCTGGGCGTTCTTCTCGCTCTCGCCGGGCTTCAACGCGCTCGCGGGCAGCCCCATGAGGTCGGCCAGCTTGCGGGCCTGGTCGGCCTGGTCGGGGGAGTACTCCAGCGTCGTCCTGTCGAGCGGTGCGTCGGCGTTGCCGAGCTGGCTCGCCTTGGTGACCCCCTGCTGGTTCTGCAGCCAGGACAGGGTCTCCTGGGCGCTGCCGGCGGCGGCGCCGCCGTTGTAGATGTCGACGCGGATGTCGGCGGCGGAGGAGCGGGAGCCCTTCAGCCGGGCGGCGACGGCCGCCTTCTCCTTCTTCTCCTTCTGCTTCACCGCGGAGAAGGAGACGTCGTCCTTGATCGCCTGGAACACGGCGGGGGCCTGCGACTGGTTGACGACGACCGTCGCCTTGACCTTCTCGGCCGGGTTGTCGAGGACCGGGACGGTGAGGAAGGTGATGTTCTTCGGCGGCACCTTCTTCAGCTCCAGCGCCATGTCCTTCAGCGTGCTCGCCTTGCCGATGCCGGTGTCGACGGTGAGCGCCTTGGTGGCGGCCTCGGCGAGCTTGTAGAGCTTGGTGGGGCTGGTCAGCGTGTCGCTGGAGGACATCTTGCGGGCCAGCGAGCCCAGGAACTGCTGCTGCACCTTGATCCGGTCCAGGTCGCCCTCGTTGCCGAAGCTGTGGCGGGTGCGCAGGAAGGCGAGGGCCTGCTCGCCCTCGATCGTGTGCTTGCCCTTGGTCAGCTTCAGGTGCGAGTCCGGGTCGTTGACGTCCTTGCCCACGCACACCTCGACACCGCCGACCGCCGAGGTCAGCGTCTTGACGGCGTTGAAGTCGGCCATCATGAAGTGGTCGGGTTCGATCCCGGTGACTTCCTTGACCGTGCGCATGGTGCAGCCCGGGTCGCGGTCGTCCTGGCCGAGGCTGGTGTTGAACCGGACGTTCGGCGTGCCCCTGATGACCTTGGTAGTGCCGTCCTCCTGCTTGGTCGGGCAGTCCGGGATGTTCGCGATCAGGTCGCGCGGAATGCTCAGCGCGGTGGCGTTGGACCGGTCCTTGGCGACGTGCAGCAGGATGTTGGTGTCGGCGTGGCCGACGCTGTTCTTGTCGCCGTAGCCCTCGTTGCCCGCACCGGTGCGCTTGTCGGTGCCGATGATCAGCAGGTTGAAGGCCTCGTCCTTGCTGAAGCCGCTCTTGGCCGCGTCACCGACGTCCGTCGTGGTGATGTTTCCTTCGAGGTGCTTGAGGTACAGGTAACCCCCGCCCGCCGCCACGACGAGCACGAAGGCCATGCTGCCGCCGGTCCACAGCAGTATTTTCTTGGCCTTGCCCTTCTTGGGCCTGCCACCGCCGTGGCCGCGCCGGCGTCCGGGCGGCGGCTCCTCCGGGGCACCGCGCCGACGGCGCTGCCCGGGCAGCGCGTCGGGCGCCGGAGCCTCGCGGCCCGGCGCACTGCGGGACCGCCCGGTGGGGGCGGCGGCGCCGCGGGGTCTGGGTACCGAAGACTGCGGAGAGGAAGGGGGCAGTCGCAGTTCGTATTCGCCGGTGTCCGGGTTGAGTACCCACTGGTCTGCGGGGTCGATGTCGTCCGCCCGCCCACGGCCTTGCGCGTCCACGGTTTTTCAAATCCTCCGTCGGGGCCACGCGGCGCCTTTCCCCTCAAAGGCGCTCGGGTCACTTCGTGCGATGCGTGAGCCCGGGACGGACCTCGGGGCAGTGCACCGGGTCGCTCACACTATCCGCCCGGTTGGGACTTGAGCGACGGCAGTGCGCTTATTCACGTGCCTACAACCGGTCAATCCGACCATTTCTCACAGAGTTCTTAGCTCTGATGTTCCCTCTCTTGGCCCGCCTTTTACTCGGGACGTGCGCGGAGAGCGCCGGAATCGGGCATTCCGGAGCCCTCAGCGTGCCGTCGCCGTGACGCGTTCCGCCTCGACGCGCTGGGTCAGCCGCTCCTCGGGCAGTGCCTCCAGGTTCCGGCACAGCACCACCGAGGATCCCGTCGCGAGCGGGGCGTAGAGGCCCGCCGCGAGCCCGTCCCAGGTGTCGTACGGGAGCCCGGACAGCAACCGCGACCCCGGTCCCGTCAGGCCGAGCCCCGGTGCGTCGGCGCGGGCCCGCTCCACCACCTCCGCCCCGCTGAACTCCCGGCCCGCCACGATCAGTGCCGGTTCCTCCGGGTCGACCGGCGCGTACGGACGGAACAGGTCGCCCTGGCCGGGGACCTCCACCGCGTAGTCGAGGAAGCCCTCCGGCGGCTGCGGAAACCGCCCGCCCAGGGGGCGCAGGGCGAGCGCGACACGCTCCCCGGAGCACGCGCGCGCCGCTTCGAGCGACTCCGGCCCGCTGACGACGACATCGGCGGCGCCCGGCGTGCCCGCCACGTCGGCGACCGCCCCCACCGACGCGCACGCCAGCAGCCACACCGCCGTCTGCCAGTGCGCGGGCAGCAGCACCGCCACCCGGTCGCCGGGCTCCACGGACAGTTCGCCCTGGAGCAGGTTGGCGGTCTTGGCCACCCAATTGGCGAAGGTGGCGACGGAGAGTTCGACGCGTTCGCCCGTGGCGTCGTCGTAGAAGGTCACCAGGGGGCGCGCGGGGTCCGCGGCGAGCGCGGATCGCAGCAGGTCGGCAGGGGTGCGGTCGGTGGCGTTCACGCGCGTCAGCCTACGCGGGCGGCGCGGCCGGAACCCACCGTACGGGCCACCCGGGACCACCGGTTCGGCGCAACGACGGCCGACGCCCCGTCAATTCCCCGATCGACAGATATGTATGACTATGTCCAGGATCGAGGGCATGCGTGGATACCTTGCTTCCTCGATCGGCGTCACCTGCGCGGCGGCACTCACCCTGCCGCTCGCCCCGACCGCGGCGACCGCGGCCGTCTCGCCCTCGCAGACCGTCTCCACCGCCGCGCGCGGAGCCGCCACCGGAACCCTCTCCCGAGCCGTCCCCGGCAGCACCCAGTCCCTCGCGCTCGCCCCCCTGCCCCGCACCCGGGCCGGGAGGGGCGCGGGCGCCGGCGCCGGCGCCGGCGTCGGGGCCCAGGGGCTGACCCGGCGTGAGGTCCGGCCGTTCTCCCTCGTCGGAGTGGTCTGGGACGATCCCGGTGCCGCCCTGCACGGCACGGTCCAGGTCCGCACCAGAGCCACCGCCACTCACGAGTGGTCGGGCTGGCAGGAGGTGGACACCCACAACGACGACCACGCGGCCGACCCCGGCACTGCCGAGAGCCGCTCCGGCCGGGTCCGCGGCTCCACCGCCCCGCTGTGGGTGGGCGATTCGGACGGCGTCGAGGTCCGGGTACGCCCGGCCGCGGAGCCCGGTGCCGCCGCCCCGGCGAGAGAGCCGGCCGAGCCCGGGACGGACAGCCGTACGGCGGCCGAGGGGTCCGCCGGCGCGACGGACCCCCGCCCCGTGGCGTGGGAACTCCCCGGCGGCCTCCGCCTGGAACTCGTCGACCCCGGCGAGCGGCCCGACGCCGCCCCGGCCCCCGTCCCCGCGCTCGGTCCCGCCTCCGCCGGCCGCGCCTTTGCCCCGGACGCCCGTACGGCGGAGGCCGCCGCCGCCAACGCGGACCTCGCGCCCGCGGACGCCACCGTCATCCCGGCACTGTCGAAGGAGGAGACCGAGGAGGCGTTCGCCGCCACGCTCCCCGACTCCGCCGACGGCACCCGCGCCAAGCCGTACATCGGCCCCCGCCCGAGCATCACCACGCGCCGCGGCTGGGGCGCCGACGAGGGGATCCGCAAGGGCGGTTTCCTGTACACCAAGAAGGTCAAGGCCGCGTTCGTGCACCACACCGCGACCGGCAACAAGTACACCTGCGCCCAGGCGCCTTCGGTCATCCGCGGCATCTACCGCTACCACGTGCTGAGCAGCGGCTGGCGGGACATCGGCTACAACTTCCTCGTCGACAAGTGCGGAAAGATCTACGAGGGCCGCGCGGGCGGCGTCGCCAAGGCCGTCATGGGCGCCCACACCCTCGGGTTCAACACCGACAGCACCGGCATCGCCGTGCTCGGCACCTACAGCTCCAAGAAGCCGTCCGCCGCCGCGGTGAAGGCCGTCGCGCGCCTGACGGCGTGGAAGCTCGGCCTCTACGGCGTCAATCCCAAGGGCACGACACATCTGACGTCCGGGGGCGGCAACCTCTACGCCAAGGGCAGGAAGGTGCGGCTGCACACCATCTCCGGCCACCGGGACGGCTTCGCCACGAGCTGCCCGGGCAAGCGCCTCTACGCCAAGCTCGGCTCCGCCAGGTCCGCCGCGGCGGGCTACCAGGGCCGCTGACGGCACGTCCACATCCGCGTCCGTCGCAAAACGCCCTAAAGTGCCCGGGGTGGGTCGCGGTGAACGTCACAACGTCGGAATGCCGCCACGCTCGTCGAACCCGTGCGCGAACCGTCCTGGATCCGACCGCCGCCCGTCCCCTGAGCCGCCGGCGCCGACGGCCCCGGGACGCATCCAAGGCGCCTCGAAAGCGCGTCGAACGGACTGCATACACTGACCGGCCGAGGGGCCTCGGCCGGTCCCGGCAGGAAGCGGAGACGACAGGTGACAGAAGCGATCCTCCTGGTCGGGGGCAGAGGCACCCGCCTGCGCCCGCTCACGGTGCACACCCCCAAGCCGATGCTCCCGGCGGCCGGCGTCCCCTTCCTCACCCACCAGCTCGCCCGGGCCCGGGCGGCGGGCGTGGACCACATCGTGCTCGCCACCTCCTACCTGGCCGAGGTGTTCGAGCCGTACTTCGGCGACGGCTCCGCCCTCGGCCTCCACTTGGAGTACGTCACCGAGGAGGAACCGCTCGGCACCGGCGGCGCCCTCCGCAACGTGGCCGGACGCCTCCACTCCGGCCCCGACCAGCCGGTCCTCGTCTTCAACGGCGACATCCTCACCGGCCTGGACATCCGCGCCCTCGTCCGCACCCACGAGTCGACGGGGGCGGACGTCTCCCTGCACCTGACGAGGGTGACCGACCCGCGGGCGTACGGGCTGGTCCCGACGGACGCGACGGGGCGGGTCACGGCGTTCCTGGAGAAGCCGCAGACCCCCGAGGAGATCGTCACCGACCAGATCAACGCCGGCGCGTACGTCTTCCGCCGCTCCGTCATCGACACCATCCCGGCCGGCCGCCCGGTCTCCGTCGAACGCGAGACCTTCCCCGGACTGCTGGCCGCCGGTGCCCATCTGCAGGGCATGGTCGACTCCACCTACTGGCTCGACCTCGGCACCCCCGCCGCGTTCGTGCGCGGCTCGGCCGACCTGGTCCTCGGCCGCGCCCCGTCCCCGGCGGTCCCCGGCCGCTGCGGCGACCGTCTGGTCCTGCCGACGGCGGAGGTCGCCACGGACGCCAAACTGACCGGCGGCACGGTGGTCGGCGAGGGCGCGTGCGTGGGGGAGGGCGCCCGGATCACCGGCAGCACCCTGCTGTCCGGCGCGGTCGTGGAACCCGGCGCGGTCATCACCGACTCCATGATCGGCGCCCACTCCCGCGTGGGCCGCCGCACCGTCCTCACCGGAGCGGTGATCGGCGACGGCGCGACGGTGGGCCCCGACAACGAACTCCGCGAGGGCACCAGAATCTGGTGCGACGCCCACATCCCGGCGGGCGCGGTCCGCTTCTCCCCGGACGAGTGACGGGGTCCGCACCGATCGGGGCGCGGGGCTGTACGGGATCTGCGGCTACCGCCGCGCGGGCGCGAGAAGTCCCCGCCGGCCGACAGCCGCCAACGCACCCCCGGGGTCAAAGGGGCGGAACCCCTTGAGGGGATGGGAAAGGTAGGGGCGGCGGGGGCGAAAAGACACCCCGGGCGAACCCCGCGCCCGCACTACAACCGCCCGATGTCCCCCCGCCGCATCCGCGGCGCCCGCCGCGGCGGCACCCGCCCGCTCAGCAACACCAACCGAGCCGCCCGATGCCGCTGCCCCTGCCCCGCATACGGCTCCAGCAACGACAGCATCACCGCGTCGTCCGCCCCCCGGTCCCCCGCGAGCGCGTACCCCACGATCCCCGGCAGATGCAGATCCCCCACCGTCACCGCATCCGCCGCCCCATGACTTCGCTGCACGGTCTCCGCCGACGTCCACACCCCGATCCCCGGCACCACTTCCAACCGCGCCCGCGCCTCCGCCGCCCCCATCCCCACCGTCTGCTCCAGCCGCGCGGCCACCCGCACCGCCCGCAGAATCGCCGACGCCCGCTTGTCGTCGACCCCGGCCCGGTGCCACTCCCACGACGGGATCAGCGCCCACGTCCGCGGCTCCGGCATGACCCGCATCCGCCCCGCCGCCGGCCCCGGCGCCTCGTCCCCGAACTTCCCGACGAGCATCCGCCACGCCCGGTACGCCTCGTCCGTGGTCACCTTCTGCTCCAGCACGGACGGGATCAGCGACTCCAGCACCAGCCCGGTCCGCGTCAGCCGCAGCCCCGGCCGCCGGTGCCGCACCATCGCCAGCAGCCGGTGCCGCGGCGTGAAGGCGTCGGGATCGTCCAGCGCGCCCAGCATCTCGGGCAGCTTCTCCAGCAGCCACGCCGCACCCGGCCCCCAGGCCTCCGCCTCGGCGGCCCCACCGCGCACCGCGACCCGCAGCGTTCCCGGCCCGAGCGGCGTGCGGCTGGCCCGCCACACCGACCCGTCCGGCGTCGTACGGAAGGTCGGGTCACCGGGCCCGCGCCGCAACGGCCCGAGCACCAGCCCGAGATCGAGCGGCCAGGGCAGCGCCCAGGTCCGCCGCAGCCCGGAGACGGGACGGGAGGCCTGCGCGGGCACGCCCGGGGGCACGACGACCTCCCCGCCGCGCACGGTCGTACGCGTGGGCCGAGGAGCGAAACGTCCAGCCACGGAGGGGGTCCCTGGGAAGGAGGGGGCGAAAGGTCCCTACGAGGGTAGGCGCCGCCCCGCACCCGGGTGCACGGAACCGGTGTGCCGCCCGTCACCGCAGCCGCCGTACGGAGCCCGGCACCGCGCCGCACCGACGCGACGCCCCACCCGTCAGCGCACCGCGACGAAGTCCTCAGGGTCCCGCTCGGCCCGCGTCCGCGGCTCCTCCGCCGGATGCCCGACCGCCACCGCCCCCATCGGCTCCCACGTCTGCGGCAGTTCCAGCACCTCGCGCACGACGTCCCGGCAGAACATCGTCGAGGACACCCACGCCGAGCCCAGCCGCTCCCCGGCGAGCGCGACCAGGAGGTTCTGCACCCCGGCGCCCGTGGCGACCACGAACATCTCCCGCTCGGCCGCGTCCCGCCGCGCGTCGCCGTAGGTGTGCGAGCCGTCCATGACCATGCAGGGCACCACCAGGTACGGCGCGTCGCGCAGTACGTCCCCGCGGCGGACCCGCTTGGCGATGGACTCCTCGCTCTTGCCGTCGCGGCGCAGGTCGGCGATCCAGGCGTCCCGCATGGCGTCCAGCAGTCGGGTGCGCGCCCCGGGCGACTCCAGCAGCACGAACCGCCACGGCGTGGTGTGGTGCGGCGCCGGCGCGGTGAGGGCCGCGGCCACCGCCCGCCGTACGGCACCGGCGTCGACGGGCTCGTCGGTGAACGCCCGGACCGTGCGGCGCCGCGTCACCGCCTCCCGTACCGCCTCCGACGTACCGAGCCGGAACATGTCGTCGCGCGCCCCGCGCACCATCGCCCGCGCCCCGGCGCCCCCGTCGGCGTCCTCGCCGACGAGGTGGGCCAGTCCGCGCACCACCGCGACGGGCAGCCCGGCGGCCTTGCCCTTGACCAGGTCACCGGCGGCGGCCAGTTCGTCGGCGGTGGCGACGACCGTCGCGCTCAGCGGATTGCCGTGCGCGTCCGTGCCGCCGCGCAGATCGTCCAGGACCCGTACGCCCGCGGCGCCGATCGCCACGTCCGTCAGCCCCGTGCGCCAAGGTCGCCCGAACGTGTCGGTGACCAGCACCCCGATCTCGACCCCGAGGGCGTCCCGCAGCCCGTCCCTGAGCGCCCGCGCGGAGGCGTCGGGGTCCTCGGGCAGCAGCAGTACGGTCCCCTCGGGCGTGTTGGACGCGTCGACCCCGGCGGCGGCCATCACCAGGCCCTGCCGGTTCTCGACGATCCGCAGCGGCCCGCGCCGCGCCACCACCCGGACGGTCTCGGCGTCGATCGCGGCCTCACGGTCGGCGGCCCGCAGCACCCGCCCCTCCGCCTTGGAGACGATCTTGGAGGTGACGAGCAGCACGTCACCGTCGGCCAGGTCCGGCGAGGCGGCGGCGATCAGCTTGACGAGGTCCTCCCCCGGCCGCACCTCGGGCAGCCCGGGCACGGCCCACACCCGGAACCCGGCACCGGCGTTCCCGCTCACGCGACCCGCACCTCCTCCGCCAGCGCGAGTGCCTCCCGGGCCATCTGCGCCGCCGCCTCCAGGTCGGTCATCATCAGCGGTACGGCACGGCAGCGGATGCCGGCCGCCTCCACCCGTTCCACCGCGCCCGCGTCGACCGTGTCGACCAGCCAGCCGTCCAGCAGCCCCGAGCCGTAGTGCTCGGCGACCGCCGCGGCCGTCGACTCCACACCGACCGCCGCGAGCACCTTGTCGGCCATCCCGCGCACGGGCGCGTCACCGACGATGGGGGAGAGTCCGACGACCGGCACCCCGGCGTCGGCGATGGCCTCACGGATGCCGGGCACGGCGAGGATCGTGCCGACGGACACCACCGGGTTGGACGGCGGGAAGAGGATGACGTCCGCCTCGGCGATCGCCTCCAGCACCCCCGGCGCGGGCTTCGCCTGCTCGGCGCCGACCGGGACGACGGCCTCGGCGGGCACGGAGGCGCGCAGCCGCACCCAGTACTCCTGGAAGTGCACCGCCTTGCGCTCGCCGTCCAGTTCGACGGCGACATGCGTCTCGACGCGGTCGTCCGACATCGGGATGAGCCGTACCCCGGGCCGCCACCGGTCGCACAGCGCCTCGGTCACCGCGCTGAGCGGGTAGCCCGCGCCGAGCATCTGCGTCCGCACGATGTGCGTGGCGAAGTCCCGGTCGCCGAGCCCGAACCACTCGGGTCCGACGCCGTAGGCCGCGAGCTCCTCCTTGAGGCGGAAGGTCTCGTCGGCCCGCCCCCACCCCTGCTCCTCGTCGATGCCGCCGCCGAGCGTGTACATCACCGTGTCGAGGTCGGGGCAGACCTTCAGCCCGAAGAGGTGGATGTCGTCCCCGGTGTTCCCGATGACGGTGACCTCCGCGTCGGGCACGGCGGCACGCAGTCCGCGCAGAAACCGAGCCCCGCCGATACCGCCGGCCAAAACCACAATCCGCATGGGCACAGTCTGTCAGCCGCCACTGACAAAGCGCACCGAAGGGGGGCGCACCGGCAGCCCCGGCCGCTCGTGCGGCTCCCGCTCCGTGAGCCCCGGCCGCTCCTGCATCTCCGTCAGCCCCGGCCAGTACACGTGCAGACTCACCGCGGGCGACAACGCGTCGTTGACCACCTCGTGCGCGTACCCGGCACCGAAGACCCGCTGGGCTCCCGCCCCGAGCGCCCGTACCCCTCTCTCGCTCCGCTCGGTCAGCACCCCGCCCAGCACCGTCAGCACCCCGGACGACGGTCCGTGCCCGTGCGGTCCGGTGCCCTGCCCCGGCACCCACGACAGCAGCCACACCTCGTAGCCGGGGCCGGTGCGCAGCCGGTGGTACCAGCGTGACGTCGCGTCGTACTGGACGAGCGGCTCCCACTGCGCGCGGTCGGCCGCGAGGGTCCGCGCCAGACCGGCGAACTCGGCCACGGTGGACGGGTGCGCGCGCGGCGGCTGCAGCAGGTGGGGCACTTCGAGGATGTCGCCGGCGATCTGGAGGTCGCTGTCGCTGTTCATGGGTGCGGTGGTTCCTCGGCGGAGAGGGAGGCGGAAGCGGTACGGGAGAACGCGGGTGGCGGAGCCCGGCACGCGGACGCGGGAACCGGAGCACAAGGGACCGGATCAACGCGTCGAGCGCGACGAGGAGGACACCCCCGCGGGGGCCGATGAGAGACCAGGCCGGACGACCACGCCCGGAACGATCATGCCCGGGACGACTGCGTCCGGGCCCGGAAACGACCGGAGCGGCGCGTGACGCTCAACAGCCGATACGGCGAGAACCGCGACAACAGCTACAGCGGGACCGGGCAGCACCGTGGGACCCGGTGAGCCGGGTCGAGGCGATGGCCAAGTTCGCGAGCATGCCCCCAAGGACACCGGTTCACACGTGCGCTGTCAACTCGCTCCCCGGCGCGTGGGGGTGATTCACACCATCCGGTCGAACCGCCAGGCGAAAGGTTTGCTCTCCCGGATCCCGGGACACATGGCCCACACCTGGGCGCACGGCCGTCGTTGTGATCCTGTGATACGAACGTGATCAAGTTCGCTTCGTCGGCCGGGACGCAACGAGATCGAACGTCTGGGCGTCCTCCCCTTCGAAGGGGAGGAGACCCGCCGGGGCCCCTGTCGGCTGTCATGATTTAGGCCGATTTGAACACTTACTGCGCCGCCTTGGTTCCGCAGAGTGAATAAGGGGCTCAATAGCAGATCTCGGCTTGACTCGCCCGGAGCCGCACACTTGTAATTTCACTCGTGTCGTTCAGCCGGAATCGGTAACGGCCGCATCACGGGGACGCGAAAGACAGACGAGGGGCGCACATGACCGAGCTGGTGCAGCAACTGCTGGTCGACGACGCGGACGAGGAGCTCGGCTGGCAGGAGCGCGCGCTGTGCGCCCAGACCGACCCCGAATCCTTCTTCCCCGAGAAGGGCGGCTCCACGAGGGAGGCCAAGAAGGTCTGCCTCGCGTGCGAGGTCCGCTCCGAATGCCTGGAGTACGCGCTCGCCAACGACGAGCGGTTCGGCATCTGGGGCGGCCTGTCCGAGCGTGAGCGCCGCCGCCTGAAGAAGGCCGCGGTCTGAGGGAAGCCGCGGTACGGCGGAAGTCTCGGTCCGACCGGAGCTTCCGGCCCGTACGGAAGTCGAGACCTGAGTAAGTCCACGGTCCGGACGGAAGCCGAGACCCGAGACAGGAAGACCGCGGCCGACGAAAGCCGCAGCACGCACCGCGTCGCGCGCCGCCCGTGCGCGCGGATCTGCACACCGCGCGCACGCCCCGCGCGCAACTCCCCGCAACTCCCGTACGCCGCACGCCGCGTCACCCCGGAGCACCCGGGGTCACCCGCCCCGCGTCGGGCCCCCGGATGCCGCGAAACACCACGAACGGCCCGCCGTCGCGGGGTTGTCCACAGGCGGCGGGCCGTGATCTTGCGCAGCCGTTAGTGTGGGCCTCCGTCCGAGACACCCCGCCGTTCCCCAGAGGTTCGGGTGCGGGTGTCCACCGCAGTCCATCGAACCGGGGCCCGTACCTCGATGTCCGTGCACAGCCACACGGCGGTTCCTCACGACACCGCCCTCCCAGAGTTCCCGCGTCACGTGGTGACCGCGGTGCTCGTCTCCCACGACGGCGCCCGCTGGCTGCCCGACGCGCTCGCCGGCCTGCTCGGCCAGGAGCGCCCGGTGCAGCAGGCCTGGGCGGCCGACACCGGCAGCGCGGACGACTCCGCACGGCTGCTCGCCGAGTCCCTCGGCGACGACCGGGTGCTGCACCTGGCCCGCCGCACGGGCTTCGGCCAGGCCGTCGAAGAGGCCCACCGCGCCGCCCCCGCGCCCACCGTCGAGGACCTGCCGTACCTCAAGCGCCCCAGCGGCTGGGACCCCGTCACCCGCACCTGGCGCGACGACACGTACGACCTGCCCGAACTGCCGTACGGCGAACCGGAACACTGGCTCTGGCTGCTGCACGACGACAGCGCCCCCGAACCCGACGCCCTGGCCCAGCTGCTGCGCGTCGTGGAGATGGAACGCGAGGCCGGCCGGGAGGACGTGGCCGTCGTCGGCCCCAAGCTCCGCGGCTGGTACGACCGCCGGCAGCTCCTCGAGGTCGGCGTCACCATCGCCAACTCCGGCCGCCGCTGGACCGGCCTGGACCGCCGTGAGCAGGACCAGGGCCAGCACGACTACGTGCGCCCCGTGTTGTCCGTCTCCACCGCCGGCATGCTGATCCGGCGCGATGTCTTCGAGGAACTCGGCGGCTTCGACCGCCACCTGCCCCTGATGCGGGACGACGTCGACCTGTGCTGGCGCGTCCAGGCCGCCGGCCACCGCGTCCTGATCGCCCCCGACGCCGTCGTACGGCACGCCGAGGCGGCCTCCCGCGAACGCCGCGCCGTCGACTGCGTGGGCCGCACCGCCGCCTCCCCGCACAAGGTGGACAAAGCGGGCGCCGTCTACACCCTCCTCGTCAACGCCCGCGGGGCTCAGCTTCCCTGGATGGCCGTCAGGATCGTCGTCGGCACCCTGCTGCGCACGCTCGCCTATCTCGTCGGCAAGGTCCCCGGGCAGGCGCTCGACGAGATCCGCGGACTGCTCGGCGTCCTGCTGCGGCCAGAGCGGATCCTCGCCGGCCGCCGCGAGCGCCGGGGCGGTCTCGACAAGGACGAGTCGAAAGCCCTGTTCCCGCCGCCCGGCGCCACTCTGCGAGCCACCGTCGAACAGGTCGCGGGCAACCTCGTGGGCCGCTCCGAACCCGAGGCGTCCTCGGCCGGCCGGCACGGCGGCGCGGTCGAGTCCGGCCCCGGCGGCGACGACGCCGACTTCCTGGAGATCGAGCAGTTCGCCCGCCTCAAGCGCATCGCCCGCCGCCCGGGCCCGGTTCTCTTCGTGGTGCTGCTCCTGGTCTCGCTCGCCGCCTGCCGCAACCTGCTCGGCGGCGGCGCCCTGGCCGGCGGCGCCCTGCTGCCGGCCCCCGTGGACGCCTCCGAGCTGTGGTCGCGCTACCTGGACGCCTGGCATCCGGTCGGCGCCGGCGGCACCCCGTCCGCGCCGCCCTACCTCGCACTCGTCGCCCTCCTCGCGAGCGTGCTGCTCGGCTCCACCGGGCTCGCGGTCACCCTGCTGCTCGTCTTCTCGGTACCGCTGGCCGGAGTCACCGCGTACTTCGCCTCGCGCCCGCTGGTCCCCTCCCGCCTGCTGCGCGCCTGGGCCTCCGTCGCCTACGCCTTCCTGCCCGCCGCCACCGGCGCGCTGGCCGGCGGCCGCCTCGGCACCGCAGTCCTCGCCGTGCTGCTGCCGCTCATCGCCCGCGCGGGCATCGCCGCCGCCGGCCTCGCCCGTGCCCCGGGCACCCGGGGGAGCTGGCGGGCCACCTGGGCGTACGCCCTGCTGCTCACCTTCACCACCGCGTTCACGCCGATCGTGTGGCCGATCGCGGCCGTGCTCGGCCTCGCCGTCCTCGCCGTGGGGCGCCGTGACATGCTCGCCCTGCTCCCGCGCTATCTCGTCCAGCTCGGTGTGCCGCTGCTCGTGCTCGCCCCCTGGTCGCTGACGCTGCTGCCGACCGGCTTCTTCCAGGAGGCCGGACTGGACTTCGGCGCGGGCGCCGCCTCGGCCACCGACCTGCTCGGCGCGAGCCCCGGCGGCCCGGGCACTGTCAGCGGCCTGATGCTGATCGGCATCGTGCTCGCCGCGCTCGCCGCCCTGCTCCGCTCCGAGCGCGGCCTCGGCATCCGCACCGCCTGGGTGATCGCCCTGGTGGCCCTCGTCTTCGCCGTCCTGTCCAACGACTCCACCTGGGCCGGGCCCGCGACCCTGGTGTACGGGATCGCGCTGCTCGCCGCCGCAGCGCTCGGCGCCGACGGGGCCCGCGCGCGGGTGGCCGAACAGAGCTTCGGCTGGCGCCAGCCCGTGGCCGCGCTCATCGCGTTCGCCTCCGCGGCGGGCCCGCTGCTGGTCGCCGCCGGCTGGATGATCGGCGGCGCCGACGGCCCCCTGGAACGCCGCGACCCGGCCCAGGTGCCGGCCTTCGTCGCCGAGGAGAGCGCCGGCTCCGACCAGCCGCGCACCCTCGTGCTCGACAGCCCCTCCGCCGCCGACGTCCGCTACACCCTGGTGCGCGGCTCCGGGGTCCGCCTCGGGGACGCCGAACTGGCGGCTGCCGACGGCGAGAACGCGCGGCTCGACAAGGTCGTCGCCAACCTGGTCGCCGGTTCCGGCGCCGACCAGGCCGACGAGCTCGGCGGCTTCGCGGTGCGGTACGTGCAGGTCCGCAAGGGCGCGCCCCGCGAGGTGAGCCGCGTCCTCGACGCCACGCCCGGGCTGAGCCGGCTCAGCCAGCGGGACGGCAGCGCGCTGTGGCGGGTGGACCGCCAGGTCTCCCGCGCGGCCATCGTCACCGGCTCGGGCTCGGACACGGGTCCCGGCGCGGGTTCGGGTGCGGATTCCGGCTCCGGCGGGCCGGAGGCCGTCGCCGCCGGACCCGTCGAGATCCACACCAAGATCCCCGCGGCCTCCGGTTCCGGCGACCGGATCCTGCGGATCGCCGACACCGCCGATGCCCACTGGACGGCCACGCTGGAAGGCAAGCCGCTCACCCGCACCACCGTCGACGGCTGGGCCCAGGGCTTCGAGCTCCCCGCGACCGGCGGCCGCCTGGACGTCACGTACGAGACGCCGCTGGCGCACAGCGCCTGGCTGTGGGCGCAGGGACTGCTCGCTCTCGTCCTGGTGGTGCTCGCCCTGCCGGGCCGCCGCCGCGTCGTCGACGACGACATGCCCGACGAGCCGCTCGTGCCCGCCCAGGACATCACCGGCGACGGCCGCCGCGCCCGTCGCCTGCGCGAACGCGCCGAGGCGGCCGAGGGAACCGGAGAGTTCGAGGCGCCCGGCGGGACCGAGGCGTCCGCTGAGCCCGGGGCGTTCGGGGCGTTCGGGGCGTTCGGGGCGTTCGGGGACGGCGCCGACGGGCCCGTACCCGGGACGCCCGACGACGAGTTCGCCCGGCCGGCCGGGCAGGGTGCGGACGACGCGGCCCCGGCCACCGCCACCGTCCCGCAGCAGGGGTACGACACCTGGGACACAGCCGGCGCCGACGCCGACGGCTACCAGGACGCCGAGTACGCGGGCTACCAGGCCGACCCCTACCAGGGCGGCCAGTACCCGCAGGAAACGTACGAGGCGCAGCGGCAGCCCTATCAGGGCGACCCCTACCAGGACGCCGGGGCCCCGCAGAACGGCCAGTACGATCCGTACGCCTACGGCGGCGGCACCCCGTACGACCAGGGGTACGCCCCGAGCTACGACCCGCAGGCCCCGTACGACCCGCAGGCCCCGTACGAACAAGGAGCCCAGTACGGCCAGGGCGATCCGTACGACGAGAACGACCCGTACGGCCAGGGCACGCCGTACGACCCCGCGCCCGACACCGACCGCGAGCGCCCCCACGGGAGCCAGCAGTGAAGCGCACCACCCTGTCCCTGATCGCCGGCACGGCCGCGCTCGCCGCCGTCACCGGGTTCGCCACGATGAACGCCCCGGCCGACTCGAGAGGGAACACCGCCCGTGCGGCGGCCCAACTGCCCGTGGAGCGCACCAGCCTGCTGTGCCCCGCACCGAGCAACTCCGACCTGGCCGACACGGTGTACACGTCCTTCACCCCAGTCACCAAGGGCACCGAGGGCGACGGCAAGGCGCAACTGGCGGCGGCGGACGGACAGTCCCCCGACGCGAAGGGCGGCGGCACGAAGGGCGGCGGTTCCAAGGGCGGCGGGAAGTCCGGTGAGCAGAGCGCCGGCGCGCCCGCGCTGAACCCCAAGGAGCCCGGCACCCCGGTCGCCGACGACACCTCGGGCGCCGGGGCCCCCGCCCTGACCGGCATCGCCACCGGCCGGTTCGCGCCCGGCTGGACGGTGCAGCAGACCACCGAGGTCGCCGCCGGCGCCGGCCGCGGACTGCTCGGCACCGCGTGCGGCCTCCCTGACACCGAGTTCTGGTTCCCGGGCGCCAGCACCGCCGCCTCCCGCACGGACTACGTGCACCTGACCAACCCGGACGACTCCGCCGCCGTCGTCGACGTCGAGCTCTACGGCAAGGACGGCGCCCTGAAGTCCACCGTCGGCGACGGCATCACCGTCAAGCCGCACGCGAGCGAGCCGATCCTGCTGTCGACGCTCACGGAGGCCGACGAGAAGGACCTCACCGTCCATGTGAGCGTCCGCAGCGGCCGGGTCGCCGCCACCGTCCAGGCTCTCGACGACCAACTGGGCGGCGACTGGCTGCCCGCCACCACCGACCCGGCCACCCGGCTCGTGCTGCCCGGCATCCCCGAGGACGCCACCGACGTGACGCTGGTCGCGTTCGCGCCGGGCGATTCCGACGCCGACCTGAAGGTGCGGCTCGCCTCCCCCTCCGGTCTGATCACCCCGGCGGGCCACGAGTCGGTGCACGTCAAGGCCGGCATGACGACCGCCGTCGACCTCGGCGACCTCACCCGTGGTGAAGCCGGTTCGCTGGTCCTGACCTCGGGCGACGGTTCGGTGCCGGTGGTGGCCGCCGTGCGCGTGCTGCGCGGCAAGAGCGGCAAGCAGGAGACCGCCTTCATCCCGGCCACCGCACCGGTGGACACCAGGGCCTCGGCCGCCGGGAACGGCGCCAAGGGCACGGTGCTGTCCCTGACCGCGCCCGGTGCCTCGGCGAAGGTGCGGGTCACGGCGTCGGCGGGCAGCGAGGGCGGCACGGCGGCGACGAAGGAGTACAGCATCAAGGGCGGCGCCACCGAGAACGTCACCGCGCCCGTGCCGGACGGACTGAAGGGCACCTACGCCCTTACGGTCGAACGTCTGTCGGGCGGTGCGGTGTACGCCTCGCGCACCCTGGAGCGGACCTACGAGGGCGTCCCGGCCTTCACCGTCCAGACGCTCCCCGACGACCGGGGCACCGTCGCGGTCCCGAAGGCGGACCAGGACCTGTCGGTTCTGCAGAACTGATGACGGCCGGAGGCGGACGCTCCCGGCACCGGGGGCGGACACCGTCCCACCCGGCACCGGTGGGCGACGACCGCCCTCCCCGTCCCGGCGGAACGGTCAGTCCTCGTCCTCCCCGTACCGGGGATCGACCGTCTCCGGGGTGAGCCCGAGCACCTCGGCGACCTGCTCCACGACCACCTCGTGGACCAGCGCCGCCCGCTCGTCCCGTCCCTTGGTGCGGATCTCCACCGGGCGCCGGTAGACCACGACCCGTGCGGGCCGGCCGTCCCGGGCCGCGACGGTGCCGCCCAGCGGCACGGTCTCGTCGCTCCAGCCGGCCGTGCCGTCGAGGCGGGGCACGTCCAGGACCAGGAAGTCGACGTCCGACAGTTGGGGCCAGCGTCGTTCGAGACGCTCCACCGAGTCCTGCACCAGGTCCGCGAAGGCCTCGCCGCGGCTCGCGGCGAGCGGCACCTGCGGTGGTGCGATGGGGCCGCGCATACCCCTGCCGTGCCGGTCGCGGCGGCGGGGCCCGGGGGCGGCGCTGCGGTGCGGTACGAGGTTGTCCATCACTTACGAAGCGTAGCCCCGCCGTCGCCCGCGCGCCCCGCACCGGCGCGACGGGAGCCCGGGAGGCGCCGGGACAGGGTTGGAGGAGAAGCGGAGGGAGCCCACGGCACGGGCCGTGGGCCGACACGGCCGGAGGGGGGCATTCCAGCCAAGCTCGGCTTGATCACGTATGTTTCAGGAGTCGCCCGAGGTCGGCCGACTCATGCGATTTGATCATTTCTGGGCGGTCTTCTGACCGGATTCATACCCGTTCGGTATTTCGTCATCTCCTGTCCTCGCACGTCAGGGAGGTGGAACGAACAGTGCGTGTGGGGCGCCTCACAGCCCGACACGGGGGAGTGACCTGGGAGACAGTCGTCGCGGCCCGCTCAAGAGTGCGGTACCGTCCAACGTCGTGAGCCCTGTACGTCGCTGTTCGCGCACCGCTTGCGGCCGTCCCGCCGTAGCGACGCTGACGTACGTCTACGCCGACTCGACCGCGGTCCTCGGCCCGCTCGCCACCTATGCCGAGCCCCACTGCTACGACCTGTGCGCCGAGCACTCCGAGCGCCTCACCGCCCCCCGAGGCTGGGAAGTCGTACGGCTGCTGGACGGCTCCGCCCCCGCGCGCCCCAGCGGCGACGACCTGGAGGCGCTCGCCAACGCGGTCCGCGAGGCGGCCCGCCCGCAGCAGCGCGCCGCGGAGGCGGGCGGCGGCCGCACCGCGGACCCGATGGAGGTGGCCCGCCGCGGTCATCTGAGGGTGCTCCGCTCGCCGGACAACTGACGGCCCACGCCGCCGACCAGGCCGGGCCGCCACGGCTCACGGGCGTCCCCGGGTACTTTGGGCCAGTCGTCGGACTCCGATCCGCACCGGACATGCCGGTTCCTCCCGGACGCCCGGACGGCAGGACTCCTCGACATCCCACACCCCCAAATGACCTCAGGGAAGGCCGGCCGTGGCTGCTGATCTGTCGCAGATCGTGAAAGCGTACGACGTACGCGGTGTCGTACCGGACCAGTGGGACGAGTCGCTGGCCGCGCTCTTCGGCGCGGCCTTCGTCCAGGTGACCGGCGCGCGGGCGATCGCGGTCGGGCACGACATGCGGCCCTCGTCCCCCGGGCTGTCCGACGCCTTCGCGCGCGGGGCGGCGGCCCGGGGCGCCGACGTCACCCACATCGGCCTGTGCTCCACCGACCAGCTCTACTACGCCTCGGGCGCGCTCGACCTGCCGGGCGCGATGTTCACCGCCTCGCACAACCCGGCGCGGTACAACGGCATCAAGCTGTGCCGCGCCGGCGCGGCCCCGGTCGGCCAGGACACCGGCCTCACGGAGATCCGGTCCCTGGTCGAACAGTGGAGCGAGGGCGACGCCCCGGAACCGACGGAACGTCAGGGGACGTTCACCCGGCGCGACACGTTGAACGACTACGCGGCGCACCTGCTCTCCCTCGTCGACCTGACCTCGGTCCGCCCGCTGAAGGTCGTCGTCGACGCGGGCAACGGCATGGGCGGGCACACGGTGCCGACCGTCTTCGCCGATCTGCCCGTCACCCTCGTCCCGATGTACTTCGAACTGGACGGCACGTTCCCGAACCACGAGGCGAACCCGCTCGACCCGGCGAATCTCGTGGACCTGCAACGGCGCGTCCGCGAGGAGGGCGCCGACCTCGGACTCGCGTTCGACGGCGACGCCGACCGCTGCTTCGTCGTCGACGAGCGGGGCGAGCCGGTCTCCCCGTCCGCGATCACCGCACTGGTCGCCGCCCGCGAACTGGCCCGGTACGGCGGCCGGGGCACGGTCATCCACAACCTGATCACCTCGCGGTCGGTCGCGGAGGTGGTGCGCGAGAACGGCGGCACCCCGGTCCGCACCCGGGTGGGCCACTCCTTCATCAAGGCCGAGATGGCGCGCTCCGGCGCGATCTTCGGCGGCGAGCACTCCGCGCACTACTACTTCCGCGACTTCTGGAACGCGGACACGGGCATGCTGGCCGCCCTCCACGTCCTCGCCGCCCTTGGCGGCCAGGAGGCCCCACTGTCCCGCCTCGTCGCCGCGTACGACCGCTACGCCGCGTCGGGCGAGATCAACTCCACGGTCGACGACCGGACCGCCCGCCTGACGGCGATCCGCACGGCGTTCGAGAACCGCGCCGGCGTGGAGCTGGACACCCTGGACGGCCTGACCGTGTCCGCCGAGGACTGGTGGTTCAACGTCCGCCCCTCCAACACGGAACCGCTCCTCCGCCTCAACGCCGAAGCGAAGGACGAACCGACGATGACAAAAATCCGCGACGAGGCCCTGACCCTCATCAGATCCTGACCCCCAACCGTCCCCCTTGACGCCGGCCTCCTTTCACCTCTGCCGGGGTACGGGGCGGGTCCTTGTGTCTCCCGGGCGCGAGGGCGAGCCCTTCCCGCCCGCCGGGTGCGGGGGCGAGTCGTGGCGCCCGCGGGTTTGTCGGGTGAGCTCCCACGCCTCCCGGGTGGGGGAGCGAGCCCTGCTCACGCCTGCCGGGTGAAGGGGGCGCAGCCCCCGCCCCTCGGGGGTCCAGGGGGGCAGAGCCCCCCGGGGGCCGGGGCGGGGCCCTCAACCCGGCTCCCGGGGCGGAGCCCCTTACGTCTCGACGGGGTGCAGGGGCGCAGCCCCGCGGGGACAGCGCGGGTGCGGCCCGGGGCCGGGGGTGCAGGGGGCGCGGCCCCGCCGGGGCCGAAGGGGCGGAGCCCCTGGTGGCCGGGAAGGGCAGGGGCGGCGGGGGCGAAGACCCCCCGGCCCGACCCCCACCCGCAGCCCCCACGGCGGTACCCTGACCAGGCCACGCGCCCGCCCCACCCCGAAGGGACCCTCCATGCCGCTCGAAGCCGGCCTCCTCGAGATTCTCGCCTGCCCGGCCTGCCACGCCCCCCTCAAGGAGAACGAGGCGGACAACGAGCTGCTCTGCACCGCGGAGGACTGCGCCCTGGCCTACCCCATCCGCGACGGCATCCCCGTCCTCCTCGTGGACGAGGCCCGCCGCCCGGCGTAGGGCGCCCGGCCGGGCCACCCCGGCCCCAGCGGCACAAGTCCCCCGGCCCCACCCCCTTCGCCCCGCGCCCGGAGGCCCCGCACCATGCTCGACGAATCGTTGCTCGACACCCCCGACGCACTCGCCGAAGCCGACCGTCGCGGCCTCCTCCGCGGCGCCGCCGAGGCCGGCGCCCGCGTCCGCACCGCCCTCCGTCACGCCACCGAGGCCGGCATCCCCCGGCTGCAGCCCGACGGCCGCCCCCGCGCCGTCCTGATCGCGGGCCCCGGCACGGCTTCCGCGGGCGTCGCGGAGCTGCTCACCACGCTCGCCGGCTCGGCCTGTCCGGTCACCCGCGTGCATCCCACCGGCGTGGCCCCCGCCCCCGGCGCCCTGCGCTGGGAACTCCCCGGCTGGGCCGGCCCCGTGGACCTCCTCCTGGTGCCGACCCCCGACGGCTCCGAACCCGGCCTCGCGCTCCTCGTCGAACAGGCATACCGCCGCGGCTGCACGGTCGTCGCCGTGGCCCCCTCCCGGACACCGCTCGCGGACGCCGTCGACCGCGCCCACGGCCTCTTCGTCCCGATGGCGTCCGCTCCGAACCAAGCCGCCGCCCCGAACGAACCCGCCGCCCCGGAACCCCCGCAGGAGCCCGTAGCCTCCGTCGCCACCCCCGAGCCCCCCACCGCCTCCGCCCCCGGCATCCTGTGGGCCCTGCTCACCCCCCTTCTCGCCCTCCTGGACCGCACCGGCGTGCTGACCGCGCCACCCGAAGCGCTGGAAAAGGTCGCCGACCGCCTCGACCGGGTCGCCGAACGCTGTGGCCCGGCCATCGCCACGTACGGCAACCCGGCCAAGACCCTCGCCGCCGAACTCGCCGACAGCCTCCCGGTGATCTGGACGGAGGGCACCTCGGCGGGCCCCGCCGGCCGCCGTTTCACCGCCGCGCTCGCCGAACTGGCCGGCCGCCCCGCCGTCACCGCACAACTGCCCGAGGCGCTCGCCGCGCACAGCGTGCTGCTGTCCGGGCCGCTCGCCGCCGGCGCCGACCCCGAGGACTTCTTCCGCGACCGCGTCGAGGAACCCGCCGCCCTCCGCGCGCGCGTGGTGCTGCTCCGCGACCGCCCGATCGGCGGCCTCAGCGCGGCCCCCGCCGCCCGCGACCTGGCCTACGGCCACGACACACCGATCAGCGAACTCGAACCGGAGGAAGGCGGCGAACTGGAGACCCTCGCGGAACTCATCGCCGTCACGGACTTCGCCGCCGTCTACCTGGCCCTCGCCACGAACAACTGACCACGCCGCCCGCACCCGGCCCACACACCCGCACCCGCACCGAGCCACCCACACCGAGCCACCCACT
Organism: Streptomyces sp. B3I8; assembly: GCF_030816915.1. Classification (NCBI taxonomy): domain Bacteria; kingdom Bacillati; phylum Actinomycetota; class Actinomycetes; order Kitasatosporales; family Streptomycetaceae; genus Streptomyces; species Streptomyces sp. B3I8. The sequence goes on along the minus strand of NZ_JAUSYN010000002.1, from coordinate 2,765,016 downwards.
CCCGCCGCCGACGGGGCCCCGGGGCCCCACCCGTCCCGGAGACACCACATGGACCGCCTCACCAACACCGTCCGCCCCTACGCCTGGGGCTCCGTCACCGCCCTCCCCGCCCTGCTCGGCGAGGAGCCGACCGGCGAACCGCAGGCGGAGCTGTGGATGGGAGCCCACCCGGGAGCCCCGTCCCGCACCCCCCGCGGCCCCCTCGACCGGGTGATCGCCGAGGCCCCGGAGCGCGAACTGGGCGGGCGGGCGGTCGCGGCGTTCGGCCCCCGGCTGCCGTTCCTGCTGAAAATCCTCGCCGCCGGCGCCCCCCTCTCCCTCCAGGTGCACCCCAACCTCGACCAGGCCAGGGAGGGCTACCAGGACGAGGAACGCCGCGGCGTCCCGATCGACGCGGCCCACCGCAACTACAAGGACGCCAACCACAAGCCCGAACTGATCTGCGCCCTCACCGAGTTCGACGGCCTGTGCGGCTTCCGCGACCCCGCCGAGGCCGCCGCCCTGCTCGAGGGCCTCGGCGTCGATTCCCTCAAGCCGTACGCCGACCTGCTGCGCGCCCGCCCCGAGGACGCCGCCCTGCGCGAGGTCCTCACCGCCGTGCTGACCGCGGACCCCGACGACATGCACCGCACGGTCACCGAGACCGCCGCCGCCTGCGCCCGCCTGGGCGGCCCCTACGCCCCGTACGCCGGCCTCGCCCACCACTACCCGGGCGACCCCGGCGTCATCGCCGCACTGCTGCTCCACCACGTGCGGCTGCAGCCCGGCGAGGCGCTCTTCCTCGGCGCCGGCGTCCCGCACGCCTACCTCGACGGTCTCGGCGTCGAGATCATGGCCAACTCCGACAACGTGCTGCGCTGCGGACTGACCCCCAAGCACGTCGACGTGCCCGAACTGCTGCGCATCGTCCGCTTCGAGGCAGGCGACCCCGGCGTGCTGCGCCCGGAGGCCGGACCCGACGGCGAGGAGCTCTACGACACCCCCATCGACGAGTTCCGCCTCTCCCGCCACGTCCTGGCCGACGGCGCCACCCCGCGCGACCTCACCCGCCCCGCACCCCAGATCCTGCTCTGCACGGCGGGCACGGTGCGCGTGGGCGACGAGGACCTGACGCCGGGCCACTCCGTGTACGTCCCGGCCGGTGAAACGGTCCGGGCGAGTGGCCCCGGCACCCTCTTCCGCGCCACGGTCGCCGTCTGAACCACCGCTCGGCCGTCGCTGAAGCACGGTCGAACCACCGCCGGGCCGCGGACCGTTCAGGCGGCCCGGCGCACCCCGGCAGCACCGGGCTGCAAGAATGACCCACCGGCAAAGGACGGGCAAAGCCCGGCACGAGCGACCACGACGGCAACGAAGGGACCACGCGAACACATGAGCGCGTCAGGCGGCACCAGGGCGATCGTGGCGGCACTCGGCGCCAACCTCGCCATCGCGGCATCGAAGTTCGTGGCGTTCGCCTTCAGCGGCTCGTCTTCGATGCTCGCCGAGGGCGTCCACTCGGTCGCCGACTCCGGCAACCAGTTCCTCCTCCTCGTCGGCGGCAAGCGCGCCCAGCGCGAGGCGACCCCGCAGCACCCCTTCGGCTACGGCCGCGAGCGGTACGTCTACGCCTTCCTCGTCTCCATCGTCCTCTTCTCCGTCGGCGGCATGTTCGCCATCTACGAGGGCTACGAGAAGATCAGCCACCCGCACGACGTCGAACACTGGTACTGGCCGGTCGGCGTCCTCGTCTTCGCGATCCTCGCCGAGGGCTACTCCTTCCGCACCGCCATCAAGGAGTCCAACCAGACCCGCGGCGACCTCTCCTGGGTCGAGTACGTCCGTCGCGCCAAGGCCCCCGAGCTGCCCGTCGTCCTCCTGGAGGACTTCGGCGCCCTCATCGGTCTGGTCCTCGCCCTCGGCGGCGTCGGCCTGGCCCTGCTCACCGGCGACGGCGTCTGGGACGGCGTCGGCACCGTCTGCATCGGCGTCCTCCTCGTCGTGATCGCCCTCGTCCTGGCCGCCGAGACCAAGTCCCTGCTCCTCGGCGAGTCCGCGGGCACCGAACAGGTCAAGGCGATCGAGACGGCGATCGTCGACGGCGAGACGGTCACCCGCGTCATCCACATGCGCACCCTCCACCTCGGCCCCGAGGAACTCCTGGTCGCCGCCAAGATCGCCGTCCAGCACGACGACACGGCCGCCCAGGTGGCAACGGCCATCGACGCCGCCGAGACCCGCATCCGCGCCGCCGTCCCCATCGCCCGCGTCATCTACCTCGAACCGGACATCTACAGCGAGGCCGAGGCCACCAGGGGCGCCGACCGCGAGGCCACCCCCGGCGGCCCCACCCCCACCGAAACCCCCGGCCACTGACCCCACCCGCGCGCCGCGCACCCGGCCGGAACCGGCCCCCACCGCCCACCGGCCCCCTGGGGCCCACCCGGCCGCCCGGTGTAGCTTGGAGGCGAGCCAGACGTCGCTGCTGATGGCGGTCGGGCGGTCCGGCAACGGACCGGCCGAGGGAGAGAGGGCCTCCGACGGACTGCGCTGCGCGCACTCGGGCACGCGTACGCCCCGGGGCACACCCGTGCCCTTCCGGGCACCGTCGTGCCGCCCGACTGCCGCGCAGACCAGCCGTACCCACCTCGCACCGACCCCGAGGAGCAGCACACCATGACGACTGTCGACAACCGACAGGACTTCAAGGTCGCCGATCTCTCCCTGGCCGAATTCGGCCGCAAGGAGATCACCCTCGCCGAGCACGAGATGCCCGGCCTGATGTCCATCCGCAAGGAGTACGCCGAGGCCCAGCCGCTGGCCGGCGCCCGCGTCACCGGCTCCCTGCACATGACCGTGCAGACCGCCGTTCTCATCGAGACCCTCGTCGCCCTGGGCGCCCGGGTCCGCTGGGCCTCCTGCAACATCTTCTCCACCCAGGACCATGCCGCGGCCGCCATCGCCGTCGGCCCCGACGGCACCCCCGACAACCCCCGCGGCATCCCCGTCTTCGCCTGGAAGGGCGAGACGCTGGACGAGTACTGGTGGTGCACCGAGCAGGCGCTGACCTGGCCGGACAGCCCCACCGGCGGCCCCAACATGATCCTCGACGACGGCGGCGACGCCACCCTCCTCGTGCACCAGGGCGTCGAGTACGAGAAGGCCGGCAAGGTCCCTGCCCTGGACACCGCCGAGTCCGACGAGCACCGCGTCATCCTCGAACTCCTGCACCGCACCATCACGGACGGCTCGCAGAAGTGGACCCAGCTCGCCTCGGAGATCCGCGGCGTCACCGAGGAGACCACCACCGGCGTCCACCGCCTGTACGAGATGCAGCGCGACGGCACCCTCCTCTTCCCGGCGATCAACGTCAACGACGCCGTGACCAAGTCGAAGTTCGACAACAAGTACGGCTGCCGCCACTCCCTGATCGACGGCATCAACCGCGCCACCGACGTTCTCATCGGCGGCAAGACCGCGGTCGTCTGCGGTTACGGCGACGTGGGCAAGGGCTGCGCGGAGTCCCTGCGCGGACAGGGCGCACGCGTGATCATCACCGAGATCGACCCGATCTGCGCCCTCCAGGCGGCGATGGACGGCTACCAGGTCACCACGCTCGACGATGTGATCGACAAGGCCGACATCTTCGTCACCACCACGGGCAACAAGGACATCATCATGGCCTCGGACATGGCCAAGATGAAGCACCAGGCCATCGTCGGCAACATCGGCCACTTCGACAACGAGATCGACATGGCCGGCCTCGCCAAGATCCCCGGCATCGTCAAGGACGAGGTCAAGCCGCAGGTCCACACCTGGACCTTCCCGGACGGCAAGAAGATCATCGTCCTCTCCGAGGGCCGCCTGCTGAACCTGGGCAATGCCACCGGCCACCCGTCGTTCGTGATGTCCAACTCCTTCGCGGACCAGACCCTGGCCCAGATCGAGCTGTTCACCAAGCCCGACGAGTACCCGACCGGCGTCTACGTGCTGCCCAAGCACCTCGACGAGAAGGTCGCCCGGCTCCACCTGGACGCGCTCGGCGTCAAGCTCACCAAGCTCCGCCCCGAGCAGGCCGCGTACATCGGCGTCGAGGTCGACGGCCCCTTCAAGTCGGACCACTACCGCTACTGAGCCCCGCCGCCGGCCGGCTGCCGTGCATGCCCGGCAGCCGGCCGGTGACGTCGCCCAGGTGCTCGCGCAGGCCCCCGCACCCCCGTGACGGGGGCCTGCCCGTCCGGCCCTCCGGCCGCGTCCGCCCGTTCACGACCCAGGAACCCCATGCCCCGCGGCCGGTATTCGCTCCACGATCCGCACGATCACACCTCCCTCGGCGAAGAACACTTCCAGTGCGCGCCAGGCCCGTCCGGCTGGCGCTACGTCGCCCGACGCACCACTCCCTCCGGCGACCCCGCAGGCTCCGTCGACCTCGCCCTCGACGAACGGGGCCGCCCCATCCGGCTCGAACTCAGTGCTGCGGACTGGCAGGTCCGCGGCGCCGCCCTGGACGGCGTCACCTGGGTCCGCACCGACCCCACCGGAACCCACGCCACCGAAGGCAATGTGCGCGCCCACGCCTTCACCGGCACGTCCCCGGCGTTCCTCGTCGCCACCGCCCGTCTCCTGCGCCTCACCCCCTCCTCCGCCGCGACGCGCGTACGCCTCGTCGCACTCACGGATCCGGTTCTCGCCCCCCGCACCGTGGACCAGTCCTGGGCCTTGGTCCGAAGACAAGCACACGCCACTGACAACGGCCCTCTGACCGTGGAGACATACCAGGTCACAGCCCTGGACACGGGCGAGCAGCACACCGTCCACCTCACCGGCGACGTGGTACTCGAAGCCCCCGGCATCGAGCTGGAGGACCTGGAATCGCCCCCGTCCACCTTCACCTGACCCGGGACCTGCCGGCCCGGCCCGACCCCGGCTGTCCGCGCCGGACTCAGGCAGGCGGCACGAACCCGGTGGCGGGACGGCCCGGCCCCGCCTCCCGCACGGTGCCCGCGGACGGCGCCGCCGGCGGAGAAGCGGGAGCACCCATCGACGGGGACGGGGGAACGGACGGCGCCACCGGGTAGGGCTGCGGATGAGCGCCCGGAACGTATCCGTCGCCCGGCACGCCCGGCCCCACCCCTGCGCCGGCCGCCCGGCGGATCTCCCGCGCCCGACGTTCGTGCATCACCGCCGCCAGGAACACGGCCGGCGGCAGGTCCGGCGGCGCCTGCGTCCCCGTACGGGCGGCGAGATCACCCGCGAGCCGCTCCGCCATGCCCCAGCCCACCCGCGGATCCAGCTGCGGCATGCGCGTCAGGTACTGCCGCACCGCCAGCCACAGCCCGTCCGGCACCGCCGACAGATCCAGCCCGGAGAACCGCCCCGCCAGCCATGGCGGAGGAGGAGGCACGAAACCCGTCCCCCCGGCCGGGATCCGCTCCCGCACGACCAGCGTCCCGGCGAACACGTCACCGAGCCGGCGCCCCCGCGCCGACACGAGGGAGGCGATACAGGCCACGACGCCGAACGTCATGAGGATCTCCACCATCCCGATCGCCCCCCGCACCAGCGCGTGCCGGAACCGGATCGGCCCGCCGTCGTCCCGGACCACCCGCAGCCCGCACGCGAGCTTCCCGAGCGACCGCCCGTGGCTCAGGGTCTCCACCGCGATGGGCCCACCCACCAGCACCAGGAGGAACGCGGCGATCGACAGGGCGACCTGCGCCGCCTCGTCGAGCCCCGAAGCGGCCAGCACCACCACGACCATCACGACGATGTACGCCACCACCGCCACGACCAGGTCCAACGCCACCGCCAGTACCCGGCTGGGCAGCCTCGCGGGCCGCAGCTCCAACGCCACGGCCTCACCCGTCACCAGCTCGCTCACACCGCGTTCCTTCCCTGGCCCACCCCACCTCCGGCCAGTCTGCCAAGCTGACAGCGGAGAACATCGCAGTACGACTACCTGACGTACGGCGCGGGCGTCGGCCGCCCCGTGGGACGAGCGGACGAGGAGGGGCACATCCATGGACCTCGACGTCTTCACGTCCACGCACCGCGCCGAATGGGACCGTCTCGACGCACTGCTGCGCCGTAGGCGTCGTCTGACCGGAGCAGAGGCCGACGAACTCGTCGCCCTCTACCAGCGTGCCGCCACGCATCTGTCACTGATCCAGTCCAGCGCCCCCGATCCGCAGCTCACCGGCCGTCTCAGCCGACTCGTCGCCCGTGCGCGAGCGACGGTCACCGGCACCCGCCGTGCCTCCTGGCGCGACGTCGCCCGCTTCCTGACGGCGGGATTCCCCGCCGCCGTCTATCGCTCACGTCACTGGTGGGTGCCCACCGCGCTGCTCTCCACCACGGTGGCCGTGCTCCTGGGGTGGTGGATCGGCACCCACCCCGAGGTGCGGTCCACGATCGCCGCCCCCAGCGAACTGCGCGAACTCACCCGTCCCGGGGGCGAGTACGAGAGCTACTACTCGAGCCATCCGGCGGCGTCCTTCGCCGCCCAGGTGTGGACGAACAACGCGGAGGCCGCCGCCCTCTGCCTGATCCTGGGCATCTTCCTGGGCCTGCCGGTCCTCTGGATCCTCTTCCAGAACATGCTCAACCTGGGAGTGGGCTTCGGACTCATGTCATCCGCGGGCCGGCTCGACACCTTCCTCGGACTCGTCCTCCCGCACGGTCTGCTCGAACTGACCGCGGTCTTCGTAGCCGCCGGTACCGGACTCCGGCTCGGCTGGACAGTCATCGACCCCGGCCCGCGGTCCCGTCGCGCCGCGCTCGCGGAGGAAGGCCGCGCGGCCCTCGGGATGGCGTTGGGACTCGCCCTCGTCCTGTTCGTCTCCGGGGCCGTCGAGGGTTTTGTGACCCCGTCCGGTCTGCCCACCTGGGCCCGCACCGGCATCGGCATCCTGGTCGAGCTCGCGTTCCTGGCGTACGTCTTCGTCCTGGGTGGACGTGCGGAGCGCGCCGGCGACACGGGAGATCTCGAGGAGACCGGGCGGAGCGCAGCAGTTCCCACCGCTGCCTGATGTGCGGGCACGTGCGATGAGCTGCTACTGTCTTCCCCGCCCCACCGACTCCGTTGACACAGAGCGGACGGGGAGGTAGATTCGAACAGTTGCCTGGAGCTGGATCGACAGAGTCGATCCCGATCGGCGACCAGCTGGAAACTATCTGCTTCTCGAGACAGTCGATAATTCGACTTCGATGAAGCCACCCTCCGAATGATTCAGAACGAACGGCCGGTCATTACGGCCTGAAACCTCTGATAAAGTCGGAACCGCCGGAAAGGGAAACGCGGAAGCGGGAACCTGGAAAGCACCGAGGAAATCGGACAGCGAAAACGTCTGATAGAGTCGGAAACGCAAGACCGAAGGGAAGCGCCCGGAGGAAAGCCTGAGAGAGTCTCTCGGGTGAGTACAAAGGAAGCGTCCGTTCCTTGAGAACTCAACAGCGTGCCAAAAGTCAACGCCAGATATGTTGATACCCCGACCTGGTCGGTTTCCGATCGGGTTGAGGTTCCTTTGAAGAAGAACACAGCGAGGACGCTGTGAACGGCTGGGCTTATTCCGCCCGGCTGTTCCGCTCTCGTGTGTGTTACCGGGATGACCCGGAAGCATTCACGGAGAGTTTGATCCTGGCTCAGGACGAACGCTGGCGGCGTGCTTAACACATGCAAGTCGAACGATGAACCACTTCGGTGGGGATTAGTGGCGAACGGGTGAGTAACACGTGGGCAATCTGCCCTTCACTCTGGGACAAGCCCTGGAAACGGGGTCTAATACCGGATAACACTTCCACTCTCCTGAGTGGTGGTTAAAAGCTCCGGCGGTGAAGGATGAGCCCGCGGCCTATCAGCTTGTTGGTGAGGTAATGGCTCACCAAGGCGACGACGGGTAGCCGGCCTGAGAGGGCGACCGGCCACACTGGGACTGAGACACGGCCCAGACTCCTACGGGAGGCAGCAGTGGGGAATATTGCACAATGGGCGAAAGCCTGATGCAGCGACGCCGCGTGAGGGATGACGGCCTTCGGGTTGTAAACCTCTTTCAGCAGGGAAGAAGCGAAAGTGACGGTACCTGCAGAAGAAGCGCCGGCTAACTACGTGCCAGCAGCCGCGGTAATACGTAGGGCGCAAGCGTTGTCCGGAATTATTGGGCGTAAAGAGCTCGTAGGCGGCTTGTCACGTCGGGTGTGAAAGCCCGGGGCTTAACCCCGGGTCTGCATTCGATACGGGCTAGCTAGAGTGTGGTAGGGGAGATCGGAATTCCTGGTGTAGCGGTGAAATGCGCAGATATCAGGAGGAACACCGGTGGCGAAGGCGGATCTCTGGGCCATTACTGACGCTGAGGAGCGAAAGCGTGGGGAGCGAACAGGATTAGATACCCTGGTAGTCCACGCCGTAAACGGTGGGAACTAGGTGTTGGCGACATTCCACGTCGTCGGTGCCGCAGCTAACGCATTAAGTTCCCCGCCTGGGGAGTACGGCCGCAAGGCTAAAACTCAAAGGAATTGACGGGGGCCCGCACAAGCAGCGGAGCATGTGGCTTAATTCGACGCAACGCGAAGAACCTTACCAAGGCTTGACATACACCGGAAAGCATTAGAGATAGTGCCCCCCTTGTGGTCGGTGTACAGGTGGTGCATGGCTGTCGTCAGCTCGTGTCGTGAGATGTTGGGTTAAGTCCCGCAACGAGCGCAACCCTTGTCCCGTGTTGCCAGCAAGCCCTTCGGGGTGTTGGGGACTCACGGGAGACCGCCGGGGTCAACTCGGAGGAAGGTGGGGACGACGTCAAGTCATCATGCCCCTTATGTCTTGGGCTGCACACGTGCTACAATGGCCGGTACAATGAGCTGCGATACCGTGAGGTGGAGCGAATCTCAAAAAGCCGGTCTCAGTTCGGATTGGGGTCTGCAACTCGACCCCATGAAGTCGGAGTTGCTAGTAATCGCAGATCAGCATTGCTGCGGTGAATACGTTCCCGGGCCTTGTACACACCGCCCGTCACGTCACGAAAGTCGGTAACACCCGAAGCCCGTGGCCCAACCCGCAAGGGAGGGAGCGGTCGAAGGTGGGACTGGCGATTGGGACGAAGTCGTAACAAGGTAGCCGTACCGGAAGGTGCGGCTGGATCACCTCCTTTCTAAGGAGCACTTCTTGGCTGCTTCGGCAGTCCAGAGGCCAGTACATCGGCGTACGTCCGGTGCTGGTTGCTCATGGGTGGAACGTTGACTATTCGGCCGGGTTTCCGGGTCGGAGGCTGCTAGTACTGCTCTTCGGAGTGTGGAACGCGTGATCTCCGGGCGGGGTCTGGTCGGGCATGCTGTTGGGTGTCTGAGGGCACGGCCGTGAGGCTGGGTCTTCGGGTTGCCGGCCCCAGTGCACTCGGGATGTTGTTCCCGGGGTGATGGGTGGTTGGTCGTTGTTTGAGAACTGCACAGTGGACGCGAGCATCTGTGGCCAAGTTTTTAAGGGCGCACGGTGGATGCCTTGGCACCAGGAACCGATGAAGGACGTGGGAGGCCACGATAGGCCCCGGGGAGTCGTCAACCAGGCTTTGATCCGGGGGTGTCCGAATGGGGAAACCCGGCAGTCGTCATGGGCTGTCACCCTTGCCTGAACACATAGGGCAAGTGGAGGGAACGCGGGGAAGTGAAACATCTCAGTACCCGCAGGAAGAGAAAACAACCGTGATTCCGGGAGTAGTGGCGAGCGAAACCGGATGAGGCCAAACCTATGGCGTGTGAGACCCGGCAGGGGTTGCGTTGTGGGGGTTGTGGGATCTCTCTTCTGTCGTCTGCCGGCGACAGGACGAGTCAGAAACCGTTGATGTAGGCGAAGGACATGCGAAAGGTCCGGCGTAGAGGGTAAGACCCCCGTAGTCGAAACATTAGCGGCTCGTTTGAGAGACACCCAAGTAGCACGGGGCCCGAGAAATCCCGTGTGAATCTGGCGGGACCACCCGCTAAGCCTAAATATTCCCTGGTGACCGATAGCGGATAGTACCGTGAGGGAATGGTGAAAAGTACCGCGGGAGCGGAGTGAAATAGTACCTGAAACCGTGTGCCTACAAGCCGTGGGAGCGTCGCGTTGAGTGCTTGCACTCAACGTCGTGACTGCGTGCCTTTTGAAGAATGAGCCTGCGAGTTTGCGGTGTGTTGCGAGGTTAACCCGTTGTGGGGTAGCCGTAGCGAAAGCGAGTCCGAACAGGGCGGTTGAGTAGCACGCTCAAGACCCGAAGCGGAGTGATCTAGCCATGGGCAGGTTGAAGCGGCTGTAAGAGGTCGTGGAGGACCGAACCCACCAGGGTTGAAAACCTGGGGGATGACCTGTGGTTAGGGGTGAAAGGCCAATCAAACTCCGTGATAGCTGGTTCTCCCCGAAATGCATTTAGGTGCAGCGTCGTGTGTTTCTTGCCGGAGGTAGAGCACTGGATAGGCGATGGGCCCTACCGGGTTACTGACCTTAGCCAAACTCCGAATGCCGGTAAGTGAGAGCGCGGCAGTGAGACTGTGGGGGATAAGCTCCATGGTCGAGAGGGAAACAGCCCAGAGCATCGACTAAGGCCCCTAAGCGTACGCTAAGTGGGAAAGGATGTGGAGTCGCAGAGACAACCAGGAGGTTGGCTTAGAAGCAGCCACCCTTGAAAGAGTGCGTAATAGCTCACTGGTCTAGTGATTCCGCGCCGACAATGTAGCGGGGCTCAAGCGTACCGCCGAAGTCGTGTCATTGCAGCATGTACTCCCAACGGAGGCTGTGATGGGTAGGGGAGCGTCGTCTGCCGGGTGAAGCAGCCGTGGAAGCGAGTTGTGGACGGTTGACGAGTGAGAATGCAGGCATGAGTAGCGATTCACACGTGGGAAACGTGTGCGCCGATTGACTAAGGGTTCCTGGGTCAAGCTGATCTGCCCAGGGTAAGTCGGGACCTAAGGCGAGGCCGACAGGCGTAGTCGATGGATAACCGGTTGATATTCCGGTACCCGCTGTGAAGCGTCAAACATCGAGCATCGTGATGCTAAGGCCGTGAAACCGCCGGGTGCGTCTTCGGACAATCTCGGAGTGGTGGAGCCGCCGGCCCAAGCGGTTAGTAGGTGAGTGATGGGGTGACGCAGGAAGGTAGTCCATCCCGGGCGGTGGTTGTCCCGGGGTAAGGGTGTAGGCCGGACGGTAGGTAAATCCGCCGTTCATGGAGGCTGAGACCTGATGCCGAGCCGATTGTGGTGAAGTGGATGATCCTATGCTGTCGAGAAAAGCCTCTAGCGAGTTTCATGGCGGCCCGTACCCTAAACCGACTCAGGTGGTCTGGTAGAGAATACCGAGGCGTTCGGGTGAACTATGGTTAAGGAACTCGGCAAAATGCCCCCGTAACTTCGGGAGAAGGGGGGCCATGTCTGGTGAGGGGACTTGCTCCTTGAGCTGGGTGTGGCCGCAGAGACCAGCGAGAAGCGACTGTTTACTAAAAACACAGGTCCGTGCGAAGCCGTAAGGCGATGTATACGGACTGACGCCTGCCCGGTGCTGGAACGTTAAGGGGACCGGTTAGTCATCTTTCGGGGTGGCGAAGCTGAGAACTTAAGCGCCAGTAAACGGCGGTGGTAACTATAACCATCCTAAGGTAGCGAAATTCCTTGTCGGGTAAGTTCCGACCTGCACGAATGGCGTAACGACTTCTCGACTGTCTCAACCATAGGCCCGGTGAAATTGCACTACGAGTAAAGATGCTCGTTTCGCGCAGCAGGACGGAAAGACCCCGGGACCTTTACTACAGTTTGATATTGGTGTTCGGTTCGGCTTGTGTAGGATAGCTGGGAGACTGTGAAGCTCGGACGCCAGTTCGGGTGGAGTCGTCGTTGAAATACCAGTCTGGTCGTGCTGGATGTCTAACCTGGGTCCGTGATCCGGATCAGGGACAGTGTCTGATGGGTAGTTTAACTGGGGCGGTTGCCTCCTAAAGGGTAACGGAGGCGCCCAAAGGTTCCCTCAGCCTGGTTGGTAATCAGGTGGTGAGTGTAAGTGCACAAGGGAGCTTGACTGTGAGACCGACGGGTCGAGCAGGGACGAAAGTCGGGACTAGTGATCCGGCGGTGGCTTGTGGAAGCGCCGTCGCTCAACGGATAAAAGGTACCCCGGGGATAACAGGCTGATCTTCCCCAAGAGTCCATATCGACGGGATGGTTTGGCACCTCGATGTCGGCTCGTCGCATCCTGGGGCTGGAGTCGGTCCCAAGGGTTGGGCTGTTCGCCCATTAAAGCGGTACGCGAGCTGGGTTTAGAACGTCGTGAGACAGTTCGGTCCCTATCCGCTGCGCGCGTAGGAGTCTTGAGAAGGGCTGTCCCTAGTACGAGAGGACCGGGACGGACGAACCTCTGGTGTGCCAGTTGTTCTGCCAAGGGCATGGCTGGTTGGCTACGTTCGGGAGGGATAACCGCTGAAAGCATCTAAGCGGGAAGCCTGCTTCGAGATGAGGACTCCCACCCACTTGATGGGGTAAGGCTCCCAGTAGACGACTGGGTTGATAGGCCGGATCTGGAAGCACCGTGAGGTGTGGAGGTGACCGGTACTAATAGGCCGAGGGCTTGTCCTCAGTTGCTCGCGTCCACTGTGTTGGTTCTGAAACCACGAACGATCAGGCCGTGTTTGGTCACCGGTTGCTGGTTGTGTGTTTCATAGTGTTTCGGTGGTCATAGCGTAGGGGAAACGCCCGGTTACATTCCGAACCCGGAAGCTAAGCCTTACAGCGCCGATGGTACTGCAGGGGGGACCCTGTGGGAGAGTAGGACACCGCCGAACAAATAGTGAAGAAAGCCCCCGTGCCGATCGGCACGGGGGCTTTTTTGTGTTTACGGCAGGATGGATTCCTGGGGTGGCCGGCTGTCTATGGAATTCACAGTCGTCCGGCTGCTTTGAGGGTCAGGTAGGCGTCCGCGAGTGCCGGTGCCAAGGCGTCCGGTGTCGTGTCGACGACCGTGACACCGTGGCGGCGCAGTTGTTCCGCCGTTCGTTCGCGTTCCGCCTGGGCTCTGGATGCCGCCGCTGCCTCGTACACCGCGTCGACGCCGCCCCGGCCTTTCGCCATTGCCGTGATGTGGGGGTCGGAGACTGCGGCCAGCAGGACGGTGTGGCGTTGGGTCAGGCGGGCCAGGACAGGCAGGATGCCTTCTTCCACGGGGGCGGCGTCCAGGCTTGTCAGAAGGACGATCATGGAGCGGCGCGGCGCGGTACGCAGAGCCGTGGCGGCCAGGCCCCGGGCGTCCAGTTCTACGAGTTCGGGTTCCAGCGTCGCCATCGCGTCGACCAAGGACGGGAGGACGTCACGGGCGGCACGTCCCTGTACCAGGGCGCGGATGCGCCGGTCGTAGGCGAGCAGGTCGACGCGGTCGCCCGCGCGGGAGGCGAGGGCGGCGAGCAGGAGTGCCGCGTCCATGGAGGCGTCCAGGCGCGGGATGTCGCCGACGCGGCCGGCCGAGGTGCGGCCGGTGTCGAGGACCAGGAGGATGTGGCGGTCGCGTTCGGGGCGCCAGGTACGTACGGCGACCGTCGTGCCGCGGGCGGTGGCGCGCCAGTCGATGGAGCGGGTGTCGTCGCCGGGGACGTAGTCGCGCAGGCTGTCGAATTCGGTGCCCTCGCCGCGGGTGAGGACGCTGGTGCGGCCGTCGAGTTCGCGCAGGCGGGCCAGCTTCGAGGGCAGGTGCTTGCGGCTGGTGAACGGAGGCAGCACGCGGACGGTCCACGGAACCTTGTGCGTGCCCTGCCGGGCGAACAGGCCGAGGGGGCCGTAGGAGCGGAGGGTGACGCGGTCCGCGTGGCGGTCGCCGCGGCGGGTGGGGCGCAGCCGGGTGGTCAGCCTGCGGCGCTCGCCCGGTGGGACGGTGAGGCGGTGACGGGACGCGTCGGTCTCGGTGCCCGGCTGCCAGCTGCTGGGCGGCCAGGCGTCGCGAAGGCGTGCGCGCAGGGGGCGGCCGGTGGGGTTGGTGACGGTGAGGGCCACGTCGGCCGGCTCGCCGAGGCGTACGGAGGTGTCGCCGGAGCGGGTCAGGACCAGGCGTCGGACGGGTGCCGCGAGGGCGTAGTCGCAGGCGCAGGCCAGAGCGAGGGTGCCGTCGACGGCGAGGATGCCCGTCCAGTTGGGCTCCCAGAGTCCGACCGGGAGGGTGCCGAGGGCCGCGAGCAGCGCGGCGCGTCCGGTGAGCGCCATCATCGGGGGACGGGCACGTGGGCCAGGATGGCGGTGATGACCGCGTCCGTCGTCACGCCCTCCATCTCGGCCTCGGGGCGGAGCTGGACGCGGTGACGCAGGGTGGGCAGGGCCAGTGCCTTGACGTCGTCGGGGATGACGTAGTCGCGACCGGTCAGCCAGGCCCAGGCGCGGGCGGTGGAGAGCAGGGCGGTGGCGCCGCGGGGGGAGACGCCGAGGGCGAGGGAGGGCGACTCGCGGGTGGCGCGGCAGAGGTCCACGACGTAGGCGGTGATCTCGGGGGAGAGGGTCGTTCCGGCGACGGCGGCGCGGGCGGCCTCGAGGTCGGCGGCGGTCGCGACGGGGCGTACGCCGGCGGCGCGCAGGTCGCGCGGGTCGAAGCCCCGGGCGTGGCGGGTGAGGATGTCGATCTCGTCCTGGCGGGAGGGCAGCGGGATCGTCAGTTTGAGGAGGAAGCGGTCCAGTTGGGCTTCCGGCAGGGGGTAGGTGCCCTCGTGTTCGACCGGGTTCTGGGTGGCGGCTACGAGGAAGGGCTCCGGGAGCGGGCGGGGTGTGCCGTCGACGGTGACCTGCCGTTCCTCCATGGCCTCCAGCAGGGAGGACTGGGTCTTCGGTGGGGTGCGGTTGATCTCGTCGGCGAGGAGGAGGTGGGTGAAGACGGGGCCCGGCTGGAAGGAGAACTCGGCGGTGCGGGCGTCGTAGACGAGGGAGCCGGTGACATCGCTCGGCATCAGGTCGGGGGTGAACTGGACGCGTTTGGTGTCGAGTTCCAGTGCGGCGGCCAGCGCGCGGACGAGCAGTGTCTTGGCGACGCCGGGGACGCCTTCGAGGAGGACGTGGCCGCGGCAGAGCAGGGCGACGACGAGGCCGGTCACGGCGGGATCCTGGCCGACCACGGCCTTGGCGATCTCGGCGCGCAGGGCTTCGAGGGAGGCCCGGGCGGCGTCCGAGTGTCCGGCGTACCCGGCTTGCCCGGCGTTGTCAGTGGTCGGGTCCATCATGGACGGCGTACCTCACTTTCGAGGGCGTCGAGTCGGTCGGCGAGGGCGATGAGGCTTGCGTCGTCGCCGGGTGCGGGGCCGAAGAGGAGGGTGTGCAGGGCATGTCCGTCGCCGTGCAGGCGGGCGGAGAGGGCGGGGAGCAGGGCCTCGGGCGTGTGTGCCCGGGCCGGGGGGACGCCGACGAGGGGGGCGAGGCGGGTGCGGGTGGTGGAGCGGAGAGCGTCGGCCGCGCGGTCGCGGGCGTCGGTGCGGCGGTAGAGGCGGGCGCGGCCTTCGGCAGTCTCGGAGGCGCGGATCGCGACGGGGAGTTTCTCGGGCACCAGGGGGCCGAGCCGGCGTGCCCGCCACAGGGCCGCCAGCGCGGCGGCGACGAACAGTTGCAGCGTGCCCCAGAGCCAGCCCGGGGGGATGAGGTCGAAGAAGGTGCGGTCGCCCGTGTCGGTGGCCGAGCCGTCGGAGAGCGAGGGGAGGTACCAGACCAGATGGGGGCGGGAGCCGAGGAGTTGCAGGGCGAGGGAGGCGTTGCCCTCGTCGTCGAGGCGGTCGTTGTAGAGGATGTCGGGCGCGCCGAGGACCACGGTGTCGCCCGGGCGGGCGGTGCCCCTGGCATCGGCGCGGGCCGGGAGGCGGACGAGGGTGGCCAGGCCGTCGCTGGGGTAGCACAGGTCGGCGCGGGTGCCGTCGGTGGTGTAGCGGAGGCCGCCGGTGTCGGCGGGGCCCGCGCGCCGGGCGGCCGGCAGGGCGCAGCCGGGGGCGAGCGTGGAGTCGAAGCTGGTGGCGGCGTCGGCGTGGACGCCGGGGGCGAGGATGCCGAGGGACGGTGTCCCGGGGGCGACCAGGAGTGTACGGCCGCCGGAGTCGCGGATCGCTTCGCGCAGGGTGCGCTGCTGAGGCTCGGTCAGCAGGTCGGGGGAGGCGACGAGGAGGGTGGTGTCGGGGCCGGTGGCGGCGCGGGCCGCGGCGAGGGTGGTCACCACGCGCGTGGACACGCCACGGTCGTGCAGGAGTTCGGCGACGGCGCGGCTGCCGGAGCGGTCGGCGGAGCGCGGGTCCAGCCGACCGTGGTCGGCGCCGGAGCGGATCACGGCGATGGCGGCGCCTGCGGCGAGCAGGATCAGCAGCGCGAGCAGGATGCCCCGCGTGCGGGTCCACACCTGGCGGGCGGTGGGCGACACGGAGGTGCCCGTCGGGGAGGCCGGGTGCGCGTCCGTGGCAGGGGGCGCGGTGGTCATCCGGTGGCACCCCCGGGAGTGTTCCGGTCCGTGGTGCCCGTGGTGTGCGGGGTGTTCGAGGCGAGGTGGGGGCGGGCGTGCCCGAGGTCGTCGTCGAGGGTGGACAGCCGGCGGTACGTGGCCTCGTCCGCGGTGCGGCCGCCGTACGTGACGTCGTCGAAGTCGCGGGCCGCGGTGTGGAGTCGGGTCGCGTGGTCGGGGAGGGGGCGGGCGGCCTCCGAGGCCGCCTCGTCGGCGGTCCGGCCGGGGCGCGGGTCGAGCAGTGCCCGTTCCTCCAGGGCGCGGACGAGGGCGCGCATGCGTTCCTGGACGGCCGTGTTCCAGTGGCCCCGGGCGGCATGCGCCGCGGCGGCCGCGCGGTGTTCGGCGGCGCTGCGGGGGTGGTCGTCGAACAGCGCGGGGGCGGAGGAGGGGGCCCGGCGGGGGGAGCCGAGGCGCCACCACAGGGCGGCGAGCAGGGCGACGACCGCGAGGAGGATGACGACCAGGCCGACGGTGCCGCCCGGGGCGGCGGACGAGGCGGCGCCCAGGAGGCGGTCGAGCCGGTCCCAGAAGGCGTCGAGGGCGCGCTGGAACAGGCTGGGATCGTCCTGGTGGTACAGGGGCCTGGACAGTTCGCGGCGGGCGGCGCCCCGCGCGGGGTCGCGCGGGACCGTCAGCGGCGGTGCGTCGTCGCCCGCCCGCCACATGGCGGGCGGCAGAGCCGGCACTCCCCCCGCCCGGCCCACCGGATCAGTTCCCCGGGGTGGGACCGGAGCCGCGGC
Organism: Streptomyces sp. B3I8; assembly: GCF_030816915.1. NCBI lineage: Bacteria > Bacillati > Actinomycetota > Actinomycetes > Kitasatosporales > Streptomycetaceae > Streptomyces > Streptomyces sp. B3I8. Next base: position 2,747,844 of record NZ_JAUSYN010000002.1, on the reverse strand, counting down.
CCTCGACGCCGGCGGCGCGGGCGAGTTCGAGGTCGAGGGCCTCGCGCCGGATGCGCAGGTCGATGTAGAGGAGCGAGGTCACACCGGCCGTGAGAGGCAGGGTCAGGGTGGAGCCGATCACGCCTCCGATGCCGCTGATCACGAGGAAGGACCAGCCCAGGTCGGCCGTGCCGTCCAGGAAGTTGCCGATGCCGTTGTCGGTGAGCACGCCGGCCAGGACGGTGAAAGGCACGGCGATGACCGACCCGATGATGCCGGCGATGACCCGGGCCAGCAGCTGGATCCCGAAGACCCGCCACCACGAGCCGTTCACCAGTTTGGCGGAGCGGCCGAGGGCCTTGCGGATGCTCTGCTTCTCCAGCATCAGCGCGGACGGAGCGAGCGAGAACCGCACGACGACCCAGGTGGCCAGGACGCTCGCGGCCATCCCACCGAGCACGGCCAGTGCGGCGCCTCCCGCGGTCGCGCCGCCCACGGCGACGAGGATGCCGGGCAGGGTGCCGACACCGATGATCGCGGCGCCGATGAGCGGCAGCAGCAGCGTCAGCCCGCACAGCCGGGGCAGTTGCGGCCGGACGTCCCGGGCGACCTCGCCGCCGGTGACCGGTCGGCCGAGGACCGAGCGGCTCATCACGGGCGTCAGCAGCGCCGTCGCGGCGATCGCGGCGATCGCGGTGACGAGGAGGACGACGCCGGAGTTCAGCATGGAGCCGCCGGCGGCGCGCAGCGTCTCCTCGGGGGTGGCGCTGGGGTCGTCCAGGACGGCGGTGTTGTCGATCCACAGACCCTGGAGCAGGACGACGACGATCTCGGTGACGACGGCGACGGCCAGGGAGATGCCGAGAACGGTGCGCCAGTGGGCGCGCATGGTGGAGACGGCGCCGTCGAGGATCTCGCCGATGCCGAGCGGGCGCAGCGGGATGACCCCGGGCCTGGCCGCGGGCGGCGGTCCGCCCCACGGGCCGCCCCAGCCGCTAGGCGTTCCGTAACCCGGATGGCCGTATCCGGGGCCGCCGGTGGGGCCGGGGGCACCCCAGCCGCCGGGGCCGTCGCCGTACGGTCCGGGGCCGGGCGGCGGGGGTGGTGTCCCCCAGTCGGGGTAGCCGGGGCCGGCCTGCGGGGCCCGGGGCGGCGTCTGCGGGTCCTGGGGCTGCGCCTGTGGGGTCGCCGGGGGCAGGGGAGCGGTCCATTGACCGGCCGGGGGCTGCTCCTCGGACCACTTGGCAGGGGGCTGCGCCCGGTCGGCGCCGTCCTGGTCGCCCTGGTCGGGGCTCCGGTCCGAGGGCTGCTCCGGCGGCTGAGGGGTGCCGGGGGTGTCCGGACCGTCGGAGGGGGCAGATCCGGGCGAGGCCCAGCCCGGAGTGTCGGTCATCGTCGCTCCTTCTCGGTGCCCGTCCGCGGTCGCGGCGGCCCATTGGCTGCCATCGTGTCATGGGGTGCGCGGGGGGTGACCGGGGGCCGTCCGGGCCGCACGCCTTCAATTGTCCGGCGGATCCGGGGCAGACTGGACAGATGGCTGATCAGTACGCGCACAGCGGCGACGACAACGGGCCGGCCGAACCCGCACGGGCCCCGGGCACCCCGGCCACTCCGGTGCTCCGCTGGGAGGAACCGCCCGAGGGCCCGGTCCTGGTCCTGCTCGACCAGACCCGGCTGCCCGCCGAGGAGGTCGAGCTGGTGTGCACGGACCCGCCCGCACTCGTGGAGGCGATCCGCGGCCTTGCCGTGCGGGGGGCGCCGCTGCTCGGGATCGCGGGGGCGTACGGGGTCGCGCTCGCCGCCGCGCGCGGGTTCGACGTGGCGGACGCCGCACAGGCGCTGGCGGGCGCCCGGCCCACCGCGGTGAACCTGTCCCTGGGCGTGCGCCGGGCCAGGGCCGCCCATCAGGAGGCGCTGGCAGGCGGTGGAGACGAGGCGGCGGCCGCACGGGCGGCGCTGGCGGCGGCGCGGGCACTGCACCGGCAGGATGCCGAGGCCAGCGTCCGGATGGCGGAGCACGGCCTGGCGCTGCTCGACGAGCTGCTGCCCGGCGGCGGCCACCGGGTGCTCACCCACTGCAACACCGGCGCGCTCGTCTCGGGCGGGGAGGGCACGGCGTTCGCGGTCGCGCTCGCGGCTCACCGGGCGGGGCGGCTGCGCCGGCTGTGGGTGGACGAGACCCGTCCGCTGCTGCAGGGCGCCCGGCTGACGGCGTACGAGGCGGCGCGCAACGGGATGGCGTACACGTTGCTGACCGACAGCGCGGCCGGTTCGCTGTTCGCGGCGGGCGAGGTGGACGCGGTGCTGGTGGGGGCCGACCGGATCACCGCCGACGGATCGGTGGCGAACAAGATCGGCACCTATCCGCTGGCGGTGCTCGCCCGTTACCATCACGTGCCGTTCGTCGTCGTGGCACCGGTGACGACGGTGGATCCGGACACCCCCGACGGAGCCTCCGTGGAGGTGGAGCAGCGCGGCGGCCACGAGGTCACCGAGCTGTCCGGACCTCAGGTGCCGGTGGTGGGCGTGGAGGCGGCCGGCGGGATCCCCGTGGCGCCGTTGGGGACCCAGGCGTACAACCCGGCGTTCGACGTGACGCCGCCCGAGCTGGTGACGGCCATCGTCACCGAGGAGGGCGCCGTCTCACCCGTGACGGCCGAGGCGCTGGCCGAGCTGTGTGCCAGGTCACGCCAGGCCACGATGAGCTAATGGGATGATGGCCTTTATGAAGGGACGAGTCCTTGTCGTCGACGACGACACCGCACTGGCCGAGATGCTCGGCATTGTGCTGCGTGGTGAAGGTTTTGAGCCGTCTTTCGTAGCCGACGGCGACAAGGCGCTGGCCGCATTCCGCGAGACCAAGCCGGATCTGGTCCTCCTCGATCTGATGCTTCCCGGACGGGACGGCATCGAGGTGTGCCGGCTCATCCGGGCGGAGTCCGGTGTGCCCATCGTGATGCTGACCGCCAAGAGCGACACGGTCGACGTGGTGGTGGGCCTGGAATCGGGGGCGGACGACTACATCGTCAAGCCCTTCAAACCGAAGGAGTTGGTGGCCCGGATACGGGCGCGGCTGCGCAGGTCGGAGGAGCCGGCACCGGAGCAGCTCGCGATAGGCGACCTCGTCATCGACGTGGCCGGGCACTCCGTGAAGCGGGAGGGGCAGTCCATCGCGCTGACCCCGCTGGAGTTCGACCTGCTGGTGGCGCTGGCCCGCAAGCCGTGGCAGGTGTTCACCCGCGAGGTGCTCCTCGAACAGGTCTGGGGCTACCGCCACGCGGCGGACACCCGGCTGGTCAACGTGCACGTCCAGCGGCTGCGCTCCAAGGTCGAGAAGGACCCGGAGAAGCCCGAGATCGTGGTGACCGTCCGTGGTGTCGGATACAAGGCAGGACCGAGCTGACATGCCCGAGGACAGTGCCGCTTCGGCGCCCGGCCGGTCCGGGGCCCGCCCGGAGCGGCCTGTCGGCGGCGTGAAAGCGAAACGATCCCGCTGGGCCCGGCTGTTCGCGGGCGGCCTGCTGCAGGGCGGCGTGCAGGGCAGCCCCGTGCTGCGGCTCGTGATGCGCTGGGTGCGGCGTCCGCTGCTGCCGGTGATGCGGTTGTGGCGACGCAACATCCAGTTGAAGATCGTCGCCACGACGCTGCTGATGTCGCTCGGCGTGGTGCTGCTGCTCGGCTTCGTCGTCATCGGCCAGGTGCGCAACGGGCTCCTGGACGCGAAGGTGAAGGCCTCGCAGAGCCAGGCGACCGGCGGGTTCACCGTGGCCGGACAGCGGGCCGACAGCGCGGCGAGCGGCGGCGGGGACGACAGTTCCACCACGGCCGGCGACGGCGACACCGTGCAGAACATCAGCGGGTGGCTCAGCGATCTCGTGGAGTCGCTGTCCAGCGGCGGCCAGGGCGCCTTCGACGTCGTCACGCTGAGCACCACCGCCGCGGACAACGAGGGGCGGGGCTTCGGTCCGCGTGCCTCCGGCGGCGTCGACTGGAGTCTGAGCGTTCCCGAACAGCTGCGCGAGCGGGTCGACGCGGGCACCGGGGCGGTGCAGAGCTACACCCGCATCGTCTACACCGGGGGCAAGAGCGAGCCGCAGCCGGGACTGATCATCGGCAGGCAGGTCAACGACCCCAACGGCAACCCCTACCAGCTGTACTACCTCTTCCCGCTCACGCAGGAGGAGAAGTCGCTGAGTCTGGTCAAGGGCACGCTGGCGACGGCGGGACTGTTCGTCGTCGTCCTGCTCGGGGCGATCGCGTGGCTCGTGGTGCGTCAGGTCGTCACGCCCGTGCGGATGGCGGCCGGGATCGCCGAGCGGCTGTCCGCGGGGCGCCTGCAGGAACGCATGAAGGTCACCGGCGAGGACGACATCGCCCGCCTGGGCGAGGCCTTCAACAAGATGGCGCAGAACCTGCAGCTCAAGATCCAGCAGCTGGAGGATCTGTCGCGGATGCAGCGCCGGTTCGTGTCGGACGTCTCGCACGAGCTGCGCACCCCGCTGACGACCGTACGGATGGCGGCGGACGTCATCCATGACGCGCGGGTGGACTTCGACCCGGTGACCGCCCGGTCGGCGGAGCTCCTCGCCGACCAGCTGGACCGGTTCGAGACGCTGCTGGCCGACCTCCTGGAGATCAGCCGGTTCGACGCGGGCGCGGCGGCACTGGAGGCCGAGCCGATCGACCTGCGCGAGGTCGTACGGCGGGTGGTCAGCGGGGCCGAGCCGCTCGCCGAGCGCAAGGGCACCCGAGTACGGGTCGTGGGCGACCAGCAGCCCGTCGTGGCCGAGGCCGACGCCCGGCGTGTGGAGCGGGTGCTGCGCAACCTCGTCGTCAACGCCGTGGAGCACGGTGAGGGCCGGGACGTCGTCGTCAAGCTGGCCGCCGCGGGCGGCGCGGTGGCGGTGGCGGTGCGCGACTACGGGGTGGGTCTGAAGCCCGGGGAGGCCACCCGGGTGTTCAGCCGCTTCTGGCGGGCGGACCCGGCACGCGCGCGCACCACCGGAGGCACCGGTCTGGGGCTGTCGATCGCCCTGGAGGACGCCCGGCTGCACGGCGGCTGGCTGCAGGCGTGGGGCGAACCGGGCGGCGGATCGCAGTTTCGGCTGACGCTGCCGCGCACCGCGGACGAGCCGCTGCGGGGGTCCCCGATACCGCTGGAACCGGCGGACTCGCGGCGCAAGCGCGGACGCAAGGGCACCGGACGGCGCGACGACGGCGGACCGGGCGCCGAGGCGGGAGCCGACAGGCGGACCGGTTCCGTTCGCGCGCCGGAAGCGGCGGCGAGCAATGTCTCCTCGGTGCCCTTGCAGCCCACCACCGGCGACCGGGGGCCGCTGCCGCCGCGCACCCCGCGGCTGGCCTCGGTGAGCCCGGCGGCCGACCCGACCGCGCTGCCCGGCAACGGTGCCCGCGTCGTACCGCGCACCTCGGGTGGCGTGCGGCGGCAGGACGCCCCTGCGGGAGGCGGCGGGCCGGGCGGACCGGACGGCACGGCAGAGGCGGCGAGTGCGGCGGGCGCAGTGGGTGCGACGCGTACCGCGAGTAACGGCAGTGCGGCAGGCAGGGCGACGCAGGGGCCGTCAGAGGGCGGCAGTGGGCCAGGGGAGGCCATCGGTGAGGGCTGAGGGGGGCGGCCGGCGTCGTGGGACGTCCGGCGGGGCCGGGGAACCGGCGCGGCGCGTGAGCGACGTGGCCGGCGGCCGGCCGAGCCGGGTGCGCGCCGCGATGTACCTCGGGTGCGCCGGTGTGCTGCTGGCGGGATGCGCGTCGATGCCGGACGGCGGTGATCTGCGCGGGGTCGAGTCGACGCCGCGACAGGACCCGCAGGTCCGGGTCTTCGCGCTGCCGCCGCGCGAGAACGCCTCGCCCGCGGAGATCGTCCAGGGCTTCCTCGAGGCGCTGACCAGCGACGACCCGCAGTACGAGACCGCGCGCAAATACCTGACCGGCAAGGCCTCGCACCAGTGGCGGCCGGAGCGGTCGATCACGGTGCTCGACGACGGTCCGAACCCGGTGGCCGAACACACCGGCAACCGGGAGAGCGGCGACGACTACGCGTTCGACCTGGCCGGCCGACGGGTCGCCCGCGTGGACGGACAGCACGTGTACTCGTCCGACGCCGGGTCGTACGCGAAGACGATCCACCTCGTGCAGGACAAGGGCAGCAAGCAGTGGCGCATCGACGCGTTGCCCCAAGGGGTGGTGATCGGCGCCTCCGACTTCCAGCGCAACTACGAGTCGGTCAACAAGTACTACTTCGCCTCCAACGGGCCGACGACGGCGGCCGGCCGGCTGAGCACCGTCGCCGACCCGGTGTACGTGCGCAAGCAGGTCGACCCGGTGACCCAGGTGATCCAGGCCCTGCTGAAGGGGCCCACACGCTGGCTGGCGCCGGTCGCGCGGTCCGGGTTTCCCTCGGGGGTCGCGCTGCGCCGGGGAGCCGGTGCGCTGACGCCCAACGACCAGAACCGGCTCACCGTGCCCCTGAACAAGGCGGCGGACCGGGTCGGTTCCGGGCAGTGCGCCAGGATGGCGGCGCAGCTGCTGTTCACGCTCCAGGACCTCACGCCGACCGGGGTGACCTCGGTGGAGCTGCAGAAGTCCGACGGTACGCAGCTGTGCGCGCTCGACGAGGACCACGCCCAGGACATCGCCTCGCACGGCACCGCGAAGCGGCCCGAGTACGAGTACTTCATCGACGACAAGCACCGGCTGGTGCGGATGACCGCCGGCGGGACGGACGCCGAGCAGGTGCCGGGGGCGCTCGGCGAGGGAACCGCGCCGCTGCGGGCCGCCGCCGTCTCGCGCGACGAGAGGACCGCGGCGGGGGTCTCGGCCGACGGGCGTTCGCTGTACGTGGGGTCGCTGGTGCCGGACGCGCCGTTGGGGAGCGCGGTGCTGCGGAGCCAGGGTGCGTCACCGGACGACCGGCTGACCACGCCCAGCTGGGACAGCCGGGGTGACCTGTGGGTGGCCGACCGCAATCCGCAGGACCCCCGGCTGCTGCTGTTCGAGAAGGGCGCGGGCGAGCCGGTGGAGGTCGCCACGCCCGGACTGGACGGGCGGATCGACGCGGTGCGGGTCGCGGGGGACGGTGTGCGGGTCGCGCTGATCGTGGAGAAGGGCGGCAAGACGTCGCTGCAGATCGGGCGGATCGAGCGGGAGAAGTCCGCGGGGGACGGGAACGGGAACGGGACCGGGAACGACGGTGGCGGGGCCGGTGGTGCCGACAGTGGTGGCGCCAGGGCGCGGACCGTCGTCTCGATTCTGGAGCTGCGGTCGCTCATGCCTCAGTTCGAGGCGGTGACGGCGATGTCGTGGGCGGGGGACAGCCGGCTCGTGGTGGTCGGGCGTGAGTCGGGCGGTGTGCAGCAGATCCGGTACGTGCAGGTCGACGGGTCCACACCGGCGGGGTCGGCGCCGGCATCCCTGACGGGCGTGAAGCAGATCGCGGCGTCGGAGGACGAGCGGTTGCCGTTGGTGGCGTTCTCGGAGGACGGGATCGTGCGCCTGTCCTCCGGGGCGCAGTGGCAAAAGGTGATCAAGGACGGGACGGCGCCGGTCTACCCGGGGTAGCAGTGCGCCCCTCCTCGTCGAGGCCCCGCTCCCGCACCAGCCCCCGGGGGTTGTCCACAGGCTCCCCCGCTCCGCGGGGACATGGGGGAGAGTGCGGGGGTATGTGGTGGTGGCGGGAAGTGGTGGGGCTGGTTCTGGCGGGGGAGTGCGAGGGGTGCGGTCGCGGGCGGGTCGTGTTGTGCGAGGGGTGCCGGGCGGCGCTCTGCGGGGGCGTGCCGGGGCGGGTGCGGCCGGGGGCGGAGGCGGTGGGGCTGCCGCCGGTGCATGCGGCGGCGGCGTACCGGGACGTGGTGCGCGCCGTGCTGCTCGCGCACAAGGAACGTGGTGCGCTCGCGCTCGCCGGGCCGCTCGGGGTGGCGCTGGCCGGCGCTGTGAGGGACGCGGTGGGTGGGCGGGACGCGGTGCTCGTACCGGTGCCGTCGGCGCGCGGGACCGTGCGCGCGCGGGGACACGACGCGATGCGCCGGATCGCGCTCGCCGCCGCCGGCGAGCTGCGGCGGACGGGAACGGCCGCCCGCGTGGCGGCCGTACTGCGGCAGCGGCGCCCTGTGGCCGACCAGGCGGGGCTGAGCTCCCCGCAGCGGCTGGCCAACCTCGCCGGCGCCCTAGAGGTCGTGCCCGGCGGTGAGCGGCTGCTGGCGCACGGAAGCGGCCGCGTCGTGCTCGTCGACGACCTGATGACCACCGGCGCCACACTCACGGAGGCCGCCCGCGCCGTGCGCACGTCCTTCACGGGCGCACGGGTGTACGGCGTTGCTGCCGGGGAAGCTACGGAGGAACGACCGGCGACGGGTGCTCACGGTCCCGGCGTGCCGCCGCTCCGCGCGGCCGTGGTCGCGGCGCCGTCCGATTCTTTCGAAACCAACCGGAACTGACTGAGAACGTCTGTCGTTGCAGGTAATAGAAGGGTAATTCCCCTGAACGGAGGTACCCCACAGTAGAGGGTGACGACATCCGTCCGGGCGAGATATGTTCGGTTGTGAGGGAATGGCCCAGCCGGTACCTCGTCGATCCGAACGCGGTGCCGCGGTGAGGCGTATTCACTCGCAGCGGTGGGATGGAGTTCCCGCCCACGGGGGAGGAGGAGGTGGACGTCACCGAGTCCGAGGTTCCGGTGCCCACCGGAACCTGGTGCAACAGGGAGATGCTCCGCCGGGATGCGGAGTGATCCGGGAACGGAGTTCTGCGTGGACATCGTCGTCAAGGGCCGCAAGACCGAGGTGCCCGAGCGGTTCCGGAAGCACGTGGCCGAGAAGCTGAAGCTGGAGAAGATCCAGAAGCTCGACGGCAAGGTGATGAGCCTGGACGTCGAGGTGTCCAAGGAGCCCAACCCCCGTCAGGCGGACAGGTCCGACCGGGTGGAGATCACGCTCCGCTCCCGCGGTCCGGTGATCCGGGCGGAGGCGGCGGCCAGCGACCCCTACGCGGCACTGGACCTGGCCACCGACAAGCTCGAGGCCCGGCTGCGCAAGCAGCACGACAAGCGGTGCGCACGGCGTGGCACCAAGCGGCTCTCGGCCGCCGACGTCCCCGACCACGTCCCGGACGCGGCCACCCTGGCCGGCAACGGCGGTGGCGTCGTCGCGACGGAACCGGAGGCGGTGCCGACGAAGAGGATCGGCTCCCTGGAGGTGACGGGCGACGGCCCGCTCGTCGTCCGCGAGAAGACCCACGTCGCGTCCCCGATGACACTCGACCAGGCCCTCTACGAGATGGAACTGGTCGGGCACGACTTCTACCTGTTCATCGATTCCGAGACCAAGGAACCCAGCGTCGTCTACCGGCGCCACGCGTACGACTACGGCGTCATCCACCTCAACACCGACCCCATGGTCGCCCGGTCGCAGACCGGTGACGCGGGCAGCGCGCTCGGCGGCTGACCGCCCGGCCGACGCCCCGGCAGGTCCCCTCGGCGGAACACGTCGGCAGCGTCGGCGCAGTCGGTCCCAGTCGGTGCCCCTGGTGAGCCTGTGCGCCCCCCAGGGGCACCGGCGTGCCACCCCTTCGTACCGCGCTCCGTCACCTCGCGGTCGTCGCGGCATGGAATCATGGCCGCACCGGCCCAACCGGTGGGCCGTTGCCTTGGGTTGGCGATGGCACAGGACCACAGGCCACAGCCTTCAGGGGGAGGAACGATGGCGGACAGCTTCGGACCGGCGCGGGACGAGGACGCCGACGGCCGCGACACGGGCGACACGGGCGCGGGCGGTACAGGTGGGGCGAGCGGTACGGGCCCGGAGGCGGGCGCGGCGCGCAAGGAGCCCATCCGTGTCCTGGTCGTCGACGACCACGCCCTCTTCCGTCGCGGCCTGGAGATCGTGCTGGCGGCCGAGGAGGACATCCAGGTCGTCGGAGAGGCCGGGGACGGCGCGGAGGCCGTGGACAAGGCCGCCGATCTGCTGCCCGACATCGTGCTGATGGATGTGCGAATGCCCCGGCGCGGCGGCATCGAGGCGTGCACGTCGATCAAGGAAGTGGCGCCCAGCGCGAAAATCATCATGCTGACGATCAGCGACGAAGAGGCCGATCTGTACGACGCGATCAAGGCCGGTGCGACCGGATACCTCCTCAAGGAGATCTCCACGGACGAGGTTGCCACGGCCATTCGCGCGGTCGCCGACGGACAGTCGCAGATCAGTCCCTCGATGGCGTCGAAACTGCTCACCGAGTTCAAATCGATGATCCAGCGCACGGATGAACGCCGACTGGTGCCGGCGCCGCGCCTCACCGACCGGGAACTCGAAGTGCTCAAGCTCGTCGCCACCGGAATGAACAACCGGGACATCGCCAAGGAGCTGTTCATCTCCGAGAACACCGTGAAGAACCACGTGCGCAACATCCTGGAGAAACTTCAGCTGCATTCCAGGATGGAGGCCGTGGTGTACGCGATGCGGGAGAAGATCCTCGAGATCCGTTGATCGGTCCGTCGTTCAGCCAAGGGCGCGGGCCAGTTCCGTGAGGAGGGGCGCGCGCAGTTCGGGTGCGTCCACCCGTTCGACGCGCACGTTCGTGCAGTTCACCCAGGTCGCCGCCTCCAGCAGGGCCTGTGCCAGGGCCGGGACCGCCTTGGCGCCGTCCAGCGTGACCTGACGGGCCACCAGGGTGCGGCCCTCGCGTGCCGGATCCACCCGGCCGACCAGCCGCCCGCCCGCCAGCACCGGCATCGCGAAGTAGCCGTGCACGCGCTTCGGCTTGGGGACGTACGCCTCCAGGCGGTGGACGAAGCCGAAGATCCGTTCCGTGCGTGCCCGTTCCCATATGAGCGAGTCGAACGGCGACAGCAGCGTCGTGCGGTGGCGGCCGCGCGGGGGCGTCTCCAGGGCGGCGGGATCCGCCCAGGCCGGGCGGCCCCAGCCCTCGACGGTCACCGGGACCAGTCCCGAGTCCGCGATCACCACGTCTACCTGCTCGGTCTTCAGCCGGTGGTAGTCGGCGATGTCCGCGCGCGTGCCCACGCCCAGGGACCGGCCGGCCAGCCGGACCAGGCGGCGCAGGCACTCCGCGTCGTCCAGGTCGTCATGGAGCAGCTCGGTGGGGACGGCGCGCTCGGCGAGGTCGTAGACCCGCTTCCAGCCCCGGCGCTCGACGCAGACCACCTCGCCGTACATCAGGGCGCGTTCGACGGCCACCTTCGTGCCCGACCAGTCCCACCACTCGCTGGTCTTCTTGGCGCCGCCCAGGTCCGTGGCGGTCAGCGGGCCCTCCGTGCGGAGCTGTTTGATCACCTGGTCGTAGGCGCCGTCGGGGAGCGCGTGGTTCCAGTGCGGGCGCGCACGGTAGGCGCGGCGGCGGAAGGCGAAGTGCGGCCACTCCTCGATGGGCAGGAGACAGGCGGCGTGGGACCAGTACTCGAAGGCGTGCGGGGACGCGGGGGCGCCGGGGGTGCTCCTCGTCCAGTACGCGTCCTCGACCGTGGTGCGGCCCACGGCGCCCAGGCGGGCGTACGGGACGAGTTCGTGGGAGCGGGCGAGGACCGAGATGGTGTCGAGCTGGACGGCGCCGAGGTGGCGGAGGACGCCTCGCACGCCGGAGCGGCGGTCGGGGGCGCCCAGGAATCCCTGGGCCCTCAGGGCGATGCGGCGGGCGTCCGCGGCGGTGAGGGTGGCGACGGGCGGCGGTGTCGGGGTGGGCATGAGGTCACGGTAGGGGGTGGGTCTGACAACGGGGGAGCGGGCCGACCGGACCTTCTCCCGGGCCCGCGCTCGCGTCTGCCTGCGGCCTTGCCGCGCCCCTACCGCACGTCGGGCGGCGCGGAACGGTTCCTGTCGGGTGCCGGGAGGTACGGCGTCTTCGAGGGGAGGCCCAGGTCCGAGGGGAGCAGGGAGGCCGTCCAGCAGTCCCTGCGCACTCCCTGGTTGAGGATGCCCGCGCGCGAAGTGCCCTCCAGGGTGAAGCCGGCCCTGCGCGCCACCGCGAGCGAGGCCGCGTTGCCCACCTCCGCGCGCCATTCCACGCGGTCCACGGACAGGCGCAGGAACGCCCAGCGGCACGCGGCGAGCACGGCCTCCGTGAGGTAGCCGCGGCCACGGTGCTCCTTGGCCGCCCAGAAGCCGACCTCGGCGACGCCCGGCCCGCGCATCGTCTGGCTGAGGACCCCGACCAGATCGCCGGAGGGCAGGAAGACGCCGAAGGTGAACATCGTGTCGTCGGCCCAGCCGCCGGGGGCCAGGCCGCCGACGAAGCCCTCGGCGTGCTCGCGCAGGTACGGCGACGGGACCGTGGTCCAGCGCTGGATGTCCGGGTCCTGGGCCGCCTCGTACACCGCGTCGGTGTCCTCGGGGCCCACCGGGCGCAGGACGAGGCGTTCGGTGGTGAGCGTGACGGGTTCCACCGGGTCCCACCTTCCTTTCCGCCGCCTTGCTGGGCTTGTAACGGCTCGTGCGGCTCGTACGGCTCGTACGACTTGTTCGGCTGGTCGGGCTTCTTCGGCCGGCCCGCCCGATTCTGCTCGGACGGGGGTGGGGGCGCCATCCCTTTCCGGGGCGCCCGGTCCGGGCGCCCCGAGTCCCCCGCCCTCTCCCGGAGATGATCACAGTGTGCCGGTGGTGTCACTATTCGTGGTGTCGGGGCGGCACCTTCCGCCGGGCCCGTCCGTTGTTCTAGTGGCTGTCGGTGACAGACCTCCCGGCGCGGTGGGGTCCTCGCTTACCATGGCCGTTGCTCAAACTGTCATGTGGTGACCGACCGTCCCAGGCCCGATCGGCTAAGGAGACAAACCCCCGTGTCCGTCCTCTCGAAGATCATGCGTGCAGGCGAAGGCAAGATCCTGCGCAAACTGCACCGCATCGCGGACCAGGTCAACTCCATCGAAGAGGACTTCATCGACCTCTCCGACGCCGAGCTGCGCGCCCTCACCGACGAGTACAAGCAGCGCTACGCCGACGGAGAGAGCCTCGACGACCTGCTCCCCGAGGCGTACGCCACCGTCCGCGAGGCCGCCAAGCGAGTGCTGGGCCAGCGCCACTACGACGTGCAGATCATGGGCGGCGCCGCCCTGCACCTCGGCTACGTCGCGGAGATGAAGACCGGTGAGGGCAAGACCCTGGTCGGCACGCTGCCCGCCTATCTCAACGCCCTGTCCGGCGAGGGCGTCCACATCGTCACGGTCAACGACTACCTGGCCGAGCGCGACTCCGAGATGATGGGCCGCGTCCACAAGTTCCTCGGACTCGAGGTCGGCTGCATCCTCGCCAACCAGACCCCGGCCCAGCGCCGCGAGATGTACCGGTGCGACATCACCTACGGCACGAACAACGAGTTCGGCTTCGACTACCTCCGCGACAACATGGCCTGGTCCCAGGACGAGCTCGTCCAGCGCGGCCACAACTACGCCATCGTCGACGAGGTCGACTCCATCCTCGTCGACGAGGCCCGTACGCCGCTGATCATCTCCGGCCCGGCCGACCAGGCCACCAAGTGGTACGGCGACTTCGCCAAGCTGGTCACGCGTCTGAAGCGCGGCGAGGCGGGCAACCCCCTCAAGGGCATCGAGGAGACCGGCGACTACGAGGTCGACGAGAAGAAGCGCACGGTCGCCATCCACGAGTCCGGCGTCAGCAAGGTCGAGGACTGGCTGGGCATCGACAACCTCTACGAGTCGGTGAACACCCCGCTGGTCGGCTACCTGAACAACGCCATCAAGGCCAAGGAACTGTTCAAGAAGGACAAGGACTACGTCGTCCTCGACGGCGAGGTCATGATCGTCGACGAGCACACCGGCCGTATCCTCGCCGGCCGCCGCTACAACGAGGGCATGCACCAGGCGATCGAGGCGAAGGAAGGGGTGGACATCAAGGACGAGAACCAGACGCTCGCCACGATCACCCTGCAGAACTTCTTCCGCCTCTACAAGCGCCACGACCACAACGGCAAGGAGCTTCCGGGCCTGTCCGGCATGACCGGTACGGCGATGACCGAGGCCGCCGAGTTCCACCAGATCTACAAGCTCGGCGTGGTGCCCATCCCGACCAACCGGCCCATGGTCCGCAAGGACCAGTCGGACCTGATCTACCGCACCGAGGTGGCCAAGTTCGAGGCGGTCGTCGACGACATCGCCGAGAAGCACGAGAAGGGCCAGCCGATCCTCGTCGGCACGACGTCCGTGGAGAAGTCGGAGTACCTCTCGCAGCAGCTCAGCAAGCGCGGCGTCCAGCACGAGGTACTGAACGCCAAGCACCACGAGCGTGAGGCGTCGATCGTCGCCCAGGCCGGCCGCAAGGGCGCCGTCACCGTGGCCACCAACATGGCCGGCCGCGGTACCGACATCAAGCTCGGCGGCAACCCCGAGGACCTCGCGGAGGCCGAGCTGCGCCAGCGCGGTCTGGACCCCGAGGAGCACATCGAGGAGTGGGCCGCGGCCCTGCCCGCCGCTCTGGAGCGCGCCGCGAAGGCCGTCCAGGCGGAGAAGGAAGAGGTCGAGTCGGTCGGTGGCCTCTACGTGCTGGGCACCGAGCGCCACGAGTCGCGGCGCATCGACAACCAGCTCCGCGGCCGCTCCGGCCGTCAGGGCGACCCGGGCGAGTCCCGCTTCTACCTCTCCCTCGGCGACGACCTGATGCGGCTGTTCAAGGCCCAGATGGTCGAGCGCGTGATGTCGATGGCGAACGTCCCCGACGACGTGCCGATCGAGAACAAGATGGTCACCCGCGCGATCGCCTCCGCCCAGTCGCAGGTGGAGACGCAGAACTTCGAGACCCGTAAGAACGTCCTGAAGTACGACGAGGTGCTCAACCGGCAGCGCGAGGTCATCTACGGCGAGCGCCGCCGCGTCCTGGAGGGCGAGGACCTGCAGGAGCAGATCCACCACTTCATGGACGACACGATCGACGCGTACGTCGCCGCCGAGACCGCCGAGGGCTTCCCGGAGGACTGGGACCTGGACCGGCTGTGGGGCGCCTTCAAGCAGCTCTACCCGGTGCGTGTCACCGTCGAGGAGCTGGAGGAGGCCGCCGGCGACCGCGCCGGTCTGACCGCCGAGTACATCGCCGAGTCGATCAAGGACGACATCCGCGAGCAGTACGAGTCGCGGGAGAGCCAGCTCGGCTCCGAGATCATGCGTGAGCTGGAGCGCCGGGTCGTGCTTTCGGTGCTGGACCGCAAGTGGCGCGAGCACCTCTACGAGATGGACTACCTCCAGGAGGGCATCGGCCTGCGCGCCATGGCGCAGAAGGACCCGCTGGTGGAGTACCAGCGCGAGGGCTTCGACATGTTCACCGCGATGATGGACGGCATCAAGGAGGAGTCCGTCGGCTACCTGTTCAACCTGGAGGTCCAGGTCGAGCAGCAGGTCGAGGAGGTGCCGGTCGAGGACGAGGCGGCCGCCCCGTCGCTGGAGAAGGCGCCGCAGGACGCGGTGCCGGCGCAGGCGGGTGCGGGTGCGGGTGCCATGGCCGGGGCCGCCCGGCCGGAGATCCGGGCGAAGGGGCTCGACGCGCCGCAGCGCCGGGAGCTGCACTTCTCCGCGCCGACGGTGGACGGCGAGGGTGGCGTCGTCGAGGGCGAGTTCTCCAGCGACGGGGAGCCGGTGCGGTCCGAGGCGGACGGGCTGACGCGGGCCGAGCGCCGCAAGCAGGCCAAGGGCGGGCGGCGCCGCAAGAAGTGACGGTGCGCTCCGCGGGGGGCGCGTGACTGGGGCCGGCCTCGCTCGGGAGGCCGGCCCTCTGCGTGGGGCGCGTGGGGTGCGGGTGCGTCGGTGGGTGCGGGTCGGTCGTGGTTGCTCGCGCAGTTCCCCGCGCCCCTGAGACAGCGCGGTGGAGCCGCAGGGAACAGTCACGCACCAGTTCCGTGCCTCTGGCAGGGGCACGCTCCGCGCCCCCTGCGCAACGCTCCTGGGCGCCTCCCGTGTGACGTTCCTGCGGCTTTCCTGGGTGACGCTCCCGCGTCCCTTGTGGGGCGCGTTCTGCGTCCCTCGCGCGGCGCGCTCTGCGTCCTTGCGGGACACGCTCTGCGCCTCCTGCGCGACATGCTCTGCGTCCCTCGCGCGGCGCGTTCTGCGTTCTCGCGGGAGACGTTCTGCGTCCCTTGCGCGACATGCTCTGCGTCCCTCGCGGCGCGCTACGCGCCGCTCAGGGGACGCTCCCGCGTTCCGGGTGGGCCGAGAGAGCCCCGGATGGGGCCCCCGGGCTCAGTCGGGGTCTGTGGGCATCCTGGGGCCTTCCAGTTCCACCGCCGCGCAGCGCCAGCGGTGGTCCGGGGTGTGTTCCAGGCGGAAGGCCATGGCGCGCAGGCGGTCGCCCGTGGCGATGCGGGCGAAGGCCTCGATGGCGCCCGGGCGCGGCATGAAGTAGCCGATGTCGTGGACGACGGGGCGTGCGCCGCGCGTGCGCAGGGCGCCCCGCTCGGCGAGCCAGGCCAGCTCGTCGTAGGCGCGGCCCACGGTGTGGCGCAGCATCGAGTGGACCGGGCGGTGGCCGCTGAGGACCGCCAGGAGCCGGTCGGCGAAGACGTCGGTGGGGCGGGGCGGGGGTGCCGTGCGGCGCGGGGCGCTGCCGGGGCGGCGGGTGTCGTGGCGGACGGGCGGGCGGCTGCCCGGCAGGCGCCTCGTCCTGGTCATCACCTTGTTCATGTGCGGTCCCCGTCTCGTGCCAGGTGCGGGCGGCGCCGGAGCGCCGGCGCATACCGGTCGGTAACTTCTTGGTGGGGATCTTGTACGGGGCGGGACGGCCACGTCGCAACGGGCGGGTGGGGCCGGCCGGGCGCCCGGCGGGTTCACTCATCAGAGTGAGCGACGGCCCCGGCGGGGCCGGGAACGCCGGTACGGACGGGGTGAGACACGGGTCGCCGGGTGGACGGTGCAGAGCGCGGGGACCGGAACCCGAAGGGGGACACCCGCACGTATCCTGGGGTGACGCCCTGTCCGACTAAGAAAGCGGCACGTCATGCGCGTCTACGTCC
This sequence comes from Streptomyces sp. B3I8, assembly GCF_030816915.1. Taxonomy (NCBI): domain Bacteria; kingdom Bacillati; phylum Actinomycetota; class Actinomycetes; order Kitasatosporales; family Streptomycetaceae; genus Streptomyces; species Streptomyces sp. B3I8. The sequence continues at coordinate 2,730,894 of NZ_JAUSYN010000002.1, read as the reverse complement.
CCCTGACCCTGCACGGCCTCGCCGAGGCGCACCGGGCGGGCGAGCTGGGGGCGGGAGCGTTCACCGCGTACGCGGTCACGCCGGCCCTGCGGGAGTGGTACCTCTCCGACGACCTGGAGGAGCTGGAGTACGCGGCGCTCAGCCGGGCCGCCCTGGCCTCGCTGCGGCTGCTCGCCGCCGAGCCGGGGGCGACGCCGCGCCGCGTGGTCGTGGCGGCTGACGTGCCCGACGCCTGGACGTCCGTGGACCCCGACCGCGGGCTCGACCCGGCGGCGCTGGGCGAGGTGCGGATCGCCGAGGCGGTGCCGCTGGCGCGAGCGGCGGCGGTGCACGTGGACGCGGAGGACGCGGAGAAGGACGTCACGGCGGCCGCGGAGGCGCTCGCGGCGGCGGACCGGGGGGACGACGACGCGCAGTTCGTCGTCGACGGCGCGGAGGACCACGAGCTGCTGTGGTTCGCCACGCAGGAGATCCCCCACCTGGTGGGCTCCGACGGCTGAGGCGGTCGGCCGGGACACCGGCGGCGTACGGCTCGGCGGCGGTCCGGTCCGCTGTCAGCGGGGGTGGGTACCTTCTTCCGTATGCGTATGGGGATGCGTGGGGTGCACATCGTCTGGGACTGGAACGGCACGCTGTTCCACGACAACGACGCGATCATCGGAGCGACGAACGCGGCCTTCGCCGAGCTGGGGCTGGAGCCGATCACTCTGGAGCGGTACCGGGAGCTGTACTGCGTGCCGGTGCCGAAGTTCTACGAGCGGCTGATGGGGCGGTTGCCGACCGCGGCCGAGTGGGAACTCATGGACTCGCTGTTCCGCCGGCACTACGCGGAGCGCCGGGCGGCGTGCGGGCTGGCCTCGGGGGCGGTGGAGCTGCTGGACGGCTGGCGGGCGGCGGGGCGCAGCCAGTCGATCATGAGCATGTACGAGCACGAGGAACTGGTTCCGCTGGTGCGGGGGTTCGGCATCGGGGAGCACTTCCTGCGGATCGACGGGCGGACGGGGCCGTCGGGCGGCAGCAAGGCGGAGCACATGGTGCGGCATGTGGCGGCGCTCGCGGGGGAGGGGGTGGATCCGGCGCGAGTGGTGGTGATCGGGGACGCGGTGGACGACGCGGTGGCGGCGGAGCGGGCGGGGGCGCGGGCGGTGCTGTACACCGGGGGGTCGCACGGGAGGGGGAGTCTGGAGGGGGCGGGGGTGCCGGTGGTGGATTCGTTGGGGGAGGCGGTCGTGGTGGCGGAGCGGTTGGCGGGCTGAGGCGGCCGGGGGAGGGGTTTCCCGCCGCCCTTGCCCTTCCCGTCCCCCGAGGGGCTCCGCCCCTCGGGGCCCGGGGGCGCGTTGTCGGCCGGCCGCCGGTGAGGGCCTCTCGCGCCTGCGCGGCGGTAGCCGCACGGTGATACCGTCCCGCGCCCGTTGTCGGGGGCGTGGCTCCCGTCCGTTACGTGAAGGAATCGTTTCTCTCTCTGTGCGAAACGTCAAAGTTCCGGGGGTTGTTTTGTACACAAGCGGCTCATGACGGGGGGCCGGGAAGGGGAGATAGCCTTGTGGCGTGATCAGCGCGATAGTTCGCGGGGGCGTCGTCGTCCCTGCCCTGCGCCCGGTGAGCACGGCCGCGAGCCGTGTCCGGGCGGCGGCCGCTGATCCGTCGGGGCCGCGTCACGCGGTCCCAGGGCGGGGCCCGGCAGAGAGGGCGCCGCAGGCGCCCGCCGGGGTGTCCGGGACACACCGGCCGGCGTGGGCGCGGGCGGCACACGAGGTGCCGAGAGCAGCGTCACAGTCCTCCGGGGTGCCGACATTGACGGATAACCCCTCGCCCGTCCCACCGTGCGGCATAGCGTCGGAGCAGACCGGACACCCCGCGTCGTGGCGTTGTGGCGGTTACGGCGGAGCAGAGACCGTACTTCCTTCTACGTCACGCAACGGCGCGCGACAGGAGCCAGAGGACAATGCAGACCAAGCTGGACGAAGCCAAGGCCGAGTTGCTCGAAAGGGCGGCTCGCGTAGCTGAGAACAGCCCGGTCGGGGGGCACCTACCGACCGGGCCGACGGGCGAGGACTCCCCGGACGGCCCGTCGAGCCCGGGCACCCCGGCGACGACCTCGAAGAAGACCGCTGCCAGGACCACCGCCTCCAAGACCACCGCTGCCAAGAAGACCGCCTCCAGGAAGACCGCTGCCCGCAAGCCCGCGGCCGCCGCCAAGACCCCCGCGACCGCCGAGGCCCCCACGGCGCCCGGCGCTCCGGACACCTCCGACAGCGAGTCCGTGCTGTCGTTCCTGCAGCGCTACTACCTGCACACCGCCCCCGAGGACCTCGCCGACCGCGACCCCGTCGACGTGTTCGGCGCCGCCGTCTCGCACTACCGGCTGGCCGAGACGCGTCCGCAGGGCACCGCCAACGTGCGGGTGCACACGCCCACCGTCGAGGAGAACGGCTGGACCTGCAGCCACTCCGTCGTCGAGGTGGTCACGGACGACATGCCCTTCCTCGTCGACTCCGTCACCAACGACCTCTCCCGCCAGGGCCGCGGCATCCACGTCGTCGTCCACCCGCAGTTCGTCGTGCGGCGCGACGTCACCGGCAAGCTGCTCGAGGTGCTGTCCACTCCGCCCACCGGCGACCTGCCGCACGACGCGGCGGTCGAGTCGTGGATCCACGTGGAGATCGACCGCGAGACCGACCGCGCCGACCTCAAGCAGATCACCGCCGACCTGCTGCGCGTCCTGTCCGACGTCCGCGAGGCCGTCGAGGACTGGGAGAAGATGCGGGACACGGCCTCCCGCATCGCCGACGAACTGCCCGGCGAGCCGGTCCCCGGCGACCTGCCCGGGCCGCAGGTCGAGGAGGCCCGCGAGCTGCTGCACTGGCTGGCCGACGACCACTTCACCTTCCTCGGCTACCGGGAGTACGAGCTGCGCGGCGACGACGCGCTGAGCGCCGTCCCCGGCACCGGGCTCGGCATACTGCGCGCGGACCCGCACCACTCCGACGACGAGGGCCACCCGGTCAGCCCGTCCTTCGAACGCCTGCCCGCCGACGCCCGCGCCAAGGCCCGCGAGCACAAGCTGCTCGTCCTCACCAAGGCCAACAGCCGCGCCACCGTGCACCGGCCGTCCTACCTGGACTACGTCGGCGTCAAGAAGTTCGACGCCGACGGCAACGTCACCGGCGAGCGCCGCTTCCTCGGCCTGTTCTCCTCCGCCGCCTACACCGAGTCGGTGCGCCGGGTGCCGGTCATCCGCCGCAAGGTCGAGGAGGTGCTCCGGGGCGCCGGGTTCTCGCCCAACAGCCACGACGGGCGCGACCTGACGCAGATCCTGGAGACCTACCCGCGCGACGAGCTGTTCCAGACCCCGGCCGACGAGCTGCGGTCCATCGCCACCTCGGTGCTCTACCTCCAGGAACGCCGTCGGCTGCGGCTGTACCTGCGGCAGGACGAGTACGGGCGCTACTACTCCGCCCTGGTCTACCTCCCGCGCGACCGCTACACCACCGGCGTACGGCTGCGGATCATCGACATCCTCAAGGAGGAGCTCGGCGGTATCAGCGTCGACTTCACCGCCTGGAACACCGAGTCGATCCTCTCCCGGCTGCACTTCGTGGTCCGCGTCCCGCAGGGCACCGAACTGCCCGAGCTGTCCGACGCCGACAAGGACCGCATCGAGTCCCGCCTCGCCGAGGCCGCCCGCTCCTGGGCCGACGGCTTCTCCGAGGCGCTCGACGCCGAGCTCGGCGAGGAGCGTGCCGCCGCCCTGCTGCGCCGGTACGGGAGCGCCTTCCCCGAGGGCTACAAGGCCGACCACAGCCCCCGGGCCGCCGTCGCCGACCTCGTCCACCTCGAACAGCTCGACGACGACGAGAAGGACTTCGCGCTCAGCCTCTACGAACCGGTGGGCGCCGGCGCCGCCGAGCGCCGCTTCAAGATCTACCGCCGGGGCGGCTCGGTCTCCCTCTCCCGGGTGCTGCCGGTGCTGAGCATGCTCGGCGTCGAGGTCACCGACGAACGCCCGTACGAGCTGCGCTGCGCCGACCGCACCACCGCCTGGATCTACGACTTCGGGCTGCGCATGCCCGCCCAGAGCGGCGGCGAACACCTGGGCGACGACGCCCGCGAGCGGTTCCAGGACGCCTTCGCCGCGACCTGGACCGGCCGCGCCGAGAACGACGGCTTCAACGCCCTCGTCCTCAGCGCCGGGCTGAGCTGGCGACAGGCGATGGTGCTGCGCGCGTACGCCAAGTACCTGCGCCAGGCCGGGTCCACGTTCAGCCAGGACTACATGGAGACCACCCTCCGCAACAACGTCCACACCACCCGGCTGCTCGTCTCCCTGTTCGAGGCGCGGATGTCACCGGAGCACCAGCGCGCCGGACTGGAGATCACCGACGCCCTCCTCGAGGAGGTCGACGCGGCGCTCGACAAGGTCGCCTCGCTCGACGAGGACCGCATCCTGCGCTCCTTCCTCACCCTCATCAAGGCGACGCTGCGCACCAACTTCTTCCAGCACGCCGAGGACGGCACGCCGCACGCGTACGTCTCCATGAAGTTCGACCCGCAGGCCATCCCCGACCTGCCCGCGCCCCGCCCGGCGTACGAGATCTGGGTCTACTCGCCGCGCGTCGAGGGCGTGCACCTGCGCTTCGGCAAGGTCGCGCGCGGCGGACTGCGCTGGTCCGACCGGCGCGAGGACTTCCGCACCGAGATCCTCGGCCTGGTCAAGGCACAGATGGTCAAGAACACGGTGATCGTGCCGGTCGGCGCCAAGGGCGGCTTCGTCGCCAAGCAGCTCCCCGACCCTGCCGTCGACCGCGACGCCTGGCTGGCCGAGGGCATCGCCAGCTACAGGACGTTCATCTCGGCGCTGCTCGACATCACCGACAACATGGTGGCCGGCGAGGTCGTGCACCCGGCGGACGTCGTCCGGCACGACGAGGACGACACCTACCTCGTGGTCGCCGCCGACAAGGGCACCGCGACCTTCTCCGACATCGCCAACGAGGTCGCCGAGTCGTACAACTTCTGGCTCGGCGACGCCTTCGCCTCCGGTGGCTCGGCCGGCTACGACCACAAGGGCATGGGCATCACCGCCCGCGGCGCCTGGGAGTCCGTCAAGCGGCACTTCCGGGAGCTGGGCGTGGACACCCAGAGCGAGGACTTCACGGTCGTCGGCGTCGGCGACATGTCCGGCGACGTGTTCGGCAACGGCATGCTGCTCAGCGAGCACATCCGCCTGGTCGCCGCCTTCGACCACCGGCACATCTTCCTCGACCCCACCCCGGACGCGGCCACCTCCTACGCCGAGCGCCGCCGCGTGTTCGACCTGCCCCGCTCCTCCTGGGCCGACTACAACACCGACCTGCTGTCGGCCGGCGGCGGGATCTTCCCGCGCAGCGCCAAGTCGATCCCGGTCAACGCGCAGATCCGCGAGGCCCTCGGCATCGAGGGCAAGGTCACCAAGATGACCCCCGCCGACCTGATGAAGGCGATCCTCCAGGCCCCCGTCGACCTGCTGTGGAACGGCGGCATCGGCACCTACGTCAAGGCCTCCACCGAGTCGCACGCCGACGTCGGCGACAAGGCCAACGACGCCATCCGTGTGGACGGCGGCGACCTGCGTGTCCAGGTCGTCGGCGAGGGCGGCAACCTGGGCTGCACCCAGCTCGGCCGGATCGAGTTCGCCATGCGGGGCGGCCGGATCAACACCGACGCCATCGACAACAGCGCCGGTGTGGACACCTCCGACCACGAGGTGAACATCAAGATCCTGCTCAACGGCCTGGTCCGCGAGGGCGACCTCACCGTCAAGCAGCGCAACAAGGTCCTCGCCGGCATGACCGACGAGGTCGGCCACCTGGTCCTGCGCAACAACTACGCGCAGAACCTGGCCATCGCCAACGCGCTCGCCCAGTCCAAGGACATGCTCCACGCCCAGCAGCGGTTCATCCGCCACCTGGTGCGCGCCGGTCACCTCGACCGGGCCCTGGAGTTCCTGCCCACGGACCGCCAGATCCGCGAGCGCCTGAGCGCCGGCAACGGCCTGACCGGCCCCGAGACGGCCGTCCTGCTGGCGTACACGAAGATCACGGTCGCCGAGGAGCTGCTGGCCACCACGCTGCCCGACGACCCGTACCTGCGCGGTCTGCTGCACGCGTACTTCCCGACCGCGCTGCGCGAAGAGTTCGCCGAGGTGATCGACAGTCACCCGCTGCGCCGCGAGATCATCACGACCGTCCTGGTCAACGACACCGTCAACACCGGCGGTACGACGTATCTGCACCGGCTGCGCGAGGAGACGGGCGCCTCGCTGGAGGAGATCGTGCGGGCGCAGACCGCCGCACGCGCCATCTTCCGCTCCGCACCGGTGTGGGACGCGGTCGAGGAACTCGACAACAAGGTCGAGGCCGACGTCCAGACCCGGATCCGGCTGCACTCCCGGCGCCTGGTCGAACGCGGCACGCGCTGGCTGCTCAACAACCGGCCGCAGCCGCTCCAGCTCGGCGAGACCATCGAGTTCTTCCAGGAGCGCGTCGACCAGGTCTGGTCCCAGCTGCCCAAGCTGCTGCACGGCGTGGACGCCGAGTGGTACCAGAAGATCTACGACGAGCTGGTGGGCGCCGGCGTGCCGGACGAGCTGGCCACGCGGGTGGCCGGGTTCTCCTCCGCCTTCCCGACGCTCGACATCGTCTCCGTCGCCGACCGCACCGGCAAGGAGCCGATGGCCGTCGCCGAGGTGTACTACGACCTCGCCGACCGGCTGAACATCACCCGGCTGATGGACCGCATCATCGAACTGCCGCGTGCGGACCGCTGGCAGTCGATGGCCCGCGCGGCGATCCGCGAGGACCTCTACGCGGCCCACGCGGCGCTCACCTCGGACGTCCTGACCGTCGGCAACGGCACCTCCACGCCGGAGCAGCGGTTCGAGACGTGGCAGGAGAAGAACGCGGCGCTGCTCGGCCGGGCCCGCACCACGCTGGAGGAGATCCAGAGCTCGGACTCCTTCGACCTGGCGAACCTGTCGGTGGCGATGCGGACGATGCGGACGTTGCTGCGGTCGCACAGCTGACGGTTGTGGCCTGACGGTTGTCGGCGGACGGCTGAGTGTTTCGGGGCGCCCTCCTCGGGGGGCGCCCCTTCGCGTTCTTCGTCGGTTCTTCGTCGGTTCTTGGGGAACTTCGGGGGGATATCTACCATCTGCGGCTAAAGGGGACATTCCCTTGGCTCTTCCCTGGAGGTTCCGGCCGTGACTGTCAGCGTTTCCCGGGGAAGAGCCCGCCGTGGTGCGGTGGTGGCGCGGCCGTCCCGGGGGGTGGGGGTGCTGCGGGCGGCGGTCGCGTTGGTCGTGGTGCTGATGGTGCTCGTGATCCTGCGGCTGCCGTGGATCGGGGACCTCGGGATGCACGCGGCGACCGTGGAGCGGTTGCGGCACGATCTGGTGCGCCCCGGGGATCCGCTCGTGCGGGCGGACGCGCCCAGTCCGTACTACTCGCCCTGGACCGTGCTGCTCGGGTGCCTGGCGCGGGTGAGCGGGCTGTCCGTGTGGAACGTGCTGCGGGTGGGGGCGGTGGTCGCGCTCGGGCTGCTGGTGTCCGGGGTGTGGCGGTACGCGCGGGTGCTGAGCGCGTCCCGGGCGGCGGGGCCGTTGGCCGTGTTGTGCGTGGTGCTGCTGTGGGGGGTGCGGGACTTCGCGTGGAGCGGGTTCCTCGGGCTGGACTCGCTGGCGCTGACGGTCGCGTATCCGAGTGTGCTGGCAGCGGGGTTGTCGTTCCATCTGTGGTCGGCGTCGACGCGGGCGTTGCGGGTGGGGGCGGGGTGGGGGGTGTTCCTGGGGCTGGGGGCGCTGTGGGCCGTGATCGCGTTGGTGCACCAGTTCACGGGGGTGGTGGCGTCGTTGGGGGTGATGGGGGTGGTCGTGGAGCGGTTCCTCGCTCCCGCCGCACTTGCCCTTCCCCTCCCCGAGGGGCTCCGCCCCCGGGACCCCGGGGTGCGTTGCCGTCCGGCCGCCGGTGGGGACTTCTCGCGCCCGCGCGGCGGTAGCCGCGGATCCCGTACGGCCCCGCACCCCTGTCGGCGCACGGGGCTGCGGGTTGTCGGCGGGGCTGTACTCGGCATGGTGGTGCTCCGGGTGTGGCCGTACTACGACTTCTTCTCCCTGTCGCGTGCGGGGGAGGGCCTGGAGGCCATCCATCGGCCGTTGTACGACGCGCTGCCGGCGCGCTACGGGCTTGCCTCGCTCGGGGTGGTCGCCCTCGCCGTACGGGCCCGGCGGGTGCGGTGGGATGCGTTGGTCGTGTTCTTCCTGCTGGGCGTGGCCGTGTTCGCCCTGGGCGGGGTGAGCGGGCACTGGTCCTGGGGGCGGGTGCTGCCCGCCGTGCTGATTCCCGCGCAGCTCGCGCTGGCGGTGGAGGCGTGTGCGGCCTGGGGCGTGTCGCAGGGGTGGTGGCGGGCCGGGCTCGCCGTGGTCGTGGGGGGCGCGCTCGCTGTGGGGGCGTGGGCGCAGGTGGGGGTCGTGGGGTATGCCGTGCCGCGCCGGGTGCTGCCGCACGTGGTCGCCGAGCGGAGCGCGGTGCCGTGGCGGGGGTACGGCTGGATCACGCCCCGGGTGCGGTACGGCGACGTGGTGCTGGCGCGGACGGGACCGGCCCGGCGCATCCCGGCGTACGGGGCGTACACCGTCGCGCCCGGTTACCCGGACGTCTTCCTGGCGGACGAGACGGAGCGCACCGACGCCGTGCGCCGGTACTACACGCCGGGGGCCGCCACCGCCGTACGGCACGCGATCGTACGGCGGTACGGGGTGCGGTGGGTCGTGTGGGGGCGGGGCGACGGGGCGCCGCCGGGTGGGTTGCGACGGGTGGCCTCCGGGCCGGGCGGGGCGGTGCTGTACGAGGTCGTCAGCGTGCGGGCAGGTGCGGGAGCCGCTCCAGGAAGTCCGTGAGCGCCGTCGCCACGGCGGCGGGGGACTCCAGGGGGAGCAGGTGCCCGGCGCCCGGAAGCGTGACCAGTGTGGCGTGCGGGACGTGCGGCAGGAGGTGCGCGCTCAGCACCCGCGGCGGTTCGACGACGTCGTGCTCCGCCGCCAGCACGGTCACGGGGACGTCGATGCCGCGCACCGCGCCGGTGATGTCCTGCGCGATGCCGTGCAGGGGCCACTCCCGCCGGGCCTCGTTCCCGGCGGCGAGGCTGTCGCGCACGGCGGTGGCGCGCACCTCGGCGGACAGCGGAGCGGCGGTCAGGACGTGGTCGAGGGCGTGCTCCACCGTTTCCGGTGAGTCGTACGCGTGCGACAGGCCCCGCCGGTACTCCTCGGTCACCGCGGCGGGCGGCCGGGGCGGGGCGGGCGCGACGAGGACGAGACCGGCCAGCCGGGCGGGCCGGCGGGCCGCGAGGAGCTGGCTCGCCTTGCCGCCCATCGAGTGGCCGACGAGCACGTAGGGCCCCGGCACGCACGCCTCCACCACACGGGCCAGGTCGTCCGCGAGCTGTTCGAGGCCGTACGGTCCCGGCAGCGCGTGTGCGGCGCCCCAGCCGCGCTGGTCGAAGCGGACGGTCGCCCGGCCGGGCGGAAGCCGGCGCAGGACGCCGTTCCAGGTGTCGGCGGAGCCGCCCCAGTAGTGGGCGAACACCAGTGCGGGTCCGGCGCCGGCGGCCACCCGCACGTCCAGGGTGCCGCCGGGCACGGGCACGGCCGTCGTCGTCTCGGCCGTGGGTACCGGACTTGTGGTTTCCGTCATCGCGCTCCCACTTCCTGTCTCTCGCGGAGTTCCTCGGGACACGTCCGACCGTACGGGGCCTGTCGTACGCTCCTCGGTGGAAAGGAGCCGGGTGGTTGTGGAAAACGGACACAGTGGAGTGCGGCAGCTCCGGTACCTGCCCGCGGTGGGGTCGCCGTACGGCGTGGAGGTCCTGGACTTCGCCGCGCTGCGGGCCATGGATCCGCAGCGTCGCCGGGTGCTTCCGCAGCGCCCCGACTTCCACGTGCTCGCCCTGGTCGCCTCGGGCGCGGGCGGTCACGAGGCCGACTTCCGCGGCTACCGGCTGGGGGAGGGCGGCGTCGTGTGGATCCGGCCGGGAACGGTGCACCGCTGGAGCGACGTCGACGCGTGCGACGGACCCCTGGTGCTCTTCCGGCCCGCGTTCCTGGCCGGCTTCACCACCGCGGAGGTCTCCGCCCCGGTGTGCTGGGAGCTCGATCAGCCGCGCCGGGAGCTCGCCCTGCTCGCGGCCGAGCACCTCCGCCGCGAGCACGAGGCGGCGGTGACGGCGCCCGCACCGGCGTCCGGGGAGCTGCTGTCCCACCTGCTGGCGGCCCTGCTGCTGCGGGTGCTGCCGACCGGGCCGGGCGACGGATCGGGCACCGAGGGGACGGCGCCGTCAGGCGGACGGCACGGGGAGGTCTTCCGCGCGTACCGGGCCGCCGTCGAGGAGCACTTCGCCGACCGGCACCGCGTCGCCGACTACGCGCGAGCGCTCGGCTACGACGCGCGGACGCTCACGCGGGCGACGCGGGCGGTGACCGGGGAGGGGGCGAAGGCGTTCCTCGACCGGCGACTGCTGCTGGAGGCGCAGCGGATGCTCGCCCACACCGATGTGCCGGTGGGCACCTGCGCGCGGCGGCTCGGGTTCGGGGACGTCGGGAATTTCACGGTCTTCTTCCGGAGGCAGGTGGGGGTCCCTCCGGGGGAGTGGCGGGGCGCCCAATAGCTCGGGTGGGGGGCGATCTCGGCGGCGCATCCTCGGAGCGGCCTCCTCACAACGCCCCCAGCGCCCCCGCCGTCGCCCTCGCCAGGCCGGCCAGGTAGCCCTTCGGCAGTTTCGGTTCGCGGGCCACGACCGCGCGCCAGTACAGCGGGCCCGAGATGAGGTCCAGGGCCAGGCCCTCGTCGGCGGAGGCGCGGATCTCGCCGCGCGCCGTCGCCGCCGCGACAATGCCGCGGGTCACCGACTGCTGGCCCTCCCGCAGAGCCTTCTGCAGCGCCTCCGCGATCTCCGGGTTGCGGGCCGCCTCCGCCTGGAGGTCGGGCAGGATCTGGCCGGCCACCGGATGGCGCAGGGCGCGCGAGGTCACCTCGTACAGCAGCCGGAGATCGGCCTCCAGGGAGCCGGTGTCCGGGGCGGGCATCCCCTGCACCGCGAGCGCCGAGACCAGGTCGAGCACGAGGTGCAGTTTGGAGCGCCAGCGCCGGTACACCGCGGTCTTGCCGACGCCGGCCCGGCGGGCGATGCCCTCGATGGACATGCGGGCGTAGCCGACGGCCGCGAGTTCCTCGAAGACGGCCGCGCGGATCGCCTCCGTGACCTCGGGCCGCAGCACGGCGGCCCCGGCCGGTGCCCGGCGTCGCCGGGTCTGCCCGCCGGCGGGGCGGGACGGCCGCGGGGGCGTGGCCGGCTTCCCGTGGGTCGCGCCGTTTCCCGCGCTTCCGTCGGGACGCCCGCTGTCGGCCTCGGCTCTGCTCGTCATGCGGCCCAAGCATAGGGCGTGACGACGAAACGGTTGCGTTGCGGCGTGCGTTCGGCCTACGCTGACGCAGCGACGATACGGTCCCGTTCCGACGTAGCCGAGCGACACGGCAAGCGGCCGCGCGGCGTCGGCGGCGTCTACGGGTCCGCCCTCCTCCGAAAGCAGCGGACGTGAGCCAGGTCCTGCAACCCCCGCCCCCACCGGCCGCCGGCCCCTCGGAGCCGGCCGCCGCGCCCCCCGTCGAGACGCCCGCGCAGCTCGCGGCGCGGTACGGGCTGTCCGTCAGCGGCGCCCGCCCCTCCCTCTCCGAGTACGGCAGTCAGCTCTGGGCCCGCCGGCACTTCATCCGTGCCTTCGCCACCGCCAAACTGACCGCTCAGTACAGCCAGGCGAAGCTCGGCCAGCTCTGGCAGGTGGCCAACCCACTGCTCAACGCCGCCGTCTACTTCCTGATCTTCGGCCTCCTGCTCGGCACCAAGAAGGGCGTCCCGGACTACGTCCCGTTCCTGGTCACGGGCGTGTTCGTGTGGACGTTCACGCAGAGCTCGATCATGGCCGGCACCCGCGCGATCTCCGGCAACCTCGGCCTCGTCCGGGCACTGCACTTCCCGCGTGCCGCGCTGCCCGTGTCGTTCGCGCTCCAGCAGCTCCAGCAGCTGCTGTTCTCGATGTGCGCGCTGGTGGTGATCCTGCTCGCGTTCGGCGTGCCGGTCGCCGCTTCCTGGCTGCTGGCGCTGCCCGCGCTCGTGCTCCAGTTCTGTTTCAACGCCGGCGTCGCCATGGTGATGGCCCGCTGGGGCGCCAAGACCCCGGACATCGCGCAGCTCATGCCGTTCGTGCTGCGGACGTGGATGTACGTCTCCGGCGTGATGTGGAGCATCGACCACGTCACGCACAACCGGGACCTGCCGCACGTCGTGCTGCTCGCCCTGCGCTGCAACCCGGCCGCCGTCTACATCGACCTGATGCGCTTCGCGCTGATCGACAGCTTCCACGCGAGCCAGCTCCCGCCGCACGTGTGGGCCGTCGCGACCGGCTGGGCGCTGCTCGCCGGAATCGGCGGATTCACCTACTTCTGGAAGGCCGAGGAGACGTACGGCCGTGGCTGACACCGACCTCATGACGACCGACCTCATGACGACCGACCGCGCGAGTACCGACCCCGCGAGTACCGACCTCGGGAAGACCGGCCGCGCGGCATCCGCGGGCCCCGCGGCGTCCGCCGCGCCCGCCCCCACCGTGGTCTGCGACGCCGTCGACATCGTCTACCGCGTCAACGGCACCGGCGCCGGCCGGGGCACCGCCACCGCCGCGCTCAACCGCATGCTGCGCCGCGAGCAGACCGGGAGGGCGGCCGGCGTACGCACGGTGCACGCCGTGCGGAACGTGTCCTTCACCGCCTACCGGGGCGAGGCCATCGGCCTGATCGGCACCAACGGCTCGGGCAAGTCCACGCTGCTCAAAGCGGTCGCCGGGCTGCTCCCCGTGGAGCGGGGCCGCATCTACACCGACGGCCAGCCCTCCCTCCTCGGTGTCAACGCGGCCCTGATGGCGGACCTCACGGGCGAGCGCAACGTGTACCTCGGCGGGCTCGCCATGGGCATGTCGCGCGAGCAGGTCAGGGAGCGCTACCAGGAGATCGTCGACTTCTCCGGCATCAACGAGAAGGGCGACTTCATCACGCTCCCCATGCGCACGTACTCCTCCGGCATGGCCGCCCGGCTGCGGTTCTCCATCGCGGCCGCCAAGGACCACGACGTCCTCCTCGTCGACGAGGCCCTGGCCACCGGCGACCGCTCCTTCCAGAAGCGCTCCGAGCGGCGCATCCGCGAGCTGCGCGCCCACGCCGGTACCGTCTTCCTGGTCAGCCACAGCAACAAGTCGATCCGCGACACCTGCGACCGCGTGCTGTGGCTGGAGCGCGGTGAACTGCGCATGGACGGGCCGACGGCCGAGGTCCTCGCGGCCTACGAGGAGTTCACCGGCGGCCCCGACAAGGCGAGGAAGGCGCCCCCGCGGCGGAAGTAGCTCCCCGTGACCCGAGTGCGGCTCCGCGGCACAAGCGCCTTCACTTCCCCCCTGAGGCGCAACCGCACCCGCCCCTTTTGCCCCTTTGGTGCAACGATGGCCTGGTGTCGTCCCCGTCGGCGTCCACCAGGGGCGCGGGGCGTGGCGGAGCGAAGGAGGCCGTGTGCGATCAGGTCAGGTGCGACCAGGTCATCCGCAGCCGGGTCAGGTGCGGGCGGCGCAGGTGCGACCGGGGCAAGTGCCGCCGGTTCTGAGCGTCGTCGTCCACGGCCCCGAAGTGCAGGGACACCTCGCCGAACTGCTCGACTCGCTCGCCGCCCGGCCGTTCACCGGCGTCCCGGACGCCGGTGGCGGTGACGGCACCGCCCCCGCGAGTGTCGAGATCGTCGTCGCGGCCGTCGGCGACCGGGCCCGCCGGGAGGCGGAGCGGGTGGCGACGGGCGACGGCCGGGTGCGCGTACTCGCGCTGCCCGGCGGCGCGGACGACACCGCCGCCCGCGCGGCCGGCGCCGACCGTGCGACCGGGGCATGGCTGCACTTCGTCCGTGCCAAGGACGGACTGCCCCCGGGCACGCCGCGCGTCCTCGCCGCCCGCACCGCCGAACTCCCGCCCGACGTACAGGTCCTGGCGGTCGACCACACCCGTTCCGCCTGGAACACGGCCGGCGCCCGCAGCGGCGACGGCTGGATCTTCGCCCGCACCGGCCGCCGCGCCCTGGCCCTGACCGACTTCCCCAACCTGCTCCGGCTGACCCCGCTGCTCGGCGCCCGCGTCGTCCGCGCCGAGTTCTGGCGGGCGCACGAGGCGCTGCCCGCCACCCGGGAGGCGGCAGGCGACGAGGCGTACCTGGCGTACAGCCTGCTGCTGCACGCCGACCGGATCGCCTGCCTGCACCAGCCGGCCTACGAGCACCGCGTGCTGCGCCCCGAGAGCCTGCCGCCGCCCACGCCCGAGGAGCGGTACGCGCTGATCGAGCGGTACGAGCGGCTGCGGCGGCTGATGGCCGAGCGGGAGGTCCCCGAGCGGCCGCGGGCGGTGCTGTACGACGTGATGGTCCGCGACTGTCTGCGCACCTTCGCCCGCAGCGGCATGCCCGAGCCGGTGGCGCGCGAGTTCTTCGCGCGCGCCTCCCGCGCCGCCCTCACGCTGCGGCCGCGGACGTACCGCCGCCCCGGAGGCTTCGAGGGCGTCCGCCGGTCCCTCCTGGAGGAGAACGCGTATACCAAGTACCGCGCCCTCCAGGCCGCCAACCAGCGGCGCCGCACGGTCAGGAAGGCCGTCGTCACCGGCCGCCGCGCGGTCGCCGGCCGGCTCGACGACCACCGCTACCGCAAGGCGCTGAACGGCCCGGTCGACCCGCACCTCGCGGTGTTCTCCGCGTACTGGGACCGCGGCGTCGCCTGCAACCCGGCCGCGGTCGCCCGCCGGCTCGCCGCCCTGGCCCCGCACATCCACCAGGTGTGGGTGGTCTCCCGCGACCGCGTCGCCCTGCTGCCGCCCGGCACGGACCACGTGGTGCCCGGCACCCGCCGCTACTGGGAGGTCATGGCCCGGGCGAAGTACCTGGTCAACAACGTCAACTTCGCCAACGCCGTGGTCAAGCGGCCCGACGCGGTCCACCTCCAGACCCACCACGGCACCCCGCTCAAACGGATGGGCCTGGACCAGCTCGACTTCCCCGCCGCCGCCAAGGGCCTCGACTTCGAGGCGCTGCTGGCCCGCGTCGACAAGTGGGACTACAGCGTCTCCGCGAACAGCCACTCCACCCGCATGTGGGAGCGCGCCTACCCCTCCCGCTACATCCCCCTCGACCACGGCTATCCGCGCAACGACATCTTCTACCGCGCCACCGCCGCCGACATCCGCGCGATCCGCGACCGGCTCGGCATCGCGCCCGGCCGCCGCGCGATCCTCTACGCCCCCACCCACCGCGACTACGAGTCCGGCTGGCACCCCCGCCTGGACCTGGCCGCCCTCGCCGACCGGCTCGGCGGGAACACCGTGCTCCTGGTGCGCGGCCACTACTTGTACGGCAACGCCGCCTCCCCGCTCGCCGGGCTGCGCCGCACCGGCCGGGTGATCGACGTGTCCTCCTACGATCCGGTGGAGGAACTCGCCCTGGCCGCCGACGCGCTGGTCACGGACTACTCGTCGATCATGTTCGACTACGCCAACCTCGACCGGCCCGTCGTCATCCACGCCGACGACTGGGAGACCTACGCCTCCACCCGCGGCGTCTACTTCGACCTCACGGCCGAGCCACCCGGCCCGGTCGCGCGCAGCCAGGACGAACTGACCGAGATCCTCGCCGGTGACGCCTGGCGTGACGAGAGCGCCCGCAAGGCGCTCGCCGCGTTCCGCCGCCGGTTCTGCGAGTACGACGACGGGCAGGCCGCCGAGCGCGTGGTGCGCCGGGTGTTCCTGGACGCGCCCGAGGACACGCTGCCCCCGGTCGTCCCCGTCGACGAACGCATCCCCGCCCCCACCCCCGAGGAGGCGACCGCACTGTGACCGCCCCGGACGCCGTACCCCTGACCGTCCCCGAGATCACCAGCCCGGACGTCACCATCACCGTGATCGTCTACGACGACGCCGCCCGGCTCCCGCGCGCCGTCGCCTCCGTGCTGCGCCAGACCCACAGCAACATCGAGGTGATCATCAGCGACGACCACTCCACGGACGACACCCCCGCCGTCGCCCGCGCCCTGGCCGCTCAGGACTCCCGGGTGCTGCACCTGAGGCTGCCGGAGAACAGCGGCGGCTGCGGCGTCCCGCGCAACCGCGCGCTCGAAGTGGCCCGCGCCCCGTACCTGATGTTCCTCGACAGCGACGACGAACTCCCCGAGAACGCGGTGGAGGTGCTGCTCGCCGCGCACCGGGAGCGGGACGTCGACTTCGTGATGGGCGCGGTGGAGCGGATCCGTGTGGACACCGGGCGCCGCTCCCGCTGGATGGCCCACCTCGTCGCCGAGCGCCGTACGGTCGACGGCATCGAGGCCGAACCCGGACTGCTGTTCGAGCACCTGTCGACCAGCAAGATGTACGCCCGCTCCTTCCTCGACCGGCACGAGCTGCGCTTCCCCGAGGGCATCCACTACGAGGACCAGCTCTTCTCCGCGCAGGCGTACTGCCTGGCCAAGTCGTTCACGATCGTGCCCGAGCCGGTCTACCGCTGGTACATCGCCCCGTACGTCGCCGCCGACGCCGCCTCCATCTCCAACCAGCGGCACAAGCTGACCAACGTGCGCGACCGGGTGCACGTGCAGCGGCTGATCGACGCGTTCCTCGCCGAGAGCGGGCACCAGGCGCTGCGCGAGGACAAGGACTACAAGTTCCTCAAGCACGACTTCCGCATGTACGAGGGCGACCTGCCCTACCGGGACGAGGAGTGGCTGCGCGCCTTCGCCGCCGAGGTGACGCCCTATCTGGACACCCTGGCGCCCGCCGCGTTCGCCCGGCTGCCGCGCCCGGAGCGGGTGGTCGTCCAGCTCGTGCGGGACGGCAGGTTCGCCGAGGCCCGGTGGGCGGCGCGCGGGCTGGGTCACGCGGTCGCCCCCCGCGAGACCACTGCGGACGGCACCGGCCTCTACTGGGGCGCGGTCCCCCCCGACTCCGACGCCGCCCGGCGCGAACTGGACGTCACCGACCTGGAACTGGACTCCCGCCCCTTCACCGGCGCCCTGTTCCGGCACGAGATCCGCTCGGTCGCCCCCGGCCCCGGCCTCACCCTCGACCTGGCGGTGCGGACCTACGACCCCGGGCTGCGGCTGCCGGTGGGACCACAGAGGGCGAGCGTGCTCGTCACTCCCGGACGGCGCCGGCTCACCGCCCCGTTCCGGCTCGACCCGGTGCGCCCCGGCGTGTTCGAGGGCAAGGTCCGTCTCGACCTGGCGGCCGCGCGACTGCCGCCGCACGGATTCAGCGGGGTCCGCCACCCGCTGTTGCGCCTGCATCAGCAGGACCTGACGAACACGGGCGTGCTGCTGGCCCCGCTGTCGTTCCCGGCGCTGCGGGCGACGGTCCACGGCGCCCTCCCGCACGCCCTGACCGTCGAACCCGAGGGCAAGGGCGCGGGGCGTCTGCAACTGCGCTGGACCCCGGTGGGCCCGGCCGCCCGCCTGCTGCCCCCGCTGGCCCGCCGCCTGTCCTCCCCGCGAATCCGCAGGGCAGCCCGCATGCTGCGCGGCGCGCTGCGCTGATCCGCCGCCGCGGCCGGGTACGGCGCCGGGGCACCGGTCCCCGCCGGTCATGCGTCCGCGCCGGTCACGCGTCCGCGCCGGTCACGACGCCGGTCCGGTCTACGACGCCGGTCCGGTGAGGCCCTCCCGGGCCCGTTCGAGGAGCACCGGGTCGTGGGCGCAGAGGATCGCCGGGCCGTCCGCCCGGCGGTGCAGCTCGGCCAGGCGGGCGTGGTTGGCGCGGACCCGGGCGAGGTCGTGGGCGACCAGGGTCTCCGTCGCGCGCAGGGCGAGCGGCATGCGGGTGCGGCCGGTCAGCGTGGTGTGGTCGAAGAAGGCGTCCCCCGCGTGCAGCAGTACGCCGCCGTCCGCCTCGACGGCGACCCCGGCGTGGCCGCGCGTGTGGCCCGGCAGCGGGACGAGGACGATGCCCGGGGCCACGTCGTCCAGTTCCCGTGCCGCGGCGAAGCCGTGCCACGCCTCGCCACCGGGCCCGTGCTCGACGAACAGGGGCCCGTGGGACCACTGGGCCGGCCGGAAGCGGAGCCGCTCCCTCGGGCCGGGCGCGTGCAGCGCGCCCCGCGCCTCGGCCGAGGTGACGTGCACCCGCGCCCCGGGGAAGTCCGCGATGCCTCCCACATGGTCGGGATCGAGATGGGTGAGCACGATGTGGCGCACGTCCTCCCGCCGGAAGCCGAGGCGCTCGATCTGGCGGGCGGCGGTCTCCTCCGGGTCCAGGAGCGGCCGCATGGCCAGGCGGAGGGGGCCCACCCGGCGTGCGGGTTCGGCCACGTCCCGCAGGCCGTAGCCGGAGTCGACGAGGACCAGGCCCCGCCGGTCCGTCTCGATCAGCAGCACATGGCACACGAGGGTGGCGCCCGGCGGGCGCATGGTGCCGCAGTTGAGGTGATGCACCTTCATGACCGGCACCCCCTCAGGACACGTCCGGCTTCGAGGCGTCCGGGGCGGTCGGCGGGAGGTCCAGGTCCGCCTTCGGGGTGTCGACGAGGGAGGGGTGCGGCTCGTCCCCCGCCATCTTCAGCAGTCCACGCAGACAGCGCAGGGCGAGCAGCCAGTTCCGCGGGTGGCGCATGTTCAGCCCGCCGATGAGCTGTTTGAGCATCGACAGGCTGTCGAAGTAGACACGCTCGCACACCAGGTTCTCGTCGGCGTCGAACAGGAAGTACGCGGTCATCCGGACCCGGAAGCGGTTGCCGGTCGGCGGAATGGCGCCGAGGGGGCCGAGGTGGGTGCCCAGCAGCCAGAACTCGGCGATCACCGCGTCGTCGCTGTGCCGCAGGGCGATGATCTCGTGGTCCTGGTCCGGGAAGGCGACCCGGGTGTCGTGGTAGTAGCCACGGACGGCACCGTCCCCGTCGTGGACCGTCATGGTCGGTATGAGCTCGTAGTGCGGGTGCGGGAACGTGGCCAGGACGTCGTCCCACTCCTGGCGGACCTCGTCGTGGAAGTGGTCCAGGACCAGCTTCTGCCGGGCCGCGCGCACATCGTCGGTGATCAAGGGGGCAGGCTCCGTCCCGGACGGGCGGGAGGATGTCAACTCCCCGCCCGTAGGCGTCGGTTGGGGTACGAGTTGTCAAGCGGGGACGCTATGCGCGCGCCCCGCGCGATGTCAATGAAGGAGTGGCGCGGCGGCTCACCGGGCCGGGGCCGCCGTGCGGGGAAGCAGCCGGGACAGACGTCGGCGGAGCACCGCCGCCGCGCCCCGGGGGCCGGGGGCGACCCGCAGGGCCAGGGAGCCGGAGTGGGTGGCGTAGGGGTGCAGGAGCAGCACACCGTGGCGGAGGCTCGGGAGGGCCGTACGGGTCAGCAGGCCGGGGCCCGCCATGGCGTGGGCCGTGGTGTCGCGGGCCGAGCCATCGGCGAAGCGCAGGCGCAGGCGCAGGTCCCAGGTGGCCGCGCCGGCCGCGGCGAGGGCGCGCGTGCCCAGCGGGAGTACGGCCGTCCAGGTGCCGGAACCGGGGGAGGACGGTCGCAGCACGGCCGTGCCGACGACCGTGCGCGTCCGGGCGTTCTCGCGGTGGACGAACGCGGCCTCCACCGTGCGGGGACCGGCTTCGGCGACCCTGCCGTACAGCTCGTGCAGGACCAGCCGCAGCCGGGTGCCGCGCGCCCGGGGGCGCAGCTCGGCGTCGACGGCGAGCGGGAGCAGCCGCAGCGGGCGGGTCAGGACGTGGTCCAGCGGCACCTGCGGGAGGTCCGCCGACCAGACGGGCGCCCCGCCCGGGGCCCGCGCGTACGGCGGGCACAGCCGTGACGGGCGCGCCGCCAGCTCCCGCAGCCGGGGCAGGTCCCGGGGCTCCTCGGAGGCCAGCACCACGCGGGCGATCACCCGCCCCGGCGCGGGCGCCCGCGCGAAGTCCGCCTCGTCGTACGCCGCCAGATGCGCCCGGGTGAGCGTCCACCACGCACGCCGGTGACTGGCGTCGCGCAACTCCAGCTCCCGCGCGTACATCCGCACCTCGTGCTCCAGGAACTTGGCGCGCGCCTCCCGCGCGAGCCGTTTCTCCCCGGCGCCCAGCAGGATGTCGTACGCCTGCCGGGCGGCCTCCGTGCGTGCCCGCCAGTTGTCGACGCCGGCCCGGTCCAGGGAGATCGACAGCCGGTCGGCGGTGCGGCGCACGTGCCAGACGTAGACCCGGTCCGGGACGAGCGCGAGGCGCGGCCCGGCCGCCAGGACGCGCGCGGTGAAGACGAAGTCCTCGTAGGGGAAGCGGCCTTCGGGGAAGCGGATGCGGTGCGCGCGCAGGAAGTCGGTCCGGTACAGCTTGTTGACGCACAGGGTGTCGTGCACCAGCCGGCGGCGCCCGGCGGGATGCTCGGCCACCGCCGGGCGCGCGTACAGCCCGGGCTGCCAGGGGGTCTCGCGCCCCGAGGGCAGTTCGCGGCGCACGCACAGCCCCGCCGCGACCTGTGCGTCGTGGCGCCCGGCCGCGCGGAGCAGTGCGTCGACGGCACCGGGCGGCAGGACGTCGTCGCTGTCCAGGAACATCAGGTACGGGGCGGTCGCGGCGTCGATGCCGTCGTTGCGCGGGGTGCCGCAGCCGCCGCTGTTGACCGTGCGGCGGACCACCCGCAGCCGCGGCTCCCCGGCGGCGAGTGCCTCCAGCAGGCCGGCGCTGCCGTCCGTGGAGCAGTCGTCGACCGCGATCACCTCGCGCACGGCCGGCCCCTGTGCCAGCGCGGACCGTACGGCGGCGGTGACGTGGGCGGCGTCGTCGTACCCGATGACCACGACGGTGACGGTGCCGGTGCTGGTGCCGGTGTCTTCTTCCATGGGAACCACACGCCGATTCGTATCGAATTACAGGTGATTCTCCGTTATAGAGAGTTATGTGATGATACGAGTTATTAAGAGATGCTCAGTGTGTCGTCCGGAAGGCGGGACGCATCGGGCCGCGGGTCCCGGGGCGGGACGACCGACTCGGGGCGATGCGCGGTGGCCCGCCACAGCCGTACCAGCGACAGCACGGCCGCGCAGGCCAGCAGCCCGTTGCGCGCCAGCATCAGCAGGCACCCGGTCCAGCTCGACGTCATCACCTCGCCGTAGAACGCCGGGTACACCACCGTGCTCGTCGCGGTCGCCGCCAGGATCAGCCAGGCCACCGGGCGCTGCGTGGTGTGCCGGGAGGTCAGGCAGACGGCGGCCAGGCCCACCAGCCACACCATGTACTGCGGGCTGATCACCCTGCTGGTCACGGTGAACAGCAGCACCGCCGCGAGCGCCGCGTCGCACGGTGTCGCCGTCGTCCAGTGCCGGGCCCGCAGCCGCCACACCAGCAGCAGGCAGAAGGCGGCGACGGTGAGCGCCAGCGACACCGTGGCCACCTGGTGCACGTACGGGCCCACGAACTCCCGCGCCCCGAACTGGTACCGGGTGTGCCCCGGCCAGCCGGCGCGGCGGGCGAAGCCGAGGACCGTGCCGCCGAGCGACTCGATCTGCACGCCCCGCTCGCCCTGCTGGCGCAGGAAGTCGAACGGGGTGCGGAACAGGGTGGCGAGGAGCACGAGCAGCGCGCCCCCTGCGACGGTCGCCGAGACCCAGGCCCGCCGGGAGTCACGGCCGCGCGGCGTGCCGATGAGCACCAGCGCGGGCCAGACCTTCACCAGGGCACCCAGGCCCGCCAGTGCGCCGGCGGTGCGCGGGGAGCGGGTCAGCGCCAGCAGGGAGAGCACGGCGAACGCGGTGACCTGCACGTCGTAGCGGGCCAGCGGAAGGTGCAGCAGCAGTGGCAGCCCGCCGACCCACAGGGCGGCGCCGCTCAGGCTGCGGCCGGTGCGCAGTCCCGTGCGGGCCAGGGCGAGCAGCACCGCCAGGTCCGTGAGGAGGGTGAGCGCGACGAAGCCCTGGAAGTAGGTCGCCCCCGGCAGCAGCGCGGGCGACAGCAGGACGAGACCGGCGCCGGGCGGGTACTGCCACATGGGGTCGCCGACCGGGAAGGCGCCGTGGACGAGGATGCCGTACCAGTGGAAGTACAGGTGGTGCACCTCGCGCGAGACGCCGCCCAGGCCGAGCAGCCGGGTGTCGTCGTGGACGAGCAGCCACAGCATCAGGGCGCGGGTGGCGAACCACGCGGCGGCGAGGCCGAGCAGCGGGCGCGGGCGGCGGCGGGCGGCGGCCGTGATCGAGGTGCTCATCAAGCTCGGATCGTAGGCCGATCAGAAGCCGCATGCCGGGTGATACGCCGTCAAACGGGTGCGAAGGGATGTGAGGGGTGAGAGCCCGGGCGATACGGTCACTCGCCTGCGCGTTCCACGTGCGTCTCGGGCGCGCCTGGCGCACGCCGCGCGCACGTCGCGCGCGCCCCGTCGGGTCGTCACGGCGTCACGGGGTCATGGGGTCGCCGTTCAGCGCCTCGGGGCGGGCGACCGCCGCGTCCAGGGCCGCCGTCAGGACGTCCAGGCGTTCCCGCAGGTCACGGATCTCGTCCGCGCCGAATCCGGTCGCCGCGCCGATCCGGCGCGGCACCTCCAGCGCCCGGGCGCGCAGTTCCGTGCCCTGCTCGGTGAGGTGCACCTGGACCGAGCGCTCGTCCAGGGCGCTGCGCTCCCGGCGCACCAGCCCCGCCGCCTCCAGCCGCTTGAGCAGCGGCGACAGTGTGCCGGAGTCGAGCCGCAGGTGCTCGCCGAGCCGCTTCACCGGCAGTTCGCCGTGCTCCCACAGCACCAGCATCACCAGGTACTGCGGGTAGGTCAGCCCGAGGTCCCGCAGGACGAGCCGGTAGACGCCGTTGAACGCGCGGGCGGCGGCGTGCAGGGAGAAGCAGATCTGGCGGTCGAGGCGGAGGATCTCCGCCTCCTGCGTCGTGGAGCGCTGCGGCCTGGTCATGACACCAGGATAGCTCCGCACCATTGCGGGCCATTCAGTTGCGCACAATTAAATTGAGTGCTTCACTTGTGGTCGTACAGCAGCGGCAGCCCGAATACGGGCCGCAGCCCGAACCAAGGAACGGATGGTTCTCCCATGGACCCGCTCTACACCGCCGTCGCCACCGCCACCCACGGCCGTGACGGACGCACCGTCTCCTCCGACGGCAAGCTCGACTTCGACCTCTCCGTCCCGGTGGAGATGGGCGGCGACGGCAAGGGCACCAACCCCGAGCAGCTCTTCGCCGCCGGGTACGCCGCGTGCTTCGCCGGCGCGCTCGGGCTCGTCGGCCGCAAGGCCAAGGTCGACGTGAGCGACGCGGCCGTGACCGGCGAGGTCACCATCGGCAAGGAGGGCGAGGGCTTCGCCCTGGCGGTCACCCTCCGCGTCGAACTCCCGGAGAACATCGACCGGGAGACCGGCCGCGAGCTCGTCGAGCAGGCCCACCAGGTGTGCCCCTACTCCAACGCCACGCGGGGCAACGTGCCGGTGGAGCTGGTCGTCGAGTAGGGCGAACGAGCGAGCCGGTGAGCGGTGCGTCGGGGCGCCCCGCCCTTCACAGCCCCGCCCCACCCGGCGGGCGCCCCGCCGCGAGCCCCCGCTCGCCGAACACCACGTGCCGTACGACGCGCTCCGCCGCCCGTCCGTCGTCGTACGGGCAGAACCGCTCACGGAACGCGGCCCGCCGTCGAGCCGCCCGCACCCCGCCGTAGCGCCCGGAGAGGAAGGCGTCGACCACCTCGTCCTCGCTGTGCGCCACCTCGCCCGGCGGGAACGTCCGCAGGTCGAAGTAGGTCCCTCGGGCCGCCTCGTAGGCCTCTCGGTCCTCCGTGTGGATCACGACGGGGCGGTCGAGGCCCGCGTAGTCGAACATCAGCGACGAGTAGTCCGTGAGGAGCGCGTCCGAGGCGAGGCAGAGCGCCTCCACGCTCAGGTGGCCGCCGGTGCCATCGGTGCCATCGGTGCCGCCGACGTCGCTGACGTCGATGAGTCCCGGCACGTCACCGGCGCGCACCATCGGCTCGCCGTACGCCGGGTGCGCCCGGGTCAGCAGGACGAAGCCCGGGCCGAGCCGGCGCAGCAGCCGCTCCGGGTCGAGCGGCCGGTACGGGGTGCGCCGGTAGTCGCGGAACGTCGGCGCGTACAGCACGGCCACCGTGTGCGCGGGGATGCCCAGGGCGGCGCGCAGCCGGGCCGTGTCCTCGGCGCTCGCCCGGTGGAAGCGGTCGGTGCGCGGCAGCCCGTACTCCAGGATGGTGAACGCGGCGGGGAAGGCGCGCTCCCACACCAGGGTGGAGTGACGGTTGCCGGAGAGCACGTAGTCCCACCGGTCCGCGTCGCGCAGCAACCGCTCCACCTCGCCCTCCCGGACGACGGCCGGACGGTCCCGGACGTCCAGGCCCACGCGCTTGAGCGGGGTGCCCGCCTGCGTCTGGACCACGATCTGGCCGGGCCGCTTGCGCAGCCGCGCGTCGAAGGGCGCGTTGCCGACGAGGTAGTGCGAGCGGGCGAGCGCCGTCCAGTACGCGAACGAGCCGGGGCGCACGCCCCGCGTGTCCGGCGGGACGGTGTGCCGGTACTCGGGGCGCGCGATCCACGTCGTACGGATGTGCGGCGCGAGCTCCCGGAACGCGGCCTCCAGCGCGCCCGGACTGCAGCCGTAGGCGTGCCCGCCGTGGCTGGCGAACACCGCGCGGTCGGCCCGCACGGGCAGCAGCCGCTGAGTGCGGTAGTGCAGCCGCCGCACCGCCTCGGCCAGCCCGCGGCCCACCGACGCGGCCGCGTGCCGGGTCCGCCGCCCGTGGTGGGCGGCGAGCGACACCAGCCGGTACGTCCGGCGGCTCCCGAGTCGCACCAGCAGCCGCCGCACCCGCAGACCGGCACCGGGCAGCGCGGGTGCGGGGAGTGTGGGACCGGGGAGGGCCGGTCCGGGGAGCGAGCCGATTCCCGCCCGCCGCGGACCTCCGCGGCGCACCCGGTGGCGTCGGCAGTGGGCGCGCGCCCGGCGCAGGAACTCCGCGCGCGCCCCGCGTGGAAGCTGCCGTCCGCACCCGTCGAACAGTGCCGTCAGGTGGTCGACCATGCGGTGGAACACCACCGGGTGCCAGCGCGCCAGATCGGGGCGGTCGGCGAGCCGCGCGAAGACCCGGTCGTACTGCGCGAACACGTCGAACGGCCGCGCGCCTCCCGTGCCGGGGAAGTGGGCACCGGGGTACGACGCCCCGGCGCCCGCCCGGTCGCCCGCCCCGTGGTGGCGTCCCTGCCGGCGGTGGACGCACACCCGGTCCAGCGGGGCGATCGTCTTCGCCGTCAGGAGCACCGGGTACGTCCACGCCGGGTCGCCGTGCCCGCCGGGCGGGAAGAGCAGCAGTTCCCGTTCGAGGAAGTCCCGCCGGTACGCCTTGTTCCACACCACCGGCGGTAGTTCCAGCAGGTCGGGACGGTCCTCCAGACGGAACGACGGCACCGGCCCGGGACCGGATCCGGGTTCGGGCCCGGTTCCTGCGGCGGAGAGCCGGGCGCCGAACGGGTCGGGTGCCTCCTCGCCCGTCCACAGGGCGTAGGCGTGGCCGTAGAGCAGGACGTCCGGCTCCTCCGTCTCCTTCAGCCGTACGGCGATGGCCTCCAGCGCGCCCGGCGTCAGGCTGTCGTCGCCGTCCAGCAGGACGACGTAGTCGCCGCACGCCCGCGCCAGCCCGGCGTTGCGCGCCGGGCCTGAACCGGCGTTGCGCGGGAGGTGGAGGGGCACGATCCGGGCGTCGCGGGCCGCGAACTCGTCGATGATCGCGCCGCACGAGTCCGGCGAGCAGTCGTCGACCGCGAGCAGTTCGAGGTCCGGGTAGGACTGCTCCAGCACGGACCGCAGGCAGGCGTGCAGGTGGGCCTGCACCTTGTACGCGGGGACGATGACACTGAACCTGGGCACGAAGACATCCATATGGTCGGTATGGGCATATGCCCGGGAACGGCCGAAGGGGTGATCCGGTTACGCCGTTTGTGGCATTTGGGGGACATCCCGGCGTGTCGGCACACGGAGGGGGCGGACCCGTGCTCGGGCCCGCCCCCTGCCTGGTCGCTCCTCGCCGTTCCTCGCCGCTCCTTCGGCGGTGGCTACTTCACCGCCCCCGCCATCACCCCGGACACGAACTGCCGCTGGAACGCGAAGAACACGGCCAGTGGGATCACCATCGAGATGAAGGCGCCGGGCGCCAGGACGTCGATGTTGCTGCCGAACTGCCGCACCTGCGTCTGCAGGGCGACCGTGATCGGCTGCGTGCCCGCCTTGGTGAACACCAGCGCGACCAGCATGTCGTTCCACACCCACAGGAACTGGAAGATGCCCAGGCTGGCGATGGCCGGCCCGCCCAGCGGCATCACCACCCGCAGGAACAGCCGCAGTTCACCCGCCCCGTCGAGGCGGGCCGCCTCCAGCAGTTCGCGCGGGATCTCCGCGAAGAAGTTCCGCAGCAGGAACACCGCGAACGGCAGCCCGAAGCCGACGTGGAACAGCACCACCCCGGTGATCGTGCCGAAGAGCCCGATCTTGCCGAACAGTTCGGCGATCGGGATGAGCGCCACCTGCACCGGCACCACGAGCAGCCCGACCACGCCGAGGAACCACCAGTCGCGGCCCGGGAACTCCATCCACGCGAAGGCGTACCCGGCCAGCGAACCGATCAGCACGACCAGGACCGTCGCCGGCACCGTGATCAGCACCGTGTTCCACAGGGAGTCGGTGATGTCACCGTTCTCCAGGAGCTTCTGGTAGCTGTCGAACGTCAGTTGGGAGGGCTGGCTGAACACCTTCCACCACCCGGAGGCGCTCATGTCCTCCGGCTTGCGCAGCGAGGCGAGCAGCAGACCGATCGTCGGCACCAGCCAGAACAGGCCGACGACGAGCAGGAAGGCCCGCAGCAGTCCGCCGCTGACCCCTTCGGTGAGCCGCGCCGCCCAGGACCGCCGGGCCCCGACGACGCCGGCGGGCGGCGGCGCGGACGCGGGTGCCGCCGTACCGATTCCTCCGGCCTCGGCCGTCATCGCCGCACCTCCCGCCGCAGCCGCCGCACATTGCTGTGTCTTCCCGGGGGACGACCCCCGGACCCCCGGCCGGGAAGCGGTCGTGCCGTCATCGCCGTACCTCCCGCCGCAGCCGCCGCACATTGCTGTGTCTTCCCGGGGGACGACCCCCGGACCCCCGGCCGGGAAGCGGTCGTGCCGTCATCGCCGCACCTCCCGCCGCAGCCGCCGCACATTGCTGTGTCTTCCCGGGGGACGACCCCCGGACCCCCGGCCGGGAAGCGGTCGTGCCGTCATCGCCGCACCTCCCGCCGCAGCCGCCGCACATTGAAGAGCATCACCGGAATCACCAGCAGCAGCAGGAACACCGCGATCGCGCTCGCGACGCCCGGCTGGTCCTCGGCGAAGCCCTTCCGGTACAGCTCCAGGGCGAGCACGTCGGCGTCGTCCTGCGAGGAGCCCGGCGGGATGATGAACACCAGGTCGAAGACCTTCAGCACGTTGATCATCAGCGTGACCACGACGACCCCGAGCACCGGCGCGAGCAGCGGCACCGTGACCCGGCGGAAGACCTGCCACTCGTTGGCCCCGTCCACCCGCGCCGCCTCCAGGAGTTCGCGGGGCATGCCGGCCAGCCCCGCCGCGATCAGCACCATCGCGAACCCGGCCCACATCCACACGTACGACCCGATGACCGCGGGGGTGACGAGGGACGGGCCGAGCCAGTCGACGCCGTTGTACGGCTCCTTGAAGTTGCTCGCCGGGAGCCTCAGCCGCGCCCCGTCCGCCTTCGCGGAGAGCGCGAACGTGCCGTCGCCGGCGGCCTTCGTGGAGTCGACGACCTTGCCGGCGTCGTCGACCGCCTCGATCCGCATGCCGGCGTACCCCTGCTCGGCGGCATCGACCCCGCCGAGTGTGCCGACGCCCTTGCCGCGCGTGAAGTCCTGCCAGGTCGTCCCGGTGATCTTCCCCGGGTCGGCCTTCGGGGCGACCGCCCGCTTCACGTCGTCGGGCATCTTGTCGGGGGCGACGCCGACGAGCGGCAGGGTCACCGTGTCGCCCGTGTGCACCGTCGTCCTCGTCACGAACCCGCCGTCCCGCGCGACGAGCGGCGACTGACGTCCCGGGTGCGCCCTCGGGAACGCCGACGACTGCGCGAAGGTGTCGTGCACGCCCACCCAGACCGCGTTGGCGACCCCCTTGTCCGGGTCCTGGTCGTACACCAGCCGGAAGATGATCCCCGCCGCGAGCATCGAGATCGCCATCGGCATGAAGACGACCAGCTTGAACGCCGTGCCCCAGCGCACCCGTTCGGTCAGCACCGCGAACACCAGGCCGAGCGCGGTGGCCACCGTCGGCGCGAACACCACCCAAATGATGTTGTTCTTCAGCGCCGTGCGGATGCCGTCGTCGGTGAACAGGTCCTGGTAGTTGTCGAAGCCCGCGAAGGAGTCGCCGGAGGAGTCGTAGAAACTGCGGACGACCGAGTACCCGATCGGGTAGACCACGAGCGCGCCGAGCAGCACCAGCGCGGGCAGCAGGAACAGCGCTGCCACCGTGCGCCGGGTGCCCGTCACGCTCCCGCGCCTCGGGGGGACGGGGGGTTTCGCCGGGGTCCCGGCGACGCGCTCCGCGGCGGCCGACGTCATCGCCGGTCACCCGCCCCTCGTGCGCGGCGCGGGCTCAACGCCCGCTCCCGTACGCCTTGGCCGCAGCGGCCTCCAGCTTCTGCTGCGCGCCGGCCACGTCCTTCGGGTTCGTCAGGAAGTCCTGCAACTCCTTCCATTCGCCCTTGCCGGGCGTGCCGCCGAACGCCTGCGGGGCCTGGTCGGACATGTCGAACCGGAAGTCGTCACCGGCCGCGACCAGCGCCTTGGCGATCTTCCGCTGCACAGCGTTCGGATACGCCGACTCGGGCACGTTCTTGTTGGGGGAGAGGTAACCGCCCAGCTCGGCCTGGATCGTGGCCGCGTCCGGCGAGGCCAGGAACGTCACCAGGGCCTGCGCGGCCTTGGAGTCCTTGAGGATGACGGCCGCGTCGCCGCCGCTGACCACGGGCGCGGTGTCGCCCACGGCCGGGAACGGGAACACCTTGGCGTCCGTGCCGATCCTCGCCTTGGTCTCACCGATGTTGACCTGCGCGAAGTCGCCCTCGTAGACCATGCCGGCCTTCGGCTGGTCGCCGCCGGTGAAGGTCTGGGTGACCGACTCGGGGAACGCCGTGCCCAACGCGCCCTTCGCGCCGCCCGCGACGTAGTCCTTCTTGCCCCAGATCTGCGCGAGCGTGGTCAGCGCCTGCTTGACCGAGGGGTCGGTCCACTTGATCTTGTGCTGGGCGAGCTGGTCGTACTGCTCCGGGCCGGCCTGGGAGAGATAGACGTTCTCGAACCAGTCGGTGAGTGTCCAGCCGTCCGCGCCGCCCACGGAGAAGGGGGTGACACCGGAGTCGTAGACGGTCCGCGCGGTGCTCAGCAGGTCCTTCCACGACTTCGGCTCGTTCGCCCCCGCGTTCTCGAAGACCTTGGCGTTGTACCAGATCAGGGACTTGTTGGCGGCCTTGTAGTAGGCGCCGTACTGCTTGCCGCCGACCTTGCCGATGTCCTGCCAGCCCTGCGAGTAGTTCTCGGCGAGCTCCTTCGTCGCCTCCGCGCCGAGCGGCTTGGCCCAGCCCTTGTCCACGGCCTGCTTGATCGCGCCGGGCTGCGGCAGCAGCGCGACGTCCGGTGGTTGGCCGCCGGCCACCTTCGAGCCCAGGAAGTTGATGATCGGGTCCTGGGCGGGCACGAACGTGACCTTGGCGCCGGTGCGCTTCTCGAACTCGGCGAGGACCTTCTTGAAGTTCTTCTGCTCGCCGCCGGTCCACACGGCGGCGACCTCCAGGCTCTGCCCGTCCAGCTTGGGCAACTGGACGGTGGACCCGCCGTTGCCGTCACCGGAGGCGCTGGGCTTGGTGCTCCCGCCGCTGTCGTCGTCCCCGCCGCAGCCGGTGACGGCGAGCGCGAGGGCGGTGGCGAGGAGGACGGCGGCGACCCTGGTGGTCCGCCCGCCGGACCTGACCGAGGCGCTTGGTCTCACGGTGCGTGAGGTTCTTCCGGTACGGAAGGTGCGGTCGCTGTGGAGGGTGCTGTCGATGTCGGTATGGACGGTGCCGAACCTGCTGCTCCTGGTGCTGCGCATCACTGCCCCGTTCTTCGTTCCTCGTCGAACGTCGTTCCGGCGCTGTTCCGTGCGCTCTGGTGTACGCCGGGCCACGCGGGTCGGCAAGAGCGCCTACGGTGTCAAGCGGGCCATCGTGACCACGTCGTTGTCTCGCTGACGGATCGGCGGCGGGGCAGCGGCGGGCCGTCGGCGGGGCAGCGGGGCGGGTCCGGGTGCGCTCCGGGAGGCGGGGGCGGGGCGCGGGGGTCCGCGCCGCGCGGTGGGGCGGAGCCCTCTCAGAGCAGTGGGGGGACCCCCGTCGCGGAGACCGACCGGGCCGCACGCTCGAGCGCGCTGGCGAGCAGCGCGAGATCCGTGGGCCCGTTGCCCAACTCCCGTACCGTGCGCCGGACCGGCGGGTCGCCCATGCGCTCCCACTCCACGGGGGCGACCGTGGGGCGCACGGTCGCCGTGCGCGGGATGCGGCCCGTGACGCGGCCGCCCTGGAACTCCGTCGCCCGCATGTCCCGGTCCCGGTCCGGGTTCAGGTCCCGGTCCTCCGTGCCGGGCGTGCCCTGCGCCCCGTGCGCGTACGTCAACCGCCCGCTTCCCGGGGCGGGTTCGTCCGCTCCCTGGGCGGGCGTCCGCAACCGCACCCGCAGACCCGCGGCCCGGCCCGGTTCCGTGCGGAACGTGCGGTCGCCGTCCACCTCCGTCGCGGCCACCAGGTGCACCCCGAGCCGCTCCCCGTCCCGTGCCACCGCCTCCAGCGCCCGTACGACCGAACCGGCGGAGGGCCGGCCGGGGGAGCCGAGGGCGGGCGAGAGCAGTGCGTCCAGGTCGTCCACGACGACCACCAGCCGGGCCAGCGCCGGTCCCGGTTCCGCGGCCCTGCGTGCCGCGGGCGGCCGCAGCCGCAGGGTCGCACTCGGCGGCGACTCCAGGTCGGCGGCGCCCGCCCCGGACGCGGCCGGTTCGGAAGGCGCGCCGCCGGAGGTGGCGCCGGACGTGCCGTCCACCGCCATCGGCCGCCGTCCCGGCCCGCTCGCCGCGCGTTGCGGCACCAGCCGCCGTGACACGGCCTGCTGCGTGTGCCACTCGGCGAAGTCCAGCCGGCCGAGCAGTTCGGCACGCCGCTTCAGCTCCGCGCTCAACGACTGCGCGAACTGCCGCATCCGGACGGGGTCGTTGGCCGCGAGGTGGGTGGTGACATGGGGGAGGTCCGTGCACAGCCGCAGTCCGCCGTCCGCACCGGAGGCGTGCGGTCCGCAGTCGCGGCCGTCTATCAGCACGAGGCCGAGCCGGTCCGGGCGTTCGGCCGCCGCGAGGGACGCGACGACCGCCCGCAGCAACTCCGTACGGCCGCTGCCGGACGGCCCCTCCACCAACAGGTGCGGGCCGTCGGCGGCGAGGTCCACGACGACCGGGCCACGCGGCCCGGCCCCGAGCACCGCCCAGGCGCGGCCGCCCAGCGACTCGGTGTCGTCGGCCGCGGCCGCCCAACGGGCCATCAGCGAGGGCGGGGTGGCCCGGGCCAGCCCCAACTCGTCCAGCAGACGGGCCGTCCGGGGCAGCGGCGCGGAGATGCGCGGATGCGGGAGCGTCCCGGCGGCGGGTCCGTCCGTCCGCAGCGGGGCGAGCGCCCGGGCGAACCGTTCGGCCCAGGCGAGGGACACCGCGTCCACGGCGGCGACCGTGCCCTCGCTCACCGGGCTCCGGCGTATCCGCCCGCCGGACGCCGCGTCCCGAGGATCCCGGCCGGTGCGGTCGTGGTGCGTGGCCTGGGGATCGTACGAGGGGTCGGAGGCACTCGCCGAGCTGTGCCCGCCGTGCCCGCCATGTGCGGTGTGTGCGTCATGTGTGCCATGTGCGCCGTGCGGTTCGTGCGCGCCGCGGGGCCGCGGAACGGCGGACGGGTCCGCCACGCGGCCCTCGGCGGCGTGGCCGGGCCGGGGGGCACGGGCACGAGGGGTCGGCGCGCCCGGCCCGTCGCCGGGGTGGGGCGCGGCGGAATCACCGGCGCCCGGCTCCGCGTGCGGCGCCACCCGCAGGATGCGCACCGCCGTGGCCACGTCACCGCTGAGCAGGGCGACCGCCCCGCACTCCCGGAACGTCGGAGACTCCGCGCACACCGCCTGGTACGTCCGTGCGGCCGGCGTGGTGGGGGAGGCCGCCGCCGTCTCGGCCAGGCAGATCACGTGGATCCCGGCCTGCGGCCCCTCGCGCACCAGCCGCACCACGCCCTCGCGCACGTCCGCGCCGCCGGGGTCGCCGTCCACCACGAGCACGGTGCGGGGACCGGCGTACGGTTCGGCCGGCGCGGCCGCGTCCCGTGCCCAGGAGGGACGCCGCGCCGTCTCGTCCTCGTCCCCGGGGCCGCCCTGGTGCGGCACCCGTGGCGCGGCGCCGGACGAGAACTCCGCGAGCCGGTCGTCGAGGCGGCGCAGCAGCTCTGTCGTACGGGCCGTCGCCTGGTCCCGGTCGTGGGCGAGCAGCAGCCGGCAGTCCTGGCCGTGCGCGGGGACGAGGTGCGGCAGCCAGCCGAGCCAGGACCACTCGGCGGTGCGCTCCTCGACGGGGCGCGCGCGGTCCGCGCTGATCAGGACGATTTCCAGGGTGTCGGGGGAGTGCAGCGCGGCGAGCTGGGCCAGTACGGCACGGGCGAGCCCGCCGAGGCGGGCGCGGGGTCCGGCCAGCCCGAGGGAGCCGACCTCGCGCAGCCCGGTGGTCACCGGTACGGCGAGCAGCGGGCCGGTGCCGTCGGGTACGGCGGGCAGATCGGCGGTGCCGAGCCGCACGGTGAGCGCCTCCGGGTGCAGCGGCCCGCGCTCCCACAGCCGGGGCCCCGGCCGGAGCGCGGTCAGCAGCAGCACGGCGGGATCCGGCCATTTCTCGGGTCCCTGCGGGCGGTGCGGCAGGGTCGGGGCGACGCCCTCGGCGTGACCGGTCGGCCCGCTGCCCGCGGTGGCCTCGTCCCGTCCCCCGGCCAGCCGCCGGGCCCACGCGGCGAGCCCGCCGCGCCGTCGGGTCCCGGCGCCGGGGTCACGGGAGCCCGGCACCTCCGTCGTGTTCGACGCGTCCGGCACGTCGGTGCCGCGGACGGGCGTCCCCGCGCGCCCCCGGGCGTCGCCGCTCCGGCCGCCGACATCGGCTCCCTGGCCGAAACCGTACGGACCGTCATGGCCGTCGGGCCCGCCGAAACCGTTCGCGCGGTCGCCGTCCCGGTCCCGGTCCCGGTCACGGTCGTAGTGGTGATCGGGGTCGAGGTCTCGGGCGCGACCGGCGGCCGTGCCACCCCTCCCGAGGCGCTCCTCGCCGCCCCGGGTGACGGCCCCCGCACCGCCGCCGTACGCATCGGTGTGGCCGGACGCATCGGTGTGGCCGGACGCACCGGACGTGCCCGACGCGCCGGCCGGTTCGCCCGCCGGGTGCCCGTGCGGGCCCGGCGTTCCGGTCCCGTACGCCCCCGGCGCCGCCTGCCCGTCCGCCGTCGGACCGTGCTCCGGGCGGCCGGCGGACGCGCCGGCCGGTCGCGGGGCGGCGGCCCCCGCGTCCCCGGGCGCACCCGCCACCGCACCCGCACCCGCACCGGAAGGGGCGCCGGTGACCCGTATCCGTGTGTGCCCCTCGCCGTCCGGTGTCGTCGGGACCGCCGGCACGCCGCCCGGCGGTGCCAGCCGCAGCGTCGACTCGCCGAGGCGCAGGAGCGCACCCGGGACCAGCCGCACCGGGCGGTCGGTGACGCGGACGCCGTCCAGTGCCGTGCCGTTGGTGGAGCCGAGGTCGGCGACCGTGACCCGGCCGTCGGGCGCGACGGTGACCGCGCAGTGCAGGCGGGAGACGTCGGGATCGTCGAGCGGGACGTCGGCGTCGGCCGAGCGGCCCACCCTGATCTGTCCGCCGTGCAGCAGATGCACCCCGCCCGCGTCCGGACCCGCCACCACGTGCAGCTCCGCCGAGACGTCGTCCGCCGCCTCGGGGCCCGGCTCCACGGGAGCGCCCAGCGACAGCACGGCGCCGTCCGTGAGGGGCGGCTCGCCCAGCGTGCGGCGCTGCGGGTCGAGCCGTTCCGCTCCCGCGTACAGCACCGCCGGGCCGTCCCCGCCGCCCACCGCCGAGACGAGGTCCGCGACCACCGCGGCCAGCGCCGTCCCGGCGGGGGCGGTGACCAGTACGTCGCGGCTCGCGGCGCGCGCTCCCGGCTCCGCGGGCGGGCCCAGCGGGTCAACGACGGTCAGCCGGATCTGCATCGCCGTCAGCGGTCCCTTCTGCGCAAGCGCCCGTACGCGGGGACGAAGGCACCGCCCGCGGTCCCCCGACCGCGGGTCTCCCCCTGACTTCCCCCACCGCTCACGAGCACATCGGCCAGTAACTGGAGGCATCCTCGCACCTGCCACTGACAACGCGCCCGCCCACCGAGGGCAAGTGATCTTGATTGGTCGGCTCTGCCCGCAAAAATGCCCGCCCGACGACCTGCCCCGATCCATGGGCGACCACTCGGAACCCCCTTGTGATCGCCCGGGGTGCGATCGACGACCGGCCGGAGACCGCCCGCGCCAGGCCCGGGAACCGCCCGCGCCAGGCCCGGGAACCGCCCGCGCCAGGCCCGGGAACCCCTCGCGCCGGGCCCGGCACCCTCCCCGGGCAACCAACCGCCCCCGACCGCGCGTCTTCCCGTCGAACATGTGCGACGGGAACCCGTCGAACATGCGTGACGCCCGGCACGTACCCCTGCGGGGGAGCGCGCCGGACCGCGTCCCTGCGACCCGCGTGCGGGCGCAGGGTTTGACAACCCGGTGCGCTCCGGCACCGCACTACAGTGGGTCGGAACACCCGGAACCCGTGGTCCGGAACCCGTGGTGGGGAGCCCGGACAGCACGGTGCGCGAGGTGGACAACGGTGTTCGGACCAGACACCCCGATCAGCAGGGAGCTCATGACGTGCGGCCGGTAGGCAGCAAGTACCTGCTCGAGGAGCCGCTGGGACGCGGTGCCACGGGCACGGTGTGGCGTGCGAGCCAGCGCGAGACCGCGGGCTCCGAGGCGGCCGTCGCCGGCCGGCCGGGCGAGACCGTCGCGATCAAGGTCCTCAAGGAGGAGCTCGCGAGCGACCCGGACATCGTGATGCGCTTCCTGCGGGAGCGCTCCGTCCTGCTCCGGCTGACCCACCCGAACATCGTCCGGGTGCGTGACCTGGTCGTCGAGGGTGATCTGCTGGCCCTCGTCATGGACCTCGTCGACGGCCCCGACCTGCACCGCTACCTGCGGGAGAACGGCCCCCTCACCCCCGTGGCCGCCGCCCTGCTGACCGCCCAGGTCGCCGACGCGCTGGCCGCCAGCCACGCCGACGGTGTGGTGCACCGCGACCTCAAGCCCGCCAACGTCCTGCTGAAGCAGACCGGCGGCGAGATGCACCCGATGCTCACCGACTTCGGGATCGCCCGCCTCGCCGACTCACCGGGCCTCACCCGCACCCAGGAGTTCGTCGGCACCCCCGCGTACATCGCGCCGGAGTCCGCCGAGGGCCGTCCGCAGACCTCCGCCGTGGACATCTACGGCGCCGGGATCATGCTGTACGAGCTGGTCACCGGCCGCCCCCCGTTCGGCGGCGGCAGCGCCCTCGAAGTGCTGCACCAGCACCTGAGCGCCGAGCCGCGCCGCCCCTCCACCGTGCCGGACCCGCTCTGGACGGTGATCGAGCGCTGCCTGCGCAAGAACCCCGACCAGCGTCCCAGCGCCGAGAACCTCGCGCGCGCCCTGCGGGTCGTCGCCGACGGCGTCGGCGTGCACGCCAACTCCGCGGCGATCGCCGCCGCCGAGGGCGTCGGCGCACTGCTCGGCCCCGACCTCGCCCCGGCCCCCGTGCCGGGCACCCCGGGAGCCGCCGACCCGACCCAGGTCCTCCCGCACACCTCCGGCGCCGGCGCCTACGGCCCGAACGGCCCGCACAACCCCACCCTCCCCAACGGCGTCGACCCCAACGGCGCCACCAGCGTCCTCCCGCACACCTCCGGCGCCGGCGCCGCCGACCCCACCGCCGTCCTGCCGCAGACCGGCGCCGCCGACCCGACCGCCGTGCTGCCCCCGGTGCCGCCGGGCGGCCCCGGGCAGGGCGACGCGGGCGGCTCCGACCAGCCGCACCCCTGGCAGACCCAGCTCCGCGCGGCCCGCGACCGCAACGACCAGACCCAGGTGCAGTACCTCGACCCGAACGAGGACCCGCTGCGCCGCCGCCCGCAGCGCCAGGTCGCCCGCCCGCAGCAGCAGCCCCACCGGCAGCCGCCCCCGCAGGAGGGCTACGGCTACCCACAGCAACAGCAACAGCAACAGCAGCCGCCCGGGCAGCAGCGGTACGCCCCCCAGCGTGGCGCCCAGCGCCGCCGGGAGACCCCGCAGCCGCAGCAGTACGCCCCGGCACCCCAGCACCAGCCCCAGCGCTACGCCCCCGCCCCGCAGCCCCAGCGGCCCGCCCCGGCCCCGGAGCGCGAGCCGAGGGCGCCGCGGCAGCGCGGTGCCAACCCGATGAAGATCCCGGGCCTCGGCTGCCTCAAGGGCTGCCTGTTCACGCTCGTCATCCTGTTCGTCGCGAGCTGGCTCGTCTGGGAGCTGAGCCCGCTGCAGGACTGGATCGGTACGGGCAGGGGCTACTGGGGCGAGATCAGCCACTGGTTCTCCAAGGTCGGGGACCTGGCCCGAAAACTGGGCAACTAGCAACTAGCAACCAGGGCTCACCGGCTCACCGTTGCCGGACCCCCGGGC
Organism: Streptomyces sp. B3I8; assembly: GCF_030816915.1. Lineage (NCBI taxonomy): Bacteria > Bacillati > Actinomycetota > Actinomycetes > Kitasatosporales > Streptomycetaceae > Streptomyces > Streptomyces sp. B3I8. The sequence goes on along the minus strand of NZ_JAUSYN010000002.1, from coordinate 2,693,930 downwards.
GCACCCCGGGATCCGTCCGGCACTCCCGACCTCGGGGATTTGTCGACACCCACCGGGTGATTTCCGTCGCCCGGGTGAAGGCCGGCTCCCACGACGCGTAGTTTTGGCGACAACACGCGGACCGTTGGAGCGAGCGGAGCAGCCTTGGCACGGAAGATCGGCAGTCGGTACACCGCGCACCAGGTCCTGGGACGGGGCAGCGCCGGCACGGTGTGGCTGGGCGAGGGCCCGGACGGGCCCGTGGCCGTCAAGATGCTGCGCGAGGACCTGGCGTCCGACCAGGAACTGGTGGGCCGGTTCGTCCAGGAGCGCACGGCGCTGCTGGGCCTGGACCACCCGCACATCGTCTCGGTGCACGACCTCGTGGTCGACGGCAACGACCTGGCCCTCGTCATGGACCTCGTGCGCGGCACGGACCTGCGCACCCGCCTGGACCGGGAGCACCGGTTGGCGCCCGAGGCGGCGGTGGCGATCGTCGCCGACGTGGCCGACGCGCTGGCCGCGGCGCACGCGGCCGGGGTCGTGCACCGCGACGTCAAGCCGGAGAACATCCTCCTCGACATGCAGGGCCCCCTCGGACCCGGTGGCGCGCACCCCGCGCTGCTGACGGACTTCGGTGTGGCCAAACTCATCGACACCCCGCGCCGGACCCGCGCCACGAAGATCATCGGCACGCCGGACTACCTGGCCCCGGAGATCGTCGAGGGCCTGCCGCCCCGCGCGGCCGTCGACATCTACGCGCTGGCCACGGTTCTGTACGAGCTCCTCGCGGGGTTCACGCCGTTCGGCGGCGGGCACCCCGGTGCGGTGCTGCGGCGGCACGTCACGGAGACGGTGGCACCGCTGCCCGGCATCCCGGACGAGCTGTGGCAGCTCCTCGTGCAGTGCCTGGCCAAGGCGCCGGCCTCCCGGCTGCGGGCCTCCGAGCTGGCGGCACGGCTGCGGGAGCAGCTCCCGTCGCTGGCCGGGATGGGCCCGCTGGACGTGGACGAGCCGGGGTCGGAGCCGGAGGAGGACGACGGGGACGGGAGCGGGAGCGCCGCCGACGGGGCCGACGGCGGGGCGGTGACCGCGCCCCGGGGCGAGCCGCGGGTGCGGCGGGGTGCCGTGCCGCTGGTGCCCGGCGCGAAGCCGGACTCCAACCGGGACACGCACACGTCGATGCGGGTACCGGGCCCGGAGGAGCTTGCGGGCGGTGCCCGGGGCACCGCGCGGGTACCGCGGGCGGCGGGAGCGCCGCGGCCGGGTTCCGCGCGGAACCGGGCGGTGGCGCGCAGACGGCGGCTGACCCTCGGGGCGGTCGCGCTGGTGCTGGCCGTCGCGGCCGGCCTGGGCGCCTGGGCCGCCATGTCGGGCGACGACGGAGACACATCCCCACAGGACTCCAACAACTCCGCCCCGGCGGTTCCGTAGCCTCTTCGCCCCCGCCGCCCCTACCCTTCCCGTCCCTCCAGGGGGCTCCGCCCCCTGACCTCCCGGGGTGCGGTGCCGAGCGCGGGTGGACGGCCTCTTCTCGCGCAGTTCCCCGCGCCCCTTGAAAACGGGGGTGCCCCCTGCCTTCCAGGGGCGCGGGGAACTGCGCGACCAACCCCCACGCACCCGCGCCCGCCACTCCCACCGTCCCCCGGGGCTCTTCCGCCCCTCACCGCGGGCCGAGCCCGGAGCAGAGCCGGGGCCGGGCCGGGGGCCGGGGGCCCACCCCCCCCGCCCCAGCCCTCCCCACCCGGCGGAACCGTTACGCTGGGGAGCGTGGCAGTCGTCGACGTATCCGAAGAGCTCAAGTCCCTCTCCTCCACCATGGAGTCGATCGAGGCCGTCCTGGACCTCGACAAACTGAGGGCAGACATCGCCGTGCTCGAGGAGCAGGCGGCCGTGCCGTCCCTCTGGGACAACCCGGACGAGGCGCAGAAGATCACCAGCAAGCTGTCGCACCTCCAGGCGGAGGTCCGCAAGGCCGAGGCCCTGCGCGGCAGGATCGACGACCTGAGCGTCCTCTTCGAGATGGCCGAGGAGGAGGACGACCCCGACACCCGCGCCGAGGCCGAGTCCGAGCTCACGGCGGTGAGGAAGGCGCTGGACGAGATGGAGGTCCGCACCCTCCTCTCCGGCGAGTACGACTCCCGCGAGGCCCTCGTCAACATCCGCGCCGAGGCCGGCGGCGTCGACGCCGCGGACTTCGCCGAGAAGCTCCAGCGCATGTACCTGCGCTGGGCCGAGCAGCGCGGCTACAAGACCGAGGTCTACGAGACGTCGTACGCGGAGGAGGCCGGCATCAAGTCGACCACCTTCGCCGTCCAGGCCCCGTACGCCTACGGCACCCTCTCCGTCGAGCAGGGCACCCACCGCCTCGTGCGCATCTCGCCCTATGACAACCAGGGCCGGCGCCAGACCAGCTTCGCGGGCGTGGAGATCCTCCCCGTGGTCGAGCAGACCGACCACGTCGAGATCGACGAGTCCGAGCTGCGCGTGGACGTCTACCGGTCCTCCGGCCCCGGCGGCCAGGGCGTCAACACGACCGACTCCGCGGTGCGCCTCACCCACCTCCCCACCGGGATCGTCGTCTCCTGTCAGAACGAGCGGTCGCAGATCCAGAACAAGGCGACCGCGATGAACGTCCTCCAGGCCAAGCTGCTCGAGCGGCGCCGCCAGGAGGACCAGGCCAAGATGGACGCGCTCAAGGGCGACGGCGGCAACTCCTGGGGCAACCAGATGCGTTCGTACGTCCTGCACCCGTACCAGATGGTCAAGGACCTGCGCACCGACTTCGAGGTCGGCAACCCCGAGGCCGTGTTCAACGGTGAGATCGACGGTTTCCTTGAGGCCGGCATTCGCTGGCGCAAGCAGCAGGAGAAGTAACTCCGGGTGCCCGCCGCGGGCCGACCGCCCCGGAAGCCCCGTTTTGTCGACAAGGCAACTGCCGCCCTCGTGGCGACAGTTGCCTTTTTTCTGCGGCCTCTCGTGACGAAAGCCGCGACATAGGACATCACGTCCGCAACGGCCTTGACGTTGCTTAAAAAAATCGGAAAGGTGTCGGGTGGCATGCGCATTATCGGGGCGCATGTGAACCGGGGGAGATCCACTTCATGACCTGCCCCCGTTGATCACGGCCCCGTGGCGCTGCTCCACTGACGATCAGCTACTGGGGGTAGCAGTCATATGACGAAGAAGACGCGGATCCGCGTGGCGCGTGTCGCCGCGGGTGCCGTGATTGCGGCGGGTGCGTCGCTGGCGGCGGCGGGGGTGGCCTCGGCCGCCGGCGCCGACATCGGCCTCGACGCCGGTGTGGCCACTGTCGACGTGAAGGTGAACGCACCGGCGGACAGCGAAGGTGCCGACAACGGCGGCACCGACGACGGTGGCACCTCCGTCGGCGCCACGGTCGGCGGCGGCATCGGTGGCACCGACGACGGTGGCACGGGTGACGTCGGCGGTAACGGCGACGACGGCGGTGCGGGTGACGTCGGCGGCAATGGCGACGACGGCGGTGCGGGTGACGTCGGCGGTAACGGCGACGACGGTGGCGCGGGTGACGTCGGCGGCAATGGCGACGACGGCGGTGCGGGTGACGTCGGCGGTAACGGCGACGACGGTGGCGCGGGTGACGTCGGCGGTAACGGCGACGACGGTGGCGCGGGTGACGTCGGCGGCAACGGCGACAACGGCGGCGCGGGTGACGTCGGCGGCAACGGCGACAACGGCGGCACCGGTGACGTCGGCGGTAACGGCAACGGTGGCGGCAACGGCAATGGCGGCGGTCACGGCAACGGCGGCGGCTCCGGCTCCGGCGGTACCGAGACCGACGGCGGCGGCAACAAGCCCGTCGAGCAGAGCAAGGGTTCCTCCGCTCTGACCGACACCGGCACCGAGACGTCGGACACCACCGCCCAGGGCGGCGACGGCGGCGAGCTGGCCGAGACGGGCGCCGGTCAGACCGCGTTCCTGCTCATCGGCGCGGCCACGATGATCGCGGGCGGCATCGGCTTCCGCTTCCTGCCCCGCCTGGTGAGCGGCCGGGACGGCGCCGCGGCCTGACGTCCGTGGGTCGTGGACCCGCCACGACGTACCGCGTGACGTAACGCGAAGAGACAACGAAGAAAGGCCCGGAGCAGCCGGCTCCGGGCCTTTCTCACGCCGGCCCGGACCGACGGGCCCGGGAAGATCAGCTGTGCGCGATCACACCGTCTGGTGCGCCACCAGTACCAGCGCCGCGATCAGCGCGACGAGCAGCGCGATCAGCACCATCGGATTCAGGTCGGTGAACGGGCTCTGCCGCTGCATCCGTTCCCTGCTGGCCCGGCACACCGGGCAGCGGCCCTCACTCACAGGCCCGGCACAGTTCGCGCACACCAATCGGTCGTACGTCATGCGCCTCGCCTTCCTCGCCCGTCTTCACCCCGTACAACGTGCCGGACGCCCATTCCGTTCCCGGAGCCCGTCACCACCTCCCACTGTGCCAGGTTCCGCGAGGTCGCGCGGCGGCGCGGGGGAAGCCGTACGTGCCTTCGGCCCCCCGACAAAACGCACAACATTCGCGCATGCCCACCGGCGACTGCACGCACACACCCGGTTCGCGTATGGTCACGCTCACCAACCCCGGCGACTTGTGGTGCATCCCGTGATCCGATTCGACAACGTCTCCAAGGTCTACCCCAAGCAGACCCGCCCCGCGCTCAGGGATGTCTCCCTGGAGGTGGAGAAGGGCGAGTTCGTGTTCCTCGTGGGATCGTCCGGCTCCGGAAAGTCCACCTTCCTGCGTCTGATCCTGCGCGAGGAGCGGTGCAGCCAAGGTCAGGTGCACGTCCTGGGCAAGGACCTCGCCCGCGTCTCCAACTGGAAGGTGCCGGGAATCCGGCGCCAGTTGGGAACGGTGTTCCAGGACTTCCGGCTGCTGCCCAACAAGACCGTCGCCGAGAACGTCGCCTTCGCACAGGAGGTGATCGGCAAGTCGAAGGGTGAGATCCGCAAGTCCGTGCCGCAGGTGCTCGACCTCGTCGGGCTCGGCGGCAAGGAGGACCGCAGACCGGGCGAGCTGTCCGGTGGTGAGCAGCAGCGCGTCGCCATCGCACGCGCCTTCGTCAACCGGCCCAAGCTGCTGATCTGCGACGAGCCCACGGGCAACCTCGACCCGCAGACCTCCGTCGGCATCATGAAGCTGCTCGACCGCATCAACCGGACGGGCACCACCGTGCTGATGGCGACCCACGACCAGAACATCGTGGACCAGATGCGCAAGCGCGTCATCGAGCTGGAGAAGGGCCGCCTCGTCCGCGACCAGGTGCGCGGCGTCTACGGCTACCAGCACTGACGACGAGGAACGAAAGGCTTAACCAGACGCCATGCGCGCCCAGTTCGTGCTCTCGGAGATCGGCGTCGGTCTCCGCCGCAACCTGACGATGACCTTCGCGGTCATCGTCTCGGTCGCCCTGTCCCTGGCCCTGTTCGGCGCGTCCCTCGTGCTGAGCGACCAGGTGTCCCAGATGAAGGGCTACTGGTACGACAAGGTCAACGTCTCGATCTTCCTCTGCAACAAGAGCGACGCCGACTCCGACCCGAACTGCGCCAAGGGCGCGGTGACGCCGGAGCAGAAGGAACAGATCAAGTCCGACCTGAGCAAGATGTCGGTGGTCGAGAAGGTCACCTACGAGTCGCAGGACGAGGCGTACAAGCACTACAAGGAGCAGTTCAAGGACTCCCCGCTGATCAGCTCCCTCACCCCGGACCAGATGCAGGAGTCGTACCGCATCAAGCTGAAGGATCCGCAGAAGTACCAGGTGATCGCGACCGCCTTCGACGGGCGGGACGGCGTGCAGTCGGTGCAGGACCAGAAGGACACCCTGGACAACCTGTTCCAGCTGCTGAACCTGATGAACCGGGCGGCGCTCGGTGTGATGGCGCTCATGCTGATCGTCGCGCTGCTGCTGATCGTCAACACCGTGCGCGTCTCGGCGTTCAGCCGCCGCCGCGAGACCGGCATCATGCGGCTCGTGGGCGCCTCCGGCTTCTACATCCAGGCCCCGTTCATCATGGAGGCGGCCGTCGCCGGCCTGATCGGCGGTGGCGTGGCCTGTGTCTTCCTGGTCTTCGGCCGCTACTTCACGGTCGACCACGGCATGGCCCTGTCCAGCAAGCTCACCCTGATCAACTTCGTCGGCTGGGACTCGGTCCTGACGAAGCTCCCGCTCATCCTCGCGGCGAGCATCCTGATGCCGTCCCTCGCCGCGTTCTTCGCGCTGCGCAAGTACCTGAAGGTCTGACGGTGTGAGGCACGCCGGTGGTGCGACACCCACCGGACGCGTGACGCACACCGAGGGTGTGACGTACGCCAACGGGGCGGGCGGGTCAACCGCCCGCCCCGTCACTTCCCTACCCGAGGGCCTGCCCGGCGGACCCTGCCGGAGACGCGGGGTGCGGCACGCCCATCTGCGGCGTTGTCGTCGGTCACCGACGTTCCGCGTCGATTCCCTCCTCCGCCTTGCAGTTGGACGCACCACACCCCGCTCACCCCTGCTCACGAGGTGCCTTCGGTCTCCTCCGACATGATCCGCCGGGCAGGCTCTAGACTCACCGCCATGCCTGGCCGAGATCCGCTCTTCTCACCGCCCCGCCACGCGGGCCGCGGGGCCGCGTTGACACTGCTCTTCGCGAGCGTGCTGGTGACCGGCGCCGCGAGCGGCTCGTTCAACGAGACCCTGGGCGCGAGCCGGGCCGCCGCCCGGCAGACCCGCACCGACGGCGCGGGCGGCCCCACCGCCCCGGCCGCCGCACGCCGGCAGGAGGTCACCCGGGCCGCCGCCCGCGCGATGGCCGACGGCACCTCGCCCATGGAGGCCGCCGAGCGGGCCGTCAGCCGCAGCGGCGACCGCTGGGGCGCCGTCTACTCCCCGGACGAGTACGAGGAGTTCCAGGAGGCCCTCGACGGCGAGTACACCGGCGTCGGGCTCTCCGCCGGACGCGAGAGCGACGGCCGCATCGAGGTGACCCGGGTCCGCTCCGGCTCGCCCGCGGCCGCCGCCGGGATCCGGACCGGGGACCTGCTGCGCAGTGTGGACGGGAAGCGGGTCGACGACCGCCCCGTCACCGAGGTCGTCGCCCTGCTGCGCGGGGACGCCGGGGGCGGCGGCAGCCAGGACGCCACCGAGGGCACCCGCGTCTCCCTCGGCCTCCAGCGCGGCTCGCACACGTGGACGAGGACCCTGCACCGGGCCCGGCTGTCCACCGAGGACGTCACCACCCGCCGGGTCGCCGGCCGGACCACCGTGATCCGGGTGGCAGCCTTCACCAAGGGCTCCGGCGACCTGGTGCGCGCCGCCGTCGCCGGGGCGCCCGCGGGCGACGGGATCGTCCTCGACCTGCGTGGCAACTCCGGCGGACTGGTCACCGAGGCCGTCTCCGCCGCCTCCGCGTTCCTCGACGGCGGCCTGGTCGCCACGTACGACGTCGGCGGCGAGCAGCGGGCGCTGCACGCCAGGCGCGGCGGCGACACCACCAGACCCGTGGTCGTGCTCGTCGACGGCGGCACGATGAGCGCGGCCGAACTCCTCACCGGCGCCCTCCAGGACCGCTGCCGGGCGATCGTCGTGGGCACCCGCACCTTCGGCAAGGGCTCGGTGCAGATGCCGAGTCGGCTGCCCGACGGCTCCGTCGCCGAACTGACCGTCGGCCACTACCGCACCCCCTCCGGCCGCGGCGTCGACGGCCGCGGCATCACCCCCGACCTGGAGGCCGACGAGGACGTCCTCGCCCGCGCCGGACACGTCCTGTCGGGCCTGGGCCGCTCGTAGCCCCGCCCCCGCGGCAGGTCGGGAAACGGTTTTCCCTCCACCCCCTCCGAGGTGCGAAAATGGCCAGCACTATGGCCAAGGGAATGTACGTACCGAAAGAGGCCCAGCCGAAGCAGGGCAAGGCGACCGCGAAGGCGCGGGACGGCGAGAAGGGCGGCAAGCGGCGGATCGTCGCGCAGAACAAGAAGGCACGCCACGACTACGCGATCATCGACGTCTTCGAGGCCGGCCTCGTGCTGAGCGGCACGGAGGTGAAGTCGCTGCGCCAGGGACGGGCCTCGCTGGTCGACGGCTTCGTGCAGATCGACGGGAACGAGGCGTGGCTGCACAACGCGCACATCCCGGAGTACAGCCAGGGCACGTGGACCAACCACTCCGTGCGCCGCAAGCGCAAGCTGCTCCTGCACCGCGAGGAGATCGACCGCCTGGAGACGAAGTCCCAGGAGACGGGCCACACGATCGTGCCGCTGGCCCTCTACTTCAAGGACGGCCGCGCGAAGGCGGAGATCGCCCTCGCGCGCGGCAAGAAGGAGTACGACAAGCGGCAGACCCTGCGCGAGCGCCAGGACCGCCGCGAGTCCGACCGCGCCATCGCGGCGGCGAAGCGGCGCGAGCGGGCGGCGCAGGCGTGAGCGTCCCGGAATAGGCTGGCACCGGACAGCGTTGGTCACGTACGATGGGATCGCACTGCTCAGCCGGTGCAAGCGATTGAAAAATCAACATGGGGATGATCGGTTTCGACAGCGGATGTCGAAGCAGGGGAAGCGTGTCGAGGAAGCGGCCATGATCTCGTAAACCACAGGCCGAAAACAATAATCGCCAATACCAAGCGCGATTCCTCCGCCTTCGCCCTCGCTGCCTAATTAGGTAGCAGGCGAAGACTCTGCGGAGTGTCAGCCCGGGGCTGTTCCCGACCCGGATCCTGGCATCAGCTAGGGGACTAAACCTTGATCCCGGTCACGGGGTGAAGAGGGAAATCTAACAGTGACTGGGCCCGTCGGAGACTTGTTCGCGTGATCTCCGGGGCCGAGAAAAGCGCAGCGAACTGCACACGGAGAAGCCCTGATTCCGCACCGTTGGACGCGGGTTCGATTCCCGCCATCTCCACCACCAGAAGCCCGGGGGTTCGCCCCCGGCCTCCCGGTACCCCATGTGGGCAAAGGCCCCGCCGCGCAAAGCGGCGGGGCCTTTGTCGTGCGCGAATGGTCAGAGGTGATCGGTGGCTCTCACTGGATTGTTCGGTGACCGGAGCATGGCATCAGTCTCCTCTGATGAAGAGGTACAGACTCTCGCGCCAGGCGTATCGAGCGGCGTCGAGGATGTCGACGACAACCGGTGGAGGTTCCCCTTCGAGTGCTTCAAGCTCCTCGATCAGCCTCATCAGCTGATTCCTGTTGAACATGGCGTCTCCGTATTTCATGACACCGCTGCGCACACTCTCCGGCGGGGCGGACTCGCAGATTTTTATGAAGCTGTTGTCCATGTCATCACTGAGGTACCTTGATTGCCGCCCTGATCGATCCAACACGTACACGCCAAGACTCATCAGGCCTCACTGGGGTTTATCGATGAAGTGACCGGGTGGGGTTCGCAAGCGATGGCGAATTCTTCCGCTGTCAGTCCCGCACGAGACAGAACGGGTGTCCTGCTGGATCCGCGTAGATCCGCCAACTCCGCCTTCCGGCTCCCTCGTCGAGCAGCGTGGCGCCGAGAGTGAGGACGTCTTCCTGGGCCTGGTCCAGGTCCTCGACCGCCAGGTCGAGGTGAAACTGCTGAGGGTGAGCGGAGTCCGGCCACTGTGGCGGTTGATAACCCTCCACGCGTTGGAAGGCCAGTACGAATCCGTTGTCGGCGTGCAGCGTCGCCCAGCCGCCGCCGAGCGACCACCGTGGATCCGGCCGGTTCATCACGCCGCCCAGAAGCGCTTGGTAGAACTGGGCCAGCGCATCCACATCGACACAGTCCAGCACCACACACTGCAGCTTGGCGACGACCATAGACGCAGCGTCTCACGACGCCGGGCCACGATCTCCTGGCGGACAACACCGGTAGCAAACTCACTTCAGCCGATGCGGCGGCCAAGGGCTGTCCCGTGATCCCCGGCGGGCGCGCGACGACAGCTACGGCACCTCGCCGCGTTGTCGGGACGTCCGCATACATCCAGTATGCGGACGCCCCTCCGCCTTGCGATGCACCGCACCCGACGCCGCGCGCTGATCCACCGGGGATCACGGGACAGCCCTTAGCGGGGCGCGGTGCGGAGTTCGCACCAGACCGTTTTGCCGATGCCGCAGGGGCGGGGTTCCGCGCCCCAGTCGTCCGCGAGGGCGGCGATGAGGGGGAGGCCGCGGCCGGATTCGTCGTCCGGGGTGGGCTCTCGCAGGGCCGGGAGTGTGTCGCTCGCGTCCATGACTGTCAGGCGGAGGCGGTCGTCGGTCTCCACGCACCGGGCCCAGATCTCGCGGCCGGCGGGGGCCTTGGCGTGCCGGTAGGCGTTGGTCATCAGTTCGCTGAGCAGGAGTACGGCCGTCTCGGCGACGTCCTCGGGGACCTTCCACAGCCTGGCCTGCTCGCGGAGGAGTGTGCGGGCGCGGCCCACGCTGCGGGGGTGGCGGGGGAGCCGCCATTCGATGTCGTGGGGGAGTGCGGTGCTGTTGAGGGGTCGGGATGACGTGGTCGCCATGGGGGATGGATTCCTTGCGTGTGATTACCCGTCGTTCGGTGAAATCAGGGTGGCGACCTGTGTCTACTCTCGCGAGTAGCGGTCCGGGTACGCAGTGTGGCTGTACCTCGGGTGAGTCCAGGGAGCGGGTGGTGTGGATGGTGCGGGTGGCGACGGGGGAGTCCCAGCAGGCGCAGCAGAACTGGCGTTACTGCGGCGGTCAGATCAAGCTGTGGCGCGAGAGCGCGGGCGTCACGCGGCAGGGCCTCGCGGACGAGGCGGGCTACGACTACGAGTACGTCAAGTCGATGGAGTGCGGCCGCCGTCGCCCAACCTTGCGGTTGCTGCAGATCGCGGACCAGATGTGCAGGGCGGGCGGCAAGCTGACAGCCGCGCACGAGTTCCTCAAGCCGGAGCCGTTCCCGCAGCGCACGCAGCAGTACGTGGCGGTGGAGGCCGAGGCGATCACTGTGCAGTGGTATGAGCCGTTGCTGATCCCGGGCCTACTGCAGACCGAGGAGTACGCAAGGGAACTGATCGGCAACGACTGCCCTCCGTTGGACGAGGAGACCGTGGAGGAGCGGGTCGCGGCACGCCTGAAACGGCAGGTGAAGCTCACGAGCAAGCCGCTGGCCCGGTTCACCTTCGTCATGCACGAGGCGGGTTTGAAAGCCGTCGTCGGCGACAGGTTGGTGATGGGCAGGCAATTGGAACACCTTCTGCACGTCGCCGAGTTGCGCAACCTCACCCTCCAGGTGCTGCCCTTCGGGACTGCTCCCACAGTCGCGCTCAGCGGTGCGCTCATTCTCGTGGAGACGACTGAGCACGATGTCTACGCACACGTCGAGGCGCAGGAGACGGGAGCGCTCTATGCTGACGGCGGCAAGATCAGCGCGCTGTCGCAACGCTATGGTCTGATCCGGTCGCAGGCGCTTAGCGTTGAGGAGTCTGTCCGGTTCATCAAGGAGTTGGCGGAGGAACTATGAGCGCGGAACTGGCCTGGTTCAAGTCGAGTCACAGCGATTCGTCCGGCGGCGCATGCCTCGAAGTCGCCCACTCCCCGCACACGTCGCACCACACCGACGCCGAGGCAACCGTCCACCTGCGGGACTCCAAACTGGGGGCCCGCAGCCCCCGCCTCGGCCTGCCCGCGAGTGCCTGGGCCGCGTTTCTCGGGTACGTCTCCCGCGACGGCGCTTGAGCTCCGGGGCACTCGTCGCGCGGCTTCGCGAGGCCGGGGTACGCGGTCGCGGTTGCCGGAATAGCGACCCCTGAGGACGACTTGCAGGTGTTCGCGAAGACACTGCCGTCAGTCCTCACACGAGCTGAGGGCTGACGGCTGACGGCCGATCGTCAACCGATGAGGGGTCCCGTCTCGAATTCGCCGGTTCAGGCGGGGCCCCGCCTTCATGCCACCGCAGCGGGGCCCCACGCATCACCCGCACGGGTGAGGGCACCCCCTCACCCGGCGTCCCGCACCTCCAGCGACACACCCCCCGTCCCCGCCTCCGCCCACACCACCCGTTCCCCGGTTGCCAGGGCCCACGGGGCCCTCGGGGTGTCGCAGGACGCGTGCAGGGTGTGGCCGTGCCGTTCGACGGTGAAGGTCACCTCTGCCACCTTCACCGTCACCCGCGCCCCGTCCGCCAGTTCGTACGCGCGCAGGGTGACGCCGTCGGCGTGGTCGTAGTCGGGGCGGTCCGCCACCGCGCCGACCGGGATCACCGACCCCGGGCGCACCAGCAGCGGCACGCTCAGGAAGCCGTGGCGTTCGCGGACCCAGCGAGGGCCCGTGACCGTGCGGCCCGTGCCGTAGTGGGTCCAGATGCCCTCGGGGACGTAGTAGGAGACCTCGCCCTCGTCGTCGAACACGGGGGCGACCAGCAGATCCGGGCCCAGCATGTACTGGCGTTCCAGGTGCGCGCAGCCGGGGTCGTCGGGGAACTCCAGGACCATCGCCCGCATCATCGGCACCCCCTCCTCGTGCGCGGCACGGGCGGCCGCGTGGAGGTACGGCATGAGGCGCAGCTTCTGCCGGGTGAAGTGGCGCAGGACGTCGACGGACTCCTCGTCGAACAGCCACGGCACCCGGTACGACGAGGAGCCGTGCAGGCGGCTGTGGGAGGAGAGGAGGCCGAAGGCGATCCAGCGTTTGAAGAGGGCCGGTGACGGGGTGCCCTCGAAGCCGCCGATGTCGTGGCTCCAGTAGCCGAAGCCGGTCAGCCCGAGGGAGAGGCCGCCGCGGAGCGATTCGGCCATGGACGCGTACGTGGACTCGGAGTCGCCGCCCCAGTGCACCGGGAACTGCTGGCTGCCGGCGGTGGCCGAGCGCGCGAAGACGACGGCCTCCTCCTCGCCCCGGTGCTTGCGCAGCACGTCGAAGACGGTCCGGTTGTAGAGGTGCGTGTAGTAGTTGTGCATCCGCTCCGGGTCGGAGCCGTCCGCCCAGGCCACATCCACCGGGACGCGCTCGCCGAAGTCGGTCTTGAAGCAGTCGACGCCCTGTGCGAGCAGCGCCTCCAGTTTGGTGGCGTACCACTCGCGGGCGGCGGGGCTGGTGAAGTCGACCAGGGCCATGCCCGGCTGCCACAGGTCCCACTGCCACACGCTGCCGTCGGGGCGTTTCAGCAGGTGGCCCAGGTCCCGGCCCTCGGCGAAGAGGGGGGAGCGCTGGGCGATGTAGGGGTTGATCCAGACGCAGATCCGCAGGCCCTTGTCCTTGAGCCGGGCGAGCATCCCCTCCGGGTCGGGGAAGACGCGCGGGTCCCACTCGAAGTCGCACCACTGGAACTCGCGCATCCAGAAGCAGTCGAAGTGGAAGACGGAGAGAGGGAGTTCGCGCTCCTTCATGCCGTCGATGAAAGAGGTGACGGTGGCCTCGTCGTAGGAGGTGGTGAAGGAGGTCGACAGCCACAGGCCGAAGGACCAGTCGGGCGGCAGGGCCGGGCGGCCGGTGAGGGCCGTGTACGTGCGGAGGATCTCCTTGGGGGTGGGGCCGTGGATGACGTAGTACGTCAGCTCCTGCGTCTCCGCGCTGAACTGGACGCGGGACACCGCCTCCGAGCCGACCTCGAAGGAGACCCGGCCGGGATGGTCGACGAAGACGCCGTAGCCGCCGTCCGTGAGGTAGAACGGGGCATTCTTGTACGCCTGTTCGGTGGCGGTGCCGCCGTCCGCGTTCCACATGTCGACGGCCTGGCCGTTCTTCACCAGCGGGCCGAAGCGTTCACCGAGGCCGTAGACGTGCGTGCCGACGCCCAGGTCGAGCTGTTCGCGCAGGTAGTGCGCGCCGGTCGCGTCCCGCACGATGCCCATGCCCTTGGGACCGCTGGTGGTCAGGACGCGGCCGTCGGCGAGGAAGTCCAGGTGCCAGGGCGCGGTCCGGGCCACCCGGAGCGTGAGCGCGCCGGAGGTGAGGGTCGCGGACTCCTCGTCGCACTTCGCCTCGGCGGTGAAGTCCTCGCGGGCCACGGCGAATTCGGGGCCGTGCGGGGGTGCGCCCCGGAAGTGGGTGAAGGTGACGCCGATGACCCCGGGCATCGGCGCGTGCGCGGTGATCGTGACGACCGGCCCCTTCAGCAGGTCGCCGCGGTGCCGGATGGGCCGGGTGGGCGCGTGGATCTCCAGCGTGCCGGGCCCGGCGGTCGCGTCGAGGACCTCGGCCGGGTGGGCGGCGGTGACGCCTTCGCGCAGCATCCAGTAGCCGTCGGTGAACTTCACGCGGGATCCCCTTACTTGACGGCACCCACGGCGATGCCGCGGGTGAGGGTGCGTTGGAAGACGAGGAAGAAGACGAGGGCGGGGAGCACGCCGAGGAGGGCGGCCGCGTTGGTCATCGTCGCGTCCATCAGGTGCTGGCCCTGGAGGACGCCGAGCGCCACCGACACCGTCTGGTTGTCGTTGGAGATCAGCATGACCAGGGGGAGCAGGAACTCGTTCCACGTCCAGATGAAGAAGAAGACCATCAGCACGCCGAGGGTGGGCCGGCTCATCGGCACCACGATCCGCCACAGCACCTGCCAGGCGTTCGCCCCGTCGATGCGGGCCGCCTCGATGATCTCGCGCGGGAAGGTGCCGAGGACGGAGGAGAGCAGATACGTGCCGAACGCGGCCTGGATCACCGTGAAGACGATGATCACGCTGAGCCGGGTGTCGTACAGACCGGTCTCCTTGCTCAGGTAGTACACCGGGTAGACCAGCGCCTCCTGCGGGAGCACGTTGGCCAGCACGAAGAACGCCAGCACCCAGGTGCGGCCCCGGATCCGGCCGATCCCGATGGCGTACGCGTTGAGGACGGAGAGGATCACGGCCAGGACGGCTACCGAGCCACTGATCAGGACCGAGTTCCACAGCTTCTGCCCGTAGTCGACGCGCTCCCAGAAGTCCTTCAGGCCGTCCAGGTGGACGCCGTGCGGCAGGCTGAGCGGACCGTTCTGCGCGTACTCGGTGGGCGACTTCAGCGCGTTGACGGTGACGATGACGAACGGCACGACCATGAACAGCGCGCCGATGCACAGCGCCACCAGGACGGGGTAGCGGGCGACGACGGAGCGGGAGGGGCGGGGCACCTTCCGGGTCCGCGGCGCGGTGGTGGGTACGGCGGTCATGCGCGGCCCCCTTCCTCGGCGTCCTCGGCGCGGGTCTGGAGCTTCAGACCGACCAGGGACAGCAGCAGGATGATCACGGTGAGCACGGTGGAGATCGCCGCGCCGTAGCCCACCTGGGTCTTTTCGAAGAAGGTGGTGAAGGAGAAGTACGAGGGCACGTCGGTCGCGCCGCCCGGGCCGCCCTTGGTGAGGACGTACACCGCGCCGAACACCTTGAGCGCGGCGATGGAGCACCAGGTCAGCACGACGTAGATCTCGGGCCGGATCTGCGGCAGCGTGATGTGCCAGAAGCGGCGCCACCAGCCGGCGCCGTCCAGCTCGGCCGCCTCGTAGAGCCCCGGGTCGACGCGCTGGAGCCCTGCCATGAAGACGACGAGCGGGAAGCCGATCTGTACCCACACCATCACCCCCATCACGCTGTACAGCGCGATGTCCGGGTCGCCCAGCCAATCCTGCTGCCAGGAGCCGAGCCCGACGGCCTTCAGCAGCTCGTTGAGCGAGCCGTTCTCGGGCGCGAGGATCCAGCTCCAGACGATCCCGGCGACCGCGATCGGCAGCACCTGCGGCAGGTAGAAGCAGGCGCGCAGCACGGCCGCGATCCTGGGGCCGAAGTGCTTGCCGACGAAGTCGAACAGCGCTGCCGCAAGCACGAGTCCGACGACGGTCGGCACGGCGGCCATCGCGACCACCATGAACAGGCTGTGCCGGAACGACGCCCAGAACTCGGAATCGTCCAGCAGTTCGCGGTAGTTGGCGAGCCCGGTCCACTTCGGGCTGCCCACGCCCGACCACTCGGTGAAGCTCACGCCGGTGTTCATCAGGAACGGCCCGACGATCACGACGAGGAAGGCGAGCACGCCGGGGAGGAGGAAGAGCGGATACGGGTTGCGGGGGCGCCGCGGGTGCGAGGGACCGGCGGGGGCGCGCCCGCCGCGGTCGACGGTGACCGTCATTTCTTCGGCGCACCCTTGTCGTAGGCGCTCTGCAGGTTGTTCAGGAACGCGTCGGGCTTCTCGCTGCCGGTGATCAGCTTCTGCGTCTCGGAGACGAGGACGTCGTAGAAGCCGGCGACCGGCCAGTCGGGGTAGAAGGCGAGGCCGTCACGGTCGGAGACGGTGGTGAAGTCGCCGATGAGGGTCTTGGCCCGCGGGTCGGTGACGGCCGAGGCATCGGCGGCGACGGGTATGCCGCCGCTGTTGCCGAGCAGGTTCTGGATCTTCTTCGACATGGTGATGTCGATGAAGTCGTACGCCAGCTTCTTGTTCTTGGCGCCCTTGGGGACCACCCAGAGGTTGCCGCTGGAGCCGAGGGTCAGCTTGGAGCCGGGCCACAGGGCGGTGTCCCAGTCGAACTTGTTCTCCGACTTGAAGCGCCCGTACCACCAGCTGCCGCTGAAGAAGATCGGTGCCTTGCCCTGGATGAAGGAGAGCCCGGTGTCCTCGGCCTTGGTGCTGCTGGACCTGTCGCTGATGTACCCCTTCTTCACCCAGTCGGCGAAGGTGGTGGCGGCGTAGGTCCAGGCAGCGTCGTGGAAGTCGACCTTGCCCTTGTAGAGCTGGTAGCCGTCGACCCAGGAGCGGTCGGCCTTGGAGAGGGCGAGCTGGTAGAGGTACTGCTGGGCGGGGTATTCGGCGCCGCCGTTGGCGAGCGGGGTGACGCCCTTGGCGACGAAGGCGTCCATCGCGGCGGTGAGGTCGGCAATGGTCCTGGGGGACTTGGGCTCGGCGACGCCGTACTTCTTGAACAGGTCCTTGTTGAAGTAGACCATCGCGTACTCGGCGTAGTTGGGCACGCCGTACCACTTTCCGGAGCCCATCACGCCGTTCGCGTCGTAGCGGGCGGTGGTGGCGACGCCGGCGCTCAGCTTCTTGTCCCAGCCGTGCCCGGTGACCTCGCCGGACAGGTCGGTGAGCAGACCCTGCTTGGAGAGCAGACCGGCGGTGGCGTTGCCCTTGTTGTACTCCATGACGTCGGGGGCGTCGGAGGAGTTCAGGACCATGGGCGCGGTCTTCTGGATCTGTTCGAAGCCTTTCTCCTCGAACTCGACCTTCACGCCCGGGTGCTGGGCCTTGAACTCCTTGATCGCCTCGTTCCAGGCGATGCCCATCGCGCTGTCCGCGGTCTCGTAGTGCCACAGCTTGAGTGTCTTGCCGTCCCCGGACGCGCCGTCCGAGTCGCCGCCGCAGGCGGTGAGCAGCAGGGCTCCGCTGAGCAACGCGGCCGCGGTCGCGACCAGACGCCTTCGTGCCGTCAACATCCCGTGCCTCCTGGGGGCGTCGGAGTGGGGTGGGTGCCGTGGAGGGGCGTGGGGGCGCCTACCGTCCCGTCGAACCGCTTCGATGCGATTGATCGAAGCGCTTCGACGGGACGGTAGGCGGGGGGAGGGGGCGCGTCAATGGGGTGTGCGGGAATCAGTGTTTTCGAGGGGGGTTTTTGAACGCGTTCAAGATTCTGGGCTATGGTCGTTCCGAGGTGAGGCGAAGGAGGGGGAGACGATGAAGATCGTGGTACCCGGTGGGACCGGACAGGTCGGTGCGATCCTGCGGCGCGCGCTCGGCGCCGCCGGACACGAGGTCGTGGTGCTCACCAGGCACCCGCGGGGCGAGGGCGAGATCGCGTGGGACGGCCGGACGCCGGGGCCGTGGACGGCGGCGGTCGACGGCAGTGACGTCGTGATCAACCTGGCCGGGCGGAGCGTCAGCTGCCGGTACACCGAGGCCAATCTGCGGGAGATGATGGCCTCCCGGGTCGACTCGGCCCGGGTCGTGGGCACCGCGATCGCGGACGCCGCCCGGCCGCCCCGGCTCTGGCTGCAGATGAGCACCGCCACGGTGTACGCCCACCGCTTCGACGCACCCCACGACGAGGCCACCGGTGTGATCGGCGGCGGCGAGGCGGGCGTGCCGGACTACTGGTCGTACAGCGTCGACATCGCGAAGAACTGGGAGCGGGCGCAGGAGGAGGCGGACACGCCGGCCACCCGCAAGGTCGCCCTGCGCGCGGCCATGGTGATGAGCCCGGACCCCGGCGGCGTCCTCTCCGTCCTGCTGGGCCTGACCCGCCTCGGACTCGGCGGCCCGGTGGCCGGCGGGGCACAGTACGTCTCGTGGATCCATGAGCACGACTTCGTACGCGCGGTGGAGTTCCTGATCGACCGTGAGGACATCACGGGGCCGGTGAACCTGGCGGCCCCGGGCCCCCTGCCGCAGCGGGCGTTCATGCGCGCACTGCGTTCCGCGTGGGGGATGCCGGTGGGCCTCCCGGCGACCAGGTGGATGGCCGAACTCGGCGCGTTCGCGCTGCGCTCGGACACGGAACTACTGCTCAAGAGCCGTCGCGTGGTCCCGGGACGGTTGACGGGGGCGGGGTTCGCGTTCCGGTACCCGGAGTGGGACGGGGCGGCGCAGGAGTTGGTGGGGCGGGTGCGCGGGCGCCTTCTCGGGCGGGCGCGTGGGCGGGTCGGGGGAGGGACGGGTGCGCCGGTACGGCGCTGAATTCGGGAGCCATTTCTTCGGTTCCATGAATTCGTGAAGTGTGCCCGCACGGACCGACCTGAAGGGCAACCTTTCGGGGTCGCCGTATCACCTCGGACTTCCAAACCCCCGTTCCGGACAACTTCCGGGCGATTCTGCGGTGGTGGCCAAAAGATAATCTTGCCTCCTTCTCCGACGCATACCTAGCGTGCTGCTCGGCAGAACAGTCAGCTCCGCATCCAGGTCGTGTCTCGTACAGGAGGAATACATGCGCACTCTTCGACGGATCGCCGCAGCGGTCGCGGTGCCGGTGGCGGCAGGTGCCGCGGTCGCGCTTCTGCCTGCTACGGCCCAGGCGTCGGCAGCGGGGGGAACGCTCACGCTGTGTTCCCGCGGCTCCTACGCCTCCCAGATCGAGTTCCCCAATCGAGGCCACTGGATCAGTGACCTGGTTCAGCCCGGACAGTGCCGAAACGTCGCCAATATCGGCAACAGCGGTGTGGAACAAGTCAACGTGGACAGCGCCGGCGGAGGTTACATAGCCTCATTCCAGTGGGACATCTCCCGGACCCTCACCATCAATACCATCGACACGTCGAGCGGTAAGAGTTTCTACCTTTCCTGACTCGGAGCGGCGGCCCCGGCTCGCTGCCGTCCCGAGCAGCAGAGCCAGGGCCGCCGCCACCGCCGGCACGGCGTAACCCGTCCGCGGTGAGAGGTGTTCCGCCATCGAGCCGCCCGTCGCCGAGCCGCCCGCCATGCCCGCCAGCAGTGCCGTCACCGCAAGACTCATGCCCTCGTTCAGGCGGCCCCGCGGGGAGCGGCGCTGGACCAGGGTCATCGCCGTCACCATCGTGGGAGCCGTCCCCGTCCCCGCGAACAGCAGGGCGACGGCGAGCAGGACGAGGGAGCCGGACGTCCGGACGGACACGCCCGGCAAAGTCATGAGACCGGTCATCGCCAGCAGGCACCACGGCAGCCGACGTTCCGCAGGGCCCTTCCCGCCCGCGCGCAGCGCCCCGTACACCAGCCCCGCCGCGCACGACCCGGCTGCCTGCAGCGCCAGGATCACGCCCGCCGCCGAGCGGTGCCCGCGCGCGTCGGCGTACGCGATCGTGACGACCTCCATCGCCCCGAACACCGCGCCCGTCGCCACCAGGGTGAGCAGCAGCGCCGGCATCCCGGGGCTGCGCAGGGGCGAGCGGCCGCGGGTCCCCGCACGGGCCGGGGGCGGTTCCGTGGCGCGCTGGGCGGCGAAGACCAGGATGCCCGCGATGAGCAGGACCGCCGCGACCAGCGTGCCCGCCTCGGGAAGGAGCGAGCCGCACAGGAAGGCCGCGAGTACCGGGCCGAGCATGAAGCACAGCTCGTCCGCGGCCTGTTCGAAGGAGTTCGCGGTGTGCGCGGCGGCCGGGTCGTCGCGGAGAAGGTGCTGCCAGCGGGCGCGGGACATGCCGCCGGTGTTGGGAGTGGTGGCGGTGGCGGCGTAGGCGGCGAACAGGGTCCACCCGGGTGCGTCGAAGTGCACGCAGAGCAGCAGGGCGAGGCTGCCGAGCGCCGCGGTCAGTGCGGCGGGCACGGCGATCCGGGCCTGGCCGTACCGGTCCACGAGCCGCGCGGTCCAGGGCCCGGCCACCGCGGTCGCCGCGAGCCCCGTGGCGGTGACGGCACCGGCCAGGGCGTACGACCCCCGCGCCCCGGCGATCATGGTCACCGCACTGACACCGAACATCCCGGAGGGCAGCCGTGCCATGAGATTGCCGAGCGTGAAGGCGCGGGTCCCGGGGCGGGAGAAGAGGGTGCGGTAGGGGGCGAGGAGGGTGGTGGCGGAGGTGGGCCGGGTCGGGGAGGGGGACGCCGCCGGGGCGGTGGAGGCCGCGGGGGCGGTGGATGGGGTTGCGGCGGGGGGCGCGGTCGCGGTCGCCGGCGCGGCCGTGAGGTGGGCTCGGGCGGGTGGCGCGTCCGGGGCTTCCGGGTTCGGTATCGGCACGCGTCCACCGTCGCGGCGGCGGTGAGCCGGGGTCCAACACCTGTTGTGGCGTCATTCACGCACCTCGGTTGTAGATTCACCCGATGTCAGCGATGTCGGCGACGCCATCCAGTCCCTCGGGCACTCCCGGTTCCTCCGGCCGTGCGCTCGATCCCCGTCTGCTGCGCGCCTTCGTCGCCGTCGCCGAGGAGTTGCACTTCACGCGGGCCGCCGCCCGGCTGTACGTCGCCCAGCAGGCGCTCAGCCGGGACGTCCGGCGGCTCGAACGGGAGCTGGGCGTCGAACTGTTCGAGCGCAGCACCCGGCAGGTCTCCCTCACCGCCGACGGTGTCCGCCTGCTGCCGTACGCCCGCCGGGTGCTGGACGCGCAGCGCGCGCTGCTCGCGGCGTTCGGGCGCGGGGAGCCCGAACGGCCGCTGCTCGTCGACGTCAACAGCCCGGGGCTGTTCGGGCTGCGGGTGCTCGACCGGGCCCGGGAGCTCGTCCCGGAGCTGGAGTTGATGGCCCGCTTCGAGTCCGGGCTGACCTGGGCCGCCGGCGAGATCCTGGCCGGTCGCGTAGACGCCTCCTTCGGCCGGTTCGCCGGGCTCGACCCCGCGGTGCGCGACCGGCTGCTGCACCAGCCGGTCCGGTACGAGCGGATGGCGGTGCTCCTGCCCGAGGGACACCCGCTCGCGGACCTGGAGGAGGTGCCGGTGCGTGCGCTGGCGGGCGAGACCGTGTACGCGGGCGCGGGCAACCCGCGCACGCTGGAGTGGACCGACCTCGCGCGTCGCCTGTTCGAGGGGCGTGGTATCGAACTCGCGCCCCCTGCGCCCCTGGCCGTCGGCGTCGAGGAGTTCCGGCGGATCATGGCGAAGACCCGGTACCCCGTCCTCGCCGTGGAGGACTTTCCGGCCATGCCTCATACCGTCATACGACCTCTGGTTGACCCCGTTCCGCTGTCTCCCGTATCACTCGTGTGGCGAAAAGGAGCGGTTCATCCGGGATTGGATGCACTCAGGCGTTCTGTTACCGAACTGGCGATCGAGGAGAGGTGGCTCGACCGGCCTGAGGGGGGCTGGATTCCGGCCATGGATGCACTCGTCATGGTGACCTCTCGTTGAGAACGATCTCCACCACATGGGCACATGCGCTACATTCAGTGCCCCGGGCGCAATGTGATAAAGGGGGCGCTCGGACCGGGTGGGGGCCCGGTCCGACAGTAAGTACGTAGGCCCGGACGCGTACGCCCACCTGAAGTGTGATGCCCCTGGGGGGATGTACGTGCGCGTGGAGAAGTGGCGGAATAACGCCCAACCGAACGAGCGGAAAACCCGTACCGAACAGGGCGGGACGGCCGGAGGTCCGAACGAACCGGCCGAGCGCTCCGCCGTACGGGAGCCGGGCGGAACCGGCGAGGCCGGTGACGGCCCCGGCAGTCGCGGCCCGGTCGTCTGGCCGGAAGCGGGCGGTCGTACGGCCGCCTGGCGGGCGGTCCGTCCGGAGGGCGGGCAGGCGGGACAGCCGGGCGCCTCGGAGGAGCCCGCCGGTACGCCGGGGTCGTGGTTCGACAAGAAGCGGGGCCCTGGCGCCGGCGCCGCGGCGCTCGACGAGGGTTCCGGGCCGCCGGGCAAGGCGTCGGGTGTCGCGCCGGACTCCGTGCCGGGCACGGCCTCGGGGGTCACGCCGGACTCCGCGTCCGTCGGGGCGGATCTGCTCGCGCCCTTCGACACGGCACGTCCGTCGGCACGTCCGGCGGCTCCTGTGCCGGGCCGTCCGCCGACACCTTCGTCGACCCGCCGTCTCTCGCCGCGGCCGGGAGCCGGAGTGCCAGGAGGCAGACCCGGGCCCTCCGTGACCGCCGCGCCCGCCGAGCCCGAGACGCGCCCGTTGTCGAAAAAGGACCAGGTCGAGGCGTCCGCACCAGTGACACGTGTGACGTCTGACATGAACATGTTTGGGGTGTCCGAGCCGGGGACCGCCGTCCTCCCCGAGCCGGTCCCCGGTGCCTCCCGCACCACCGGCACCCCCTCCACGCCCGGCGGCGCACCCGCACCCGCGCCCCGCCCGCCGAAGGGCGCCGGCCCCCGCCCCGCCTGGGAGCGCACCGGCGAGCCCGGCCGCAACCACGACCCGCACGAGGTCACCGTGCAGCTCGACGGCGTCGGCCGGCGGCTGGACGGCGGCCGTACGCCCGCGCCCGGCACGGCTCCCGGAGCCGCCGGGACGGGGCGACCCACCGGCCCCGTCGCCGACGGTGGTGGCAAGGACTCCGACGGGCCCGTCTTCGTCGACGAGTCGGGCCGCCGCAGCCGTCGCTTCCGCCGCATCGGCATCGCCGTCGGCATCGCCTGCGGCCTCTACGCCGTCGTGATCGTCGCGACCCTGCTGTCCGGCAACTCCGCCGCGCCCTGGGTCCCCGTGCCCATCCCCGGCGCGGCCGACAAGGCTCCGGCGAACAAGGTCGAGACCTCCTCCCGTCCCTCGCACTCCGCCGCCCCGTCCGCGGTCACCGGTGGTGTCCTTCCCGGCGTCAGCGCCGACCCCGGTGGCCCGACCGGCGGTGCCGCCCCGCCCGTCGGTGCCTCCGCCTCGCCCGGGGTCTCCGCGGGCAGCAGCAAGAAGCCGGGCACCTCCGGCAAGAAGCCCAAGCCGTCGGCCTCCACCACGAAGAAGTCGTCCGGCGGCGGCACCAAGACCGACCCGGGCACCGGCGGCGGTGGCACGGGCACCGTCGACAACCCGCCCGCCTCCCCGTCCCCGACCACCTCCGCCGTCACCTCCCCGGACCCCTCCCCGTCCGTCGGGCCCGGCGCCGCGGGCGGCACCACCGACAACGCCGCCGACGGACCCGCCGCCCAGACCCCCGTCGCGGCCGACGGCCCGTCCGCCGCCCCGCCCGCCCAGTCTCCGGAGACCACCCTCTGATGGCACGCCGCTCCGACCGACGCCGCTCCTCCGGGGGCGACGCCCACTCCCAGACCGGCGCGCGAAAGGTCGACGCCCGCCGCGTCCGGCTGCCGATGCGCTTCTTCCTGCCGGCCGCGCTGCTGCTCGCCATGACGGCGATGCTGCTGCTGCGCGGCTACGTGCACAGCGAGATCCTCGCCGACTACCGGGTCCGCCCCGAGGCCGCCACCGACCAGGTGCCGGACAGGATCCTCGACGGCGGCCCGGTCATCGACACCCGCAACGGCAAGGCGTCGACGCTGAGCGTGCCCCGGCACAGGCTCGTCCTCACCTTCGACGACGGCCCCGACCCCACCTGGACCCCGAAGGTGCTCGACGTGCTGAAGAAGCACCACGCGCACGCGGTCTTCTTCATCACCGGCACGATGGCCTCGCAACACCCCGACCTGGTCAGGCGCATCGTCGACGAGGGCCACGAGATCGGGCTGCACTCCTTCAACCACCCCGACCTCTCCTACAAGTCGCACAGCGGCATCGACTGGCAGCTCTCGCAGAACCAGCTCGCCCTGGAGGGCGCCGCCGGCATCCGGACCTCGCTGTTCCGGCCGCCGTACTCCTCCTTCGCCGACGCCATGGACAACAAGTCCTGGCCGGTGACGGAGTACGTCGGCTCGCTCGGCTATCTCACCGTCGTCAACAACACCGACAGCGAGGACTGGCAGAAGCCGGGCGTCGACCGGATCATCGAGAACGCCACCCCGAAGGACGGCGAGGGCGCCATCGTCCTGATGCACGACTCCGGCGGCGACAGGCACCAGACCGTGCAGGCGCTCGACCGGTTCCTCCCCGAACTGCGGGCCAAGGGGTACCGGTTCGAGAACCTCACCGACGCGCTCGGCGCACCCAGCGCCCACACCCCGGTCGGCGGCGCGGAACTGTGGAAGGGCCGGGCATGGGTCTTCCTCGTCCAGGCCTCCGACGGCATCACCGACGCGATGGTCGTCTGCCTCGCCGTCGTCGGCTTCCTGGTCTTCGCCCGCTTCGCCCTGATGCTGCTGCTCTCCGGCCGGCACGCCCGCCGGGTGCGCCGCAAGGGCTTTCGCTGGGGTCCCGACGGGCCGATCACCGAACCGGTCAGCGTGCTGGTGCCCGCGTACAACGAGGCCAAGTGCATCGAGAACACGGTGCGTTCGCTCGTCGCCAGTGACCATCCCATCGAGGTGCTGGTCATCGACGACGGCTCCAGCGACGGCACCGCCCGCATCGTCGAGGACCTGGACCTGCCCGGCGTACGGGTAGTGCGCCAGCTCAACGCGGGCAAGCCGGCCGCGCTCAACCGGGGCCTGGCCAACGCCCGGTACGACATCATCGTGATGATGGACGGTGACACGGTCTTCGAACCGGCCACCGTGCGCGAGCTGGTGCAGCCGTTCGCCGACCCGAAGGTCGGCGCGGTCGCGGGCAACGCGAAGGTCGGCAACAAGGACTCGCTGATCGGGGCCTGGCAGCACATCGAGTACGTGATGGGCTTCAACCTCGACCGCCGGATGTACGACCTCCTCGGCTGCATGCCGACGATCCCCGGCGCGGTCGGCGCCTTCCGCCGCAGCGCGCTGGAGCGGGTGGGCGGCATGAGCGACGACACGCTCGCCGAGGACACCGACGTCACCATGGCCCTGCACCGGGACGGCTGGCGCGTGGTCTACGCGGAGGACGCGCGCGCCTGGACCGAGGCGCCGGAGTCCGTGCAGCAGCTCTGGTCGCAGCGCTACCGCTGGTCGTACGGCACGATGCAGGCGATCTGGAAGCACCGCGGGGCGCTCGTCGACAAGGGACCCTCGGGCCGCTTCGGCCGCGTCGGCCTGCCGTTCGTCTCCCTGTTCATGGTCGTGGCACCGCTGCTGGCGCCGCTGATCGACATCTTCCTGGTGTACGGGGTGGTCTTCGGCCCCACCCAGAAGACGATCGTGGCCTGGCTGGGCGTCATGGCGATCCAGGGGGTCTGCGCGGCGTACGCGTTCCGGCTGGACCGCGAGAAGACGCGGCACCTCGTCTCGCTCCCGCTCCAGCAGATCCTCTACCGGCAGCTCATGTACGTGGTCCTGCTCCGCTCCTGGGCCACGGCGCTCACCGGCGGCCGGCTCCGCTGGCAGAAACTGCGGCGTACGGGCGTCGTGGAGGCACCGGGCGTCATCCCGCAGCAGCGCACGGGTGAGCGAAGCGGCAGCGGTGTCGGCAGCGGCAGCGGTGCCGGCAGTGAACGGAGGCCCGTCGGATGACGGCACATGAGGGTAGGGGCGCGTCCGGCGCTGGATCGTACGGGGAAGGCGCGAGTGTGGGGGACCGGCGGCGGCCGGCGGGTTCCGCGGCGTCCGGGGGGCCCGCCTACGGTGGTCCGGACGCCGGTTCGGACGCCGGCCCGGACTCCTGGACGCGCGCCTCGGCCGCCGGGCGGGAGGCGTGGGCGGGTGCCCCGGTCGCGGGTGCGGACACGTACGACCCGGCGACGGACCCGGCGCTTGTCACGGACCCGGTCCCGGCGTCGGCGGCCGGCCCGCTCACGGACGGCTTCCCGGTCCGGCGAACGGCGGCGACGGCGGGGAAGGCGGCGACGACGGAGGCCGAGACCGAGGCCGCCCCGGGAACGCCCCCGTCGAGGAAGCCCGGCCGGGACCGCTACCTGGACCTGCTGCGCTCGCTCGCCCTGGTCCGCGTCGTCGCGTTCCACATCTTCGGGTGGGCCTGGCTGACGATCCTGTTCCCCTCCATGGGCGTCATGTTCGCCCTGGCGGGCTCGCTGATGGCCCGATCGCTCAAGCGCCCGGCGGTCAGCGTGATCCGGGGCCGGCTGCGTCGGCTGCTGCCCCCGATGTGGCTGTTCGCGGCCGTCCTGCTGACGATGATGATCGTCGGCGGCGGCTGGAACCCCACCAAGGACCCCGACCTCGGCTCCGGTTTCGCCGGACTGGTGAAGCTGCTGGAGTACATCGTCCCGGTCGGCGCCCCGCCGTACCCGGCCGAACTCGGCAGCGACTCCACCGGCATCCTCGGCGCCACCTGGCCGGACGACGCGGCCGGCCCCCTGTGGTACCTGCGCGCGTATCTCTGGTTCGTGGTCGCCTCCCCGCTGCTGCTGTGGGCGTTCCGCCGCTTCCCGTGGCCGACACTGCTCGCGCCGCTGGGCCTGACGGTGCTGATCGACGCGGGTCTCGTGAGCATCCCGGGCGAGACCGGCAACGCCGTGACGGACTTCGCGGTCTACGGGAGCTGCTGGGTGCTCGGGTTCGCGCACCACGACGGCATGCTGAAGAGGATCCCCCGCTACGCCGTCGTCTCCGGCTCCGCCTTCGTGATGGCCTTCGCCCTGTGGTGGGCTTCGGGCCACCTCGGCGACGAGGGCTGGAACCTGGACGAGATGCCGTTCGTGCAGGCGGCCTGGTCGCTCGGGTTCGTGGCCATCCTGCTCCAGTACTCCCCGTCGTGGCAGGAGCTGCCGGGCAGGCTGGCCAGGTGGGACAGGCTGGTGACCCTGTCGAACAACCGCGCGGTCACGATCTACCTCTGGCACAACCTGCTGATCGCGTTCACGTTCCCGATCCTCGACAAGGCCTACGAGCTGCCGTTCATGCAGAGCGAGGGCGCGGTGTCGATGCTCGACTCCACATACGACTACTGGCCGTTCGTCCTGGTCTGGCCGATGCTCGCGGTGGCGATCGTCGCCTTCGGGTGGATGGAGGACCTGGCGGCGAGGCGACGGCCGAGGCTGTGGCCGAACGGGGCCGGGAAGGGGCGGGCCAGGGCGGCCGGCTCCCGGTCGGCGGGCCACCCCGCCTGACGGTGGAGCCGCCGCCGCACGCGCTGCGGGGCAGCCGGACTCCCGGCTGCCCTACCGCCCTTCTGATTCCCCGGCCCGGCTCTCCGACCTGGCGCGATGCCCGAACCGTATCGGCCCGTGCGAAACAGGCTTTGGACGCAGTGGGCCACCCGCTCCGATCCTGAAGGAGGACGACGGAACGAAGCGGTGAGAGGACGGCGGTCAGGGTGTCGGAGAAGACGGGGACCGAAACGGAAACCGGGCCGGCCGGTGACGGCGGCGGCATCTGGATCCTGGGCGCGACCGGCCGCACCGGCCGGGCGATCGCCGCGCTGCTGGCGGCGCGCGGCCTCGCCCTGGTCCTGGTGGGCCGCGACGCCGGCCGCCTGCGCGACCTGGCCGGAGAGGTGGGCGGGGACGCGCGCACCGTCGTGGCCGGCACGGTGGAGGAGACGGCCGCGGTACTGGCGCGCAGCGCGCCGACCGTGATCGTCAACACGATCGGCCCGTTCACCTCCACCGCGGTCCCGCTGATCCGCGCCTGTCCGCCGGGCACCCACTACCTCGACCTCTCCAACGAACTCACGTCGATCCGCCAGGTCCTCGACCTGCACGACGAGGCGGTGGCGGGCGGCAGCACCCTGGTCCCCGGTGCCGGCTTCGGCGTGTGCGCCACCGAAAGCGCCGTACGCAAGGTGTGCGAGGGCAGGCCGCCGGCGGAGCGGCTGCGGGTGGACGCGGTGCCGTCGGTCCGCACGGAGCCCGGCCTGCTCGGCGAGGCGCTGGCGGCCAGCCTGGTCGACGGCGCCACGGTCGGCGGCCGCCGCTACGAGGGAGGCCGTCTCGTCCGCGCCCGGACCGGCGGCGGAGTCGAGAGGTTCACCCTGCCGGACGGCTCCGCGGTCCGGGCCATGGCGCTGCCGTCCGGTGACCTGGAGGCCGCCCACCGCGCGAGCGGCGCCCCGTATGTGACGGCAGGCAACACGGAGATCCCGAGCGCCCTGGTGGTCCGCGCGCTCCTGCCCCTCGCGGCGGCCCTGCTGGCCCGCCCGGCGATCGGCAACGCGGCGAAGCGGCGGCTCGCCCGGGTCCGCGCCACCGAACGCGCGGCCCCCCGCCCCCACTCCTGGGCCCGCGCCCGCGCGACCTGGCCCGACGGCACCACCCACGAGGCGTGGCTGCGCACGGGCGAGGCCATGGAGTTCACGACGGCGGTGGCCGCGGAGGTCGCGGCCCGCCTGGCCCGCGGCGAGGCCACCCCGGGCGCACGAACCCCCGCCACGTTGTTCGGCCCGGGACTGGCGGAGGCGGCGGGAGCCCAGTTCCTGACGGACGGTGCTACGTGAGGGAGCGTATGAGCTGCCGCAGGGCGGAGGGGGGCGGTGGTGAGGACGCGGTCCTCGGGTTCGTCGCTCTCGCGGAGGAGGATGGTGCCGGGGGCCGCCGCGGCGATGTGGACGCAGTCCGAGCCGTCACCGCTGTAGGTGGACTTCTGCCACTCGATGTCGTGCATCGTCGGTCCTCTCAGATCTCTTGTGCCAGACCGTGAACGGAGTCGCGCGACTGCGGCTGGGCAA
The DNA here is from genome assembly GCF_030816915.1 of Streptomyces sp. B3I8. NCBI lineage: Bacteria > Bacillati > Actinomycetota > Actinomycetes > Kitasatosporales > Streptomycetaceae > Streptomyces > Streptomyces sp. B3I8. The sequence goes on along the minus strand of NZ_JAUSYN010000002.1, from coordinate 2,665,134 downwards.
GCGCGCAGGAGTCCAGATGGTCCAGCACGGCCCGCTGAGCGGGGACCTCTTGGGGCGGGGCGGCGGCAAGCTGCTGTGGTTCGAGAGGGGCGCGCGGTGACGCGGCGGGCCGAGGGCCTCTCAAGCCACCGCCGCGCCGCGTGAGCGCAACGTTCCTCTGTGGTGACGTGCTGCCACAGGCGTGAAACGCCGTGTGCCTAGCGTCGGAGGCCGGCACCGACAGTGGAGGCACGATGACCAGTCCGAGCACCCAAGCCGGCCGCTGGATCGAGCGCTGGGATCCGGAGGACGAGGCGTTCTGGGAGGAGAAGGGGGAACGGATCGCCCGCCGCAACCTCTTCTTCTCCGTGCTGTCCGAGCACATCGGGTTCTCCGTGTGGACCCTGTGGTCCGTGCTCGTGCTGTTCATGGGGCCCGAGTACGGGCTCACCCCCGCCGACAAGTTCCTGCTGACCTCGGTCGTCACTCTCGTCGGCGCGGTCGCCCGCGTCCCCTACACCTTCGCCGTCGCGGTGTTCGGGGGGCGGAACTGGACCGTGATCTCCGCGAGCCTGCTGCTCGTCCCGACCATCGCCGCGTTCGTGGTGATGAAACCCGGGACCGGCTTCACGACCTTCCTTCTCGTGGCCCTCCTCGCCGGTGTCGGCGGCGGCAACTTCGCCTCCTCCATGACCAACATCAACGCCTTCTTCCCGCTGCGGAAGAAGGGGTGGGCCCTCGGCCTCAACGCGGGCGGCGGCAACATCGGCGTGCCCGTGATCCAGCTCGTCGCGCTCGCGCTCATCGGCGCGGGCGGTGGTCCGCGGCTGCTGCTCGGCATCTACATCCCGCTGATCCTGCTCGCCGCCGTGCTCGCCGCGCTGCGCATGGACAACCTGGCCTCCGTGAAGAACGACACCGGTGCCGCGAAGGACGCCGCGCGGGACGTCCACACCTGGATCATGTCCTTCCTCTACGTCGGCACGTTCGGCTCGTTCATCGGCTACAGCTTCGCCTTCGGGATGGTGCTGCAGAACGAGTTCGGGCGTACGCCGTTGCAGGCCGCGTACCTCACCTTCATCGGCCCGCTGCTGGGCTCGCTGGTCCGCCCCCTCGGCGGCAGGCTCGCCGACCGTTACGGCGGCGCGCGGATCACCCTGTGGAACTACGTCGGCATGGCGGCGGCCACCGCGGGCCTGCTGGCGGCCGGTCTCGCCGGGTCGCTGCCGCTGTTCGTGACCGTGTTCGTCGTGCTGTTCGTGCTCAGCGGGCTCGGCAACGGGTCGACGTTCAAGATGATCCCCGGCATCTTCCGGGCCAAGGCCCTGGCCGAGGGGCTCGTGGGGGAGGAGGCGGCGGCGTACGGGCGCCGGCTCTCCGGCGCGTCGATGGGGCTCATCGGCGCGGTGGGCGCGCTCGGCGGCGTCGGCATCAATCTCGCCTTCCGCCAGTCCTTCCTCTCCTACGATTCCGGCACCGGCGCCTTCGCCGCCTTCCTCGCCTTCTACGCCCTCTGCTTCGGCCTCACCTGGGCCGTATACCTTCGGCGCCCGGCGGGCCCGGCCCGCGACACCGCGGCCCCGGACCCGAAGGCCCAGCTCAGCTACGTTGAGGTGTGAGGCAGGACGTAACACGGGCGACACCGGACCGAACCGGTACCGTCACGCGGTGTTGGCAGGCTCGAAACGCGGGCGGAGAGGGACGGGGGCCCGGTACGCCGACCGAGCACGGGACGAGCAGCGAACGAGCACGGAACGAGAGCCATGGACGATCAGCAGCAGTCACCGCACGGACCGCTCGCCGGGTTCACCGTCGGCGTGACCGCCGCGCGCCGGGCGGAGGAGCTGGGCGCGCTGCTCGAACGGCGCGGCGCCGTCGTCCAGCACGCCCCCGCCCTGCGCATCGTGCCGCTCTCCGACGACGGCGAACTCCTCGCCGCCACCAAGGGGTTGCTGCGCCAGAAACCCGACGTGGTGGTCGCCACCACGGCGATCGGCTTCCGCGGCTGGGTCGAGGCCGCCGACGGCTGGGGGCTCGGCGAGGAACTCCTCGCCCTGCTCCGCGACGGCGACGTCGAACTGCTCGCCCGCGGGCCCAAGGTCAAGGGGGCGGTACGGGCCGCCGGGCTCACGGAGCGGTGGTCGCCCTCGTCGGAGTCGATGGCCGAGGTGCTCGACCGGCTCCTCGACGAGGGCGTCGAGGGCAGCCGCATCGCCGTCCAACTGCACGGCGAACCGCTGCCCGGCTTCGTCGAGGCGCTGCGGGAGAGCGGGGCAAAGGTGGTCGGGGTGCCGGTGTACCGGTGGATGCCGCCGGAGGACATCGGCCCCCTGGACCGGCTGCTCGACGCGACGGTGGCGGGCGGGATAGACGCCTTGACGTTCACCAGCGCGCCCGCCGCCGCCTCCCTGTTCTCCCGCGCGGAGCGGCGCGGGATGCTCGACGACGTCCTGGCCGTGCTGGGGCACGACGTCCTGGCCGCGTGCGTCGGACCGGTCACCGCGGTGCCGTTGCAGGAGCGCGGGGTGCCGACGGTGCAGCCCGAGCGGTTCCGGCTCGGCCCGCTGGTGCAGCTCCTGTGCCGCGAGCTGCCGGCCCGCGCCCGCACCCTCCCCGTCGCCGGGCACCGGCTGGAGATCCGCGGCCACGCGGTGCTGGTGGACGGGGAGTTGCGGACGGTGCCGCCGGCCGGCATGTCCCTGCTCCGGACCCTCGCCCACCGCCCGGGCTGGGTCGTCCCGCGCGCCACCCTGCTGCGGGCCCTGCCCGGCACGGGCCGCGACGAACACGCCGTGGAGACGGCGATGACCCGCCTGCGGGCGGCACTGGCCACGCCCCACCTGATCCAGACGGTGGTGAAGCGGGGGTATCGCCTCTCCCTGGACACGGCCGAGGACTGCGCCCGCTGAGGACGGGAGCGAGGGAACTCCCCGGGGCGGGCCGGGACGGGCCGGGGCGGGGAACACCCCCGCCCGTCCCGGGGGGTTCCCGTCCCGCTTCCCGACGGGCACTGTAGAAGGACCGGCGCGCCCCGGCCCTCCGGGTCTGTCGTTCGGATCAGGTCGCAGGGGGCCGACGGCGCCGATCCAGCACCGTGAGCGGGGTCTGGTGCGTGCAGCCGCAAGGCGGAGGAGGGAGTCGACGCGGAGCGTCGGCGAGTGACGACAACGCCGCAGATGTGCGTGCCGGACCCCGTGTCTGCGAGCTGATCCGAACGACAGGCCCTAGGCGGTGACCCCCATGCTCCCGTCCACAACCGGCGCCGGCGCCGGTACCCCCCGCTTCGACGCCGGCCGCCCCTGCCTCGACCTCCTCGCCACCACGCACCCCGCCGAACACCTCCTCACCCCCGCCTCCCTGCGCACCTGGATCACCACCACCCCCCTGGTCCCGCCCGGCACCCCGCTCACCCACGTCGACACCACCTGGCTCCCCCCGTTCCGTGAACTGCGCGACCGCACGGCCCGGTTGATCGAGGCGAGCCTCCGCCCGGACGGGGGCCCCGCCGACGACCTCGCCCTCGCCCTCGCCCACCTCAACGCCCGCGCCCGCCAGGAGCCCCCCACGCCCCACGCGCTCCGCGCCCCCGACGGCACCCTCGTCCGCGCGCTGCGGACACCTCCCACCTGCGCCGCGCTGCTCGCCGTCCTCGCCCGGGACGCCCTGGACCTGCTCACCGACCCCGTCGCCCGTGCGGGGCTGCGCCGCTGCGAGGGCGACAACTGCCCCCTCGTCTACCTGGACACCTCCCGGGGCCGGCGCCGCCGCTGGTGTTCGAGCGAGATGTGCGGCAACCGCGAACGCGTCGCCCGCCACCGCCGCCGCGCGGCCCTGGCCCGCGCCTGAACCCCTGTACGGCCTCGACGAACGTGCCCCTCACCGCGACCGGGTACGAGCCCGCACGAGCACGTCCGAGCCCGCACGAGCACGTCCGAGGTCGCACGAGCCGTACGAGATCGCACGAGGTCGTACGAGTCCGTACGACCCGGACACGCCGTCTCGACATTTCCTCCACACGGGCCGGGCCGAATTTTCACGTACGGATTTCCGTGCATCACGAAGTGATTAAGACGCCCCTGTGACCTGTGTCTCCCGGTGGCGACGGTCGAATGTCCCGTAGCGGGTGAAATGGATGCCCACTGGCGTGAGCTCCCACACCTCCCGTCACAAAATCGTGCTGTCACGTTGAACACAACGACACCCGCCCACGTACCCGGATGTGAGCGACCGACTGGGGGAACCCCCGGACATCGGAGGTGGGCGTGCGCAAGGATTCCGCCGTGGCTGATGAACGAAGGCCAAGGGCCCGACATCGCATGGCTCCGTCCGCGTCGAGTTCTTCGACCGAACCGGACGAGGAGCTGATGCGTGCGTTGTACCGGGAACACGCGGGACCGTTGCTCGCCTATGTGCTGCGTCTGGTCGCGGGTGACCGGCAGCGTGCCGAGGACGTCGTGCAGGAAACGCTCATCCGTGCTTGGAAGAACGCCGGTCAGCTGAATCGAGCGACCGGTTCGGTACGCCCCTGGCTGGTGACGGTCGCCCGGCGCATCGTCATCGACGGCCACCGCAGCCGGCAGGCCCGGCCGCAGGAGGTGGACCCGTCGCCGCTGGAGGTCATCCCCGCGGAGGACGAGATCGACAAGGCGTTGTGGCTGATGACACTGTCGGACGCGCTCGACGACCTGACCCCTGCTCATCGGGAGGTCCTGGTCGAAACCTACTTCAAGGGGCGTACGGTCAATGAGGCGGCCGAAACGCTCGGAATACCCAGTGGCACGGTGCGCTCACGGGTGTTCTACGCCCTGCGGTCGATGAAGCTGGCTCTCGAGGAGCGCGGGGTGACGGCATGAGCAACATCTACGGGGGATACGGATCCGGTTCCCCCGGCTCCGTGCACGGTCCACGCGGCGGTTCCGGGGACGACAACATCCACGAGACGGTCGGCGCGTACGCCCTCGGCATCCTCGACGACGCCGAGGCGACCGAGTTCGAGGCCCACCTCGCCACGTGCGAGTGGTGCGGACAGCAGCTCGACAGCCTCTCCGGAATGGAACCGATGCTGGCCGCGCTGGCGGACCTGCCCGGTGCCGGAACCCCCGCGATCGGCGAGTCCCTCTCCGCGAAGCCCAGCCCACGCCTCGTGGAACGCCTGGTCGACGAGGTGTCGGAGAAGCGGGCGCTCAAGCGTCGCCGCGGCTTCTACCTGGTGGCCGCCGCGGCGGCACTCGTCATCGGCGGCCCCCTCGCCGTGCTGGCGGTCAACGGCGGCGACGACGGCGGCGGTTCGACGGCACAGGCGGCACCGGCCGCCGCGAAGGAAGCGTTCCAGAGCATCGACGACAAGGTGTCGCACACGGACGCCGGGACGGCCGTCAGCGCGGTCGTCGCGATGCAGGAGAAGGACTGGGGCACCGACGCGGTCCTGCAGCTGAAGAACGTCAAGGGCCCGCAGAAGTGCTCGCTGATCGCCGTCGGCAAGAACGGCGAACGCGAGACGGTGAGCTCGTGGTCGGTCCCGAACTGGGGCTACGGCATCGCGAACGCGAAGGCGGAGGAGGCGAAGCAGCCGCTGTACGTCCGCGGCGGCGCGGCCTTCAAACCGAACGACATCGACCACTTCGAGGTCATGACCTTCGACGGCAAACGATTGGTCGAGGTCGACGCGTAGGGGCTCCGCTCTGGGCCCGGCCCCGTTCGGTCCGTCCTCCGCCGACGGCCGACGGGGCCTCTCGCGCCCACGCGGCGGAGCCGCACCTCGATACAGCCCCGCGCCCCTGTCAGAAGCGCCCCCGACAGGGGCGCGGGGAACCGCGCGATCTTTTCGGGGGCCCGGGGGCGGAGCCCCCCGGGGTCGGGAAGGGAAGGGGCGGCGGGGGCGAAACCCTTCCGGGGCGCCCGGCGCGTAGCCGCACGCGCCCCCCTTCGCGTACGGTGGACGGCTGCTCAGCACGTCAGAAGGGGAGCCGGTGGCCGCTCAGGTTCAACCGCCGCACATCAAGCCCGCCGCAGGCGACACCGCACGCGACACCGACACCGCGGCCGACTCCGCGCGCGACCAGGAGATCCTCGTCGAACAGCGGCACCTCGACCGCGTCTACCACCGCCTCGAGGAGAAGATCCACGAGGCCGAGTTCCTGATGCACGACGCGGCCCGCCGCGGCCAGGTCGGCACGCCCGGCGCCCTCGCCGAGCGCGACGCGCTGGTCTTCCGGGCCGGCATCCACCTCAACCGCCTCAACAACGAGTTCGAGGACTTCCTCTTCGGCCGAGTCGACCTGCTCCTCGGCAAGGACGGCAAGAAGGGCCCCGACGGCGCGTACACCGCCGTCGAGCCCGCCGACGGCGCCGTCCGCGAGGACGCCACCGCCGACATCGCCGAGACCCTGCACATCGGCCGCATCGGCGTGCTCGACGCCGACTACGCGCCGCTGGTCATCGACTGGCGGGCGCCCGCCGCGGCCCCGTTCTACCGGGCCACCCCGGTCGACCCCGGCCGGGTCGTACGCCGCCGGGTCATCCGCTCCAAGGGGCGGCGCGTCCTCGGCGTCGAGGACGACCTGATGCGGCCCGAGCTGACCGCGTACCTCGACGGCCGCGAGCTGCCCGTGATCGGCGACGGCGCCCTGATGGCCGCGCTCGGCCGGGCCCGTACGCACTCGATGCGGGACATCGTCTCCTCCATCCAGGCCGAGCAGGACCTGGTGATCCGCGCCCCCGCCGCCTCGGTGACCTACGTCGAGGGCGGGCCCGGCACCGGCAAGACGGCCGTCGCGCTGCACCGGGCCGCGTACCTGCTCTACCAGGACCGGCGCCGCTACGCGGGCGGCATCCTCGTCGTCTCGCCCACCCCACTGCTCGTCGCGTACACCGAGGGCGTGCTGCCCTCGCTCGGCGAGGAGGGCCAGGTCGCCATCCGCGCCCTCGGCTCCCTCGTCGACGGCGCCGAGGCCGCCTTGTACGACACCCCGGCCACCGCCCGCGTCAAGGGCTCCCTGCGCATGCTGACGGTACTGCGCAGGGCGGCCCGCGGCGCCCTGGAGGGCGGCGGCGCCCTGGAGGGCGGCGGCGCCCCCGACCGGCTGCGGGTCGTCGCCTTCAACCGCCGGCTGGAGCTGGAGGCGCGCGAGCTGGAGGACATCCGCCGCACCGCGCTCGGCGGCACCGCCCCCGTCAACCTGCTGCGCCCGCGTGCCCGCAGGCTGCTCCTGGACGCGCTGTGGGCGAAGTCCGGCGCCGGGTCCCGGCACACCGACCCCGAGCTCGCCGCCGAACTGCGCTCCTCCTTCGACGAGGACGTCTCCACCGAGGACCCCTTCACCGAGTTCCTCGACGCCTGGTGGCCCGAGCTGACCCCGCGCGGGGTGCTGGCGGCCATGGCCGACGAACGGCGGCTCGGCCGCTGGGCCCGGCGCGTCCTCAACCCCGGCGAGGTCCGCCGGATCGCCAAGTCCCTGCGCCGCGACGGGCTGACCGTGCACGACGTGGCCCTGCTCGACGAACTCCAGGCGATCCTCGGCGTGCCCGCCCGCCCCCGCAGGAGGCGCGAGGCGGACCCGCTGGACCAGTTCACCGGCCTGGAGGAGCTGATGCCGGTGCGCGAGGAGTCCCAGCGCGAGCGCGCCGAACGGCTGGCGCAGGAGCGCACCGAGTACGCGCACGTGATCGTCGACGAGGCGCAGGACGTCACGCCGATGCAGTGGCGGATGCTGGGCCGGCGCGGCCGGCACGCCACCTGGACCGTCGTCGGCGACCCCGCCCAGTCCTCCTGGTCCGACCCCGACGAGGCCGCCGCCGCCCGCGACGAGGCCCTCGGCTCCCGGCCCCGCCGCCGCTTCACCCTCACCGTCAACTACCGCAACCCCGCCGAGATCGCCGACCTGGCCGCCCGGGTCCTGGCCCTGGCCATGCCCGGCTCGACGGCCCCGTCGGCGGTCCGCTCCACCGGCGTCGAACCCCGTTTCACGGCCGTGCGGGAGTCGCTCGCGGCAACCGTGCGGGAGGAGTCGGCCCGGCTGCTGGAACGGGTCGACGGCACGGTCGGCGTCGTCGTCGCCATGCGGCGGCGCGAGGAGGCGGCACGCTGGCTGGCCGGGCTCGGCGACCGCGTGGTCGCGCTGGGCAGCCTGGAGGCCAAGGGACTGGAGTACGACGCCACGGTCGTCGTCTCACCCGCCGAGATCGCCGACGAGTCGCCCGCCGGGCTGCGCGTGCTGTACGTGGCGCTGACCCGGGCGACCCAGCAGCTCACCGTCGTCTCCGGCGACCGGGACGAGCCGGACGCGCACGGGGTCCCGGACCTGCTGCGGGACTGAGGCCTGTCCCCGGGTACAGGCCGGTCCCCGGGTACAGGCCCTGTACCCGGGTACGCCCGGCGAACGGGGCAGTTCCCGGGAACCGGAGAGGGGCCCGGGAACGGAAGAAGGGCCCGTACCGTGCGGTACGGGCCCTTCTCCTGTGCTTGTTCCCGCTACGTCTATGACACCGGCCCGCCATGCTCGCCTCGCGGCAAGTGGTCGCTCGAAGCGACTAAGGTTGGGCCCGGGGGCTTGGATCGAGCCGGTGCCACGTCCAAGGTAACAAACGATTCCCGTACGGCAATTCCCTGCTCGGGACTTCCTTGCCGAAACCCGTATCTCGCGGTGTTTTCCCGGACGAGTGTGCTCCGGCCGCGAGGTTTCCGGTGAACGTGTCCACGAACACAACGTTCGCAATCGAGGGCGGCTACCGCGTACTCCGCGGTAGGTGCGACGATCGGACGGCACAGCACGCGCATACCACGCGCGGACGCGGCCGCGCGAGCCCCCGGAAGAGGGCCGTTCGGGCGGCCGCGGTCACCGCACTACGCCTATACACGGTGAAAGCAGAGGAAGTCGGCCATGGCAACGGCGCCCAGCGTCTCCTACTCGATGACCATCCGGCTGGAGGTGCCCGCGAGCGGAACGGCCGTCTCGCAGCTCACCAATGCGGTGGAGTCCTCCGGAGGCTCGGTGACCGGCCTCGACGTGACCGCCTCCGGTCACGAGAAGCTCCGCATCGACGTCACCATCGCGGCGAGTTCGACGTCGCACGCCGACCAGATCGTCGCGCGGCTGCGCGACATCGAGGGCGTCACGCTGGGCAAGGTCTCGGACCGTACGTTCCTGATGCACCTCGGCGGCAAGATCGAGATGGCGTCGAAGCATCCCATCCGCAACCGTGACGACCTCTCCATGATCTACACCCCCGGCGTGGCCCGGGTCTGCATGGCGATCGCGCAGAACCCCGAGGACGCCCGCCGGCTGACCATCAAGCGCAACTCCGTCGCCGTCGTGACCGACGGCTCGGCCGTGCTGGGCCTGGGCAACATCGGACCCAAGGCCGCGCTGCCGGTGATGGAGGGCAAGGCCGCCCTGTTCAAGCGGTTCGCGGGCATCGACGCCTGGCCGCTCTGCCTGGACACCCAGGACACCGACGCGATCGTGGAGATCGTCAAGGCGATCGCCCCGGGCTTCGCCGGCATCAACCTGGAGGACATCTCCGCCCCGCGCTGCTTCGAGATCGAGGCGCGGCTGCGCGAGGCCCTGGACATCCCCGTCTTCCACGACGACCAGCACGGCACCGCGATCGTGGTGCTGGCCAGCCTGACCAACGCGCTGCGCGTGGTCGGCAAGCCGATGGAGAGCGTGCGGGTCGTCATGTCCGGCGCGGGCGCGGCCGGCACGGCCATCCTGAAGCTGCTGCTGGCGGCCGGGGTCAAGAACGCCGTCGTCGCCGACATCCACGGCGTCGTGCACGCGGGCCGCGAGGACCTGGTGGACGCCGCCCCCGACTCGGCGCTGCGCTGGATCGCGGACAACACCAACCCGGAGAACCTCACGGGCACCCTGAAGGAGGCCGTGCGCGGCGCCGACGTCTTCATCGGCGTCTCGGCCCCCAACGTCCTGGACGGCGACGACGTGGCCGCGATGTCCGACGACGCGATCGTGTTCGCGCTCGCGAATCCCGACCCCGAGGTCGACCCCGCCGTCGCACGTCAGACGGCCGCGGTGGTGGCCACCGGCCGTTCGGACTTCCCGAACCAGATCAACAACGTGCTGGTCTTCCCGGGCGTCTTCCGCGGCCTGCTGGACGCCCAGTCCCGCACCGTCAACACCGAGATGATGCTGGCCGCGGCGAAGGCCCTGGCGGACGTGGTGAGCGAGGACGAGCTCAACGCGAACTACATCATCCCGTCCGTCTTCAACGACAAGGTCGCCGGTGCGGTGGCCGGGGCGGTCCGTGACGCGGCGAAGGCCGCGGGCGTCACCGCCTGACGTATCCGGAGGTCCGGTACGTTCCGTGCCCCCGCTGTGACGATGACCACGGCGGGGGTGTACCCGGCGCGTCGCGGGGCAGACGGGCCGGGACCGCCGCCTAGGGTGGCGGCCGGTCCGGGCCCGCCCGATCGCCCGGGAACGCGGACAGGCGGAAACGCTGAAACGCTGAAACGCAGAAACGCTGAAACGCTGAAACGCTGAAACCCAGCATCCGGGAAGCGGGGGGAACGCGGGTCGTCGGCCGGTGGCCGGGGGCCGCTCTTCGTGTGACACGCGGGGGTGTTCTCACCGTTCATGCGGGTGCCGGATTGGCTTTACCGCCGCAGGTAGGGGCAGGATGCCTCCCTGGGCGCGAGGGTCTGGCGACGGACCCGGGTCCGGGGACTCACCGGGGACCCTGGCAGCATCGGCTTCGCCGTGCCCGACATGCGGCCTGGCCGCGTGGCACGCCTCCATGGCAAGAAGAACACGGGAGTAAGAACATGAACCGCAGTGAGCTGGTGGCCGCGCTGGCCGACCGCGCCGAGGTGACCCGCAAGGACGCCGACGCCGTTCTGGCCGCCTTCGCCGAGACGGTCGGCGAGATCGTCGCCAAGGGCGACGAGAAGGTCACCGTCCCCGGCTTCCTGACCTTCGAGCGCACCCACCGTGCCGCTCGCACCGCGCGCAACCCGCAGACCGGCGACCCCATCCAGATCCCGGCCGGCTACAGCGTGAAGGTGTCGGCGGGCAGCAAGCTCAAGGAAGCCGCGAAGGGCAACTGACGTTGCCGATCCCGCGGGCCGGAGAACGGCGCGCGGCACCGTGACAGACACCGCTGGGGCGGCCCCGGGATCCGGGGCCGCCCCAGCGACGTGTGCGCCGCGCCCGCGCGGCGGAGATCAGAAGGGTCACGGGACCGGGGCCCGGGACCACGGCCCGGGACCGGGGTCAGGCCAGGGACCTGGCCGGAAGCTCCACCTTGGCGCCGAGCTCCATCAGCTTCTCCATGAAGTTCTCGTAGCCGCGGTTGATGAGGTCGATGCCGTGGACCCGCGAGGTCCCCTGCGCGGCGAGCGCCGCGATCAGGTACGAGAACCCGCCCCGCAGGTCGGGGATGACCAGGTCCGCGCCCTGCAGCTTCGTCGGGCCGGACACGACCGCCGAGTGCAGGAAGTTGCGCTGCCCGAACCGGCAGTGCGACCCGCCGAGGCACTCGCGGTAGAGCTGTATGTGCGCGCCCATCTGGTTCAGCGCCGAGGTGAACCCGAGCCGCGACTCGTACACCGTCTCGTGGATGATCGACAGCCCTGTGGCCTGCGTCAGCGCGACGACCAGCGGCTGCTGCCAGTCCGTCTGGAAGCCGGGGTGCACGTCCGTCTCCAGCGCGATGGACTTGAGCTGCCCGCCCGGGTGCCAGAACCGGATGCCCTCGTCGTCGATCTCGAACGCCCCGCCCACCTTGCGGTAGGTGTTGAGGAAGGTCATCATCGACCGCTGCTGGGCCCCGTGGACGTAGATGTTGCCCTCGGTGGCGAGCGCGGCGGACGCCCAGGACGCCGCCTCCAGGCGGTCCGGCAGTGCCTGGTGGGTGTAGCCGCCGAGCGCGTCGACACCGGTGATGCGGATCGTCCGGTCGGTGTCCATCGCGATGATCGCGCCCATTTTCTGCAGGACGCAGATCAGGTCCTCGATCTCCGGTTCGACCGCCGCGTTGGACAGCTCGGTGACACCCTCCGCGAGCACGGCCGTCAGCAGCACCTGCTCGGTGGCGCCCACCGACGGGTACGGCAGCGCGATCTTCGTACCGCGCAGCCGCTGCGGCGCCTCCAGGTACTGCCCGTCTGCCCGCTTCTCGATCTTCGCGCCGAACTGCCGCAGCACGTCGAAGTGGAAGTCGATGGGCCGGCCGCCGATGTCGCAGCCGCCGAGACCCGGGATGAACGCGTGACCCAGCCGGTGCAGCAGCGGACCGCAGAACAGGATCGGGATGCGCGAGGACCCCGCGTGGGCATCGATGTCGGCGACGTTCGCGCTCTCGACCCGCGTCGGGTCGAGCACCAGTTCGCCGGGCTCCTCGCCGGGCCGCACCGTCACGCCGTGCAGCTGCAGCAGTCCGCGCACCACGCGGACGTCGCGGATGTCGGGGACGTTGCGCAGCCGGCTCGGCGCGCTGCCGAGCAGGGCCGCCACCATGGCCTTCGGTACGAGGTTCTTCGCACCGCGGACACGGATCTCGCCCTCCAGCGGGGTTCCGCCGTGGACAAGCAGTACGTCGTCATTGCCGTTGACGGTCATGTATCTCGCGTTCCGGTGAGTGAGGGAGGCAGGGCCGAAGAGGCAAGCGTAATGGCCGGGGACCCGCCTGCAGTAAGCCCGAGGGCCGCCCGGCAGGTCATGGATTCGCCACAACACGGGGCGTGCGTGCACGGCGACTCGGGGTGACCGGCGGACGGCCGGAAGGCATCCGTCCGCGGCGGCCGGAGGTGCGCGTCCCGGCAACCGGAAGCTGCGCGTCCGGGTGGCTGGAACGTGGCCGGAACCATACCCGCCCCGCCCGTGCGCCGGGGCCGCTTCCCTGCGCCCCGGCCGGCCCCCCGGCCGCGTACCCGGATTGCCTCCCCACGCCGGGGAAGATGCGGGATCATGTCTGGCATGACCGAGGTGTCCTCGCTCACCGGGCGGCTGCTCGTGGCCACGCCGGCCCTGTCGGACCCGAACTTCGAGCGCGCGGTGGTGCTCCTCCTCGACCACGACGAGGAGGGCTCGCTCGGCGTCGTCCTCAACCGGCCGACCCCGGTGGACGTGGGCGACATCCTCGAGGCCTGGGCCGACTTCGCCGGCGAGCCCGGAGTCGTCTTCCAGGGCGGCCCCGTCTCTCTCGACGCGGCGCTCGGCGTCGCGGTCATCCCCGGCGGCGGCTCCGGCGAGCGGACCCCGCTGGGCTGGCGGCGGGTGCACGGCGCGATCGGCCTCGTCGACCTGGAGGCCCCGCCGGAGCTGCTGGCCTCGGCGCTCGGCTCGCTGCGGATCTTCGCCGGGTACGCGGGCTGGGGACCGGGCCAGCTGGAGGACGAGCTCTCGGACGGCGCCTGGTACGTCGTCGAGTCGGAGCCCGGAGACGTCTCCTCGCCGTCCCCGAAGACGCTGTGGCGCGAGGTGCTGCGGCGGCAGCGCAGCGAGCTGGCGATGGTGGCCACATATCTGGACGACCCGTCGCTCAACTGAACCCGCCACGTTTCAGTACCCTTGGCCGCATGAGCACTCTCGAGCCCGAGCGCGGGACCGGTACGGGGACCCTCGTCGAGCCGACGCCGCAGGTGTCGCACGGCGACGGCGATCACGAGCGCTTCGCGCACTACGTCCAGAAGGACAAGATCATGGCGAGCGCCCTCGACGGCACGCCCGTCGTGGCGTTGTGCGGCAAGGTGTGGGTCCCGGGGCGGGACCCGAAGAAGTACCCGGTGTGCCCCATGTGCAAGGAGATCTACGAGTCCATGGAGAGCGGCGGCGACGGCGACGGCGACAAGTAGCGCCACCCGGCCGTCGTGACCTCCGGGCGACGGACGACGGGCGTCGTGACCTCCGGGTGACGGGCGTCGGGGGTGCGGGGGAGGGGTAGGGACGGCGGGGGCGTACCCCGCCGCCACGGCCCTCTTCGACGGGGCCGCCGCCCCGGCCCTGGGAGGCGACCGCATGAACCACCCCTCACCACCCCCCGCACCGACCCCCGCCCTCGTCCCCGCCCCTCGCCACGCCGTGCCCGCGGCGCCCACCCGCACGCCCGTCCTCGACCCGCACACCACGATCGAGGAGCCGTGCGGCACCACCGCCGTCGCGAACTGGCTGCGCGGCACCCTCGGCGCGGCCCTCGGCCTCCCGCTGTCGCCGCACACCCCCGGCAGCCCCGCCCGCACCCGCGTCCGGCTCACCCTCGCGCCCGACCTGGCCGGGGAGCTCGGCGGCCCGGAGGGCTACCGCATCGGCACCACGCCCCACTCCGTCATCCTCACCGCCGCCGCCGAACCGGGGCTCTTCCACGCCGCGCAGACCCTGCGTCAGCTCCTCGGACCCGAGGCCTTCCGCCGTGCCCCCGTCACCGCGCGCCGCCACTGGCCGGTCCCGGCCGTCACCCTGGAGGACGGCCCCCGCTTCCGCTGGCGCGGGCTCATGCTGGACGTGGCCCGGCACTTCATGCCGAAGGACGGCGTCCTGCGCTACGTCGACCTGATGGCCGCGCACAAGCTCAACGTCCTCCACCTCCACCTCACCGACGACCAGGGCTGGCGCATCGAGATCCGGCGCCACCCCCGCCTCACCGAGGTCGGCTCCTGGCGGACCCGTACCAAATTCGGCCACCGCGCCTCGCCCCTGTGGGAGGACAAACCGCACGGCGGCTTCTACACGCGGGACGACATCCGCGAGATCGTCGCGTACGCCGCCGCCCGGCACATCGCCGTCGTCCCCGAGATCGACATCCCGGGGCACTCCCAGGCCGCCATCGCCGCGTACCCGGAACTCGGCAGCACGGACGTCGTCGACACCTCCTCCCTCACCGTCTGGGACGACTGGGGCATCTCGCCCAACGTGCTCGCCCCCACCGACACCGTCCTCCGCTTCTACGAGGAGGTGTTCGAGGAGGTCCTGGAGCTGTTCCCGCCGGACGCGGTGCCGTACTCCGGTTTCTCACGGTTCGTCCACATCGGCGGGGACGAGTGCCCCAAGGATCAGTGGCGCCGCTCACCGGCCGCGCAGGCGCGCATCCGGGAACGGGGGCTGGACGGCGAGGACGGGCTCCAGGCGTGGTTCGTCCGCCACTTCGACGACTGGCTCGCCGCCCGCGGCCGACGCCTCATCGGCTGGGACGAGATCCTAGAGGGCGGCCTCGCGCCCGGCGCGGCGGTCTCCTCCTGGCGCGGCTACGAGGGCGGTGTCGCGGCCGCACGGGCCGGCCACGACGTCGTCATGTGCCCCGAGCAGCAGGTGTACCTGGACCACCGTCAGGACCCCGGCCCGGACGAGCCCGTGCCCATCGGCTTCGTGCGCACCCTGGAGGACGTCTACCGGTTCGCGCCCGTTCCCCCGGAACTGACCCCGGACCAGGCCCGGCACGTCCTCGGCGCCCAGGCCAACGTCTGGACGGAGGTGATGGAGGACCAGGGGCGCGTCGACTACCAGGCGTTCCCCCGCCTCGCCGCGTTCGCCGAGGCCCTCTGGTCCCCGCTGCCGCCGCCCGCCGAACGGGACTTCGCCGACTTCGACGCCCGCATGACCACCCACTACGCCCGCCTCGACGCCCTGGGTGTCGCCTACCGCCCGCCCCAGGGCCCCCATCCCTGGCAGCGCCGCCCAGGGGTGGAGGGCCGCCCCCGCTAGGGGGGACCCGCCGGGGGCGTGCCCCAAGGGGCGCGGGGCTGTGCCGACATGCGGCTCCGCCGCGTGGGCGCGAGAAGCCCCGCCCACCCGCACGTCCGGGGTCGAAGGGGCAGCGCCCCTTGGCAGGGACGGGAAGGGCGAGGGCGGCGGGGGCGACGAGAAAAGGCCCGCCCCCCACGGCCGAAACCCGCACCCCGCACCCACCCGCACACTCGCCCAACCCGGGTGAACAACCCCAACCCGCCCCGACCCGTAATGAACGGCCAAACCCACCCAACCGCGCACGGGAGGGGCGAACGCCCCCTAGCGGACCCCCGCATCCGCCCCCCGCGAAGATGTGCCAGAGTTGCCACGTCCGCCCTGTCGGCACGTACCGTACGGCAGCACAGGCAGGACCAGGTGGGGCAGCGGGAAGGGGCAGCCGGTTTGACCACGCACGCACCGCAGGCGGCGCAGGCCGTGACACTGCCCGGGTCGCTGGACGAGGCCGTGGCGGCACTCGCCGCCATGCCCGCCGCAGTGCCCGTGGCGGGCGGTACGGACCTCATGGCGGCGGTCAACTCCGGGCAGTTGCGCCCCGCCGCCCTCGTCGGACTCGGCCGCATCAGCGAGATCCGCGGCTGGCAGTACCAGGACGGCCACGCCCTCCTCGGCGCCGGCCTCACCCACGCCCGCATGGGCCGCCCCGACTTCGCCGCGCTCATCCCCGCCCTCGCCGCGGCGGCCCGCGCGGCCGGCCCCCCGCACATCCGCAACGCGGGCACGCTGGGCGGCAACATCGCCTCCGCCGCCCCCACCGGGGACGCGCTGCCCGTACTGGCCGCCCTGGAGGCGACGCTGGTCATCGCGGGACCGGGTGGCGCCCGCCGCGAGATCCCGGTCTCGCACCTGCTCGCCGGCATGGAGATGCTCGGCGCGGGCGAACTCATCGGCTACGTGCGCGTACCGCTGCTGCACGCCCCCCAGGTCTTCCTCAAGGCCACCGGGCGCACCGGACCCGGCCGCGCCGTCGCTTCCGTCGCCCTGGTCCTCGACCCCGCCAGGCGCGGGGTGCGCTGCGCGGTGGGCGCCATCGCGCCGATGCCGCTGCGCCCCCTGGACGCCGAGCACTGGGTCGCCCAGCTCATCGACTGGGACAACAACCGTGCGCTCGTCCCCGAGGCGCTGACAGCCTTCGGGGACTATGTCGCCGCGGCCTGCATCCCCGACGCCGTCCCGGCCGAGGACGGCACCGTGGAGCAGTTGCCGCCCGCCGTACTGCACCTGCGGCGCACCGTGGCCGCGCTGGCCCGACGAGCACTGGGGAGGGCACTGTCATGACCGACGACCAGCACGGGGAGGAGCCGCGCCGGGAGTCCCCCCAGGGCTCCTGGGAGCGGCTGCCCCAGGGGGACTACGACGACGGTGCCACCACCTTCGTCCAGCTCCCCGAGGGCGGCATCGACGCGCTGCTCGCCTCGCACACCCCGCTCGCCGCGCCCGGTCACGGCTACGTGCCGCCGTCCTTCACGCCGAGCCCGCAGCAGGGCGAGGCCGGGCCGCACGGCGAATGGGGCGCCCCCGCCGAGGGCACGGGCTGGCCCGAGGCGGCCCCGGGCACGGACCCCCGGTACGACCGGCACCCGCAGCAGGGGCAGCCGTACGAGGAGTCCGGCCACGACCCCCGCCGGGAGCAGAGCGGCGGCGACACGTCCGGGCACGGCTTCGCCTACCACCCGCAGTCCACCGGTCAGTGGACCTTCGAGGAGCCCGCGAACCCGGGCGGCCCCCAGGGTGGTCCCGCCCCGGGGCACGACGTCACCGGCGAGTGGTCGATCCCCGTCGCCGGGGGCGATCTGCCGGACGAGTCGGGCGAGTTCACCACGTCGTCCCTGGTCGAGCAGTGGGGCGGCACCCCGCCCCCGACCCTGCCCGGCGGCGCCGCCGCGCCCTGGGCGCCCCCGGAGTCCGGTGACCGGTCCACCGAGGCCCCTGGCGGCCCGTTCGACGGGTCGTACGCGCCGGAGGGTGCCGCGAGTGCGCCGGGCGGCCGGCAGGCCCTCCAGGAGCCGTCCACGCCCGCCGACCCCGCTCGCACCGACGAGCAGGCAACCTCCGCCTACGCCGGGGACCACACCGGCACGGACCCCTACGCCCCGCACGACGGCCCGGCCCCGGCCCGCCAGGAGCCGTACGCCGCTCCGGCCCCGGCCGGACACCGGGACCCCGACACCGGCGCCGACACCGGCCCGGCCCGGCAGCCGTCCCCGGACGTCGAACCGCCCGTGGCCGAGGCCGCCCCGCAGGCACCCGGGGCGACGGAGACGGCGGGAACGACGGAGCGGCACCGGGAGCCGTCCGAACCCTCCGCGTCGTTCGAGCCGTTCGCGCGGCCCGCCCCGTCGCCGCAGCCGCAGGAGCACCCGGAGCAGCAGCCCCCCGCCGAGGACCGCGCCCCGCGCCGCCGGCCCGCACGACCGGACCCCGACGCCGACGCGCGTCCCGACGGACCGGCGGACGCCCCAGGTTCCGCCCCCGAGGACCCGGCCGCCCAGGACCCCGTCCCCGAGGACCGGGTCCCCGAGGACCACGCCTCGGAGGACCCCGTCCCCGCCGGCGCCGTGCCCTTCCCCGACGAGCACCCCCTCGTCTCGTACGTCCTGCGGGTGAACGGCGCCGACCGCCCCGTCACCGACGCCTGGATCGGCGAGTCGCTGCTCTACGTGCTGCGCGAACGGCTCGGCCTCGCGGGCGCCAAGGACGGCTGCTCGGAGGGCGAGTGCGGGGCCTGCAACGTCCAGGTGGACGGCCGCCTCGTCGCCTCCTGCCTGGTGCCCTCGGTCACCGCCGCCGGCACCGAGGTGCGCACCGTCGAGGGGCTCGCCGTCGACGGGCAGCCCTCCGACGTGCAGCGGGCGCTCGCCCGGTGCGGTGCCGTGCAGTGCGGATTCTGCGTGCCGGGCATGGCGATGACCGTGCACGACCTCCTGGAGGGCAATCCGGACCCCACCGACCTGGAGGCCCGCCAGGCGCTCTGCGGCAACCTGTGCCGCTGCTCGGGCTACCGGGGCGTGCTCCACGCCGTGCGGGAGGTCGTCGCCGAGCGCGAGGCCCTCGGCGCGGCCGACGAGGAGTCCGGCGAACGGACGGGCGACGAGGCCGCGGCACCGTCCGGGGGCGGGGAACCGCTCATCCCGCACCAGGCGGGTCCCGGCGAGGGCGGCATCCACCACGACCAGTCGTACGGCCAGGACGGAGGCCAGCGTTGAGCAACGAAGCCGCCACCGCGCCCGCCGCGGCGGCCGCACCCGCCCCCGAGCCGCTGCCGCACGGCATCGGTGTGTCCCTGCCGAGCGCCGACACCCGCGCCAAGACCGAGGGCACCTTCCCCTACGCCGCCGACCTGTGGGCCGAGGGCCTGCTGTGGGCGGCCGTGCTGCGCTCGCCGCACCCGCACGCGCGTGTGGTGTCCATCGACACCAGCCACGCCCGCGAGATGCCCGGCGTGCGCGCCGTCCTGACCCACGAGGACGTGCCCGGCACCCCGGTGCACGGCCGGGGCCGCGCCGACCGCCCGGTGTTCGCCTCCGAGGTCGTACGCCACCACGGGGAGCCGCTGGCCGCCGTCGCCGCCGACCATCCGGACACCGCGCGGATGGCCGCCGCCGCCGTCATCGTCGAGTACGAGGTGCTCGAACCGGTCACCGACCCCGAGCAGGCGTTCGAGGCCGAGCCGTTGCACCCGGACGGCAACCTCATCCGGCACATCCCGCTGCGCCACGGCGACCCGGAGGCGGCCGGTGACATCGTCGTCGAGGGGCTGTACCGCATCGGCCGCCAGGACCCCGCCCCCATCGGCGCCGAGGCCGGACTCGCCGTGCCGCGTCCCGACGGCGGCGTCGAGCTGTACCTGGCCTCCACCGACCCGCACGCCGACCGCGACGCGGCCGCCGCCTGCTACGGCCTGCCACCCGATCAGGTGAAGATCGTCGTCACCGGGGTGCCGGGCGCCACCGCCGACCGCGAGGACCAGGGCTTCCAGCTCCCGCTCGGCCTGCTCGCGCTCAGGACGGGCTGCCCGGTCAAGCTCGCCGCCACGCGCGAGGAGTCCTTCCTCGGCCACGTCCACCGCCACCCCACCCTGCTGCGCTACCGCCACCACGCGGACGGCGAGGGCAGGCTCGTCAAGGTCGAGGCGCAGATCCTGCTCGACGCGGGCGCCTACGCCGACACCTCGTCCGAGGCACTGGCCGCCGCCGTCTCCTTCGCCTGCGGCCCCTACGTCGTCCCGCACGCCTTCATCGAGGGCTGGGCGGTGCGCACCAACAACCCGCCCTCCGGGCACGTGCGCGGCGAGGGCGCCATGCAGGTGTGCGCCGCGTACGAGGCGCAGATGGACAAGCTGGCCAAGAAGCTCGGCGTCGACCCGGCCGAGCTGCGGCTGCGCAACGTGCTGGCCACCGGCGACGTGCTGCCCACCGGACAGACCGTGACCTGCCCGGCGCCGGTCGCCGAACTCCTCCAGGCGGTACGGGACTTCCCGCTGCCGCCGCTGCCCAAGGACACCCCCGCCGACGAGTGGCTGCTCCCGGGCGGCCCCGAGGGCGCGGGCGAGCCCGGCGCGATCCGCCGGGGCGTCGGCTACGGCCTGGGCATGGTGCACATGCTCGGCGCGGAGGGCGCGGACGAGGTCTCCACGGCGACGGTGAAGGTCCAGGACGGGGTCGCCACCGTGCTGTGCGCGGCCGTCGAGACCGGCCAGGGCTTCAGCACGCTGGCCCGGCAGATCGTCCAGGAGACGCTCGGCGTCGACGAGGTGCACGTGGCGCCCGTCGACACCGACCAGCCGCCCGCGGGCGCCGGCGCCCGGGGCCGCCACACCTGGGTGTCGGGCGGTGCGGTGGAACGGGCCGCGAAGATGGTCCGCACCCAGCTCCTCCAGCCGCTCGCACACAAGTTCGGCATGTCCACCGAGCTGCTCCAGATCACCGACGGCAAGATCACCTCGTACGACGGGGTCCTGTCGACCACCGTCGCCGAGGCGCTGGACGGCAAGGAACTGTGGGCCACCGCCCAGTGCCGGCCCCACCCGACCGAGCCGCTGGACGGCTTCGGCCAGGGCGACGCCTTCGTGGGCCTCGCGTTCTGCGCGATCCGCGCGGTGGTCGACGTCGACATCGAGCTCGGCTCGGTGCGGGTGGTCGAGCTGGCGCTCGCCCAGGACGTGGGCCGCGTCCTCAACCCGGCGCAGCTCGCCGCGCGCATCGAGGCGGGCGTGACGCAGGGCGTGGGCGTGGCGCTCACGGAGAACCTGCGCACCGCGCGCGGCGTCGTCCGCCACCCCGACCTCACGGGGTACGCGCTGCCGACCGCGCTGGACGTCCCCGACATCAAGATCGTGAAGCTGGTGGAGGAACGGGACGTGGTGGCGCCCTTCGGCGCCAAGTCGGTGAGCGCGGTGCCGGTGGTGACCTCGCCGGCCGCCGTCGCCTCGGCGGTGCGCGCGGCGACGGGCCGCCCCGTCAACCGCCTGCCGATCCGGCCGCAGGCGGCGGTGGTGACGTCATGACATCACCGGACGCGGCGGATCGGGGCCCCGCGAGGGGCCACGCGAGGGGCCCCGAGACGACGCCGACGTCGGTGTCGGAG
Source organism: Streptomyces sp. B3I8 (assembly GCF_030816915.1). Lineage (NCBI taxonomy): Bacteria > Bacillati > Actinomycetota > Actinomycetes > Kitasatosporales > Streptomycetaceae > Streptomyces > Streptomyces sp. B3I8. The sequence goes on along the minus strand of NZ_JAUSYN010000002.1, from coordinate 2,643,874 downwards.
CCGGGACCGGTGCCGGGCGAGCGGTACGAGCCGCCGCCGAGCATGGGCAAACTGCTGCTGTGGATCCTGCTGTTCGTCCTCGCCGCGGTGGTCGTGGTGGCGGGCGGCGTCTACTTCACCTGAGGTCGGGCGAGGTCGCCCGAGGCCACCTGCGGTCGCCTCGGATCGCCTGGGGTCCGCCCGGGGCGACCGCCCGCGGACGGAACCGGCGGCTCCCCCCGAGTGTGCCCCAATTCACGCCCCGTATCGGGCTGTTGGGGCCTCCAGGCGGTGCGTTGTGCGGGCCGTTGTCAGTGGGGCGGCGTATGGTTTTTCGTGTCGGGGAGGCCTGCGGGGGACGTGGGCCGCCTCGCCGCCACGACCACGTGCGGCGAGGTGCAGGGACACGGGCCACGGTGCACGGGGGAAGCGATGAACACGATCTGTCCGAAGGGGATGGCGGACGCGGCGGCGGAGCGGCCGCCGGGAACGCGGGCGCGCACGGGGACGCGCCGGTGGCCGACGGGCCACGCCGGCCGGCCCGGCCGCCCCGGCCGTCCGGTCGGACTCGCCCTGGACCTCCCGGACCGCTTCCTCGACGACACGTTCGGCGCGGGCGCGATCATCCGCTTCGAGGACGTCGACTTCCCGGCCACGCTCACGCACGAACCGACCCGCCGCTTCCTGCGCGAGGTCGGCCTGCCCGAGCGGGAGTACGGCTTCGAACTCGACACGGACGTGCCGCTGCCGACGCTCACGGAGTACGCCGAGTACGAGGCGGAGCACGCGCACTTCCTGCCGGACGTGGCGCCCCGCCGGCTCCCGTACCTGGCCGACCGCCTGATACGCCTGGGCACGCTGCTGCCCGGCACGGACCTGGTCCTGGACGGAACCACCGGCGAGGTGCGGTGCTGGCGCGCCCCCGACCGGACGGCCCACCCGCTGACGGCCGACCTCTCCACGCTCACGGTCACCCTCTGGCTCCTGCACCGCGACCGCCGCACCTCCGTGGCCCGCCGGGCGCACGCCTGACCCACCGCGGCACCGCCACGGTGTTCTACGCGACTCTGACCACGTACTTGCCCCGGACACCGCCCGCCTCCAGCGCCCGGTGGGCCGCCGCGGTCTCCTCCAGGGGGAAGACCGTGTCCACTGCGGGGCGCAGCTTCCCCTCGACCACATGGCGGGCGAGGTCGTCGAAGTGCGCCCGCGTGGGGTTGCCGCTGAAGGCGCGCACCCGGCCGCGTCCGTGGACCGTGCTGGCGGCGAGGTAGCCGAGCGACGCGGCGAGCCGTTCCAGGTCGAAGGCGATGGTGACCATGCGCCCACCGGGGCTCAGCAGGCGGCGGAAGGTCCGCAGTCCGGTCCCCACGGTGTCCAGGACCACGTCGAAGCGGCCCAGTTCCGTCGGCCGCACGCTCCGGTGGTCGACGGCCTCGTGCGCGCCGAGCCCGCGGACGAAGTCGAGGTTGGCCGCGCGGGCGAGGGCCGTGACCTCGGCGCCGTACGCCCGTCCGAGCTGTACGGCGGCGTTGCCGACGCCGCCCGCCGCGCCCCGGACGAGGAGTCGTTCGCCGGGGCGCAGCGCGGCCTTGTCCCGCAGGGCGGTGACGGCCGTGGTGGCCACCGGCAGCGCGGCGGCGTCCACGAGATCCAGTCCGTCGGGAACCCGGCCGGTCCGCTCGGCGGCCACGGTCACGTACTCGGCGGCGCTGCCGAACCCGGAGGTGCGGCCCAGGACCCCCCATACCCGGTCGCCGTCCGCGAACCCCGCGACTCCGGCACCCGATGCCGCGACCTCGCCGGTGAAGTCCACGCCGACACGCTGGGGAAATCTCCGGCCGGTCACGAGACGGAGGCGGCCGGCACGGGCGGCCAGTTCTCCGCCGTTGACACTGAACGCGTGCACCCTCACCAGCACCTCGCCGGCGGCCGGCTCGGGGCGTGGCACACGGCCCACGTACAGCACGTCGGGGCCGCCGTAGCGGTCGTACAGCACTGCTTTCATCATGCGGTCGTTCATCGTTCCGCCTCTGCCGCCGGTGGTCGTGGGTCGTTCGAGGAAGCAGCGCCGACGGTAGGCTCCGAAGTGGACGTGATCGTCCGTTCGGGCCCGAAGCGAGAGGCAGTGATGGTGGAATCCCCTCGGATCGCGGCCCAGGACGGGCTGCGGGCCGACGCCCGGCGCAACCGGGAGCGCATCCTCGCCGCCGCCCGTACGGTCTTCGCGGAGCGTGGGATCGACGCCCCGATGGCGACCGTGGCGCGTCGGGCCGGAGTCGGCGTGGCGACGCTGTACCGGCACTTCCCGACCCGGGACGCCCTGGTGCGGGGCGCGTACGCGCAGCAGATGGAGACCTGTGGACGGGCGCTCACCGATGCTCTGGCCGACCCCGACCCGTGGCACGGCTTCCAGCAGCTGATCGAGACGGTCTTCGCCCTGCAACGGGAGGAACGCGGGTTCCCGGCCGCGTACGTCGCGGCCTTCCCGGACAGCGGGCCGGAACACGCGCGGTACCGGCGACAAGGCGAGCGGGACTTCGCGACGCTCGTACGCAGGGCCCAGGCCTCGGGCGCTCTGCGGGCCGATTTTCACCCTTCCGACCTCGCCGTGGTCCTGCTGGCACACTGCGGCCTGGTCACCGCCCTGCAGGGGGACGGTGCGGCGTCCCGGCGTCTGCTGGCCTACCTGCTCGCGTCGTTCCGCGCCGGCCAGGCCGACGATCCGCTGCCTCCGCCGTCCGCGCTGACGCTGGGCGGTCTCCCGATCCCGGCCGACGGCCCCCCGCGGCAGCGGGCCTTTAGAACCTGACCCGACGGACACGGCACCCGACGCGGCTTCGGCCGCCGTTCGCCGAGGCGGCGGGCAGCGCACTCACCGGAGGCCGTGGCGGGAATCGAACCCGCGTTATTCGCTTTGCAGGCGAATCCCTGAACCACTCGGGCACACGGCCGGGCAGTGGCGAAACGGTCGGCCCGTTCCGCCCTGATGTCCTCGACCGTACGGGGGCGTGCCGGGGCGGCTCAAGGGAACCGGGGGCCGTGCAACGGGACTGCCATGCGGCGTTCACAAAGGGGCCGCGGGCCGAGGTGCGCACCGGGTCCCGGGACCATGGTCGTAGGGGAGACCGGACCTCCGACAGGGGTCAACATCGCCGACGCCCCTTACCCTGGCCTGCATGAGTGCCCCCGACCCGCGCGACAGCGACACCGACGTCGCCGACGCCGTACCGACCCCGCCGTCCCCGCCGTCCCCGCCGTCCCCGCCGTCCCCGCCGTCCCCGTCCGTCGCCGCCGAGGGAGTACTGAGCCGGCCGTACCGGGCGCTGAGCATCGGCGTCGTCTCCGTCGTCCTGCTGATCGCCTTCGAGGCGACGGCGGTGGGGACGGCGATGCCGGTTGCCGCGCGGGAGCTGCACGGGGTGTCGCTGTACGCGTTCGCGTTCTCCGGGTACTTCACCACCAGCCTGTTCGGCATGGTGCTCGCCGGGCAGTGGGCCGACCGGCGCGGCCCGCTCGGCCCGCTGACCACCGGCATCGCCGGCTTCGCGGCCGGGCTGCTGCTGTCCGGGACCGCCGGGACGATGTGGATGTTCATCCTGGGGCGGGCGGTGCAGGGGCTCGGCGGCGGGCTGGTGATCGTCGCGCTGTACGTGGTCGTGGGGCGGGCGTATCCGGAGCCGCTGCGGCCCGCCATCATGGCGGGGTTCGCGGCGGGCTGGGTGGTGCCGTCGATCGTCGGCCCGCTGGCCGCCGGCGCGGTCACCGAACACCTGGGCTGGCGCTGGGTGTTCCTCGGGATACCCGTACTGGTGGTCCTCCCCCTCGCGCTCGCCCTGCCGCAGATCCGCCGCCGGGCGGCCGGCCCCACCACGGCCGCGGCCACGGCCGCGACGGACGGTCCCGGGGACTCCGGCCGGCGCCGGCTGCGGCTCGCCCTCGCCCTCTCGCTGGGCGCCGCGCTGCTGCAGTACGCCGCGCAGGACCTGCGGTGGCTCTCGCTCCTGCCCGGCCTCGCCGGGGCCGCGCTGCTGGTACCGGCGGCGCGCGGACTGCTGCCGCACGGCACGTGGCGGGCGGCGCGCGGGCTGCCTTCCGTGGTGCTGCTGCGCGGGGTCGCGGCCGGTTCGTTCATGGCGGCCGAGTCGTTCGTGCCCCTGATGCTGGTCACCCAGCGGGGCCTGTCGCCGACGCTCGCCGGATTCTCGCTCGCGGCGGGCGGCGGAACGTGGGCGATCGGCTCGTGGGTGCAGTCCCGGCCGCGCCTGGAGCCGTACCGGGAGCGGCTGGGCACGGTGGGGATGGCGCTGGTCGCGGCGGCCGTCGGGGCCGCCCCGAGCGTGCTCCTCAACGCCATGCCCGCCTGGACGGTCGCGGTGGCCTGGGCGTTCGGCTGCTTCGGGATGGGCCTGGTGCTCTCCTCCACCAGTGTGCTGCTGCTGAAGCTGTCCGCGCCGGAGGAGGCGGGCGCGAACAGCGCGGCGCTGCAGATCTCCGACGGACTCAGCAGCGTGCTGCTGCTGGCCGCCGGGGGAGCGGCCTTCGCCGCGCTCGGCGGCGGCTCGGTCACGGCTCACACGGCCGCCGACGCGACGACCGGCGCCCACCCGGCCGCCTTCGCCGCGGTGTTCCTGCCGATGGCGGCGGTGGCGCTGGCGGGGGTGTGGGTGACGAGGCGGCTGCGGACGCAGCTGCGCTGACACCAGGCGGTACCGTGCGGTACCGTGCTGGCATGGCCGGATTGAACCTTCGCTTCACCGACGAAGAACTCGACGCCCTCCGCGAACGCGCGGCCGCCGAGGGGCGCAGCATGCAGACCTTCGCTCACGACGCGGTGATCGCAGCCATAAACGAGCACTCACGGCTGTTCAACGAGGCCGCCGAACACGTACTCCGGGCCAGCGCCGAGCTGAACCGGAGGCTCGCCTGATGCACTACCTCACGCTCCCCGAGCTGCTGGACCTCTCGAAGCGGCTGGGGGCCGCCGAGGTGCGCGATTATGGGCTCCTGGACTCCGCTCTGGCCCGCCCCCAGTCGAGCGTGTTCGGCCAGGACGCCTACCGGGACGTGTGGCAGAAGGCTGCCGCGCTGATGGAGTCCCTCGCCCGCAACCACGCCCTCGTGGACGGGAACAAGCGCACCGCCTGGTACGCGACGTGGGTCTTCCTCCACATGAACGGACATCCACTGGACCCGGAGTTCGACGTGGACGAGGCCGAGCAGTTCGTGCTGGACGTGTCGCAGGGGGCCCTGGACGTGCCCAAGATCGCTGCTCAGCTGCCGCAGTTCGCACGCTGAGACCCATGGCCTCTCCTGTGACGCCTGTCGCAGTCGCGGGGGAGGCGGCACCGTTGGCCCGGGGACGGGGCCGCGTCCCCGGTAGGGTGGCCCGGTTGCCGTGACCGTGACCGACCCCGCCCCGGAGACCGTGACTACTACCCCGGCCGCCCCCGCAGCCTCCTCGCACCACCTGTCGCCCGCCTTCCCCGGCCGCGCCCCCTGGGGCACCGCCGGCAAGCTGCGGGCCTGGCAGCAGGGGGCGATGGACCGGTACCTCCAGGAGCAGCCGCGCGACTTCCTCGCCGTCGCCACCCCCGGCGCCGGCAAGACCACCTTCGCGCTCACCCTCGCCTCCTGGCTGCTGCACCACCACGTCGTGCAGCAGGTCACCGTCGTCGCGCCCACCGAGCACCTGAAGAAGCAGTGGTCCGAGGCCGCCGCGCGGGTGGGCATCAAGCTGGACCCCGAGTACAGCGCGGGCCCGCTCGGCCGGGAGTACGACGGCGTCGCCGTCACCTACGCGGGCGTCGGCGTACGGCCGATGCTGCACCGCAACCGGGTCGAGCAGCGCAAGACGCTCGTCATCCTCGACGAGATCCACCACGCCGGTGACTCCAAGTCCTGGGGCGAGGCCTGCCTCGAGGCCTTCGAGCCGGCCACCCGGCGCCTCGCGCTCACCGGTACGCCGTTCCGCTCCGACACCAACCCGATCCCCTTCGTCGCGTACGAGGAGGGCCAGGACGGCATCCGGCGCTCGGCAGCCGACTACACCTACGGCTACGGCAACGCGCTCGCCGACGGCGTCGTCCGCCCCGTCATCTTCCTGTCCTACAGCGGCAACATGCGCTGGCGCACCAAGGCGGGCGACGAGATCGAGGCCCGGCTCGGCGAGCCGATGACCAAGGACGCCGTCAGCCAGGCCTGGCGCACCGCGCTGGACCCGCGCGGCGAATGGATGCCGAGCGTGCTGCGCGCCGCGGACCGGCGGCTCACCGAGGTCCGCAAGGGCATCCCGGACGCCGGCGCCCTCGTCATCGCCTCCGACCAGGACTCCGCCCGCGCCTACGCCAAACTCATCCGCGAGATCACCGGCCACAGGCCCACCCTCGTCCTCTCCGACGACGGCGGGGCCTCCGACCGCATCGACGAGTTCAGCCAGGGCGACGACCGCTGGATGGTCGCCGTCCGCATGGTGTCCGAGGGCGTCGACGTGCCCCGCCTCGCGGTCGGCGTCTACGCGACGACGATCTCGACGCCGCTGTTCTTCGCCCAGGCCGTCGGCCGTTTCGTACGGTCCCGGCGGCGTGGCGAGACCGCGTCCGTCTTCCTGCCGACCGTGCCCGACCTGCTCTCCTTCGCGAACGAGATGGAGCGCGAACGCGACCACGTCCTCGACAAGCCGAAGAAACACGGCGAGGAGGACCCGTACGCCGAGTCCGAGAAGGAGATGGACGAGGCCAACCGGGAGCAGGACGAGGACACCGGCGACCAGGACATGCTGCCCTTCGAGGCGCTGGAGTCCGACGCGGTGTTCGACCGGGTCACGTACAACGGCGCGGACTTCGGGATGCAGGCGCATCCCGGCAGCGAGGAGGAGCAGGACTACCTCGGCATCCCCGGACTGCTCGAACCCGACCAGGTCCAACTGCTGCTGCAGAAGCGGCAGGCGCGGCAGATCGCGCACAGCCGGAAGAAACCGGCCGAGGAGGCGGATCTGCTGGAGATGCCCGCGGAGCGGCGGCCCGTGGTGACCCACAAGGAGCTGCTGGAGCTGCGCAAGCAGCTCAACGGCCTGGTCGGCGCGTACGCCCACCAGAGCGGCAAGCCGCACGGCGTCCTCCACACCGAACTGCGCCGGGTCTGCGGCGGCCCGCCGAGCGCGGAGTGCACGGCGGGGCAGCTCAGCCAGCGCATCGCCAAGGTCCGCGAATGGGCCACCCGCATGAAGTGACGCGCCCCGTCAGGGGACGGCGGCGGGGCGGCATACAGGGACAAAGCCTGCCCGTCCCTCCCCGGTCATGCCCGGATTCTGGACGGAGGCTTCCGCTCAGCGAACCCGCTTCGCTACTGTCCCGGCTACGCACACGCCCCGTGGCAGTGCAGCCGCGGAGCGCAGCCGTGAAGCGACTCGAGTCCGGAACACCCCGGGCCGCCGGCCGATCGGCGGCCTTCACGCGCGCCACTGACGGGACTCGGTGACGCAACCGCCGGCGCGGAGGCCCGCCGACCTCACCACTGAAGGAGTGGGCGTCGTGACCGCGGAGACATCCCAGACGCTCGATCGGGGCCTGAAGGTCCTGAAGCTGCTCGCCGACACCGACCACGGGCTGACCGTCACCGAACTGTCCACCAAACTGGGCGTCAACCGGACCGTGGTGTACCGGCTGCTCGCCACCCTCGAACAGCACTCCCTCGTCCGCCGCGACCTCGGCGGCCGCGCCCGCGTCGGCCTCGGCGTGCTGCGCCTGGGCCGCCAGGTGCACCCGCTGGTACGGGAGGCGGCACTGCCCGCGCTCCGCTCGCTCGCCGAGGACATAGGGGCCACCGCCCACCTCACCCTCGTCGACGGGACGGAGGCACTGGCCGTCGCCGTCGTCGAGCCGACCTGGACCGACTACCACGTCGCCTACCGGGCCGGCTTCCGTCACCCCCTCGACCGCGGCGCCGCCGGCCGGGCCATCCTCGCGGCCCGCCGCACCCCGCCGGACGACCTCGGCTACACCCTCACCCACGGCGAACTCGAGGCCGGGGCGAGCGGTGCCGCGGCCCCGCTGCTCGGTGTCACCGGGGTCGAGGGCAGCGTCGGGGTGGTCATGCTCGCGGACGCGGTGCCCGAACGGGTCGGCACCCGCGTCGTCGACGCCGCCCGGGAGGTGGCGGAGGCACTCCGCTGACCGGAGGCCGGACAGCCCCCTGACCGGAGACCGCAAGGCGCGCTTCCCGCCGCACGATCGCTCGGCACCGGGCGCACGGCCGCCGCCCACCGGCGTCACGTTAGATTGAACCCCGTGCTCTCTCGCCTCACGCGCCCCCGGGCCCTCGCCGTCTGCGCCCTGCCCGTCGTGGCCCTGCTCGCCACGGCGGGCTTCGCGCCGCTGCCGTTCTCCCTGGCGCAGCCCGGGATGACCGCGAACGTCCTCGGCGAGAACAAGGGCGACCCGGTCATCACCGTCGCCGGCGCCCCCACCCGCCGCACCACCGGCGAGCTGCGCATGACGACGATCGAGGCGACCGGACCCGACGCGCACGTCTCGCTCGGCGACGTGCTCGACGGCTGGTTCCGCACCGACCGGGCGGTGATGCCGCGCGACTCGGTCTACCCGGGCGGCGGCGACGTCAAGGAGATCGAGCGGCACAACGCCGCCGAGATGAAGGAGTCGCAGGACGACGCCACCAAGGCGGCCCTCGCCTACCTGGACAAGTCCGCCTCGGACGTCGACGTCACGCTGAAACTGGCCGACGTCGGCGGCCCCAGCGCCGGCCTGCTGTTCACCCTCGGCATCATCGACAAGCTGGACGGCGACGGCAGCGGCGGCGACCTCACCGGCGGCCGCACCGTCGCCGGTACGGGCACGATCGACGCGCGCGGCAAGGTCGGCGCGGTCGGCGGCGTCGGGCTCAAGACACAGGCCGCCCGGCGCGACGGCGCCACCGTCTTCCTGGTGCCGAAGGCGGAGTGCTCCGACGCCGGCGCCGAACTCCCCGAGGGGCTGCGGCTGGTCCCGGTGACCACCCTCAAGGGCGCGGTCTCCGCACTCGTCGCCCTGGAGAAGGGCAAGGGCCCGGTCCCCAGCTGCTGAACCGAGCCCCTCACCACCGACCCCTCGACGGGTCACAGATTGCCGCGCTTCTCCTGCTCCCGCTCGATCGCCTCGAACAGGGCCTTGAAGTTGCCCTTGCCGAAGCCCATCGAGCCGTGCCGCTCGATGAGTTCGAAGAAGACCGTCGGCCGGTCCTGCACCGGCTTGGTGAAGATCTGCAGCAGGTACCCGTCCTCGTCCCGGTCGACGAGGATCTTCAGCTCGCGCAGGGTCTCCACCGGCACCCGGGTCTCGCCCGCCCACTCGCCGAGCGTGTCGTAGTACGAGTCCGGCGTGTTCAGGAACTCGACCCCGGCCGCGGACATCGTGCGCACGGTCCGCACGATGTCGTTGGTGGCCAGCGCGATGTGCTGGACGCCGGGACCGCCGTAGAACTCCAGGTACTCGTCGATCTGCGACTTCTTCTTGCCCATCGCGGGCTCGTTGATCGGGAACTTGACCTTCAGTGTCCCGTCGGCGACCACCTTGGACATCAGCGCGCTGTACTCGGTCGCGATGTCGTCGCCCACGAACTCCTTCATGTTCGTGAAGCCCATGACCTTGTTGTAGAACCCGACCCACTCGTTCATCCGGCCGAGTTCGACGTTGCCGACGCAGTGGTCGACGGCCTGGAACGTGCGCTGGGCCGGCGGCTCGACGATCGGGTCGGCCGCCACGTACCCGGGCAGGTAGGGGCCGTCGTACCCGCTCCGCTCGACGAGCGTGTGCCGGGTCTCGCCGTACGTGGCGATCGCCGCGATCACCACCGTGCCGTGCTCGTCCTTCAGTTCGTACGGCTCGGCGACCGAGGTGGCGCCGTGCGCGACGGCGTACGCGTGCGCGGCCCGCGCGTCCGGGACGGTCAGGGCGAGGTCGACGACGCCGTCGCCGTGGTCGTCCACGTGCCGGCCGAGGAAGTGGCCCCAGGGGGAGGTCGGCTTGATGACGGAGGTGAAGACGAACCGGGCGGAGCCGTTCTCCAGCACGTAGCTCGCGGTCTCCCGGCTGCCGTTCTCCGGTCCGGAGTAGGCGACCAGCCGCATGCCGAAGGCGGTCGAGTAGTAGTGCGCGGCCTGCTTGGCGTTGCCCACGGCGAAGACGACCGCGTCCATACCCTTGACCGGGAAGGGATCTGCCTGCCGTGCGGTGTCGGGAGTGTGGTGTGTGGTCTGCGTCATACTCGCAGGCTCTCCCGCATCCGCAAGGTGCGCAATAGTTTGCGTTTTGGCTGGGCACTCTGCCCAGTGAGAGGCCGGTACCGGCCCCCGATCTGTACAGGATGCCCATGCCCGGGAGGCGGATGTGACGATCGACCGGCTGGACGCCCGGCTCATCGCGCTGCTGGCACGCGAGCCGCGCATCGGCGTACTGGAGATGTCACGCAGGCTGGGCGTGGCCCGCGGCACGGCCCAGGCCCGCCTCGACCGGTTGCGGGAGCGGGGTGTCGTCCGCGGCTTCGGCCCCGAGGTCGACCCGGCCGCGCTCGGCTACCCGGTCACCGCGTTCGCCACGCTGGAGATCCGCCAGGGCCAGGGCGCCGACGTCCGCGCCCACCTGGCCGGCGTCCCCGAGGTACTCGAACTGCACACCACGACGGGCCGCGGCGACATGCTCTGCCGCCTGGTCGCCCGCTCGAACGCGGACCTCCAGCGCGTCATCGACCGCGTGGTAGCCCTGGACGGCATAGTCCGCGCCTCCACAGCCATCGTCATGGAGAACCCGGTCCCGTTGCGGATCATCCCCCTGGTGGAACAGGCGGCAGAGGACGCCCCGTAAGGGGCGCGTGTCAGGGGCGCGGGGAACTGCGCAATCTTTCGGGGGTCCGGGGGCCTGCCCCCCGGGGGGTCGGGATCGGGAAGGGGCGGCGGGGGCGAAAAAACCAGCCGAACCCCCCACCCACCCGTCTTCCCACCCCCACCCCCCGATGCCACCCTCGACCCATGAGCCGCACCGAAGCCGAACCCCACGAGGCCGAAGCGACCACGACCACCACCCTCCTCGCCCGCCTCCGCACCGCCCTCCCGCCGGAGGCGATCCTCACCGACCCTGACATCACCACCACCTACGCCCACGACATGGCGAGCTTCTGCCCCTCCGGCACCCCCGCCGCCGTCGTCCTCCCCCGCACCGTCGAACACGTCCAGCACATCCTGCGCACCGCCACCGAGTTGCGCGTCCCCGTCGTCCCGCAGGGCGCCCGTACCGGCCTGTCCGGCGCGGCCAACGCCACCGACGGCTGCCTCGTCCTGTCACTCGTGCGGATGGACCGCATCCTGGAGATCGACCCCGTCGACCGCATCGCCGTCGTCGAACCCGGCGTCGTCAACGCCGCACTCTCCCGCGCGGTCGGCGCGCACGGCCTGCACTACCCCCCGGACCCCTCCAGCTGGGAGACCTGCACCATCGGCGGCAACATCGGCACCGCCTCCGGCGGCCTGTGCTGCGTCAAGTACGGGGTGACCGCCGAGTACGTCCTCGGCCTGGACGTCGTCCTCGCCGACGGCCGTCTGCTGCGCACCGGCCGCCGCACCGCGAAGGGCGTTGCCGGCTACGACCTCACCCGCCTCTTCGTCGGCTCGGAGGGCTCGCTCGGCGTCGTCGTACGGGCCGTGCTGGCGCTGAAGCCGAAGCCGCCCGAGCAGCTCGCGCTCGCCGCCGAGTTCCCCTCCTCGGCCGCCGCGAGCGACGCGGTGTGCCGGATCATGGAGAGCGGCCACGTCCCGTCGCTCCTCGAACTGATGGACGCCACGACGGTCCGGGCGGTCAACGCGATGACCCGCATGGGCCTGCCGGAGTCGACGCGCGCACTGCTGCTCGCCGCGTTCGACACCCCCGACCCGGCGGCCGACCTCGCCGCCGTCGGCGCGCTGTGCGAGGCGGCGGGCGCGACCGCCGTGGTCCCGGCGGAGGACGCCGCCGAGTCCGAACTCCTGCTCCAGGCGCGGCGCCTGGCGCTCCCCGCGCTGGAGGCGGCGACGGGCCGGACGATGATCGACGACGTGTGCGTGCCCCGCTCCCGGCTCGGCGACATGATCGAGGGCGTCGAACGCATCGCGGAACGGCACCGCCTGACCATCGGCGTCTGCGCCCACGCGGGCGACGGAAACACCCACCCCGTGGTCTGCTTCGACGCCCGCGACCCCGACGAGACACGGCGGGCCCGCGCCTCGTTCGACGAGATCATGGCGCTCGGCCTGGAACTCGGCGGCACGATCACCGGGGAGCACGGGGTGGGCGTCCTGAAGAAGGAATGGCTGGCCCGCGAACTGGGGCCGGTCGGACTGGAGATGCAGCGCGGTATCAAGCAGGTCTTCGACCCGCTGGGCATCCTCAACCCCGGCAAACTGTTCTGACCACCACGCGCCGTTCGAGCTCCCCGCTCGCGTTCAAGCGGGCAGCTGGGACAGATCGTCGTCCAGCCCCGGCCGGTCGCCCTCGGAACCCGGCGGCACGATCCGCAGCGTCCGCTCCGGCCAGGCGGCCACCGGATCCGCCGGGGCCCGGAGCAGGGCGTCGCCGTCGGGGGAGGTGAGCGCGAACATCGGGGAACGGGACGCGGGGCGGCCGCCAGCCTCCGCCCGCGCGGGCCACACCCGCACATCGCCGTGGCCGGAGGGGCGGAAGATCCCGTCGACGAGGAGGTCCCGGGCGAAGGTCCGGCGGATCGGAGGAACGGAGCCGATGTGGAAGGTCAGGTGGACGGCGTACGGGTCCTCGCCGCGGTACGCGAACAGCGTGGCCACGGGGACGCTCCGCTCGGGGGAGAGGACCGGCCTCAGTGTCAACTCCCGCTCGATCCCGGTGAGATGCTCGTGCTGCCCCATGTATCGCTTCCCTTCTCCCCGTCGCGCCCGGCGCGTGCCTGCCGTACGCCCGTCTCACGCCTGCCCCGACCGGGGCCGCGCACGGGGGAGAGCGCCCGGAGGTGACGAGCATGACGCGGGTCGGGGGAGGAATATCCGACCGATGTGGTCCAGGTGTGGAAAGGGCGTGCGCGGTGTCGTCCGTTAAGGGCCGGGTCCAGCCGGACCGGGGTGTCATGTGCGTCGATTCTGATAGAGATGTGGAGGCCCCGATGACCCCCCGAGCAGATACCGGACCACGGACATGAGCGCCCCAACCCCGGCACCCGGCGACGACAGGCCCCGCGAGGGGTACTACCCGGACCCGTCCATCCCCGGCTACGTCCGGTACTGGAACGGTGCGACGTGGGTGCCGGGCACCAGCCGCCCGGCCCCGACGGACGGCGGCCCGCTCGCCCCGCCACCAGGCGCCGCGCCGGCGGTACCGGCTCAGGGGCCGGCTCCGACGCCGACTCCGGCCTCGGTGGAGGAGACGGGCCCGCACTTCTTCGACGAGGAGGACGCGGTCGGCGGCGGCCCCGCGGCCGGGCCGGCAGCCCTCTCCGCGCAGCCGCAGCCGAGTGCGCAGCCGCAGTCGCAGTCCGCCGACGGTCCCGCCGACGCGCGGCACGGGCGCCGTCCCGAGCCGGCCTCGGCGTGGGGGGCCGACCGGACCCACCAGTCAGGCTTCGGCGGCGACCGGGACCGCCAGGTCTCGTGGGGCGCCCCGGGGGCCGCCGATCCCCGTGTCCCGCACGCGTCCGCGCCCCCGGCCCAGCCGGGCGGCCGGTCGACCCGGGCGGACGGTACGGCGACGATCCCGCCCGCGGAACCCGAGCCGCAGCAGGGCACGATGGTGTTCCGTCGGCAGGCCGGCGGGGAGGGGCCGTCCGCCGAGTCGCCGGGGACCATGCGCTTCCGGCCGGTCCCCCCGCAGGCGGTGGCGGGGGAGGCGACGGGGCGACGGCCCCGACGCCGGCTCGGCCGCGGCGCGCCAGGCCCTCGGCCCGGACCCGAGCGCCCCGGCCGGACGAGTACCGCAGCAGGGCCAGGTGGCCGCGCCGACACCGGCCTTGCCTCCGGCCCCCACACCGGCCGCACCCGCCGCGGCCGTCCCCGCGCAGGGCCAGAACGCGCAGTCGACCTCTCAGTCTCCTCAGCCTTCTCAGCCCTCTTCGACCTCCCCGGTCACCACGGGCCCCGGCGGCGGACAACCCTCCTGGGCACAGCAGGTGCACCAACTGGCCGGCGGATCCGGCGGCCCGGCCGCCTCGGGCGGCACCGACGGCGAGCGGGTGACCCCCTGGAAACCGGTGGTCGAGGACCCCTTCCAGGCACTCGTCCGCGACCGCTCCCAGGCCCGCCCGGCGGCCCTGGGCAGACGACTGCTGGCCCGGCTGCTCGACACGGTGGTCGTCGGCGCGGTCACGGGCGCGGCGGCGGTACCCCTCGGAACGAAGGGGCTCGACCACGTCAACGACAAGATCGACGCGGCGAAGCAGTCCGGCGAGACGGTCACGGTCTGGCTGCTGGACGGCACGACGTCGGTGTACGCCGGGATCGTGCTGGCGGTACTCCTGGTGTTCGGCGCGCTGTACGAGGCGCTGCCGACGGCCAAGTGGGGCCGCACGCTGGGCAAGAAGCTGTGCGGGCTGCAGGTCCGGGACATCGAGGAACTCGAGCCCCCGACCTTCGGCGCGGCACTGCGCCGCTGGCTCGTCTACAGCGTTCTCGGCCTGCTGGTGGTCGGCATCGTGGGGGTCCTGTGGGGCCTGTTCGACCGCCCCTGGCGTCAGTGCTGGCACGACAAGGCCGCGCACACGTTCGTGGCGGGCTGACGGTCGCCCGCCCGTGGACGAGGTCGAAGTCGTCGTCGCCCATGCGGAGCGTGCGACGCTGCGCGTCGGTGACGTGTTCCTGAAGGTGGACGCCGATCAGGAGCGCATCGACGTCGAGGTCGAGGCAATGGCCCTGGCCCCGGTCCCGACCCCGGAGGTCCTGTGGCGCGAGCCGCCCGTGCTCGCGCTCGCCGCCGTTCCGGCTCCCGGAGCGCGAACGCCTGCCGCCGGGACGACAACTCGCCGCCGACCTCGGCCTGGCTCCCGGAACGGTGGCAAGGGCCTACCGCGAACTGGAGGCAGCATCGCTGATCACGAGCCGTCGCGGTGCGGGCACGCGGGTGGCGGCCACGCTTCCCGCCCCCGCCCCGAGCCCAGTCGCACCCCCCGAACTGGCCGAACTGGCAGGGCGTTTCATCGCCGAGGCACAGCGGCTCGGCGCGGACGGTAAAACCATGCTGGACGCGGTACGGGAAGCACTGGACCAACGGCCGCAGGACGGCGCAACGGTTGTCCGCGGCGCACGGCCTTCGTCGAGGAACTTCGAGGGAAAGACATGAGCCTCAAGCCATCCAGCGGAAAAAGCGCCGAGCTGGAGTGGATGACGAGCAGCCACAGCACACCTGACGGACCCGACTGCGTCGAGGTCGCCCCCCACGCCCTTCGCCGTTCTCGTCCGCGACTCCAAGAACCCCACCGGCCCCGCCTCCCCCTCACTTCCGCCGCCTGGGCGGTCTTCCCGCCGTATGCCGCCGGGCGCTGACAGGGCGAACGGCCGCCTGTTCCGGCGGGGCGGGAAGGCTGCGTGGTGCAGGGCGTGCCACCCGGTGGGGCGGGGGTGCGGGAGAATGGTGGGTATGGACCAACTCGGTGACGCGTTGCGGACGTGGCGGGACCGGCTGGATCCCGCGGCGGTGGGGTTCGCGCACGGTTCGCCCCGTCGGGTCCCCGGTCTGCGGCGGGCGGAGCTGGCGACGCTGGCCGGCATCTCGGTCGAGTACGTCGTCCGGCTGGAGCAGGGGCGGGTGGCGACGCCGTCGGCGCAGGTCTGCTCGGCCCTGGCGCGTGCCCTGCGACTGTCCGACGACGAGCACGCTCACCTCTTGCGCATGGCGGGGCACGCGGCGAGTTCGAGCCGGGTTCCGCGCATGGTCCCGGAAAGCCTGTACCGGATCGTGGACCAGCTCGCCGGCAACCCGCTGGCGATCTATGACGCCACCTGGCAGCTGCTGCACTGGAATCCCCTGTTCGCGGCCACGTTCGGCGATCCCACGGTCCGCGGTGTGGGCGACCGCAACGTCCTGGTCTGGCAGTTCCTGGGCGAGCTGCCCCGGATCCGGCAGACGGCGGCCGAGCGGACGGCGTTCGAGGAGTCCCTCGTCGCCGACCTGCGCGCGACGACGAGCAGGTACCCCGACGATCCCGACCTCGCGGCGCTGGTGTCGAGGCTGAACCTCAGTCCGCGGTTCCGTGAGCTGTGGAGCCGGCGAGAAGTGGGCGGTCACCAGAGTGCGCACAAACTCGTCGAGCACCCGGATGTCGGAGACATCGCCCTGACCTCCGACATCCTCAACACCCAGGACACGAACCTCCGCCTCGTGGTGTTCACGCCGCAGCCGGACACCGATGCCCGCGGCAAGCTCGAGTTCCTCGCGGCCATCGGGGTCCAGAAAATGTCTTCTCAGGCGTCCCCGTAGGGGTCCCGGACGGTCCCCGTAGGGGCCCGGCCGGCCGGGCCGCCGGGTGGTACGCGCGGTACCAGCACGTTCCGTGGCTCCCGCCCGCCCTCCCCGAGACCCAGCATGGAGTGCGTGAACAGCGCACGACCGTGCTGTCCGGAGCAGGAGGAGCCGCAATGACCACCACCTTCGTCACCGGGGCGAACAAGTCCCTCGGTTTCGAGACCGCCCGTCGCCTCGTCGAGGCGGGACACACCGTCCTCCTCGGGGCCCGCGACCCCGAGCGCGGCCGGGCCGCGGCCGAGTCGCTCGGCGCCCGGTTCGTCCGGATCGACGTGACCGACGACGCCTCGGTCCGGGCCGCGGCCGCGGATGTCGCCGCGCGGGAGGGAGCGATCGACGTCCTGGTCAACAACGCCGGCGTTCTCGGCAAGGTCGGCCCCGTCGAGGAGTACACCGCGTCCGACATGAGCGCCGTGCTCGACGTGAACGTCGTCGGGGTCGTGCGCGTCACGCACGCCTTCCTCCCGCTGCTGCGCAAGTCCCCGCACCCCGTCATCGTCAACGTGTCCAGCGGGATGGGCTCCTTCGGCCTGACCCAGGACCCGGCGCGGGTCGAGTCGCAGTACGCGCTGCCCCTCTACTCCGCCTCGAAGGCCGCGGTCACGATGCTGACGACGCAGTACGCCAGGGAACTGAAGGACGTGAAGGTCAACGCCGCGGACCCCGGGCAGACCGCGACCGACTTCACCGGCGGTCTCGGACACAGCGTCGCCGACGGCGCGGAGCCCATCGTCACCCTCGCGACGATCGGCCCGGACGGGCCGACGGGACAGTTCATCGACCGGTCCGGCAACCTCCCGTGGTGAGGCCCTGACGAGGACGTTCCCGCCCCGTCCCCCGGACGGGCCCCCGCCGGATGCGTGCCCCCGCCCCGCGCGGTCGACTCGTCCCCATGAGCACCGAACCGCCGCCGCCCCCCGACGACGACCCGCTCCGAAAACGCCCGTACGGCAATCCGCCCCCGTCCGGCGGCAGCCCCTACGACCACCCCGGCGGCACACCGCCCCCATCCGGCGGCAGCCCGTACGACCACCCCGGCGGCAGCCCGTACGACGCGCCCGGGCAAGGGCCCCCGGGTCACCCCGGTTCGCCGTACGGGGCGTACGGGGGTGGTCCCTACGGGCCCGCCCCCGACCCGCTCGCCGGGATGCCGCCCCTCGCCGACAGCGGCAGACGCGTCCTCGCCCGCGTCATCGACCTCGTCCTCGTCGGCGTCGTGGTCTGGCTGCTCTCCTATGCGTTCCACACCACCGAGTACGACTACGACATGGGCGGCGGCACCGTCGACTACGGCAGGTCCGTCGGGCAGTCCGTCATCGCCGCCGTGCTCTACATGGCGTACGACACCGTCATGATCAGCCGCACCGGCCAGACCCTCGGCAAGCGGTGGCTCCACCTCCGGGTCGCCGACCTCGGCACCGGCGCCACGCCGTCGGTGTCCGCCAACCTCGTCCGGGCGGCGGTGCTGTGGCTGCCGTTCGCGTTCTGCTGCGCGTGCGTGTGGACGGCGATCTCCGGTGGCTACAGCTTCTTCGACCGTCCCTACAAGCAGGGACTGCACGACAAGGCGGCGAAGACGGTGGTGGTCAGCACCAGGTGATGCGGGTACGGCGGTGGTGGTCAGTGATGCCGGTCAGTGGTGCCGGTCAGTGATACGGATCGGGAGACGCCGGTCGGGCGACGGCCCGGTGCCACCCCGCCTCACGGCTCGGCGTGCTCCCGTACCGCCCCGGCCCCCGTACGCGCGCCGGCGGCCGAACGCACGGCCTCCGCCTCCGGGGATCGGCCGGCCCTCCTGGCCGACGGCGCCGGTGCCGGCACCGTCACTGCCACCAGCAGCCCGAGGACCAGCGCCGCGGCCGCGATCACGGCGATCCCGAGCACGGAACTCGCCTGCGACAGCAGCAACATGGCGAGCGTGGAGAAGAGCACCGTGCAGGATCCGTAGACGAGTTGTGCTGCGGTCGGACGAGGCATGGTCAGTCCTCGGGGTGGGGTTCTCCCCCCGGTGCCTCTCGCGCTGGGGGAGATGGCGGACAACGGTTGTGGTGGTGAGGCGGCGGAACGGACGAGGACGCACCGCCGGTCACGCTGGGAATCGCAGGGCGACAACGGTGTCGGTCCTGACGATCGGTCACGAGCAAGGCGCTTCGCCCATCGAGTTCCGCCCATCGACTCTCTTCCGCTGGCATGCCCCGGTGGAACGTGCGGTAAGCGTCGCCTTACCCCAGGGGCCGGTGCACAGGGGGCGCACGGAGTCATGGACTATGCCAACACGCCGATGCCACGCGCCCGTCGACAGCGAGCGATCATCCGGCGGACACCTACGGACCACCCGTCCGTATAACGGAAGCAACCTCCGCATAATGCAATTGACCTGTGCAAGTCAAGGTCTGTCTTTTTCGGCCAACGTCCGGTCAAATGTTCGTCACTTGACTACACGCGTATACCGCGCGCGGGCTCTCGACGGGAACCCCCGTCCCCCAAGGCCCCCCTTCCGCGCGCCGGACGCGTCAGGGGAGGACATCAAGTGACACGCAGACCCTGGACGTATCGAGCGGCGACGACACTTGTCGCGCTCGCGACCGCGACGGCGACGTACTCCACGTTCGCCGTCGCCCAGGCCGCCGACAAGGCACCGGCCGCGTCACCGGGCACCACCGTCGACCGGCACGACCCGCAGCCGGTCGACGCCCGTGCGCACGACCTCGACGGACCGCTGAGCAAGACCCAGAAGGCCCAGCGCGCCGAGGCGCTCGACCAGGTCATATCCGGCGACGCCACGGTCAAGGACCGCAACGGCTCGCAGGTCGTGCAGCTCCACGGCCGCAAGGGCGACAGCAAGTACGTCGAACTGGGCCGGGAGAAGACCGACAAGATCTTCACCATCCTGGTCGAGTTCGGCGACAAGGTCGACAGCCGCTACGGCGGCACCGCCGGCCCGCTGCACAACCAGATCGCCGCGCCGGACCGCCGCACGGACAACAGCACCGCCTGGCAGGCCGACTACAACCAGGCGCACTTCCAGGACCTCTACTTCGGCACCGGCAAGAACACCGAGTCGCTGAAGAAGTACTACGAGAAGCAGTCCTCGGGCCGCTACTCGGTCGACGGCGAGGTCACCGACTGGGTCAAGGTCCCCTACAACGAGGCCCGCTACGGCTCCAACTCCTGCGACCAGTGCGCCTGGAACGCGGTCCAGGACGGCGTCAACGCCTGGGTCGCCGACCAGGAGGCCCAGGGCCGCAGCGCCGCCGCGATCAAGACGGACCTGGCCCAGTACGACCAGTGGGACCGTTACGACTACGACGGCGACGGCGACTTCAACGAGCCCGACGGCTACATCGACCACTTCCAGCTCGTGCACGCCGGTGAGGACGAGTCCGCGGGCGGCGGCGCGCAGGGCAAGGACGCCATCTGGGCCCACCGCTGGTACGCCTTCGGCACCGACGCCGGCGCCACCGGTCCGGCCGGCAACCAGCTCGGCGGCACCCAGATCGGCGACACCGGCATCTGGGTCGGCGACTACACCATCCAGCCGGAGAACGGCGGACTCGGCGTCTTCGCCCACGAGTACGGCCACGACCTCGGCCTGCCGGACGAGTACGACACCAGCGGCAGCACCGATGAGAACTCCACCGGCTTCTGGACCCTGATGTCCTCCGGTTCCTGGCTCGGCACCGGCAAGCAGGCCATCGGCGACCTGCCCGGCGACATGAACGCCTGGGACAAGCTGCAGCTCGGCTGGCTGGACTACGCGACCGCCAAGGCGGCCACCAAGTCCCGGCACACCCTGGGCCTGGCCGAGTACAACACCAAGAACAAGCAGGCACTCGTGGTCACGCTGCCCGACCGGGCGGTCAAGACCGAGGTGGTCCCGCCCGCGCAGGGCTCGACCCAGTGGTGGAGCGGCCAGGGCAACGACCTGCACAACTCGCTGACCCGCAGCGTCGACCTCACCGGCAAGTCCGCCGCGTCCCTCACCCTCGACGGCTGGTGGGACATCGAGAGCGGCTACGACTACCTGTACACCGAGGTCTCCACCGACGGCTCCAAGTGGACGCCCATCGACGGCACCCTGGCCGACGGCGCCGCCATCCCGCGTGACGCCAGCGACAAGCCGGCCCTCACCGGCTCCGTCGACGCCTACCAGAAGCTGACCTTCCCGCTGGACGCCTACGCCGGCCAGAAGATCCAGCTCCGCTTCCGCTACCAGACCGACGGCGGCGCGGCCCTGAAGGGCTTCGCGGCCGACGAGATCACGGTCACGGCCGACGGTGCGACCCTCTTCTCCGACAACGCCGAGTCCGCGGACGCCGCCTGGACCGCCGACGGCTTCTCCCGCATCGGCGCGGACTTCACCAAGGACTACGCGCAGTACTACGTCGCCGAGAACCGCCAGTACGTGTCGTACGACACCACGCTGAAGACCGGCCCGTACAACTTCGGCTTCTCGCGCACCCGTCCGGACTGGGTGGAGCACTACCCGTACCAGAACGGCCTGTTGATCTGGAAGTGGGACACCTCCCAGCCCGACAACAACACCACCCAGCACCCGGGCACCGGCCTCATCCTCCCGGTCGACGCCCACCCGAAGGCGCTGAAGTGGAACGACGGCACCCTGATGCGCAACCGCGTCCAGGCGTACGACTCCACCTTCACCACCGAGCGCACCGACGCGATCACGCTGCACTCCGCGGACAAGGCGACGAAGATCGCCTCCCAGAAGGGCGTGCGGGTGTTCGACGACGGGGCGAGCACGTACTACGACACCGCCAACCCGACCGGCGGCGTCAAGATCACTGACACCCACACGACGATCCGGATCGTCCGGGCCCCGCACGACGGCTCGACGATCACGGTCGAGGTGGGCCGCTCCTCCAAGTAAACGAGCGTTAGTGCAGGTCAGAGTATGATCGGCCGTGACCCCTTGGCGGGTCGCGGCCGATCGTGTTTAGGTGCCTGCTGTGAGCCGCTTATTGACGCCGGGTTCCGTGGAGGTGCGACCGCATGGCCGCAGGAGGTTTCTGCAAGCTGCCGAACGGCCATGTGGTCGTGGCCCTGAACCTGCCGGGGGCTTCGGTGGGTGCCGTGCCGGGTGCCCCCGTGCCCGGTGTGCCCGGTGGGGTGCGGGTGCTGGTGCATGCGGTGAACCGGGCGCGGGCGTTGACGCGGTTGCGGAATCTGGGGATGCGGGCGGTGTATCTGCGGGGGAATTCGGCGCCGCCGACGCCGGACGAGATCACGGCGGTGCTGCATCATCCGGATGGGTTGGTGTGGCGTACGACGCCGGGGGTCGGCCTGCCGTCTCCCGAACTCTGGCACCCCATCCGGGCGCTGCTGCGGCAGCCCGCGGTGCGGGTGTAAGGGGGTTCCCCGAGGGTTTTCTCGCCCCCCGGGGACGGGAATGGGTAGGGGCGGCGGGGGCGAAGAAAAACCCGTCAGGCCACCACCGGCTTGCCTGTCAGCGTGACGCCCGCCGCGCGGAGCTCGTCCAGCGCGCGCTCCGTCGTCTCGGCGGCGACCCCCGCCGTCAGGTCCAGCAGCACCTGCGTCCGGAACCCCTCCCGCACCGCGTCCAGCGCCGTCGCCCGCACACAGTGATCCGTGGCGATCCCCACCACGTCCACCTCGTCGACCTCCCGCTCGCGCAACCACTCGGCGAGCCCCGTGCCGTTCTCGTCGGCGCCTTCGAACCCGCTGTACGCCGCCGCGTACGCGCCCTTGTCGAAGACCGTGTCGATCGCCCCCGAGGCGACGGCGGGCGCGAAGTTCGGGTGGAAGCCCACCCCCTCCGTGCCCGCCACGCAGTGCGCGGGCCAGGAGTGGACGAAGTCGGGGTTGTCGGCGAAGTGGCCGCCCGGCGCGATGTGGTGGTCACGGGTGGCCACCACGTGCCGGTACCCGGCCGGGGCCTGGGCGATCAGCTCGGTGATCGCGGCGGCCACATCGGCGCCGCCGGCCACCGCGAGGCTGCCGCCCTCACAGAAGTCGTTCTGCACGTCTACGACGATCAGCGCGCGGCGCATGGTCGGTGTCCTTCGGGTCGACGGGAATGTTCCGAGGGTAGAGACTCCGGGGTCGCGAGGGGAGGGGGCGCGGCCATCTCGCTCACCGCGTCACCCCGTCACCGCCGCACCCCGCCACCTCGTCACACGTATGCGGTCGGGATGACGGCGTCCCCGCGCGAGAGCTGGGTCGCCGACAGCGGCAGCCCCGCCCGCGCGGCCGCGTGCCGGTCCCGTACGGCGTCCAGCGGCTCGCGCCCGACGACCTGCCCGCCCCTGACCAGCTCCACCAGGAGCTGCCGGTCGGCCAGCTCGGGCGGCACCGGCCCGGTGCCGATCACCTCGGCCTCGGCCACCCCGTGCGCGTCCAGGCGCCGGGCGGCCCACTTGCGGCCGCCGATGGAAGTCTTGCCGCCGCTGGACTTCTTCGCCACCGGCACCAGCGGCGCCCTCGCGTCGTCCGACTCGGCGCGCGCCACCAGCTTGTAGACCATCGACGCCGTCGGGTGGCCGGAGCCGGTCACGAGCTGCGTACCGACGCCGTACCCGTCGACGGGGGCGGCGGCCAACGAGGCGATGGCGTACTCGTCCAGGTCCGAGGTGACGATGATCCGCGTGTCGTGGGCGCCCAGCTCGTCGAGCTGCTGCCGCACCCGGTGCGCGACGAGGAGCAGGTCGCCGGAGTCGATGCGCACCGCGCCCAGCTCGGGCCCTGCCACCTCGACCGCCAGCCGTACGGCCTCGGTGACGTCGTAGGTGTCCACGAGCAGCGTGGTGCCCCGGCCGAGGGAGTCGACCTGGGCGCGGAAGGCGTCGCGCTCGTTGTCGTGGAGCAGGGTGAAGGCGTGCGCGGAGGTACCGACGGTCGGGATGTCGTAACGGAAGCCGGCCGCGAGGTCGGAGGTGGTGGCGAAGCCGCCGACGTACGCGGCGCGGGAGGCGGCCACGGCGGCGAGTTCGTGGGTGCGCCGGGCGCCCATCTCGATCAGCGGGCGGTCCCCGGCGGCCGAGGCCATCCGGGAGGCGGCGGCGGCGATCGCGGAGTCGTGGTTGAGGATGGAGAGGATCACGGTCTCGAGGAGCACGCACTCGGCGAAGGAGCCCTCCACCCGCATGATCGGCGAGCCGGGGAAGTACACCTCGCCCTCGGGGTAGCCCCAGATGTCACCGGAGAAGCGGTAGCCGGCCAGCCATTCGAGGGTCTTTTCGTCCACGATCCGGCGCTCGCGCAGGAAACGCAGGACGTCCGCGTCGAAGCGGAAGTTCTCGACCGCGTCCAGTACGCGTCCGGTGCCCGCCACGACGCCGTAGCGGCGCCCTTCGGGCAGCCGCCGGGTGAAGACCTCGAACACCGACCGCCGGTCCGCGGTGCCGGCCTCCAGTGCGGCCTGCAGCATCGTCAGCTCGTAGTGATCCGTGAAGAGCGCCGTCGAGGGGACGTCCACCGGCAGCCCTAGGTCCGCTGTGTTCATGGCAGATGATCGTACCCTCATCTCGTCAGTCTGACGATTTGGGTCGTGGCCGGGCTCCTGTCCGGCTCGTTTATGCGTGTGACCCCCTGTGGTGGCAGCATGGGGCGTGTGACGGCTGCCGCACCCCTAGAGATCGAAAAGACCGAGTCGGCGGAGGAGACGTTCGCCGTACCCGAGCCCGACCTGCCCTGGGTGACGATCGTCCACAACGACCCGGTCAACCTCATGAGCTATGTGACGTACGTCTTCCAGACGTACTTCGGCTACTCCAAGGACAAGGCCACCAAACTCATGCTCGACGTCCACCACAAGGGCCGGGCGGTGGTCTCCAGCGGGTCCCGCGAGGAGATGGAACGCGACGTGCAGGCCATGCACGGCTACGGTCTGTGGGCCACGCTGCAACAGGACCGCAAGTAGCGCGCTCCCTGACTCTCCCGCGTCTCCCCCTCCCCGCCCTGACGACACGCTCCAGTGAACGGACCCTGACGGACTCCATGCCCGGACACTTCGAACCGCTCCCCGGCGGCGGCGCGACCGTCGCGCTCGACGAGGTCGAGATCTCCATCATCCGGTCGCTGGCGGTCCAGCTCCTGGAACTGATCGGGCCCGGTCCGGCCGAGGACGACTCGGCGGACCCGCTCGCCGAACTGTTCGCCGAGGGACCGAGCGAGCCGCCGTCCGACCCCGTGCTCAAGCGGCTCTTCCCGGACGCCTACTCCGACCCGGAGGGCGAGCCGGCCTCGGCCGCCGCGGCGGAGGAGCGACGGGCGTACTCGTCGGAGTTCCGCCGGTTCACCGAGAACGACCTGCGGGCGGGCAAGCGGGACAACGCGCTGGTGGTCGTGCGGACGCTCGACCGGTTGACGGTCGCCGAGGGACGGGCGGTGCTGGAGCTGACGCCGGGCGAGTCGCAGCAGTGGCTGCGCGCGCTCAACGATCTGCGGCTGGCGATCGGGGCGCGGCTGGAGATCACGGACGAGGACGACGCGGACCTGCTCTACCACCTCTCCGACGAGGACCCCCGCAAGCCGATGGTGATGGCCTACCTGTGGCTCGGCGGCCTCCAGGAAACCCTGGTCACGACGCTGCTCCCGTAAGCGTTCCCCCCGCCCCCGCCGGCCACCCTCCGTTCGCTCAGCGGCGCCTCAAATCCGGATAACGATCACGTCAACGCGTGCGCCCGTTTCGCCCGCTCCGCTTCCCTTACGCCCGTTCTCCCTGTGCGCCGCGCCACATCCGCCCTGCTCGATCACAATCGCAACCGTGATAGATCTTCACGACCGCCCGGCAGGCACACCCACGCCCGCCGGGGGCGCAGCCGCCCGGCCGACCGCCGGCACGGCACCGCTCCATCGCATCCGGGGGGATCGAGAACCGACCACGGCCGACGCCAGGCCGAGATCGACATGGAGAAAGGGCGCACCACACATGACTTCCGCGCAGGTCGACAAGAGCCACGGCGAAGGTGATCGCAGTCGCGACGCGACGACAGCGGCGGCAGCGGGGGCGGCACCCGGCGGCGCCCCCGAGGAGGGCTACGAGCGCGGACTCGGCAGCCGCCAGGTCCAGATGATCGCCATCGGCGGAGCGATCGGCGTCGGTCTCTTCCTCAAGGCCGGCGCCAACATCGAGAAGGCCGGCCCCAGCCTCATCCTGATGTACGCGCTCGCCGGCGCGATCATCTTCTTCATCATGCGGGCCCTGGGCGAACTCCTCCTCTACCGCCCCGTCTCCGGCTCCTTCGCCGATTACGCCCGCGAATTCCTGGGCCCCTTCTTCGGCTACTTCACCGGCTGGACGTACTGGCTGATGTGGGTGGTCACCGGCATGGCCGAGCTGACCGCCGCCGCCATCTACGTCAACTACTGGTGGCCCCAGATCCCCCAGTGGGTGACGGCCCTGGTCTTCCTCGTCGTCCTGTTCGTGGCCAACCTGATCTCGGTCAAACTGTTCGGCGAGATCGAGTTCTGGTTCTCGATGGTGAAGGTCACCGCGCTCATCGGCATGATCGTGATCGGCGTGGGCGTGCTCACCTTCGGCTTCAGCTCCGCCGGCGACACCGCCGCCGTCTCCAACCTCTGGGAGTACGACGGCTTCTTCCCCAAGGGCATCGGCTCCTCCCTGATGACCCTGCAGGGCGTGATGTTCGCCTACCTCGCCGTCGAGCTGGTCGGCGTCACCGCGGGTGAGTCGGAGAACCCGGAGAAGACGCTCCCCAAGGCGATCAACACCCTGCCCTGGCGCATCGCCCTGTTCTACGTCGGCGCCCTCGCCGTCATCCTCTCCGTGGTGAAGTGGACCGAGTTCGGGGAAGGCGTCAGCCCCTTCGTGAAGGCGTTCGCGGTCATCGGCATCCCGGCCGGCGCCGGCATCGTCAACTTCGTCGTTCTCACCGCCGCGCTGTCCTCCTGCAACTCCGGCATGTATTCCACCGGCCGCATGCTGCGCACCCTCGCCGACAACGGCGAGGCCCCCCGCGTCTTCCAGCGGCTGTCCGCCACCCGCACCCCCGCCCTCGGCATCACCGTCTCGACCGCCTTCATGGCCATCGGCGTGGTCCTCAACTACGTCGTTCCGGAGAAGGCGTTCGGCTACGTCACCTCCGTCGCCACCGCCGCCGGCATCTGGACCTGGCTGATGATCCTCGTCAGCCACGTCCGCTACCGCCGGGCCGTGGACGCCGGCCGGCTGCCCGCCTCCTCCTTCCCGGCGCCGGGCGGCGCGGTGTTCTCCTACGTCGCCATCGCGTTCCTGCTCTTCGTCACCGGCCTGATCGCCTACGACAAGGACTCCAGGATCTGTCTCTACGTGATGGCCGTCTGGGCCGTCGCCCTCGGCATCGGCTGGGCCGTGCTCAAGGCCCGCCGCCCCGAGGTCACCGCCCGCCGCGAACCGGCGCTCGAGGAGATCGGCTGAGCCGGGACCTCCACGGGACGGAACCCGGATCGGAACAGGTCTGTCCGGCATGCGGGCCGTCGCGTACCACCCCTCGGTACGCGGCGGCCCGTTGCCTATGCTGGCCGCATGCTGACCCTCACCCAGGAGCTCCACGACCGGATCGTGGCCCACGCCCGCCAGGACCACCCCGACGAGGCATGCGGCGTGGTCGCCGGGCCCGCCGGCTCCGGCCGGCCCGAGCGGTTCGTCCCCATGCTGAACGCCGCCCGCTCGCCCACCTTCTACGAGTTCGACTCCGGCGACCTGCTCAAGCTCTACCGCGAGATGGACGACCGCGACGAGGAACCCGTGATCGTCTACCACTCGCACACCGCCACCGAGGCCTACCCCTCGCGCACCGACATCTCCTACGCCAACGAGCCGCACGCGCACTACGTCCTGGTCTCCACCGCGGACACCGACGGCGCCGGCGAGTTCCAGTTCCGCTCGTTCCGCATCGTGGAGGGCGAGGTCACGGAGGAGGAGGTCGAGGTCGTGGCGGCCTACTGAGACCGCCCGCGGACCCGGGCATCCCGGTCGAACCCGACCAGGTCTCACCCCTCGGTCGAATATCGTCCGCACTCCGAGATCACACTCCGGGCACCAGGGCGGGAATCGATACGATGACCCCATGGTTCTGAACGACGTGAGCGACAAGACGCCGAGCCTGCTGCTCGTGGCGCGGCTGCACGTCGATCTGTGCAGGCTGAACAGCGCCATCTGTTGACATTCCCTGCCGCCGTACGGCCGTGAGCCCGCGGCGCGGCACCGCCGCGCGCCCACCGACCCCACTCTCCCGACAGGAGCCGCACCATGGCCATCGAGGTCCGCATCCCGACCATCCTCCGCACGTACACCGACGGCCAGAAGGCCGTGGAGGCCGCCGGGGACACCCTCGCCGCACTCTTCACCGACCTCGACGCCCGCCACCCGGGCATCCAGGCCCGCATCGTGGACGGCGAGCAGCTCCGCCGCTTCGTCAACGTCTATCTCAACGACGAGGACGTCCGCTTCCTCGACGGCATCAACACCAAGGTCACCGACGGCGACAACGTGACGATCCTGCCGGCCGTGGCCGGCGGCATGCGCTGATCGGCCGCCGGTCCCCATGCGCTACGACTCCCCGCTGGCCGCGGTGGGCAACACCCCTCTGGTGCGCCTGCCGCGGCTCTCGCCGTCCGCCGACGTCCGCATCTGGGCCAAGCTCGAGGACCGCAACCCGACGGGTTCGGTCAAGGACCGGCCCGCCCTGCACATGATCGAACAGGCCGAGAAGGACGGCCGGCTCACCCCCGGCTGCACCATCCTCGAGCCGACCTCCGGCAACACCGGCATCTCGCTCGCCATGGCGGCCAAGCTCAAGGGCTACCGCATGGTGTGCGTGATGCCGGAGAACACCTCACAGGAGCGCCGGGACCTGCTCGGCATGTGGGGCGCGGAGATCATCTCCTCCCCGGCGGCCGGCGGCTCCAACACCGCGGTCCGCGTCGCCAAGGAACTCTCCGCCGAGCACCCCGACTGGGTCATGCTCTACCAGTACGGCAACCCCGACAACGCGGGCGCCCACTACGCCACCACCGGCCCCGAGATCCTCGCCGACCTGCCCTCCATCACCCACTTCGTCGCCGGACTCGGCACCACCGGCACGCTGATGGGCGTCGGCCGCTTCCTGCGCGAGCAGAAGCCGGACGTGAGGATCGTCGCCGCCGAACCGCGCTACGACGACCTCGTCTACGGGCTGCGCAACCTCGACGAGGGGTTCGTGCCGGAGCTGTACGACGCGTCGGTGCTCACCACCCGCTACTCGGTCGGCTCCGCCGACGCCGTCACCCGCACCCGCGAGCTGCTCCAGCAGGAGGGCATCTTCGCGGGCGTCTCCACGGGCGCGGCGCTGCACGCGGCGATCGGCGTCGGGAAGAAGGCGATGGCGGCGGGCGAATCCGCCGACATCGCCTTCGTCGTCGCCGACGGCGGCTGGAAGTACCTCTCGACGGGCGTCTACACGGCGGAGACGACCGAGGCGGCGATCGAGACGCTGCACGGCCAGCTCTGGGCGTAACGGCTCGCATCGGGCGGGGGCCGTCCGCCCCCGCCCGTGCACAGCTCGGCGTGTTACGGCGTGCAGACCTTCGTCAGCTCGCCCGCCGCGTCCGTCACCGGGCTGACGTCCGGCGTCTCGTCGCCGTTGCGGACGGCCGTGCGGACGTTCGACACGGCGTCCCGCAGGTCGTCGACCGCCTTGTTGACGTCCGCGTCGTCCGTCTTGTCGCCGATCTTGTCCAGGTTCTTCTCGATCGCGTCGAGCGACGTGTCGGTCTGGGTCGGGTCGTTCGCGGCGTTCTCCACGGCCTGCTGCAGGTCGGTGACACTGTCGGCGATGGCGTCGGCGGTCTGGACACAGTCCAGGGCCTTGTTCACCGCGTCGCAGCCGACCGCCGCCGGGACGGCGACGAGTACGGCGGCGACGGCGAACATTGCGGTACGACGGCGGTGGCGCGCGGCCATGGAGGGTCCTCCCCGTAAGCGTGAGTTCGCACATGCCCGCACATGTGCGAACGGGCGCACGGCCGACGACCGTACGCCCGTACCGTTAAGAACGCACCCGGTCAGTCGGCGGTTGCCTCCAGGACCGCGCGCTGGGCCGCGGCCAGGTCCCCGCACCCCGCGACCGCGAGGTCCAGCAGCGCGTTCAGCTCCTTGCGGTCGAACGGCTCCGCCTCCGCCGTGCCCTGCACCTCGACGAAGCGGCCGTCACCGGTGCAGACCACGTTCATGTCGGTGTCGGCGCGGACGTCCTCCTCGTAGCGGAGGTCGAGGAGCGGGACGCCGCCGACGATGCCGACGGAGACCGCGGAGACGGTGTCGGTCAGGGGCTGCCGGCCGGCCTTGACCAGTTTCCGGCCGCGCGCCCAGGCGACCGCGTCGGCCAGCGCCACGTACGCGCCGGTGATCGCGGCGGTACGGGTGCCGCCGTCGGCCTGGAGGACGTCGCAGTCCAGGACGATGGTGTTCTCGCCGAGCGCCTTGTAGTCGATGACCGCGCGCAGGGAGCGGCCGATGAGCCGGGAGATCTCGTGCGTACGGCCGCCGATCCGGCCGCGGACCGACTCGCGGTCGCCGCGGGTGTTGGTGGCGCGCGGGAGCATCGAGTACTCGGCGGTCACCCAGCCCTCGCCGCTGCCCTTGCGCCAGCGCGGCACGCCCTCCGTGAAGGAGGCGGTGCACAGCACTCTGGTGTCGCCGAAGGCGACGAGTACGGAGCCTTCGGCGTGCTTGCTCCAGCCGCGCTCGAGGGAAACGGGACGGAGCTGTTCGGGCGCACGGCCGTCGATACGAGACATGGGAGGAGCCTAGCGGCAGCCGGGCGGGTGCCCCGGCGCGGTGAGCACCCGGCGGGTGCGGTGGGGGGCAGCCCCCGCCGCCCCTGCCCTCCCCCGAGCTCTCGACTGCGTCCGAGCAGGGGGACTCCCATCGTCCCTCCAAGGGGCTTCGCCCCTTGGACCGCGGGGGTGCGTTGTCGGCCGGCCGTCGGTGGGGGCCGGCCGCGCAGTTCCCCCCAGCGCCCCTTGATGGGGGGCGCCCCTCTGCACGGGGCGTCCCGTACCGCTTACATCAGGTCTTCGATGTCCGCCGCGATCGGGTCCGCGT
Source organism: Streptomyces sp. B3I8 (assembly GCF_030816915.1). NCBI lineage: Bacteria > Bacillati > Actinomycetota > Actinomycetes > Kitasatosporales > Streptomycetaceae > Streptomyces > Streptomyces sp. B3I8. The sequence goes on along the minus strand of NZ_JAUSYN010000002.1, from coordinate 2,613,328 downwards.
CCGTGCCGATGACGACCTGGATCGCGGTGCCCATCTTCACCACTCCGTGGGCTCCCGCCGCCTTCAGCGCCGCCTCGTTCACCAGTGACGGGTCGACCACCTCGGTCCGAAGGCGCGTGATGCAGCCCTCGATCTCCTCGATGTTCTCGATACCGCCGAGCCCGGCGACGATCTTCTCAGCCTTGGTGGCCATGTCCACTCCCTGCGTGCGCTGGCACTGATGCGGCGTACTGGTCTACACCACGCGGACCACGGTAGCCGAACCAGGGGGCGGGCGGCGGGCCCCGGGGGCCGCACGGAGCATGACGGAGGGTGACGTCCCGGCAGCGCAAATCGCGGGTTCCTTATGCGGACCTCATCTGCTACAACAGGTCTACACCACTCAGTGGTGTAGACCACCACCGATGGAGGAACGTATGACCACCGCCACCGCGACGGCGGTCCCGGCGAAGAAGCGGGGATCGGGCCTGTTCCAGGGCCTGCAGAAGGTCGGTCGCAGCCTACAGCTTCCGATCGCAGTACTGCCGGCCGCGGGCATCCTGCTGCGTCTGGGTCAACCGGACGTGCACGACAAGTTGCATCTGCCCGACAAGGTGACGGCGGTGTTCGCCACCGCGGGCGGCGCCCTCTTCGACAACCTGCCGATGCTGTTCTGCATCGGCGTCGCGATCGGCTTCGCCAAGAAGTCGGACGGCTCGACCGCGCTCGCCGCCCTCGTCGGCTTCCTGGTCTACAGCAACGTCCTCAAGGCCTTCCCGGTCACCGACGCCAAGGTCACCAAGGGTGCGGACGTCGCGGCGACGTACAACAACCCCGGAGTGCTCGGCGGCATCCTGATGGGTCTGCTGGCCGCCGTGCTGTGGCAGCGCTACCACCGCAAGAAGCTGGTGGACTGGCTCGGCTTCTTCAACGGCCGCCGGCTGGTGCCGATCATCATGGCCTTCGTCGGCACGCTCATGGGCGTCTTCTTCGGCCTGATCTGGAAGCCGATCGGCGAGGGCATCTCCGACTTCGGCGAGTGGATCACCGGCCTCGGCGCCTTCGGCGCGGGCCTGTTCGGTCTGATCAACCGTGCGCTGATCCCGGTGGGCATGCACCAGTTCGTGAACGCCGTCTCCTGGTTCCAGGTCGGCGACTACAAGAACGCGGCCGGCGACGTCGTCCACGGCGACCTCACCCGCTTCTTCGCCGGTGACCCGACCGCCGGGCAGTTCATGTCCGGCTTCTTCCCGATCATGATGTTCGGTCTGCCGGCCGCCGCGCTCGCCATGGCGCACACCGCCCGACCCGAGCGCCGCAAGGCCGTGATGGGCATGATGGTCTCGCTCGCCCTGACCTCGTTCGTGACCGGCGTGACCGAGCCGATCGAGTTCGCGTTCATGTTCATCGCCCCGGTGCTGTACGTGATCCACGCGGTGCTGACCGCCCTGTCGATGGCGATCACCTGGGCGCTGGGGGTCCATGCGGGCTTCACGTTCTCCGCGGGCTTCATCGACTACGCCCTCAACTGGAACCTGGCCACCAAACCATGGCTGATCATCCCGATCGGCCTGGTGTTCGCGGTGATCTACTACGTTGTCTTCCGGTTCGCCATCGTCAAGTTCGACCTCAAGACCCCGGGCCGTGAACCCGAGGAGGAGGTCGAGGATCTCACCAAGGCGTGAGGCCCGGCCGCACGGCACGACGACGCCGTACGCGTACGGCATGACGCGGGCCCCGGAACCCTGTCGCAGGGTTCCGGGGCCCGTCCGTGTGCGGGGTCGGCCGGCCTCGGAACGCGTACGCCGGGCCGTCAGATCTCGTACGTCGCCCCCGGCGCCGCCAGTTCCGCCGGGCCGGCGAAGACCTCGCGGGCGTCGGTGAGATTGACCTGCGGGTCGGTCCACGGGGGGATGTGGGTGAGGACCAGTCTGCGGGCGCCCGCCCGGGCCGCGCTCTCGCCGGCCTCACGGCCGTTGAGGTGCAGGTCCGGGATGCTCTCCTTGCCGTGCGTGAACGCCGCTTCGCACAGGAACAGGTCCGTGTCGCGGGCGAGTTCGTCCAGCGCCTCGCTGACACCGGTGTCCCCGGAGTACGTCAGCGAGTGTCCACCGTGCTCGACCCGGATGCCGTACGCCTCCACGGGGTGCCGCACCCGCTCGGTGTGCACGGTGAAGGGGCCGACGTCGAACGTGCCCGGCTTGACCGTGTGGAAGTCGAACACCTCGCTCATCGAGGAGGCGGACGGGGTGTCGGCGTAGGCCGTGGTCAGCCGCTGCTCGGTGCCCTCGGGGCCGTAGACCGGCAGCGGGGCGCAGCGGCCGCCGTCGTGGCGGTAGTAGCGCGCGACGAAGTACGCGCACATGTCTATGCAGTGGTCGGCGTGCAGATGACTGAGGAAGATCGCGTCGAGGTCGTAGAGACCGCAGTGGCGCTGCAACTCGCCAAGGGCGCCGTTGCCCATGTCGAGGAGCAGCCGGAAGCCGTCGGCCTCTACGAGGTAGCTCGAACAGGCCGAATCCACGGAAGGGAACGACCCCGAGCAGCCGACGACGGTGAGCTTCATGAAGCTGGAACCTCCGCGTGGCGTGGCGTGCGGGAAGGGGGACGGTACGGGGGTCGTGCGGTCCGTCGAGGGTAAGGCGCGAAGGGGCGGGTCGCTCCTCCGCCAGGGGCCGTTGTGGGCGAACTCACCTGTGGTGTCACGCGTTCGGCTGGAACCGAGGCGCGGGGCTGACGACCGGGCGGGGGCGGAGCCGACGACGTACCGTCATGTGCATGGACACGTCCTGGTGGCTGGCGCTCGCGGCGGTGGTGCTGCTGGCCTTCGTCGCGACACTGGTGGACGGGTGGGGGCGCCGGGGCCGGCGCCGTCCGCCCCGGAGCGCGCGGCCCGGCAGCCGCGGGGCGGCCGGGGAACGGCCGCGCCCGGCGGAGATCTGGTGGGCCGACATGCCGTACGACGACGGCGAGGGCGACCGGCCCTGCCTGGTGCTGGCGGTACGCGGGGACCGGGCGGTGGTGGCCCGGATCACGAGCCGGTACCGGGAGGAACGGACCGGGGTCATCCCACTGCCGCCGGGAACGGTGGGGGACCCCCACGAACCCCCGAGCTTCCTGGAGACGGACGACCTGCGCGACGTTCCGCTGTGGGACTTCCGACGCCGGGTCGGAGCCGTCGGCCCCGCGCTCTGGGACCAGGTCCGCTACCTGGCGGGCTGACCGCCCGGCGGGCCGACCGCCCGGAGGTGCCCGGCCGACCGGGCGCCGGGCCCGGCCCGGCCCGGCCCGGCCCCGGAGATACTGGCCCCATGACCCGCCTGATCCTCGCCACCCGCAACGCCGGGAAGATCACCGAGCTGCACGCCATCCTCGCCGATGCCGGACTGCCGCACGAACTGGTCGGCGCCGACGCCTTCCCCGAGATCCCCGACGTCAAGGAGACCGGCGTCACCTTCGCCGAGAACGCGTTGCTCAAGGCGCACGCCCTGGCCCGCGCCACCGGACTCCCGGCGGTCGCCGACGACTCCGGGCTGTGCGTGGACGTCCTCGGCGGCGCCCCCGGCATCTTCTCCGCCCGCTGGGCCGGCCGGCACGGTGACGACAAGGCGAACCTGGACCTCCTCCTGGCCCAGCTCGGCGACATCGACGACCGTCACCGCGGCGCCCACTTCGCGTGCGCGGCCGCCCTCGCCCTCCCCGACGGCACCGAACGCGTGGTCGAGGGCCGACTCCGCGGCACTCTCCGCCACACCCCCGTCGGCACCAACGGCTTCGGCTACGACCCGATCCTCCAGCCCGACGGCGACACCCGCACCTGCGCCGAACTGACCCCCGCCGAGAAGAACACCATCAGCCACCGGGGCCAGGCCTTCCGCGCCCTGGTCCCGGCAGTACGGGAACTGCTGGGCTGACTCTTCCGGAGCTGTCGATATGCACAGGGCCCGGTTCGCCTGAGCGAACCGGGCCCTGCCTGCCGGTGCGGTCGGTGGGATTCGAACCCACATGGGATTACTCCCGCGGGCATCTAAAGCCCGAGCGTATGCCATTTCGCCACGACCGCCCCAAAACGGACATTCATTTTGGCGGGTGTCCGCAGTTCTCAGTGTAGAGCCAAGTCGCCGCGCGTCGTCGGGCGCCCTTTCTTCTGGCGGCACCATGTCGGTGTCAGCGAATGGCAGTTCGGGCACAGGTAACGCAGGTTGCTCGCTCGATTGTCTTTCCAGTCGCCGTTGATGTGATCGATGTGGAGGGTGAGTGGTGTGCCCAGCCACTCACCGGTGTTCTCGCACGAAGCGCACTGGTACGGAACTCCGATCTCCTCCAGTGCCGCGTGCAGACGTACCCGGTTGGTCCGTCCGGCTCCGTCGGGGAGGATCACCAGTACGTTCTCCGCCTTGCGGGCGGGCTTGACGACTACGGACGTGCCCCAGGCTCGACGCCTGAAGTGCCTCGTGTCGAGGTCGAACCGGGCTGCCGCTCGGCGAACGCGGCGGTGGTTGGTGTCGTTCACTTCCAGGTTCAGGGCGCGCATGACGTCGGCGTAGCTGGATGCTTCCCGTACTGCTTCCCGCAGTTGGTCTTGAGGGATCGACAGCCGGGCATTTCGGAAGTGCGACGTTTCCACGTGCCGTTCTCGCAGCGCCCGGCTCAGCGCAGCCCGGGACTGACCGTCATCAGGGATTCCCAGTGTCCTGGCGGCTTCGCGAACGCTTTTCGAGGAAGCGGCTGCTCGGTGCAGTTCGTCGTCGGTGAAGAGCGGTAAGTCTGCCCGCGCGCGGTTGATGTTCGGGAAGTGACTGATGTCGATACCCGCCGCGTCGATGCGGCGGCGGATGTGCGCGAGAGTGCCGGGCGCCGGTGTCGCGCCGAGCTTGAGGGCGGTCTCTCGCAATGTGGTGGACGACGCGGCGGCTCCAGCGATCGCGGTGTCCGCGTACAGACGCCACCGACTGCGTTGCGAGAAGTGGCTGGTATCGATGCCGAGGGCGGCGACCTTGTGCTGGAGTACACGCCGCTGCCCGCCGCTCGTTCCCAGCCCCAGGTGTCGCATGAGTTCGTTCCATGTCCGACATTCGCGTACCGCCGCGCTCAGGGTTTCACGATCGTAGGATCGCTTGACGTTGCTGCCCGTCATGCCCCCTCCGTTTTCGGCTGCGTGTTCATTTCCCGTACGGAGTAACGAGTGAGGAGCCGAGGGGGCACGCGGGTGTCTTGCGGTCGCACGCCGAAGGGGCCGGTGACGGTTGTCGCCGGCCCCTTTTGTGGTTGTCGGGCTACAGGTACAGCCCCGTCGAGTCCTCCGTGCCCTCGAAGCGGTCGGCGGCTACCGCGTGGAGGTCGCGTTCGCGCATGAGGACGTAGGCGGTGCCGCGGACCTCGACCTCGGCGCGGTCCTCGGGGTCGTACAGGACGCGGTCGCCCGCCTCGACGGTGCGCACGTTCTGCCCGACCGCGACGACCTCGGCCCAGGCCAGGCGCCGGCCGACGGCCGCCGTCGCGGGGATCAGGATGCCGCCGCCCGAGCGGCGCTCGCCCTCGGCGGTGTCCTGCCGTACCAGAACCCGGTCGTGCAGCATCCGGATGGGCAGCTTGTCGTGGTTGTCGGGCTGGGTCTTCTCGCTCACGTCCCCGAACCTACCTGTCCCGCGCGCCGAAGTCCGCAGCCGGGTCAGCGTCCCCGGCGCCCGCGCGGCGGCGGGGACTGGTCCCGGCGCAGGCCGAGGACGACGAGGCCGACGACACCGGCCACCACCAGCGCGGCCGGCACGATGCGCTCCAGACGCGGGGCGCCGTCCTCGTCGACGAACTGGGCCTTCACGCCGTCGACGGCGCGGTTCACGCCGACGTAGGCGCGGCCGAGGGTGTGGTCGACCTGTGCGGTGACCTTCGCCTTCGCGTCGCCGACGATCGTCTTCGGGTGGACCCGGACGCCGATCTCGTCGAGCGTCTCGGCCAGGGTTTCGCGGCGGCGCCTGATGTCCGCCTCGATCTGTGCCGGAGTCCTGGTGTCCGGCGTGCTCGGCGTGTCCGCCACCGCGCTTCCTCCGTGGTCGTTGCGACGCCCGCTGGGTCCGCTGGGGTCCGCTGGGTCTGATTGGCCTGATGAGTCTGCTGATCGACAGTCTGTCAGCTTCCGGGCGAACGCACCCCACGGCACCCCCGGTATGCGGGGCGCCGGGGCGATTAGGCTCGGAGCCGCAGCACCCGTCACCCCATCTGCCCCGCCCTTCGTGAGGTACCCATGAGCGAGCGACTCCAGCCCGGCGACACCGCCCCCGCCTTCACCCTGCCGGACGCCGACGGCAACGAGGTCTCCCTCGCGGACCACAAGGGCCGCAAGGTCATCGTCTACTTCTACCCAGCCGCGCTCACCCCCGGCTGCACCAAGCAGGCGTGCGACTTCACGGACAACCTGGAGCTGCTCGCCGGCGCGGGGTACGACGTCCTCGGCATCTCGCCGGACAAGCCGGAGAAGCTCGCGAAGTTCCGCGAGAAGGAGTCCCTGAAGGTGACCCTCCTGGCCGATCCGGACAAGCGGGTCCTGGAGGCGTACGGCGCCTTCGGCGAGAAGAAGCTGTACGGCAAGACGGTGGTCGGGGCCATCCGTTCCACGGTCGTCGTGGACGAGGAGGGCAAGGTCGAGCGCGCCCTCTACAACGTCAAGGCGACCGGTCACGTGGCGAAGATCATCAAGGATCTGGCGATCTGAGTCGGGTCCCGCCGTGCGGGCGGGTCCCTCCACACAGGTGCGGGGGTGGCGGGGGTGTGAAGCCCCCGCCACCCCCGCCCCGGGGTCCGGTGTCGGTCCTACTCGCGTCGCTCGTTCGTGAGCTGCGGGATCAGCCCGCCGTCGCCCTGTCCGGGGCCGCCCGCGCCGCCTCCGCCGCCGGCGCCCGCGTCGGTGCCCGTGGACGTTCCCGTGCCGCCCGCGTCGGAGGTCCCGGCGTCGGTTCCGCCGGCGCCCCCCGCCCCGGCGCCCGCCGTCTGCGACCCGGTTCCGCCGTTCGCCGCGCCGCCGCCCGCGTCGGCGCCGGGGTTCCCCGCGCCGCCGTCGCCGGTACCGCCGTCCGCCGGGGTGCCGCCCGCGTCGCCGCCGGGGGTCTCGTGTCCGCCCGTGCCGCCGTCGGCGCCCGTGCCGCCGGTGACCTCCGGGCTGCCGGAGGACGACGGGTCACCGCTCGCCCCGTTGCTCGGCTCGACGGTCTGCTCGGCCCCGTGCTGCAGCTTGAGGTCGAAATTCTTGACCGGCCTGCCCTTCAGCGCCGCCTTGGTGAACTGCGCCCAGATCTGCGCGGGCGCGCCGCCGCCGTTGACGCGGGGCAGGCCCATCGCGCCGTACAGCGACTTGTGCGCGCCGGTGTCCGGGTCCTGGCCCATCACCGAGACGACCGTGGCGAGGTCGGGGGTGTAGCCGGCGAACCAGGCGGCCTGGTCCTCCTCGGCCGTACCGGTCTTGCCCGCCGCCGGGCGGCCCGCCTGCAGTGCGGCGGTCGCCGTACCGGACTGGACGACGCCGCGCAGCACCTGCGTGGTGGTGTCGGCCGAGGTGCGGTCGACGGCCTGCTTGGCGCCGCTGTCCGGCAGCTTCACCTGCTCCGTACCGTCCCTGGTGATCTTCTCGACGAGCGTGTACGTGCCGTGCTTGCCGTGGTTGGCGAGCGTGGCGTAC